>JBKBIT010000007.1:0-170445 GCA_046297455.1 Aliihoeflea sp.
TAGTCGGGCGGGCCGGAACCGAAGCTGAACCCGGCGTTCAGTTGTCGTTCACGAAAGTGACGTTGCGGAAATCATTGGGTTTTTTGGCGGGCGAATTAACGATCACGAAGACGTGATGATTATTCATCATATTGAATTCATGAAATAATTTTCGAGATCGGGGATTTTTTCCTGATTTTCGGCCAAGCGGCATTTGTCCACGCCCCTTGGCGCTTCCCGTATCATTCCTTGCATCGCCCTTGCGGGAACCCGGCTCCGGACCGGGGTGTCGGGGAGGGTGACGGTGTCCGGGTCGGTCGCGCAACGGTAGCGTGGCTTGGTGGGAACCGACCCACCACAGGTCCGGGCCTCGGTGAAGGTCTGGCCGGTAAGGCTTGAGGGTTTTGGCCCGCGCGAATGCGGCAAAGAACTTTCCGGACGAACCCGGCCCACCCATCCGGGGCGAAAGCACCGGCGGGGCGCGGTGGACGCGCCACGTATTACTTAGAGAGGTGCGACTGCCGCGCCCCGCTTCCCACCCTGGAAAAAGGAAACAGGGATCAATGGCCAGACCGGAAACGGGGCGTGGTAACGGAGAAGCTTGGCCGAAGGTGAGCAGGGGAGGAATGAATGGAGCCGTTCCGCCCTTCACACCCCCCTCTGCCTTGCCAGGCATCTCCCCCACATGGGGGGAGATCGGTCGTCGCGACGGGTTTCGCCAATCGCAGATGTTGCAGGAGAGGCGGCGCCGCCGAAGCTGCCAATCTCCCCCCATGTGGGGGAGATGTCCGGCAGGACAGAGGGGGGCGCCGAAGGGCACCACAATGGCGACTGGCTCCCAGCGCCGTCAGGCGCGGTACGGCCCGCGAGCGAAGGGTAACCCGAGCGAAAACTAACCTCTCGCCGCTGCAGGCTTCAGCACCGAAAGCAGCACGCCATAGGGAGCCAGCATGACCAGCCCGACCAGCATCTTGACGCAGAAATCGCCGAGGGCCAGCGACACCCAGAGGGGCACTTCCGTGCCGAAGAACGGCACCGCGAAGCCGAGCGAACCGTCTTCCATGCCGAACCCGGTATCGAGGAAGGCGAAACTCGCGGCAAAGGCCAGCGAGAAGAACAGCACCGTATCGACGACCGAGCCGATAACGGTCGAGACCAGCGGCGGCTTCCACCAGGCGTCATGGCGCAGCCGGTCGAAGATCTGCGTGTCGAGCAGTTGGGCGACCAGGAAGGCCGAGCCCGAGGCGATTGCGATACGGGGCGTGGCCAGCCAGATCGACAGCACCACGGCCAGCGCGAAGCCCGCCAGCACCACCTTGCGTGCGGCTTCCTTGCCGAAGCGCCTGTTGGTCAGGTCGTTGACCAGAAACGCGATCGGATAGGTGAAC
Source organism: Aliihoeflea sp. (assembly GCA_046297455.1). Classification (GTDB taxonomy): domain Bacteria; phylum Pseudomonadota; class Alphaproteobacteria; order Rhizobiales; family Rhizobiaceae; genus ZYF759. The sequence goes on from JBKBIT010000007.1 coordinate 1,368, forward strand.
GCGCCCCAGGTCAGAAGATCCTGAAGCCCGAAATGGCCGAACGGATATTGAACGAGAATATTGGAGGCGACGACGACGGTCGCCATCGCGGCCACGAATGGCCAGATCGAAATCGTGCTGGTGTTCATTTTTTTAGCCTGGGTGATGGAACCAGTTGGGCGGGCGAAAGCCCGCCGCTCGGAAGATGTATCTGGGGGAAGCCTTACGCGGCTTCCGCCTCGGCAAGCTTCTTCTCGACCTGCTTCTTGAGCAGACGTGCGCGCTGCGACAATTCTGCTGGGTTGGCCTTGAGCAGGAAAGCGTCAAGACCGCCGCGATGCTCGACCGAGCGCAGGGCGGCCGCCGAGATACGCAGGCTGACCTTCTGGTTCAGCGCTTCCGACTGCAGCGTCACGTTGACGAGGTTCGGACGGAAGACACGCCGGGTCTTGTTGTTGGCGTGGCTTACATTGTTGCCGCTCATCACGGCCTTGGCGGTCAGTTCGCAAGCGCGGGACATTGCATTTACCTTCGGTTCATCGCCGGCAACGGCCGAAATCCGCACCACATCAAGGTCGCGGCGCGGCTATGGAGGCCAGCCTCATGGAAAATTCGTCGTTCCCTTACTGGCAAACACCAGGGCGGTCAAGGCCGCCGGACGCGCGATTCGGTTCCGGTGTCGGCTCCATAACACAGATTTGCCGGATTTTCAGGCGATTCGGCCAAAGGGCGAAGAAGGGACGCGCCGCCTCGTTTCTCTGGAGTCTGTCATGCCTGACCTTCGCATTCTGGCGCCGGCGCTTGCGTCGTTTGTCTTCTTCGTGGCCCCCGATGCATCGGCCGGCCAGCAGAAATTCACGACTGATTATTCCATCACCTTTCTCGGCCTGCCCGTGGCGCGCGCCAGCTTCACGGCGGCGCTTTCTGCGGATGGGTCACTCGAGATCAACGGCAACATGCGCGGTGTGGGCCTGACCAGCCTTCTCGGCACCTCCGCCGGCACCACGCAACTGACCGGCAGGCTCAACGGCGCCGGCAATGTGGAACCAACCCGCTTTTCAATCGAATACCAGACACGGGGACGTCCTGATGGCGTGTCGGTACGCTTCGACGGCGGTTCGGCGGTGGCGGTCAATCACCGTCGGCCTGCGCCGCAGCGCCGGTCGACCTACATCCCGATCAGTGCTGAACATCTACGGTCCGTGACCGATCCTCTGTCAGCCACCATCGTGCGTGCGCCATCGCCGCAGCAGGTCTGCGAGCGTGCGGTCAGTCTTTTTGACGGGTGGATGAGGGCGGACCTCAAACTCTCTCCCGTGTCCACCGGACCGTTGCCAAACCACCCTGGCACGGGCGCGGTATGCGCCGGTCGCTACACGCCGATCGCCGGATTCAACTCGGATAATCGCGATCTGCATTTCATCCGTGACAGCGGCGCGATCCGCGTAACCTTTGCCCCGCTTCAGGGCACGGATATCTATGCGCCGGTTCATGCCAGCATCGGCACTCGGGTCGGCTCGATACACGTCACGGCCGGGCCGATCCGGGCCCATTGATCACGCTGGTGGCGTCGGGATGCAGCCGGCGGCGAGGATCGCCGAAAGGATCACGATGCCGGCCAGCCCGGCAATGAAGATTGCCTTGCGCAACGGGGTTCGCAACACGATGTGCCCCTGGCTGGTATCGCGGCCGGAAAAAATTCTTTGCTGGTCCTGCCTGTCCATGGTTCCTTCCTTCCTGAAGGAAAACGACCGGTTCGCCGACCGGTTCCTTTTCGATAGCGGCGGCGAATATCATGCCATCGATCGCCTCGCGGATCGACGTCTCCGTCTGTCCCGCGCCTGGATCGCGTGCTATCGGGACGGCATGGCGGAAAAAAAGGCACACGAAGTCGAATCCTGGCTCAAGCGGCCCGACCCGGCGGCACGGATCGTCCTGATCTACGGGCCGGATCGCGGGCTGGTGTCCGAGCGCGCGCTCGCCTTCGCCGGCTCGACCGGGCTTCCGCTCGACGATCCTTTCTCCGTGACGCGGCTGGATGGCAGCGAGGTGGAAAAACTGCCCGGCAGGTTGACCGAGGAAGTGGCCTCCGTGCCGATGTTCTCCGACAAGCGCCTGATCTGGGTGCGCGGCATCGGTGCCGGTGCCGGCATCGCGAACGAAGTAGCCGATCTGGCCAAGACCGCACCAGCCGATGCGGTCTTGCTCCTGGAGGCGGGCGAACTGAAGAAGGGCACCGGCCTGCGGGCAGCGGTCGAGAAGGCCGCAGGCGCGATCGCCCTGCCCTGCTATGTCGACGAGGCCCGCAGCCTGGAAGGGCTGATCGACGAGATGTGCGGGAAGGAAGGGCTCACGATCGAGCCCGAGGCGCGCCAGAGCCTGCGCGCGCTGCTCGGTGGCGACCGTATGGCAACCCGCGGCGAACTCGCCAAGCTGGCGCTGTATGCCGCCGGCCAGGGCCGCATCACCCAGGCCGATGTCGAGGCGGCCATCGGCGATGTTTCCGCGCGCGGCCAGGAGGACATGCTCGACGCGGTGATGGCCGGCGACGTTGCCAGTTTCGATACCGTCTTCACCACCTTGCTGGGTGGCGGCGCCAATGCCGGCGTCGTCCTTTCGGCCGCGCTGCGCCGGTTCCAGACGCTTGAAACCCTTAAGGCGGAGATGAACTCGGCCGGCAAACCCGCTCAGGCGGTGGTCGCCTCGGCCCGGCCGCCCATCTTCTTTGCCCGCCGCCGGGCCTTCGAGGCCGCCTTGGCTCGCTGGTCCACCGATGCGCTGGCCGCCGCCGTGGCGCGGCTCGACACGGCGGTGCTCGATAGCCGCCGCAACGCGTCCCTCACCGTGGCCGCCGCCAGACAATCCCTGCTCGCCCTGACCCTCGAAGCCCGACGCGCGCGCAGGGGCTGACTCCTCCCATCTCCAGCGCATATCGGCAGAACACCTTGCGCAGAATAACTTGACAGGCATAGTCATATTTTTTTAACAACGAACCGCAAGCCAGCCCATGCCTTCCGGGACGCATCCGCCAGCGAACATTTTTTTCGTTTTCTGGTGGGGAAGACATGATAAAGCACGCATATCTGATGAGCGGCACGGCGCTTCTGGCGCTAGGCTTGGGAATGGCTCAGGCTCAGGGGCAGCAGGCCGAGGCAACGTCGGCGGCTGAAGCGCGGCCAGCCGCACTGACGCTCCTCGACCGCATCACCATCACCGCAACGATGGCCTCGCAGGCTGTCATCGATGCCTTTTCGGGCACCAGCCTGATAAGCGGCGAGGAGGTGGATCGAATCCAGGCGGTCACTGCGGCAGATCTCTTCCGACAGGTTCCCGGTGTGCGGGCTTCGATGAGCGGTGACGACCCTTCGACCGCGATCAATATTCGTGGTCTTCAACAGATGGGTCGCGTGGCTGTGACGCTCGATGGCGCGCGCCAGGACTACTGGCGCGTGGGCCATGGCTCGGGCTCCTTTTTCATAGAACCCGAACTTCTCAAGCAGGTCACCGTCATCCGCGGGCCCGTCTCGAACGCCTATGGCACGGGTGCCATAGGCGGCGTGGTAGCCTTCGAAACCAAGTCGGCTGGCGATTTCCTCCGCTCCCACGAGAATTGGGCGATCAGCGAGAAGATACGCTACGAGACCAACGGCCAAGGCTGGCTCTCCAGTACGACAGGTGCCGTTCGCTTCAACGAGAATTTCGATGTCATCGGCAATTTCGTTGCTCGCACCAGCCGGGAATACAAAGACGGCAACGGCGACCTCGTGCGCTGGACGGGCGAAGACGGCCTCAGCGGCTACGGCAAGGTGACGCTGCGCCCGGCCGACGGGCATGAAATCACGCTTGGCGCGATTATCCAACGCTTCGACGATGTCATTTCCGGCTCGAGCGGCTCCAATTCCGCAACGCTGTCGCGCTACGACGCCAGAACACAGTCCGAGAACTACACGGCGAAATACACTTACAACCCGTTCGACAACGACTATTGGGATATGGAGGTGAATGTCTATCGCAGCACGACGCGCTCGGATCAGACGCAGGTATGGCCGACATCGGCGATCGGCAACAAGCGCTTCTACGATGTCGCCACGACCGGCTTCAATCTGCGCAATGCGTCGCGCTTCTCGACCGGGGCGGTCGACCATACCCTGACCTATGGTGGTGATCTCGCGCATCTGACCGGTAGTTCCGACGCCGATCATTTCGGTCAGGGCAAGCAGGTTGCCTATGGTGCCTTTCTTCAGTGGGAAGGCAGTTATGGCAACTGGCTCGATGTAACGACGGCCCTGCGCCACGATGGCTACCGTCTCGATGGAAGCTCCAAGGCGACGCCGACAGAGCCGTCAAGCGACGTCTCGCTCAACGGCGAGCGCTGGTCGCCGCGTGTGACCGTAGGGGTGACGCCTTTCACGGGCCTGCAGGTCTATGCGACCTATTCGGAAGGTTATCGCACCCCGCATCTCCAGGAGGTTTTCCGCCAGAATGGCGCTCATGGCTCCGGCTATGAACCGAACCTTTTCCTGAGACCCGAGGTGGCACGAAGCTGGGAAGGTGGCGTCAACGTCAAGTTCGACGACGTAGTTGCGTCCGGCGACATGATGAGAGCGAAGGTCAATCTCTTCCATTCCGATGTCGCCGACTACATCAGCACCGTTTCTTCAGGTGGCGTGACCCAGGCACGCAACGTCGGCACGGCGCGACTTCGCGGCATCGAGATGGAAGGCGTCTACGATTTCGGCCGTGGTTATTTGAGCGCGGGCGCGTCCTTCACCAGCGCGACGATGCGCGACGGACCCTATGTCGGTGAAACCCTCTCCAACACGCCGCTGGAAAATGTCGGAGTCACGCTCGGTTTCCGGGCGCTTGAGAACCGGCTGACCTGGGGTATTCAATACCAGAGCATCGGAAGCGTCGTGCGGCAGCTGTCGACCGGCACCAAGGTCTATCCGCGCGTCGATCTGGTCAACGTCTTCGCCAACTGGAACATCAATGACAATTTCCGGATCGACGGCGGGATCGATAACCTCTTCGATCAGGCCTACACCGATCCGCAGAGCGGATGGGCGACGACCTCGAACATCGAGCAGGGCAAGGGCCGGACCTTCAAGGTTTCGCTGACGGGCCGTTTCGGAGGCTAAGCTTCCACGGCCGCGCCACGCGGATGCCGCGCTCTCGATGTTGGAGCGCGGCACGTTCTACCTGATTGCAGGCGAGACTATACGCCAGGTGCCCAACCGAAGCCGTAGATGAGCACCAGCAGCAACAGCCCGAGGGCCACCCGGTAGACAACAAAAGGCGTGTAGGAGAAGTGCCTCAGCCATTTCATCAGCAGCGCAACCGCGATCCAGGCCGCGACGAAAGCAAAGAAACCGCCGAGCAGCGCCTCGCCGGTCAGGCGCGCATCGCCGGCGCGATAGAGGTCGACCGTGGCGAGCAGTCCGGCGCCGGCAATGGTGGGCAGCGACAGAAGCAGGGCGAAGCGGGCCGATAGCGGCCGGTTGAGACCGACGAGGCGGCCAGCCGTCATCGCAATGCCCGAGCGGCTCACGCCAGGGATCAGCGCCAGGCACTGGGCAAGGCCAAGCACGATAGCCTGGCGGAAGTTCATGTGGCCGATGTCATGCTCGCGTTCCGGCTGCCTGTCGGCAACATAAAGAAGCAAGCCGAAGATCAGCGTCGTCCAGGCGATGATCTCGGCCGAGCGCAACATGAAGGTGATCACATCCTTCATCAGGAAACCGACGACCAGGATCGGCAGCGTCGCAACGATCAGCAGAAACAGCATACGCGAGGCTGCCGTACCCCGCAGCCGGATGGCGTCTGCCAGCCCGATCAGGAGCTGTACGACATCGCGCCAGAAATAGAGCAGGATCGCGCCCAGCGACCCGACATGCAGGGCGACGTCCAGCGCCAGTTCGTCGGCCTGGCTGCCTTCCCACATCGGCAGCCCGAGCGCTGCGAACAGATCACGCACCAAAATGAGATGTGCCGAGGAACTGATGGGCAGGAATTCGGTCACTCCCTGCACGACGGAAAGGATGAGGAGATAGGTCCAGAGCATGGCAGGAGATTCCGAAGAGGAGTTGCGGCCGAGCTTATGGCATAGCGGCCGCACAGGCGCCATTGGGCCTGTATGTCCATGCACTCAAAACAAGCCATCCTCGGCTTCTAACCCTGCGCAGCCCAGACATAGGCGGCATAAGCGACCAGCATGAGAAGCCCGACAGGTCGCCCGAGGCTCCAACGGAAAAGGAGAAGGCCGGCCAATAGCAGCGACGCGACCAGCATCACCGGCAGGTCGAAGGCCAGGAACCTGGCGGCGACGGGTATCGGCGCGATGATGGCCGTAGCACCCAGAATACCCAGTATATTGAAGATGTTGGAACCGACCACGTTGCCGATGGCGATGTCCGACTGACGACGCAGGGCCGCGACGAGCGAGGTGGCGAGTTCGGGCAGCGACGTGCCCACCGCGACGATGGTCAAGCCGATAAAGGCTTCTGAAAGGCCGAAATCGCGTGCGATAGCGACGGCACCGTCAATGAGCAGCCGGGCACCCACCAGAAGCGCCAGAAGCCCGACAACCACCAGTCCGCCTGCGACCCACAAGGGCATTGCCGCCCCGTATTCGGGCTGGACTTCCTGTTCGCCCCTGGCTCCTCGGAAAGCGAGCACGAGATAGATGACCAGTCCGCCAACCAGAACCATCCCGGCGACTCGACCGACAGCACCCAGGGTAAACAACGGCAGGAGCAGTAGAGCCGCCACCAGCATCGTCACGAGGTCGCGTTTAGGGAAGTTGCCATTAAGGGTGATCGGCCACAGCAAGGCAGAAACCCCGACGATCAGCAGGATATTGGCGATATTCGAGCCAACCACATTACCGAGCGCGATATCAGGTAGGCCACGCAGGGCCGCATCGACGGAGACCAGCAGTTCGGGCGTGGAGGTGCCGAAACCGACCACCGTGAGGCCGATGAGCAGCGGCGAGATGCCGAAGCCCCGCGCCACCGCGACACTGCCCCGGACAAGGAATTCTCCACCAACGAACAGCCCGACAAGGCCGAGCAACACGAATAGCGCGTCCAATCTGGAGATCCCTCCTCGCGGAGCCTAATGCCCGACCGCGCCAGCATGTGTGGTGCCGCCATCGCGTCCGCAAGGCACCGGTCATGTACGACCGAAGAAAAAAGTGCCGACAAGAGAACGCGCACAAAAAAGAGGCGCGGGAAACCGCGCCTCTCTTCATTCATCGTCGAGCGCCGACGTTCTAGTTGGCTGCCGCAGTCTGCTCCGCAACGGTCAGGACATTGGCGCCCATCGCGGTTTCGGCAGCAGCCGCCGGGGTGACGAACTGATAGTCGACGAAGCGCCAGGTGCCCCCGTGACGGGTCCACAACCGCATGTGCAGCGGCAGTCCGGCCGCACCAGTCCAGTTGATGGTCAGGGACGTGGCCGTACCCTGGCTGGCATCGTAGTAGTTCCTGCCGCCCTGCGTCGAGCCGAACTCGACCCAGTACTGCGTTGCGCCGGTCACAGGCGTCCAGGTGAAGACCTGCCTGAAGGCAATGGTGGATCCATTGGCGGGCGACGTCAGCGTGGCGATCAGGCCGGAACCTGCCGTGTAGCTGTAGTCGTTGAACTGCCAAACACCGCCGAGACGCGTCCACAGCCTGGCATGCACGGTCGAGCCGTTGGTCGGAAGACCCGTAACCTGGCGCGACAGCGTGCTCGCGGAAATGCTGCCGCTGTCATGGTACTGCGTACCGCCAGCCGTCGACCCGACGGAGAGCCAGTAGGCCTGTGCCTGGGAACCGGCATTCCATTGGAAGGTGACCGACGAGCCCGGCAGGGTCGATCCCGCAACCGGTGACGACATGACAGCCTTCGACGGCGTGCTGGTGGCTGCCGTGTAGGTGTAGTCGTTGAACTGCCACGCACCGGCCAGGCGCGTGTACAGGCGCACGCGCACGGTCGAGCCGTCGGTCGGAAGGGTCGTGACTTGGCGCGACAAGGTCCCGGTGCCCAGCTGGCCACTGTCATGGAACTGGGAACCGCCCACCGTGTTGCCGACATAAAGCCAGTAGGCCTGCGCGCCTGAACCGGCACTCCACTGGAAGTTGACGGTCGCACCAGCCAGCGTCGAGCCTGCTGTCGGCGACGTCATTACTGCCTTCGTGCCACCGGCCGAAGCTGCCGTGTAGGTGTAGTCGTTGAACTGCCAGGCTCCCGCCAGACGGGTGAACAGGCGCACGCGCACGGTCGAACCGTTGGTCGGCAGTCCAGTTACCTGGCGCGACAGCACGCCAGTGCCCAGCTGGCCACTGTCGTGGAACTGCGCCCCGCCCACCGTGTTGCCGACATAAAGCCAGTAGGCCTGGGCATTGGTGCCGGCATTCCACTGGAAGGTCACCGTTGCGCCAGCCAATGTCGAGCCGGCCGCCGGCGAGGTGATGGCTGCCTTGACGCCTGCACCAGAGGCCGCGGTATAGGTGTAGTCGTTGAACTGCCAGGCTCCCGCCAGACGGGTGAACAGACGCACGCGCACGGTCGAACCGTTGGTCGGCAGACCGGTAACCTGGCGCGACAGCACGCCAGTGCCCAGCTGGCCGCTGTCGTGGAACTGCGCCCCGCCAACCGTGTTGCCGACATAAAGCCAGTAGGCCTGTGCATTGGTTCCGGCATTCCACTGGAAGGTCACGGATGCACCGGGCAAAGTCGAGCTTGGTGCCGGAGACGTTACCACCGCCTTTGCTGCCTGGGCTCCGCCCAGCGCAGTCAGGGCGCTGTTTACATTCATGCGCGGCTTGGTGACGCCAGCGGCCGTGATCGCCGTTCCCGTATTCTTGAGAGCAGTTTCGATCTGGTCGACCGTCGCGTTGGGCACGGCAGAACGCAGGGCTGCGAATGCACCGGCCACGTGGGGTGCAGCCATTGAGGTGCCGGAATACTGGCCGAAGCTCGAATTGCTGGCACCATTGGTGACGGGTGCATTGATGTCGGACCCGGGCGCCACGATGTCGATGAGCGTTCCCCAGTTGGAGAAGCCCGAACGAACATCGGCCTTGGTCGACGAGCCTACGGTAATGGCGCTGGAAATACAGGCTGGTGCGCCGACGTCTGTATCGTAGCCGCTGTTACCGGCCGCGATGACGGTGGCAATCCCAGCCGCGCGAAGCTGGTCGATGATCGGCTTCAGGGGATCAGCGTCACAGTTCGTCCCAAACCGACCGCCGCCGAGGCTCATGTTCGCAGCAGCAATATTTATGGTGTTGCGCAGGCTGTAGACATGTTCCAGCGCCTTGATCTGGTCGCTGCCCCAGGAAAGTACGCACCCATTGGTATCTTCGCAGGCTGCAGGCGTGAATTCCGAGAACACGTTGATGGAAATGATGTTCGACTGGCGGGCCACACCATAGAGCGGCTCGCCGGCGGCAGGCGCGTTGTTGAAGCCGGCAGCGGTGCCGGCGACATGGGTGCCGTGACCACAGCCGGAGATCGGGCCCGCGGCATCGCAGTCATTGGCAGAGTCGAGGGTAAAGGATTCGGTGGCTGTCCCTGGGCAATAGCTGGTGGAACCCTGACCGGCATCGTTGGTGCCGAAACACGCGGCACGGCTGATACGGGCGTTCAGGAACTTGTGCGACCGCCTTCCGCCCGTGTCGAGAACCGCGACATGCCAGCCACTGCCCGTGGCGCCTGCGGCAACGGCTTCCGGCATCTGGATCCGCTCGAGCGAGGTCGGGGTGCCGACATTGAGGAACGGAGCGCTCAGCCGATCTTCGTGGATGCGCAGGACGGCGGGGTCGTTTGCCAGCCGCTGAAGCGTCTCACTGTCGACCGACAGGGCGAACATGGGTGAATAATCCATGCGCTTGAGAGCAAGATCGTCATTCGCGGCAACGCCGCTGAGACCGCCCTGCAAGGCAAAAACGCGGCTCAGGATCTGGTCCTGAACGTTGCGCACCGCAGAAATCTGCGCCGCGTCAGCCGCGGCGGCATTGGCGAAGTTCGTCGCATCGGGCAGCCTTGGGGCTGCAAACTCGACGATGACGCGCACACGCTCATCCGTGTCCGCACCGAGAGCCGCGACGATCCGATCCGGATCGGCCAGCTTGTTGACGACAGCCTGGGGCAGTGCTGCCCCAGCCATAGCCATTGTAGAAACCGAACATACGAAAGCGGCGGCCGCAACCAGGCCGCGCACTCGGGACATTATCATGGTCCACCCTCGCCCAAGAAAAGAAGTTGAAGAATGTCAGTTGATTACGCGATTCCCATGGGGAATGGCAATTGGCAAAATAGAGGCGCCCTTGACATTCGCGAGGCTCTTTTGACGGGGTTCGCAGCTTCAGGCGCAAGAACTGCCGAAGACCCCGAGCAGCCCGATAAACCATGTTCCGGCAGTTCTCCGCAAAGCGAGATGCACAGTCTCGACGCGACGGCCACCAATCGCTATGAGTGAATTGTTAAGGTGAGGCAATGTCCGGCATATCCATCCGGGGGTCGCCCAACGAGGCTTTACAAAATGGAGCCGCAATCACAATATCGGCGCCAATCCGGGCGCTCCAACTGCCCGGGGCCTCTTAACATTCTCAGGAACACTCAGGGAGTAGTCAGTATGAAATCCAGTTTGCGCACGATGCTTGCTGCCTCGGTGGCCGGCGCCGCCTTCATGGCCGCCGCCGCCACGGCTCAGGCCGACGACATCAATATCGGCATCATTCTCGGCTTCACCGGTCCGATCGAAACGATCACCCCACACATGGCCGACGCTGCCGAACTGGCCATCTCCGAGATCAACGCCTCCGGCAATTTCCTCGGCGGGACCAACGTCTCGGCTGTTCGCGGTGATTCGGGCTGCGTCGACTCGGCCCTCGCGCAGGCAACTGCCGAACGTCTGATCACCTCGGACAACGTGGTGGCGATCATGGGTCCGGATTGCTCCGGCGTGACCCGTGCGGTGCTGGAAAACGTTGCCATGGCAAACGGTATCCCGATGGTTTCGCCTTCGGCGACCAGCCCGGGCTTCACCACCTTCGATTCCGGCGGCCTGTTCTACCGTACCGCGCCTTCCGACGCGCGCCAGGGACAGCTGCTGGCCGACATCGTCATGGGCCGCGGCATCACCTCCGTCGCCGTCACCCACACCAACAACGATTACGGCGCGGGCTTGGCCAACGCTTTCGTCGAGAACTTCACCGAAAATGGCGGCACCGTCACCGTGGTCATCCCGCATGAGGAAGCCCGCGGTGATTATTCGGCCGAAGTTGCCTCTCTTCAGGCAGCCGGCGGCGACGCACTGATGGTTCTGGGCTATGTCGATGGCGGCTCAAACGTGATCCGCACCGCATGGGAGCTCGGCGCCTTCGAACAGTTCTTCGTCGGCGACGGCGTCTTCACCGAGGACATGCCTAACCTGGTCGGCAACGATGCCGCTGCCGCGATCGTTGGCACGGTGCCTTCGGCCGTCGGCGACGCCGCAGCCAATTGGGAGCGCATTGGCACCGAAGCCGGCATCAACTGGTCGTCCTCCTTCGCGGGCGAATCCTACGATGCTGCGGCGCTGCTCCTGCTCGCAGCCCAGGCTGCAGGCGAAGCAACACCGGCCGGCATTGCCGCCAACATCCTCAACGTCGCCAACGAACCGGGCGAGGAAGTCCACGCGGGCGACCTGGCACGCGGTCTGGAAATTCTGGCCAATGGCGGCGAGATCAACTATGTCGGCGCGACCAACGTCAACCTGATCGGGCCCGGCGAAGCTGCCGGCAGCTATCGCGAATACACCTTCGAGGATGGCGCGATCACCACGATCGAGTTCCACTGACATCATAGGCGGCACTGCCGCTCATCGCGGCCCGGGGACCTACCCCGGGCCGTTTTCCCGAAATGATCCGACAAAGAAGCGGCATTTACGGGGCGGGGAGAACACATGATCCGGGTCGAGAACCTGCATAAGCTTTTTGGCGGCTTCCATGCCGTCGATGGCGCAAGTCTTGAGATTGCTCCGGGTTCGATCACGGGACTGATCGGGCCGAATGGCGCAGGCAAGACAACGCTGTTCAACGTCATTGCCGGCCATTATCTGCCGACTTCCGGCCACGTCTGGCTTGGCGACGAGGAAATCACCGGCCTGCCGCCGCATGAGCTCTTTCACAGGGGATTGCTGCGCACCTTCCAGATCGCGCACGAATTTTCCACCCTGTCGGTGCGCGAGAACCTGATGATGGTTCCGCCGCGCCAATCCGGAGAGGATCTGTGGTCGGCCTGGTTTCGCCGCGGACAGGTCGCGCGCGAGGAGGAGGAAGTCCGCCAGAAGGCCGACGAGGTTCTGGAATTCCTCACCATCTCGCACATCGCTGACGAAAAGGCAGGCAACATCTCTGGTGGGCAGAAGAAGCTGCTGGAACTCGGCCGCACGATGATGACCGATGCCCGGGTGGTGTTCCTGGACGAGGTGGGCGCTGGCGTGAACCGGACTCTTCTCAACACCATCGCCGATGCAATCGTGCGGCTGAACCAGGAGCGCGGCTATACTTTCGTGGTCATCGAGCATGACATGGATTTCATCAGCCGCATCTGCAATCCGGTCATCTGCATGGCCGAAGGCAAGGTTCTTGCCGAAGGCACCCTGGACGAGATCAAGGCCAATGAAGCGGTGATCGAGGCCTATCTAGGCACGGGACTGAAGAACAAGGTGGTGGCCGAGGTGGGTCATGTCTGAACCTGTCCTGATCGGTGAGGCCATGACCGGCGGTTATGGCGGCGCCGATATTCTTCACAGCTGCACCATCGCCGTCGAGAAGGGCCAGATCGCCGTCATCGTCGGCCCCAATGGTGCGGGCAAGTCGACCGCGATGAAGGCCGTCTTCGGCATGCTGAAGCTGCGCGAGGGCAGCGTACGGCTCAATGGCGAGGACATTGGCGGCCTTAGCCCGCAGGCCCGCGTGCGCAAGGGCATGGGTTTCGTGCCGCAGACCTCGAACATCTTCCCCTCGATGACCGTCGAGGAAAACCTGGAGATGGGCGCCTTCATCCGTGAGGATAATTTCCGCGAAACGATCGAACAGGTCTTCGACCTGTTTCCGATCCTGCGCGAGAAGCGCCGCCAGGCGGCCGGCGAGCTTTCGGGCGGCCAGCGCCAGCAGGTGGCCGTCGGGCGCGCACTGATGACGAAGCCCTCGGTTCTGATGCTGGACGAGCCAACCGCCGGCGTCAGCCCGATTGTCATGGACGAGCTGTTCGACCGGATCATCGAGATCGCACGTACCGGAATTTCCATCCTGATGGTCGAACAGAACGCGCGCCAGGCGCTGGCGATCGCCGACAAGGGCTACGTTCTGGTTCAGGGCCGCAACCGCTTTACCGACACCGGGGAGGCGCTTCTGGCCGACCCCGAGGTCCGGCGCAGCTTCCTGGGGGGCTGAACCATGGCGACCGCTACCAACATGCATGCGGGCCAGATGGCCGGTGCGTCCGCAAACGACTCGATGCTCGCCATGGGCCGCTGCGAGGTTACCGCATGATCGATCTCCTGAACGCATTGGTGCTCTTGACCAATTTCATCATCGTCCCTGCGCTGGCCTATGGCAGCCAGCTGGCGCTCGGCGCGCTGGGGATCACACTCATCTACGGTATCCTGCGCTTTTCGCATTTCGCCCATGGCGACACGATGGCCTTCGGCACCGCGACGGTAATCCTGTTTACCTGGTTCCTACAGGCAAACGGCATCGGGCTGGGTGTCTTGCCGACCGCGCTTCTTGCCTTGCCCTTCGCTATCCTGTGCACAGTTGCCTATCTGCTGGCCGCCGACCGGACGGTCTATCGCTTTTATCGAAAGGTGCGCGCAAAACCGATTACCGTTGTCATGGCATCGCTCGGGGTGATGTTCGTCACCAACGGCCTGACACGACTTCTGATCGGCCCGGGTGAGCAGCGCTTCGAGGACGGGGAGCGGTTTATCATAACCGTGCAGGCATTCCGCCAATGGTCGGGCCTCGCCGAAGGCCTCACACTGCGCACCGCGCAGGGGCTGACTATCGGGGTGGCGCTGATCGCCATGGCCTTGCTGTTCTGGTTCCTCAACCGCACCAAGGCCGGCAAGTCGATGCGCGCCTTTTCCGACAACGAGGATCTGGCGCTGCTGTCGGGCATCAATCCCGAGCGGGTGGTTCTCATCACCTGGACGATCGTTGCCGTGCTGCTGGTTCTGGCCGGCACGCTTTACGGGCTCGACAAGAGCTTCCGGCCGTTTACCTACTTCCAGCTTCTTTTGCCTTTCTTCGCCGCCGCGATCCTTGGTGGGCTGGGTAATCCGCTGGGAGCGGTGGTCGGCGCCTATATCGTGGCCTTTTCCGAAATGGCGGTCACCTATGCCTGGCGGCGCTTCTTCAGCTACCTTCTGCCCGAAGACTGGCTGCCCAGCGGGCTGATGCAGCTTCTGCCGACGGACTACAAGTTTGCCGTCACCTTCGGGATCCTTGTCCTCGTGCTCATCTTCCGGCCCACCGGTATCTTCAGGGGGAAGGCGCTATGATGTCGCTCAATCTGCGCAACATCGCGCTGTTCGCAGCCATTCTCTTGGCATTTGTGGCAATGGCCCAGATGCAAAGCTGGACGCTGGCGCTGACGGTGCTCAACATGGCGCTGATCTCCTCGATCATGGCCCTGGGCGTGAACATCCAGTGGGGGTATGCGGGGCTGTTCAACGTCGGCATCGCCGGTTTTACCGCCCTTGGCGGTCTCGCCGTGGTGCTGATCGCGATGCCGCCTGTGCCGGCGGCCTGGGCCGTGGGCGGCGCGCAGGCCTTCCTGGGTCTGGCGATCGGCGCCGCATCGCTCTTTGCAGCGGTGCTTGTCTACAAGCGCATGACTCGGGGCCCGCTCAGGGCATTGGCTATCACGGTCGTGCTGGTCACGGGATATATCGTTGCCGGGATCGTCTACGGACCGGCCACCACCGCGATCACACGCGTCAACCCAGCGGTCGAGGGCTATCTTGGCGGCCTGGGACTTCCGGTCCTCATCTCATGGCCCGTGGGTGCTTTGTTGGCCGGCGGGGTCGCCTGGCTGGTCGGCAAGGTCGCTTTGGGCCTCCGGTCGGATTATCTGGCGATTGCCACACTGGGTATTTCGGAAATCCTGATTGCTGTGGTGAAGTTCGAGGCCTGGCTGACCCGGGGCGTGAACAACGTCTCCGGCATCCCCCGCCCCGTGACGCGTCCGGTCGAATTGCAGACCCGCGAATGGGTGCAGTCACTGGCCGAGCGGCTCGGCTGGACAGTGCCGGAAACAGCGCGCATCGTCGAATTGCTCGGCTATACCGCACTGTTCCTTGTCGTCTTGGTCATCCTCGTCTGGCTGTCGGAAAAGGCGCTGAATTCGCCATGGGGCCGGATGATGCGCGCCATCCGCGACAACGAGACCGCCGCGCGGGCGATGGGCAAGGACGTCACCCGCCGCCATCTGATGATCTTCGTCCTCGGATCGGGGGTCTGCGGGCTGGCCGGAGCGATGATGGTCACGCTGGATGGGCAGCTGACACCGGGCAGCTACGAGCCCTTGCGCTTCACATTCCTGATCTGGGTGATGGTGATCGTGGGTGGATCCGGCAACAACTGGGGCGCGGTCCTGGGCGGCATGGTCATCTGGTTCCTGTGGGTCCAGTCCGAACCGCTCGGGCGCTGGCTGATGGACAACGGCACCGCCTGGCTGGGCACCGACAGTGGCCTGCGCCAGCACCTGATGGCGCAGGCGGCGCACACGAGGCTGATCTTCATGGGAGCCGCGCTGCTCTTGATGCTGCGCTTCGCGCCAAGGGGGCTGATCCCCGAGCGCGGCGGCATCCCGCCGACGGTTGCCAGGAAGCAGACGGCAGAAGCCTGAAGAAAAAGAACGGCGCGGCATTCCCGCGCCGTTTCCTTTCGTTCATTCGCCCGAGAGCACGAATTCCAGATAGAGGCTGCGCTGAAAGCGCGATTGGTTGTCGTCGGACATCAGCGCAACGACCAGCGCCCCATCTTCGCGCCGCCACCAGTCGATCGACTCCATGTTGTCGATCTGGTGCGTCATGTCGGCTTCGTAGAGCACCGGCCCATCGACCAGCACCTCCCGCATGATGTGGTCGCCGGCGATACGCCGGATCCGCATGGCGACACCCAGCGGCAGGCTGAAGCGGCGCTCCAAAAGAAGCAGATCGCCATCGGGCAGGAAAACCCCGTCGGTAATGTCGAAATTGCCTGAACGCACAACCCAGAAGCGGCCGCGCTCCGGCCCTTCCAGGATCGCAGCCTGTATGTTCCCCTCTGCGTCGGCCGCTCGCTCCGCGATCACGATGCGCGCGCCTTCCAGGTGACCGTCATCCGGCGCGCGCGCCACCGTTTCGATACCGGCGTTGTACCCGAGCAGTTTTTCGGGGATCAGGAAGTCGAGTTCGCCGACTGGCGCTCCCATGCCGCCGGGTTCGAGCACATACTCGACCACCCGATGATCTCTCTCGAAGGAGACGGTCGCGATGCCGTCATGAACCGACAGGCCCTCGGCATCGGCGTAGTGCTTTTCGTGAACGGGCTGCCCATCGTCACCGATGATCCGCTGCATCGAGAAGCGCGACATGCCGACGGGAACGCCCGCCTCGTCCCGCGCGACCGCGCCGAAGAACCAGTGGCCATGATCCGCCACCCCGACGAACTCGGAACCCGGCGACAGGAATCGCACGGAAGACAGCTGCCCGAACCGGCGCAGGGGAGATTGCATCTCGAACCCTCCGAGAAATTCGAAGGGGCCGAAGCGCGCTTCGTCCGTGCCGATCCGGAAGCGGTCGATCGGCAGGAAGGTCAGTTCGACATCGAAAGCCGGCTCGCCGAGGGCTGGTGCGGCGGCAAGCGCCAAAACCGCGAAACATCCGGCGGCAAGGCGGCGCGCGGCTGCCCTCAGCGCCATCAGCCGGCGCGGCGCATCGACGGGCGCTTGCCCTCGCGACGCACCTCGCGCGCGGTCTGTTCGCCAAAGAGACCCGCCAGTTGCTCCGTCATCGCACCCGCAAGCTCCTCGGCATCGACGATGGTGACGGCACGGCGATAGTAGCGGGTGACGTCGTGGCCGATGCCGATCGCCAAGAGCTCAACCGGCGAACGCGTCTCGATGAGTTCGATGACGGCGCGCAGATGCCGCTCCAGATAATTGCCCGGATTGACCGACAGCGTGGAATCGTCGACCGGCGCGCCATCCGAGATCATCATCAGGATCCGCCGCTGCTCCGGCCGCCCGATCAGGCGTTGATGGGCCCACAACAGCGCCTCGCCATCGATGTTCTCCTTGAGCAGCCCCTCGCGCATCATCAGACCGAGATTGCGCCTGGCGCGCCGCCAGGGCGTATCGGCCGACTTGTAGATGATGTGGCGCAGATCGTTGAGACGGCCGGGACTGGAAGGCTTACCGTCCTTCAGCCACTTCTCGCGCGCCTGGCCGCCCTTCCAGGCCCTGGTGGTGAAGCCGAGGATCTCGACCGAGACCCCGCACCTTTCCAGTGTCCGCGCCAGGATGTCGGCGCAGGTGGCGGCAACCGTGATCGGCCGTCCTCGCATCGAACCCGAATTGTCGAGCAGCAGCGTGACGACGGTGTCGCGGAAATTGGTGTCGCGCTCCTGCTTGAAGGAGAGCGGCTGCATCGGATCGATGACGAGGCGCGGCAGGCGCGCGGGATCAAGTACGCCCTCTTCGAGATCGAAATCCCAGGAGCGGTTCTGCTGCGCCATCAGGCGGCGCTGCAGCCGATTGGCAAGCCTGCCGACGACACCCTGCAGATTGGCAAGCTGCTTGTCGAGGAAGGCGCGAAGCCGGTCGAGCTCCTCTTCGTCGCACAGTTCCTCCGCGCCGACCGTCTCGTCGAAGGCGGTGCTGAAGATCTTGTAGTCAACGTCGCGCGAGATATTAGCGAAAGGATCGTCGTTGCGGCGCGTTTCGCCCGGAGTTTCGGCGTCCAGGTCGTCATCGGCCATCTCGTCGGCGCTGGCGTCCGTGGCTTCCGTCTCGCCTCCTTCCTGGTCCTCGCTCGAGGCTTCCATTTCCTCAGGCTGGGCTTGGTCGGAACCGGCGTTCTCCTCGCCACCTTCCTCGCCCTGCTCCTCGCCCTCCGGTGGCTGCTCCTCGTCCTCGGCAGAATCCTCGCTTTCCTCGTCCTCGCCCAGCTCCTCCGCCATCTCCATCGAGACGAGCATGTCACGAATGGCGCGGGCAAAGGCCTGCTGGTCCTCGAGCTTGTCGACGAGCGTCTCGAGATTGCCGCCGGCGCGATCCTCGATCCAGTCGCGCCAAAGTTCGACCGTTCTGGCTCCGCTGCGCGGCGCAGCGCGGCCGGTCAGCTTTTCGCGCACCATCAGCGCGACAGCTTCCTCGAGCGGCGCATCGGACTGGTCGGACACATTTGCCAGATTGGCGCGGGCAAACTTGTCTTCCAGCATGAAGCCCAGATTGTCGGCCACCCCGACCATGGCGCGGGCGCCGATTGCCTCTACCCGCGCCTGTTCGACCGCATCGAACACGGCGCGTGCCTGGCGTCCTTCCGGCGCCAGCCGCGCATGAACCTTCATGTCATGACAGGCCCGACGAAGTGCCATCGAATCGCCGATGCCGCGGGCAACCGAGAGATCGTCACTGGTTGGCTTGCGCGGCAGTTCGGGCAGTCTGGCCGAGTGGCCCGCAAGTGCCGGCCGCTCCTTGGCGAACGAGACCTCCAGCTGGCCGTCGCCCGAGATCGCCCGCATGCAGGCCGTCAGCGCCCGCTTGAAGGTGTCGGTCTCGCCGCCCTTGCCCGATTTCGATCTGGAATTGTCTCCGGGACCTGCCATCTTGTCGTTCGGTTCAGCTCAGGACCACATTGGCCGCGGATTCCGGCAGTTCCTCGCCAAAGGCACGCTGGTAAAATTCCGCCACGACGGCGCGTTCCAGTTCGTCGCACTTGTTGAGGAAGGTGACGCGGAAGGCGAAGCCGACATCGTTGAAGATTTCGGTGTTCTCTGCCCAGGTAATGACCGTGCGCGGGCTCATGACCGTGGACAGGTCGCCATTGATGAAGGCCGAACGCGTCATGTCGGCAACGCGGACCATCTTGTTGGCTGTTTCGCGGCCCTTGTCGGTCTGCAGATGCCGCGACTTGGCCAGCACGATGGCAACCTCGTCGTCATGCGGCAGATAGTTCAGCGTCGTGACGATCGACCAGCGGTCCATCTGCGCCTGGTTGATCTGCTGGGTGCCGTGATAGAGCCCGGTCGTGTCGCCAAGGCCGATCGTGTTGGCGGTGGCGAATATCCGGAACGCCGGGTGCGGCCGGATCACGCGGCTCTGGTCGAGCAGCGTCAGCCGACCTGACGATTCCAGCACGCGCTGGATGACGAACATCACGTCCGGACGGCCGGCATCGTATTCGTCGAAGACCAGCGCGATATTGTGCTGGTAGGCCCAGGGAAGGATGCCGTCCCGGAACTCGGTAACCTGCAGTCCTTCCTTGATGACGATGGCATCCTTGCCCACCAGGTCGATGCGGCTGACATGGCTGTCGAGATTGATGCGCACGCAGGGCCAGTTCAGGCGGGCGGCGACCTGCTCGATATGGGTCGACTTGCCGGTGCCGTGATAACCCGAGACCAGGACACGGCGGTTATGGGCAAAACCGGCGAGGATCGCCAGGGTGGTTTGGCGGTCGAACAGGTAGTCAGGATCGATGTCCGGAACATGGGCATCGGCGACCGAATAGGCCGGGACGACCATGTCGGATTCGATACCGAAGGTTTCCTGGACCGGAACGGTCGTGTCTGGGAGATTTGCTATGTCGCGGTCGACCTTGTTCATTATGCCTCCGTGCGGAAGCCGCCGCTGCCGCAGGTCAAAGTTTGGGGGTTTCGGGGGCTGTCTTTAGCAGATCGCCGGTTCAACACAAACCCGCTTGCTTGAGCAGCCGATAGGCCTGGATCACGTCACGGAACCGGTCTTCCGACTCCCGGTTGCCCCCATTCGCATCTGGATGGTGGCGTTTCACCAGTTCCTTATAGCGCGCCTTGATCTCTGCGCTAGTGGCGGTCTCTGCCAGGCCCAGCGTTTCCATCGCCTTGACCTCCAGCGAGCGCAGCTTCCGCTGCCGCGGCAGATTATCGCGGGCCTCGCGTGCCGCACCGCCAAACAGCCCGAACGGATCGCGCAACCGGTTGTAATAGCCCGCCGTGCCGGAGCGCTGCCGGGCGTAATCGGAGGAATAGACGCTGCCGCCGTTGGACCCCATGCGCCAGGTCGGGCGATGGCCGGTAAGCGCTTCTTTCTGGAACCTGGCGATCTCCGAATCGGCGATGCCGGAGAAATAGTTGAAGCCCTTGTTGTACTGGCGCACATGGTCGAGGCAGAAACGGAAATACTCTCCCTCCCGCATGCGCCCGACCGGCGCGCGGTGCGTGCCGGCTTGCGTGCATCCGTCCCACTGGCAACGAGGCGCGCTGGTTTCGGCCTCGGCCTGCCGGTCGCGCTTAACCTTGATCTTCTCGAAATATTTCGAATAGGCAGCCATCGGGCCCGTAGCCTTGCAAATCAGTGGGATTATGGGGTGTTCGCGGCGCGAAACAAGAATTGACTTTTGGCCGGCTCTGGAAATAGGCCAGTGCTTCGCCACGAGAAGACGACCCCTGATATGGTCGATGGAGGCCCGATTGTCCACCAAGCTGCGGATCGAGGAAAAGCTGAGGGCGGCGCTGGCGCCCGAACGCTTCGAGGTTCTCGACGAAAGTCATCTTCACACCGGCCACACGCATCACGATTCCGACCATCACGCCAAGTTCGACGGTTCCGGCGAGACCCATTTCCGTGTTCGCGTCGTCTCGGACCGATTTGCTGGCATGGGCCGTGTCGAGCGCCATCGCACGGTGAACGAATTGCTGGCCGATGAACTCGCGGCCAATGTCCACGCGCTGGCAATCGAGCCGGCAGCACCCGGCGAAAAAACCCGCTGGTAGCGCGCCCTATTTCTTGGTCTGAACCGCCTCGACCGGCTTGATCCGCAGGCTGGTGATCCGGTTCCGATCGCGCTTGAGCACGACGAAGCGCATTCCATGGAAGGTGAAGGCCTGCTTCTCTTCCGGAATGGTCTGCGTCTCGTGGATGACCAGGCCCGCGATCGTCGTGGCTTCCTCGTCCGGCAATTGCCAGTCGAGCGCCCGGTTCAAGTCGCGGATGGGCACAGAGCCGTCGACCACCACCGAACCGTCCGCCTCCTGCTTAACGCCCTGCATCTCGATGTCGTGCTCGTCGGAGATGTCGCCGACAATCTCCTCGATAATGTCTTCCAACGTGACCATGCCTTCGACCTCGCCATATTCGTCGACGACGATCGCAAAATGGGCCTTGCGCCGCAGGAAGGCGTTGAGCTGGTCCTGAAGCGTGGTGGTGTCGGGAACGAACCAGGGTTTGCGCGCCACCTTCACGATATCGATGCGCTTGAAGTCGTAATCGACTTCGTGCAGCGCGCGCAGCAGGTCCTTGGCATGGATCACGCCAACGATATTGTCAGTCGTTCCTCGCCACACCGGCATGCGCGTATGCGGGCTCTGAAGCACCTCTCGAACGATCTCCTCCGGCGAATCGTCGCCGCAGATCGTGCGCATATTCGTCCGGTGGATCATGATGTCGGAGACTTCGAGTTCGTGCAGGTCAAGCAATCCGCCGACCCGGTCGCGATCCTGCTTGACGACGCCGCCCTCGCGATGAAGTACCTCCACCGTGCCGCGCAGTTCCTCGTGCGCAGACAGCATCGGCGCGTCGCGCGACAGGTTGATGCCGAACAGCGACAGCAGGCCACGAACGATGAGATTGGCCAGCGAAGACAAATGCCCGAATAGGAAGACGATGAGTTGCGTGAAGCGGGAGACCGCCAGCGCAAACTGTTCGGGTCGCGACAGCGCCCAGGACTTCGGCAGGATCTCCGCGAAGATCACCAGCAGCACCGTCATGGCGACAGTGGCGTAGATCACGCCTGCCTCGCCGAAAAGCTGCAGCATCGCGGTCGTGGCCAGCGCCGAGGCCAGGATATTGACCAGATTGTTACCGATCAGGAGAGCGCCTACCAGCCTGTCGCGCCGCTGCACGAGCCTGCCCACGATGCTGGCCCTCTTGTCGCCATTGGCCTCCAGCGTATGCAGCCGCGCCCGCGACACGGCGGTCACGCTCGTCTCTGTCCCCGAGAAGAGAAAGGATAGCATGATGAGCAGGCCAATGATGAGAAGAATGATCCAGACGTCGCCGATCATGGCTCGAGGTTCTCCCGTAGAAAGTCCAGCACGTCGACCGGCGCCACATCGCGGGCGATGAAGGCGCGGCCGATGCCGCGTGTCAGGATGAAGGTCAATGTACCGCGCGATACCTTCTTGTCCTGGGCAATGTAGTCCATCAGCGCCTCGGCGCCAGGCAAGCCGCCTTGCACGTCCGAAAGCCGGTAGGGCAGGCCGGCAGCGGCCAGATGTGCTTCGACGCGCTCCGCGTCTTCCTGCGGCGCCAGGCCCAGCCGGACTGAAAATCGATGCGCCAGAGCTAGGCCGATCGCCACGCCCTCGCCGTGCACCAGCCTGGTTCCGTCGAAGCGCGTCGCTGCCTCCAGCGCATGGCCGAATGTATGGCCGAGATTGAGCAGCGCGCGATCGCCGTTCTCCATCTCGTCGCGCGCGACGATTTCCGCCTTGGCACGGCACGACACCGCAATCGCCTCGCTGCGCGAGGAACCACCCGAAAACACCGCGGCCCGGTTGTCTTCCAGCCAGGTGAAGAAGTCGGGTTTGTCGATCAGCCCGTATTTGACGATTTCGGCATAGCCGGCCGCGAATTCGCGCGGCGGCAGCGTGTCCAGTGCATCGGTGTCGGCAAGGACCAGCGCCGGCTGCTTGAAGACGCCGACCAGGTTCTTGCCGCGTGGCGTGTTGATCCCTGTCTTGCCGCCGACGGACGAGTCCACCTGGGCCAGCAGGGACGTCGGCACCTGTACCAGATGCATCCCGCGGCGCACAATGCCGGAAGCAAAGCCCGCCAGGTCGCCGACGACGCCGCCGCCCAACGCGATGACAGCATCTCCGCGCTCCAGCCGCGCCTCGATGATTCCATCGACGACCTTCTCCAGAATCTCGAAGCGCTTCGTCGCCTCGCCGGGCGTCACCGTGAGCACCTGCACGCCGATTCCGGCGGCTTCCATCCCCGCCTGGAGAGCCGGCAAGTGGCGACTGGCGACGTTCTCGTCGGTGACGATGGCGGCCCTGATGCCGGGTAGCCGTGCCGCGATTTCAAGGCCGGCTGCGGCGATCAGGCCGCCGCCGATGAGGATATCGTAGCCTCGGTCGGCTATCGTCACCGCGACTTTGCGTATATCGGTCAGTGTCATTAGCTGTGCGCTTCCGTTGCGGTGCTTTCCGGGTGAACGAGATAGACCGTCAGGGCGTCGATCACTTCACCTGCAATGACGTCGCGATGGGCATCGCGGGTCTTCACCGTGATGTCGGCCTCGGCATAAACGGGATATCGTACTTCCATCAGACGGCGCATCACGCCGGCCGGGTCGGGATCGCGGAGCAGGGGACGGTTCCTGTTTCTCGCGACCCGCTCCATCAGTGTATCGAAATCCGCCTTCAGCCAGACAGAGACCCCGGTCTGGGCAATCTCTTGGCGGATCGCAGGATTCATGAAGGCCCCGCCCCCTGTTGAGATTACCCGGCGACCCTCGCTCAAAAGGCGATGGATGACCCTTTCCTCCAGCGCGCGGAATTCGGTCTCGCCATATCGTTCGAACAGTTCCGGGATCGTCATGCGCGAAGCTTCCTCGATCTCCTTGTCGCTGTCGGCAAACGGCATGCCGAGGCGTGCCGCCACCTTGCGGCCGATCGAGGTCTTGCCGGCGCCCATCAGGCCAACGAAAACCAGGTTGCGCGTGCCCAAGGCATCGACCAGGTTTTTCGGCGATGCCGATGTGTTCTTCTGGGGCTCGATCATGGCTCCGGCTTTCCCGCCCGCAGCCTTTCGACACAAAAGCCCGGACGCGTCAAGCTGGCCGGATGCAGTCACACCCTGAGACGACCTTGAATTCGTGGGGCGCTCGTAGGATAAGCGCTCGGGGAACAAGTCCTAGCAACAGGGGCAATCGAGCGGCATGCCCACATTGTTTCGGTTTTTGACAGTTCTGGCGATACTTGCCGGAATTGCGTATGGCGCAATGTTCGCGCTCGCCACGTTGGTCGAACCGAATTACGGTGAAATGAGTATCCGCGTCCCACTCGACCAAAGCGATCGTTGATGATGCCTCAAAGCCACTGCAGGGCCACTAAAACGGCCACGAATGCGGCAAATACCAGAACGGCCAGCCGGAAATAGCCGAACGGCCCGTAGTTGGGTGCTGGCGGCAGCGGATCGCCTTCCTGGTCGCCGGGATTTCCTCCCATCGCCATGCGGGCGGCACGCTCGATTTGCATCATATGCGAACTCATGACGTCGACCCTCCCGTTTGAAGCGATAATCGGCAGGTCAACGAGACCGGCATGGTTCGGGTTCCACCGGAAAGAACGCTTCGCACCCAAAAAAAAGATTCATTGGGATGGAACCAGTCTGCTCTTCAAAAGTTATCAGCTTGTGACGCGGCGGACGTAACCCTCCAATCGCCCCCCCATACGTGCCCGTGTCATGAATAACGGAAAGACGCATATGTCCCCCACCCCGATAGCGTCTTTCACTACCTTCAAGCCGGCCTGCGGGCCGGCTTTTTTCTTGGGCCGCCGCCAATAGGCGACTGAAACCGGCCGCTTCAATCCATATCGAAATTGGTCTGCGGAACCTGCAGTCGGTATTCGACCCTGTCTTTATCGATCTCAAGCGACGCCTCGCCATCCAGCGAGGCCGGCACGACCCGCTCCAGCGCCACGCTTCCAAAGCGCTTGGCGATCGTCGCATCCTTGAGTTGGGTCTTTTCGCTCCAGAGAAATGTGAATTCCCTGGTGGCGTCAGTCGGATTCTTCGTCAGGCGAACGACAAGATCGACATAACCGTTTGGCCGGGACAGAGCGCCGTGGCTCATGGAGTTGACGATCAGCTCGTGCAAGGCCAACCCGATGTGAAGGGTGGCGTTCGGGGTTAGATGCGGGTCGAACCCGTCCAGCCGGATACTGTAGGAAGGGTCGTCGCAATAACGGCCTGCCTGCTCGGCTATCAGCTGGCTTAGCCGCGCACCACGCCAATTCGTGGATGTCACGATGTCCTGCGAAGAGGCCAGTGACTGCAACCTGCCGCGAAAGCGCTCCAGAAAGACGTCGATCGTGCCGGAATAACGGCCGGTTTGCGTTGCGATGCTCTGGATGACGGCCAGCAGGTTCTTGGACCGGTGGCTGACTTCGCGCAGTAGCGTGCGAAGGGTCTGCTCGCGCAGCTTGTGCTCGGTCGTCTCCACCAACGTCATGACGACGCCGACAAGTTCGCCGCCTGGATCACGGTCGGCATCGAGCCAGACGTCATACCACCGGCTGGCGGCATCGACGCTTTGCCGCATCTCCAGCCGCCTTGCAGTCCCGTCGGCTATCACGTCGCGTTTCAGCGCAACGATACGGTCTATGTCTGCGGCCGGGAGGAAATCGGCATCGGACAGGCCCACTATATCGCCGTTCCGCCAACTCGGGGGCACGTTTTGCGCCCATACCACGTTGAGATCGCGATCCTGGCAAATGACGGTGATACCGGTATTGGAAAGGGCTCGAACGAGATTGCGACCCAGACCGGATTCGACCGGTCGACTCGAAGGCCCGTCCTTGGCGCTCTCCCTGTCGATTCCCCCGGCTCCTGCTCGCGATCTTTTGAAACGATCTGCACCCGGCGATCTGCCGTCAGGGACGACATTGTCGTTGATAGGTTCCGCCGGGTGCTTTTGCATGCTCGATCACTGTGCCCGGGCACGCCCGGCACCAACTCCAATACTAGCGCGGACGGCGCACGACCCCGGTGATCAACGAAATGACGAGCAGCGCGAGGAAGATGAAGAAGATGATCTGCGCGATGCTGGCAGAAGCACCGGCGATACCTGTAAATCCAAGCGCGCCGGCGATGATCGCGACGACCAGAAAGACGAGTGTCCAGTAAAGCATAGTCCTGTCTCCTTTTATCCTGCGTTAGCAACGCCGGTCGCGGAAATTCGTTCCGCGGCGCCAGGGGCCAACCCGCCAATTGGGGTGGGCTGGTGGCAATTCAGGCTGCCGCGTGTGCTTGCCGTTCGAAGAACAGGGCCTGACTGATAAGCGCCTTCACCATGTCCGGATTGAAGGGCTTGGTCACCAGGAAGGTTGGCTCTGGCCGCTCGCCAGTCAGAAGTCGCTCCGGAAAAGCGGTGATGAAGATGACAGGTACCGAGACCATTGCCAGAATCTCGTTCACAGCATCGATGCCCGAACTGCCATCGGCAAGCTGGATGTCTGCCAGAACCATCTTCGGCTGGGTGGACTTGAACAACGACGTCGCTTCCTTGTGCGTACGCGCGGTACCGACGACGCGGTGCCCCAGGCTCTCGACCATCTGCTCAATATCCATGGCGATCAGCGGCTCGTCCTCGATCACCATGATGTCGGTGGCGACCTGACGCGAAATCTCGTCGCTGGCCTCGTTAAGCAGCGAGCTGAACTCTTCCTCGGACACATCGAGAACCTCCGCGGCCTCGACTTCATTGAAGCCCTCGACAGCGACCAGCAGGAAGGCCTGTCTGGGTCGCGGCGCGAGCGATGACAGATTCGTCACCACGCGGCTTTCCCAGGCAGACAGCGGCTGCTCGTCGGGTACCCGCAGCGCCACCGAAGTGAACAACTTGGCAAAGATCTTGTAGAGCGCAATGCGATCGGACGAAGAGCTCGGAAAGATGCTCGGATCGGCAATGATCGCCTCGAGCGTGGCGGCCACGAGCGCATCACCGCTCGATTGGGAGCCCGATACAGCGCGTGAAAACCGCCGCAGCAATGGCAGATGCGGCGCAATCCTTGCGGACAAACTCATGATATGGCGTCTCCCTCAACAGCCTGAAAAAAAAGAAACTGTCACCAGCTACTCCCAAACGCGCCGGTCTGCAAAAAGTTCCGGCAATATGGAACTCAATGCGCATGACAACGTTGAGGGCCTGATTCGCGCGGCATGATCGGCGCAGCGGTTTCAACCGCACCATTTGCGCAGAACCGTTGGCGCGACCTAGGAGGGGTCGCAGGATCGGGCGTGCATCGAAGACAGCTCTTGGGGGCAAGGAACCAAAATGGCAGAAGATAACAAGACGCCGAAACGGCAGGCCAACGGGAAAGCCGGCAGTCTCGGACCGCACTCGGAGATCGGGCGCAAACTCAAGCAGTATTACGACGATCTCGTCACGGAAGAAGTCCCGGACCGGTTCACAGATCTGCTGCGGCAGTTGGAAGAAAGCGAACAGAAGAATTCGGGACGGAAGGAAGGGCCATGAGCGCCGCTGGCGACTTCAAGCGCGACCTTCTGGGCGCCATTCCGAGCCTGCGGGCATTTGCCGTGTCGCTCTCCCAGAACGCCGATCGGGCCGACGATCTTGTCCAGGAAACGCTGGTCAAGGCATGGGACAAGCAATCATCATTCCAGCCGGGCACGAACCTGAAGGCTTGGCTGTTCACCATCCTGCGCAACGAGTTCTATTCGCAGATGCGCAAGCGCGGACGTGAAGTGCAGGATGTCGATGGCGCCATCACCGGGCGGGTCGCCGTGCATCCCGCCCAGCACGGATCGCTCGACCTCGATGATTTCCGCAAGGCTCTCGAGCAGTTGCCGGAAGACCAGCGAGAGGCGATCATCCTGATCGGCGCCTCGGGCTTCTCCTATGAGGAAGCAGCCACGATCTGCGACTGCGCGGTGGGCACGATCAAGAGCCGCGTGAGCCGGGCCCGCGCCCAGCTGCAGCAGAAGCTCGACATCTCGGGCGATGCCGATTACGGGCCGGATTCAATTGCCGCCCAGGTTCTCGGCTCAAGCGCCGCCTGAAGAACGAAACTGCTCGATCGCCGCGCACAATGCGGCGATCAGCACGTCGCTCGAATACGGCTTGCCGATCACGGCGACGCCGGGAAACGCCTCGAAAAGCTGCTCCGTCTCTGCATATCCGGTCGCAAAGACCAACGGTATGCCGTTGTCGGCCAAGAGGCGGGCAAACTCGAGCGTTGTATCCCCACCCAGCCTTACATCCACGATGGCAAGCTGCACGTTCAGCATCGCCAGCGGGTCGTCACCGAGTTCATCCAGCCTGCGCAGAATGACCACATCCTCGGCGCCGTGGTCGCGGCACATCTGCTCGACGTCCAGAGCGATCAGATATTCGTCCTCGAGAACGAGGACGCGCAGACCTTGCAGCGGGTTGGCGGACAATGAAGTGACCTTCCTGAAAATTGAATTCCCCTCGAATGAGCGATCAATCGGTTAATTCAGGCAACTTTGTCATTAAAAAAAGACACCGCTTGGGCCTTCTTGCGATCAGAGCGCTTACTCGCGTTTTCGGCTGTCACGAATGATCTCACCGCTTTATGATGCGGCTGGTTTGGCCCATATGCTCTGTCGGGGAGCCCTCCTGCATGAATGACACTGCCCAACGCTCGGCGCGAAAACACCCTTGCGAGAGATGTCCGCTGCATCCCCGGCCCGTCTTCCGGCAGCTTACGGAAGATGAACTGAGCTTCGTCTCCCAGTTCAAGAAGGGCGAACTCAGCGTCGACAAAGGCGGGACGGTACTGGCCGAAGGCACCCGCAATCCGCATCTTTACACGATCCTGTCTGGGTGGGGCTTCCGCTACAAGCTGTTGTCCGATGGCCGCCGGCAGATCGTCAATTTCGTCATGCCGGGCGACATGATCGGTTTGCAGGGCACGCTCATGGGGGAAATGCAGCACACGGTCGAAGCCTTGTCGCCCATGCTGATGTGCGTTTTTGAGCGCGATGAACTCATGTCGCTGTTCAGGGCTCACCCGGAGCTTGCCTACGATGTAACCTGGATCGCGGCGCGCGAGGAATCGACTCTCGACGAGCATCTGCTCAGCGTGGGCCGGCGCAGCGCGCTCGAGCGTCTGTCCTACCTGCTGGCATTCATTGCCGAACGCGCCAGCGATGTCGGCCTGTTCAATGGCACGCCGATGGTCATTCCCATCACCCAGCAACATGTAGCAGACACGCTTGGCCTGTCTCTCGTCCACACCAACAAGACGGTACGCAAGCTGTCGCAGAAGAAA
The DNA here is from genome assembly GCA_046297455.1 of Aliihoeflea sp. GTDB lineage: Bacteria > Pseudomonadota > Alphaproteobacteria > Rhizobiales > Rhizobiaceae > ZYF759. Next base: position 30,614 of record JBKBIT010000007.1, read on the forward strand.
CTGCTCCACTGGCGCGGTGGCGCCTGCGAGTTGCTGAATCTGGATGGGCTGAAATCTCTTTCCGGCTGGACGCCGGTCGATGGCCTCAAGAGGCCTTTCATCTGACCGAAGTCGTCCAGTCAGCGCCCGGCAGGAGATTGCGGGTCATCGCGAAGATGATCAGCATAGCCGGTATCGCGATGAACCCGCCCACAGGCCCCCACAGCCATATCCAGAAGGCCAGCGCCACCAGAACCAGGAAGGGGTTGAGCGTAAGCGACTTGCCAATAACCGCGGGAGTGACCGCCTGGCCTTCGATCATGTTGAGGGTCAGATAGACAAGTGGCGGGATCAGCGCCCCGCCAAACGTGTCGAACGTGGCGAGGCCGACAGCGAACAGGATCGCCACCATGATGGCCGGTCCGATATAGATGAGGAAGTTCAGAAGGCCGGCCAGCGCACCCCACAAGATCGGCGATGGCACGCCGACGGCCCAAAGGGCAAGCGAGACAGTCGCGCCAAGCCCGGCATTGATGAGCGTGATCGAGATCAGGTAGCGCGAAACCAGCCACTCAACGTCACGGAAGACATGCGCGATGCGCCAACGCAGGCGCCGGCTGTAGCACATACTCAGGACAGCGGCCCGGGTCTGGAATCTGGTGGCGACGAAGAAATAAAGGCTGGCCATGAACAACAGCACCTGTGCCAGAATGGCTGGCGCCAGATAGGCAACGTTTTCCATCGGCGTGCCTTCCTCGACCGCCACCGTGAAACCGGAGCCGCCGGTAACCTCCCTGATCTGGTCCCGCAACCCGGAGATCGTCTCCATCGGCTGGCGCAGCTGGTACAGGCGAAACTGGAGCTGCTCCCATATCTGGGGTGCCTGTCCGATCCAGAACGCCATAGGCCCCCAGAGCGCCAGCACCAGCATGCACACGGCAAGGATGAAGAGCAGGAAAACCAGCGCCGAGGAGACCCAGGGCCGCATGCCCAGTCGCTCGAGGGCGGTGGCCAGCGGCCCGAGCATCAGACCCACCACGATGGCCAGGCCCACGGGGGCCAACACGAATTTGGCCGCATGCAGGGCAAAGATCAGCCCCACCACGCCGAGCACGATCAGCGCTATCTGTGCGCCCCTTCCCAACGCAACGTCGACTCCCGCTTTGGGCGGAAGACGGACCACGGGAGGTTTCTTCGTGTCGTGAGGTAACATATCTTGCTGTCTGGAAGGTGTGGAACGAGAAACGCCTCTGTAGTGTTTCGGTTCCTTGCAGACAGTTCGTGCCCGCGGCGCTTCCAGCGCGACGTGGAACCGGAGGCAGTGCCGGACGTTGTGTTCCGGCAGGAAAAGGAGAATTCTCAACATGGCAACCACGACAGGCAAGGCCCGTACCGGCACCGCTAAGGACGAAGCCCAGGATCTTGAGGCAGAAATCGCCAAGCTGCGAGCGGAAATGGCGTCACTTGCCGAGCAGATTTCCAGGACGCGCGATACGTCGGTTTCGGCCGCACGCAAGGCGGCAAGCGAAGGCCTCGAGCAGATGAAGGTTCAGGGCGAGGCCGCGATGGAAGATCTCAAGGCCAACGCACGCGACGTCGAACAGCAGCTGACCGAGACGGTCCGCGAAAAACCGATCACGTCGCTGGCGATTGCAGCCGGTGTCGGTTTCCTGTTCGCCGTGTTGATGCGTCGCTAGGCAACCAGATGTTGTTCTCGCTCATCGCCTCGATCGCCTCCGGCGAAATCGCGGACGCGGCACGGCGGGCAAAAGCGGCATTTGTCGCCTATCTGCTGGCCGGCATCGCTGCTGTCATCGGGATCGGCTTTCTGATCGGAGCCGGTTTCGCAGCCACGGCAAATGTCTACGGCTCGGTCTATGCCGCACTAATGTTCGGTGGTGGCTTCATCGTGCTGGCTGGCATCGTGCTTCTTGTCCATCGTATGGGTGAACGCACGACGCGCAAGTTGGCTGAACGGCGGCGCCAGCATGACATGAAGGCGATGGCGCAGACGGCAGCAATGATCGTCATTCCCGCGCTGATTGCACGAGGCGGTGTGGGCGGTGTTGCCGCTCCCTTGCTCGCCCTGCTCGGCTACGGGATCTATCGGGAGAATCGACCCCGCCGCGGAAGACGCCGGCGCCCTGTCGACCCCGAAAACCCAGGGTAAACGGCACTAATCAAGCCGCGCCCTGCCATTCCGTCATTCGGAGACAGGAGACCATGACCAAGGAAATCAAACCGACCGAGGCCCGACAGGGACGCAGCGGATCGCAGGTGCTCGTCATACTGATCTGCGGGCTCATCCTGGCCGCCATCGTCTGGTGGGGAGTCGGTCTCTATGGTGAAGCCATTGAACCGGACGATCCGGTTGGGGGCGCACCGATCGAACAGCCGGCTGAAGAGACGCCCACTCAGCCGGAACCCGAGGGAGCCCTCAGCCCCAACTGACAAGTTTCCGCAGGCCGGCTGTCACGCGATCGACACGCCGGCCTGCCGCATCCGCTCGGTCATCTCAGCCAGCGACCCGCCGAGATCGATGGCACGGCAGCCGTCCATCACGACAGTCGCCTGAAAACCCAGTTTCGCGGCATCGATGGCTGAGTAAGCCACGCAAAAATCGGTCGCCAACCCCACCAGTGTGAGATCGGAAATCCCCCTTTCCTTGAGATAGCCGCCAAGCCCCGTGGGTGTCGTGCGGTCGTTCTCGAAGAAGGCCGAGTAGGAATCGATCCCGCTCCGGAAGCCTTTGCGAACGACAAGCTCGGCCTTGGTCCATTCAAGCCCGGCATGAAACTCTGCCCCCCGCGTGCCCTGCACGCAATGGTCGGGCCACAATGTCTGTTCGCCGTAGGGCATGGAGACGCTCTCGAACGGGTTCTTGCCGTCGTGCTGCGAAGCAAAGCTCGAATGCCCCTCCGGATGCCAGTCCTGGGTCAGGACCACATGATCGAACTCGTCGATCATCGCATTGACCAGCGGTACGATCTCGTCGCCGCCCGCAACGGCAAGCGCGCCGCCGGGACAGAAGTCGTTCTGGAGATCGATGACGATCAACGCCTTGTGCGCCATGGCCGGAAAACCCTCGTTTGCTGGAATGCAGATCGGCACGCAGGCTGGTCCGAAAACTCCGCTTTGACAAGTCCCAAGCGGCTGTTATCATTTGCATACGAATGAATTAGAAGGCCCGAAGGCCTGCCGGGGAGCCACCATTGTCCCGTTATGCCCGCCCAGTATCGACGGATGAGGCGCTGGCGCTGCTGGCCGCAGGAAACTGGCGGATTCTGGCCGGGGGAACCGACTTCTACCCCGCCCAGGGCAGCCGGCCGATCCGCCAAGACATTCTCGACATCAACGCCATCGATGCCTTGTCGTCTATCCACGAGGAAGCGGACGACCTCGTGCTCGGCGCAGGCGTCACCTGGACAGATTTGCTCGAAAAGGATCTGCCACCTGCCTTCGACGCGCTGAAGCTCGCAGCCAGGGAGGTCGGATCGATCCAGATCCAGAACCGTGGCACGATTGCCGGCAATCTTTGCAACGCCTCGCCGGCCGCCGATGGCGTGCCCCCGCTGATGGTACTCGACGCAAAGGTGGAACTCGCGTCGGCCTCCGGCAGTCGCCTCCTCCCGCTGTCGGAATTCATCTTGGGCAACCGCAAGACGGCAAGACGGCCGGAAGAACTGCTCGTCGCTCTGCGCGTTCCCAAGAACGCGACCGACGGCGCTTCCCATTTTCTCAAGCTTGGCGCGCGCCGCTATCTGGTGATCTCCATCGCCATGGTCGCCGCCCGGGTCGTCCTTGATGAAGATGGATGCATCGCCGAGGCTGCAATCGCTGTCGGCGCTTGCTCGCCGGTTGCGCAACGGCTGCGGCGGCTCGAAACGGCCCTGATCGGCCGGGCGCCCGGTTCCGAGGCGCTGGAAGCCGTTTGTGATTGGCCCTTTGACGAATTGTCGCCCATCGACGACGTGCGCGCGACCGCCGGCTACCGCTGCAAGGCGGCAGCGGAGATCACGCGGCGGGCATTGTCGGCGACTTTCGACCAGCTGGCCCGATCTGGGCACCTGAGCGGAAAGGCGGCGGCATGAGCATCGCGCAAATCCCGGTATCCATCGAGGTCAATGGCCGCCGGTTGTCGACCCAGGCATCACCGGTGGCGCGACTGTCGACTTTGCTGCGCGACCATTTTGGCCTGACCGGCACCAAGCTCGGCTGCGACGCCGGCGATTGCGGCGCCTGCACCGTGCTCGTCGATGACGAGGCCGTGTGCGCCTGCCTCGTGCCGGCCGCCGAGGCCGACGGCAAACAGGTCCGCACCGTAGAAGGGCTGTCAAACGGCACGCTCTCTGCCCTGCAGGCTTCTTTCCTGCGCCACGGCGCTGCCCAGTGCGGTATCTGCACACCAGGCTTCCTGGTCGCGGCCAGCGCGCTTCTGGAAGAAAATCCGGCACCGGACGAGCAGGCCGTCAAGGACGCGCTCGGCGGCGTGCTGTGCCGCTGCACGGGCTATCGTAAGATCATCGCGGCCGTCATGGACGCGGGCTCCGGCATTCCCCCGGGACCAGGCCAAAATTCCGGCATTGTGGGTGCCTCGCCTACCCGTCTTGACGGCATGCCCAAGGTTTTGGGCACCGACATCTTTGGCGCCGATGAGTGGCCGGAAAACACGCTCGGCGTCATGGTCATCCGCTCGCCGCACTGGCAAGCGCGTTTTTCATTCGGCGACCTCGCCCATTTCCTGGAGACGACGCCGGGGCTGGTTGCGGTCTATACCGCAGAGGACCTGCCGGGACAGAATTGCTTTGGTGTTATTCCTCCTTTTGCGGATCAGCCTGCGCTCGCTGTCGATGTCGCTCGCTTCCGGGGCGAGGCGGTCGCGATCGTGGTGGGCAATCCCGAGGCGATTGCGGACCTGGATCCCGACACCTTCCCGATCTTCTGGGAAGAGCTGCCACATGCCCTCTCCATGGACGAGGCCATGGCCGAAGGCTTTGCGCCCATCCACGCTGAAAGGCCCGGAAATGTGCTGACCTCCGGGACGGTGCGCAGGGGCGATGCGGAGGCCGCGCTTGCCGCTTCAGCGGCAACGGCCAGCGGAAGTTTCGAAACATCCTATGTCGAGCACGCCTATATCGAGCCGGAAGCCGGCTATGCCTTCATGGATGGCGATACGCTGGTCATCAAGGCCTGCACCCAAGCACCGATCATGGACCGAGACGACACCGCCGCTATCCTGGGACTTCCGCCTGAGAAGGTGCGCGTGATCCCGACGGCGACCGGCGGCGGCTTTGGGTCCAAGCTCGACCTCTCCGTCCAGCCGCTGATTGGGCTCGCCGCGCTCAAGACCGGACGACCCGCTCGGTTGGTCTACAGCCGCGCCGAATCCATGGCCTCGACCACCAAGCGCCATCCTGCCCGCATGACCGCCACCATCGGCGCCGATGACGAAGGACGCATCACCGGCATGGTCTTCGACGGCGACTTCAACACCGGCGCCTATGCAAGCTGGGGACCGACGGTCGCCACCCGGGTGCCTGTCCATGCGTCCGGCCCCTATTTTACGCCCAACTACCGCGCCACCGCGAGCGCGATCCACACCAACGGCCCGGTCTCCGGGGCCTTTCGGGGCTTCGGCGTGCCGCAGGCGGCCTATATGCAGGAAACACTCTATGACGAGCTCGCCGACCAGCTCGGCATCGACCGGCTCGAATTCAGGCTGAAGAACGCGCTGCGCAACGGCCAGCCGACCGTCTGCGGCCATGTCATGGAGGAAGGCATCGGCATCTCGGCCTGTCTCGAGGCGTTGAAGCCGCAATGGGAGCGTGCGCTGGCCGAAGCGAACGTGTATAATCAAAGCAACGGCATCACCCGCCGCGGCGTCGGCGTGGCCTCCTGCTGGTATGGCTGCGGCAATACCGGCATCCCCAATCCCTCGACCATGAAGCTCGGCATCACGCCCGACGGACGCCTCGTTCTGCACCAGGGCGCTGTCGACATCGGCCAGGGCTCCAACACCGTGATCCCGCAAATCTGTGCCGAGGCACTCGGCATGCCATTGGAAGCTTTCGAGTTCGTCTACGGTGATACGGCGCTGACACCGGATGCCGGCAAGACATCGGGTTCGCGCCAGACCTACATTTCCGGCAAGGCAGCCGAGAAATCCGGCCGCGCGCTGCGCGAGACGATCCTGCGTCACGCCAATGTTTCGGACGCTGCTGTCATGACGCTGGAAGACGGCGAACTGGTCGTGCGCGAGGGCGAGGCCACGCGCCGCATCGCTGTTTCCGGCCTGCCCGCCGACGAAAACGGCTTCGTCTTCTCGGCAATCGAAAGCTACGACCCCCCAACGAAGCCGCTGGACGAAAACGGCCAGGGCCAGCCTTATGCCGTCTATGGCTGGGGCGCGCAGCTTGTGGAGCTTGAGGTCGATACAGGTCTCGGCACCGTCCGGCTTCACCGCATCACCGCCGCCCACGATGTCGGCCGCGCCATCAATCCCATGCTGGCCGAGGGCCAGATCGAGGGCGGCATCGCGCAAGGCATCGGCATGGCGCTGATGGAGGAATATGTCCCCGGCCGCACCGAGAATTTGCACGACTACCTGATCCCGACCATCGGCGACGTGCCGGATATCCATTCCATCCTCGTCGAGATACCCGACCCGGAGGGGCCATACGGCGCCAAGGGATTGGGCGAGCATGTGCTGATCCCCACAGGCCCCGCGATCCTCAATGCCATCCGCCACGCCACGGGCGCTGCCATCACCCGCGTTCCCGCCACGCCCGACCGCGTACTGGCCGCCATCGAGGCCGCAAGGCAAAATACATGAGCGAGCTCTCCGAACGCTTCGAGCCCGCCGACGCGCCGGAAAAGACCTCTGGCGAGAAGCTCCGCTGCGATGCTTGCCCGGTCATGTGCTACATCGCCGAAGGTCGCACCGGCGCTTGCGATCGCTACGGCAATTTCGGCAACCGCATCGTCCGCTGCGACCCGGTCGCTATCCTGGAGCACCGGGTCGAAACCGGTGCGTCGGTGATGGAGTTTCACAAGGGCGAAGCCGCCTGGGACGGCAACCCGGTGGCCGACAGCCGCCGCTTTGTCACCGGCATCGGTGCCGGCACGACCTATCCAGACTTCAAGCCCGCCCCTTTCATCGTTTCCCAGGAAGTCGAGGGCGTCGATCTCGTCACCGTCGTGACCGAAGGCATCTTCTCCTATTGCGGGGTGAAGGTGAAGATCGACACCGACCGGCATCTGGGCGCCGAGACCGCCATGGTGACCGCCAAGGGCGAGCCGGTCGGTCATGTGACGACGGCCGAATACGGCTCCCAGATGCTGTCGCTCGGCGGCGTGCGCCATCTGACCGGCGGCTCGAAATCGGAAGGCCGCGTCACCTGCGACACGTTGCTGGCGCTCTGCAACAAGCAGCCCGTGGAACTTCAGATCGAGGGCGGCTCGACCATTATTGTGCAGGCCGGCCACGCTCCCGTCATCGATGGCCGCCGCGAGGAGCGCATGCGCGTCGGCTGCGGCTCGGCCGCCATCGGCATGTTCGCCACCCAGTGGAAGGACCTCGTCGACGAGGTGGTCGTGGTCGACGACCATATCACCGGCGTCGTATCCGAGCACCAGGCCGGCAAGGTGATCGGGTGGGAGGATACCGGCATCAAGATCCTCGGGCGGCGCTCCACCCCTGGTCGTTACTTCAAGGTCTCCGAACCTGGCCTCGGCTGGGGCGGCACCGCGATTTCAAACCCGCTCGAAATCCTGGGACCGTGGAATCCGAAGAAGGGCGCCCGCCCGGGCATGTCGCTGCTGATGGTTTCCACCACCGGCGAGCAGTTCGCCTATTTCGAACTCGATGACGATCTGAACCCGGATGAAAAACCTTTTCCCGAGCGGCTGCGCAAATCGGTCGAACTGATAGAGGATAATTGCGAGCCGGCGCTTTGCACCGTGTTGTTCATGGCAGGCGCCGGCGGCTCGCTGCGCGCCGGCGTGACGGAAAACCCGGTCAACCTCACCCGATCGGTGCAGGGGCTGAAGACCTATGTCACCTGCGGCGGCGCGCCGGTCTATGTCTGGCCGGGCGGCGGCATCACGTTGATGGTCGACGTCATGCGCCTGCCCGACAATGCCTTCGGCTATGTGCCGACGCCGGCCCTCGTTGCGCCCATAGAGTTCACGCTCCGGCACGACGATTTCGTGGCGCTTGGCGGCTATGCCGACCACATCCGGACCGTCGACGAGGTTCTCGCCGAAGGCGGGGAGTATTTCAACGAAAGGCAGGTTGGCCCGGCCCCCGCCTCGAACGAGTGGCCGCCGCTGCAGCAGCTGATCCGGGAGCCCGCGCGATGAACGGGCCGCAAGTCGCCTTGCAGCCCGACGGTCGCCGGCTCCATCTGCATCACGGCCCGATCGACCTGATCGTCGAAGCGTTCGGCGAAACGGCCGAAATTCGGGCCGCCTACGCCCAGGCACGCCAGCGCTTCGAGACGATCCTGACCGAACTTGTCGAGGAATTGCCGGATCTGCGCGGTCCCTCGGCTCCCCTGCCACGCGATTTCCGTCTCCCCACGGCGCGCAGAATGGAAGCTGTAGCCGCTTTATTTGCCGGCGAAGCATTTGTGACACCCATGGCAGGCGTCGCTGGCGCTGTCGCGGACGAGGTCTTGTGCGCGATGACCGCGAACCGCCGGCTCGAGCGTGCTTATGTCAACAATGGCGGCGACATCGCAGTTCATCTCTCGCCCGGCGCCACGCTGAAGGCGGCAATAGCAGGCACCGGCCGGGGGCTTGGCGATCATCTGGAAATCGCCGCCGCCGATCGGGTGCGCGGCATCGCTACCTCCGGCAGGCATGGACGCAGCCATTCGCTGGGTATCGCCGATGCGGTCACTGTGCTGGCTTCCAGCGCCGCACAGGCCGACATCGCCGCCACGCTGATCGCCAACGCGGTCGATCTGCCCCTCCATCCCGCCATCCATCGCAGGCCGGCACGCGAACTGTCGCCCGACAGCGATCTGGGCGACCGGCTTGTGACAATTGCCGTCGATGCGCTGGAGCCGGCGGAGATCGATGCAGCGCTTGATGCCGGCGCCGCGACTGCCCGGCATTTTGTTACCAGCGGGCGGATCGAAGCCGCGATACTCTATCTCGCAGGAAGGGAACGCGTCTGCGGCCGTGCCCGATCCGCGTCCCCCGACCAATTTCGGCTTGAGGAGCCTGCCTATGCCTGACTTTCCGATCCGCAAGATTGCCGTCGTCACCGAGGAAATACGTCACGACAAAGGCGCTCAGCCACCGCGGCCCCGGTTCCGGGCAGCAGCCATGGCGGTGGTCAAGAATCCTTTTGCCGGCAGATTTCATGCCGATCTTATGCCTGCCATGGAAGATCTCAAGCCGCTCGGGCTCATGCTGTCCGACCGGTTGATTGCTGCGCTCGGGGGCGACATCTCCATCATTGACGGCTACGGCAAGGGCGGCATCGTCGGCACCGACGGGGAACTCGAGCACGCCGCTCTCTGGCACGCTCCGGGCGGCTACGGAATGCGCGAGCGGCTGGGCGACGCCAAGGCCATCGTTCCGTCGGCCAAGAAGATCGGCGCCATGGGCACGAGGCTTGACGTTCCGATCGGTCACATCAACGCGGCCTATGTGCGCAGCCATTTCGACGCGATGGAAATCGGGCTTTCCGACGCTCCCTATCCCGACGAGATCGTCTATTGCCTGGTGATGGCCAGCGGCCCGCGCATCCACGCCCGCGTCGGCGGCCTCGCAGCCGAGGACGTCAAGGGCGAGGATGGCCTGAGGTGAACGCCGCGCCGCGCGGTGCCCCCCGCAGGATCGACGCCCGATATCGACTGGACGAGCAGGTCGGCTTTCTCCTGCGCAGGGCAACCCAGCGCCACATCACCATTTTTTCCCGCGCGATCTCCGATCTGACGCCGCCGCAATTCGCCGCGCTCGCCAAGCTCCACGAGGTTGGCGACACGTCGCAGAACCAGCTTGGCGTGTTGATCGCGATGGATGCTGCAACCGTAAAGGGCGTCATCGACCGCCTGAAGAAGCGTGGACTGGTGCAACTTGGCAAGGATGCCGGCGACAAGCGCCGCCTCGTCGTTTCGCTGACGCCCGAAGGGCGGCAGGGGATCGGCGATCTGCTCCACATGGGCCATCAGGTCTCGGCCGACACGCTGGCGCCGCTCAACGCGCGTGAGGCTGCAACGCTGCTCAAGCTTCTGTCGAAGATAAGTTAAGCCGGCTGATTGTCCCGAAGGCGGCGCGTGGCTTCCCGGTCGATCGCTCCGTCGACGATCGCCACACCGAATAGGGCAGCCGCCTGCTCGGCCGTGTAGTAGCCCAGCCGCACATCCTCCAGCACGAGTTCCGGTTGCCGCAGCAGGGGGTCACCGTAGCCGCCACCGCCCGGTGTCTCGACCGAGACCCGGTCGCCCGCGCGCATGGGCACATCCTGTTCCTTGGAGAGATGCTTTGGCACATGCGCCTCGCCATTGCGCCATACGGTCACGGTGTTTACGGCCCCGTCCGCTCCGCCTTCGGCGCCCTGCGGCCCGAAGCGGCCGTGATCCATGACGAAGGAAGCGCGGGCGTCGCCGCGCAGCAATTCGATCTCGTAGGCCAGGCCCATGCCGCCGCGATGCCGGCCCGCTCCGCCCGAGCCCTCGCGCAGCGCATAGTGGCTGTAGAGGATCGGATAGTTCTGCTCCATGATCTCGACCGGCGGCGATTTGGAGATGCCGATGGTCGAGCAGCCGTTCGACAACCCGTCATGGTCGGCATTGCCGCCATAACCGCCGCCCGACAGCTGGTAGAGCACGAAATCACGGCCGCGTTCGGGGTCATGGCCGCCAAGGCCGAAATTGCCGCTGGAGCCGGCGGGCGCCGCCGTCACGCAATCGGGGATCGCCTGCACCAGCGCCGCAAAGACGGCCTCCGCGATCCGTTGTGAGACTTCCGCGGCACAACCCGAGACCGGGCGCGGGTAGCGCGCATCGAGAAACGTGCCCTCCGGCCGGCGGATGGTCAGCGGCTCGAATGCGCCGGCACTCATCGGTACGTCGGGGAAGATGTGGCGCATGGCGAGATAAACAGACGAGTGCGTGGTCGCCAGCACACTGTTCATGGGACCGATACAGGGCGGGCTGGAACCGCCGAAGTCGAAGGTGAGTTCCTCGCCGCTCTTTTCAACCAACAGCGCGATGGCAAGCGGTTCGTCGACCACCCCGTCGGAATCGACATAGGCCGTCGAGCGGTAAACACCGTCGGGAATGGTGGCGATGCGGGCGCGCATCTGTTCTGCCGCGCGACGCCGCAGTTCGGCGATCGTCTCGACAACCGTATCGTCGCCGTAACGATCCAGCAGTTCGAACAGCCGATCCCGGCCGACCATGAGGGCAGCGGCCTGGGCCTTGATGTCACCGATGCGCTGGTCCGCAATGCGGATATTGGAGAAGATGATGGCCTGGATCTGCTGGTCGAGTTCGCCCTTGCGGAACAGTTTAACCGGCGGCAGCCGCAGCCCCTCCTGTTCCACCGCCGTGGCGGAAGCCGAAAACCCGCCCGGCACCGCACCGCCAATATCGGGCCAGTGGCCGGTATTGGACAGCCAGCAGAAGATTTTTCCGTTGCGCCACACGGGCATGGCAAAGCGCACGTCCATCAGATGCGTGCCGCCCAGATAGGGATCGTTGACGATGTAGATGTCACCCTCTTCAGGTGGCAGGCAGCGCCCGTCGCGAATCATCTCGATGATGGTGCGCGTCGAATACTGCATCACGCCTACGAAGACCGGCAGGCCGCCTATGCCTTGCGCGATCAGCGAACCGTCTTCGGCGGAATAGATGCCGTCCGAGCGGTCGTTGGCCTCCGCGATGATCGGCGAGAAGGCGGCACGTGAAAAGGCAAGGTCCATCTCGTCGCAGACCTGGTTCAAGCCGGCCTCGATGACGGAAAGGGTGATCGCATCGAGCTTGGTCATGGCGCACCGATCTCGATGATGAGGTTGCCGTCGTTGTCGCAGCGGACACCATCACCCGGTTCCACCACCGTGGTTGCGTCCATCTGTTCCAGGATCGCCGGCCCGGTCAGAGTCGCGGAGAGCGGCATACGCTCGCGCGCATAGACCGGCGTTTGATGCCATTCGCCGGCAAACCACACAGGCCGTGTCTCGACCAGGGCGTCTTCCAGCCTGGCCGCACGGCCGTCGGGTTCGATCAGCCGCGACAGGTCGACCGGCGCCCGGCGACCGATGACCGATGTGTTCAGATTGACGAGGTTGGCACGAATCTCCTTCAGCTCGACCCGGAACCGCGTGAAATAGGCCTTTTCGAACAGCGCCTGCAGCTTGTCGCTCGAAATCCTTGCCGAAGGCAGGGGCACGTTGATGAGATGCGTCTGGCCAACGAACTGCATGTCGGCGGAATGGACTAGGTCGATCTTTTCCGGCCGCACGGCTTCCTTGGCGATCTGGGCCTTGCCTTCGGTCGCCTGCTCTTCCAGCACCGCCTCCAGCATCGCCGCATCGAGCGCGGGGACAGGACGATTGATGGTGCGCACGAAGTCATGGCGCAGATCGGCCACCACGCAGCCCAACGCATTGGTGATACCGGGCCGCGCCGGCACCAGCACCCTGGGGATCGAAAGTTCGCGCGCCAGCGCGGTGGCGTGCAGAGGCCCGGCGCCGCCAAAGGCGAACAGGGCGAAATCGCGCGGATCGTGACCCTTGGCGAGCGACACCATGCGGATCGCGCCAGCCATCTTTGTATTGGCAAGCCGGAGAACGGCGCCGGCGGCCTCGGTGCCGTCCATATCCGTCGCCTTGCCGATGCGCTCGGCAAAGACGTCTCTGACATCCTCGACCCGGATTGGGTTGTCGACGGAAAGCAGGCGGTTCGGATTCAGCCTTCCCAGCACCAGATTGGCGTCGGTGATCGTCGGCTCGCTACCACCCCGACCGTAGCAGATCGGCCCCGGTGCGGCGCCCGCGCTCTCCGGCCCGACCCGGATCAGCCCTGCATCGTCCAGCCTTGCGATCGAGCCGCCCCCCGCGCCCACCGTCTGCACGTCTACCATCGGCACGTGGATCGGCATCGCATATTCGATCTCGATCTCGTTCGAGACCGCAGGCCGCGCGTTGCGGATCAGCGCCACGTCCGTCGAGGTGCCGCCCATGTCGTAGGTGATCACGTTGGGCATGCCGGCGCGTTCGGCCGTGTAGGCCGCCGCCATCACGCCCGAGGCCGGCCCGGACATAACCGTCTTGGCGGCTTCGCGGGTCACGAACCGCGCCGAGATCATGCCGCCATTGCCGTTCATGACGAGGAAATCGCGATCGTAGCCGCGCGCGTTCAACTCGTCAGCCAGCCTGCCGACATAGCGCTCGAGGATGGGCTGCACGGAGGCGTTGACCGCTGCCGTGACGCCGCGTTCGAACTCGCGCGCTTCCGACAGCAGCGCATGGCCCATGGTGATGTGGTCGTTCGGCCAGGCCTCGCGGGCAATTTCGGCCGCCCTGATCTCGTGCGCCGGATTGGCATAGGCATGCAGGAAATGGATCACCAGCGACTCGCAGCCGGCGGCAAGAAGGATTTCGACGGCCGCGCGCACCCCGGCCTCGTCCAGCGCCTCGCGCACCCTGCCGGAAGCCTCCATCCGTTCCGCGACTTCCAGTCGCAGATCGCGCGGGATCACCGGCACAAAACGGCCGGTCATGCCGTAGGGCTGGGGCCGCGTGCGCCGGCCAAGTTCAAGTACGTCGCGAAAGCCGCGCGTGGTGATCAGTCCGGTCCTGGCAAGCCTACGTTCCAGCACGGCATTGGTGGTCGTCGTTGTCCCGTGCACGATCAGATCGATGTCGGGGATCGGAAAGCCCGATTTTTCAAGCGCGGTCACGACGCCGCCGGCCTGGTTGTCAAGGGTAGTTGGCGTCTTGGCGACAGCGACCCTTCCTGCACCGCGCCCATCGATCAGGATAAGGTCGGTGAAGGTCCCTCCGACATCGATGCCGGCGACCACATGCCCACCTTCTTGCCCTTCATTCCCCTTCACGCGATCATCCCGCAAGTTGAGCCCATGAATCGGCGTCGGATTGGAACACCGCTCTACCGGCGCTCCTTGACTCGAAATTCATTCGTATACTAATAAATCAGCATCGCAAGTGCGACTGCTCGGCAGCCGTAAATCCTCCCAAAAATCGAGCGATACGGACATCATGCAGCCCGAAGAAGCGACAGCCAGCGCCACTCCAGGCAACGAGCCCGCCTTTCCGATACCGGCCGGCGTGTTCGCCGAAACCGTCGTGTCGGTCAAGCACTACACCGATCACCTGTTTTCCTTCCGCATCACGCGCCCGCAGAGCTTTCGGTTCCGCTCCGGCGAATTCGTGATGATCGGCCTGCCCAACGCAGAGAAGCCGGTGTTGCGGGCCTATTCGATCGCCAGCCCGTCCTGGGACGACCAGCTCGAATTCTTCTCCATCAAGGTGCCTGATGGCCCGTTGACCCAGCACCTGCAGAAGATCCAGCCAGGCGACACGATACTGATGCGCCAGAAGCCGACCGGCACGCTGGTGCTGGACGCGCTGAAGCCGGCCAAGCGCCTCTATATGATCGCCACCGGCACCGGCATCGCACCCTTTGCCAGCCTGATCCGCGATCCCGAGACCTATGAGAAATTCGAGCAGGTCGTCCTCACCAACACCTGCCGCGACGTTGCTGATCTGGCCTATGGGAACGAGCTGTTCCAGTCGATTTCCGAAGATCCCCTGATCGGCGAACTCGTCTCCGGACGCGTGACCTATTACGCCACCACGACGCGCCAGGATTTCGCGCGCATGGGCCGCATCACCACCCTCATCGAAAACGGCAAGCTGTTCGCCGATATCGGTTTCGAGCCTTTCGATCCCGCCAGTGACCGGGTCATGATCTGCGGGTCGATGGCCATGATCAACGACGTCAAGACATTGGTCGAAAAGGCCAATCTGGAGGAAGGCTCCAACAGCCGTCCGGCCGATTTCGTGGTCGAGCGCGCCTTCGTCGGCTAGGCGAACAGCCCGCGATCCCTTTCGACCGCCTGCTGGATGAAGCTGGTTACCGCCTGTATGCGGCGCAGCGGCCGCATCGATTCGTGATAGACTAGCCAGTAGGCGCGGCGGATTGGCGCGATCGTCTCGACCGGCACCAGGTCGTCATGCGCGCGGGCGATGAAGGTGTGCAGAATGCCGATGCCGGCGCCCGAACGCACCGCCGCCACCTGCCCCAGCGCCGATGACACCGCAAAACCCGCCTGCCAGCCGGGCAGGAACTCCTCCGCATAGTCGAGGCTCGGCGACATCGCCAGGTCGGGCACGTAGCCGACCAGCCGGTGCCCGCGCAGCGCCTCGCGGTCGTCCGGCAATTCATGCGCCTGCGCATAGGCGCGAGAGGCATAGAGGCCCAGCGTGTAGTCGACCAGCTTGACCGCCACCAGCCGCCCTTCCGTGGGCCGGTCCACGGTAATGGCGATGTCGGCCTCGCGACGCGACAGTGAGAAGGAGCGCGGCACCGGCACGAGCTGCACCTGAAGCTCGGGATACAATGCCATCACGCCGCCCAGTCGCGCAGCCAGGTAGGCAACACCGAAACCGTCAGGCGCGCCGATACGAACCGTGCCCGATACGGCCTCGCCCTCGCCGGCAATCTCAGCCCGGGCGGCGATCATGTCGGCTTCCATCCGCTCGGCGACCTCAAGCAGACGCTCGCCCTCTCGCGTCAGTTCGGTGCCCGTCGTCAGCCGGCGGAACAGCTTGGTGCCCAACGCCTCTTCGAGAGAGGTCACCCGCCGCGAAACGGTCGCATGGTTCAGTTCAAGCCGCCGCGCGGCGCCCAGAATCTGCCCGGCCCGCGCCACGGCCAAGAACACGCGCAGATCGTCCCAGTTCACATGGCCCTCCAAGATTGCGCAAATTCATGCACGAAGCGCATGAAACTTCAATACATGCACATCGGCTGCGTCTGCCTTGGCGTTGCATCGCCGTCGCGGAAGCAGGACAATGGCGCTTCAGGAATGCCCATAGGGAGCGAGATCATGATCGAAGTCGGACATTTCATCGGCGGCAAGCGCGTCGCCGGCCAGAGCGGTCGCAGCCAGGACATCATGCAGCCCATGGATGGCTCGGTACGCGGCAAGGTGGCGCTGGCCTCGAAGGATGAGCTTCGCGCCGCCGTCGAGAACGCCAAGGCTGCCCAGCCTGCCTGGGCCGCCACCAACCCGCAGCGTCGGGTACGCGTCCTGATGAAGTTCCTGGACCTCGTTCAGGCCGAGTATGACGAGCTGGCCGAAACGCTGGCACGCGAGCATGGCAAGACCATTGCCGACGCCAAGGGCGACATCCAGCGCGGCCTCGAGGTCGTGGAGGTCTGCATCGGCGCCCCGCATCTGATGAAGGGTGAGTTCACCGATGGCGCCGGCCCCGGCATCGACGTCTATTCCATGCGCCAGCCGCTCGGCGTCGTCGCCGGCATCACGCCCTTCAATTTTCCGGCCATGATCCCGCTGTGGAAGATCGCCCCCGCGCTCGCCGCCGGCAACGCCTTCATCCTCAAGCCGTCGGAGCGCGACCCCTCGGTACCGATGCGTCTGGCCGAACTTTTCCTCGAGGCCGGTCTGCCCGCCGGCGTGCTCAATGTCGTCAATGGCGACAAGGAAGTGGTGGACGCCATTCTCGACGACCCCGACATCAAGGCGGTCGGCTTTGTCGGCTCGACCCCGATCGCGCAGTACATCTATTCCCGCGCCACCGCCAACGGCAAGCGGGCGCAGTGCTTTGGCGGCGCCAAGAACCACATGATCATCATGCCCGATGCCGACATGGACCAGACCGTGGATGCCCTCATCGGCGCCGGCTACGGCTCGGCCGGCGAGCGCTGCATGGCGATCTCCGTTGCCGTCCCGGTCGGCAAGGAAACCGCCGACCGCCTGATCGAAAAGCTGATCCCGCGCGTGGAAAGCCTGAAAGTTGGCCCCTCCACCGATTCGTCCGCCGATTTCGGTCCGGTCGTCACCAAAGAAGCGCTGGAGCGGATCAAGAATTATGTCGATATCGGCGTCAAGGAAGGCGCAAAGCTTCTCGTCGACGGCCGCGACTTCAAGCTGCAAGGCTACGAAAACGGCTACTACATGGGTGGCTGTCTCTTCGACGACGTGAAGCCCGACATGCGCATCTACAAGGAAGAGATCTTCGGCCCGGTCCTGTCGGTCGTGCGTGCCGCCAATTACGAGGAGGCGTTGGCGCTTCCCAACGATCACGAGATGGGCAATGGCGTCGCCATCTTCACCCGTGACGGCGACGCGGCCCGCGACTTCGCTTCCCGCGTGAATGTCGGCATGGTTGGTGTGAACGTTCCGATCCCGGTGCCGATCGCCTATTACACCTTCGGCGGCTGGAAGGCCTCGGCCTTCGGCGACCTCAACCAGCACGGCGCGGATGCCTTCCGCTTCTACACCAAGACCAAGACAGTCACCTCGCGCTGGCCGAGCGGCGTCAAGGATGGCGCCGAATTCGTCATCCCGACGATGAACTAGCTCTTGAGATGCAGCGGCGCCCGACATGCGCTCAAGAAGGCATGCGGGCACGGCAACGGGATCGATAGGCTGTTCACTATCGTCTCATCATTCTGATTTCATTACGTTTATCTCATCGTTAAAGGCGGGCCCTAGGCCCGCCTTTTCGCTTATGAAGCTGCCGTGAATAGAGCGTGATGCAACCAATTGCCCCGCGCCGGCATTTGTTTTGCAGAAATGGTCGATAGGACCGAGGATCAAATAGAACTGTTGGCGCCTTGAACAGTTGAAAGAGTTCTTTGCCGCCGATGCAGGCCAAGGAGGTGCTGTCATGGCACGTACGGCAATATTTGCAGCAGCAGCGGGCGCAATGATACTTACGGCCCTGCCTTTAGCTTCGGCAACGGATCACTCCGGCACCAATACGGAGCAGCAGGCCCAAGCAATCTCTCAGGCTCTTCCCCCCGCGTTGAATGCCAACATGCTGGCAATGAACATGTGCGGTGAGCGCGACCAGATCGTCGGAGAGCTGGAGCAGCATTTCGACGAGAACATTACAGCCGTTGGTCTCGTTGACGACAACGCCGTCGTCGAGGTCTTCGTCTCCAGCTCGGGAACCTGGACGATCATTGCCACCGGCACCGATGGCATGAGCTGTGTCCTTTCGGCCGGCGAGGGCTGGGAAAGCACGACGATGGTGCGTGGCGTGGATGCCTGATGTGGCACAAAGGTCGGCCAGTCTGAGCGCCGGAGGCGCTCAGAAGGAACTGTCCAGCCGTGTACCCGCGAACACCTCATCCTGATGCAGGACATGGCTCGCCTCGGACTGCACGTGCGACATCAGGGTGCGCACTTCTCTGACGGCACGGGGCACGTCCTTCGCCATGATCGCCTCGGCCAGCCGTAAATGGCCTTTCAAGCCGCTTTCGACGTGCGTGAGGCCGTAATAGTGCATCCAGAAGCGGCGGGTATGCGTCTGTAGTGGAAACGCTGCACGCATCAGATGGCAGTTGCCGGCTGCCTGCGCCACGGCGATATCGAACATCTTGTCGGCGGCAACGAAAGCCTCCATGCTTCCGTCTGATGCCGCCTGATTCATCAGATCGGTCGCTTTTTCAAGCATGCGCCGAGCTTCCGGAGTGCAATTCTGCGCCGCGGTACGGGCCAGCACCACTTCCACGTTACGGCGCACCACCATGATCTGCATCCAGTCATGGCCCTCTAGCGGCACAATCCTCACGCCGGAGCGCGGCCGGATCTCCAGCAGCCCGTCCCACGTCAGGCGTTGAATGGCCTCCCGCACCGGCGTCCGACCGACGCCGACTTGTTCCTGCAACTCGGCCTCCGTCGTCATGCTGCCCGGTTTCAGTTCGAGCGTGACGACCATTTGCTCAAGCCTGCGATAGGCGTATTCTGCCGAGGTCTTTATACCACCGAAACAATCGAGCGTTGCCACATCTCTCCCCAGTTCAGCCCCGGCCATGAATCACCAGAAGTTGCCTAAATTACAATACGTTTCGCGACAGACTTGCAACCGTTCTGCAACCTGGCCGGAAAAGATCACGGCGATTTTGCCGTTAAGTGATATGCAGCGGGCCGTTTCCATGGCTTTACGCTGCTGTCATGCAGCCGGATTAGTGCCGTGGTCGCAACCCAGACCGACTCGATGAGAACCGCCACACTGATCGTCGGCGCCGGCATCGTCGGCATATCCTGCGCCGCCAGGCTGGCAGAAGCCGGACACGATGTCACAGTGATCGACAGGACCGGCATCTGCGAGGAAACGAGCTCGGGCAATGCCGCCGCCTTGGCCTTCTCCGATATCCTACCGCTGGCGCAGAAGGGCATGATTCGCCAGGTCCCACGCTGGCTCGTGGATCCGCTGGGTCCGCTTTCCATCCCCCCTGCCTATTTGCCCAACCTCGCGCCCTGGCTATGGCGGTTCTGGCGCGCCGGTCGGGCCGCCAACCACGAGCAAAGCGTCGCCGCCCAGGCGAGCCTGATGAAACTTGCCGAAGCCGAATGGCGCTTGGTCATGGAGCGCTCAGGCACCAGGCACATGCTGCGAGAGGACGGCTGCCTCGAGCTTTATGAAAGCGAAGCCGAATGGCAGGCATCGCTTTCTGGCTGGCAGGCGCGCGAACGTTTCGGTATCGACTTCCGCCATGTTCGTGGGCCAGAGCTTGCCGAGCTCCAGCCCGGCCTCTCGAAGCAATTCGTCGTCGGCACCTTCGTTCCCGGCTGGAAGACAGTCGCCGACCCCCAGTTGCTCGGAAAGGCCATCTGGCGCCATGCCGAGGCAAAAGGTGCGCGTTTCGTGCAGGGCGAGGTAGTGGCCACCGGCAGCACGGCCACCGGTTCCACCGTTGGGTTGAAGGATGGGCGCCGGCTGGAGGCCAGCCAACTCGTCATCTGTGCCGGCGCATGGTCTCATCGCCTGGCGCGCAATTTTGGCGACCGGATCCCGCTTGAAACCGAGCGTGGCTACAACACGACCCTGCCGGCCGGCGCCTTCGACGTGAAGCGCCAACTGGTCTTTTCCCGGCACGGCTTCGTCGTCACGCCGCTGGAGACAGGGCTTCGCGTCGGCGGTGCGGTCGAATTCGCCGGACTCGACCGCCCACCCAATTATGCGCGGTCGAAGGCGATGCTGGAAAAGACATCGCGCTTTCTGCCGGGGCTGAAGACTGAGGGCGGGCGCGAATGGATGGGCTATCGCCCCTCGCTGCCGGACACGATCCCCGTCATTGGTCGCTCGTCGCACGCGTCCAATGTGATCTATGCTTTCGGCCATGGGCATCTGGGTCTTACCCAGTCGGCCGCAACCGCGCGCTTGGTATGCGATCTAGTCACCGGAAACACCCCTGCGATCGATCTGGCACCCTACAGCCCCGACCGCTTCTGAGAGAGAATTGCATGCGACACAGCTTCTTCTGCATCGACGGCCATACCTGCGGCAATCCGGTTCGCCTCGTGGCGGGGGGAGGGCCACGGCTGCGCGGCAGCACCATGATGGAGTTACGGGCCCATCTCATGGCCGAATATGACTGGATCCGCACCGGGCTGATGTTCGAGCCGCGCGGCCACGACATGATGTCGGGCACCATTCTCTACCCGCCGACCCGCGAGGATTGCGATGTCGGCGTGCTTTATATCGAAACCTCCGGCTGCCTGCCCATGTGCGGCCACGGCACGATCGGCACCGTCACCTTCGCCATCGAGCACGGGCTGGTGCGCCCGAAAACGCCGGGCGTGCTCAATCTCGACACGCCGGCGGGCCTGGTGCGGGCCGAGTACCGGCAGGAGGGCGAATATGTGGAGGAGGTGCGGCTGACCAACGTCGCCTCCTTCCTGCACGCGACCGGCATCGAGGTGGACTGTCCCCCGCTTGGGAGCATCCGCGTCGACATCGCCTATGGCGGCAATTTCTACGCCATCATCGAACCCCAGGAGAATTTCCGCGACATGGCGGATCATTCCGCCGGCGAGCTGATCGCCATGAGCCGGACCCTGCGCGAAAACCTCAACGCCGCCCATGACTTCGTCCATCCCGGCGACCCCGGCATCACGGGCCTGCGCCACGTCATGTGGACCGGCGCGCCCACGGCGGAAGGCTCACACGCGCGCAACGCCGTCTTTTACGGCGAGAAGGCGATCGACCGCTCGCCCTGCGGCACCGGCACCTCGGCGCGCATGGCCCAGCTTCACGCCAAGGGCGAACTCAAGACCGGCGCCGATTTCGTGCACGAATCCATCATCGGTTCGCAGTTCCGCGGCCGCGTCGAAGCCGAGACGACCATCGGCGCCACGCAGGCCATCGTGCCCTCGGTCGCCGGCTGGGCGCGCATGACCGGGCTCAACACCATCTTCATCGACGACCGCGATCCCTTCGCCAGGGGTTTCTCGGTCATCTGAGACGTCTTGTTGCGATGCAGCATGAAGCGGGCTAGCATTTGCGCGCAGCATCCGGGAGGCACCGCAATGAAGATCAAGAAACTCCTCGTCGCCAACCGGTCGGAAATCGCGATCCGGGTCTTTCGCGCCGCCAACGAGCTCGGCATCGCCACCGTCGCCATCTGGGCGGAGGAGGACAAATACGCCCTCCACCGCTTCAAGGCCGACGAGAGCTACCAGGTCGGTCGCGGACCGCATCTCGACAAGGATCTGGGCCCGATCGAGAGCTATCTGTCGATCGAAGAGGTGATCCGCGTCGCCAGATTGTCGGGCGCCGACGCGATTCATCCAGGCTACGGCCTGCTGTCGGAAAGCCCCGAATTCGCCGATGCCTGCGCCGAGGCCGGCATCATTTTCATCGGACCGAAGCCCGAGACCATGCGAAGGCTCGGCAACAAGGTCGCCGCGCGCAATCTGGCGATCGAGATCGACGTGCCGGTCGTGCCGGCCACCGAACCGCTGCCAGACGACATGGAGGCGGTCGCCAGGATGGCCGAGGAAATCGGCTATCCGGTCATGCTCAAGGCCTCCTGGGGCGGCGGCGGACGCGGCATGCGCACCATTCGCAAGGCCGAAGACCTCGCCCGCGAGGTGACCGAGGCCAAGCGCGAGGCGCGCGCCGCCTTCGGCAAGGACGAGGTCTATCTCGAAAAGCTGGTCGAGCGCGCGCGCCATGTCGAGGTGCAGGTGCTGGGCGACACGCACGGCAACACGGTCCATCTGTTCGAGCGCGACTGCTCCATCCAGCGCCGCAACCAGAAAGTGGTGGAGCGCGCGCCCGCCCCCTATCTCGACGCCGCCCAGCGCCAGGAACTGTGCGGCCACGCGCTGAAGATCGCCGACGCCACCGACTATGTCGGCGCCGGCACGGTCGAGTTCCTGCAGGATGCCGACACCGGCAAGTTCTATTTCATCGAGGTCAATCCGCGCATCCAGGTCGAGCACACGGTCACCGAGGAAGTGACCGGCATCGACATCGTCAAGGCGCAGATCCACATCCTCGAAGGCGAGGCCATCGGCACGCCAGAAAGCGGCGTGCCGGCGCAAGGCGATATCAGGCTGAACGGCCACGCGCTCCAGTGCCGCATCACCACCGAGGACCCCGAACAGAACTTCATCCCCGATTACGGCCGCATCACCGCCTATCGCGGCGCGACTGGTTTTGGCATCCGCCTCGATGGCGGCACGGCCTATTCCGGCGCCGTCATCACCCGCTACTACGACCCGCTTCTGGAAAAGGTCACCGCCTGGGCGCCAACGGCCGAAGAGGCCCGCAAGCGCATGGACCGCGCGCTGCGCGAATTCCGCATACGCGGCGTGGCCACCAACCTGACCTTCCTCGAAGCCATCATCGGCCACCAGAAATTCCGCGACAATTCCTACACCACGAAATTCATCGACGAGACGCCGGAACTCTTCACCGCCGTGAAGCGCCAGGACCGGGCGACCAAGCTCCTGAACTATCTCGCCGACGTCACCGTCAACGGCCATCCCGAGACGCGCGGACGACCGAAGCCCAAGGCCGAGATCGCAGCCCCGCGCGTGCCCTACGTGGACGCCCCGATCCCCGACGGCTCGAAGCAGCGGCTGGAGGCGCTGGGACCGGCAGGTTTTGCCAAATGGATGCGCGACGAGCACCGCGTGCTCTTCACCGACACCACCATGCGCGACGGCCACCAGTCGCTGCTCGCCACCCGCATGCGCACGCATGACATCGCCAATATCGCCGGGGTCTATGCGCGCGCCTTGCCACAGCTTCTCTCGCTCGAATGCTGGGGCGGCGCAACCTTCGACGTCGCCATGCGCTTTTTGACCGAGGACCCGTGGGAACGGCTGTCGCTCATCCGCGAGGCCGCCCCCAACATCCTGCTTCAGATGCTGCTGCGCGGCGCCAACGGCGTCGGCTACACCAACTATCCCGACAATGTGGTGCGCCATTTCGTCCGCCAGGCGGCGAGCGGCGGCGTCGATCTCTTCCGCGTCTTCGACTGCCTCAACTGGGTCGAAAACATGCGCGTGGCTATTGCTGCGGTCGCCGAGGAAGGAAAACTCTGCGAGGCGGCGATCTGCTATACCGGCGACATTCTCGACCCGGCCCGCGCCAAATACGACCTCAACTACTACGTCTCGCTCGCCAGGGAACTTGAGGCCGCCGGCGCCCACATCATCGCCATCAAGGACATGGCCGGCCTCTTGAAGCCCGCCGCCGCGCGCGTGCTGTTCAAGGCGCTGCGCGAGTCGACCGACCTGCCGCTGCACTTCCACACCCACGACACCTCCGGCATCTCGGCCGCCACCGTGCTGGCCGCCGTCGAGGCCAATGTCGATGCGGTGGACGCGGCGATGGACGCCTTTTCCGGCAACACCTCACAGCCCTGCCTCGGTTCGCTGGTCGAGGCCTTCCGCGGCACCGAGCGCGATCCCGGCCTTGATCCCGAATGGATCCGCCGCATCTCCTTCTACTGGGAGGCCGTGCGCAACCAGTACGCCGCCTTCGAGAGCGACCTGAAGGGCCCGGCCTCGGAGGTCTATCTGCACGAGATGCCGGGCGGCCAGTTCACCAATCTCAAGGAACAGGCGCGCTCGCTCGGCCTCGAAACCCGCTGGCACGAGGTGGCGCGGACCTATCACGACGCCAACATGATGTTCGGCGACATCGTCAAGGTCACGCCGTCCTCCAAGGTGGTGGGCGACATGGCGCTGATGATGGTGTCGCAGGATCTCACCGTCGCCGATGTGGAAAATCCGGCCAAGGACATCGCCTTTCCCGATTCCGTCGTCTCCATGCTGCGCGGCGATCTCGGCCAGTCGCCGGGCGGCTGGCCCGAAGCCCTGCAGAAGAAGGCGCTGAAGGGCGAGAAGCCGATCACTGTGCGCCCCGGCTCGCTGCTGGCCGATGCCGATCTCGATGCCGGCCGCGCGGAGCTTGAAGAAAAGCTCGGCCGCAAGCCCGACGAATACGAATTCGCCGCCTGGCTGATGTACCCAAAGGTGTTTTCGGATTTCGCCGCGGTCTCGGAGGAATACGGCCCGGTCTCGGTGCTCCCCACCCCCACCTATTTCTACGGCATGGAGCCCGAGGACGAGATCTTCGTCGAGATCGAGCGCGGCAAGACGCTGGTGATACGCTGCCTCGCCATCGGCGAGACCGACGAGAAGGGCATGGTGACCGTCTTCTTCGAGCTCAACGGCCAGCCCCGCCGCGTGAAGGTGCCCGACCGCGTGCACGGGGCGTCCGCCGCCAAGGCACGGCCCAAGGCGGAAGCCGGCAACGAGGCCCATCTGGGCGCGCCGATGCCGGGCGTGGTGTCATCAGTCTCGGTCGCTGCCGGCCAGAAGGTCAAGGCCGGCGACGTTTTGCTCTCCATCGAGGCGATGAAGATGGAAACCGCGCTTCATGCCGAACGCGACGGCGAGATCGCCGAGCTGCTGGTCAAGGCCGGCGATCAGATCGACGCGAAGGATTTGCTGGTTGTGTTTGGGTAGGGGCTGACGGAGCGCTCAGGCGCCGTACCCATATCCACGCTCTGGATGCCTACCCCACTGCAGCATGCAGCCTGTAGTCGACGCCGGCCTCGAAGGCTCGGGTCAGCGTCGCGACCGTCGCGCGCAGTTGATCCTCGACAGGGGCGTTCATCTCGATGGCCTGCGCGAGCAACTGGGGATGGATGAAGGCCGTGACCGCGTCGCGCACCACGCCTGCCGCCATTGAGACGTCGCTCACGCGCCACTCTCCCCGGTCGACACCCTGAGCGACAAGCTTCTCTATCAGCCGGGTCATGCGCTGCGCGTAGGCGAGAATCATGTCCGGCCGCTCGATCAGGATACGCCGGTACAGATCATGAATCTCCCTGTCGCCGGTGAACCGCACACGCTTGCGATGGTGGATGTCGAGAATCATAAGCAGCAGGCGCTCGGCAGCGGGACCGTCCGCTTCCAGCCATTTGCCAGCAAGTTCCTCCTCTTCGTCCATGGCCTCCTGGACGATCGCGTCCATGACCGCAGCCTTGGAGGGAAAGAACCGATAGAGCGCAGCGTGGCTGACGCCCAGCGCTCTGCCGATGTCCACCATGTTCGTCTTGCCTTCGCCCAGTCGGCGGACGAGCGCCGTCGCGGCCTCGATGATCGCCACAGGCGAAATGGCGGACTGCTTTTCTGACATGGGGAAGAAACTAAGAGCGCGTCCACCTCTTGTCAACAAGTTACAAATTGCGTATTATGTAATCTGTAAATGCCAACACAGCCTCAGAGGTGACGAAATGACCAAGGCCTTCGTAACAGGTGGCACCGGCTTTCTCGGTGGCCGACTGATAAGGATGCTCGTGAACAAGGGCTGGCACGTCCGCGCCTTGCACCGATCGCCCGGTGACACAGCGAAACTGGCGGCCCTCGGCGCGGTGCCGGTGCTTGGCGGCCTCGACAGCGTCGAGACGCTGTCGGCGGGGATCGGTGACGCCAACGTGGTGTTCCACGCCGCAGCCATGTTCAAGCTATGGGGGACCGCAGAAGCGTTCGAGCGGGCGAATGTTGACGGCACGCGCAATGTGCTGGCGGCGGCGAAAGCGCAGGGGGTCAAGCGTTTCGTTCAAATCGGCGCTGGCGCCGTCGTCATGGGCCGCGGAAGGCATATGCGCGGCGTTACCGAAGACATACCCTCCTCCTTCCCCCGTTGGGCGCCTTACATCGCCAGCAAGGGGCGCGCTCAGCAGATGCTGGTGGAAGCCGACGATCCCGCCGGCATGCGCACGGCGATCATCCTCCCCCCGATGATCTGGGGAGCCGGCATGCCCATGATCCGGGAGACCATCCACAATGTGAAGGCCGGGAGGTTCAGGTGGCCGGGCGGCGGCAAGAGCCTGATGTCCACCGCGCATGTCGAGAACGTGTGCCATGCCGGCATTCTCGCGGCCGAAAGCGCGACCGGCGGTCGTGCCTATTTCGTGACCGATGGCAAGGATCGAAGCTTGCGCGAGATGATGGGCACCTTGCTTGCCACGCAAGGCGTCGATCCGGGCAACAGGTCAGCCCCCCTCGGCGTGGCCTGGTTCATGGCGACCGTCATGGAGAATGTATGGCGCACCTTCCGCCTCAAGGGCGAGCCGCCGCTGACACGTCAGATGCTGCGCCTGGTCGGCTACGACTTCACCATGTCCGACCGCCGCGCCCGGGAGGAACTGGGATATGCTCCGGTCGTCACCTGGGAGCAGGGAGTCGAGGAGATGCGCGCGGGAGTTCTCGCATGACGAATCCCGGATGCGCCGACGGAACCACCCACCCTCGATCCCGTTGGTGTTGCTTATCCCCCAACGCGCTTTCCGAGGGCACCATCATGGCCGACAACAAACCCGCCCCCCGCACCACGACCGATGCCGGCATTCCGGTCCAGAGCGACGAGCATTCGCTCTCGATCGGGCGGGACGGCCCCATCGTGCTCAACGACCATTACCTGATCGAGCAGATGGCCAACTTCAACCGCGAGCGCATTCCCGAGCGCCAGCCGCACGCCAAGGGCAGCGGCGCCTTCGGCCGATTCGAGGTGACGGCGGATGTGAGCAAATACACCAAGGCGAAGTTCCTGCAGCCCGGCGCGAAGGTGGAGACCGCGGTGCGCTTCTCCACGGTCGCGGGCGAGCGCGGCAGCCCCGACACCTGGCGCGACCCGCGCGGCTTCTCGGTGAAGTTCTATACCGAGGACGGCAATTTCGACATGGTCGGCAACAACACGCCGATCTTCTTCATCCGCGATCCGATGAAGTTCCAGCACTTCATCCGCAGCCAGAAGCGCCGCGCCGACAACGGCCTGCGCGACCACGACATGCAGTGGGATTTCTGGACCCTCAGCCCCGAAAGCGCCCACCAGGTCACCTATCTGATGGGCGATCGCGGCGTGCCGAAGAACTGGCGCGAGATGAACGGCTATGGCAGCCACACCTACATGCTCATTAACGAGGCGGGAGAGAAATTCTGGGTCAAGTGGCACTTCCACACCGATCTCGGCGACGGCAATGCGCATCTGACCCAGGAAGAGGCCGACAGGATGGCCGGGCAGGACGGCGACTACCACCGCCGCGACCTGTTCGATCACATCGCCAAAGGCGAATTCCCGAGTTGGACGCTGAAATTCCAGGTGATGCCGTTCGAGGACGCCAAGACCTACCGCATCAACCCGTTCGACCTCACCAAGACCTGGCCGCGCAAGGACTTTCCGCTGATCGAGGTCGGCAGGCTGACGCTCGACACCAACCCGGTGGACTGGGACACCCAGATCGAGCAGCTGGCCTTCGAGCCCAACAACATGGTGCCGGGCATCGGGCTCAGCCCCGACAAGATGCTCCTGGCGCGCGGGTTCTCCTATGCCGACGCGCACCGCGCGCGGCTGGGCGTCAACTACAAGCAGATCCCGGTCAACCAGGCCAAGGCGGCGGAGGTCCATTCCTATTCGCGCGCCGGACGCGGCCGTACCGTCAACGCGGTCGATCCGGTCTATGCGCCCAACTCCTATGGCGGCGCGGGCGCCCAGCCCGAAGTGGGCGGCGAAGCCACCTGGATGGCCGATGGCGAAATGGTGCGCGCGGCTTACACCCTGCGCGAGGACGATGACGACTGGAGCCAGCCCGGCGCGCTCGTGCGCGAGGTGATGGACGATGCCCAGCGCGACCGCTTCGTCGACAACGTCGCCGGCCACCTCGCCGACGGGGTCAGCGAGCCGATACTGAAGCGCGCCTTCGACTATTGGCGCAATGTCGACAGGGAAATCGGCGACCGGATCGAGAAGGCGACCCGCGACCTCATTGGCGGCGAATCGAAGGCGCCGGGCATGGCGAGTGCGGAGTCGATTTCCGGCTATCAGGGCATCCCCGCCACCTCGTCCCTCGCCAGGGGCGAAGGGCAGAAGAATGCGCGCGAGGATTAAGCCGCAAAATAATCGCCGCCGTGGGGCGGCAGCCTTTCGGCTGCGCCCCGTTCCACCTTGCCCTCTCCCCTCAACCGGTCTACCCCACATCCATGGCCAGACCAGATGCGGATGCCGGGGAAGAGGGAACTGACGAGCGGCCGGGCCGCCGTCGCGGCTATCACCACGGCAATCTGCGCGAGGCGCTGGTCGAGGCGACCTGCAAGCTGATCGAGGAAAAGGGGCCACTCGGCTTCACCATGGCCGAGGCTGCGCGTGCGGCCGATGTCAGCCCCGCCGCGCCCTATCGCCACTTCAAGGGCCGCGAGGAACTGCTTGAGGCGGTCGCGCTGCGCGGTTTCGAACAGTTCGCGAAAAAGCTCGAAGAGGCGACCCGCGACGGCGAGAAGGCGCCGCTGAAGGCCTTTTCCGCCGCCGGCATCGCCTATCTCGACTTCGCTCGCAACTATCCTGGCTACTACATGGCGATGTTCGAATCCGGCGTGTCGATCGCCGGCAATCCGGATCTGAAACACGCCGCCGACCGCGCCATGGGCGTGCTGCGCCTTGCGGCCGAAAGGCTGAGCGCACATCTGCCGCCGGCAAAACGCCCGCCCTCCGGCATGGTCGCCAACCATATCTGGGCGCTGAGCCACGGTGTCGTGGAACTGTTTACCCGCGGCCGCCCGCGCGCGCCCTACTCGGCGGAAGAGATGCTGGAAAGCGGCACCGCCATCTATCTGCGCGGGCTCGGCCTCATTCCCTGACATTTTTTTGAGGCTCGCGCCTTGAAACCCGCTTTGCCAATTGCCATTATGTAAATGTAATTAACATTTACATAGGAGAAGGCGATCGTGGACACTGTGAATGAGTGGGCGACGCGCGGCCGCGACTGGCTGGACGAGCGTGGCAAGGCGGCGTGGATTGTCGCCATGGTACTGGGGTTCATCTTTTTCTGGCCGGTGGGCCTCGCAATCCTGTTTTACATCATATGGAGCAAGCGCATGAGCTGCAGAAGTTGGAAGCGCGGGCGTCGCGACGCCCCGATCGGCAGGACCGGCAACACGGCCTTCGACGCCTATCGCGAAGAGACGCTGAAGCGGCTGGAGGAAGAGCGCGATGCCTTCGTCACCTTCCTCGACGAGCTGCGTTCGGCCAAGGACCGGGCCGAGTTCGACCAGTTCATGGCCCAGCGCCAGACACCGGCCGGCTGAGGAACACCTCCCCTCCCGACCGCCAGAACCGCCCGGAACGAGAGTTGCGGGCGGTTTTGTGTTTTGGGTTGGGCATGAGCAGGGCGGTCAGTCCTGATTCTCTTCGTCGGCGGAAGATGGCCCGCCCGGTCCGCGTCGGCCCAGCGCGTGCATCGCGGTGGACAGCCGTTCGAGATCGGCGATCAGCCGCTCCAAGTCCTCGGCCGACCATCCCTCAAGCAACCGGACGAACATCGGCCCGAAGGACTGCTGCACCGCCGTCTGCCGGCTCAGTCCCGCCGGCGTGATGCACACCAGCCGGATGCGGGCATCGTCCTCGTCGCGAAGTATCTCGACCAGTCCCTGTGCGGCGAATTTCTGCACCACCTTGGTGACGGCGGGCTGGGTCAGTTCCACCGCCAACGCGATGTCGGAAATCCGCCCCGGATGGCGCCGGCG
Source organism: Aliihoeflea sp. (assembly GCA_046297455.1). Lineage (GTDB taxonomy): Bacteria > Pseudomonadota > Alphaproteobacteria > Rhizobiales > Rhizobiaceae > ZYF759. The sequence goes on from JBKBIT010000007.1 coordinate 60,656, forward strand.
CGCCAGATGCAGCAGCACGGTGAACTGCGGCCAGGTCAGGTCGTGCGGCGCCAGGAGGCGCTCGATCAGCCCCCGGTAGCGGGTGCTCGCGATGCCCAGTTGCTGGCCGAAACGCGCGGGGAGTGGAGGCTGGGACATGTTTCCCTTGCAATCTATAACGCGGAATGTAAGAAGCATTCCATGGAATGTATATTGGAGATTTCGGATGTTCGCCGTGCTGTTTCGCCTGCCGCTCCTCGTTCATGTGATTGCCGCCGGGGCGGCCTTCGGGCTCTTCCAGTGGGTCAAGGCGTGGCTGGATGCCAGCTATGAGGCCTCGCGACACCCGGTGGACTACGCGACCGGCCAACTGGCATTCGACGCCGGCGTGATCGAGGGGTACTATGCGCACATGGTCGAGGCCGGGACGCTGGACATCTACTGGCGGACGCAGTTCATCGACTTCGGCTTCATCGCGGCGGTGATGGCGGTCTCGGTCCTGTTCGGCACGCTGGCCGCGCGGCTCGGCGGGCGGGTCAACGGGATTGGTGTGTGGGGCTGGCGCCTGGGTCTGGCCGCGGCGGTCCTCGGCGTGGCCGGGGCCAGCTTCGACATCCTCGAAAACCTGCTGTCCTTCGTGATGCTCGCCCGCGCGGATGCGATCCCGCAGCCGCTCGCCATTGCCTATTCGACCGCCGCCGCGATCAAGTTCGCGCTGCTGACGGCGGCGATGGCTTCATTGCTCCTGTCGGTATTGGCGGGCGCGGCGGGCAGGATCCACGCCGCGACGACCCGCGCACGGGCATGAGTCACGCAAGGCCGGGTAGTGGCGTCGCGGGTATGGCCGCCGCAGACACTGCTCCTGGAAGATGAAGTGCCGGCGGACATTGTCAATCGCCGGGGCAGGAGGTTGGCTGCCCTCAACCCTCCCCGCCATCCGGCTTGCGCCCGGCCCTGGGGGGGTCGGCGCGGGGGAAGTCCCGCCACGAGAAGGACGAGCGCGCCCACCATGGCGTCCCACAATCGGCGCAGGATGGGCCTGGCCGGGGGCGGCGGCTCGCTCTCGGCCCTGGTTTCGACATCGGCCAGCAAGGCCCTGGCGGCCTCGTAGTCGCGGCCGATCACCATGACGGGAATGCCGCCGAGCGCGGTCATCAGATGCGGCGCGTTGTTGGCCAGCTCGGTCGGCGCCAGGGCGAAGATGCCGTGCGCCTCCAGCATCGAGACGCAGATCCGCGCCTCGATCAGGCTGTAATAGACGGTCAGCGTGACGAGCCTGTCATCCATGCCGCCGTCGTAGTGGCGGCGGGCTCCCGGCGCAACCGCGGCGCGGTCGCAATGGCTAATGCACCACCAGCTCCCCGCTCACATTGCGCCATTCGGTGGCCGAGATCAGCCGCCTGTGGGTGTAGGTGACCGAATGTAGCGGGCCGTCGAGCTTTTCCTTCCAGAAATCGATGAATTTGTAGAGCGCGGGGAATTTCGGGGCGAGGTCGTAGTGCTGCCATACGAAACTCTGAATGAGGTGGGGATGGTCGGGCATGTGGTAGAGAATCTCGGCCGTCGTCAGGCCGTATCCCTTCAGCATCAGTTCCATTTCACGCGGGTCGTGCATGGCGGTACCTCTTTGCCGGTTGCGCTCCTCCTGAGGCGCAAATCTGCAACGAGCCTGCCTTGCAGTCCATGAAAAAATCGCTAATAGTCCATTTGAATCAGCATGTTAGCAGCCATTCTCGGTGACTGCTGCCAGCCTCCTCCTACCTCAAGCCGCACCCAACCATTGGTCTAATGTTGTGGGCCGGTGCGGAATGGTAATAATGCGCCGGAAAAACCCGGTGACGGATCGGCCTGCGGGCAGGACCGGAGCCGAAAAGAACGGTCTGAGGAGGGTTCATGTCCGAGGTGAAGGTCCACAAGGTCAAGGCGGCCTGGAAGAAGAACGCGCTGATCGACGACGCCACCTACCAGAAATGGTATCGCGACAGCGTCAAGGATCCCGAGAAGTTCTGGGCCAGGCACGGCAAGCGGATCGACTGGTTCAAGCCGTACACCAAGGTGAAAAACACCTCCTTCAAGGGCAAGGTCGCGATCAAGTGGTTCGAGGACGGCGTCACCAACGTCTCGCATAACTGCATCGATCGCCATCTGAAGAAGCGCGGCGACCAGACCGCCATCATCTGGGAAGGCGACAACCCCTACGACGACAAGAAGATCACCTATCGCGAGCTCTACGAGCATGTCTGCCGGCTTGCCAACGTGCTGAAGAAGCACGGCGTGAAGAAGGGCGACCGCGTCACCATCTACATGCCGATGATCCCCGAGGCGGCCTATGCGATGCTCGCCTGCGCGCGCATCGGTGCCGTGCATTCGATTGTCTTTGGCGGTTTTTCGCCTGATTCGCTCGCCGGCCGCATCGTCGATTGCGAATCGACCTTCGTCATCACCGCCGACGAGGGCCTGCGCGGCGGCAAGCCCATTCCGCTCAAGGAGAATACCGACAAGGCGATCGACATTGCCGCGCGCCAGTATGTCATGGTCAAGAAGGTGCTGGTCGTCCGCCGCACCGGCGGCAAGGTCGGCTGGGCCAATGGCCGCGACCTCTGGTATCACGACGAGATCCGCGAGGTGGAGGCCAAATGCCCGCCCGAGCCGATGAAGGCCGAGGACCCGCTCTTCATCCTCTACACCTCCGGCTCGACCGGCAAGCCGAAGGGTGTTCTGCACACCACCGGCGGTTATCTCGTCTACGCCTCGATGACCCACCAATATGTCTTCGACTACCATGACGGCGACATCTACTGGTGTACCGCCGATGTCGGCTGGGTGACGGGCCACTCCTACATCGTCTACGGCCCGCTCGCCAACGGCGCCATCACGCTGATGTTCGAGGGCGTGCCGAACTATCCTTCCCCCGCACGTTTCTGGGAGGTGATCGACAAGCACAAGGTCAACATCTTCTACACCGCGCCCACCGCCATCCGCGCCCTGATGGGTGCGGGCGACGACCATGTGACCAAGACCTCGCGCAAGTCGCTCAAGGTGCTGGGCTCGGTCGGCGAACCGATCAACCCGGAGGCCTGGCAATGGTATTACGACGTCGTCGGCGACAAGCGCGTCCCGATCGTCGACACCTGGTGGCAGACCGAGACCGGCGGCATCCTGATCACACCGCTGCCCGGCGCCACCGACCTGAAACCCGGCTCTGCGACCAGGCCCTTCTTCGGCGTGCAGCCGCAGCTGGTCGACAATGACGGGAAGGTGCTGGAGGGGGCGGCCGACGGCAATCTGTGCATCATCGATTCCTGGCCGGGCCAGATGCGCACCGTCTATGGCGACCATGACCGCTTCGTGCAGACCTATTTTTCCACCTACAAGGGGAAATATTTCACCGGCGACGGCTGCCGGCGCGACGAGGACGGCTATTACTGGATCACCGGACGCGTCGACGATGTCATCAACGTCTCGGGCCACCGCATGGGCACCGCCGAGGTCGAATCGGCGCTCGTCGCCCATGACAAGGTGTCGGAGGCCGCGGTTGTCGGCTACCCGCACGACATCAAGGGTCAGGGCATCTATTGCTATGTCACGCTGATGTCGGGCGTCGAGGGCACCGACGCACTGCGCAAAGAGCTTGTCGCCCATGTGCGCAACGAGATCGGCCCGATTGCCACGCCCGACCAGATCCAGTTCGCGCCGGGCCTGCCCAAGACGCGTTCGGGCAAGATCATGCGCCGCATCCTGAGAAAGATCGCCGAGGATGATTTCGGCGCGCTTGGCGACACCTCGACATTGGCCGATCCCGCTGTCGTCGACGATCTGGTGGAGAACCGGCAGAACAAGAGGAAATAGGATTTCGAGGTGGGGGCTTGCGCATCGGCGCAAAGCACCCCACTCTCTCATATGTGTTCAACGAAACGAAAGGAGGTGATCCGATGTCGAGTGGTTTCAACCGTAGCGTGGCCCCGGCGGATCGTCCTTTCGGGAAGCAGTCTTCCTGACAGGCGCGTGAAGCGCGGTTTGGCAGATCATCTGCCGCCACGGGCCGCGCCACGGACGGAAAGCACGGAGGGCCGCTCTTAGGAGCGGCCCTTTTTCGTGTCCGTTCCCATGCGAATGGCTTCCGGCAGGAATATCATGTCGAGGAAGTCGTGCAACCAGGCCCTCAGCCGGTCGTCCCAGATCAGGCGGCCGTTTAGGTGTTCGCGTCCCTGTTGCGCGCCCGGCAGCACGAAACGCTGTGCGCCATGCACGACCCAGCGCTGCATCATCACCCGCGTCAGCTCGGCATGGAACTGCACGCCCCAGGCCCTGTTTCCATAGCGGAAGGCCTGGTTGGGATAGACCCCGCCTGTGGCCAGCAGCGTGGCGCCCGAGGGCAGGTCGAACCCTTCGCGGTGGAAGTGGTAGACCATGTCCGGCCAGTCAATGATCGCCTTGCCTTCCGGCGTCGCCTCGATCGGGTACCAGCCGATCTCGACCAGCCCGTCGTCACGCCCGAACACCTTGCCGCCGAGATGATTGACCAGCATCTGCGCGCCAAGGCAGATGCCGAGATAGGGCTTGTTTTCCTTCAGCGGTACGGACAGCCAGTCGATCTCCCGCTTTACGAACTCCTCGGGATCGTTCGCGCTCATCGGCCCACCGAACACGACCGCGCCGGCATGATGTGCCAGCGTTTCTGGCAGCGCGTCGCCCAGCGGCGGGCGTCGAATATCGAGGTGGAAGCCTCGCTCGACCAGATATTGCCCGACACGGCCGGGGCTTGAACGCTCTTGATGCAGGACGACGAGGATCTGAGGCCGTTCCCGGTCTCCCGGGCCAGGAGCCGTCATGATGCCTCCGAACGTGACGGCGGCAGGCCACGCGCCTCGCGCACCTTTTGCCGCATCAGGATACGGTCGCGCGAATCGACACCGATCAGTTCCGCGACCCGCCAGACCACGTTGTCTTCCAGTTCATGCGCCTCGCCGTCCGCATAGACCATCTCCCAGAGCAGACGGATCAGCTCCACTTTTGCCTCCGGTCCGAGATGGCGCAGGAGGACGGTGGTGAAGGCGTAGAGATCGACGGCTTCCCGCTCGGCTGCCTCGCCCTCGGCCAGAATGCGGTCCAGTTCGCCGCCCTTGACCGAATAGGCCTGGGACACGACCTCCCGAAGCCGCTTGCGCTCGGCATTGTCGCGCACGCCATCGGCATCGATGACATGGAACATCAACGCCGCCGCCGCCACGCGCGTATCGTGGATGGCGGCCGGCTCGCGCTCTGACTTGCCTTGGGGCAGGTCTTTCAGGAAGGCGATGAATCTGTCGAACATGAAGGTAACATATGGCGAAGCGGGGCGGCCGGCCAAGGTCTTCCGCACATTAGAGACAACTTATTCTGGCACCCGCCCGCCATTGGTCAGAACAACCTGAAGCGGCTCGGCTCACGTTCCTTTTCCTCGTCGGGATCGACGCCCGGATCATCGGGGATCGGCGGCTGGCGCGGCTCTTCCTTGGCCTCATCCGTCGGCAGAGCATCCTCCTTGGGTGCCGTATCCGTTTCGGCGGCATCATAGGGACCGGCCTTGGCTGGCTCCTCGGCCGTATCAGCTGCCGCACCGTTCGGCACGGCCGCCTTCGTTTCGGCCTCAACAGCCGGCTCGGCCACCGGCTCGGGCTTGGCCTCCTCGGACACGATTTCCGCCGGCGCCGCATCCTTTGCCGGCGCAGACTCGGGCTCCGCCTCGACCACCACCGGCGGCTCCGTCGGCTCCGGCGGCATCGGCGCAGTGGCGGGCAGGGCCGCCACGCGAGGCAGGTCGGCATCGCCGGCATCGACGATGCGGCCGAGCCGTTCCACCGGCGCCTTCCATTCGAACGCGTCGAGGCGGCCTGTCACCGGCGAGGCGGGCGCCCATTTTTCCGAAACGAAGCCATCGGCCACCCAGGCCGGATCGCGCGGCGCGCGCACCGCACGCCCCAGCCATTCCCGCACCCGGCCCTGCTGCCCGGTCTCGGCTTCCTCGATATCGGCCAGCAGCAGATAGGTGCCCTCGCGCGGCTCCTGCCTCAGCGCGGCCTCGATTGCCTTGCGGGCCTCGGCATACTCGCCGGCCTCGAAGGCTGCCCGGGCCACCACCAGCGAACTTTCGATATGGTTGGCCTTGAGCCCGGCGAGTTTCTTTGCCCGCGCCAGCCGGTCATGGGTCGAATCGCCCGGCCGCGCGTGGACATGAGCCTCCGCGATCTCGGGATGCGGCTCCTTCTTCCAGGCTGCTTCCAGTATCTTCGTGCCCCGCTTGAGATCGCTCAGCCTGAACAGCGCCTTGGCGGCCGTCACGGCCGCCGGCACGAGATCGGGCGACAGGCGGTTTGCTTCCAGGGCCGCATTCTTGGCCGCCGTCGGATCGGCATCCAGCGTCTCCATGGCCTTGGCCGTCAGAAGCACCGCCTTGCGGCGAGCCAACTGCTCGCGTTCGATCTGCCGGGTTGCCTTCTGGGCTTCGACCAGCTGGATCGCGGCGTCCCATTCGCCCGCCTCGCACATGCGCTCAAGCGTGGCGTCGGCGGCCCAGGCCAGTTGCGGTGCCGCGGAGACGGCTTCGTTTGCATAATGGCGCGCGGCCTCGTTCTCGCCGAGACGCCGCGCCTCCAGATAGAGCCCGCGCAGGCCGAGCAGCCTCAGTTCGGGGTCCTTCAGCATCGCCTCGAACTTCATCCGCGCCGCCTCGTGATTGCCTTCCAGCAGCGAGGCCTGGGCATCGAGCAGATGGATCAGCGGCTCCTGGTCGGAGCTGAGCAGCTTCAGCGCGTCCTTCTTCTTGCGCCGCGCCAGCTCCGAATCGCCGGCGCCTGCCGCGATCATGCCCGTGGACAGCGCCTGGTAGCCCCGGTCGCGACGCCGGGCGCGGAAATAGCGCGCCACCGCGTGGGGGCTGTTCCAGATGCCGCGAATGACCCACCAGGACAGCATGATGGCGGCGACGACGGCCACGATCAGGATAGCCGCCACCAACAGCGACACCCGGTACTGATAGCCGCCGAAGACGACCGTCAGTTCGCCCGGCCGCTCCGCCAGCCAGGAAAACCCGACGGCAAGGGCGAAGACGACGATCAGGAAGAACAGCAGACGCAGCATGAAAAGACGCTTTCTCCTAGGAAGCCCTGAGCGCCTGGCTCAGCGCCTGGTCGACCAGTGTATCGACTTGATGGCGAGCACGCACCCTGTCCATGAAATCGGCGCCCGCGGTCTGCGCGGCAGAAGGCAGCGCGTCATATTCGTCGAGCGCCCGCCCGTGGTCGCCGGCACGCACCGCAGCTTCCAGCCGGGCGATGACCGCATCCACGCCATCCCCCTCGACAACGCCGACCGGCCTCACCGTGACGAGGTCGCGCGCGCTCTGCCACAGCCCGTCAAGCACCCCGTCCGCTTCGCGCCGCTCGCGGCCTGCGATCAGCATGCGGTCCACCGCGTCGGGCAGGTCCGCAATCAGCTCGGCATTGGTGTCGACGCCGTTTGCGGCATGGGCACCGAGTTCCGCGACGCCTTCGGCCTCAGGGGCCAGCGCGGCATAGATCTCCAGCTCGGCCTCGAAGCTGCCGCCGCGCTCGATGGCGGCCCGCAGCGAGGAAGCCGCCAGCACCAGGGCCGCGCGCGGCTCGTCGGCGCGCTCGCCGAGTTCGGAGACCACGCCAGCCAGCTGCTCCTCGATCGCAGCAAGCCGTGCAGCAAGATCGTCGGCCTCGCCGCCGGCAGCCTCCAATGCCTCGAGCCGCGCGGACATGTCGGCAAGCTGCTCTTCGGCCGCTCCGGTTGCCGTTTCGGGTGCGGCGCCTTCCAGCGCATCGAGCCGTTGAGAAAGGTCGGCCAGCCGGCCGTCCACTTCCTGAACCGCTCCCTCCGGCGAACTGCCGTCGCCCAAAGCTGCGATTGCAGCCTCCAGCTCGTCAAGTTGGGCCTGCAGCGGGCCGAGTTCGACCGCCTCGCCATCGGGTGCAATTGCCGCCTGTTCCAGCGCCTCGATGCGCTGACTAAGCGCAACCACGCTGGCCTCGACGGCCTCCGTGATGCGGGCATCCAGGTCGCCGGCCTCCGGACTTGTGGCCGTTGCCGCCAGCGATTGCCGGAGCTCCTGAACCTCGAGCCGCAACTCGGCCACCTCGGCGCTGTCGCGCGGGGAGGCGCCGCCAGGCCAGACGCCGGCCCATTGCAGCCCGGCAACCAGCGCCAGCGCAATCAGACCGCCCGCGACACCGGCAAGCAGAGCATTCGACCCACGACCGGCAGGCGCCACCGTTGCGGCAGGACGCGGCCCTGGCGGCGGCGTCGATCCGCCACCCGGACCGCCCGCGCCACCGGGTGGGGTCGAGCGTGGCGGGACAGAGCTCGCTGCGGAACCGGCCTTTGGCGGCACCTCCACCTTGGCAGGCTTTTCCGGCTCCTTGTCCGAACTTTTGGCCGCGCCGCCCTGGGCGGGCTTCGCCGGCTCCGGTTTTTGTTCGGGCTTCGGTGCCTCGGCCTTGGCCGCAGTTGGGCCGGGTGCGGTCTCGTCGGGCTTGGCTGCAGATGCAGCGGACGAACCGGCCGATGCCGTTGACGGCTTTTGTGTCTCTGGCGTGCCGGGAGCAGGCTTGGGCGCTGCTGTCGGCTGCGCCGCGGCGCCGGATGAACTCGCTGCCGCGGTGGCTGCAGCGGCGCTCGTGTCAGCCTTGCGCTGCACGTCCTTGGGATCGAGATCGATCGTCACCGGCTCCTTGCGCGGCTTGGAGTGCTTCGTGCCGGGAGGCTTGGCCATGTCGGGACTCCGATGAATTTCGCTTCTGACCATGCTCTAGCACATGGCGGCGGTCTGAAAAGGGCGAAGCTCTCAGACCTTTGCCTTAACCGTTTCGATCAAGGCCGGTTCCGAAGGCGTCGAAGCAACTGCCACGGGCCGGTCCCGCAAGGGCTCCAGCGCCTTGGCCGAAATGCCGATGACGACGGTGCCTTCGAAGATCGACCGCAGTTCCGGCCGCGACATGATGTCCGCCAGAAGCTCGCCGCCGCGCCTGGAATGGACGAGTGCTGCCGAAAGCGGCGCCGCTCCTGCCCGCCGCGCGATCTCGTCACTGGATGGATCGCAGGCCACGGCGTCGTAGATCTCGATCGCGGTGACGTCGATCCCGGCGCGCGCCAGTTCGTCGTCAAACCCCTTCGTCCGCACCCGCCCGCAAGGATAGAGCACCCGCGCGCCCCGGGGCAGCGCCGCGATGAGCCCGGCAGCCAGCCCCTGCGCGTCGCCGGCATCGGCGGCAACGACATTCAACCCTGCCCTGCGCGCAGCTTCGGCGGTTGCCTCGCCCACGGCATGACAGGGCAGATGGGCAATGCCGGCAAGAAAGCCCGGCGAGGCAAGCCGAACCGCATTCACGCTGGTGAGTGCCACGGCATCATGGCCACCGGCACCGTTGGGGAAGCTGGCCGCCAATGCCTCGATCCGCGTCAGCGGCAGGAGAACCGGCTCCAGTCCCGCCGCCCTCAGTCGTTTCGCGGTCGCCGAGGCGCCCGGTTCGGGGCGCGTGACGAGGACGCGCGCCGCCATTTCAGCTCCAGCTGTCGAAGAATCGGGTTCCTGCCGCCGCGCGCACGGTGTCGCCAGCCTTTCGGCCGATATCAGCGGCATCCGCCTGCTTGCCATCCGCCTCGATCGCGTGCGCCTCCACGCCGTCCGGCGTCAGGATCATGCCATGGAAGCGGATCGTGCCGTCCTCGATCCGGGCATGACCGGCGATCGGCGTGCGGCACGACCCGTCCAGCGCGCCCAGAAAGGCCCGTTCGCAGGAAAGTGCTGCCTCGGTATCCTGGTGGCCGATCGGCTCCAGCATGTCGCGCACCCTGCGGTCGCCGGTTCGGCTTTCGATGCAGATCGCGCCCTGGCCCGGTGCAGGCGGAAAACTGTCGACCGGCAGGAGCTGGGTGATGATCTCGGCCAGCCCCAGCCGCCTCAAGCCCGCATTCGCCAGCAGCGTGGCGCCGACCTGGCCTTCGTCCAGCTTGCGCAGCCGCGTCTGCACATTGCCGCGGAACATGACCACCTCGACATCCGGACGCATCCGCCGGATCAGCGCCTGGCGCCTGAGCGAGGACGATCCCACCACAGCGCCCTCGGGCAGATCCTCCAGCCGGCCGGCCGCCCGGCCGATGACGGCGTCGCGCACGTCCTCGCGCTCCAGGAAACAGGAAAGTTCGAGCCCGTCGGGCAGCACCGTCGGCATGTCCTTTGAGGAATGCACCGCGATGTCGATGCGTCCGTCCAGCAGCGCCTCCTCGATCTCCTTGGTGAAGAGCCCCTTGCCGCCAACCTCGGAGAGCGGCCGGTCCTGGATGCGGTCGCCGCTGGTCGAGATCACCACGATCTCGAAATCTTCCTCGGCCAGACCGTGTGCCGCCATCAGCCGCGCGCGTGTCTCGCGGGCCTGGGCAAGTGCCAGTTCGCTGCCGCGTGTGCCGATCCTCAAGACGTGTGTTTGCATGAAGCAGGGTCCGTGATAGGTCCGGCTCGGATTTTTCGGCCGGTGAACCTACCTATAGGCGTTCCGCGCATGCGGCAACATCGGCAACCCTGGTGAATCGGCGGCAAGGCATGGTGCGGGTGCTGGGCATCGAGACGAGTTGCGACGAGACGGCCGCTGCCGTTGTGGCACGCATGCCCGGCCATGCGGCCGAAATCCTCTCCAACGTGGTGGCAAGCCAGATTGCAGATCACGCCGAGTTCGGCGGGGTTGTGCCGGAGATCGCAGCCCGAGCCCATGTCGAGCTTCTCGATGGTGTGATTGCGCGCGCGCTGGCCGAGGCGGGTTCGAACCTTGAAGAGATCGACGCGATTGCGGTCACCGCAGGTCCGGGGCTGATTGGCGGTCTGATCGTGGGCACCATGACCGCGAAATCGATCGCGGCCGCCACCGGCAAGCCGTTCCTGCCCGTCAACCATCTGGAGGGTCACGCGCTCACCGCGCGGCTCACCGACGATCTTCCCTTTCCCTACCTGCTGCTGCTGGTATCGGGCGGCCACACCCAGATCCTGCTGGTCGAAGGCGTCGGAAACTACCGGCGCTGGGCCTCCACCATCGACGATGCGCTGGGCGAGGCCTTCGACAAGACGGCAAAGCTCCTCGGGCTGCCCTATCCCGGCGGCCCGAATGTCGAACGTGCCGCGGCTGAAGGAAATCCCGACCGTTTCGATTTCCCGCGGCCCATGTATGGCAGCGAAAGGCTCGATTTTTCCTTTTCGGGTCTCAAGACCGCCGTCAGGCAGGCCGCCACCCAACTGGCGCCGCTTCTGGACCGGGACGTCGCCGATATCTGCGCCTCCTTCCAGCGCGCCGTCACCGAAACGCTCAGGGAGCGTGTCGGCCGCGCCCTGGACAGGTTCCTGTCCACCCATTCGGATATCGAAGCACCGGCCCTCGTGGTTGCCGGCGGCGTTGCCGCCAACAAGGCCATCCGGACCGAACTCGATGCTCTGTGCGCCGGACGCGGTTTCCGCATGGTCGCACCGCCGCTGCATCTGTGCGGCGACAACGCCGCCATGATCGCCTGGGCGGGGCTGGAACGGATCGAAGCCAGGATGCTGCCCGAAGACGCGCTGGCCTTCGCCCCGCGCCCGCGCTGGCCGCTGGACGAAACCGCCGCCGCTCTCGTCGGCTCGGGCAAGCGGGGAGCAAAGGCATGACAGGCAGTGTCACGGTGCTGGGCGGAGGTGCCTGGGGCACGGCGCTGGCGCTCACCGCTTTGCGCGGCGGGCACGAGACGCGGATCTGGGCGCGCGACCGCAAAACCGTCCGCGCCATCCAGGAACACAATGAAAACCCGCGCTACCTGCCAGGCATCCGCTTCGATCCGGGGTTGGAAGCCACCTCGGATATGGCGCGCGCGCTCGATGGCGCCGACTGCGTTCTGGTCGCCACGCCGGCACAGAGCCTGCGCGCCGTGCTGGAATCCGTGCGGGACGATCTGTCGCCGTCGGCCACGCTGGTGCTGTGCGCCAAGGGCATCGAGCGCGCCACCGGACGGCTGATGTCGGACATCGCGGGAGAGTTGCTGCCCGGCGTCACGGTTGCGGCGCTCTCCGGCCCCAGCTTCGCCACCGACGTGGCGCGGGGACTGCCCACCGCCGTAACGGTCGCTGCGCGCGACGAGGATCGCGCCGCCGCTTTGGCCGAATTCCTGTCGGCACCGCATTTCCGCTGCTACTCCTCCGATGATCTCGTCGGCGTCGAGGTCGGCGGGGCACTGAAGAATGTCATGGCCATCGCCGCCGGGGCCGCGGCCGGGGCGGGGCTCGGCGCCAGCGCGCAGGCGGCCATCGTGACGCGGGGCTTCGTCGAGTTGCAGCGCATCGGCGCAGCCCTCGGCGCGGTCCCACAGACCCTGTTCGGCCTGTCCGGACTTGGCGACCTGATCCTGACCTGCTCGTCGCCGCAATCGCGCAATTTCTCCTACGGCATGGCATTGGGTCGCGGCGAAAGCCTTGAGAACCGGGCACTGGCAGAAGGGGTCGCCACCGCCGGCATCGCGGCCGAAATCGCGCGACAGAAGGGCATCGAGGCGCCCATCACCGATGCCGTCGAGGCCATTCTCGCCGGGCGCATGTCGATCAACCAGGCGGTGACGGCGCTAATGTCACGCCCGCTCAAGAGCGAGACGGAATGAAGGAAAGGAAACGCCCGTGATCTTTGTGCTGATCTGCAAGGACAAGCCCGGCCATCTCCAGACGCGGGTCGACACCAGGCCCGAGCACATTGCCTACCTGACCCGGTTAAAGGAAGCCGGCAAGATCAGGTTCGCCGGTCCGTTTCTCGACACAGCGGGCAAGCCCTCCGGCTCGATGATCGCCGTGGAGGCGGACAGCCGGGCAGAAGCCGAGGGCATCGCCACCGACGATCCCTATTCGAAGGCCGGGCTGTTCGAGAGCGTGACCGTCCATCAATGGAACTGGGTCATCAACAACCCCGACGACGCGGAGACCGCCTGAATGCGCTACTGGCTGTTCAAATCCGAACCCTTCAAATGGTCCTGGGACATGCAGAAGGCCCGGGGAGACAAGGGCGAGCAATGGGATGGCGTGCGCAATTACCAGGCCCGCAACAATATGCGCGAGATGAAGCTCGGCGATCTCGGCTTCTTCTACCATTCCAACGAAGGTCTGGAGGTTGTCGGCATTGTCGAGGTCTGCGCGCTGGCGCATCCCGATTCGACCACCGACGATCCGCGCTGGGAATGCGTCGACATCCGCGCGGTCAAGGACATGCCCAAGCCGGTTTCCCTGGTAGACATCAAGGCCAATCCCGAACTTGCCGAGATGGTGCTGGTCAACAATTCGCGCCTCTCCGTCCAGCCGGTCAGTACAGCCGAATGGCAGGAAATCTGCCGCATGGGCGGCGTCGACAAGGCGCCGTGAGCCAGCCGGGGCAGCTTCTCGCCACGCTAGAGGGCCGCAAGGCCTTCGTTCTTGCCAACACGACGCCGCTTGCGCCGCCCCATGTGCCGGAAATCATGCTGCACCTGGCGGCCGAGGCACACGAACTCTGGCTGAAGACCGAGGACGAGTTGCAGGAGATCGGCCTGCCGCCGCCTTTCTGGGCCTTCGCCTGGGCCGGCGGCCAGGGGCTGGCGCGCCATGTGGTCGACAATTCCGATCTGGTCGCGGGCAGGCGCGTCCTGGATTTCGCCACCGGTTCCGGCCTTGTCGCCATCGCCGCTGCCCGCTCCGGCGCGTCGCGCGTCGTCGCGGCCGACATCGACCCTTTCAGCCTCGTGGCGGCAGACCTCAACGCCAGGCTCAACGCCGTCGACATCGAGACCACAAGCGACGACCTTGTCGGCACGGTCGAAGGCTGGGATGTCGTGCTGGCAGGGGACGTTTTCTACGACCGCGCATTTGCCGGCATTCTGATGCCATGGTTCCAGGCGGTTGCACGTGCCGGGGGCACCGTCCTGATCGGCGATCCCGGCCGCGCCTATCTGCCGAAAACCGGGCTGGAGCTTCTCGCCACCTATCAGGTGCCGGTCACGCGCGAACTCGAGGACTCGGAGGTCAAGAAGACCTCTGTATGGAGAGTTCTGCCGGCCCCTTGACGCTCCCCTTCAGTTAAGTTGATATCAACTTAACTGAAGGGGAGCGTCATGGATCTTGCCGCAGTCAACTATTTGGCCATCCTCGTCGCCGCGATCGCCTGCTTCGCCTGGGGCGCGGCTTGGTATATGGGCCTTTCCAGGCCCTGGATCGCGGCTGCACGGCTCGATCCTGCCACGATCAAGCCTTCGCCCGTCCCCTTCATTCTCAGCTTCATCGCGCTGCTCGTCATGGGGTGGGTGATGAGCGGCGTGATCTTCCATATGGGCGTTGCGGGAATCTGGCCCGGCATCGTCACCGGCTCCCTTCTCTGGCTCGGCTTCATGGCCACCACGATTGCCGTCAACCACCGCTACCAGAATTTCGGCTGGGACCTGACCGTCATCGATGGCGGCCACTGGCTCGGCGTCGCCCTCATCATGGGCGCCATTCTGGGCTGGTGGGCCGGCTGAAGGCTCAGCCCAGTACCTCGATCACCGTCCGCGCGGATATCAGCGGCAGGATCGCCCGCATCACCTGGGGCTCCACGGCGATGCAGCCTTCCGTCGGTTTGAGCCCAGGCTTGGCCACGTGCAGGAAGATGGCGCTTCCCGCCCCGCGCCGACGCCGGGTGAAATTCCAATCCAGCACGACGACACAATCGTAGAGCCGATCGTCACGGAGCATGCGTTCATGGCTTGCCTTGCAGGGAAGCGAAACTGGCCTGTTGTAATTCGCGTCGGCGGGAGCATCGCACCAGCCGTCATCCGCGCCGATCGGATCGAGCGGCAGCGCCGTCGACGGCCGGCGCCCTTTATCCTTTCGCCACAGGCCCGACACGACCCGCATCGCCGCACGCGGCGTCGCCCCGTCGCCCTCGCGTTTCACTGCCCTGATGCCGCCGCGACCCAGCGCACAGGCAAAAACCCGCCCCCCGATCGCCAGCAGACCCTGGCAAGGATTGCCCGGCCGCTTTCGGACGGTGACGTGGCGCACGGTGCGACCTATATTTGCCATGGTCCGTGGTTCACCTGTGACGTATCGGAAACAATGCCATCTTCAATTCGCCGTGATCGGCTTTCAACTATTGCTGCACCTACGTAAATCGCCTTGGCACCATCGACCATAGAAAACTGGAATACGACATGACCTCACGCACCATACTCATCGTGGACGACGACCCGGACCTGCGCGAGACGCTGGTCGAGCAGCTCTCGCTCTACGAGGAGTTCCAGGTGCTGCAGGAAGACACCGCCAGCAAGGGCGTGCAGGCTGTGCGCGGCAATCTCATCGATCTGGTGATCATGGATGTCGGTCTGCCCGACATGGATGGCCGCGAGGCCGTCAAGCTCCTGCGCAAGGGCGGCTTCAAGGCGCCGATCATCATGCTGACGGCCCAGGACACCGATTCCGACACGATCCTGGGGCTGGAGGCCGGCGCCAACGACTATGTGACCAAGCCTTTCCGCTTTGCGGTGCTGCTGGCCCGCATCCGCGCGCAGCTGCGCCAGCACGAGCAGAGCGAGGACGCCACCTTCATCGTCGGCCCCTACACCTTCAAGCCGAGCCAGAAACTCCTGACCGATGAAAAGGGGTCCAAGGTCCGCCTGACCGAGAAGGAATCGGCCATCATCAAGTATCTGTATCGCGCCGACCAGAAAGTGGTTACCCGCGATATTCTGCTTGAAGAAGTATGGGGCTACAATTCCGGTGTCACCACCCACACGCTGGAAACCCATGTCTATCGCCTGCGTCAGAAAATCGAACGCGACCCCTCAAATGCCGAAATTCTGGTGACGGAGAGCGGCGGGTACAAGCTCGTGCCTTGACGCGACCCTCTTGCATGTAGATCAACGATTGGGGGCCATCCAATCGGGGACGCCGAATGGCGGTAGACGATGACATACGTGCGCTTTCGCACGTGAGCCTTTTCGAAGGTCTTGCGCGCGAACATTTGCGTCTGCTCGCCTTTGGCTCTGACAACCTCCATTTCCACGCCGGCGAGATCCTCTATCGCGAAGGCGACAAGGCCGAGTGCGCCTATGTGATCGTGGGCGGGTCGGTGGTCTTGTTTCGCGAAAGACAGGGAGACATGCAGGAACTGGCGGTGATGGGGAAAGGCGCGCTCCTGGGGGAGATGGCGCTGATCAACGACACCACCCGCATGACGAGCGCGCGCGCCGACACCACGGTGGATCTCATCACCATCAACCGGAAGCTCTTTCGTCGCCTGCTGGAAGAATACCCGGTCGTTGCCGCCCGGCTGCACCAGCGCATTGCGCTCGATCTTCAGGATCTTGTCGGCCGCATTACCGCGTTGGGACCGCGATTCGGCTGATCAGTCCAGATTGAAGCGCGCCATCACCGGCACGTGGTCGGAAGGCCTGTCCCAGCCGCGCGCTTCCCGCAGGACCTCCACCTCCGTCATCGCCGTGCCAAGGCCTGCCGAGGACCAGACATGGTCCAGACGGCGGCCGCGATCGGAGGCAGCCCAGTCGCGGTTGCGATAGCTCCACCACGTAAACAGCTTTTCCTCCGGCGGAATGTGCCGGCGCATCAGGTCGACCCAGCCGCCGGCCTTGCGCATCGTTTCCAGGCCTTCGGTCTCCACCGGCGTATGGCTGACCACCTTCAGCAGTTGCCGGTGCGACCAGACATCTGTCTCGAGCGGTGCGATGTTCAGGTCTCCGACCAGGATCGACCCGCCATCGGCGGTCTCCAGGGCCGGCACCCCATGCATTTCGGCAACGAAATCGAGCTTGTGACGGAATTTCGGGTTGATGTCGGGATCGGGTTCATCGCCGCCGGCCGGAACGTAGAAATTGTGCAACAGCACCTTGCGCCCGCCGGCCTCGACATTGACGGACAGGTGCCTGCAGTCGCCCTTGGTGCAGAAGTCGCGTTTCTCGACCAGTTCCAGGGGGCGCCGGGAGATCGTCGCCACGCCGTGATAGCCTTTCTGACCGCTGATCTGGATATGCTCGTATCCAAGTTTGCGCAGCGGCTTGAAGGGAAACACGTCATCCGGGCACTTGGTCTCCTGCAGGCAGAGGACGTCAGGACGCCAGCTCTCCAGGAAGTGCTCCACCAGCGGCATGCGCAGGCGCACGGAATTGATGTTCCAGGTCGCAACGGTGAAAGGCATGCGGCATCCGGTGGCATTGGTCGGGAGGCGCGAACCTGCCAGCGCCGATCATGCAAGGCAACCGGCGCGGGGCTCGCTCGCGCCGGCAGGCCGACATTCCACAAAAAAATGCGATCAGCGGGGCGTCGCCGTCATCTCGTTGACGCGCTGATAGTTGATCCGGAAAATCGACGGATCGAAGCGAACGC
Organism: Aliihoeflea sp.; assembly: GCA_046297455.1. GTDB lineage: Bacteria > Pseudomonadota > Alphaproteobacteria > Rhizobiales > Rhizobiaceae > ZYF759. Next base: position 78,042 of record JBKBIT010000007.1, read on the forward strand.
CCTGCTCGACATTGAAGATCATCACGGTCGTGTCGCGGCCCTGCGCGTCGGTGATCGTCCATTGCCTCAGGTCATAGGTCTGAGGGTCGAACATCATGGTGATTACGGAATCGCCGAACATGGACCTGTCGACAATCTTGATCGTGGTCAGGTCGTCATCCTGGATCACCTGCTGCACACGGCCGCCGGACAGATCGATATGATCGTCGAGGATCAGTTTCAGCGGCGTGCTCGACAGCGAATACAGATCCGCCGTTTCAAGCCGGCGGTTCTCCATCACCACCGAACTGCCGTCCGAGGTAACGCGGAAACTCGAGGGCGCTTCATAGTCGAAACGCAGCTTTCCCGGACGCTCGATGTAGAATTTGCCACCCGTCTGCTCGCCCCGAGGGCCGAACTGGACGAATTCGCCCATCATTGTGCGCACCGAGGAGAAATGGTTGGCGACGCGCTGGGCGACCTCCGTCGACGCGGCGGCCGGGGTGGCGATCGCGCCCAAAGGCAGGAACTGCGAGCCAGCAGCCAGAACCAGTGCGGCACAGGCCGACCCAAGCAGTTGGCGACGGGTTATCCCGGCTGCGGCAGAATTCTCGGTGATGTTCGTCATGTCTCGGTCATCCTGGCTGATGATCGTGGCTTAATCGCCCAGTTTGGCTGAAGTTGGGCCGGCTGAAGGCACGCAAACGCAGAATGCGTATGTGTTGAAGACGTTCCCGATCCCGGTCAATAGATCTCCTCCTCGGTCGGAACGAGTATTTCGCGCTTGCCGGCGTGATTGGCCGGGCCGACGATGCCTTCCTGCTCCATACGTTCGATGATCGAGGCGGCGCGGTTGTAGCCCACACCCAGCCTGCGCTGGATATAGCTGGTGGAAGCTTTGCCGTCGCGCAGCACGATGGCAACCGCCTGGTCGTAGGGATCGGCAGAGTCCTCGAGATTGCCGCCCGAACCGCCCGAGCGCGAACCGCCGTCGTCGTCCTCGTCGCCCTCATCCTCGGTGATCGCATCGAGATAGTCCGGCACGCCCTGCGACTTGAGATGCGCCACCACCTGTTCCACTTCCTCGTCGGATACGAAGGGGCCGTGCACGCGCTGGATGCGTCCACCGCCCAGCATGAACAGCATGTCGCCCTGCCCGAGCAGCTGTTCGGCGCCCTGCTCGCCCAGGATCGTGCGGCTGTCGATCTTGGAGGTGACCTGGAACGAGATGCGGGTCGGGAAATTGGCCTTGATCGTACCGGTGATGACGTCGACCGAGGGGCGCTGGGTGGCCATGATGACGTGAATGCCCGCCGCGCGCGCCATCTGGGCAAGCCGCTGCACCGCCCCTTCGATGTCCTTGCCCGCGACCATCATCAGGTCGGCCATCTCGTCGATGATCACCACGATATAGGGCATCGGCTCCATCTCGAGATGCTCGGTCTCGTAGATTGCCTCGCCTGTCTCGCGGTCGAACCCAGTCTGCACCGTGCGGGTGATCGGCTCGCCCTTCTTGTCCGCCTGGCCGACGCGCTGGTTGTAGCCGTCGATGTTGCGCACGCCCAGCTTGGACATCTTGCGGTAGCGGTCTTCCATTTCCCGCACGGTCCATTTCAGGGCAACCACGGCCTTCTTAGGGTCGGTCACCACCGGCGTCAGCAGGTGCGGAATACCGTCATAGACCGACAGCTCCAGCATCTTGGGATCGATCATGATGAGGCGGCATTGTTCGGGCTTCATCCGGTAGAGGATCGACAGGATCATCGTGTTGATCGCCACCGATTTGCCCGATCCGGTCGTGCCCGCGACCAGCAGATGCGGCATCTTGGCGATATCGGCGATCACCGCCTCGCCATTGATAGACTTGCCGAGTGCCAGCGCCAGCTTGGTTTTCGTTGTCTCGAAATCGCGGCTGGCCAGCAGCTCACGCAGATAGACGGTCTCTCGCGAGGAATTGGGAAGCTCGATGCCGATGGCGTTGCGGCCGGGCACCACCGCAACGCGGCAGGCGATCGCGCTCATCGAGCGCGCGATGTCGTCGGCAAGCCCGATGACCCGCGACGACTTGATGCCGGGCGCCGGCTCGAGTTCGTAGAGCGTGACGACCGGACCCGGTCGTACATGGATGATCTCGCCCTTGACGCCGAAATCCTCCAGCACGCCTTCCAGGAGGCGAGCATTCTGCTCCAGCGCGTCCTTCGACAGCGACGGGTCGCGCTTCACGTTCTTTGGCTCGGCCAGGAAATGCAGCGACGGCATCTCGAAACCTTCCGAGCGGATGAGAGAGCCTTGCGCCTCTCGGCTGATGCGTGCGCCGGCCTTGGGCGCAGGCGCCGGATTGTCGACGCGCTTGCTGGGCGCCACCGGCACCTCGAACACGCCATCGGCATCCTCGTCGAATTCTTCCGGGCCGATACCGCCCAGCATGGCTTCCACGTGGCCGGTGGGTCGATCGAAGCCCGGCTCCACGCGGCCATCGAACTCTTCCCTCATGTCCAGTTCGTCCAGCCCGTCGTCGATCTCTTCGCGCTTGAGGGAAGGCAGCAGCTGGCGGTCGCCGATGCGGCGCCTGACAAAAGCTTTCGTCGACAACCACCAATGCGCAACCGCGCCGATCAGCGGGGTGGTGGCATCTTCCTCGTCCTCGTCGGAATCCTCGAAACGCTCATCTTCAGGCTCGTCCAGTTCCTCGACCGGTTCCTTGCGCTTGGAGCGCCTGGTTTTGGCCTTGACCGGCTCGGGCCGGCCGATCACCGTCGCGCCATAAAGGCCCAGCCAGGCGGTCGGCACGAACAGAAGAGCGCCGACCAGGAAACCGATGATGCCGGTAGGATACCCGCCCAGAAGCCGCGCCGGGAGCGCCAGAACGAGATCGCCCAGCACGCCGCCCAGGCCGGAGGGCAGCGGCCAGGTGGGCGGCGCCTCTATACAGCCGGCCATGCCGGCCGCCAGCAGTGCAGCGCCCGCCCAGGCCACGCCACGCCGCGGCCGGCGGTCAACGCCACGCCCCGAAAGCAGCATGAAACCCCAGAATACCGCCGGCACCAGCGCAAAGACGCTCGCAAGGCCAAGAAACTGCATGGCGAGATCGGCAAGGACCGCGCCAGGATAACCCATCGCGTTGGTCACCGGATTGGACGTCGCGTGGCTGAAACTCGGATCGGCGACGTTCCACGTGGCCAGCGCAGCGACGGCGAAGGCGACAAAGCCCAGCACGGCCAAGCCCGCAACGCGGGCGCCCAGCCGGCGAAGAAATCCCCGCAGGCCGCTCCTCGGATCGCCATATCCCATCAGCGCGGATGCTCCGAAGCCCATGTGACCACCTCGACTCGTCAGACATTCCGCCCGTCGGACAGGCGGCTGGCCAGCACAGTAGCGCCGGCAAGGTTAAGGCGGCATTAACCATGCGCCGCCTCGTCGACAGGGCTTCAGGTGTCGCTGAACCGGATTTCTGACTTGGTGCCTTGCACCGACTGCATCGAGAAGGTCGCGCCGATCTGTTTCGACAGGTTCCGAGCCACAAGCAGGCCAAGGCTCCTGACAGAGGCCAGGTCGAAGCCTTCGGGCAGCCCATGGCCGTCATCGCGGATCATGAGCAGAACCTGTCCGTCGGGTTGCTTGCGGATCTCGATCCCGATCGATCCGTGTTCGCGGCCCTGGAACCCATGTTCGAGCGAATTCGAGACCAGCTCGGCCACGATCAGCGCGACCGGCACCGCCCGGTCGGATGAAAGATAGAGTTCGTCTCCCTCGACCTTGCAGTCGACCTGGTCGCCGGCGCCCGATGCCTCCAGCACGTCCTGGCAGAGGTCGGCCACAAACGAGGTGAAGGGCAGTTGCTGGCCGTCGGGATTATGCAGTTTGCGGTGGATCTTGCCGATCAGGGCAAGCCGGGTCGCTGCGTTGTCCAGCGCCTTCGTGGCCGCCTCGTCCTGCACCGCCCGCTGCTGCATGCGCAACAGGGCCGACACGACCGATATGTTGTTCGAAATGCGATGCTGCATCTCCTGGAACATCAGGTCACGCGAGGTGGCAAGCTCACGGCTCACCTTGCGCTCCTTGTCCAGTTCCTGAAGCCATTTGAACATCAGGTGGATGATGGCCACATCGACGGCGGCGATCACGACGAAGAAGCCAAGCGCCAGCGTCGCCGGTCCATCGAGGCCGAAACCGCCAAAGGGCGGAATGAAGAAGAACCACGACGTGACGGTGGAGGCGAGGACGACGGCAACGCCCGGTCCCAGCCCGCCCACGAAGGTGGTGAGGATGACCGCCGGAAAGAAGGTGAGAAAGGGGAAGCCGGGCGGCAACACGTCATCGAGCACAAGGCGCAGCACGAAGGCCAGGCCGAATGCGATCGCCGCGACCAGCCAGCGCCCGGGATGATCGTGGAAGTCGACCAGCCGCCGCGCCAATTGCCTCATGCCAAAGGGCTCGCCAACGACCGCCACCGGGAAACATCCTTTCGGGCCCGGTCGCCGGGTGGGGCCCTTGAAACAATTATGGAATCCCTGACGGCGCGGGACCGGAAAAGCCGATTTTTTGTCATGGAGGCCGCGCTCTTGCAAGCGCCCCGTTTCCGCAAAAGAAAAGGGCCCGGAGAACCGGACCCTTCCCTCTGCCAGCGAATGCGACGACAAATTGTCGTTGGAGATCAGCGGATCTTGCCGCTGCTGAACTCCGGATAGGCTTCGACACCGATTTCGGCCACGTCGAGACCCGTCATCTCTTCTTCCTGGCTGACACGCACGCCCATCGTGACCTTGAGGATGGTCCAGACGATGAAGGAGGTGATGAAGGCGAAGGCGCCCATCGCCACGATGCCGATCAGCTGGACGCTGAAGGAGGCGTCGCCATTGGTCACCGGGACGACCAGCGTGCCCCAGATGCCCGCCAGAAGGTGGACCGGGATCGCACCGACGACGTCGTCGACCTTCAGCTTGTCGAGCAGCGGCACCGTGAAGACCACGATCGCTCCACCGACGGCACCGATCAGGATCGCAGCGAACGGTCCGGGCGTCAGCGGCTCGGCCGTGATCGAGACCAGGCCGGCCAGGGCGCCGTTCAGCACCATCGTGATGTCGACCTTGCCGTAGACGAGCTGCGTCAGGATGAGCGCGGCGACCACGCCACCGGCAGCGGCCAGGTTGGTGTTGGCGAAGATGCGGCTGACGTCGGAAATGTCGGCATTGGTGCCCATGGCGAGCTGCGAGGCGCCGTTGAAGCCGAACCAGCCGAGCCACAGGATGAACACGCCGAGCGTGGCCAGCGCCATGTTGGAGCCGGGGATCGGGTGAACCGAACCGTCGGCGCCGAACTTGCCCGAACGCGCGCCGATCACGATGGCACCGGCAAGAGCCGCCCAGCCGCCGACCGAGTGCACGATGGTCGAACCGGCGAAGTCGGAGAAGCCCATCTCGTCGAGCCAGCCCTCGCCCCAGGTCCACGCACCCGTGATCGGGTAGAGGATACCGGTCAGGACGACCACGAAGATGAAGAAGGGCCACAGCTTCACGCGCTCGGCAACCGTTCCCGACACGATCGAGGCCGCGGTGGCCACGAACACCATCTGGAAGAACCAGTCGGAGGCAACCGAATAGTCGCCCTCGTTGGTCGCACCGGCCTCCGGCCAGCTATAGGGCCAGAAGGTGCCGATATAGGAGCCGACATCGACATACATGATCGAATAGCCCAGGGCCCAGTACATCAGGCCGGCGATCGAGTAGAGGCCGACATTCTTGGTCAGCTGCATGGACACGTTCTTGGTGCGCACCATGCCGGCTTCGAGCATCGCGAAGCCCGCCGCCATCCACATGACGAGGATGCCGCCCAGGAGGAACAGCAGCGTGTTGAAGATGAAGGCGGTTTCGTCCGCGCTGGCGTAGAGCGGGGCTGCCTCGGCCGCTTCCTCGGCGACCTCTTCGGCGGCTTCCTGCGCCCAGGCAGGCAGCGCCATGAAGGCGGTCAGTGCGGCGGATGCCGCGGCGGCCCGCACGCCGGAAGTGAGAGTCTGAATTTTCATGACAATCTCCATTGAATCTGTGCGACGCCTAGAGCGCGTCCGCGTCGGTCTCGCCGGTGCGGATGCGCACCGCCTGGTCGAGTCCGTAGACAAAGACCTTGCCGTCGCCGATCTGGCCGGTCTTGGCCGCAGCCGAGATCGCCTCGACGGCCTTGTCTGCCAGCTCGTCCGGCACGGCGATTTCGATCTTGATCTTGGGCAGGAAGCTCACTGCGTATTCCGCGCCGCGATAGATTTCCGTATGCCCCTTTTGCCGCCCGTAGCCTTTGACTTCGGTGACGGTCAGCCCCTGTATCCCGACCCCGGTGAGCGCTTCGCGCACCTCGTCGAGCTTGAACGGCTTGATGATTGCCATCACGATTTTCATCAGGTTTCACCCTTCGCTGTTGCGGGTCCCCCGCGTTTGCAGGACGTCGCCAACCGCCGAGACGGCTGGAGAGTGACAAGGGTGAATCAAGAGCCGTGCCAGATCGGCAATCGACCCCTTAACATGTTGTAAATCAAGGGATGCAGCGCCGAACGCCTCTCAGGCCTTCGCAGGCGCAGCAATCAAACTGCACAACAAATATGCAAAAATGCAATTTTGCCTATTTGATAGGCTTCGATCGCAGACGCACCAGCCCTTCCTGAGCCGTTGACGCGATCAGCGTGCCATCGCGGGCATAAAGGGCACCCCGCGCAAAGCCGCGCGAGCCGATCGAATTGGGGCTGTCGGCGGTATAGAGCAGCCAGTCGTCCAGCGCGTGCGCGCGGTGGAACCACATCGCGTGGTCGAGGCTTGCCATCTGGATCTGCGGGTCGAACCCGCTGCGCCCATGCGGGAAGGTCGACGTGTCGAGCAGCGTCATGTCCGACAGATAGGCCAGGATCGCCGATTGCAGCTTGCGGTCGTCCGGCACCTCGCCGGTCATCCGTACCCACACATTCTGGTAGGGCGGCAGCTTCTCGCGGCTGACATAGTGCCTCAGGTCGACCGGCTTGACTTCCAGCGGCCGTTCGCGCGCCCAGAATTTGCGGATCGCATCGGGAATATCGAGCCCGCTCGACTGGATCAGGTCGAACTGGGTCTGCAGTTCTTCCGGCGGCGGCACATCGAGCGGCATCGGCATCTGGTGCTCCAGCCCCTCTTCCTCGACATGGAACGAGCATTCGAGCGAAAAGATCGCGTTGCCGTGCTGGATCGCGGTCACGCGCCTTGTGGTGAAGGACCCGCCATCGCGCAGCCGGTCGACCTGGTAGACGATCGGCACGGAGGGATCGCCCGGCAACATGAAATAGCAGTGCAACGAATGAACGCGACGGTCGTCCCTGACCGTCCGCTGCGCGGCAACCAGCGCCTGGCTGATCACCTGCCCACCGAAAACCCGCTGCCAGCCTACCTGGGGGCTGCGACCACGAAACAGGTTGTGCTCCAGCCTCTCCAGGTCGAGTATGGACAGCAGTTCCTGCATGGCCGATGTCATGGGCTGGTTTCCTGTTACATTGAATCCTGCCGCCCGGGAGCGGCCGCCGGATTTCCGACAGGATCGGGTGGCAAGTCAAGCTGCGGAAGTTCAAACGGAGAAGGCCAGATGGCGCCAGAGGCATCGACAACCGGGCAAATCGACAGCGGCAGCTACGATATCGTCATCGTCGGGGCGGGTTATGTCGGCCTGGCGACCGCAGTTGCCATCGTATCGGCACGGCCCAGCCTGAGGACCGTCGTTGTCGATGCAGCACCTGCCGACGTTTGGAAGAAGGATGGCCGCGCGTCTGCGATCGCGGCGGCTGCCACGCGCATGCTGGAAGAACTTGGCGCCTGGGAGGAGATCGAGCCCGAAGCGCAGGTCATCACCGAGATGATCGTCACCGATTCGCGCACGTCCGACCCCGTGCGGCCCGTCTTTCTCACCTTCGACGGTGAAGTGGCTCCGGGAGAGCCCTTTGCCCGCATGGTGCCCAACAAGGTTCTCAACGCGGCCCTGCGCCGCCGTGCCGCCGAACTCGGCGTCGAAATTCTGCAGGGCCGTGCCGCAACCGGCCTGGAAACCCATCCGGGCCATGCAAGGCTGAACCTGGCCGATGGCTCGGCACTGCAGGCGCGTCTCGTGATCGCCTGCGACGGCGTTCGCTCGCGTCTTCGCGACATGGCGGGAATCCGCACCGTCAGCTGGGACTACGGCCAGTCGGGCATCGTGTGCACCGTGGCGCATGAGCGCCCGCATGAAGGCCGCGCCGAAGAACATTTCCTCCCCGCCGGCCCCTTCGCCATCCTTCCCCTGAAGGGTAACCGCTCTTCCATCGTGTGGACCGAGCGCACCGCGGATGCCGACAGGCTGGTCAAGGAAGACATGCTGGTGTTCGAGCACGAACTGGAACAGCGTTTTGGCCTCAAGCTTGGCGAAATCCATGTCGAGACGACGCCGCGCGCATGGCCGCTCGGCCTGACGCTCGCGCGCGATTTCGTGCGGCCGCGCATCGCCCTGGCGGGCGACGCCGCCCACGGCATCCATCCGATCGCCGGCCAGGGGCTGAATTTCGGCTTCAAGGACGCCGCTGCCCTTGCAGAAGTGATCGTCGAGGCCGACCGGATGGGCGCCGATATCGGCGCGCTCGACATCCTCCAGCGCTACGAAAGCTGGCGTCGTTTCGACACGTTCCAGATGGGCGTCACCACGGACGTGCTGAATAGGCTCTTTTCCAACGACATCGCGCCCGTTCGCGCGCTGCGCGACATAGGGCTCGGGTTCGTCGAGCGCATGCCGGGGCTGAAGAACTTCTTCATCCGCCAGGCCTCGGGCCTTGCCGACATGGCTGGGCCATCGCCGCGTCTTCTGCAGGGCCAGCCCATCTGACGGGCGCCTGCCGGTGGATTGACTCCGGTCGACACCCTATCTCTCCTGTCGGGCGACCAGAAATCGATCGACAATGGAGACGAACATGAAACGCGACGCGACAGCGATCTGGAAGGGAACCATCAAGGAAGGCAGCGGCACGCTCGATTCGCAGAGCGGCGTGCTGTCCGGCACCCCCTATTCGGTCAAGGCCCGCTTCGAGGATGAAACCGGCAAGGCCGGCACGAACCCCGAGGAACTGATCGCCGCCGCCCATGCCGGCTGCTTTGCCATGCAGTTGTCGGCGTTCCTGACCGAAAACGGCACGCCGCCCGACAGCCTCGAGGCCAAGGCAGTAGTCACCATGGTTCCGGGTACCGGCATTACCGGCAGCGCGATCACGCTCAAGGGTCAGGTTCCGGGCATCGACGCCGACAAGTTCATGGAACTGGCGGAAAAGGCCAAGACCAACTGCCCCGTTTCCAAGGCACTTGGCGCCATCGACATCACGCTCGACGCCAGCCTCGCCTGATCCTTCACTCCGCCGGCGGCGACAGGAATGCAAAGCCGGCGGCAGGGGGAGCGCAAGGTAAGGTCGCGCCGATAGTCACATTCGAAACCAAAAAACGGCCCAGTTCGTTATCCTTCCCGGCATTGGAGCATTTGCCGGGAGGAACGAGATGCTGCAGATTCGCGAAGCCCGCAGTCTGAAATCCCCAAACCACGGATCGAGCCTCGTGCTCTCCGATATCACGGCGCGCGCAGCCGAACTCGATGCCTACGACAATCACGAACAGATCTGGCTCGGCGAGGACCGGGCGCGCGGCCTGACCGCCATCGTCGCCGTTCATGACACCACGCTGGGGCCGGCACTGGGCGGCACCCGCGTGTGGCCGCATGAAAGTTTCGAGGCCGCCTTGACCGACGCGCTGCGCCTGTCGCGCGGCATGACGCTGAAATCAGCCGTTGCCGGCATGCCCTTTGGCGGCGGCAAGGCGGTGATCATTGCCGACCCGCGCACCGACAAGACGCCCGCCATGCTGGAAGCCTATGCGGAGATGCTGCTGGCACTGAACGGCCAGTATTTCACCGGCGAGGATGTCGGTCTCACGCTGGCTGATGCCGATTTCCTGCGCGCCCGCACACCGAACGTCACCGGCACCACGAAGGGCGGCAGCGGCAATCCCTCGCCCGTCACCGCCCATGGCGTGTTTCTCGGCCTCAAGGCCGCGCTGGCCCACCGCCGCGGCTCCGACGCGCTGGATGGGATCACCGTGGCCGTTCAGGGTCTGGGCTCGGTCGGCCGCGCCCTCTGCAACAAGCTTCATGCCGAGGGCGCCCGGCTGATCGTCGCCGACATCGACGAGGCGCGCGTGCGCGATGCGGTCAAGTCGCTCGGTGCCAGGGCCATATCCACCGACAAGATCCTGTCGGTCGAGGCCGATGTGCTGGCGCCCTGCGCGCTGGGCGGCCTGTTTTCCGGGGAGACGGTGCCACTGATCAAGGCCGAGATCGTCGCCGGCGCCGCCAACAACCAGCTCGCCCGCCACGAGGATGCCCGCCAGATGATGGAGCTGGGCATTCTCTACGCCCCTGACTATGTCATCAATGGCGGCGGTCTCATCAATGTCGCCGCCGAACTGGCGCCGGGCGGCTACGATCATGAAGATGCCATGGCGCGGGTAGCCCGTATTCCCGCCATCCTGACGGACATTTTCCGCCGCGCCGAAGCCGAAGGCCGGCCGACCAACGATATCGCCCAGGAAATCGCCCGCGAGCGGCTGGCGGCGTCGCGCCGCTCATAATCACCGCCTAAGGGGAGGCGCGTCCGCACCCGCCGGCAAGAGCGGGGCGGACGTCGCAACCCGTTTCGGCCGTCAGCTTCCCCCGATACCCGCCATGGCGGCCTCGCCCCAGACCTCCTCGACCCGCCGGTCGCGGCCGCAGGCATTGCGGTAGTAGGAATAGCGCAGCGGGTTCTTGCGGTAGAAATCCTGATGATACTCTTCCGCCGGCCAGAAGGTCGGCGCGGCCACGACTTCCGTCACCACCGACTGGCCCAATTCCGCCTCGGCCGCCGCCTTGGCAGCCTGCGCCTGCTGCAGTTGCGTGTCGTCGATCGCGTAGACCGCGGTCGTGTAGGAAAAGCCCCGGTCGCAGAACTGGCCGCCGGCATCGAGCGGATCGACCGAGCGGAAGAAGGAATGCAGCAACTGCTCGTAGTCGACCTGGGCCGGGTCGTACTCGATCAGCACCGCCTCGCGGTGGCGGTAGCGGGTGTGGTTCTCATAGGTCGGGTTGTCGTTCTCGCCGCCAATATAGCCGGACGTGGTCGACAGGACGCCGGGCACCTTGTCGAAATCCGATTCCACGCACCAGAAGCAGCCGCCGGCAAAGATCGCCTGTCCGGTCTCTTCGGCGAGCGCGGCGGTTGCGGAAGCGATGCCGAGGGAAAGTGCAAGGGTGAGCGCGCGTATCATGCAATGGTCCTCCATTCGCAACCCATTACGCACCCGCGCGCGGCGCGGTTCAATGCAATCGCCCTACACGCTTGCGTGACGGCCCTAAATCCGGCCGGTTGAGGGACGGGAACCTACTCGGCCAGCGCCGCTTCGATCGCCGGCACCAGCTCCTCGCGGAAGGAGGCGGCACTGAAGGGACCGACATGCTTGTAGACAATGGTCCCGTCGCGACCGACCACGAAGGTCTCCGGCACGCCGTAGACACCCCAGTCGATCGCTGTCCGCCCCGAATTGTCGACACCGATCGAATTGAACGGGTTGCCGAGCTCACCAAGGAAGCGGCGCGCGTTCTCGGGCCTGTCCTTGTAGGTGATGCCGGCAATGTTCACGCGCCCGTCCTGGGCCAGCGCCATCAGATAGGGATGCTCCTGCCGGCAGGGCACGCACCAAGACGCCCATACATTGACCAGCGTTACCTGGCCGGCGAATTCGGTGGAATCGATCCCCGGCAGGTCCATCTGTTCCAGCGGCGGCAGGCTGGTTGCCGGCGCCTGTGTTCCGATCAGCGCCGACGGCACCACGGAGGCGTCGCGGCCGGACAGCAGCATCAACAGGAACAGGCCGGCCAAGGCAGCGAAGATGAACAGCGGCAGGAGCGCCGGCCACAGCCTGCGCTTGGGCGCCTGGTCCTGTGTCTCGGCGCTCATGACGCCCCGCTGCGTTCCGAACGCCGACGCACGCCCCGCGCCTCGAGGTCCGCAAGCTCGCGCCTGCGGGAACGGTGGTCGATGTAGAGCCACAACGCGATGCCAGCCAGCACCAGCACCGTCACGCCATAGGCGGCGGCGACATAGTCCTCATGGGTCATCATGCGGGTCTCCCGGAGGCACGGTCGGCGCTGCGGGCGGCCAGCCGGCGCATGGCGGCAACGCGCCTTGCCCAGATCTCGTTGCGCATGGCGACCAGATGGAAGGCGAAGAACAGCAGCGAGAAGCCGAGCGCCATGACCAGGAGCGGCCAGAGCATCGAGGAATGAATGGCAGGACCGTCCATCCGGATGACGGAGGCCGGCTGGTGCAGCGTGTTCCACCAGTCGACCGAGAAGCGGATGATCGGGATGTTGACGAAACCGACCAGCGTGACGATCGCGGCTGCCTTGGCCGAGCGCGACGGGTCGTCGAGCGCCCGCGTCAGCGCGATGATGCCGAGATAGAGCAGGAACAGCACGAAGACCGAGGTCAGCCGCGCGTCCCAGACCCACCAGGTGCCCCACATCGGCTTGCCCCAGATCGAGCCGGTGGCCAGCGCCAGGAAGGTGAAGGCCGCGCCCAGCGGCGCCGCCGCCTTCAGCGAGACATCCGCCAGCGGATGGCGCCAGACCAGCGTGCCGATCGCCGACAACGCCATCATGGTGTAGCAAAGCATCGACAGCCAGGCAAAAGGCACATGCACATACATGATGCGCACCGTGATGCCCTGCTGATAGTCTTCCGGCGCGGTGAAGCTCATGTAGAGGCCGATGGCCAGCACCAGTGCCGCCAGCCCGCCAAGCCACGGGATCAGCCATTGGGCGATCGCCAGAAAGCGCGTCGGGTTGGCGATATCCGTCCAGCTTTTGATAGGGGCAGCGGTCTCGCTCATGGACTTCTCAATAGAACGGGTCGTTACTGGGTGCAATTGACGGGGATCAATCCGGCGTGATCGTCAGTCGGCATTGGCCTTCAATGAGAGGCTGGCGGCCACCGGGCCGATCACGGCGAAAAACAGGCTAAGGGCGGCAAGAATAAGGAAAGGCGGCCAGAAAGGCTGCGGATCCGTCGTCGCGGCATAGCTTGCCGACACGCCGAAGATCAGCACGGGAATGGTCAGCGGCAGGATCAGGACCGAAACCAGCAGCCCGCCGCGCGGCAGCGAGACGGCAACCGCCGCCCCGACCGCACCGATGAAGGCGAGTGCCGGCGTGCCGACAGCGAGGGTAAGCGTGGCGGCCCCGATGCCGGCTGCATCCATGTTCATGAAGATGCCGAGAAGCGGGGTCGCGATGACCAGGGGCAGGATGGCGGAAGCCCAGTGCGCCAGGCATTTGACGAACACGGTGAAGGCCAGCATGTGCCGGTCGCCGGCCAACAGCAGCAGATCGAGAGAACCGTCCTCGCGGTCCGCCTGAAACAGCCTGTCGAGGCCGAGCAGCCCTGCCAGAAGCGCGCCGATCCAGAGAATGGCCGGGCCGATCCGGGCCAGAAGGTTCATGTCGGGACCGACGCCGAACGGCACCACGGATACCACGGCAAGGAAGAACAGCACCCCAACGAGCGCGCCGCCGCCGGCGCGGATACCCAGTCTGACGTCCCGAACGAACAGCGCCAGCATCAGGCCGCGCCTCCGGCACGAGACTGCGCGGCGGCACCGCAACAATGCTTGGGAGGCGAAAGGCAACTGGACATGAAGACCCCTGGCAACCCCGCCGCATGGCGGGGCCGAGTGGGTCTAACCCCTTGCGCGCATCTTGTGAAGGCGCGCTCGATGCCCGAATCTAGTTGGCGCCGCCCGTCTGTTGCATGGCGCTCGTCTGGCCGCGATCGATGAAGTTCCCATACACGAAGCCGCGCACGCCCTCGTGCTCGATCTGGCACCAGTTGGGACAGGTATCGAGCACCGCAACCGTAGCGTTCTGGGGCAGGACCTTGAGGATTTCCGCATCGTTTTCAGGTCCGGCGCGCATGTTGACATGGCTGGTCACCAGCCCTTGCCCCATCGGCTCGCCTTGCGCGTTCGCTTCGGCCTGCAGCGCAAAGACGGCTGCGTCCTGGGCCGCCATGCGACTTTCGAGCGCAGCTATCTCGACCTCGTTTTCAGCCACCGCGACCGATAAGCCGTTGGGCATGGTCTCGACATCCGCAACCGGATCGACGGCTGCGGTCAACATCGGATCGGGCGCCAGATCGACGCCGCGATCCCGTTCTGGCGACAGGGCTTCTTCAACAGCCAGAGCCAGCTCGTCAACACGACGTACAGTGGGTTCCGCCCCCACCGCCCAGCGATCGGTCTCAGGCGTTGGCAAGGCACCGCCGCCGGCATCCGCCAGCATGGCAAGCTCAACGGGTTGTATATCGGAAACGGCGGCATCGATCGGGTTCGATGCGACTTCCTCGACCGCATCCTGCGGCGAGGCGGCAGCCGCCTCTAAGGCGCTGGGAGCGGGCGAATGCGCCTGCAGGACAACAACCAGCATGGCGCCACACAGCACCGTTGCGCCAGCAATGGCAGCGCTGCGCAGCGGTTGGCGGCGAATGATCGCCGGTACCGGCAAATTGGGCCGTGGCATCGCATCGAGCAATTGTTTTCTCACGTCGGACTCTCCACGCGGCACGATGTTGTTCGTTCTTGTTGCCCCAGCGATCTCGCGCGTGCCGGGCGCGGCCCGACAGTTAGGTCGGGCTTGATCGCTCAGGCGGACCCTTGTTCCACCTGCAAAACCCAGTCTGTCCCGCGAATGTGGCCGTCATGCGTCAAAAGTTAACGGAAGATTTATTGCCATGGCGAGGCCGGTTGACATCAGGCAACCGGCATTGAATGAGGAAGCCCCCGCCGCTGGATGCTTCCCATGCACACGAAGGATCGTTCGAACGCCGTGCGTCACGGCCGCTGGGCAGTGGCAACGGCCTTTTTCGTCAACGGATTCCTGGCTGGCGGCTGGGCCCTGCAGATCCCGGTCCTGAGAGATAGGCTCGAGATTGGCGAAACCACGCTCGGCCTGTTGATCCTTGTCCTTGGAGTTGGCGCGGTCGTGGCCATGCCCTGGTGCGGGTTCCTGATCGGCCGCTACGGATCCAGGTCCATCCTCATGGCCGTCGCCTTCATGGCAGCCTTCGGCCTGATGCCAGTGGCGCTGGTGCCCGGCGTGCTCATGGCCATACCGGTCCTCTTTCTGTTCGGTGCCATATTCGGGTCGATGGACGTGGCCATGAATGCCAACGCCGTTTCGGTCGAGCGCCAGTTGGGACGGCCTATCATGTCATCCTCGCATGGCTTCTGGAGCCTTGGCGGCTTTGCCGGTGCTGCCAGTGGCGGCTTCATCATTCAGCAGTTTGGCGCCCTCATCCATGCCAGCGTGACGACTTTGACTGCCGTGCTGCTCATTTCGCTGGTGGCTGGAAAGTTTCTCGCGGGCGACCGGCCTGTCGCCGCGGCGCGCCAGCCCTTCAGGCTGCCGGCCAACCAGCTGATCTATCTGATCGGCCTGATCGCGCTCTTGTCCATGATCCCCGAAGGTACCGTTCTTGACTGGGCGGCGATCTATCTGTCGCAGGAACTCGGCGCCGACATCGCCGTCGCCGGGCTGGGTTATGCGGCTTTTTCGGCCACGATGGCCCTGATGCGCTTCCTCGGGGACGGCATTCGAACCCGGTTCGGCGCCGTCAACACGCTTCGTATCTCCAGCCTGATTGCAGCCGCCGGCATGGCCGGCGCGTGGCTGGCGCCCGATCCGGTATTCGCCATTCTCGCGCTCGCGGTAACCGGCCTCGGGATCGCCAACATGATACCGATCGCCTTCTCGGCCGCAGGCAACCAGCCTGGGCTCGCGCCGGGCGCCGGCATCGGAGTGGTCACCACCATGGGTTATTCCGGCATTCTGGTGGCGCCATCGCTGATCGGCTTCATCGGAGAACATGTCGGCTTTGCACCCATCTTTGGTGCTCTGGCACTCCTCCTCTGCGTCGTCAGCGCATGTGCGGGGCTTGCCCGCAGCGCCGACTTCCAGGCGGCTCGAAGGCAAGCTGACATGAACTGACGAAGGGTGGAAAACACCCGCATTTTCCCAACCGGGTGGGCCGGACCGCGCGATGCCGCAGGCATGGCGGAAAACCACCTTCCTATTGACCTGCAAGCATAAACCGGCTTTCGATGCCGCGCATATCTACCTCCGAGGAAATCGATGAACGCAGACCCGAGTACGGACGGTCACTCCTATCCCGACGATGACGTGCTGACCTTTCGGCAGATCGCGGAGCGTTTCTGGAGTGGCCGTTGGCTGATCCTGCTCGTCCCGGCATTCGCCATCGCGGCGGCAGTGATCTACGTCATGTTGAGCGCGGTGCAGGTCAACAGTCCTGTCATCTATCACGTCGATCTCAGGAACATCGAGAACGGGCGATACCCGAACGGAACCGAGTTTTCACCGAGCGATCTGCTCCTGCCCGAGGTCCGCTCCGAATTGCGCCGCCGTTTCGATCTTCAGGGCGGCCCGCTGCTGACCGAGGTCATCACGATAACCTATGGCTCCCCGCGGTCGCACGCGCTTGTGCGTGGCTTCCAGGAGCGCCTGGCCAACAGGAACCTGACCAGCGCGGAGATCGAGGACCTCAATCGCCAGTACCAAGAGCGGATCGAGCCCTTCGTTCGCGCAAGCCTCACCATCGAGGTCAATTATCGGCTGCTGGGCGTCGATGCCGAGACAGGGGCCGCCATCGCCAGGGCCTTGCCGGAAATCTGGACCGAGGTCATCACCACCAACTACCGGGTTCATGCCGATACCGGCCTTGGAGAGCTCTCGATCAGCCGTTCTGACGAAGACCTGCGCAGCACGGCCAGCGTGTTGATCGCCCATTCCAGGCTGCAGACGATCCGCCGCGGCCTTGAGACGATCGCGCAGGACAACCGTCTTCGATCGGTGATGAATTCGGAAGGCCAGACGGCCGAGGATCTTCTTCAGGATCTGAGGAATTTCCAGACCATCTATTTCAACACGCTTGCCGCTATCACCTTCGGTTCGGACGAACCCATGGCCAATCTCTACCTCGCCGAAATCGATTTCGATATCGAGGAGATGCGCCGCCAGGCTGCAGCCTATGATCGCACGCTGGAGGAAGTCCGGGGCGTTCAGCGCGCTCCTTCGGGGCCGGAAGCCACCGGCCAGTTCCCTGTGGCGCAGGTCACCGACCGCGAACTCGTGCAGTTGAGCGAAGGGGCGCTGTCACAGATCCTGCGCATCTCGGAACAGGCTTCCTTCGTTGAATTCATGCAGGAAAGGCTTCTGGAGCGACAGGAGCTGATGTTCCGTATCTCGGCCAAGGAGCGGCAGCGGGCAATGGCGGCCGCCGAATCTGTCAGTGTCCGGGAAACGGCAAGTCTGCGGGCGTCCGCGGCCGCGATCCTGTCCGACATCACCCGACAATATCTCGATCTTCTCCACCGCACGCGCGAACTCCTGGTCGAACGGGGTGGCGCCTTCTACGAAACCGCTTCGGGTCCGATGGTTGCGGGCGAGACGCTGTTCGATCGCCAGCGTATTCTCATGGTGACGATTGCGGGCTTTGCCGGCCTCGTGCTGGCGCTGCTCCTCGCGCTGCTGTGGCCGTCAATCAGGGGCGTGCGGCACAGGCGAGCCTGACCGAACAGCCGCCAACAAAAAAAGCGCCCGGGCCGCCAGGCCCGGGCGCTTTTTTGTGTGGTCCGCCGATCAGGCCGCCAGATCGCGCAGCACGTACTGCAGGATCCCGCCATTGCGGAAATAGTCGAGTTCGTCGAGCGTATCGATGCGGCAGTGGATGGTGACATCCTTCACCGTACCGTCGGCATAGGCGATCTTGGCCGTCATCTTCGCCCGCGGCTTGATCGTGTCCAGCCCTTCGATGGTGACCGTCTCGTCGCCCTTGAGGTTGAGCGAAGCCCAGGAAACGCCCTCGTCAAGCACGAAGGGAATCACGCCCATGCCGACCAGGTTCGAACGGTGGATGCGCTCGAAGCTCTGCGCGATCACGGCGCGCACGCCAAGAAGGTTGGTGCCCTTGGCCGCCCAGTCGCGGGAGGAGCCGTTGCCGTATTCGACGCCGGCAAAGACCACCAGCGGCACGCCTTCTTCCTTGTAGCGCATCGCCGCGTCGTAGATCGACAGCTCGTCCTTCGACGGGTAGTGGATCGTGTAGCCGCCCTCGCGCCCGTTCTCGCCCAGCATGTGGTTGCGGATGCGGATATTGGCGAAGGTGCCGCGCATCATCACCTCGTGATTGCCGCGCCGCGTGCCGTACTGGTTGAAGTCCACCACCTCGACGCCGTTGTCCATCAGGTACTTGCCCGCGGGCGAAGCCGCCTTGATGGAACCGGCCGGCGAGATGTGGTCGGTGGTGATCTTGTCGCCGAACAGGCCCAGGATGCGCGCGCCCTTGATGTCGCCCGCCGACTGCGGGGTCTTGCCCATGCCCGCGAAGTAGGGCGGGTTCTGCACATAGGTCGAGCCATTGTCCCAGGCATAGGTCTGCCCGGCCGGCGCCTGCACTTTCTGCCAGTTCTCGTCACCCTTGAACACGTCGGCATAACGGGTCTCGAACAGCTCGCGCGTGACGTGCTTCTCGATGAACTCGTTGATCTCCCGCGAGGAGGGCCAGATGTCCTTGAGATAGACCGGGTTGCCTTCGCGGTCCTCGCCGAGCGGTTCGGTGGTGAGGTCGATCTTGACCGAACCGGCCAGCGCATAGGCGACCACCAGCGGCGGCGAAGCGAGATAGTTCGCCTGCACGTCGGGCGACACGCGGCCCTCGAAATTGCGGTTGCCCGACAGCACCGAGGCCGCGATCAGGCCCTTCTCGTTGATCGTCTCCGAGATCGGCAGAGGCAGCGGGCCGGAATTGCCGATGCAGGTCGTGCAACCGAAACCGACCAGGTTGAAGCCGAGCTGGTCGAGCTCCTTCTGCAGCCCGGCCTTCTCCAGATATTCCGCCACGACCTGGGAACCCGGCGCCAGCGAGGTCTTGACCCAGGGCTTCTGCTTGAGGCCGAGCCGGTTGGCGTTGCGGGCAAGCAGGCCCGCACCGATCAGCACGCTCGGGTTCGAAGTGTTGGTGCATGACGTGATCGCCGCGATCGCGACGTCGCCGTGGCCGATCTCGTAGTCCTCGCCCTTCACCGGCCAGCGCTTCTCCAGATCGCCCGACTTCTTGTATTCGCCGGTCAGCGCGGTCTCGAAGCTCGACGCGATGTCGCCCAGCGCGACACGACCCTCGGGGCGCTTCGGTCCGGCCATCGAGGGCACGACGTCGCCGAGGTCGAGTTCCAGCGTGTCGGTGAAGACCGGGTCCTCCATGCCGTCCTCGCGCCACATGCCTTGAGCCTTCGAATAGGCCTCGGCGAGCGCCAGACGGTCCTCGGTGCGGCCCGAAATCGTCATGTAGCGAATGGTTTCGCCATCGACGGGGAAGAAGCCGCAGGTCGCGCCATATTCCGGTGCCATGTTGCCGATCGTCGCCCGGTCGGCCAGCGTCATGTTGGCCAGGCCCTCGCCGAAGAACTCGACGAACTTGCCGACAACACCCTTCTTGCGCAGCATCTGGGTAACGGTCAGCACCAGGTCGGTCGCGGTCACGCCTTCCTTCAGCCGGCCGGTGAGGCGGAAGCCGATCACCTCGGGCAGGAGCATGGAGACGGGCTGGCCGAGCATGGCGGCCTCGGCTTCGATGCCGCCCACGCCCCAGCCGAGCACGCCGAGACCGTTGATCATGGTGGTGTGCGAATCGGTGCCCACGCAGGTGTCGGGATAGGCGACCGTCTCGCCGCTCTCGTCATTGGTCCACACCACCTGGCCGAGATATTCGAGGTTCACCTGGTGGCAGATGCCGGTGCCGGGCGGCACCACGCGGAAATTGCGGAAAGCCTGCTGGCCCCATTTCAGGAACTTGTAGCGTTCCTGGTTGCGCTGGTACTCGAGCTCGACATTGCGGGCAAAGGCCATCGGGGTGCCGAACTCGTCGACGATCACCGAGTGGTCGATGACGAGGTCGACCGGCACCAGCGGGTTGATCTTCTCGGGATCGCCGCCCAGCGAGGCCATCGCGTCACGCATCGCGGCAAGGTCGACCACCGCCGGCACGCCGGTGAAGTCCTGCATCAGCACGCGGGCGGGGCGGTAGGCGATCTCGACGCCGGCCTTGCCCTTGTCGTCCAGCCACTTGGCGACCGCCTCGATCGATTCCTTGGTGACCGAGCGGCCGTCCTCGTTGCGGAGCAGGTTCTCCAAAAGCACCTTCATCGAGAAGGGCAGGCGCGAAACGCCGGAAAGGCCGTTCTTCTCCGCCTCCTTGAGGTCGAAATAGACATGGTCCTTGCCGTTGACGGTAAGGGTCTTGCGGCATTTGAAGCTGTCGAGAGAATGTGACACTGGCGATCCCTAGCTAACTGTCGGTTGCCGATGGGACCGGACGCCAGTGTGCATGAACAGCGCAAAGGTGCGGGTGCGGTCATTTCCGCTGTCCGTTCCCCACGCCGCAAGGGGCGGCGCAAGCTCGGCGCAAATGGGCTGTCACGCCGACCGCTGGCGTGGTTGCGGGTTCTATAGTGAATTTCGTAAGAGGATAAAAGCCCGCCAAAGGGCGAATTTGCAGCGGCCTCGAGACTGGCCTCTTCAGGAGCGTGCATGCGGCTCATCGCGGACAATCTGGCAGGCGAACGCGGCGGCGAAACCGTCTTCGCCGACATTTCCTTCACGCTGACCGATGGCGAGGCGCTGATCGTCACCGGCGCGAACGGTTCCGGCAAGTCGACGCTTCTGCGTGTCCTGGCCGGGCTCCTGCCCGTGGCCGGCGGCACGGCAAGCCTGCAAGGCGGCGGTGAGGAATGGCTGACCATCGGTGCCGCCTGTCATTATCTCGGCCATTCGAACGCGATGAAGACGGCGCTCACCGTGGACGAGAACCTGCGTTTCTGGCGTGATTTCCTGGGTCATCCGCACCTGACGCCTGACGAGGCGCTGGAGATGGTCGGCCTGCCCGATATCGGCCATCTGCCATTCGGCTACCTGTCTACGGGTCAGAAGCGGCGTGTCTCGATCGCCCGCATGCTGGTCAGCCATCGCCCCGTCTGGCTGGTCGACGAGCCCACCGCTGGCCTCGACCGCGCATCCGAGAAGGGGTTCGAGGACCTCATGCGGCTGCACATGGAGGACGGCGGCATCGTCGTGGCCGCCACCCATCTGCCGCTCGACCTGCCCACCGCGAAGCGGCTGGAAATGTCGGCCATCAGGCCAGAGGCGACGTCACCTTTCTCCGAATATGGCTGAGCCGACCCGAACCGACGTTGCGCCGAAGGCGATCGCCTTTTCATAATCGCCCGACATGCCCATCGAGAGTTTTTCGACGCCCGCCTCGCGCGCCAGCTTTTCCAATAGCGCGAAATGCGGCCCCGGGTGTTCTTCGAACGGGGGGATGCACATCAGCCCCTCGATCTCGAGCCCGTGCTCCCTGCGGCAGCGATCGACGAATTCGGCCGTCTCGCGCGGGTCGATGCCGGCCTTCTGTTCCTCCAGCCCGGTATTGACCTGGACATAAAGGCGCGGGCGCCTTCCCTGCTTTTCCATCTCTTTGGCGAGTTCCTTGGCGATCTTTTCGCGGTCGACCGTCTCGATCACGTCGAACAGCGCAACGGCCTCCTTCGCCTTGTTGGATTGCAAGGGGCCGATCAGGTGCAATTCGATATCCGGGAATTCCTCCTTCAGCGCCGGCCACTTGCCCTGCGCCTCCTGCACGCGGTTCTCGCCGAACACGCGTTGGCTGGCCGCGATCACGGGGCGAATCGCCTCGGCATCGAAGGTCTTGCTGACCGCCACCAGCGTCACCGACCCGGCGCGGCGTTCCGCCTCGCTTTCCGCCTTGGCGATCCTGCCGCGCACCTCCTCAAGGCGTGCCACTGCATCCTGCATCGAAGTCTCCCATGGGCGCCCGCGAGAGTTGACGCCCTCACTAAAGCATGGTGAAGGTCCGCCCGGACCCTTTCCGCCCCTGTTTAAGCGAAACCGACGGCATGGCAACCGAACGCTACAATCCGCGCGCATCCGAACCGAAATGGCAAAAGGCCTGGGACGAGGCAGCGCTTTTTGCGACCGACAATTCCGATCCGCGCCCCAAATACTACGTGCTGGAGATGTTCCCCTATCCATCGGGGCGCATCCACATGGGCCATGTGCGCAACTATGCGATGGGCGACGTGGTGGCGCGCTACAAGCGGGCAAAGGGCTTCAACGTCCTGCACCCGATGGGCTGGGATGCCTTCGGCCTGCCGGCCGAGAACGCCGCGCGCGACAACAAGGTCAACCCGCGCGATTGGACCTATTCCAACATCGCCACCATGAAGGGCCAGCTCAAGACGATGGGTCTGTCGCTCGACTGGGCGCGTGAATTCGCGACCTGCGACCCCTCCTATTACCGCCACCAGCAACGCCTTTTCCTCGATTTCTGGAAGGGCGGTCTGGTCGAGCGGCGCAATGCCAAGGTCAACTGGGATCCGGTCGACATGACCGTGCTCGCCAACGAGCAGGTTATCGACGGCAAGGGCTGGCGCTCTGGCGCCGAGGTCGAGCAGCGGGACCTGACCCAATGGTTCTTCAAGATCACCTCGATGTCGCAGGACCTGCTCGACGGGCTCGACACGCTCGACCGCTGGCCCGAAAAGGTCCGCCTGATGCAGTCCAACTGGATCGGCCGCTCCGAGGGCCTGTCGATCCGCTGGAAGCTGGTTGCCGACACCGCACCGGCCGGGGAGAGCGAACTCGAGGTCTACACGACGCGGCCCGACACACTTTTCGGCGCCTCCTTCATGGCGATCGCGGCCGATCATCCCCTGGCGAAGAAGGCGGCCGAGAACAATCCTGAACTGGCCGCCTTCAATGCGGAGGTTCGGCGATCAGGCACGTCCGCCGCAGCGCTTGAGACGGCCGAGAAGAAGGGTTTCGACACAGGCATCCGCGTCGTTCACCCCTTCGACGAGAGCTGGACCCTGCCTGTCTACGTGGCGAATTTCGTGCTGATGGAATACGGCACGGGCGCGATTTTCGGCTGCCCGTCGGGCGACCAGCGCGACCTCGATTTCGCCAACAAATACGGCCTGCCAGTGGTCCCGGTGGTGATGCCGGAGGATGCCGACGCGGCCACCTTCCAGATCACCGAGGAGGCCTATGTCGACGATGGCGTGATGATCAATTCGCGCTTCCTCGATGGCATGAAGCCAAAACAGGCTTTTGACGAGGTCGCCGGCCGCCTGGAAAAGGTGGAGTTTGACGGAAGGCCGCAGGCCGCCCGCCGGGTCCAGTTCCGGCTGCGCGACTGGCTGATCTCGCGCCAGCGCTACTGGGGCTGCCCGATTCCGGTCATCCACTGCGACAGCTGCGGCGCCGTGCCGGTGCCAGAGGACCAGTTGCCGGTGGAACTGCCCTCCGACGTCTCCTTCGACAAGCCCGGCAATCCGCTCGACCATCATCCGTCCTGGAAACAGGTTCCTTGCCCCCAATGCGGCAATGCGGCCCGGCGCGACACCGACACGATGGACACTTTCGTCGATTCGTCCTGGTACTTCGCCCGTTTCACCGATCCGTGGAACGAGGAGGGCCCGACCACGCTCGATATCGTCGACGGGCCCAATGGCTGGCTGCCGGTCAACCAGTATATTGGCGGCATCGAGCACGCGATCCTGCATCTGCTCTATTCGCGCTTCTTCGCCCGCGCCATGAAGGCGACCGGTCATCTCAACGCGGTCGAGGAACCGTTCGAGGGCCTGTTCACGCAGGGCATGGTCGTGCACGAGACCTACAAGGGCGCGGCCGGCTGGCACGCACCTGCCGAGGTCAGGGTCGAGGAGGGACCGGATGGCCGCCGCGCAATCCTCGAATCGACCGGCGAGGAACTGAAGGTCGGCGCCATCGAGAAGATGTCGAAGTCGAAGAAGAACGTGGTCGACCCCGACGACATCATTGCAAGCTATGGCGCCGATACGGCCCGCTGGTTCATGCTGTCGGATTCCCCGCCCGAACGCGACGTCATCTGGACCGAGGCCGGTGTCGAGGGCGCGCATCGTTTCGTCCAGCGCGTCTGGCGGGTGATTTCGGATGCCGCGCCGAAACTGTCCGGTGTCGCACCGGCGGCGGCCCGCGAGGGCGAGGCGCGCGACATGTCGCGCGCCGCCCACAAGGCGGTGAAGGCGGTCGGCGAAGACATCGAGCGGCTGGGCTTCAACAAGGCCGTTGCCCGCATCTATGAGCTGGTCAACACGCTGTCGCCGAAGCTGGCCAAAGCCGAAGCGGCAGATGCAGCCATGAAGGGTGCGTTGCGCGAGGCGGTCGAGATGCTGGTCCTGATGATCTCGCCGATGATGCCTCATCTGGCCGAGGAATGCTGGCAGGCGATCGGTGGCAAAGGCATGGCCGCGGATACGGCCTGGCCGGCATTCGATTCGGCCCTGGTCGTCGACGACGAGATCGTGATGCCGGTGCAGATCAACGGCAAGAAGCGGGGCGATTTGACAATCGCGCGCGAGGCGGATCAATCTGCCGTCGAACAGGCGGCGCTGGCGCTCGATTTCGTGCAGAAGGCACTGGACGGGAAGCCGCCCCGCAAGGTGATCGTGGTGCCGCAGAGGATCGTCAATGTCGTCGCCTGACCCGAAAGCTGCATCCCGCAAGCCTGCCCGCTTTGCCTTTGCCGGCATGGCGGCTCTCTTCCTCTTCGCCGCGGGCTGCACGGTGCAGCCGCTTTACGGCACCGGGGGTCTGTCTGCGGGGGGCAACACGCCGGGCGCAGTCGCGTCGCTGGCCGATGTCGAGGTGGCGCCGGTCGGCACAAGGGTTGCCCAGCAGGTTCGCAACAATCTGATTTTTGGCTTTACCGGTGGCCAGGGCCGGACCGACCAGCCACGCTATCGGCTCGAACTTGCCGTATCGGCCGCCCATTCCTCGGCCGCGACGATTCAGCGCGTCGTCGATGACGAACCGACGTCACAGACCGTCACCGTGACGACGACCTACACGCTGACCGATCTCTCGACCGGGCAGCCCTTGACCCGCGGCAACCGCAGCGCGATGGCCGCCTATGATCTGTCGCGTCAGGAATTCGCCAGCCAGCGGGCCCGCATCGACGCGGAAGACCGCGCCGCCCGCGAGGTCGCCGAACTGGTGCGCATGGTGGTGGCCAGCGAGCTTCTGCGCCGGCAGCCGGGCTCGTAAGCCCGGCCTCAGCCCGCTTCAGCCGATCTTCTGGCCGGTCTTGGCCCAGTCGGCCAGGAAGGCTTCCAGCCCCTTGTCGGTCAACGGATGCTTGACCAGAGACTTCAGCGTCGCCGGCGGGACGGTCGCCACGTCGGCACCGATCAGCGCGGCGCGCTTCACATGGTCGCCATTGCGGATCGAAGCCGCCAGGATCTCGGTATCGAAATCGTAATTGTCGTAGATGGTGCGGATCTCGGCGATCAGCTCCATGCCGTCGAAGCCCATGTCGTCGAGCCTGCCGATGAAAGGCGAGATGAAGCTCGCGCCGGCCTTGGCCGCCAGCAGCGCCTGGTTGGCAGAGAAGCAGAGCGTCACGTTCGTCTGCCGGTCGAGGTCGCCGCGAATGGAGCTGCAGGCCTTCAGCCCGTCAAAGGTCAGCGGCACCTTGATGCAGACATTCTCCGCGATCTTGGCCAGCACGGCGGCCTCGCGCATCATGCCGTCATAGTCGGTGGCCACCACCTCGGCCGAAACCGGTCCCTCAACCATGTCGCAGATCTGTTTCGTGACGTCCGCGATATTGCCGCCCGATTTCAGGATCAGCGAGGGATTGGTGGTCACCCCGTCCAGAAGGCCGAGATCGTTGAGTTCGCGGATCTCCGCCACATCGGCGGTGTCGACGAAGAATTTCATGGGTGTCTCCCGAAAGATTGCATCGGTGCCGGCGCCGGGCCGTCGCGTCGGGCTTTGCTCTAACCCAAGAACGGGGCAAGGTCACGCCCGATGACGACAGATTCGAAAACGCCACCGATCGTGCCGGTTCTCGTGCCGATGCCGGCCGAGCGGCCCTATTCCTACGCGGTGCCCGACGGCATGGCGGTACGGCCGGGCTCGATCGTGCGTGTGCCGCTCGGGCCGCGCGAGGTCGCCGGCATCGTCTGGGACGGAGCGGGCGAGGTGGTCAACCCGAAGAAGCTGCGCCCCATCTCGGAACTGTTCGACTGTCCGCCCGTCGATGAGGACATGCGCCGCTTCGTCGACTGGATCGCCGCCTACACATTGTCGCCGCCCGGTATGGTGGCCCGCATGGTGCTGCGCGTGCCGGCTGCCTTTGATCCCGAACCGCCGATCGCCGGCCTCAGGCTAGCCGGCGGCGAGCCGGACCGCATCACCGATGCGCGCCGCAAGGTGCTTGAACTCGCCGGCGACGGGCTTGCCTGGACCCGCTCCGGCCTTGCCCATGCCGCCGGCGTCTCCTTGACCGTGGTCGACGGGCTGAAGGCGCAGGGACTGTTCGAGGAAGTGGAAATCCCGCCGCGCCCGCTGGTGGCTGCCCCCGACCCCTCCTATGCCGCTCCGGAACTGTCGCCCGACCAGGCCGAGGCCGCCCGCACTTTGCGCGCCAAGGTCGCGGAGGACGCATTTTCCGTGACGCTCATCGACGGCGTGACCGGGTCCGGCAAGACCGAGGTCTATTTCGAGGCCATTGCAGCCGCGCTCGACAAGGGCCGGCAGGTGCTGGTGTTGGTGCCCGAGATCGCCCTGACGGCCGCCTTTCTGGAGCGTTTCCACGACCGCTTCGGCGCGCCGCCGGCAGCCTGGCATTCCGACCTCGCGCCGAAAACGCGCGAGCGCGTCTGGCGCCAGGTGGCCGAGGGCCAGGTCCGCGTTGTCGCCGGCGCACGCTCGGCGCTGTTCCTGCCGTTCAATGATCTGGGCCTCATCGTCGTCGACGAGGAGCACGACCCCGCCTTCAAGCAGGAGGACCGCGTCTTCTACAGCGCCCGCGACATGGCGGTGGTGCGCGGCCATATCGGCGCCTTCCCCGTCGTGCTTGCCTCCGCCACGCCCTCGATCGAAAGCCGCGTCAATGCCGATCAGGGCCGCTACCAGCGCGTCGTCCTGCCGGCCCGCTTTGCCGATGCGGTGCTGCCGGAAATCCGCGCCGTCGACATGCGCAAGGCCCCGCCGGCGAAGGGCGGCTTCGTCTCGCCGGTGCTGCTTGAGGAGACCGCGCGTACGCTTTCGCGCGGCGAGCAGGCGTTGTTCTTCCTCAACCGCCGGGGTTATGCGCCACTCACGCTTTGCCGCGTTTGCGGTCATCGCTTCCAGTGTCCCTCCTGCTCGGCCTGGCTGGTCGAGCATCGTTTCCGTGGCCAGATCGTCTGCCACCATTGCGGCCACCACGAGCCCAAACCGGAGGCCTGCCCCTCCTGCGGCACGCTCGACCATCTGGTCGCCTGCGGCCCCGGCATCGAGCGCATCGCCGAGGAGATCGACGGCCATTTCCCGGAGGCCCGCACCATCGTGCTGTCCTCCGACATGCTGGGCGGGGTGAAGCGCCTGCGCCTCGAACTGGAAGCCATCGCCAAGGGCGAGGCCGACATCGTCATCGGTACCCAGCTCGTCGCCAAGGGGCACAATTTCCCCAACATGAGCCTCGTTGGCGTCATCGACGCCGATCTGGGGCTCGCCAATGGCGACCCGCGAGCGGCCGAACGCACCTTCCAGCTCCTGTCGCAGGTAACGGGACGCGCCGGCCGTTTCGGGCGCAAATCCAATGGCCTGATCCAGACCTACCAGCCCGACCATCCGGTCATGAAGGCGCTGGTCTCGGGCAATTCGGAAGCCTTTTATGAGCGCGAGATCGCCGAACGCGAGCGTGCCCATCTGCCACCTTTCGGCAGGCTGGCTGCCATCGTGGTCAGCGCCGGCACGCGCGCAGAGGCCGAATCCCATGCCCGCGCCCTGCGCCGCGCCGCACAAGCCAGCGCCGATATCGAGGTGCTCGGCCCGGCCGAGGCGCCCCTTGCCCTGATCGCCGGGCGCCACCGCTTCCGCCTGCTGGTGCATGGTGAACGCCGCTCCGACATGCAGACCTTCATCCGCGCCATGCTGGCGGCGGGTCCGAAGCCGCGCGGCTCGGTGCGGGTACAGGTCGACATCGACCCGCAGAGTTTTCTGTAGAGCACCGCCCCGGCCAATTCCTGTCCCGCGCGTCCCCGTCTATCCTCGGCGCATCGATTCGGGTCGGAGCATGCTTATGGAACTCGCTTTTCCCTGGCCGGTGAGCCAGGGTGAATGGCTGGCCTGGTGGTCGGCGCTGGTCACCGTCCTTTTCGGCTTGATGCTGTTCTTCCTGCCCGGCATCAGCCTGCGCATCCTCAGGCTGCGGCCCGCCGAAAACCATCCAGAAGCTGTCGGCGAGGCGCGCGCGACCATGGCCGGCTTCTATCTCGGCCTCGGACTGGCCTGCCTGCTGCTGGCACAGCCGCTTCTTTACCTGGCGCTGGGGCTTTCCTGGGCGTTCACCGCATTCGGACGCCTCGTGTCCATCCTCTCCGATCGCGGCAGCACCCTGTACAACTGGATATCGCTGTTGATCGAGATCGTGCTGGCGGCCTTGCCGCTCGCCTATGCTTTCGGACTGATCGCCTGATTCCGCCAACTGCGACAAAACTGTCGAAAAGGCTTGGCCTCGCTTGTGTTGCGAGTCCGGGAAGCCTGTGCTAGACGGCAAGCGGCTTTCGACCGGGGGGCAAGGCTTGTTCCATATGCCGGGGGAAAGTAATCAACAGGGTCAAGGGCTTAGACGGATCCCTCTTTAGAATCCGTGCCCGCGCCCCGTCCGGTGAACACTTAAGAGAAAAGACGGTCCGTGGCACAGACTGGCTCCATTATCTCAGGCATGGCCTCGCGTTATGCCGGCTCTCTTTTCGACCTGGCCTCCGAGGCCGGGACCCTCGATGAGGTGGAGAAGGAATTGGCTCGCGTCGAGACGATGCTGGCAGACAGCGCGGACCTGCGCCGTCTGGTCACCAGCCCCGTCTTTTCGGGCGAAGACCAGCTTCGCGCCATCTCGGCGATTGCCGACAGGGCAGGCCTCAAGGGCCTGGTCGGCAATTTCCTTCGCGTGGTTGCCCGCAACCGTCGCCTGTTTGCGCTTCCCGGCATGATAGCGGGCTTCCGCAAGCTGGCCGCAGAGGCCCGCGGCGAGGTTTCCGCCGAAGTCACCAGCGCCCACGCGCTGACCGCACAGCAGGAAACGGAGTTGAAGCAGACGCTCAAGGGCGTTGCCGGCAAGGATGTCGCGCTCAACATCACCGTTGATCCTTCGATTCTGGGTGGCATGATCGTGCGCATCGGTTCGCGCCAGATCGACACCTCGCTCAAGACAAAACTCAATTCGCTCAAGCTCGCACTGAAAGAGGTCGGCTGATGGACATCCGCGCCGCGGAAATTTCCGCAATCCTCAAGGACCAGATCAAGAATTTCGGCAAGGAAGCCGAAGTCTCAGAAGTCGGACAGGTTTTGTCCGTCGGCGACGGCATCGCCCGCGTCTACGGCCTCGACAATGTCCAGGCTGGTGAGCTGGTCGAATTTCCCGGCGGCATCAAGGGCATGGCGCTGAACCTCGAGGCCGACAATGTCGGCGTCGTGATCTTCGGCTCCGACCGCGACATCAAGGAAGGCGATACCGTCAAGCGTACCGGCGACATCGTCGACGCGCCCGTCGGCAAGGGTCTTCTTGGCCGCGTGGTCGACGCTCTCGGCAACCCGATCGACGGCAAGGGCCCGATCCAGGCAACCGAACGTCGCCGCGTCGACGTCAAGGCGCCCGGCATCATTCCCCGCAAGTCGGTGCACGAGCCGATGTCGACCGGCCTGAAGGCCATCGACGCGCTTATCCCGATCGGCCGCGGCCAGCGCGAGCTGATCATCGGCGATCGCCAGACCGGCAAGACCGCCATCGTCCTCGACACCTTCCTCAACCAGAAATCGGTCAATGAAGGCGACGACGAGAACCAGAAGCTCTACTGCGTCTATGTCGCCGTTGGCCAGAAGCGCTCGACTGTCGCACAGTTCGTGAAGGTTCTGGAAGAGCGCGGCGCACTGGAATATTCGATCATCATCGCCGCGACCGCTTCCGATCCGGCTCCGATGCAGTTCCTGGCACCCTTCACCGGTTGCGCGATGGGTGAGTATTTCCGCGACAACGGCATGCACGCCGTGATCGCCTTTGACGATCTGTCCAAGCAGGCCGTCGCCTACCGCCAGATGTCGCTACTGCTGCGGCGTCCGCCCGGCCGCGAAGCCTATCCGGGCGACGTCTTCTACCTGCATTCCCGTCTGCTCGAGCGCGCTGCCAAGCTGAACGAGGACAATGGTTCGGGCTCGCTGACAGCGCTGCCGATCATCGAGACGCAGGCCAACGACGTCTCGGCCTACATCCCGACCAACGTGATCTCGATCACCGACGGCCAGATCTTCCTTGAGACCAACCTGTTCTTCCAGGGCGTTCGTCCGGCGGTGAACGTCGGTCTGTCGGTGTCGCGCGTCGGCTCGGCCGCCCAGGTCAAGGCGATGAAGCAGGTTGCCGGCTCGATCAAGGGCGAGCTCGCCCAGTATCGCGAGATGGCTGCCTTTGCGCAGTTCGGCTCCGATCTGGACGCCGCAACCCAGCGTCTGCTCAACCGAGGCGCCCGCCTGACCGAACTCCTCAAGCAGCCGCAATTCTCGCCGCTGAAGACCGAGGAGCAGGTCGCCGTCATCTTCGCCGGCACGCAGGGCTATCTCGACAAGCTGGCACTGGGCGACGTGAGCAAGTTCGAGGCAGGTCTACTGACCCATCTTCGCTCGCAGAAGAAGGTGCTGGACGCCATCCGCAAGGAAAAGGCCCTGTCCGACGACCTCAAGGCACAGCTCACCGCCGAGATCGACGCCTTCGCCAAGACCTTCGCCTGAGGCGGGCCGACAAGGGAATAGGTTAGCCGCATGGCTTCACTAAAGGACCTTCGCAACCGTATCGCCTCGGTCAAGGCGACGCAGAAGATCACCAAGGCGATGCAGATGGTCGCCGCGGCGAAGCTTCGGCGCGCCCAGGAGGCTGCC
The DNA here is from genome assembly GCA_046297455.1 of Aliihoeflea sp. Taxonomy (GTDB): domain Bacteria; phylum Pseudomonadota; class Alphaproteobacteria; order Rhizobiales; family Rhizobiaceae; genus ZYF759. The sequence goes on from JBKBIT010000007.1 coordinate 109,170, forward strand.
GAGGCCGCGCGTCCCTATTCGGAACGCATGGCCGCCGTGCTTGCCAACATCTCCGCCGCGGTTGAGAGCGCTGATGCACCGGCCTTGATGACCGGCACCGGCAAGGACGATGTTCACCTCCTGGTCGTTGCCACGGCGGAACGCGGCCTTTGCGGTGGCTTCAATTCGCAGATCGCGCGCCTGGCTCGTGAACATACCCGTCGGCTTCTGGCCCAGGGCAAGACGGTCAAGATCATCACCGTCGGCAAGAAAGGCTACGACATTCTGCGTCGTGACTTTGCCGACAAGATCATCGACCGCGTCGAGTTCCGCGAAGTCAAGCAGATCGGTTTTGCCAATGCGGACGAAGTCGCCCGCAAGGTCATCGGCCTGTTCGAAAAGGGCGATTTCGACGTCTGCACCCTGTTCTACTCGCGCTTCCGGTCGGTCATCAGCCAGATCCCGACTGCACAGCAACTCGTACCGGCCCTGCCGCCGGCAGTGGACAACGGCGCGGCCGACTCCAATGCCGCAAATGCCGTCTATGAATACGAGCCCGAGGCAGGCGCCATTCTGGAAGATCTGATCCCCCGCAACATCGCGGTCCAGATCTTCAAGGCTCTGCTGGAGAACGCGGCTGGCGAGATGGGCGCCAAGATGAGCGCCATGGACAATGCGACGCGCAACGCGGGCGACATGATCAACAAATTGTCGATCACTTATAACCGCCAGCGTCAGGCGCAGATCACCAAGGAACTGATCGAGATCATTTCGGGCGCCGAGGCGCTCTAGGGTGTGCCGGCTGGCGCGTCCGAGGAACCAGGAAAGAGGCTATAAGAATGGCTAAAGCAGCAACCCCCAAGGCTCCGGCCGCGGCCAAGAAGCCGGCCGCCAAGAAGGCCCCGGCATCGACCGCGGCAGCCAAGGCGACCGCATCGGCCGGCAGCGTTGGCAAGATCCGCCAGGTCATTGGCGCCGTCGTCGACGTGGCCTTCGAGGACAATCTGCCGCCGATTCTGAACGCCCTTGAGACCGACAACCAGGGCCAGCGCCTGGTTCTCGAGGTCGCGCAGCACCTTGGCGAGAACACCGTGCGCACCATCGCCATGGACTCCACCGAGGGTCTCGTGCGCGGCCAGTCGGTTACCGATACCGGTCGTCCGATCGCCGTTCCCGTGGGTCCCGAGATGCTCGGCCGCATCATCAACGTCATCGGCGAGCCGATCGACGAGGAAGGCCCGGTCACCGCGACCGAGATGCGCCCGATCCACGCTCCGGCTCCCGAATATGTCGACCAGTCGACCGAAGCCGAGATCCTCGTCACCGGCATCAAGGTCCTCGACCTGCTGGCTCCCTATGCCAAGGGCGGCAAGATCGGCCTGTTCGGCGGCGCCGGTGTGGGCAAGACCGTGCTGATCCAGGAACTGATCAACAACGTCGCCAAGGCGCACGGTGGTTACTCGGTGTTCGCCGGCGTGGGTGAGCGCACCCGCGAGGGCAACGACCTCTATCACGAATTCATCGAATCGGGCGTCAACAAGAAGGGCGGCGGCGAGGGCTCCAAGGCTGCGCTCGTCTATGGCCAGATGAACGAGCCGCCCGGCGCGCGTGCCCGCGTCGGCCTGACCGGCCTGACCGTCGCCGAGTATTTCCGCGACCAGGGCCAAGACGTGCTGTTCTTCGTCGACAACATCTTCCGCTTCACCCAGGCCGGTTCGGAAGTGTCGGCGCTGCTCGGCCGCATCCCCTCGGCCGTGGGCTACCAGCCGACGCTCGCCACCGACATGGGTGCGCTCCAGGAGCGCATCACCACCACCACCAAGGGTTCGATCACCTCGGTGCAGGCCATCTACGTGCCCGCCGACGATCTGACCGACCCGGCGCCGGCGACCTCCTTCGCCCACTTGGACGCCACGACCGTGCTCAACCGCGCGATTTCGGAAAAGGGTATCTACCCGGCCGTGGATCCGCTGGACTCCACCTCGCGCATGCTCGACCCGCAGATCGTCGGCGAAGAGCACTACCAGGTCGCCCGTGACGTCCAGCAGACGCTGCAGCGCTACAAGTCGCTGCAGGATATCATCGCCATTCTCGGCATGGACGAGCTGTCGGAAGAGGACAAGCTGACCGTGGCACGCGCCCGCAAGATCGAGCGCTTCCTGTCGCAGCCCTTCTTCGTCGCCGAGGTCTTCACCGGTGCGCCGGGCAAGCTGGTCGACCTCGCCGACACCATCAAGGGCTTCAAGGGCCTCGTGGCCGGCGAATACGATCACCTGCCGGAAGCCGCCTTCTACATGGTTGGCACCATCGAGGACGCCATCGAGAAGGGCAAGAAGCTGGCTGCGGAAGCCGCCTAAGAAAGGGAGTAGCGGGGTAGAGAGAAGACGATGGTGCGGTTTTGGAGCGGCCTCGATGCCGTTTCGCCAGGCACCGTTCGGCGGCTCCCTACCCCCTGAATAGACATGGCTGAACCCTACAAGTTCGAATTGGTGTCGCCCGAGCGTCTCCTCGTCTCCGAGGAGATCGAAGCCGTCGTCATTCCCGCCACCGAAGGCGAGATGACGGTCATGGCCAACCACGCGCCCACCATGTCCACGATCGCGCCCGGTGTCGTGGTCGTGAAGCCGGTCTCGGGCGCCGAGCGGAAATATGTCGTCTTCGGCGGTTTCGTCGACATTCTGCCGCAGGGCTGCACGCTCCTGGCGGAATCGGCCGTCGCCGTCGCCGACATCGACCGCAACGATCTCTCCCGCCGCATCCAGGCCGCCCGCGAGGATCTTTCGGACGCCAAGGATGACGACGCGCGCTCCAAGGCCGAGCTCTACCTCGCCCAGCTGACGACGATGGAAGGCGCACTCGCAACCGGCGCATAGCGTCGGGGCTCTGCGCCTCCCCTTGGAATTCATTCCCTCTTTCAGCATTCCTTTTCCCGAAGGTCAGGGCCGCCATGGTCCACACGACGCCGACGCACGACAGGCATGGCCCGACGGCTGTCCGTCTTCGCTATTTCATGCCTGTCTGGCTGTTCGGCGCCGCCCTTCTGGCGACGCTCGCCGCCACCGACGACCGCACTGACCACTCGACCGTCCCGCTCGCGCCCATCGCCCGCTGGGAACTGCCGCAACACCGGCCCGCGGAGAGCTGGCAACGGCTTGTCGCGCGTCACGAGACCGGGTTCTCGCATAGCCCCACGATCGTCGAACACGACAATGGCGAACTGCAGGCCGTCTGGTTCCACGGCGTGCGCGAAGCCCACCCGAGCGTCGGCCTGTGGACCTCGCGCCGCCCGGCCGATGGCGAATGGAGCGCGCCTGGCCTGCTCCTCGACCGCCGGGACGACATGGCCGCGCTCGTCTACCGCATCCACACGATCGGCAATCCGGTCCTCTTCGCCCATCCTCGCGGCGAAACCTGGCTCTTCTACGTCAACCCGTCGATCGGCGGCTGGTCGACTGCCCGCACCGCGCTGCGCCGCTCGCGCGACCGTGGCTTGACCTGGTCGCCGCCCGTCCAGCTGCCCACCGGCCCGTTCCTGTCCATGTCGACACTGGTCCGCGCGACACCGCGTCTCCTGGTAAACGGCGTGGTTGCTCTGCCGGCCTATCACGAGCTGATGCAAAGATATTCCGAGTTCCTGCTGATCGACGAAAGCGGCCGGCTAGTCGGTCAGCGCTTCATCGCCAACGGGCTTCAGGCAAATCTGGCCTACCTGCCGGATGGCGCCTGGCTGGCGCTGCTGCGCCCCTTGAAGCACCAGCCACCGCGGCTTCATCTGGCGGAGAGCCGCGATGGCGGGTTGAACTGGAGCCCGTCGCGCCCCGTCGATCTGGTCAATCCCCATCAACCCGTCTGCGCGCTGACGCTTAACGATGGCAGCACGCTGTTCGGCTACAACCCGCAGGAGCGCGGCCGCAACCGCATCGCCTTCATTCACATCGACGGCGAAACCGGCCAGTGGCGTCGGCTGCCCTATCTCATCGATCCCGGCGGCGAAGACGACGAAACCGCCTACTGCACGGCGATCCAGAAACGCAATGGCGACATCGTGGTGGTGTACGCCGATCCGCCAAACCATCGTATTCTGGAATTCGGATTCACGCCCACCTGGCTGACCGCACAGATCGCCGCAAGCGAGCTCGTCGAACCATGACGCCTGCCGACGGCATCCACGCGCTGATCATGTTCCTGGCGCTGACCTACAGCCTCAGCCTGCTTCTGCTGCCTTTCGTCCACGAGAGCCGAACCCGTCTCGTGCTCGGCGTCGCCGCCGCGCTGGTCCTCGTCTTCGTGCCGTTGCCTGTGATCGACACGCTCTACCTGTTCGTCGCTGGCCTGGCTTGGCGGGTCAGCGCGGCCTTCGCCGTCGGCCTGGTCTACTGCATGCTGGCTGGGCCGGGGGGGCTCTACAGGACAGGTCGGCATGACTATCTGCGTCTGAACATCGCCGTCGTGTTCTGCGGGTTGATGGTTTTGCCCGGAACGCTCTTCCCGTCCGTGCCGGAATTCTATGAAGTGGGCTATTCAGGCCCGTTCGTCCCCGCCCTGATGGCCGTCATTCTGGCATCCGCGCTGGTCCTGCGCTCCTGGTTGCTGACCGCCTGGATTGCGGCTGCCGCCGTCTGGTCGCTTGTGGGCCTGAACCCCGGCGTCAACCTGTGGGACAGCCTGGTCGACCCCCTGGCCTTCTCGTGCGCGGCAGGCGCCTTGGTCTATGAAGTTCTCTCCCGCCTGCGCCGCAATCGCCAGGACACCGGCGAACAGATGCCCGAACAATCCGGCCGCTGATTGGTTGAGGCCTACAGACAAACATCTGGAGGCACACATGAAACGCATCCTCGCAACAACAGCCGCCCTTGCCTTTCTGTCCGCACCGGCCTTCGCTCAGGCCGAGACCGCCGAAGCCGGGGCATCGGCCATGATGATGGACGTCGACGGCAATGCGGTCGGCACGGTAACCTTCACGCAGACCGTCTCCGGCATTCTCCACGTCTTCGTCGAGATGACCGATCTGCCACCAGGTCCGCGCGGCTTCCACATCCACGAGGTCGGCGAATGCGATCCGGCCGATGGCTTCGAGAGCGCCGGCAGTCATTTTGCCGCAGGCGACGAGGAACACGGCATCCACAATGAAGCCGGGCCGCATGCGGGCGACCTGCCAAACGTCCATGTCGGACAGGATGGCATCTTGAGGGTCGAGTTCTTCACCGAGCGCATGAGCCTAGACGAAGGATCGGAAGCCGGCCTGCTCGGCGGCGACGGCACCGCCGTCATCCTGCACGACAGTCCGGATGATTATGCGACCCATCCGACCGGTGATGCCGGCGACCGCATTGCCTGCGGGGTGATTGAGCCGATCTGACACCCGCCCGTCTCGACGCCCGGCTGTACTGTCCGCCGGCATTTTTCTTCGGCCTGTCGGCATGCACAGCCCTCCGGCGTCCTTGGAATTCGGGGCCGAGCGCTCGCGCGGCCCCACCGAGGACGAGGCATGCTGGATCGACGCCGTTTCATTCATGGTCTTGGGGCGATACCCCTGCTAGCGCTGGCGTCCGTCGGTCATTTGTCGCCAGCCAGAGGAAAGACCAACATGGCGGATGTCGAGCAGGAATTGCAGGCAGCCCTTGCCGGGCATCTTGCGGCCGGCGAGATGCCCGGCCTTGTCGCGCTGATCCATCAGGATGGCGATACCCACGCCAGAGCGATCGGACGGCGATCGCTCGGCGGCGCCCCGATGACGCGCGACACCATCTTCCGGATCGCCTCGCTCACCAAGCCTGTCACCGCCAGCCTGGCCATGATGCTCGTCGAAGACGGCCTCATCGCACTCGACGATCCGATTGATCCATGGATCCCTGAACTCGCCGGTCGCCGCGTTCTGAGAAGCATCGATTCCGCTCTGGACGACACCGTTCCGGCCGACCGGCCCATCTCGCTGCGCGATCTCCTGACCCAGCGCTTCGGGCTCGGCGCCATCATGGTGTGGCCGAGCCGCTATCCGATCCAGCATGCCATGGAAGAGGCAGGTGTCGCGCCTGGCCCGGACGTTTTTGGCGGCTCGGCTCAGGAGTATCTGGATAGGCTGGCCCGGCTGCCCTTGGCACACCAGCCCGGCGATGGCTGGCTGTATGACACCGGCATGCACGTGGCGGGCATCTTGCTGGCGAGGGTAGCCGGCTCGGATCTCGGCACGCTGATGCAGGAGCGGCTGTGTCAGCCGCTGGGCATGGTCGATACCGGCTTCCACGTCCCCATCGGCAATCTCGATCGGCTGGCAACATTCTATCGCAAGGATTTCGACACCGGCAGCCTCGTCATCCACGACGATGCAGGCCATTTTGCCGCCAAACCGGATTTCGAAAGCGGCAGCGCGGGTCTCGTCTCGACAATCGACGATTATCTGCGTTTCCTGCAGATGCTGCTCGCGGACGGCCTTCACGAGGACCAGCGCCTGCTTTCTCCGGCATCGGTCGCGGAGATGACACGTGATCAGCTCACGCAGCAGCAGCGCGACGGCGCTCACATGTTCCTCGAAGGCGACTGGGGCTGGGGCCTGGGCATGGCGGTAGCGCTCAGGCAGGGCGCGCTTGGCCACCGTCCAGGCAGTTTCGGCTGGAATGGCGGCTACGGCACCACGGCCTATGTCGATCCCTCACGCCAGCTTGTCGGCATCCTGTTCACCCAGCGGATGATGGATTCGCCCGAGATGCCGCCGCATTTCCGGGATTTCTGGGAAGCGGCCTACCGCCTGAGCGATGGCAGAAATCGATAGAGACGCGCAGTCCCTGTCGGTGCCGACGGCCTGTATCGCACGCGCTTGGAATTTGCGCCGGTTTAGCCGGCCAGATGACGGAATGCCGCGACCACGTCCTCATAGACCTTGCGCTTGAAAGGCACGATCAGGTTCGGCAGATCTTCCATCTTCTTCCAGGCCCAGGCGTCGAATTCCGGCTCGTGGCCGCCGGGCGGCGGGTTGATGGCAATCTCGCTTTCATCGCCCTCGAACCGGAAGGCGAACCAGCGCTGCTTCTGGCCACGGTATTTTCCCTTGAACGCGATGCCGACGAGATGTTCGGGCAGGTCGTAGTAGATCCAGTCCGGCGCTTCGGCAAGCAGGGAAACCGAGCTGATGCCCGTTTCCTCGTGCAGTTCGCGCCGTGCGGCGGGCAGGGGATCTTCGCCCTCATCGATGCCGCCCTGCGGCATCTGCCAGAGCATGTCGGTTCCTGCCATCTCCGTGTCCGTTTCCGCGATGCGCCGGCCGGCCCAGACCAGGCCTTCGCGGTTGAGCACCATGACGCCCACGCAGGGCCGATAAGGCAGCGAGTCAGCCTTCACTTTCTTCATTTTCATCGTCCGGGATCGTTGGCGAGTGCCGAAATCGGCACGATCTCGATACCCCGTCGGCGTGCTTCCGTCACCCACGACGTGACCGCCTCCACCGTGGTGTCGAATGCCGAACCCGTGCCGATCGCGAAGCCCTGTGCACGCGCCGTGCGTTCGAGATCGTCGAGCCGCCCCAGGATTGCGCTCCGGTCGCGGTTGGCGTCGATCGTGATCTCGGCGGCGGCAAAAGGCACGCCGTTTCCCGGTGCAAGTCGCTCGGCGACGCTGCGCGCGGAGGTGCCATCGTCCAGATACATCAGGCCGCGACGACCAAGTTCGGCCATGAGCGGCGACATCGCCGCCTCGTCGGCCGTGAACCGGGCGCCCATGTAATTCATGACGCCGACATAGTTGGTGATCCGGCCCAGCGTCCGAAGCAGGCTGTCGATATTCTCCCCGGCACCAGAATCCAGCGTCAGCGTGTCGCGGCCTGGATTGACAGCGGGGAAGTCGAACGGCTCCAAAGGAATCTGCAGCACGATCTCATGCCCGTCGCGACGCGCCGCCTGCATCCATCTGTCTATACTGTTGCCATGCGGGGCAAAGGCCAGCGTCACCTCGCTGGGCAGTTTTTCGATGGCGGCCTGCGTGCCTGTCTGGGAAAGGCCCAGCCCGCCGATCACGATGGCGACCCGGGCGCCACGAGCGCCCGACCACGGCCGCGCATAGACGTCGAAGGGGCGTCGGCCGTCAGCACTGCGAACGGGCAGCGGGCCGTACTGGCTGTCCTCGATCAAGGAGCGATCCGGCAGATGCGCCGTTCGAGCGTCCTGGTTGAGCGCCGTCGGGTTGCGGATCACGATGACGCTCTGCGAATCGTCGACGTTCTGGGGACCGACACGAATGATGGACGGCCCGCCCTGTTGGTCGACGCGAGGTACCGCAGCGGTCTCCCGCGCCGCCGTCAGGGAGGGTTCCGCGACTGGTTCAGGCGTTGACACGGCCACGGCCGAAGGCATCCGGAAGGGCTGCTCGCGCATTGCGATGGCGGCGGATATCCCCACCAGGATCAGGACCGCCAGTCCACCGACCGTCCATCCACCGCCTGGCAGCGCCAGCCGTCGGGACGGTTTGCGGGGCTTGTTCCCGAGCGGACGATCTATTTCCCTGTCGCTGGCAGTGCTCACATTCCCCATCCGCTGCAAGACACGACGGTCGCCGCCGGCCGGTCCATGAATCGAAACCGGCAACCGGAGGATTTCCGGTCGCCGGTTTCAGATTTCTCACAAGCCCGAGCCGGCTGCCGGCTCGAATGAACGCTACGCGGATACGCTACTGCTGTTGCCGCTCCAGCAGAGCCCGATCCGGGCTCGGCGGGAATGCCTGGTTGGTTTCGACCCCGCGGATCAGATCCAGCGCATAATTGAGCTGGATGTCGTCTTCCTTGTCCGGCGGCACATAGGCCGACGAACCGGAGCCGTTCTCGTCCTCTTCGGCACCGATAATGTGCCCACGCAGTTCGGACTCGCCGCGGTTCAGGTTGCGACCGGTCAGTTCCTCAGGCAGCGGCTGCTCGACCTTGATGTCGGGCTCGATGCCGCGCGCCTGGATGGAAGTTCCCGAAGGCGTGTAGTACAGGGCCGTCGTCAGCCTGAGGGCTCCGTTCTCGGCCAGCGGGATGATGGTCTGCACCGATCCCTTGCCGAACGACTTCGTGCCCACGATCGTGGCACGGCGATGATCCTGCAACGCGCCCGCGACGATTTCCGAAGCACTCGCCGAGCCGCCATTTATCAGCACCACCATCGGCTTGCCGTCGATCAAATCGCCCGGTCGCGAATCGAAGCGCGTCACGTTGCGGGGATCGCGTCCGCGGGTGGAGACGATCTCCCCGCGGTCGAGGAAAGCGTCCGCCACGTTGACCGCCTGGTCGAGCAGCCCGCCCGGATTGAGGCGCAGGTCGAGCACATAGCCCTGCAGCTCGCGGTCGCCCGCTTCCTCGTTGATGCGCTGGATGGCGCTGCGCAGGTCGTCGGACGTGCGCTCGGTGAAGGAGTTGATCTTGATGTAGCCGACATCGTCCTCGAGGCTGAAGCGCACTGCGCGCACCTTGATGATGTCGCGTACGATCGTCAGCGTGATCGGCTCCGAGGCCCCATCACGCAGAATTGTGAGTTCGATCGGCGTGTTGACAGCGCCACGCATGCGATCGACGGCATCCGACAGCGTCATGCCGCGCACGTCCTCGCCGTCGATCTCGGCGATCTTGTCGCCTGCGATGACACCAGCCCGCGCGGCGGGCGTGTCCTCGATCGGCGCAATGACCCGCACCAGATCGTCTTCCATCGTCACCTCGATGCCCAGCCCGCCGAACTCGCCGCGGGTCTGGACCCGCATGTCCTGGGCCGCTTCCGGATTCAGGTAGGAAGAATGCGGGTCGAGAGAGGTCAGCATGCCGTTGATGGCGCTCTCGATCAGCTTGGCGTCTTCGGGCGGGGTAACGTATTGCGCGCGAACCCGTTCGAAGATGTCGCCGAAGATTGCCAGATGGCGATAGGTCTCGGAGCTTGCCGCATTGGCGGAGGTGCCCACCGAGCCCTGCACGAGGCCCATGGCGGAGGCACCCATCAGGGCACCGGCGAGGAGTAGTGAAGCCTTACGTATCATTTCCTGCCCTTACAGAGTTGCGTTCCGCCCACCACGGGGCCGGATCGACGGGTTTCCCCTCTTTTCGGAACTCAATATAGAGCTCCGGACCGGAATCTTCATCGCCCGATATCGCGACGCTTGCGACCCTGGCTTCGCCCATCGCCCCGATGGGCTCTCCCGCCACCACGTTCTGGCCCAGCCTGACGCTGATTCTACTCATCCCCGCCAGGACCAGATGATAACCATCGCCGGCATTCAGGATCAAGAGTTGGCCATAGGAGCGGAACGGACCCGCATACAGCACCGACCCGTCTGACGGCGCGGTAACGATTGCGCCCGAATGTGTCCGCACGATGTCGCCGGAAAGCCTCCCGCCGGCCTCGTCGTCGTCGCCGAAACGGGCGACCGTGAAGCCCTGTACCGGCAGCGCCACCTGCCCGGTCAACGCGTTGAACGGCAAGGCGGCGAACTGCGTCGCCGCTTCCAGCTCCTGCCCGGCCTCGCGGGCCTCCTGGCGCCGCCGCTCGTCTTCCGCGCGCCGTGCTGCCAGTTCGGCCTGGCGCGCCGCCTCGGCCTCCTGCGCGGTCTCGATTTCCGCTGCCAGCGAGGCGATCAATTCTTCGAGACTGCCGGCACGTTCGGCCAGTTCGGCCGCCCGTTCCCGCTCGCGTTCGAGCCGCGCCTGCGATCGCGCCTGCAGGCGCTGCTTTTCCGCCGCCAGAAGGCTCATGCGCTGGCGTTCCTCGGCCTGGCGCATCATCGCCGAGACCATCCGGTCCTGCTCGGCCTCGATCTGGGCCGCCACCCGCGACAATTCGTTGAGATCGGCGATCAGGACCTCGGTCTCGGTCCGCAATTCCGGTACCACCGCGCCGAGAAGGATCGCGCTGCGCACCGAGGCTAATGCATCGTCGGGCCGCACCAGCATCGCCGGCGGCGGGTTGCGCCCCATGCGCTGCAGCGCGCCCAGCACCTCCGCCAGCACGCCGCGCCTGGCCGACAGGGAGGCGCGCAGATAATCGCGTTCTTCGGCAAGTCCTGCCAGCCGCGTCGAGATCCGCTCCACGTCCTCGCTCAACTGCCGTTCGACCTGTGCGGCGCGCACCAGCGCCGCCGTCAGCGTCTCGTGATCCTTCGCCAGCTGCTCGATTTCGGCCGACAGCGCTGCTGCCCGCTCGTCCGACAGCGCGATCCGGTCCATCAGCCGCTCGCGCTCGGAAATGCGCGCCAGCCGCTGTTCTTCCAGGCGCGCGGCCTCCTCGCCCGACGCCAGGGCCGGCGGCAGCGCGACGAGACAAAGCAGCGCCGCGGCGATCGCGCCGCGCATCAGGCTCTTCGAGCTCGTTTTCCGTCCTGTCATGTCGCGCCCGTCATGCGCTCTGCGCCTTCTTGGCCTGTTTCGAGCCCCCGCGCCGCACCCTAGCCAGCCAGCCGTTAAGCAATCGTCAACCATGTCGGCTCGCCTGTGGCGGCGGCGGGCCGCCTTCTGTCACCTGCCGGTGCCGCCCCGGTGGTAGGGATGTCCCGACAGGATCGTCGCGGCGCGGTAGAGCTGTTCGGCCAGCATGATGCGCACGATCTGGTGAGGCCAGGTCGCGGCCCCGAACGACACCGAGAACTCCGCCTTCGCCTTCATCTGCGGATCGTGCCCGTCCGGACCGCCGATTGCAAACATGATTTCGCGCCGGCCCGCATCGCGCAGCTGGCCGAGCTTCCCGGCAAACGCCTCCGAAGCCATGTTCTTTCCGGTTTCGTCGAGCAATATCAGGGCCTTGTCGCCCAGCTGCGTGGCCAGCGCGGCACCTTCCTCGCGCTGTCTTTCGGCCGTCGAGCCGCGCCGGCTCTCGGCGATCTCGATCACCCCGGCATGATCCATGCCGATGGCGGGTGCGCTCCTGGCGAACCGCTCCAGATAGCGGTCGGCCAATTCCTTCTCGGGGCCGGCCTTCATCCGGCCCACGGCAAATATCCAGACCTTCATCCCGACCGCCGTCCGGCGCGACCCTTGCGGGGCCGCCCGCTCAGTGCAGCGTCTCGTCCTCGAGATCGGGCGTCTGCCACATCTTCTCGATGTTGTAGAACTCCCGCACCTCGGGCCTGAACACATGGACGATGACGTCGCCCGTATCGATCAGCACCCAATCGGCATTGCTGAGCCCTTCCAGGCGTGGCGTGCCCAGGCCGGCATCCTTGATCGCCTTGATCAGATGGTCGGCCACCGCCGCGACATGGCGGTGCGAGCGCCCCGAGGCGACAACCATGTAGTCGCCCAGGCTGGATCTGCCCTGAATGTCGATGGAGACGATGTTTTCGGCCTTGGAGTCGTCCAGACTGGCAAGGACGGTGTCGAGGGCGCGGGACGCGTCGATGCTGATCCCGGCCGGCGAAGGCGCAGTGTCGGCCTTCTTCCGCAATGCTGTTCTCAGTGTTTTTCCTTTCCTGACGGAACAACCTGCGCGGCACATGCCGCAACAGGGAAGATAGGCAGAGTCGCATTGCAGTTTCAAGACACGAGATGCGCGGTGCTTCATGGGCCGATTAACCCAAAGTCAATTCGAAGCCGATAGAGTTCGGCCTCCTGGCGCCGATTTCTGGTTGTGAAGCTTCCAGCCGGATTTCGGGTTTCAAGAACTGTGTCCTTGCAGGAGTTGCGCAAGTCATGATGCAGGTGGTCAATTGCATCGCAACGCTGCACGACCCCTGGATCGTGCTTCTGGCGGCGGTGGTTTGCGTCGCTGGCGGCTGGGTCGGTCTGGAACTCCTGCGCCGCGCTCGCGAAAGGCAGGGCTTCCAGCAGGCAGGCTGGGCCTTCCTGTCATCTGTCGCGATCGGCTCTTCGGTCTGGTGCACCCATTTCATTGCCATGCTCGCCTATGAGCCGTCCGCGCCCGTGACTTACGATCCGGTGCTGACCTTCCTGTCACTCCTGATCGTGATCCTGGGCAGCGCGCTCGCACTGATACTGGCGCTGACGCCCGTTCGCCTCACGGCCGCGCTGGGCGGCGCGGTCTTGGGCCTCACGATCGCCGCGATGCACTATGTCGGCATGATGGCTTACCGGGTTGACGGCATCGTTGCCTGGGACATGGCCTATGTCGCCGCATCCGTGCTTCTGTCGATCGTCTTTGGCGTCGCGGCTCTCGCGTCCCTGGGGCGGGTGAACGCCCTGGTGACACTGGCCTTGTTCGTTTCAGGCGTGGTTTCACTGCATTTCACGGGCATGACGGCCGTTTCGGTGACACCCCTGGCCACCGGCGCGCCGATTGTTGATCCCTTCGTGAGCAATGCCATGGCCGTGGCTGTAGCCGGTGTCGCTCTTCTCATCGTGGGTACCGGCATCACCAGCTTCATGATCGATTCCGACGCCTCCGACGCCCACCTCGCGCGTCTTCGGCACATGGCACTGAGCGACGCGCTGACCGGCCTGCCGAACAGGGTCAGCTTCGGCGATCATCTGCGCCACGAAATCACGCGTGCCAGCTCGCAGGGCCACAAGGTCGCCATCATCGGCATGGACCTGGACAGTTTTAAGGAAATCAATGACATGAGGGGTCACGAAAGCGGCGACAAGGCTCTGGTCCAGATCGGACGGAGGTTGACCGCGCTGCTGCGTGACGGCGAATTCGTCGCCCGCATCGGTGGCGATGAGTTCGCCGCGGTCAAACCCTATTCCGAGGAATGCGACCTCTCCGATTTCCTGACACGCATCGAACAGCAATTGCCGAAACCGATCGAGATCGGCGAGAGCTCGTTCGTCACCGGTGCATCGATCGGCGTCTCCGTCTATCCTCAGGATGGTCTCGATCCTGACCGTCTCGTCGGCAATGCCGACCTCGCCATGTACCGCGCTAAGAACGATCCGCTCCGCAGCGTCTGCTACTACGAAGCCGGCATGGACGAGATGGCCCGCAAGAAGCGCGAGATGGCGACCGAGTTGCGCAACGCCATTCCAGCCGGACAAATGCTGCTGCATTTCCAGGTCCAGACCACCGTGGCCTCGCGAAACGAGATCGTCGGCTATGAAGTCCTCTTGCGGTGGAACCACCCACGCCTGGGTGCCGTGCCGCCAGCCGAATTCATTCCGCTGGCCGAAGAGACTGGGCAGATCATCGAGATTGGCGAATGGGTACTGCGTGAGGCCTGTCGGGAGGCGGTTCTTTGGCCCGGCAGGGAGAAGATCGCCGTCAACCTTTCGGCAATTCAACTGGCCGACCGAAATCTGCCTGCCCTGGTGCACGGCATCCTGCTGGAGACCGGACTTGCGCCGTCGCGGCTGGAACTGGAGATCACCGAATCCTCGATCATTCGCGACGAGGTTCGAGCTCTGGAGACCCTGCGACGGCTTCGAGCCCTCGGCATAACCATTGCCATAGACGATTTCGGCACCGGCTATTCGTCGCTGGCGACGTTGCGCTCGTTCCCCTTCGATCGCATCAAGCTCGACCGTTCCTTCATGGGCGAAATCGGTGAGTCCGCTCAGGCCAGGGCTATCGTCCGCGCCGTCCTTGCGCTTGGAAAGAGCCTGAAGATCCCCGTTCTCGCGGAAGGGGTGGAGTCGGAAGCGCAACTGGACATCCTGGCCATTGAGGGTTGCGACGAAGCTCAGGGTTATCTGCTGGGCCGGCCCGGGCCCAGGGACGTCAAGGGAACGACGACCAGGAAGGTCGCCTGACAGAATATATGCGACTGATCTGGAACGTCGGCTTGTGTGGTTGGTTGAACATCGGAAACCAACCATGGAGGCATCAATGCACGACATATCAGGAAAACGGGTCGCCATCCTCGCCACGCACGGCTTCGAGCAGTCGGAACTCGAAGTGCCGCGCGACAGGCTGCGCGAGGCCGGCGCCGACGTCCATATCATCTCGCTGGAGGAAGGTGAGATCAGGGGCTGGGACAAGGACGACTGGGGCAGCCCGGTCAAGGTGGACGGCAGGCTCGATCAGCTTGCCGCGCGCGACTATGACGCGCTGGTGCTGCCCGGCGGCCAGATCAACCCCGACCTGCTCCGGGTCGAGCCCAAAGCCATCGCAATCATCAAGAGCTTCTGGAACGACAAGAAGGTGATCGGCGCGATCTGTCACGCGCCCTGGCTGCTCATCGAAGCAGACATCATCGCTGGCCGCGAGGTCACCTCCTACCATTCCATCAAGACGGACGTCATCAATGCCGGCGCCCAGTGGCGCGATGAGGAGGTCGTGGTCGACCAGGGGCTGGTGACCAGCCGCAATCCTGGCGATCTGGAAGCATTCTGCGCCAAGCTGGCCGAGGAGATCGCCGAAGGCAGGCACGAGCGCCGCGCTGCCTAGCATCGTTGCCTTCCCGCAGGCGGCTTTGACCGGTGGGCAAGGCTCCGGCACTGCCGCATGAGAGGGTCTTGGCCATCGCAACCCGGCAATTGGGTCGCGCCGGAAGGCATGCAGGCGCCTTCCGGCCCGTCAGATCCCACTTACCGCAATCGACATGGCGGTTTGCCGCGTCTAGGGCTTGCTTAGCCGCATTTCTGATGCAGATTCGCGGGAGAACACAAAAAGACTCCGTGCCTGCGGGAGGGCGCCATGCTGGACTACCTCATCAGCCTCTGTACCACGCAGGAGGGACTGTTCAGCCTTGTCGTGGGATCCGACCTGCTTATCGCGCTGGCCTATTTCTCGATTCCCGTCTCCATGCTCTGGGTGTTTCGCAACCGCAGCGAGGACCTGCCTTATCCAGCGCTATGGATCGCCTTCGTGCTGTTCATTTTCGCCTGCGGCGCGACCCATCTCGCCCATTTTGCGGGCGTCGTGAACGGAACGGCCCTGCTCGAATGGCGAGCGCCCATCCATGTCGCCACCGCGATCATCTCGGTCGTGACGGCCATCGCACTCAGCATGACCTTGCCCAAAATAGCGCTTCTCCCCTCGCCGCAGCGCCAGCAGCGCGAACTCAGGCGGGCCGTCGAGCAGGCCACGCGGGAAAAGGACGCGCTTCTGCTCGAGCTCAATCACCGTGTCGGCAACCAGCTGGCCATGCTCGGCGCCATCGTCCGGCGCGAATTGCGCGCGGCACCCGGACAGGACTCGCTCCTGCGGGTACAGGAATTGCTGGAGGAGCTGGGCGAACAGCACCACCGTCTCTCCAGGCAGAACTACACGCCGGAGCATCCCGCCCATGCTTTTGCCGGGCGGCTGCGCGCCGAAACTGCCGAGGCGCGGTGAGCGCAATCCGGTCCCCGCGAGAGGCAGGGCAATTGCATATGGCGTCGAGTTTCGACTAGCCCCCGCCCCTCAATCGCGTCGAAGACAGCGTCGAGCGCGGGCCGTGGACGAACGTCCAGGCCGGGGCAGGCATCCGGACCAGCGCGGCCGCGTCGCTCTCGTCGACGCGAAACCGTTCATAGGTCCGCGCCATCACCGAATTCATCGCCGCCATGCTGGCGCCCGGTCGGTCGAGCACCGCGATCGGCACCGTCTCGGCGATCTCCCGCCAGCGCTGCCAGCGATGGAACTGGCGCAGATTGTCCGCCCCCATCACCCAGACGAAGAACACGCTCGGATTCTTCGCCCGCGCCAGCGCGATCGTGTCGGCCGTGTAGCGCACGTTGTGGCTGGCTTCGAAAGCGGTAACCTCGATGCGCGGATGCCGGGCAAGAACGCGGCTCCGCTCGATCCGTTCGGCCAGCGTGGCGCCGGCGCGCTGCTTCAGCGGGTTGCCCGGCGTCACCATCCACCACAGCCGGTCGAGCCGCAGCCGGGCAAGCGCGGTTTCAGCCATCAGCAGATGCGCCTCGTGCGGCGGGTTGAACGACCCGCCGAACAGTCCCACCGCCATGCCCTTTTCGGCATGCGGCATACGCAGGAAGCGCTTGGGCGGCAAATCCGCGACGGAATTGCGTGTCTTCAAGGCCGCGTCTGGCCCGATCCGTGAACACGGTATTTGAACGAGGTCAGCTGTTCGACGCCCACCGGCCCGCGCGCATGCATGCGGCCGGTCGCAATGCCGATCTCCGCGCCCATGCCGAACTCGCCGCCATCGGCAAATTGGGTCGAGGCATTGTGGAGCAGGATCGCCGAATCGACCTCGCAGAAGAATTTTTCGACCGCCGCCGCATCCTCGGCCACGATCGCCTCCGTGTGGCTGGAGGAATAGCGGCCGATATGATCGATCGCGCCCTCCACCCCGTCGACGAGCTTCGCCGAGATGATGGCGTCCAGATATTCGGTCGACCAGTCCTCTTCAGTTGCCGGCGTGGCCGTGGGCAGCGCGGCAATCACCGCCGCGTCGCCCCGGACCTCGCAACCGGCCGCCGACAGCGCGGCCAGGATCGGCTCGAGATGCGTCGCGGCCACGGCGCGGTCGACCAGCAGCGTCTCGGCCGCACCGCAAATACCGGTACGCCGCATCTTGGCATTGACCGCGATTTTCACCGCCATGTCGAGATCGGCGGAGGCATCGACATAGAGATGGCAGAGCCCTTCCAGATGCGCGAAGACCGGCACGCGGGCTTCCGTCTGCACCCGCTCCACCAGGCTGCGTCCGCCGCGCGGCACGATCACGTCGAGATTGCCCGACAACCCCTTCAGCATCTCGCCGACGGCGGCCCTGTCGGTGGTCGGCACATACTGGATCGCCTCGGCGGGAAGCCCGGCTTCCTCCAGCCCGCGCGCCAGGCAGGCATGGATCGCCGAAGACGAATTCACCGAATCCGAGCCGCCGCGCAAAATCACCGCATTGCCGGCCTTCAGGCACAGCGCCCCGGCATCGGCGGTCACATTGGGTCGGCTTTCATAGATCACGCCGATCACGCCGAGCGGCGTGCGCACGCGCTCGATCTTCAGGCCGTTCGGCCGGTCCCAGGCCGCGATCACCGCGCCTACCGGGTCGTCCAGCGCGGCGATGGCCCGCACGCCGTCCGCGATCGCCTGCACGCGCTCGCGCGTCAGCTCGAGCCGGTCGAGCATGGCCGGTGTCAGCCCCGCCTTCTCGCCTTCTTCCATGTCGCGCCTGTTGGCTTCGATGATGTCGTCGCTGGCGGCGACGAGTGCCGCGGCCATGGCCTCGAGGGCCTGCGTCTTCTGCTGCGCTGGCGCGATGGCGAGCACCCGGGCGGCGGCGCGTGCCTTCCTGCCCATTTCGTCCATCATCGTGGCGACCTCGTCGCCCTTGTGCGGCCTGTCCAGCATCGGTCTTGCTCCTGTGCGGCGGTTGCCCGCCGTTTGCGCCCTACATAGAGCATCGGCTGGGCATGGCGCAATCTCGGGCGCTTCAGCCACCCGGCTTGCGGCCGCGATACCAGGCAAAGAGAACCGGGGCGGCGAACATCACCATCACCACGCGCGCAATATGGTGGACCGCGACAAACGAGATCTCGATGTTCAGCGCCAGCGCCACCAGGTTCATCTCGACCAGCCCGCCCGGCGAAAAGGCCAGAAGCACCGCCGGGAATGAATGTTCGCCCATGGCCCCGAGGGCCAGCGCGAAGACCACCGTCAGGCTCAGGATGATGAGGGTGGCGCCGACGGACAGGAGCATGATCTGGCCCACCTCCCGCACGGTGCCGCCGAGGAAGCGGCAGCCGACGATCGTGCCGAGGACCAGTTGCGCGACGACGATCAGTTCGACAGGTGTCTCGAAGTCGCTGAGCCCGGTCGCATGGATCACCGCGCTGGCGATCATCGGTCCCAGGAACGGCGCGGCCGGCAGGCGCAGCAGCTTGCCGATGGCGATGCCCCCCGCCGCGCAGCCGATCAGCCAGGCCCAGCTCGCCAGTGTCAGGTCGAGGACGCCCGGCACGTCGCCGCCCACCATCACCGCGTCGACCGGATAGCCGAACAGGGTCAGGATCGGCGGGATGGCCAGCACGACGAAGAAGATGCGGGCGGCATGGGAAAGGCCGATCCGGCGCGGATCGCCGCCATTGGCCGTGCCGGCGATGATCATTTCCGTCAGCCCGCCCGGCATGGCCGAAAAATAGGCGGTGGTGCGGTCGAAGCCGCCGACCTTGCGCAGGAAGATGACGGCGGCGGCGCCAGCGACCGCCACGAACAGGACCAGCCCGGCCAGCGTCAGCGGCCAGCGCGCGGCCTCCGAGGCGATGTCGGGCGTGAAGCCGGACCCCAGAAGCACGCCGAGAACCGAGACTGTCGGCCCGCGCAGCGGTTCCGGTCCCCTGATCGGCGCGCCCATGATGGCGCACACCATGGTGAAGGTCATGGCCCCCAGCATCCACGCCAACGGAACGTCGAGGACCATGAAGACATAGCCTCCGGCAGCGCCGATGGCGAGTGCAAGGAAATATCGGCTGATCTTCAACACATCGGTGCGGCCTGCCCGCCTCGGTGTTCAAGGACGACAGCGCATGCATCCGATAGGCGCTTTGTACGTTTCATGCTGGCCCGCTTATAGTTTCGGAAACGCTGCGCCCACAAGCGGGTGAATCCGGACGTCTCATACTATGAAGGAACCGCATGACATTCTCGATCGTCGCCCGCTGCGCGCGAACCGGCCAATTCGGCGTCGGCGCCATGACCGCGGTTCCGGCCGTGGGCAAATTCCTGACCCATGCCTGGCCGGGTACCGGCGCTGTCGCCACACAGGCCCTGGTCAATCCCTATCTTGGCATTGATGGCATCGCCGCCCTGCGCGAGGGCCTGAACGCCGAAGAGGTCAAGCGGCGCCTGATCGACAGCGACCCCGAGATCGAACGGCGGCAATTTGCCGTGGTCGACAGGGAAGGGCTGGTGGCGGCTCACACTGGGGCGGAATGTCTGGAATGGGCCGGACACCGCGCAGGCGACGGCTATTGCGTGCTCGGGAACAGGCTTGAGGGAAGCAAGGTTCTCGATGCCCTCGAACAGGCCTTGCTGGCGACGGTCGAACTGCGACTTGCCGACCGGCTGGTCGACGCGCTTGCAGCGGGCTACGCTGCTGGCGGCGACAGGAAGCGCGAACGCTCGGCAACCATCTATGTCGTCGACACCGAGGAGTACCCGCTCTGGGATGTCCGGATCGACGAGCACGACGATCCGGTTACCGAACTGCAACGCGTGCATGCCGCTTTCGGCCGGGATCTCTACCAGCATATACTGGAGATGCCGCGGCGAGGCGCGTGAACACCTCCCGGGCACTATCGCCGCAGCAGGAAGACCGCCTGCTGGCCGAAGAAGTTCCAGAACCACCAAGGCATGGAGAAGCCGAGCTTCTGCCCGTTTCCGTCGAGCGCAGTGGCCGTCTCCACCGTGGCGCCGACCTCCTCGCACAGCATCACGAAGTCGCGGATGGTGCAAAAATGGATGTTGGGCGTGTCGTACCAGGAGTGGGGCAGATCGCGCGTCACCGGCATGCGGCCTCGGAAAAGCAGATCGAGGCGCAGCCGCCAATAGCCGAAATTGGGAAAAGACACGATCACCTTGTCGCCGATCCGGAGCAACTCTTCCAGCACCGTCTTCGGGTTGCGTGTCGCCTGTATGGTCTGCGACAGGATCACGTAGTCGAACCCCTTGTCCGGATAGTAGACGAGGTCGTGATCGGCATCCCCCTGGATAACCGACAATCCGCGCGCCACGCATCGGTTGACGCCTTCCTGTGACAGCTCGACACCCCGGCCGTCGACCTGGCGGTCGTCACGCAGGAGTTCGAGCAATTCGCCCTCGCCGCTGCCCACGTCGAGCACACGGGCGCGCGGCGCGATCATGTCGGCAATCAGCTGGAAATCGACACGCGATCCATTTGTTGTCATGGCAGGTCGATCCCGCGGTCGCGTGCGGCCGCTGTCAGGAAACCGCGCACGGCGCCATGAAACTCCGGCTCGTCCAGCAGGAAGGCATCATGGCCCTTGTCGGTCTCGATCTCGACGAAGGAGACAGACGCGCCAGCAGCATTCAGGGCGTGGACCACGGCGCGGCTCTCCTCGGTTGGAAACAGCCAGTCGGAGGTAAACGAGATCAGGCAGAACCGTGTCTGCGTCCCCCGGAAGGCATCGGCCAGCCGCCCGCCGTGATCGGCTGCAAGGTCGAAATAGTCCATGGCGCGGGTCATGTAGAGGTAGGAATTGGCGTCGAACCGGTCGACAAACGTCATGCCCTGGTGACGCAGATAGCTCTCGATCTGGAAATCTGCATCGAAACCGAAAGTCAGGCGGTCGCGATCCTGCAGGTTGCGCCCGAACTTGCGATGCAGCGCAGCCTCCGACAGATAGGTGATGTGGGCCGCCATACGAGCAACGGCGAGCCCCTTCTCGGGCCGCCTGCCTGCCTCCAGATAGCGCCCGCCGCACCAGTCGGGGTCGGCCATGACGGCTTGCCGGCCGACTTCGTGAAAGGCGATGTTCTGTGAGGAATGGCGCGCGCCGGTGGCAATCGGCAAGGCACAAAAAACCCGCTCGGGATGGCTTGCGGCCCATTCCAGGACCTGCATGCCGCCCATCGAACCGCCAATCACACTGAACAGCCGGTCGATGCCAAGATGATCGACCAGCATGCGCTGGGCCCGCACCATGTCGCGGATGGTGATCACAGGCAGGTCGAGGCCGTAGGGCTTGCCTGTCGCCGGATTGGTCGAGGCCGGACCGGTGGAGCCCAGACAACCTCCAACGACATTCGAGCAGATGACGAAGAAGCGATCCGTATCGACGATCTTGCCCGGACCAATCAAGGCCTCCCACCAGCCCGGCTTGCCGGTGACAGGGTGTTCGTTGGCCACATGCTGGTCCCCGGTAAGCGCGTGGCAGACAAGCACTGCATTGGAACGCGCATCGTTCAAGGTGCCGTAGGTCTGGTAAGCGATCTGGAAGGGCGCGAGGTCGATCCCGGCCTCAAGCCGCAAGGGTTCGTCCGGACCGAAGCGCAGCACAAGGCTGGAAGGATCCGTCGCCTCGCCGAATGATTGGGGGGCCGTCTTGACCGCCATCGACCTACTCCACCTGGCCGACCGGGTCCGAAAAACGAAAGACCGGCCTGCACTTTGCAACGCCGGTCCCGGACTTCAATCGGTCCTTTAGCGACTTGTTTAACGTGGCTGCAAGCCGACCGGCCAAATCACCACGGAACCGGCCAGCTTTTACGCCGCCCGCCACTTTGCGTCAACGCTCAGGGGTGCTAGAGAGCGGCGCCCCGCGCAGAGTTTCCCTTTTGACAGGAATCCGGCCATGAATGACCAGCTTCGCCCCGTACCCCGTTCCGGCGTGATGGAGATCGCCGCCTATGTGCCCGGCGGTCATGGCGATGCAAGCCGCAAGACCTGGAAACTGTCGTCCAACGAAAGTCCGCTGGGACCCTCGCCGGCCGCCATAGAGGCGGCACGGGGGCAGATGGAGCATCTCGAACTGTATCCCGATGGCGCTTCGCTGGCACTCCGGCTGGCCATTGCAGAGGTGCACGGGCTGAACCCGGCCAACATCATCTGCTCCAACGGCTCCGACGAGTTGCTTGGTCTTCTGGCTCACACCTATCTCGAAGCCGGAGACGAGGCGATCTTCACCGAGCACGGGTTCCTCGTCTACCGCATCCAGACGCTGGCTGCCGGTGGCAAGCCGGTCGTGGTCAAGGAAAAGGATCTGCACGCCGATGTCGACGCGATCCTGGCGGCCGTGACGGAGCGCACGCGCATCGTCTTCATCGCCAACCCGAACAACCCGACCGGCACCTACCTGCCTTTCGAGGAGATCCGGCGCCTGCACGCAGGCCTGCCGGCGAACGTGATCCTTGTCATCGATGCAGCCTATGCGGAATATGTGCGGCGCAACGACTATGAATCCGGCATCGAGCTCGTCTCGCAGGCCCAGAACGTCGTCATGACGCGGACCTTCTCCAAGATCCATGGCCTGGCTGCGCTGCGCATCGGCTGGATGTACGGGCCGGCTCACGTGATCGACGCCATCGACCGCGTTCGCGGCCCCTTCAATGTCAATTCGCTGGCCATCGCAGCTGGCGTCGCTGCCATCCGAGACCGCGGCCACGTTGAAAAGGCGGTGGCCCACAACGAGACATGGCTGCCCTGGCTGACCGAAGAGCTGAACAAGCTCGGCCTCAAGGTCACCCCGAGTGTCGGCAATTTCATCCTGATGCATTTTCCAGAAGGCGACCCGGCCCGCTCGGCCGAAGCAGCTGACCGCTATCTGATCCAGCATGGCTACGCGCTGCGTCGGGTGACCGGCTATGGCTTTCCCAATGCGTTGCGCCTCACCATCGGCCCGGAAGAGGCCAATCGCGGCATCGTTGCCGCTCTCACGGAATTTCTGAAGGCCTGAAAGATGTCGGTGCATTTCAAGCGGATCGCGCTGGTCGGCATCGGCCTGATCGGCTCCTCTCTCGCATTGGCGATCCGCAGGCATGGGTTGGCGGACCATGTCGCCATCTCGACGCGTGGCGCCGACACGCTGGCTAGGGCACGCGAACTTGGACTGGGCGATAGTTACTGCGAAAATCCGGCAGACGCCGTGCGCGATGCCGATCTCGTGATCGTCTCTGTCCCTGTGGGCGCTTCCGGCACGGTTGCCCAGCAGATTGCTGCCAGCCTGAAGCCGGGAGCGATCCTCACCGATGTCGGCTCGACCAAGAATTCGGTGATCGCGCAAATGCTGCCGCATGTGCCGGCCGGCGTCCATTTCATCCCCGGCCATCCTCTGGCCGGCACGGAAAAATCCGGCCCCGATGCCGGTTTCGCTGAATTGTTCGAAAACCGCTGGTGCATCCTCACCCCGCTGCCGGAGACAGACGAAGCTGCACTGCGGACGCTGACCGATTTCTGGCGGGCCTGCGGCTCGACGATCGATCTGATGGACCCGGAACACCATGACATGGTGCTGGCGATCGTCTCGCACCTGCCGCACATCATCGCCTACAATATCGTCGGCACCGCGGACGACCTGGAGTATGTGACCAAGTCCGAAGTCATCAAATACTCGGCCTCGGGTTTTCGTGACTTCACGCGTCTGGCGGCCTCCGACCCCACCATGTGGCGCGACGTGTGCCTGCACAACAAGGACGCCATCCTGGAAATGCTGGCGCGGTTTTCAGAGGATCTGTCGGCCTTGCAGCGGGCCATCCGTTGGGGCGATGGCGAGAAGCTGTTCGATCTGTTCACGCGGACTCGTGCCATTCGCCGTTCGATCATCGAGGCCGGGCAAGAAATCGACGCGCCCGACTTCGGCCGGCACGTAACCAAGTCCTAGCTCATCGCGGCCGCTGCCCGGAAATTGCCGGGCCAGACCGCATTGCCATGGCACCTCCTGCTGGCTACCTTTCTCCCCAATCCGGCCTGATCTGGGCCGGGATTTCCTGGGAGGGGAACAGCCGAATGAAATCATCGATCGGAATATCTTTGCTGGCGCTCGCGGTGATCACCGGAGCATCGGTCCCGGTGCTTGCGGAAGAACAGCCGGTAACGCTGCGTTTCTCGCACTTCACGCCACCTGCCCATCCGCTGCATGTCACCGGCATCGTGCCATGGGCGGAATCCATCCATGAAGCATCGGGCGGCTCGATCACCGTCGAGATCTATCCCGCGCAGCAACTGGGACAGGCCGGCGACCACTATGACATGGCACGCGACGGGATCGCGGATTTTGCCCTGGTCAATGCGGGCTACCACCCCGGGCGGTTTCCGATCATCGCGACCGGCGAACAGCCCTTCATGGTAACCAATGCACGTGGCGGATCGGCAGCTCTCGATGCCTGGTACCGCAACTATGCCGAAGAGGAGATGTCGGACACGAAATTCTGCATCGCCCATCACCATCCGCCCGGCACCTTCCATTCGAAGACGCCGATCCGGCATCCCGACGACATCAGGGGCCGTAATGTCCGTCCCGCCAACGCCACAATGGCGGCCTTCGTCAGCGCGCTGGGCGGTCAGGTGTTCCAGGTATCGGCTCCTGAAGCCCGCGACGCGCTGGAGCGCGGCATTGCCGATGCACTGACCTTCCCCTGGCATTCGGTGCTGGTTTTCGGCATCGACAATGCCGTCAGCTATCATCTGGAGATCCCGCTCTACGCGACGACCTTCGTGTGGGCGATGAACCGGGACAGCTACGACCGCCTCTCCGACGCACAGAAGGAGGTCATCGACGCGCATTGCTCCAACGATTGGGTGGAGCGTATTGCAGGTGGCTGGCAGGATGCCGAGGATGAAAGCCGCGAACAGATCGCCGGTCGCGATGGCCACGAGGTAATCGTCCCGACGGCCGAAGAGGCCGCTGCCTGGCGTGCGGCTGCCGAAGCACTTGAGGACCGCTGGGCCGAGGCCGTGCGCGGTGCCGGCAAGGACCCGGACGAGGTGCGGGCCGCACTCATCGCCGAATTGGAAGCACGCGATTCGGCCTTCTAGGGCAACGCGGCGGTGCGGGCAGGGCCGGCACCGCAAAGCCCTGGAGAGGCGGCGGATCGTTCGCCTCTCCCGGGCTGCCCTTGGTAATATCTAGTCGAGCGGCGGAATCTGGCCCAGCG
The DNA here is from genome assembly GCA_046297455.1 of Aliihoeflea sp. Lineage (GTDB taxonomy): Bacteria > Pseudomonadota > Alphaproteobacteria > Rhizobiales > Rhizobiaceae > ZYF759. The sequence continues at coordinate 134,543 of JBKBIT010000007.1, forward strand.
TCAGGAAGCCCATGCGAACAGTGCCGCGATTGACGATCAGCGGCAGGGTCGGCTCGTCGCCAAGGGCGATCAGTCCCGAAAAGGCCGCCTCGATCTGTCCGCGTGCCTCCGGCATGATCTCGGCAAGCGTGGCGGCCAGGGCTCTCGGATTCTGGACCGTGACGTCCAGTCGGGCGTTGATGAGGCCGTCGAGGCCGATATCGAACGGCCCCGTGATCCTGGCGCCTTCATCCCCGCCCAGTGTCAGGCTGAACGTTCGTATCGTCCCGGAAAGCCCGCGCAGCCCGGTCAAGCCGGGCAATACGTCCACCCCGCCGTCGACTACGATGTCGGCCAGCCCCTGGATGGGCGGCAGCAGGCGTCCACCGATTGCCGCAGGATCTGCGCGCAACCCGGAAAAGCGGACCGCGAGATCCAGATCCCGGCCAGTCGGACGCATGTGGAATTCCGCCCTGTCCATCGACAGCAGGCTGGTCCCGTTTGCCGGTTCCGAATCGAGAGCTGCCCGAAGATCGTGCGCCTCCAGCGAGACGAGATCGGGTATCGGCTGGGCGATCCGTGCGCCGGCGCGCAGGCTGGACCAGTTCACATCGAGTGCGCTGAAGCCTGGAAACTCGACGAGGGCAGGACCATCCAGTTCGGCGACGACCCGCTGCGGCGCGTAGACTTGCGCAGCCGAGCGAAGACCGCTGGCCCTGAAGCCGATTCCGGCGCGCGCATCCTCGTAGAGCACCGAACGGCAGAAGACGCCGATGCGGAACGGAAAACCGCGAACATCGGTGTTCTCGCAATTGGCGCGCCGTCCCTCGCGGTTCATCCCGGCGATAGCCGACGTGGCCTCGACGTGGACCCGGTTGGCAACATAATGCCACCCGGCGACATAGGCCGCGATCATGGCCGCGATGGCCAATGCCAGCCACATCATGCGGTGGCCGAATTTGCCTGGTTTCTTGCTGTCGCTTGACGCCATGGCGGCGGGCTCGCTAACCGTTCTTGCCTCGCCGGGCGGATGCGCCGGCGCAAATGATTCTGGTGCGCATATGGGCGATTTTTGGGTGTTTGGCTATGGTTCCCTGATGTGGCGGCCTGGCTTCGCCCATGTCGAGACCCAGCGGGCACGGCTTTTCGGCTTTCGACGCGCGCTTTGTGTGACCTCCCATGTCCATCGCGGCAGTATCGACAGGCCGGGCCTGGTACTCGGTCTCGACAAGGGCGGGTCCTGTGTCGGCCTCGCCTTCCGGGTGCCCGGCGACATGGAAGCTGAGGTGATGGCCTATCTGCGCGAGCGCGAACTGGTGACCAATGTCTACCGGGAGCGCATTCTGCCCGTGCGGTTGAGAGACGGCCGCGCGATCGAGGCGGTCGGTTATGTTGTCGATCGCAGGCACCATCAATATGCTGGCCATCTGAACGCCGAGGAGGCCGCCCGCCGCGTCAGGGGTGCAGTTGGTCGATCGGGCGCCAACGAGGACTATGTCCTCAACACCGTCGAGCATCTGAAGGCCATGCGCATCCGCGATCACTGGCTGGAGCGCGTCGCCGACCTGATCATCCCTCGGCCGGACCCGCGGGAAGGTTGACGCCGAGTTCCTTCAGCCTTTGGCGCGCTGTTTCCGGCAAGGGCGGCGGATTGGGCCCGGTCGCGGCCTCGATCAGAAGCTGGTCTACCGCCGCCTCCGTCTCCGCCACCAGCCGGGCGTGGAATTCCTGCTTCGACAGTCCCGGCTCGATCGGCTTCAGGAAGCGGGCGTGGATCACGCCGGGATGGCGCAGGAACTTCCGGCGCGGCCAGTAGAGCCCGGCGACATGGGCGACCGGCACCACGGGCACGTTCAGCCCCGCATAAAGCTCGGCAATACCCCATTTATATGCCGGTTCGGCGCCGGGCGGACGCCGGGTTCCTTCCGGGTAGATGATGAGCTGGCGCCCTTCCGCCATACGCTCGCGCCCGATCGCCATGGCCTGTTTCAGCGCTTTCGAACGGCTTGCGCGGTTGATGGCGATCATGCGCATCTTCATCAGGTACCAGCCGAACAACGGGATCCAGGTCAGCTCCCGCTTCAGGATGTAAACGGGATCGTCGAGATGCGGGTAGAACGCCAGCGTGTCCCACAGCGACTGGTGCTTTGGCGCCAGGATGAAGGAACCTTCTGGCAGGTTTTCATGACCCTCGACGCGGCTACGGGTGCCGGCGATCACCTTCAGCAGCCAGAGGTTCGAGAGCCCCCAGTTCTTCGCGATCCACCATGCCTTTTTGCGCGGGGACAGGAAATAGATCGGCGTGAACACGATCATCTGCACGAGCGTGTTGATGTAGAAGGTCATGTTGAACAGAAGCGAGCGTATGGCGAGCATGCGTTTTCCGTTTGACGCGGGAGAGACACCGGCGGTGGATTGGCTTCGATACAGCCATGTGCGCGAAAGGCAAGACTACCTTTCGTCGTCTCCCATCGCCACCGAAAGGGCAGCGACCTGGGCGCGGATGGTGCCGGCGCTGACGATCCCGCGCGCAAACGAGCCGATCAGCTTGACATACTCGGTGAAAAGCACCCGCACCGCCCCCGGTCGCTTGAGCCATTCGGCCCTGTCGAGCCGGCGATTGACCACCGGGTAGGGCTGCAGGTCGAGCTCGCCGAGATAGCGCCTCATCTCCATCAGGCTGCGCGGCATGTGGTAGTTGTTGGTGACCAGGATCACGCTGGCGAAGGAATGCTCCATCACCCACTTGGCGCTTTCCTCGGCATTGCCGATCGTATCCAGCGCGGCGTGGTCGATATCGACACAACAGGCGAACAGCTCGCGGTCGCCCCCCGTCACCCGTCGCAGATCCTCGACCCGCGCCATCGGATTGACGCCGCTGATCAGCAGGCGCTGGCCCTTGCCGGCCATCAGAAGCTCCACGCCGGTATCGATCCGTGCGCTGCCGCCGGTGAGCACGATGATGGCATCGGCCGTCCGCGGCTCGGCCGGCATGTCCAGCCTGCTGACATGGGAGGCAAAGACGATGAACCCGCCGGCAAACAGGACGATGCCGATGACGGACAGGGCCCAGACAACGTGTACGACGAAGGGCAGGCGTCGTGCAGGCGCCGTGCCGGGCACAGCCGCCGCGCCACTGTCGATCGATCGGATTTCCTGTCCCTTCATGGCGAATTTGATAAACCCGAATTGCGGCAATGAACAGGATGGCTGCGCTCAGCCGCCATCGGTGTGACGTGCTTCAAGATCGCCGAGATAGGTGACCACGGTGACGTGCGAGGTGATCGCCGTCAGCCCGGCCACCAGAAGTACCACCAGACCGACGCCCACATAGCCGCTGATGCCGATGGCGAAGGTGCCGAACAGGGCCGCTGCCTGATCGGCCTGCGGCGTGGCGAGGTTGCGTGACGACCACCACGAGAAGACAATGAAGACGAGAATAGCCAACGCGCCGCCGGCGGCTGCCCCGCGCATGCCGGTAATCAGGAAGTGGCGACGAAACTGCGCCGCGATGAAGCGCGCCTCGGCGCCGACGAAATGAAGCACTTCGATAATGTGCCCGTTGCCGGCCATTGCGCCGCGCGTCGCGAAGATGACCGTGAGCACCGTCGCCGCCAGTATCAGGATCAGCGCCGACAAGCCGATCGTGACCGTGGTGCGGGCCATCGCGACCAACCGGTCCACCCAGGTTCGATGATCGTCGAGGATGGCGGTCGGCACCGATTCGACGAGCGCCATTCGCATCGCTGCAAAATCCGGCGGTGCGGAAGTGTCGATGGTGATGATGACCAGCCGGGGCACCGGCAGTTCGTCGATCTCCAGGCCGGCGCCCAGCCAGGGTTCGAGCAGCCGCTGGGTGGCCTCCCGGCCGACCACGGTCGCCTGGCGCACACCGGCGAAGCTGGCAGCGATGCTGCGGGCATCTTCCAGCGCGGTCTCCATGTCCAGCCCGTCTGCAGGCTTGATCTGCACCGTCGCCTCGCGCGCAATCTCGGTCTGCCAGGCCATGGCGGTATCGCGCACCAGCGTGACCGCGCCCAGCGTCAGGCAGGACAGGAATGTCATGATGGCGATGACGAGAATGAGCGCACGGCCGGCGACATTGTGTGGCGGCACGATCGGCGCAGAACGTCGCACGCGTCGCTGGGCGGGAGCGCTTTGCGCCGGCATCCGCCGCGCTGACCTGCCGGTCGCCGCTTCAGTCATGAATTTCCAGCCTTCCCTCGGCAAGCACCATGCGGCGGGCGTCGACCTGCTCCATCAAGGTAAGGTCGTGCGTGGCGATGACGACGGCCGTACCGAGCCGGTTCAACTCGATGAAAAGGCGCAGCAGGCGCCGTGCCAGTGATGGGTCGACATTGCCGGTCGGTTCGTCCGCAAGCAGGATTTCGGGTTGCTCGATCAGAGCGCGCGCAATCGCTGCGCGCTGCTTCTCGCCGCCCGACAGCACCGGCGGCAGGACATGCATCCGGTCGCCGAGCCCCACCCATTTCAGGAGTTCGACGACATCGCTGCGATAGCTTGCCTCCTCCCGCCCGCGCACACGCAAGGGCAGGGCCACATTTTCATAAGTCGTCATGTGATCGAGCAGCCGGAAATCCTGGAACACGACACCGATTCGCCGGCGCAGGAGCGGCAATTCGCGCCGGGTGATTCGCGCCCGATCCTTGCCGAACACGGTGATCAGCCCGCGTGTCGGGCGCAGCGACAGGAACAACAGGCGCAGCAGCGTCGTCTTTCCCGCGCCCGACGGGCCGGTGAGAAACTGGAAGGAGCGCTCGGGCACCTGGAAGGATATGTCCCGGAGAATCTCCGGGCCCATGCCATATCTCAGCCCGACATTTTCAAAGCGAATCAACGGGATAGCCCTGTGTGCTCTGGCACGGTCCAGCCGGCTCGCCGACATTCGCCCGGCATGGTTAACCGACGGTTAAGGCAATTGCACCACCATCGCGCGCGAACCGGTTTACGACCGTTTAGCCCGATTTGCACATCGGCGAAAGGATGCCCGCCCCGATGGCCGACAATGACAAGCCACGCCTCGTTTCAGGCGAGATCATGGCGATCAAGGAGAAAGCGCCGATCTCGCGACCGGACGACGGCGATGTTGTCGAGGCCGAATACGAAACGATCACCGCTCTTGGGCGCCAGGAAAGGGAGGAGCGTTCGCGTATCGGCGCGCCGCAGCCGGTGCCCGCGCCGGGGGGGATGGACATGTTGCGCGGGGTGAGCGGGCAGGTCGGCGCCGCGGCACGGGGTGGACCTGTTTTCTGGAGCGTCGGACTCTGCCTGGTGGGTGCCGCCTTCTGGGTTTCGGGTGGGCACGTGCTTTTCGAAAGGACTACCCCCCGGATGGCGCCTGTCGCCCAGCCGCTGGCGATCGAGAAGGTGGCCAGCCGCGTGGAGCCGCGTGGCGGCCGTCAGGTCCTGTTCGTCGAGGGCGAAGCGCATAATCGCGGCGCCGGTGCTTTGCCCGTGCCGCCCATCGCAATTGCGATCACGGATGGCGAAGGCACCACGAGCCGGCATTTTCTGGGGACAAACGGCGCTCTTCTGGCTCCTGGCGAGCGGATCGGCTTTTCGAGCCGCGTCGAGGCGCCTAGCAACGGCGTTAAGACCGTGACCGTCACCTTCCGTAGGGATTGAGCCGATGCCCATCGTCAGAGGCAAGGAAATCGAAGTCCTGTTCAGCGCCTCGGCCATCGCCCGGCGCAATCTCGAACTGGCCAAGGACATAGGCCAGCGCGACTATGACAACCTTCTGGTCATTTCGATCCTGAAGGGGTCCTTCATCTTTGCCGCGGATCTGATCCGGGCCATGCATGATTGCGGCCTGTCGCCCGAAGTCGAGTTCATCTTCATCTCCAGCTATGGCACCGGCACCACCAGTGGCGAGGTGAAGGTGCTGCGGGACATCGACAACGATGTGGCGGGACGCGACGTGTTGCTGATCGACGATATTCTCGAATCCGGCAAGACGCTCACCTTTACCCGCGACCTGATGCTGTCGCGCGGCGCCAAGAGCGTGTCGATCGCCGTGCTGCTCGACAAGCGCATGCGTCGCCAGAGTGCCAGCGCCATCGACGCCGATTTTGTCGGTTTCGAATGCCCCGACTATTTCGTCGTGGGATATGGCATGGATGTCGCGCACGCCTTCCGCGAACTGCCCTTCGTGGGCGTGGTCAAGGGCGACGCCTGATGGCGACGATCCTGGTCGTCGAAGACGACGATTCGGTCCGGATCTTCACACAGCGGGCGTTGAGCACCGACGGTCACGAGGTCGATGTCGCGGTTGACGGCGATGATGGCCTGGAGCGCTTCCGCGCGGCCGCCTCTCCCTATGATCTGGTCCTGTCGGATATACGCATGCCGGTAATGGACGGCATCGAGATGGCGCACCGGATCGCCGAAATCAGCCCGAAGACACCGATCCTCCTGATGACGGGCTATGCCGAGCAGCGCGAACGCGCGGTCGAACTGGCCGGCATCGTCAAAGGCGTCGTCGACAAGCCTTTCACCCTTCCCCAGCTTCGCGAGCGCGTGCGGCAGGCGTTGGCCTAAGCCGTGGGGGAACGCGAGTGGTCGCGCCTTGCGGTGCCAGCACCGGCACGAAAACCCGGCGCGAGGCGCGCGCGGCGACCGGCAGGCCCTGATAGAGACGTTTCTGCGCCTCGACCACCAGAACCCCGGCAAAGATCGGCCAGCAGGCGCGCCCGGTGCGTTCCAGCAAGGCATGCGAACGCATGATCCAGCGCTGTTCGGACGGGGGAAAATGCAGCGCGTCGGTCCAGGCCCCCGGCGTGAAGTTCGTCTCGCGAAGAAGCGCCGTTAGCTGGCCGCTCGAAAACGGCCGGCCTGTGCCGAAAGGTGTATGCTCGAAGCGGGCCCATACACCGCGCCGGTTCGGTACCACGATGACCAGGCGGCCGCCCGGCGCCAGCACCCGCCACAGCTCCATCAGCATTTCGCGCGGGTTTTCCGCATGCTCGAGCGCATGGACAAGCAGGACGCGGTCGACCGAGGCATCGATCAGCGGCAGTTCCTCCTCGAAGACCAATGCTGTCGCGCTGGGTCCCTTGAGTGGCCAGGCCGCGGCGCCCTGTCCCGACGTCATGAAGGCGGCCACGCGTTCGGTACCCGCGGCGAACCGGTCGAGCCATGGCAGTGTGTAGCCAAGCCCGATCAACCGTTCCTCGGGCATGTCGGCCCAGATCGAGGACAGCGCCATGGTGATCGAACGCTCCGCCAGCCGCCCGAGCGTCGAGCCGTAGAACGCCTTGAGAGCAACGATGTCGGTTTTCATGGGAGCCAGCATTATCTGCCGGTCGGTTGGTCCGCAAGAATGACGCGGGATGACAATCCATGGGCAGCGCCCTATCGTGGTCGTCATCAGCAAGGGAGCCAGAGAATGAGCCTGCAGATCGAACAGTTCATGTGCCGGAGCGACAATTTCGGCGTGATACTGCACGATACCGAAAGCGGCGAGACGGCAATTGTCGACGCACCCGAGGAGACGGCGATTCGCGCGGTGCTGGAGCGTACGGGCTGGTCTCCCAGCCTGCTTCTGATCACCCACCATCATCCAGATCACGTCGCCGCCAACGAGGCGCTGAAGGCACGCTACCGGCTGACCATCGTCGGCCCGCGCACGGAAGCCGCCAGGATTCCGGGCATCGACCGGGGCGTTTCGGAAGGAGACACCGTGGAATTTGCCGGTCGCACGATCGAGGTGATCGAGACGCCCGGCCACACTTCAGGACATGTCAGCTTCCACATCCCCGGCGAGAAACTGATCTTTGCCGGCGACACGCTGTTCGCCATGGGCTGCGGACGCCTGTTCGAGGAAGGCCCGGCCGTGATGCTGGGGTCGATGAAGAAGCTGGCCGCGCTGCCACCGGAAACCGTCGTCTATTGCGGCCACGAATACACGCTCTCCAACGCGCGCTTCGCGCTTTCGGTCGATCCGGAAAATGCGATCCTGAAGACGAGGGCCGAACGGGTGGAAGCGCTGCGCGCCGAAGACAAGCCAACGCTGCCGACCACAATCGGCGAGGAACTTGCGACCAACCCGTTCCTGCGCTGGAACGATCCCGGCATCCGCAAGACACTCGGCATGGAGGATGCCTCGGAGGAGGCGGTCTTCGCCGAAATCCGCAAGCGCAAGGACAATTTCTGAGCTGCGGCCGGGCTCTACGCGGCTCTACAGAACGAAGCCGAGCACGATCGCCATCTGGCCGAGATAGTAGAGCACCCACACGGCCGGCCCGGCGACGGTCTTCGGCAGCGAGCCGTCTTCGAGCAGATAGCGCTCGGCCGCCAGGATCGCATCGGAAACGAAGAACAGGGCCGCACCTGCCACCACCATGGGCAGCGGCATCGTTGACGCCGCTGTCAGCATGGCGACGATGGCCACCATGTAGCCGAGAAGCGGCAGGCGCATCTCCTCGCCGACTTCCGGCATGAGCCGCATCGCCATGGCGCCGGCGCAGACCACGGCGGCGATCACCAGCCCGGCCCGCCACGGATCCGACAGGATCTGGCCGAAACCCTCGCCAAAGCCGAAGCCCACCGCCACGAAGAGCCAGATATAGACGAGGTGGCCGAAGAGAAACGCCACCAGACCGCCGAGGAAATACTGTTCGCCGTCCTGGGCGAGAAAGCCGTCGCCGACGGCGCACAGGAGCAGCGCGATCACCAGCAGGATCGGACCGCCCGCGATCAGCGCAAGCAGGGCGAGGAGCGCAACCGATGCCACCTTGAGGGCCGTTCGCCGCCACACGGGCTCCGTGCCCTTCAGCACGAGATAGAGACAGGAGGCGCCGACCGAAATGATCAGCGTTCCGTTGGCAAGCGAATCGATACCGCCGGGAAAGGGCATCATGGCCGGGCCTCCTTCAGCTCTGCGTTCCTGCCCCGCAGGATCATGTTCTTGGCCGCCAGCGCGGCACCGCCCGTGATCAGGATACAGGCAATCACGATGTGCCAGGTCGCGATCGCCATGCCGGCACCGATAAGGATCAGCGTGGACAGCAGCGGCGCGGCATAGGAGGAGGCGCCAAGCACCTGGATATTGCCGCGCTTGACGCCATGATCCCAGGCATAGAAGGCCGCGCCAACCGGCATCAGGCCGAGGCCGAGAATGGCCAGCCACTCAAGTGTCCCTTGCGGCCACACGGTCTCTTCAAGCAGGAGATGGCAGACCAGCGAGAGAATGGCTGCCGCCAGGCAGAACCAGGTCACGACACTGGTTGGCACCGCCGGAAAGCGCCGCGACAGGAGCGAATAGGACGACCAGGTCAGCGCGCAGACACCCGCCATCCCATAACCGAAGGCATATTGGCTCTCGAAGGCGAAACGGCCGCCATCCGAGACGATCAGGAAGGCGCCGCCCAGCCCCAGCAGCGCACCGGCCACATGATGCCAGCCCAGCCGCTCGCCCGGCAACATGGCCGAGCCGAGCACGATCAGCAGCGGCCACAGATAGGCGATCAGGCTAGCCTCCACCGCCGGCGCGTTTCTGAGCGCGGTGAAGTAGAAGAAATGATAGCCGAACAGGCCCGCTATGCCGATGATCCACACCTTGAGGGGGATCGCCGGTGCCGTACCCGCATCAGGCACGACGGCGCGCAGGACCAGCCCGACCGCCGTGCCGACCGAAAACGCCATGGCCGAGAGCATGAATGGCGGCACCTGGCCGGAAGCGGCGGTGAAAAGCGCCAGGAGCGCCCACATCAGCACCGCCGAGAATCCGATCAGGGTCGCCCTTGCCATGGCAGTCGTTCCGATGCCCTAGAGGCTCGCCTTGAACTTCGCCGCTATGGCGTCGCCCATCCGGGTTGTGCCGACCTCCGTCATGCCCGCCGACATGATGTCCTTCGTGCGCAGCCCGTCATCCAGCACGGAAGCGATCGCCGCCTCCAGCCGGTCGGCGGCATCGACCATGTTGAAGGAGTAGCGCAGGCACATGGCGAAGGAGGCAATCATGGCGATCGGATTGGCGGTCCCCTGGCCCGCAATGTCGGGCGCTGAGCCGTGGACGGGCTCGTAGAGCGCCTTGCGGGCGCCGGTCCTGGCATCCGGCGCGCCGAGCGAGGCCGATGGCAGCATGCCCAGCGAACCGGTCAGCATCGCCGCCACGTCCGACAGCATGTCGCCGAACAGATTGTCGGTGACGATGACGTCGAACTGCTTGGGCCAGCGCACGAGCTGCATGCCGCCGGCATCCGCCAGCATGTGGGTCAGCTCGACATCGGCATATCTGGCCTTATGGGTGGCCGCGACGACCTCCTTCCACAACACGCCCGACTTCATGACATTGTGCTTTTCCATCGAGCAGACCTTGTTGGCCCGCGTGCGCGCCAGTTCGAAGGCGACGCCCGAAATGCGCTCGATCTCGAACGTGTCGTAGACCTGCGTGTCGATGCCGCGCTTCTGGCCATTGCCGAGATCGATAATCTCCTTCGGCTCGCCGAAATAGACGCCGCCGGTCAGTTCGCGCACGATCAGGATGTCGAGCCCTTCGACGACGTCCTTTTTCAGCGAGGAGGACTCGGCCAGCGCCGGATAGCAGATGGCGGGGCGCAGATTGGCAAAGAGCTGCATCTCCTTGCGCAGGCGCAGCAGGCCGGCTTCGGGCCGCACGTCGTAGGCGACACCGTCCCATTTCGGCCCGCCGACGGCGCCGAACAGGGTCGCGTCGGCTGCCATTGCCTTTGCCATGTCGGCATCTGAGATCGACTGGCCATGCGCGTCGTAGGCCGCGCCGCCGACAAGGCCTTCTTCGGTCTCGAAACCGGCCGCCATCTCGGCATTCATCAGCTCGATGAGCTTTTTCACCTCGGCCATGGCCTCGGGACCGATCCCGTCGCCTGGAAGCAGCAGCAATTTGCGCGATGCCATATGTGTCGCCCTCTTGGAAAAAAGACAAAAGTCCGCGCCTTGCTAGCCGTGAAGCGGCATGCGCGCAAGCGCCGACCCATGCTCACGTTGAAGGCGGCGCCAATGATGTGTATGCTCGCAGTGATCCATACACATTGGAGCGGCGCCATGCGCACCAATATCGACATCGACGACGAACTCATGGCTGAAGCCATGAAGGCTACTGGCCAGAAGACCAAGAAGGCCGTGGTCGAGGCGGCGCTACGCGACGTCGTGCGGCAGGCGCGGCAGAAACAGGCGCTGAAGGACCTGGAAGGCCTGGGCTGGGAAGGCGACCTCGACGAGATGCGGCGGGGCCGCTTCACGGACGAGGAACCCTGGTGATCGTCGTCGACAGTTCCGTCTGGATATCAAGGCTTCGCAACATTCGGACGGATGCTGTCATTCGCCTAGGTGATATCAAGGAGCCAGCTCAGATTCTCGTGGGAGACGCCATCCTGTTGGAGGTGCTTCAGGGAGCGCGGAGCGAGGCGCACGCCGCGATCATCGAGCGGTCGCTAAGGCGTTTTCGGATCGTGGCGATGATGAACCCCCGGCTGGCCGTCAAGGCGGCGGCTAACTATCGGCTGCTTCGAGAGCGGGGTTTCACGATCAGGGGTCCGCTCGACATGATCATCGGTACGTTCTGCATCCAATACAATCACGTACTTCTTCACCAGGACCGCGACTTCGACATCATGGAAGAGCATCTGGGGCTGAGGGCACTGTAGCCCTTCACCCCGCCAGCGCCTCGGCCTCGCGGCGCAGTTGCATCACCTCGCCGTCCGCCAGTTTTTCGACATCGTCCTGGCTGACCACGCTGCCAGCCTTGACCGCCCGCGTCACCCTGATGCCATGGGCGAGCCCGATCGGCAGCGCCTTCTTCTGAAGCGACGCCGACGCTGGGATGAGCTTGCCCCAGACCGTATAACCGCCTTCGCCGTCCAGCATGTCGCCAGGGGCCAGATCGCGCTTGGCGACGGCCACCGCATCGCCGCGGAAGACGCGGGACTGTCCCGTCGGCTCGCCGCGCAGGGCGGCCGACAGAACCGAGATGCCGAGTTCCAGCCCGATCAGGTGAAAAGGCTTGTACATCGAAGCATAGCGCCCGGTGGCATCGACCGGCAGGCCATACTGGCGAAAACAGGCGGCGGCGTAGTCGTTGGGTGCCTCCAGCACGACATAGACGCCCCAGCGCAGGTCGCGGAAGACCGGGCGCCCGTCGCGCTCCAGCGAGGAGACCACCTCGACCATGCCCGCACCCTCCAGCATGCCGCCAATGTCGCGCGGGCGCAGCACATGGCAGAGATCGTCAACCCCGCAGGGTGGGAAATCGAGCCCGTCCGTCGGCACGGCGAGGTCGCAGCCATTGGCGATCGCCGCCATCTCGATGGCCGACTTGGTGCCGTCGACGAATGAGTTGAACATTTGCGGGTTCATGCCGGCAGCCTGCGCCTCCTCCGGCGACAGGCCGAAATGGGTCCAGACGTCGTCGGGCGTGCTGTGGTGATAGGAACGCAGATATTTCGTGCCCTTGCCCGCCGCCTGCACGCGAAAGCCCGTGGCGCGCGCCCAATCGACCATCTCGGCCACCAGTGCCGGCTGGTCGCCATAGGCCATGGAATAGACGACGCCGGCCGCCCGCGCCCGTTTCGCCAAAGCCGGCCCGGCGAGCACGTCGGCCTCGACATTCACCATCACGACATGCTTGCCGTTCCCGATCGCGGCCAGCGCATGGGCGATGCCGGCCGCAGGAGAGCCGGTCGCGTCGATCACCACATCGACCTCATCGGAGGCGGCCAACCTGCGCCCGTCGTCGAGAAAGGCGGTCGCCGCGATGCGTTCTTCCTCCCAGCCGACCGTGCGGCAGGCAGCCCGGGCGCGCTCGGGCGACAGATCAGCGATGGCGGTGACCTCGAGGCCGGATGTGGAGGGCACCTGGGACAGGAACATGGAGCCGAACTTGCCGGCCCCGATCAGGCCCGCGCGCACCGGCCTGCCGTCATCGGCACGCGCCTGTAGCAGCGAATAGAGATTCATGTCTTTTCTCCCCCCTCAGACAAACGCATTGGAGGAGAAGAGCGCGGCGAATGCAAAGACATTCGTCGCCACATGGGCCAACGAGACCCAGAACACCGAGCCCGTGCGCCACACCACGGTCGACCAGACCAGACCCAGGAACGCGGAACCGCCGATCAGGGCCGCCGCGCCCCCGGTGCCGTAGTCGATGCCTTCGGCAAGCGCCAGCGGCACGTGCCAGAGCATGAAGAGGAAGAGCCCGAAACCGAGCGCGCGCCTGTCGCCGAAGACGCGATAGAACCCGCCGCGCCAGGCGGCCTCCTCCAGCGTTCCGTTGATGAGCGCGGTCAGGATGACGAGGCCGATCACGCCCATCACCAGGTCGACTTCCATGGTCAGTGTCGTCGCGATGGCAACCAGGGCCACCTGCACGCCAAGCAGCCACAAGACCCAGCCCTGGCCGGGTCCAAGCCCGATCCGCATGAGATCGGAAAGGCCCGCGCGGCCGAGATGGATGACAATCGCCGGGATGCAGAAGAGGACCCAGTACAGCACGATGGAGGCAAACCACCCCGCCGGCCCTCCATAGTTGCGGGTCAGCCACGGCACGGCCATGAACATCAGCGCCGTCAGTGCCAGCGCGTGAAGGACCAGTGCCGTCTGGGCGCGTGTCATCCGTGCCGGTTCCGCCGGAGGGCTGTCACTTCGATCTCGATCTTCATTTCAGGCCGGTTGAGCCCGCAGACCGTCATCGTCGCGGCGGGTCGGATGTCGCCGAACACCTCGCCTAGCACGGGAAAGACCCGCTCGACATAGGCGGCGTCCGTGATGTGATAGCGGGCCCGCACCACATCCGTCATCTCGAAGCCGGCCTCGCGCAATGCGCGCTCGATGGTGGCAAGGCAGTTGCGCGTCTGGTCTTCGACGCTCTCGGGCATCTGCATGGTGGCATAGTCGTAGCCGGTCGTGCCGGAAACGAAGCACCAGTCGCCATCGGCGACAGCACGCGAATAGCCGGCTTCCTTCTCGAAGGGCGAGCCGGAGGAGATCAGGCGGCGGGTCATGCTGTTCAGAAATCCGATGGAATGAGGGCTGCAGCTTCCGCCGGCCATTCGGCGCGGGACGGCCAGAAGCGGGTCGGTTCGCCCTGCTGGGCGAAGAAGAGCTGCCGTGCGGTGGGATCGATCACCATGAACGTGTCTGAAAGGCTGCAGGCATGGGGAACGCAACCGCGACCGGTAACCAGACCGCCCGGTTCCTCGTCAGGCTCGGACGAGACACCCAGTCCGGCCACGACATCGGCGAAATCGTCGCCGAGAAGGGCCTGGGCGGCATCGAGGATGGCGGCGTTCTTGAAGAAGTCGAGCGGGTGGTACACGGCGGCCGCGACGAAATTGTCCCAGTCCGTACCCGGCTTGGGTGCGTAGGCCAGGCGCCCGTGCAGGGAAAAACCGTCATCCGGCGTCCAGATCAGCACATCCGCCGTGGCGCCAGGCATAAGATAGGGAACGAAAAACACGGCATGGTCGGTAATCGCCGGGGCCGGCGTGCGGCAGTCCTCCTCCGTGCTTTCGCTGGTTACCTCGCCCCTTGCCTCCCAGACCATGACCACGGCAGGCGCGCAGGCATTGCCCCCGGCTCCCACGCTGAAGAAGGCGACCTCGGTCCCGCGCACATCGGCGGTCCGGTCGAAGAACACCATGTAGTCGCGCGCCAGCTCGCGCCCGTCAAAGGCGAGGATGCGGTCGTAATCCTCGGTCTGCGTAATGGTCAGCTCACCCCCGGCAAAGGGGATGCGTTCGGCCTCTTGCGGCTGCGCCATGGCAACCACGGGCAGGCCAAGGCAGGCAACTAGGAAGGCGGAAAGGCTCAGGCGCGTCATGGAAGGGCTCCGGCAAGACTGGACAGCCCAATCTAGCGCGTTGCCCATGGCGGCGGAATAGCCAGCCTCAGCCTTGAATCACGATACGCTTGAGGATTTTGCGCACCAGCGGTCCGACTAGGAGAATGGTCGGAAAGGCGATCACCCAGGAATACATCCACGCCTTGAACCAAAGGCCGACGAAGCCCGGCGCGGCGACGCCGACCGCCAGCACGGTGGAAACGCCTGCCACCACGAAGGTCATGAAACAGGTCAGCAGCAGGCCGAAGGCGGCCTGCTCGAACCGCTTGGGAACAAAGGCTTGCATGACGGCTCGAACGCCGTTCAGGCCCAGGGCCGGCTTTCGGCCAGCTTCGTCTCGAAGCCGTCGATGGCTCCGGCCTTTTCCATGGTAAGGCCGATATCGTCGAGACCGTTGAGCAGGCAGTGACGCTTGAATTCGTCGACCTCGAACTGGATCTCCCCGCCATCCGGCCCACGGATGACCTTGGCTTCCAGATCGACCGTCAGCGTTGCATTGGCGCCGCGCTCAGCGTCGTCCATCAGCTTGTCGAGGTCTTCCTGGGCGACGATGACCGGCAGGATGCCGTTCTTGAAGCAGTTGTTGTAGAAGATGTCGGCAAATGACGTCGAGATCACGCAGCGTATGCCGAAATCCAGCAGCGCCCAGGGAGCATGCTCGCGGCTCGATCCGCAGCCGAAATTGTCGCCCGCCACCAGGATCTTCGCATTGCGATAGGCCGGCTTGTTGAGCACGAAATCGGGGTTGTCGGAACCGTCTTCATTGTAGCGCATGTCCGAAAACAGACCCTTGCCGAGGCCCGTACGCGCAATCGTCTTCAGATAATCCTTGGGGATGATCATGTCGGTGTCGACATTGACGATAGGCATGGGGGCGGCGACGCCGGTGAGGGTGGTGAATTTGTCCATGATGCTTGTCCGCTGGATTTCCTGTCTGGCCGCCCAAGGCTTTATACGATGGCGCGCGGGAAGCAAAGTGGGCAGCAGTTCGAGGCATCGTGATGTGTCTTGTGGAACCGCTTGCCCGGCGCGTCGTTGGGATCGATGGCACAAGACAGACGAAAACTGTTTTCAAAGCCCGTCACGATACGACTGGGCGCGGACGTAGTGGAAATTGCAGCCGTCAACGACGCCGAGGAGAGACTTGCCAATGTCGATTGGCCCGAACGCGGACCGCGCCATCGCGATGCCCATGAGACCTGTTTGAAGGTACTGGATGGACACCGATCGACAGAAGACGCGCGACGCGAATTTGTCGAGGCGGCACGAGAGGCGGGTGTGCTTGTTGGCAGTTGAGCGCTGGCGGACGTAAGCAAGGGTGGCTCTCGCGCCACCCTTGCCTGTCAAGCATATGTGCCGGTCATCCTTGCCGTATGGCCATCACGCCGGTTTCCGTACCGGTGAGGCGGCGCGATCTCCCGTCGGCACCCACCACCATCTCGATGCGCCTTCGCGGCGAGGAAAAAAGCTTCGACGTCACGACATCGACGGGCGGGTCGAACGCAACCGTGATGCGCCACAGATCAGGCTTGATCGTCTCCGAAAGCGCATGAACGCGCCCCTGGACCGGGTTGCCGTTGAATGTGCCGACCACCTGCTCGCCGACCGCGAAAGGCGCGGGTCCACGCTTTGTGGTCGATGCCGGCGACGTGGCGACGAGCGTGTTCCAGTCGCGCGCGCCGTTCTGGCGGGCAACGAGTTCGAGCGCCCGGGAATGACTGACGGTCACTCCCTCGGCCGCCAGCGCATCGCGCAGCCGTCTGGCATGTGTCTTGTAGTCGGATGAAACCCCAATGGTCATCGTCTCGCTCCTGAATTTGGCGATGAGACTGATTGAACGGGACCCGCATTGCCGTTTCTGCCCTCGCATTCAGGGGGGAAACGAAAGAAACCGGAAAGCTTCACCAAGGCGTAAGCCGCGGGCGGCGGGCGCTTCCCAAGCCGGGACCCACACATAGGTGGGGCCGGCGTCGGTTTCAACGCCGTGCCTTTGCGCGCTCAGATGACGTTCAACTCGCGGAACGGGCGGTTTTCCAAGATGCGCTCATAGCCGAAGGCCGAGCAGTCGATGCTGCGATAGGCACCATGCAGGATCAGTTCGGCCAGCGCCTTGCCGACTGCGGGTGCCTGCTGCAGGCCGTGGCCGGAAAACCCATTGGCGAAGAGGAAATTCCCGACCTCCGGGTGCGGTCCGATGACAGCGTTCTGGTCGAGCGTGTTGTAGTCGTAGTGCCCGGCCCAGGCCGAGGTCTGTTTCAGCGCCTCGAAGGCAGGAACGCGGGTCGCCAGCACCGGCCAGATCACCTCCTCGAACAGGTGCCAGTCGGGCGAAAAATCTGCGGGGTCGGCTGGACCGTCGGTCTCATGGGGTTCGGCGCCGCCGGTAATGTAGGTTCGCCCCTCGGGCCGCACATAGACGCCGCTCGGGTCGACCAGAAGCGGCATGTCGTCGAAATGGTCTGCCGCCTCGAACACGAAGACCGAGCGCTTGCGCGGCTCGACGGGAAGCGCAAGCCCGGCCATCGCGGCCACCTTGCCGGCATTCGGCCCGGCGGCGTTGACGATCGTGCCCGCCGCGATTGTCGCGCCAGACGCCAGCTGCACGCCCTCCACCCTCGTCCCCTGCCGAAGGATGCCGATCGCCTCGTCCTGGACGAAATCAATGTCGCGCTTCTTCAGCCCCTTGCGAATGAGGGCGAGCAAAGCATGGGCATCGAACCATCCCTCGCCCGACAGACCAAGCGCGCCCCCCGCGATTCCCTCCGGCGAAAGCCAGGGGAAGCGGCGGCAGAGCGTCTGTGCATCTTCGAGCGCAATGTCGGCGCCCTCCGCCATCTGCACCGCATGGTTGGCCTGCAGGACCGGCAATCCCTCCTCACTTGCGAGGATGAGATATCCCTTCTCGTTGAAGGCGATGTCAGCGTCGGGTCCGAACCGCTCGGTCAACTCGCGAAAGAAGCCGAGCGTGAAGCGCGACAGGCGGATATTGTCGCGAATCGAGAATTGCTGGCGGATCGAGGCGCAGGAAAGCGTTGTCGCTGCCTGGGCGAAGGCCGGATCGCGCTCGATCAGCGCGATCGAGCCTGAAAACCCTTCCTCGCGCAGGAACCAGGCAAGCGAGGCGCCCATGATCGCGCCACCGATGATAACAATGTCGGCTCTGTGCATTGAAAGCTCCGATGATCGGCGCGGAGACAATCAGCTTCGCCATGAGATGGCAAGCGTACCGGTGGCTTGCACCGCCGCGAGCGCTGCGCCAAGAAGACGGCATGAAGACGATCCGTCCCCGCCGCGCCGTGCTCTACGTTCCCGCCAGCAATGGCAAGGCGCTGGCCAAGGCCGCCACGCTTGCCTGCGACGCCGTCATCATCGACCTCGAGGACGCCGTGGCCCCCGCCGCCAAGGAGGAGGCCCGCGAGCGCATGCGCGCCTTCATGTCGCAGGTCGATCGCTCTGGGCGCGAATGGATCGTGCGCATCAACCGGCTTGCGGGCGAATGGGGCACGGAGGATTTCCTGGCTGCCCGCGGTGCCATGCCGGACGCTATCCTCCTGCCCAAGGTCGACGGTCCGGAAGACATTCGCATGGCCGAAGAGGCGCTGGAACAGACCGACGCCCCCGAGGGCCTGTCTCTCTGGGCGATGATCGAGACGCCGCGCGGCATGCTGGAACTGGCCAGCCTCGCAGCGGAAGCCCGAAAGCCCTTCGCGCGGCTGTCCTGCCTCGTCGCCGGCACCAACGATCTCGTCAAGGAAACCGGCCTCAAGCCCGGCCCGGGCCGCGCCAATCTGTTGCCCTGGCTCCTGCAGATGGTGCTCGCCGCGCGCGCGGGCGGGCTCGACATCCTCGACGGCGTGTCGAACGATTTTCGCGATCTCGATGCCTTTGCCGTCGAATGCCGCCAGGGCGCCGAACTGGGCTTCGACGGGAAGACCCTCATCCATCCGGCCCAGATCGAGGCCGCGCTGGCCGCTTATTCACCGTCGTCCGAGGAAATCGCCGAAGCGGAGCGCATCGTCGACGTCTTTGCGAAGCCGGAAAACGCCGGCGCGGGCGTTATCTCGCTCGATGGGCGGATGATCGAGCGGCTGCACCTCGAGCAGGCCTGGCGGCTGCTGGCGAAGACCGGCAACTGAGCCGCCCAGTGCGGCTCAATCCGCCGCCGCCTCGATGCGTTCCATGTCGTCGTCCGACAGGCCGAAATGGTGGCCGATCTCGTGGATCAGCACATGGGCCACGATGTCACCCAGCGTTTCCTCGTTCTCGGCCCAGTAGTCGAGGATGGCGCGGCGGTAGAGCGTGACGCGGTTCGGTCCTTCGCCCGTCTGCGGATTCCAGCGCTCGGCGATGCCGCGGCCCTCGAACAGGCCGAGCAGGTCGAACGGCGTCTCCAGCGCCAGATCGTCCATGATCTCGTCGGTCGGAAACTCCGCCACCTGGATCACGATCTCGCCGGTCAGTTTCCGGAATTCGTCGGGCAGATGCGCATAGATCTCCAGCGCCAGAAGCTCGAATTCCGAGAGCGACGGCGAAAGCTGGTCGTGCCAGGCACGGGTCTGGTAAATGCGGGCCATTCTTTATCCTCTGGTCCGCGATATAGAGCTTTTCCGCGCGGCTTGCGAGCCCCTGCCCGGCGGGCTAGGGCCGCGCCTCGTCGTCGGTCAGTTCGCGCGCCTCGGAAGGCAGCATGATCGGAATGCCGCCGCGCACCGGATAGGCCAGCCGGGCCAGCCGCGACACCAGCTCGCCGCGATCGCGGTCGTAGCGCAACGGACCCTTGGTCAACGGACATGCCAGGAGCTCCAGAACCCTGATATCGATGTCGCCGGTCTCGCCGCGCAGCCGGGTCGGCTCCCGTCGCCCGTTCATTGCAGTATCGTGCCCTCGTCGTCGCGTTCGCGTGCCAGCGCGAACTCGGTGATCGCGATCAGCGTCTCGGCGCGGGTCTTCAGGTCCGGCGCCTCGAGCAGCGCCTGCTTTTCCGCTGCGCCATAGGGCGCCATCATCGACAGGGCGTTGACCAGCGTGGCGTTTTCGGCGCGGCTGACGCTGTCCCAGTCCGCCTCCAGCTCGTTTGCCTTGAGATAGGTACGGAATGCCTTGAGCAGCGAGGGCCGATCAACTTCGTCAGCACCGGCATTCTCGTCGAGATCGGCGGCGAATGGCCGGATGCGGCATTGGCGATAGCCGTTGCGGCCGCCCATCTCGGCATCGATGCGAAAGCGGCACACACCCTGCAGAACCACCAGGTAGCGGCCGTCGCCCGTTTCGCTCAGCGATGTCAGCCGGCCAAGGCATCCGACTTCGCACAATTCGGGTTCGCCGTCGGCGCGCCGGGCCCCGTCCAGCCGCGGCTGGACCATGCCCAGCAACCGCTTGCCGGCAATCGCATCGTCGATCATCGCAAGATAGCGCGGCTCGAAGATGTTGAGCGGCAACCGCCCGCCGGGCAACAGCAGCGCGCCGGTCAAGGGAAAGACCGGGACGCTCTCCGGCAGGTCCGCCAGCTTGCGATAGGCCTGATTGCCCGCCTGCACCATGTCGAAACGGCCTCCCTTCGCCTTGTCTCCAAGCCGGAATCTGGCGCGCGATGCGCGAAACTCAAGTGCCGGGACGATAAGACTTTACGAGAACAGCAGCGACGACAGCTTGCGGCGTGCCGTCAGCGTGGCCTCGTCGGTCGGGCCCCATGCCTCGAAGAACTGCAGCAGCTGCGCGCGCGCGCCGTCTTCCTTCCATTCGCGGTCGGCCTTCACGATGGCCAGCAGGCTGTCGGCCGCCGCCTCGCGCTCGCCCCGCGCATTCTGGATCATCGCAAGGTCGAATCTCGCCTGGTGGTCCTTGGGATCGGCCGCCAGACGGCGCTCCAGCTCGTCGGGATCGCCAAGCGAGGCAACCTGTTCGGCAAGCGCGATCTTGGCCTCCACCGCCACGACGGCGGGGTTCGACTTGCCCTCGTCCGGGACCCTGTCGAGCACTTCGCGCGCCTTGTCGGCCTGGCCCGCCTCGAACAGGATATCGGCCAGCCCGCCCAGCGCGTCGGCGTTCTTGGCATCCTGCTGGACAATCGCCGCATAGATCTGGGCGGCCTGCTGCGGATCGCCCTGCTCGCGAGCCTGCGCCGCCATTTCCAGCGCGGCCTCGATCTCCGATTCCTGCCCGCCTTCGACCAGCTTGGCGATGAACTCCATGATCTTGGTTTCGGGCTGCGCGCCCATGAAGCCATCCACCGGCTTGCCGTCGACGAAGGCGACGATGGCGGGGATCGACTGGATGCCCAGCTGGCCGGCGATCGACGGATGGTCGTCGATATTCATCTTGACCAGCTTCACCTTGCCGCCGGCCGCCTGTACGGCCTTTTCCAGGACCGGCGTCAGCTGTTTGCACGGCCCGCACCAAGGCGCCCAGAAATCCACCAGGACCGGTTGGTTGCGCGACTCCTGGATGACGTCGGTCGTAAACGCCGCCGTGGTCGTATCCTTGATCAGATCGGCTCCACTCGCCGAGGTCGGCGCGCCATAACTGACCGCCTGCGCATACCCGCCGCCAGCGCCGCCAAAGGGATTGTTGGATTCGTTCATGGCCGTCCTCGTCTCGAATGCCGTCGCAGGCCCGGCTCCTCCGGAAGGGGGCGGGCCGGAATTGTGGTCCTCATGTGGCTATCACGCCGCAACATTCAAGATAAGGGGTTCGTGGCCGGTCGCCTTGACGAAGCGCAACAGGTCGGCGCCCGAAAGCGAGGTCGTCGCCTCGTTGGTCAGCGGATGCGCGTTGACGATTTCCGCCGTTGCCAGTGTTTGGTCGAGCACGAAACGAACCTTGCCCTCGCGGTCATTGATCAGACCGAGCGGCGTCACGGCCCCCGGGATCACGCCGAGATATTCCATCAGCATCTCCGGCTTTCCGAAGGAAACCTTGCCCGAAGCGCCGATCAGCGTGTGGATCCGCTTGAGGTCGACCTCCGCCTCTTCTTCGACCGTGACCAGGAAATGGGTGCCCTTGCGGTCGCGCAGAAACAGGTTCTTGGTATGGGCGCCGGCAATCTGTCCCCGCAATGCCTGTGATTGCTCGACGGTGAACAGCGGCGGATGGGTGACGGTCTTGGTTTCGATGCCCAGTTCGCCGAGGAACCGGAACAATTCTGGCGCGGCGTCGTGCATATGGCCCCCTTGTTTGAGGCAAGGTTCTGGCGCGGATCGTCGGCATTTTCAATCCCGGGAGGCCAGGGACAGCACGGGGCAAACCCGTGCCGGACCGAAATCCGGACAAGCGAATGCCGTTGACGACATTCACGAAAATACTGAAATTGTTTGGAAATTTGGAGCGGGCGATGGGATTCGAACCCACGACCCCAACCTTGGCAAGGTTGTGCTCTACCCCTGAGCTACACCCGCTCGCGCGGCCTCAAGCCGCAAGCAGCGCGTATATGGCCGAACTGGCTGGCGAATGCAACAGCCAAAATCGGCAATCGCTTCGGGAACGCAATTCGGCTTCCGCCCAGCAGCTGGCGCGTACCGGTCGCCCGGCCCCTGGGTGAGATCGCAGCCCGGTGTCTTCTGCAATGGAAACTTGAGAAATGGCGACCCCGGCAGGATTCGAACCTGCGACCCCAGGATTAGGAATCCTGTGCTCTATCCTACTGAGCTACGGGGCCTTGCGGCCATCTGGGCGCCGCCCTGGCGCCGGCCCGTACATAGCCGCTTCGCGCCTGTTCGCCAATAGGCGCGGGCGGCCTGCGGCTTACGCGGCCAGCGTGGTTTCCGCCAGCGCAACCCAGTAGCTGATGCCGGAGGGAATGATCTCGTCGTTGAAGTCGTAGGCTGGATTGTGAAGGCCAGCCGTGTCTCCGTTGCCGACAAAGATGAAGGCGCCGGGCCGCTGCTGCAGCATGTAGGAAAAATCCTCCCCGCCCATCATCGGCGGCAGGTTGCCATCGACGGCGGCAGGTCCGGCAATCCCGGTCGCGACCGACAAGGCCAGCGCGGTTTCCGCCTCGTGGTTGCGGGTCACGGGATAGTTGACGTCGATATCGATGTTCACCGTGGCGCCGGCGGCCTGTGCGATCCCCTGGCAGATGGCGCCGATCCGCTCGCGCGCCATTGCCCCGACCGAATCCTCCAGCGAACGGATCGTGCCGGAAAAGACGGCCGTATCGGGAATCACATTATGCGCATGGCCGGCCTGGAATTTCGTGACCGAAACGACAAGCGCCGACACGGGATCGAGATTGCGCGACGTGATCGTCTGCAGGGCGGTGACCATCTGGCTGGCCGCGACGATCGGATCGACCGTGCCATGCGGCAGCGCTGCATGACCGCCCTTGCCGGTTACCGTGACGACGAATTCGGCTGTCGCAGCCATGATCGGACCCGGCCTCAGCGCAAACTGGCCTGCCGGCAGGCCGGGCAGATTATGCATGCCAAAGACGCGCTCGATGCCGAAGCGCTCCATCAGCCCGTCCTTGACCATGGCAAGTCCGCCTCCGCCACCTTCTTCCGCCGGCTGGAAGATGACGGCGACGGAGCCGGCGAAATTGCGCGTTTCGGCAAGATACTTGGCCGCGCCCAGAAGCATGGCCGTGTGCCCGTCATGGCCGCAGGCATGCATCTTGCCGGGCACCTGCGAGGCATGGGCGAAGTTGTTGGCTTCAGACATCGGCAACGCGTCCATGTCGGCGCGCATCCCCAGCGTCGGTCCCGCCCCGCGGCTCCCTCGGATCAAGCCGACGACCCCGGTCTTGCCAAGGCCGGTCACCACCTCGTCGCAGCCGAATTCACGCAGTCTTTCCGCAACGAAGGCGGCCGTTTCATGCTCCTGGTAGCCCAGTTCCGGGTTGCGGTGTATGTGCCTTCGCCATTCGGCGACCTCTGGCTGCAACTCGGCGGCGCGGTTCAATATGGGCATTCGGGGATTCCGATCTCTGGATTTCGTCCGGTTGGCGCGAACGTGAACGGCTGGCCTTTGCCATGCTGCGGTCACAAGGATTAACTAATGGCCCGTTTCCAGCATTTGCATCCATCTGTATCGGCCTGGCACGCAAATGTTGAAACAACGCTCCACTAGCAAGTTGATGATTCTAGTGGAACTTTTGAATCTGGCATTCGATTGCGAGACCGACATCGAATGGGTATCGAATGTCAAATTCGTCCACTAGCCGGTCGCAACGCATGTTGACACGGAAACGGCTTCAGGGGCCAGATTAGCGAGCCCTGGGTACAGACGGCAAGAGGTGAACTGGCATGGGTCTCGGCATTTTCCCGCGGGTCGTCCGCGCGGCGGTCGCTTTGGCAGCTCTGTCGGTCGCTTTCCCGGCGGCGGCAGGGCCATCCATCGTGGTCGATCTTGAGGATGGGCGCGTGCTGGCGGCGGAACAGGCAACCCACCCCTGGTTTCCAGCCTCGCTCACCAAGCTGATGACGACCTATGTGGTGCTGCGGGCGATCGAGGCAGGCGAGATCGATTTCGATTCGCCCATCGAAATGACCACCCGCGCCGCCAACGAACCGCCTTCCAAGATGGGCTATCCGGTCGGTTCGCTCTTGCGCGTCGACAATGCCATCCGCATCCTCATGGTCCGGTCCGCCAATGATGTTTCCACCGCGATCGCCGAGAATGTCGGTGGCTCCGTCGACGGCTTCGTGGCGCGCATGAATGCCGAGGCGCAACGGCTCGGCATGGCGGGCACCAGTTTTGCCAATGCCCACGGTCTGCATTCCGACCGGCAATATACGACCGCCCGCGACATGGCGCTTTTGGCCATGGCGATCCGCCGCGACTTTCCGGAACATGTGGAATTCTTCGGGCTCGAGGCACTCAGCGTCGGCGGCAACATAATGCCAAACCACAACGACCTGATCGGTCGCTTCGTCGGGGCCGACGGGATGAAGACCGGCTACACCTGCCCGTCGGGCTTCAACCTGACCGCTTCCGCCACAAGAGGGGGCCGCACGCTGGTGGCAGTCGTGCTGGGTGCCTTCTCGCCTGACGAACGCGCCGACGCTGCAGCCGATCTGCTGGCGCGTGGTTTTGGCGTCGATGCGGCCGACAAGCCGACCGTCTGGAGTTTCGAGGACCAGGGCGCCGTGCCGGAAGCAGCGCCCAATCTCCGTTCGATCGTCTGCACGGAAGAGGCGCACAAGCGTCGCGCGGAACGCCGTGGCGATGCGACGGGCCCGGTCTATCTGTCACCGCATATGGCCGAACTGACGCGGGATCGGGAAGCGGTCGAGGTCGGTCTCGGCGGCACCGAAGGACCGGTCATGCGCCGTTTCGCCAATGTCCCCATTCCGCGTTTCCGCCCAGACCGGGGGACGGAAACCGGGGCAGAGACCGTCTCGTCACCTGTGGCGGAAGCCGTCACCGAACCTGTCGGCGAAGCCCAGCCGGCCAGCAGGACATCGGCAACCGGCGAGCCCATTCCGCCGATCCCGCTCGCGCGCCCCGATCGCCGTCCTGAATCCAGCTCTGTCGGAGGCTGAAGCTTGCATTCCTTCCAACCTGTCGCGGTCGCAGTCCTGACCGGATTTCTCGGCTCGGGCAAGACGACGCTCCTCAACCGGCTCCTGAAGGCGCCAGGCATGGAGGGCACCGCGGTCATCGTCAACGAATTCGGCGAGGTCGGCATCGACCATCTGCTTGTCGAGCAGGCGGTGGACGGGTTGATCGAGCTTTCCGATGGCTGCCTGTGCTGTACGGTGCGCGGCGAACTGGTCGACACGCTGGCCGACCTGATCGACCGCATGCAGACAGGGAAGATTCCTCCACTCAAGCGCATCGTGGTCGAGACAACCGGCCTGGCAGATCCGGTGCCGGTGCTGCAGTCGATCCTCGGCCATCCGGCCCTCGCCGCCGCGCTGCGCCTATCGGGCGTGGTAGCGACCATCGACACGCTCAATGGCATGGAAGCGCTCGACCGCCACGAGGAAGCCTTACGCCAGATCGCCGTTGCCGACCGCATCGTCCTGACCAAATCCGACATCGAGCCCGCCAGCGCAGCCCTTCTCGCACGGTTGCGGACGCTGAACCCGCGCGCCGACATCGTGAAGGCCGCCGATGCCGCCGGCCGCGAACTGGTCGAGGCCGGATTGCACGACCCTGAATCCGGGCGGGCGCGCCTAGCCGAATGGCTGGGCAAGGAAGTCCGCCACGATGATCACCACCATCATCATGACCACGATCACGATGACCATCATCATCATGATCACCACCACCATCACCACGACGACCGGATCGCCTCCTTCTCGCTCGTCCATGACCGGCCGCTCAGCTTCTCGACGATCGAGATGTTCTTCGATCTGCTGCGTTCCACCCATGGCGACAAGCTTCTGCGCATGAAGGGCGTGGTGGAACTGGCCGAGGACCCGGAGCGCCCGCTGGTCATTCACGGCGTCGGCCGCTTTCTCCATCCCCCGGCGCGCCTGCCTGCCTGGCCGACCGGTCCGCGCGGCGCAAGGCTGGTGCTGATCGGCATGGATCTCAACCGCGATCATGTCGAGCGTCTCTTCGCCGCCTTCGTCGGCAGGCCCGCGATCGACACGCCGGACAGGACCGCGCTCGAGGACAACCCGCTGGCCGTCCCGGGCTATCCCGCCCGCTAGAACGTCAATGTTTTCGTGAAAGCTCCCGCGTGGCCGCGTCGAGGCCCGCCAATGTCAGCGGGTACATGCGGTCCGAAAAAAGCTCGCGGATCATCTGGATCGAGTGAGTATAGCCCCACTGCTTCTGCGGCACGGGATTGATCCAGACCGCGTTCGGCCATTGCCGCGTGACGCGCTCGACCCAGATCGCGCCCGCCTCCTTGTTCCAGTGCTCCACCGAACCGCCAGGATAGGCGATCTCGTAGGGGCTCATCGAGGCGTCGCCGACAAACACCACCTTGTAGTCCGAACCGTATTTGTGGATCACGTCGAGCGTAGGGATCACCTCCGAATGGCGGCGGCGATTGTCCTTCCACACGCCCTCGTAGAGGCAGTTGTGGAAGTAGAAATATTCCATCTGCCTGAATTCCATGCGCGCCGCCGAAAACAGCTCCTCCACCACGCGAATATGGTCGTCCATCGAGCCGCCCACGTCGAAGAACATCAAGAGCTTCACCGCGTTGCGCCGCTCGGGGCGCGTCTTCACGTCGAGATAGCCGTGCTCGGCGGTGGAACGGATCGTTTCCGGCAGGTCGAACTCTTCTTCCACGCCCTCGCGCACCCAGCGGCGCAACCGCTTCAGCGCGACCTTGATGTTGCGTGTGCCGATCTCGACCGAATCGTCGAAATTCCTGAACTCGCGCTTGTCCCAGACCTTGACCGCACGGCGGTGGCGGCTCTCGTGCTGGCCGATGCGCACCCCTTCCGGGTTGTAGCCATAGGCGCCGAAGGGCGAGGTGCCGGCCGTGCCGATCCATTTCGACCCGCCCTGGTGGCGGTCCTTCTGCTCTTCCAGCCGCTTCTTCAGCGTCTCCATCAGCTTCTCGAAACCGCCGAGCGATTCGACCAGCTTCTTTTCCTCTTCCGTCAGGTGTTTTTCGGCGAGTCTGCGCAGCCATTCCTCCGGCAGATTGGCGACGTCCACCGCGCCTTCGCCCGACACCGCCTCGACGCCCTTGAAGACATGGGAAAACACCTGGTCGAAGCGGTCGATATGGCGCTCGTCCTTCACCAACGCCGCGCGCGCCAGATAGTAGAAACCCTCGACATCGTATTCGACCAGCCCCGCCTCCATGCCTTCGAGCAAAGAGAGATATTCCCGCAACGAGACGGGGACCTTCGCGGCTTTCAGCTCGAGGAAGAAATGAAGGAACAAGGCCTCACCTGCGCTGATACTTGATGAAGGGCGTCTGTTTCGCGACCCGGTCGTAGAGGAGGCGTGCCGTGTCGTTGAAATGCTGCGTCATCCAGTAGACATTCGCCGCGCCGGCCTCGTCCGCCTTCGCATAGACTGCCTCGATCAGCGCCCTGCCGACACCTTTCCCGCGAATATGCGGATCTGCATAGAGATCCTGCAGATAGCAATTGTCGCCTTCAGCCCAGCAGGTGCGGTGGAAGATGTAGTGCACGAGGCCGACAGCCTTGCCGTCGATCTCGGCCATCAGGCCACGCGGTTCGAAATGCCCGTCATCGAAAAGCTGCGCCCAGGTAGAGCGGTAGACGTCCTCGGCTACCGTGGTCTCGTAGAAGGTGAGATAGGCCGTCCAAAGCCGCCGCCATTCGGCATGGTCCTCCTGCCGGAGCGGACGGATGATGATATCGGCCTTGGCGTGCATGCCCTTACCCCTGCCGTCGCGCCATGAAGGCCAGCCGCTCGAACAGATGCACGTCCTGCTCGTTCTTCAACAAAGCGCCGTGCAGCTTGGGCAGCGCGTTCTTCGGGTCGGCGCGCAGATCCTCGGGCGACACGTCCTCGGCCACCAGAAGCCGGATCCAGTCCAGCGCCTCCGATGTCGACGGCTTCTTCTTCAGCCCCGGCACGTCGCGCAATTCGTAGAACTGGGTGAGTGCTGCGCGCACGAGGTTCTGCTTGATGCCCGGATAATGCACATCGACGATCGCCTGCAGCGTCTCGATGTCCGGGAAGCGGATGTAGTGGAAGAAGCAGCGGCGCAGGAAGGCGTCCGGCAGCTCCTTCTCGTTGTTCGAGGTGATGATGACGATCGGCCGCTGTTCGGCGCGGATCGTCTCGCCGGTCTCGTAGACGAAGAACTCCATCCGATCGAGCTCCTGCAGGAGATCGTTGGGAAACTCGATGTCGGCCTTGTCGATCTCGTCGATCAGGAGCACGGTCTTTTTGCCCGCCGCGAAGGCCTCCCACAATTTGCCGCGCTTGATGTAGTTCTTGATGTCGTTGAAGCGGTCGTCGCCGAGCTGGCTGTCGCGCAACCGCGTCACCGCATCATATTCATAGAGCCCCTGCTGGGCGCGCGTGGTGGATTTCACGTGCCATTCGATCAGGTCGAGGCCAAGGGCGGATGCCACCTGCCGGGCCAGTTCCGTCTTTCCGGTGCCGGGCTCGCCCTTGACCAGAAGCGGGCGTTCCAGCGCGATCGCCGCATTTACGGCAACCATCAGATCCTTGTCGGCGACATAGGCCGCCGTTCCTTCGAAGCGCATGCGATCAATCCCCTGGGAGCTGGCGTCGTTTGGCGTGAACCTAGGCAGGCGGGCATCGGCTGGCAAGGCGCATTGCCACTGGCGGGCGTCCCCCGGGAGGACTATATTCGTCCTTGCGATCTGCGCTTCCCGACAGGAGTAACACTTCCCCGGGGCCTTATTGATCCTTAGGGAGCTGTCCCTGGCCGGGCCCGTGGGCTCGGGCATACGGCGCCCACCTACTTTGTAGGCACCCGGGATCAACCTCTCCATCGGTCGTCGTGGATCGTTCCTTTCTCTTGCTTCTTCCTCGCCCGGCTTGAAGCCGCGGCACGCATCGGGCATGGCAGGCGCCGACGGAACTGGAGGCGCGTGATGGCCGAGCCCGCAACGACCGAAAAGAAATCGCTTCGCGCCCAGGCGCTGGCGCGCCGCGACGGGCTCGACCCGCAATGGCGGGTGGAGGCGTCGTTGCGGATCGCCGAGACCGGCGATAAAGCGATCGAATGCCAGGCTGGCGACATCGTCTCCGGCTTCTGGCCCATGCGTTCCGAAGTCGACCTGCGGCCGCTGATGTTCGCGCTTCGCAAAAAGGGAGCGCGGCTTTGCCTGCCGGCCATCCTCGACAAGGAAACGATCGTCTTCCGGGAGCTGGTGCGCGGCGCGGAGATGGTCGATATGGGTTTCGGCACGGTCGGTCCTGGCGAGGACGCAGCGATCCTCGACCCCACCATCATGCTCGTCCCGCTCGCTGCCTTTGATGGATATGGACAGCGCATCGGCTATGGAGGCGGCTATTATGACCGGGCCATCGCGCGCCTGCATGAACGCGGTCTTCACCCGCTTCTCATCGGCATCGCCTTCGACTGCCAGGAGGTCGCGCGCGTGCCCGCCGAACCGCATGACGTGCCGCTGCCGGCCATCCTGACCGAATCCGGCTTGCGACGCTTTGACGGCCGGGGTTAAAGCAGGTTCATGAGACTTCTTTTCCTCGGCGATATGGTTGGTCGCACCGGTCGCACGGCTGTCTGGGAGCGCCTGCCCGGCCTGATCTCCGACTTCCGGCTCGATTTCGTCATCGTCAACGGCGAGAACGCGGCCGGCGGCTT
Organism: Aliihoeflea sp.; assembly: GCA_046297455.1. Lineage (GTDB taxonomy): Bacteria > Pseudomonadota > Alphaproteobacteria > Rhizobiales > Rhizobiaceae > ZYF759. Next base: position 164,545 of record JBKBIT010000007.1, read on the forward strand.
CGGCATCACGCTGGAAATCTTCCAGAACACGCTCAATGCCGGCGCCGACGTCGTGACCACCGGCAATCACGCCTGGGACCAGCGCGAGGCATTGACCTTCGCTTCTCGCGAAGACCGCTTCCTGCGCCCACTCAATTTCCCCGCCGGTACGCCGGGCCGGGGTATCGGCGTCTACCAGGCGAAAAACGGCGCGCGCATCCTGGTGTCCAACATCATGGGGCGGGTCTTCATGCATCCCGACCTCGACGATCCCTTTGCGGCAGCCGAGAAGATGCTGACCGAAAGTCCCATGGGCGAGGCGGTCGACGCGGCGATCGTGGATTTCCATGCCGAGGCCACGTCTGAAAAGATGTGCTTTGGGCATTTCGTCGACGGGCGGGTCAGCGCAGTCATAGGCACCCACACCCACCAGCCGACCGCCGACCACCAGGTTCTCGATGGTGGCACCGGCTACATCTCGGATGCCGGCATGTGCGGCGACTACAATTCCTCGCTCGGCATGGACAAGGAGGAACCGCTCAACCGGTTCCTCTCAAAAGTGCCGCGCAACCGCTTCGAGGCAGCCAGCGGTCCTGCTACCATTTGCGGACTTGGCCTTGAGATCTCCGACCGCACCGGCCTGACCGAAAACATCGCACCACTGCGGCTCGGGCCAAGGCTTGAGGAAACCGTGCCGTCCTTCTGGCGGTAGACGGAACGCGGCGCATGAGCCAACCCACCGCCGTCATCCCGGGGCGAGCGCCGCGCAACCCTGGGATCCATGCCTGACTGGCACGTGCCCCGAGGGGCGCCGGCAAGCCCCTCTCTTGCAATTTCTGACGTTTGGCCTTCGCTGCGCTCGACCAAGCCGTCGAAATCGCTTTCTCCCCCGCAAGGGGAGAGATAACGCCGGCGCCGCCGCCCTCGCCAATCTCCGACGTCCGCGATTTGCGGAACCGGCGATCACGCGCGCCCTATCTCTCCCCTTGCGGGAGAGAGTGAGGAGCGTTCGGACGAAGGCCGGCGAAAAGCCAACGATTTGGCTTTTCGAGCAACGAACGCCCGGAGCCATAGCGGAGGGCCGCCTCCTGCATTTGCGAGCGGGCTTGTCCCGAGCAAGTGCTTGGAAAACGCCAGAGAGGGGATCGCCAAGCGTGGACGGAATCCAGCCGCCTTTCCCCCAACCCCTTGATTCCCCTCACTTTCATATTTTTCTTCGCTGCAACTTATCCACACCCCTGCCACCTCCCCGATAATGACCCCATCGCCCTCGCGGGAACCCGGCTCCGGACCGGGGTGTCGGGGAGGGTGACGGTGTCCGGGTCGGTCGCGCAACGGTAGCGTGGCTTGGTGGGAACCGACCCACCACAGGTCCGGGCCTCGGTGAAGGTCTGGCCGGTAAGGTCCGTCGGACCCTCGAGCTTGCTCCCTTGGGAGCAAGGCGGGACCGGCGGGACGAGCCCGGCCCACCCATCCGGGGCGAAAGCACCGGCGGGGCGCGGTGGACGCGCCAACAAAATTACTAGAGAGGCACGGACAACGCGCCCCGCTTCCCAACTGAACAAGAAGCCAGACCGGCAACGGGGCGTGGCAGGGATGAAACGCGCCGGTACGTCAGGAATGGAGGAAAGAAGGCAATGCCGCGTCCTTCACGCCCCCCTCTGCCTTGCCAGGCATCTCCTCCACACGGGGGGGAGATTTGAGGCTTCGCCCATGCCGCCCTTACTGCAACGTCCGCGATTGGCGAAACCCGCCGTGACGGCCAATCTCCCCACCTGTGGGGAGGAGATGTCCGGCAGGACAGAGGGGGGCGCCGTAGAGTGCAACGCTTGGCTTCCGGAGCGACGAACGCCTGGAGCCATGGCGAAGGGCCGGCATCCGGCAGGACAGAGGGGGCGCCGAAGGGCGCGGCGCTGGCGAACGGCGCGCGGCCGCGTGGGCCACGGAACCTGGAGAAGGTTCGCGGCGTTTGTCGCTCAGTCTATCCCGGTGCTTTCGTGAACGATATCATCGCCGACTTTTCCCAGTCGACCTGGCTACCCTTTTCGGTGATCGCGGCGAGGTTGCTGCTTGCTGCCTGCTTGGGTGCAGCGATCGGTTTCGAACGCGAATGGCGCCACCATTCGGCGGGACTTCGCACCCACATGCTGGTCTCGCTCGCCTCCGCTTCCTTTGCGATACTGGGCATCGAGATCCTGCACAGCCCGCAATTCGACGAGGATTCGGCCCGTCTGGATCCCACGCGCATGATCGAGGCGATAACGGCCGGCGTCGCATTTCTGGCAGCCGGCTCGATCATCTTCGCACGCGGACGGGTAAAGGGCCTGACGACGGGCGCGGGGCTCTGGCTTGCAGGCGCGATCGGCCTCGCCAGCGGGTTGGGCCTCTGGCAGGTCGCATTGTTTTCGGCGGCGCTTGCGCTGGTGGTGCTTGGTTTTCTCAGCCGCTTCGAGCTGGCCAGGCAAGTCGACCGCAAGCGCGACACGCGCAATCCAGACTGACATTGCGTTGCCCGGCGCCTGAAACATTGATATTTAGCCTGCATGAACGACATGAAACCCATGATCGCGCGCAAGGCCATCGTGCTGCAGGACCGCAAACGCCTGCCCGGCCGCTTTTTCGCGCGGCTTGTCGGGGCGCCGACCAGCCGCATCGGCTGACAACGGCCACAGAATCCGCAAAACCATTCCAAGTACCAGTTCGGGAACAGGAAAATGAGCGCACCGCGCACCCTCTACGACAAGATTTTCGACGAGCATGTGGTCGACCGCCAGGAAGACGGCACCTGCCTGCTCTATATCGACCGCCACCTCGTCCACGAGGTCACCAGCCCGCAGGCCTTCGAAGGTCTTCGCATGGCCGGCCGCAAGGTCCGTCAGCCGGAGAAGACGCTGGCCGTTGTCGACCACAACGTGCCGACCTCGCCTGACCGGGTCCAGGGCATCAAGAACGAGGAAAGCCGCATCCAGGTCGAGGCGCTGGCCAAGAACGCGGCCGATTTTGGCGTCGAATACTACTCCGAGAAGGACCGCCGCCAGGGCATCGTCCACATCATCGGCCCCGAGCAGGGCTTCACCCTGCCCGGCATGACCATCGTCTGCGGCGACAGCCACACCTCGACCCACGGCGCGTTCGGCGCGTTGGCGCATGGCATCGGCACGTCGGAGGTCGAGCACGTGCTCGCCACCCAGACGCTGATCCAGCGCAAGGCCAAGAACATGCTGGTCCGCGTCGACGGCCAGTTGCCGGCGGGCGTCACGGCCAAGGACGTCATCCTCGCCATCATCGGCGAGATCGGCACCGCCGGCGGCACCGGCCATGTGATCGAATTTGCCGGCGAAGCGATCCGCTCCCTTTCGATGGAAGGCCGCATGACGGTCTGCAACATGACCATCGAGGCTGGCGCGCGCGCCGGTCTTATCGCGCCCGACGAGGTCACCTTCGCCTATGTCAAGGACAAGCCCCGGGCGCCGACGGGCAAGGCCTGGGACATGGCGTTGGAATACTGGAAGACGCTGAAGACCGACGAAGGTGCGCATTTCGATCGCACTGTCGTCCTGGATGCGGCCAACCTGCCGCCTATCGTCTCCTGGGGCTCCTCGCCCGAGGACGTGATCGCCGTTACCGGCGTGGTCCCGGATCCCGATAGCATCCAGGAAGAAACCAAGCGTCTCTCCAAGAAGCGGGCGCTGGAATATATGGGCCTGACGCCCGGAACCAGGATCACCGACATCGAGATCGACCGGGTGTTCATCGGCTCTTGCACCAATGGCCGCATCGAGGATTTGCGGGCGGTTGCCGAAGTTGCCAAGGGTCGCAAGGTTTCCGAGCGCGTGAGTGCGATGATCGTGCCAGGCTCGGGTCTGGTCAAGGAACAGGCCGAGGCCGAGGGTCTGGACAAGATCTTCATCGAGGCCGGTTTCGACTGGCGCGAGCCCGGCTGCTCCATGTGCCTGGCAATGAATGACGACCGGCTGAAGCCTGGCGAGCGCTGCGCGTCGACCTCGAACCGCAATTTCGAGGGACGCCAGGGCTTCAAGGGCCGCACGCATCTCGTCTCGCCGGCAATGGCAGCGGCTGCCGCCATCGCCGGTCGCTTCGTCGACATTCGCGACTGGCGCTAGATATCAGAGGCGCCGGTTATCGGCCGGCGCCTTAACGGCTTGTTTGGCCTTGCCAGCTAGGGTTGCTGGATTTAGGCAACCAGGGCGGCAAGCGTTTGGCTGGCAGCGTCTTCATCGCGTTCATCAATCCCGCAGTCTGCGCGATCCTGGCTGCGGCATTGTTCGTGTTTTGGAGCAATCACCCCGAGCGCCGCTATATCGCGGTTCTTAGCGGCGGTTTCGGGGCCATGGCGGTCGGCTTCGGCCTCCAGTTCGTCAGCATCGAATCGCAATTCATGCCGCTTCGCCTGCTCGCGAACTGCCTCCTGATCGTAGGGGCCGCCTGTGCGGTTGCCGGGACACTCGGGCGCTACGGTATCAGGCCGCCGCTCACGCCGCTTCTGCTGGTCGCTGGCGGCGCCATTCTGGGCTATGGCTGGTTCTTCTTCGTTGATCCGAGCATCGTCGGCCGCATCTACGTCCTGAATTTCGGTTGCGGCCTGTTGGTGCTGATCCTGGCCTTCGAACTTTGGAAGGTCAAAGGCAAGAAGCCTTTCGACTTCTTCATGGTAGGGCTCTTTGCGACATGGGGCGTCCATTTCTTCGTGCGCACCCCGCTGGCGGTCATGTATGATGGCACGAACATCTCGGACGCGAGCCTTTTTGAGTCGCTCTACTGGGTCACCCTCACCTTTTCGATTGCCTTCTTCCTGCTGATTTTTGCCGTGGCCATCGTGGCTGCAATCGCCATCGATCTGCAGGAAGAACTGCGCGCCGAATCCCTGACAGATCCGCTTTCCGGATTGCTCAACCGACGGGGTTTCAGTCTGCGGCTGGAGGAGACCCTGAGCAAGGCCCGCGAGCAGGGATTGCCGCTGGCTCTCGTCATTGCGGATCTGGATCGCTTCAAGATAGTCAATGACCGTTTTGGCCACGCTGCGGGCGACGAGGCAATCGTCGGTTTCGCCGACTGCCTGAGGCAGGTCATCAGCAGCGACCATGTTGCCGGTCGTATGGGTGGCGAGGAATTCGCCATTCTGTTGTGGGGCACCGACGCCCGCGCCGCGCGTCTCTTCGCGGAGGGCCTGCGAACCATTTTCGCGGCCGCAGATATTTCCGGCGTTCCCGACGGGTTTGGGCTGACGGCAAGCTTCGGCGTCGCAGCGCTGCGGCAGGGCGAGGACTGGGAGATACTCTTGCAGCGGGCGGACAGGGCACTCTACAGGGCAAAAACAGGGGGTCGCGACCGCGTTGTCGTATGTACCGGCGACGAGGAAGCCCATCTCGCCGAAGATGCTGGCGACCAGTCCATGCCTGCCGCATCCAGCACTCCGGCAGCCGCGGCGCCCGGTGGTTAACTTCTTGTTCGGACGATCGCGCTAGGTTGAAGCCACGAGGTGGAGACACCGCATGAGTGGTGCCAGCGTGATACTGTTTGTCAACATGATGGTAGGTGGACTCCTGTCCGCCTTTTTTCTCGTGCTGGCGCTGTACGATCGCCGCCTTGTGTCCGCCCGCTGGTTTGCAGCCGCCTATGCTTTCGGGGTCGGCTATGTAATCGCCGAATTCATCCTGCCCATCGTGCACGGCGGGGTGACGATGTCGGTCCTTTCCTCGGCCTCGATGATCGCCGCCCTGGCAATGCTCAATATCGGCCTGGCAAAGCGATATGAGGTCAAACCGCCGATCCTGTTCCTCGGCATCTCATTCGTTACCGGCATGGTACTTTTCGTCATAAGCGTCGGGATGGAACGAGAATCCATGGCGCGGAATTTCGTGTACCAGACGCCGTTCTTCCTGATGCAGGCAGTCGGTGCCT
>JBKBIT010000008.1:0-166139 GCA_046297455.1 Aliihoeflea sp.
CGGCGGCATCGCGCTTGAGGTCAACCCCCTCACCGCCTCGCTGCGCTCGGCACCTCTCCCCCGTTCGACGGGGGAGAGGAGTGCGCGGTTGCCGCGTGGCGGTGAGGGGCGGGCCGCTGGTTGTCACGCCGTTCTGGACCGCCTGCGAATCCTCCGCCATCGAGGGGGAGGTGCAGGGCGTCGCCAGGCCGGCCATCTCGACCAGCATCGCGACGATGCGCTTCAGCGCCTGCCTGTTGTCCTCGATCGCCTCGCTGCTCATGCCCTTCTCCTTTCCTCCCGGGGAAGTATGCGGCAGGGGCAAAAGGGCGTGGATAGAATGGACAGGATTTCTGCTGACAGAAGGTGACATAGTACCGGGTTTTGGCCGCCCATACCCCTCATCCGTCTCGGCGCCAAGGCGCCGAGACGGATGAGGGGTGAGCCTCTCAACCCCGTCGGCGCAAGAGATAGATGTCCATGATCCAGCCGTGGCGGTTGCGCAGGTCGCGGCGGTTCTCGACGATCCGGTCGGCGAGATCGGAGAGGGTGCCGGACAGGATCGCCTCCTGCGCCATGCCGACATAGGCGCCCCACCAGATCTCGATGCCTTCGGGGTCAAGCGCCTGGAAGGAGCATTCGCCGTCGAGCATGACGGCAACCGTGTCGACGCCCTCTGGAAAGCCGTGCTCGCGCAGGAGCCTGCCGGTGGTGACGGTGACCGGCCTGCCCACCTCGTTGAGCGGAATGGCATGGGCGGCCGTCAGGCCCTGCAGCGAGGTGATGCCGGGGATGACGGAAAGGTCGAACTTCATCCGCGCCGACAGACGCTCGGCGATGCGGATCGTGCTGTCATAGAGCGAGGGGTCGCCCCAGACGAGCAGACCGACGGCGGAAGGCACGGGGTTGCTTGCGGCAATGGCGCCAAGCCAGCGTTCCGCGATTTCATCGTGCCAGGCATCGACCCGGTCGCGATAGGAGGCAATCGTCTCGTCGCGCACCGGCATGTCGAATTCCGCGATCCGGGTTCCATCTCCCAGATGCTCGGCGCAGATGCGGCGGCGGGCCTCCGCCAGTTCGCCCTTCTCCTCGCCCTTGCGGGGCACGAGAATGAGGTCGCAGGACCGCATCTCGCGGATCGCCTGCAGGGTCAGATGCTCTGGATTGCCGGTACCGATACCGATGAGCTTCAAGTCCACTGAACCATCTCCGAGGTAGTGCGCAGCATCGCCCGGCGCGCGCGCCTTGACCAGAGCCTAGCCGCCCGCCACGCCGGCTTCGGCGAAGGTGGCCATGCCCGAATGGCAGGCAACCGCCGAGCGTAGCACCGAGACGGCGAGTGCGGCGCCCGAGCCTTCGCCAAGCCGCATGCCGAGCGACAGGAGCGGCGTCTTGCCGAGTGCTGCGAGAAGGCGCTTGTGGCCGGGCTCGGCCGAGACATGGCCGGCAATGCAATGGTCGAGCGCGCCGGGAATGGCGTGAAGCGGGGCGGCCGCGGCGGTGCAGATGAAGCCGTCGAGCACGACCACGATGCACCGGCGCCTGGCCTCCAGCACCGCACCACATATCGCCGCCTGCTCGCGCCCGCCAAGGGCTGCCAGCGTGGAAAACGGATCGGCAAGGGCCGAGCGGTTGGTCGCGACGGCCTGTTCGACCACGCGTGCCTTGTGCGAGACGCCTTGTTCATCGGCCCCGGTGCCGGGGCCGGCCCAATCGCTGCCGGTACCGCCGAAAGTGGCGAGCGCCAGCGCGGCGGCGATGGTGGAGTTGCCGATGCCCATTTCGCCAAGCACCAGAACCTGGGCGGCGGGATCGACGGCTTCCGCGCCCTGGCGGATGGCGTCGAGCGTTTCGGCCTCGGTCATTGCCGGGCCCTGGCTGATGTCGCCGGTCGGGCGGTCGAGCTCGAGCGCGATGACGGAGAGATCGCAGCCATTGGCCGCGCAGAGCTGGTTGATGGCCGCGCCGCCATGCTGGAAATTGGCGACCATCTGGACGGTGACTTCCTGAGGGAAGGGATTCACCCCTTGCGCGCACACGCCGTGATTGCCGGCGAAGACCAGCGCCTGCGCCTTGTCGATGACCGGCTTCTCGCGCCCCTGCCAGCCGGCCAGCGTGACCGCCAGATCCTCCAGCATGCCGAGCGAGCCGGGCGGCTTGGTAAGTTGCGACTGACGCTGGCGGGCGGACGCCATGGCCTGCTCGTCAAGACCGGGGAAGCCGGCGAGGCTGGCCCTCAATTCGGCGAAGCTTGCGGTGGACAGGCGGTCGGTCATGGCGTTTCCTCGGGCAGATGCGTGCGATCTCGGCGGGCGGCCTGACCTTGTGTCAGATTCGCGCGGAGATGGCATCGGGGTTTCGGAAACGCGGGCGATTTACCGGCGCGCCGGCCGAAAGGCGTCGGCTCACATCGATTGGTACGAAGGTCTGTTCAGCGTGGGCCGTGGTCGACGACGGCACGGGCCAGCCGGCGATAGGAAGCGACATTGGCGCCGCGCGGATAGTCGACATCGGCCTTCGACCTGGCGGTGCCGCGATTGGCCTCCTCGCAGATAAGGCGGTGGATACCGACCATGATATCGCGCAGAAGATCGTCGACCTCGGCGGCCGGCATCGACCTGAAGGCGGCGTTCTGGCGCATCTCGAGCGCCGAGACGGCGACGCCGCCGGCATTGGCGGCCTTGCCGGGCGCATGCAGGATGCCGGCTCTTGCCAGGATCTCTGCCGCGTGGTTGGTGACCGGCATGTTGGCGCCCTCGACAACGAAGCGGCATCCGCCATCGGCGAGCGCACGCGCGTCGTCGGCATCGAGTTCGTTCTGCGTCGCACAGGGCAGCGCCACGTCGCATTCCATCTGCCAGGGCTTCTTGCCGGGCCGGTAGGAAAAGCCGAGGCGGCCGGGCGGGGACTCGACCGATTGGCCCGCATCGGCGCGCTGGGCGATCCAGTCCAGCGCTTCGGCGCTGAACCCGTCGGGCGCCTCGAGAAGGCCGCCGGAATCGCTCAGCGACACGACGCGCGCGCCCATCTTCAGCGCCTTGCGGGCGGCATGGCGGGCGACATTGCCCTTGCCCGAGACGGCAACGCGCTTGCCCTCGATCTCCTCGCCGGCCCGCCCCAGCATGGCGCACAGGAAATAGACGAGACCATAGCCGGTCGCCTCGACACGCAACGCGCTGCCGCCCATGCAGGGCGTCTTGCCGGTGAGCGCGCCGTCGGCCTGGCCGGTGATGCGCTTGTAGGCGGAAGCGAGATAGCCGATCTCGCGCGGGCCCACGCCGATATCGCCGGCCGGCACGTCGCGGGTGGGGCCGATATGGTGGGCAAGCTCGGACATGAAGGCCTGGCAAAAACGCATGACCTCGCCATCGGAGCGGCCCGAGGGATCGAAATCGGCGCCGCCCTTGCCACCGCCCAGCGGCAGGTCGGTCAGCGCGTTCTTGAAGGTTTGCTCGAAGGCGAGGAATTTCAGCACCGAGCGGGTAACGGAAGGGTGGAACCGCAGGCCGCCCTTGTAGGGGCCCATCAGATTGGAGTGCTGCACCCGCCAGCCGCGATTGACCTGGATGTCGCCCTTGTCGTCGAGCCATTCGACCCGGAAGGAGACGATGCGGTCGGGTTCGGCCAGCCGCCTGAGCACGCGGGCGCCGGCATAGACGCTGTCGGCCTTTTCGACCGTGATCACATCGCGCACGACCTCCTCGACGGCCTGCAGATATTCCCCCTCGCCCTCGTGCCAGGCGGAAATCTCGGACATCAATTCGCGCGTGAGCGCATCGGCGCGGTCGGACATTAAAGGCCTTTCTAGTTGAGCGTCAGGGTGAACAGCGCCGCACACAACACGGTGAAGGCGACCAGAAGGATTGCGATGGCAAGCGCGATATGCGGACGCATGGTGTCTCCTCAGACCATGTCGAAGATTTCGGAATCAATATGGGCAAGCGGCGCACCGAGCTCGCCCAGATGCTTCTTGGCGGCATCCGTCATCGGGGTCGGGCCGCAGAGGAAATAGCGGAAGCCGTCGCGGTTTTCAGGAAGGTGGCGCCTGAGAATATCGCCGTCGAGATAGCCCTCCTCGTCCTCCCAGCCTTCGGGCGGTTCTTCCAGGATGTGGACGACCTTGAGATCGAGTTTCTTCGTCAGGTCGTCGAGTTCATCGCGGAAGGCGGCATCGTCCCATGTCGAATTGGCGTAAAACAGGACCACGGTCCGGCGATCGTTGCGCGCGGCCATGGCGTGCAGGTTGGACATGATCGGCGTGATGCCGACACCCCCGGCGATCATCACGAAACCGGTGGCATCCTTGTGGCTGTCGATGGAGAAGACGCCGTAGGGACCGTCAATATAGGCGATGGCGCCGGGCTCGGTCTCGACCGCGCGCGAGGAAAAGTCCCCCAGCGGCTTGATCGAGAGCATGATGTTCGGCCCCTGCTCGGGCGCATTCGAGATCGTGTAGGGATGCTCGCGCAGGCCAAAGGGGGAATTTTCCAGCGTCAGCCAGACGAACTGGCCGGGCTTCCATGTCGAAAGCGCCCTGCCCTGCGGCGCAAAGACCAGCGAATGGACGCCGCCATGGCGCGGGATGTTTTCCTCGACCTGCCACGGATTGCGGCTCTGGATCCACGGCTTGCCGACCCGCACCCACAAAAGCAGAACCAGCCAGCCAAGCGTGACGCCGAGCCAGAGCGCACGCTGGTCGGCAGCGGCGGTGAAGCGGCCGACGCCCAGCACATGGGCAATGGCGGCTGCAAAGCCGATCACCGCCAGGCCGACATGCAGATAACGCCACAGCTCGTATTCGAGCTTCAGCCATTTGCGGAATTCGGAACTGACGACGAGGATGATGAAGCAGCCGAGTGCCACGCGGCCCGACGTCAGTTCCCAGCGCGCCTCCAGCGGGTTGAGCACGCCCAGCGCGTCTTCGTACCAGATGTAGAGAATGGCGAAATGGGCGAGCATGACCGCGAGCGCGCCGATGGCGAGATAGCGGTGGAAGAGATAGATGATGTCGACGCCGAACGGGTGCGTCATGCGGCGGAAACGCGCCGTCAGCGCGAATTGCAGGCCGGCCAGCGCCAAGGCGCCAAAACCCAGCCCCATCGAGAAATCGAACAGGAATTCATGCCCTTCGACCCGCTCTCCCGACAGGAGAACGACGAAAGGCAGGGCGATCGCCGCAAAGGCGGCTGCAATCCAGAAAACGGTCCTGAAACTCATCACGACATCACGTTGGAGCCGATTGCGAAACGGCTGGATGCCGGAATGGTTGCCCCGTTTTTCGTTCAGTCCTCCGACAGGCCGAACAGGGTGATGCCGCTGCCGACCTGTCCTGCGGGCGAATCGGGCCTTCGCGCGTAGGGCGGGGTCAGCGCGGTGAAGGCGCGCCAGTCTGCCGATGCGGCCTGGCTTTCCTCGCGATGATGGTGGCCGCGATAGCGCGCATAGAGGCGGCCGGCCTCGACCAGACCGATCTGTGCCTCGTCGAGGCCGGAGAGATAGGGATCTTCAGCAGGCGGCAGCGCCTCGGCCAGCGCGGCGTAGAGCTCGTCGCGGGCGGGACCGGTGACCCAGGTGGCGCGGCCGGTCAAAACGGCGCGGTGCGTGCGCGGCGCCTGATACTCGATCAGCGGACGGTCGTCAGTGTTGACGGGCGCGTCGGCAAACAGGCCGGACGCCGCGTTGCCGGCATAAAACCGCAGCCCCATCGCCTCGAAGAAGGCATCGGGCTGGCCGGGGTCTACGGCCGTCGCGCGGGCATTGTCACGCAGGACGTCCATGTCGAGCGGGGCGGGATCGAGCGAGCCGACCAGGGCCAGGATGGAACGCTCCGGGTAAAGATCACCCCGCCACAGAGTGAGCTGGGGGAAGATTTCGGCCATCGTGTTGGCGATGATCGACAGCTCGGTGATCGAGACCTGGTAGAGTGGCACCCACTGTACATAGATGCCGCCCGGTTTCAGCCGCGTGGCGGCCATGCGGTAGTGGTCGAGCGTGTAGAGATTGCCGGTGCCCGCCTTCCACGGCGTGAACAGGTCGGCGATGATGGCATCGTAGCGCGCCGGGCTGCGCGCCAGGCAGTGGCGACCGTCCTCGGCGTGGATGGTCACGCGGTCGTCCTCGAAAAGCCCGTTCACGAAGGGGCCGAAATGGCGTTCGGCGAGGTCGACCACGTCGGGCAGGATCTCGCAGACGGTGACACGTTCGGGGTCGACGAAAAGGGCGGCGCCCGCCGTGATGCCGGTGCCCATGCCGAGGAAGAAGATCTCGCGCGGATCGGGATGGGCGAGCAGCGGGATCAGGGTCTGGTTGCGTTCGGCGATCATCGCGCCGGACCCGCCAAGCGTGTAGTAGTTGTTGACCCGGATGGCGAGATTGCCGTCGCGCTCGATGACGGCGGCATGCGCAGCGCTGCCCTCGCGCATCTCGACCAGGGTCTCGCCGCGCGCCGGATTGATGCGGATCGTGTCAAGCACGGGCGCGACCGAGACAAGCACCAGCGCCGCGACAAGCGACAGGGCCGCCACCGGCGCCTTGAGGTGGAAGCGCAGACCACCGGCCGTCGCCAAGGCCGCGCCGCCAAGCAGCACGTAGATCGCGGCCAGAAGCTGCAATGCATGCCAGGCGCCGAACACTGGCAGAAGCAGGAAGCCCGCCGCCAGCGCGCCGAGGATCGAGCCTGTCGTGTTGACGGCGATCAGCCGGCCGAGCGTCGTACCCGGAGCGGCGCGGCCGGCCTGCATGAGACGCAGGAGATAGGGCAGGACGGCACCGAGCACGATACCCGGCAACAGCATGACGATGGCGGCAGCCTCGAACACGGCGAGGATGTAGCCGACAAAGTCGCGGCCCCTTCCGAGATAGCCGAGCCCGTCGGTGACGGCATGGAACAGCCACGGCGTGCCGGCGACCACGACCGCAGAGCCAAACAGCAGGACCGCCAGCACCAGCCCAGGCTCCAGCGTGGAGCGGCGCGACAGCCAGTTGGCGAGGCTGGCACCCAGCGCCAGCGCGGCAAGGAAGGTCGTGAGCACCAATGAGTAGGTATAGACCGAGTTCTGCAGCACCTGCGCAAAGAGCCGGGTCCAAATCACCTCAACCGCGAGCGTGACCAGCCCCGACAGGAACGCCACGGCCCAGACCAGGGCCGGCACGCGCGTGGCAGCTACAGGCTCGGCTGCCTGCGGCTCCGCAGCCGGCGGCAGCGCGCGGCGCGCCAGCATGACGGCCGCCAGACCGACCGCGAGATCGAGGCCCACGGCGAGCAGATAGGCGCCGGAAAAACCGAGCGCCATCGGGAGAACGAAGCCGGCCGCAAGCGCACCGGTCGCCCCGCCCGCCGTGTTGATGGCATAGAGGCGCGACCCCTGGCGGCCGAGTTCCTCGCGGGCGCGCACGACATGCTGGCCCATCAAGGGCAGTGTGCCGCCCATCAGGAAGGCGGACGGCATAAGGATGGTCGCGGCGACAGCGGCCTTGAGCAGCGTTTCCAGCACCGGCGAAGCGCCCACAGCGGCATAGAGCGTGGGATAGAGGGCGAAATAGGCGTCGGCGACGACGAAATGGCCGAGCGCGGTCGCGGCCACGCCGATCTCGACCAGACCAAAGGCGCGCAGCGGCCTGCCAATGCGCCCGGCACGGCTGCCCCAGAACCAGCCGCCAAGCGCGATGCCGGCAAAGAAGATGGCGATGGCGAGCGCTGCCGCCTCGGCCGTGGAGCCGAACAGCAGGCCCAGTTCGCGCACCCACAGAACCTGGTAGATCAGCGCCGCCGCGCCCGAGACGAAGAAAAGGACCGCGAGCGTGCGGGAATGGGTCATCGGGTTCTCTGTGCCGGGGAGAATGTCGGAATTTCAGTGTAACAAAGTTACGCTCGATGCAAGGCCTGTCAGGTCATGACCGGCTGCCTTTCGGGATCGAAGGTCCAGTTGAGAAGGCCCGCCGTGACGGCGATCGCCAGCCCCGGCCAGAGCATCAGCATCGGATGGTCGAACACGAACATGCGGTATTCGAACAGCATCGCACCCCAGTCGGGCCTTGTCGGATCGGCGCCCAGGCCGATGAAGGCGAGCGCGGCATAGGCGACGATGGCCTGACCGGCCTGGCTGCCGACATAGGCGAACAGGACCGGCATCGTGTTGGGCAGGATGTGGCGCAGTGTCAGCGAGGCGGTGCCCGCCCCCATGGCGCGCGCCGACAGCACGAAGGGCTGGCCCATCATGCGCCTGGTCAGGGAATTGGAGAGCAGCGTGTAGGGACCGAGCCCCGCAAGCCCGAGCGCGATGCCGGCGGTGAGCGGCGACAGGCCGAAGATGGCCGCAACCGCCAGCGCCACGATGAGGGTCGGCACGACGATGAAGGTCTCGGCCGCCTTGACGATCGCCGCCTCGCGCCAGCCGCCCATCAGCGCCGCGACGGTGCCGATCAGGGTGCCGCCGATGAAGCCGATGGCGCCGACGACGATGACGACGAGGCCGGAACGCCAGCCGGCGACCATCATGCGCGAGAGCATGTCGCGGCCGAGATGATCGGTGCCGAGCGGGTGCAGGAAGGAAGGCGGCGCATGGCGCACCAGAAGATCGATCCCATGCGGATCGTGCGGCTGCCACAGGCCGCCGGCGAGCAGCAGGCAGGCGAGCAGGATGCAAAGGGTAGCGCGCGCGCTCATGTCTGCCTCGGGTCGAGCCGGCGCATCCAGGCCTGCAGGAGCGCGTTCATGAGCAGCATCCAGGCCGCAATGACCATCACATAGGCAAGCAGCACGTGGTAGTCGCGCGCCGAAATGCTCTGGACTAGAAACTGGCTCACACCAGGCAGGCCGAACAGCACTTCCAGCGTGGCGGTGGATCCGATGACCCAGCCGGCTTCCGAGCGCACGGCGGCGATCAGCGCGTAGAAGGCGCTGGTGTGGCAATGGTTCCAGAGCGCCTGGCGATGGGAAAGGCCCTTGGCCAGCGCGGTGCGGAAATAGGGCTTGGTCGCCTGTTCCAGCATGTCGCGGCGATAGACCCGCGACAGGACGCCGACCGAATGAAGCGCGATGATGGCGATGGCGATGACGACGATGGTGGGGCCGCCCGAAAACGGCCGGACCCATTGCAGGTGGACGCCAAGCAGCCAGATAGCCACCAGCCCGACCCAGAAGGCGGGCACTGCCTGGACGGAGACCGCAACCAGCCGGCTGACGCGGTCGGCCACGCCGCCCGGCCGGGCGGCGGCGGCAAAGCCGAGCGGCACGGCAAGCACGATGGCCAGGGCCAGCCCGGCGAGCCCCATGCCGACCGAGAGCGGCAGGCGGCGCATGAATTCGGCAAGCACCGGCTCGCCGGTGCGAAACGAGATGCCCCAATCGCCCGACACGAAACCCGACAGCCAGATCAGGTAGCGTTCGACAAGCGGGCGATCGAGGCCCCAACCGGCACGAAGGGCAGTGACCGTCTCCTCCGTCGGAGCGAGGTTCCAGGCGCGGATCGCGATCATGACCGGATCGGCCGGCATGAACACGATCAGCGCAAACGCGATGGCGGAGACCGCCAGCAGGCTGGCGACGGCGCGCAGGACGCCCGAAATCGCCAGCCTCAGCATGCGCTAGCGCACCTCGCCGATATCTGCGCGCAGCACGTGGTAGTCGGACCCCCAGGGCTGGTAGTCGGCCAGGCGCTCGGAAACGCCGACATGCCAGGAAGGCGACACCAGATAGGAAACCGGCACGGTCTCGAAGAGATGTTCCTGCGCATCCAGCGCCAGTTCGCCGCGCAGTTCAGCGTCACCCGAGGCGACCAGCCGGTCGAGGATGGCATCGAATGAAGGGTCGGCGTAGCGGCTGTGGTTCATGGCGCCGCCGGTACGCAGCATCGAGGTGAAGTAGAAGGCGGGATCGCCCGAGGGCGCGGTGTGCTGGGCCCAGAGGAAGATGTCGAAATTGCCTTCCGCGGCCGCGTCGCTGACGTTCTCGACGATCTGGGTATCGATTTCGATGCCGAGCGCGGCAAGCTGGGCGCGCACCACCGGCAGCATGGTCACGAGATCCGGACGCTGCGGATAGGCAAGCACGCGCAGCGAAAGCCGCTCGCCGTCCTTTTCCAGCATGTTGCCGGGACCCTTCTCCCAGCCGGCCTCGGCGAGAAGCGCCGAAGCCGCCTCGACATCGGTCGAGAGGGGTTCGCGCGGGGCGAAGGGGAAATAGGGCGCAAAGGCACCCGTCGCCGGCGTGCCGCCATTGATGGCGGCCACCAGCTGCTCGCGGTCGATGGCCAGATCGATGGCCTGGCGCACCGCCACATCGCCAAGATGCGGGCGCTCGGTGTTGAGGATCGCCATGTACTGATAGGCGACGGTGAAGGACTTCACGTCGAGGCCCGGCTGGGAAGCCAGGCGCGGCGCCATCTCGGACGGCAGGCCGAAAGCGAGGTCGAGTTCGCCCGCCTCGAAGGCGAGCGCCATCGTCTGGGCGTCGCCGAAGCGGCGCAGCGTGACGTCGGAGCGGGAATCGGCACCCTCGAAATGCGGGTTGGCGACCAGCTCGATGCGGTCGTCGGGACGGAACTCGCCGACCGCATAGGGACCGGTGAAGACCGCCTCGCCGTCATCGTCCAGCGTGTAGGCGATCAGCGGCCATTCCGCGAACAACGCCTCGATGAAGGCCACCGGACGCTCGGTGACGACTTCCAGCGTCAACTCGTCGGCGGCGGAGAATGCGAGCATGCCGCCGGTCGAGCGTGCGGTGGCGTTGTGCTCGAACGTATTGGCGAAGCCGGCGGCAAGCGCTTCGGCCGTGACCGGCGAACCGTCGGAGAAATGGCGGCCGGCGCGCAGCGCGACACGCCAGGTCAGATCGTCGATGCGCTCCGCAGTTTCGGCAAGCTCGGGCACGAGCCGGCCTTCGGCATCGACCATGAACAGCTTTTCGCCGATGCCGTGGCTGACCAGCGCCCAGCCATTGGAACCGCGCGCCGGATCGACGCCACTGGTGATGAAGGTGGCGCCGGCCTGGATCGGCTGGTCGGCGAGCGCCAGCGCCGGGGCGGTGGCGGCAAGGCCGGCGGCGAGAAGCCCGGCCAGGATCGATTTGCGCAGTTCAAGCATATGTGTCGTCCTCGATATTTGCGGTTCGGGTGGCGTCCGCTGTGCTGTCGCGCAGCCTCTGCTTCCTGCCGGTTGGGTGATAGGCGAGTTCCGCCACCGGGGTGCCGGCGACGAGATGTTCTTCGACGATGCGGTCGATGTCGGTTTCGCTGACGCCGCCATACCAGGTGGCTTCCGGAAAGACCTGCACGACAGGCGCCAGCGAACAGGGGCCGAGGCAGGTCGTCTTGGCGGTCATGACGCCATCGCCGGTAACGCGCAGCTTGCGCCTTTCCTGACAGTTGCGCAGATGACCCCAGATGGCGTCGGCGCCGGCCATCAGGCAGGCCCTGCCGGCGCAGACCAGCACGCGCCGCTTCTGTGCGGGCACCAGCGAGCCCTCGACCTTGATCGGCGCCTCGGGCGCAGGCACCTCCTCGACGTCCATCTCGGTCAGGAGCGACTGGAGGAGGCCGTCGAGCCTAGGGCTTGCGGCAGGGTCGGCGGCGATGGACAGGCGCGGCCAGGGGCCGGCGATCTCGCCCTGCCAACGGCGCAAGGTACGGGTAAGCCAGGCGCAGAAGCCGGGCTCGACCGGCAGCATCAACGGCAGGAGGACGATCTCGCCGACACCCTCGTCCTTCAGCGCGACCAGCCTTTCCAGCAAGGAAGGCGTGCCCTGTTCGACAAAGGCGAATTCGGCCCGGCCGATGCCGGGAAGCGCGGCGGCGCGGGCGGCAAGCTCGGCCATCTCGCGGTGCGGGGCGGCGGCAAAGGCCGAACGCGCGACAAGCAGCGCGACGCGGCCGCAATCCGTCTTATCCTGTCGCAAGGGGGTGCCGTTCGCGCCCTTCATGCCAGCCTCTCCTTTGTGTGGATGGGAGAAGCAGGAACGACGTTGCGGAACTGGCCTGTTGTGGCGACCGTTCCCGGCAGGGGTGCGCGTCCCCGTGGTACACCCCGCCCACGGACAACTATCTGGTCAGGCAGGTCTCCTGGCTCGCGGGTCGTTGCTTCCTTGCCCGTCTTCCCGGCTACGAGATGCCAGTGACGCGATCGGCAAAGCGGCTCGCCGCTTACAGTTGCGGGGCAGCTCCGGAATTCCCCTTTGCCAGGGGGCACCGGATTCCCTCTTAGCTTCCACCGCGGCAGGCGCCGAAGCGGAAGAACCATGACGAGGGGCACCGTCGGCAATACCAGCGAGCGTGTCAATCGGTTTCAGACCTGTCCAACGGAGAGTTGCATCGCGACCGCCAGACACTGCTGCTCGGCCTCGGTCGAGATTGCCTATATGTAATGTTATTACATGTCAATTGGCATCCGAGTGACGCCGGGCGGAAACCGCCATTGACCCCCGACAGGCGGCTGCCTAGGTTCCGGCAAACACGAACTCCAGCCGACCGGGACCCGACATGAACCTGCAGACCCCCATCGCCGTGCAGCCCATCGACGAAGCCAGGCTCGACCGCCTGGCCGAAGTGGCCGTCAAGGTTGGCCTGCGGCTGCAGCCCGGCCAGGACCTGCTGCTGACGGCGCCGGTGGAGGCGCTGCCGCTGGTGCGCCGGATCGCCGAACATGCCTACAAGGCCGGTGCCGGCGTGGTCACGCCGTTCTTCTCCGATCCGGAGATCACGCTGGCGCGCTTCCGCCACGCGCCGGATGCGAGCTTCGACCGTGCGCCGGCCTGGCTCTATGACGGCATGGGCAAGGCCTTCGACGAGAACACGGCCAGGCTTGCCATTGTCGGCGACGACCCGATGCTGCTTGCCGAGGAAGATGCAGAAAAGGTTGGCCGTGCCAACAAGGCCAACTCCATCGCCTATACCCCGGCACGCGAGCGCATCACCGGCTTCGACATCAACTGGAACATCATTGCCTGGCCGGGCACGGCATGGGCAAGGCGGGTCTTTCCCGACCTGCCGGTGGACGAGGCCGTGGCGCGGCTGGCCGATGCGATCTTCGCGGCCTCGCGCGTCGACGCGGACGACGCGGTGGCGCGCTGGGAAGCGCACAACGCGGTGCTCAGAGAGCGCTCCGACTGGCTCAACGGCCAGAACTTCCACGCCCTGCACTTCACCGCGCCGGGCACCGACCTGACCGTGGGGCTGGCCGACGGGCATGAATGGATGGGCGGCGCCTCGACGGCCAAGAACGGGATCACCTGCAATCCCAATATCCCGACCGAGGAGGTGTTCACCACACCGCATGCGGTGCGGGTGGAAGGACATGTCTCCTCCACCAAGCCGCTGTCGCACCAGGGCAGCCTGATCGACAATATCCGCGTGCGCTTCGAGGGCGGGCGGATCGTCGAGGCGAAGGCATCGCGCGGCGAAAAGGTGCTGGAGAAGCTGCTCGATTCCGACCAGGGTGCGCGGCGGCTGGGCGAGGTCGCACTGGTGCCGCACGGCTCGCCGATCTCGCAGAGCGGGCTCCTGTTCTACAACACGCTGTTCGACGAGAACGCCGCCTGCCACATCGCGCTCGGCCAGTGCTATGCCAAATGCTTCAAGGATGGCGGGTCGCTGACGCGCGAACAGATCGCCGAGCGCGGCGGCAATGAGAGCGTCATCCATGTCGACTGGATGATCGGCTCGAACGAGATGGACATAGACGGCGTGCACGAGGATGGCAGCCGCGTGCCGGTCTTCCGCAAGGGCGAATGGGCCTGAGCCCGCAGCCTCACTCCACCGGGTCGTTGCGCGGCCGGCCGCGTCGCCGGACATTGATGAGGTCGAGGACCTCGTCGTCCAGCCTGACGCCGGAATAATCCTCCGCAGGCAGTGCGTCGAGCGCCACAGCCAGTTCCTTCAGGAGCGCGTGCAACTCCTCCATGCGCTCCTTGCCGAAGGTTTCGGTGATGCGCGCATAGGTCGTTTCGGAAAAGGGCGCGACGGCGTCGATCAGCACCAGCCCCTTGTCGCTGATGGAAATGAGCGAACGGCGCATGTCGGATTCGGGATGCCGCCGCACGATCAGTCCGCGCTCTTCCAGGTCGCGCAGGATGCGCGACAGCGAAGGCGCCAGAAGGCAGCTGGCACGCGCGAGATCGAGCACCTCCACCTCATGAACGGAGGACAGTGCGCGCAGAACGCGCCATTGCTGTTCGGTGAGGTTGAACAGGTTGAGAGACGGGCGGAACCGGTTCATCACCGCTTCGCGCGCCACCAGAAGCGCCATCGGCAAGGACCGCGAAAAGCTGCGGAGCTTCACATTTGCGGGACGGTTGCCGGACATGGGCGCCTCACCCGAAATGGCAACTGACGGTGCCATGCGGACCGAAATCCGCCACGATGCTGTCGCCCGGCCGCGCCTCGACGGGGCGGATGAAGGAGCCGGACAGGACCACCTCGCCGGCACGGATGAAATCGCCGTACTCCGCCAGACGGCGCGCCAGCCATACGATGCCGCGCGCGGGGTGATCAAGCACGCCGCCGCCGAGCCCGGTTTCCTCGACCTCGCCATTCTTCATGACGAGCGCGCCGACCCAGCGCAGATCGACGGCGCGCGGGGCGATCTTCTCCCCGCCCAGCACCACGCCGGCATTGGCCGCGTTGTCGGCGATCGTGTCGCAGACATTGCGGGTCCTGCCGGTCTGCGGATCGGCGCGCAGGATGCGGGTGTCGAGGATTTCGAGCGAAGGCTGCACATAGTCCGTGGCATCGAGCACGTCGTCTTCCGACACTTCGCCCTTGAGATCGGACTTCATAACGAAGGCGATCTCGGCCTCGATGCGCGGCTGGATGAACCGGCCGGGCGGGACCGTGGCGCCGTCCTCGAACCACATGTCGTCCAGCAAGATGCCGGAATCGGGAATGTCGATCGAAAGCGCGGCCTGCATCGCCTTCGAGGTGAGCCCGATCTTGCGACCGATGACGCGGCGTCCGTCTCCCAGCTTGCGCTCAACCCAGGCCGCCTGCACTGCATAGGCATCGTCCATGCTCATGCCGGGATTGGCCAGCGACAAAAGGCCGATCTGGGTTCGGCTGCGTTCCGCCCGGTCGAGTGCCTCGGCGGCGGCGGCAATGCTTTCCGGCGTCATGGCGCCACCTCGTCGGCGACTTCATTGCGCAGCGTGCCGATGCCGTCGGCCTCGACCTCGACCACGTCACCGGGCTTCAGCCAGATCGGGGGATCGAAGCGCGCCCCGGCGCCTGTCGGCGTGCCGGTGAGGATGACATCGCCGGGCACCAGCGTGGTGAAGGTGGAGATATAGGCGATGATCTTTCGGAACGGGAAGATCATGCGGCTGGTGCGGTCCTGTTGCCGGACCTCGCCATTGACCCTTGAAACCAAACCGATATCGGCGATCTGAGCCTCGTCTTCGAAGGACACCAGCCACGGCCCCATCGAGCCCGACGCATCGAAATTCTTGCCCTGCGTGACGTTGAACTTGGCGTGGCGCACCCAGTCGCGCACCGTGCCTTCGTTGGACAACGACAACGCCGCGATATGCGACAGCGCGTCGGCTTCCGCGATGTGACGCCCGCCTTTGCCGATGACGATGACGATCTCGCCCTCGTAATCGAGCTGCGGCGACACGGTCGGGCGCAGGATCGGCCGCTCGTGGCCGACGAAGGAGCGCGGGAAACGGACGAAGAGCGACGGGTTCTTCGGCGCTTCCTGCCCGTCCTTGTATTCCTCGTTGCGGTCCGGGTAGTTGACCCCGACGCACAATATCTTCTCTGGCGCAGGCAGCGGTATCTCCCACGCAACGTCGGCAAAGGAGAAGTCCGTTTCCTCACCCGCACAGGCATCCGCGACCCGCATCAGCGCATCCGATTCGATCACTTCGCGCAGGGTCGGCCAGCGCTCGTGATACCGCGAATAGAGGTCGATCAGCCCCTTGTCCGTGACCAGCCCGTAATGGGCACGGCCATTGGCTGAAAAGGCGGCAAGCCGCGGACGCTGCGTCACAATCTCACTCCCGTCTTCATGGCGCCACGATGGGCTGCGCCTTGAGCAAGGCCTCTTTCACCTCCACGCCGGCAAACAGCGTGCCCTCCTCGAACCAGCTCCTGGGTGCAGGCGCGCCCCAGAGGGTCTGGCGCTGCGGGTCCTTCAAATCCCACTTGATCGGCTCCAGGTCCGGGTCCACCGTCAGATAATCCGAGCAGTAGATCTCCACCCGGTGGCCGTCGGGATCGCGCACATAGAGGAAGAAGGCGTTGGATATCCCGTGCCGGCCGGGGCCGCGTTCGATATTGGCAAGATAGCCGGTGGTCGACATCAGGTCGAGCAGGTCGATAATGGCAAGCGGCGTCGGCACCCAGAAGGCGACGTGATGCAGCCTCGGGCCGGTACCGTTGGTGAAGGCCATGTCGTGCACGCCGCCCTTGCGGTGCATCCAGGCCGCCCATAGCTTTTTCGTCTCCTCGTCCTCGGTGTACTCGGTGACCCTGAAGCCAAGCTCGTTGTAGAAGGCGACGGACGCATCGACATCGATCGAAAAGCAGTTGAAGTGATCGATGCGCAGCGGCCGCACCCCGCGATAGAGCTTGTATTGCTGGTGGATGGCCGGCAGCTTCTCCATCTCGCAGTAGAATTCCAGCGGCACGCCGAACGGATCGCAGGTCCGCAGCGTGCGGCCCTGATGCGGGCGCTCGACCCACGAGACCGGGAGACCGCGCGCCGAAAAGAAGCCCCAGGCGCGGTCGAGATCGGCATTGGAATAGACCTTGAAGCCCAGGACCTGGGCGGCCGGCTCATCGCCCCTTGTCAAGACGATGCAATGGTGGCCGCGCTCCTCCAACCCGCGGAAGCACAGGCGCTCGGAATCCTCATAGGTGACCTGAAAGCCCAGCGTGTCGGCATAGAAGGCGCGGCTGGCGGCCAGATCGCGCACGACCAGCTCGACATGCGACAGCCGCACGATGTTGAATTCGGGATAGAGATTGGGAGCTGGTACGGGCATTCATTCCTCCAAAATGGGCGCCAGCGGCGTCCGATCATGCGGCACGGAAGACGATCCTCCTTGATTCCGCGCAAGAAAGGCCGGGCTTCAGCCGCCCAGTTTCGGCACCTTTCGCGGCTCGGTGGCGAAGGCGACATTCTTCGTTTCCATGTAGAAATCGAACGACCA
Organism: Aliihoeflea sp.; assembly: GCA_046297455.1. Lineage (GTDB taxonomy): Bacteria > Pseudomonadota > Alphaproteobacteria > Rhizobiales > Rhizobiaceae > ZYF759. The sequence continues at coordinate 17,120 of JBKBIT010000008.1, forward strand.
GTCGCCGCCGTCACGGCCGATGCCGGAATTCTTGACCCCGCCGAACGGCGTCGGGAGATGGCGCACATTCTCCGAGTTGACCCAGATCATGCCGGCTTCCATCGCATCCGAAAAACGCATGGCGCGGGTGATGTCGGAGGTCCACAGATAGCCCGCCAGCCCGTACTGGACGCCGTTGGCCAGTTGCAGCGCCTCCGCCTCGTCGGCAAAGGGAATGGCGGTCAGCACCGGGCCGAAAATCTCTTCCTGGGCGATGCGCATGTCGTTGCGCGCGCCTGTGAACAGCGTCGGCGCCACGAAGCAGCCCTTGTCTCCGACCTTCTCCCCGCCGGTGGCGACGGTCGCGCCTTCCTGGCGCGCGAGATCGAAATAGGACAAGACCTTCTTCTCGTGGGTCGGGTGGATCAGCGGGCCGATGACAGTCTCGGGATCGAGCGGATGGCCGACCTTGATGCGGGCGGCGCGCTCGGCAACCTTGCCCACGAATTCGTCATGGATGGAGGCTTCCACCAGAAGCCTGGAGGACGAGGTGCAGCGCTCGCCATTGAGCGAGTAGATCATGAAGACGGCCGCATCGGCGGCGCGGTCGAGATCGGCATCGGCGAAGACGACGACCGGGTTCTTGCCGCCGAGCTCGAAATGCACGCGCTTCAGCGTGTCGGCGCCCTGTTTCATGATCATCGATCCGGTGCGGCTTTCGCCGACGAAACCGATCGCCTTGATGTCGGGATGTTCGCAGATCGCCTTGCCGGCCTCCTCGCCAAACCCGTTGACGAGGTTCCAGACACCCTTGGGCAGGCCCGCCTCCTCGGCGATCTCGACCAGCAGCGAGGCGGTCAGGGGCGAAAGTTCGGCCGGCTTGTGGACGATGGTGCAGCCAGCGGCGAGCGCAGGCGCGATCTTCCAGGTCGACAGCATGAAGGGCGTATTCCAGGGCGTGATCACGCCCACCGGCCCTATGGGGAAACGTCCAGTCACGTTGAGCTGGCCCGGACCGCGCAGTGCCTTGCCATCGCGCGCGGAAGGCGCCAGATCGGCAAAGAAGCGGAAATTCTCCGCGCCGCGCAACGCTGCCTTCGACATGAAGCGCAGCGCCTGGCCGGTATCCATGCACTCGGTGAGCGCGATTTCCTCGGCGCGTGCCTCGATGGCATCGGCGATGCGGTGGAGCAGCTTGCGGCGCGCCGCACCATCCATCGCCGCCCAGTCGCGAAAGGCGGCTTTCGCGGCCCTTGCGGCACGGTCGACATCGGTGGCATCCGAGCGTGCCACCGTGGCGAGCGGCGTGAGGTCGACCGGCGACACGGTGTCGAAGGTGGCGCCGCTGCCGGCCCAGCATTTCTCGCCGGCGATGTGATTGCGTACCCCTTCTTCGGCGAAACGGGCGAGATAGGGAGCGGCCTTGGCCAGGTTTTCTTGCAAGCTCGACATGGCGAATGTCCTCAGGCCTTGCGCAGACGCGCGTGGATCGAGTTCTTCTTCCAGCTCAGTTCCGCGTCGATCTCGCGGATCTCGAGCGACAGGGCGAAATGCGGCGAGGCGAGGCGCTTTGCGAAGAAGGCGCTCGCGGTGGCCATGATCGCCTCGCCTGCGGCCTTCTTCTCGTCCATGCTGCGTCCCTTGCCGATGCGCAGCTCCAGATCGGCAAAGGCGTTTTCCGCCACACCGTCCGCCACCGCAAAGTGGTCGCAGCGCACGGCGCGCACGCGGATGCCGCCAAGTTCGAAAGGCCCCTGCCCCGCAAGCACGTCACGCAGCATCCTGCACAGTTCCGACAAATCGCAATCGGGTCCCAGATTGCCCGAGTGCTGGATCACGAGATGCGGCACGAATTCTCCTCCCGTATATTGATAAATTTGTTATCTAGATGGGCGGAAGAAGTCAACCGGCGATCGCGAACATACGCCTTGCGTCCTACCCCATCCCGGGCACGCATGCTAAAGGCTGACGGCACGACCCGCAAACCGCATGCTTCTCCGGAGGATTCGTGACCGAATTCGTCTTTCCAGCAGCCCCAACACCATCTGTTGCCGTAAAGGGCAGCAACGCGCGGCTTCCCGTACGCCGCATCTTCTGCGTCGGGCGCAACTATGCCGCCCATGCCCGGGAGATGGGCAAGGATCCCGACCGCGAACCGCCGTTCTTCTTCACCAAACCCGCCGACTCGGTCGTGGACGATGGCGCGACCATTCCCTATCCGCCCCTGACCCGTGACCTGCACCACGAGATCGAACTGGTGGTTGCCATCGGCAAGGGCGGGCGCGACATCGAGCCGGGCCGCACGGTCGAGCATGCGTGGGGGTATGGCGTGGGCATCGACCTCACGCGGCGGGACTTGCAGGCCGAGGCCAAGGAGATGGGCCGGCCCTGGGACTGGGCCAAGGGGTTCGACCTTTCCGCGCCCTGCGGCGCGATTGCACAGCGTAACGCGAATCGTCACCCGGAAACAGGCCGCATCTGGCTCGCGGTCAATGGCCAGACCCGGCAGGAAGGCGATCTGTTCGAACTGATCTGGAGCGTCGACGAGGTGATCTCGATCTGCAGCCGCGCGATGGAACTGAAACCCGGCGACCTGATTTTCTCCGGTACGCCGGCGGGCGTCGGCGCGCTACAGCCCGGCGACCGGGTGACGGGCGGCATCGACGGTATCGGCGAGATCGCGATCAGCATTGGCGGAGCGCCCGCGCTTCAGAATGGTGACTGACATGGCCAAGGTACTGACCTTCACGCTCAACCCGACGGTGGACCTCTTCAGCGAGGTCGAGGCGGTGCGGCCGATCCGCAAGATCCGCACCTCCGGCGACCGTGCCGACCCAGGCGGCGGCGGGATCAATGTCGCCCGCGTGGTTACCATGCTGGGCGGCGAGGCCGAGGCCGTCTTCCTGGGCGGCGGGCCAACCGGCCAATGGCTCGAGACGCTGCTCGAGACGCAGGGCGTGCCGCACCGCATGCTGCCGATCGCGGGCGACACAAGGGTGTCCTTCTCGGTCAACGAAAAGACCAGCGGCTACGACTATCGCTTCGTGCGCGGCGGACCGGACATCTCGGCCGAGGAAATGATGCCGCTGATCGACATCGCCGCCACGCTGGCGGGGGGATATGTGGTCGCAAGCGGCAGCCTGCCGGCCTCGGCCCCGGCGGATTTCTATGCGCGACTGGCGCAGGAAGCGAACCGGAACGGCGCGCGTTTCGTGCTCGACACGTCGGGGGCGGCGCTGAAGGACACGCTCGCGGAAGGCGGCGTGTTCCTTGCCAAGCCGAGCCAGGGGGAACTTGAGGAACTGGTCGGCGCCGAACTCGACGAAAAGGGGGTCGTCGAGGCAGCACAGTCGCTGGTCGGGCGCGGACAGGCAAAGATGGTTGCGGTGTCGATGGGCGCCCAGGGCGCACTGCTGGCCAGTGACGCGGGCGTGATCCGGCGCTCGGCGCCGCGCGTCAGGGTGCGATCGGCGATCGGCGCCGGCGACAGTTTCCTGGGTGCCATGGTCTGGGCGCTGGGCATGGGCTGGGCAACCGAGGACGCGTTCGAGTTAGCCATCGCGGCAGGCGCGGCGGCGGTGCTGACCTCCGGCACGCAGCTTTGCCGCAAGGCGGATATCGAGGCGCTGTATCCGATGCCGGGATAAGGGTGGCGCCGGTCAGTCCTTGCCGCCGGCGCCGTGGCGCAAGGCAACGATGGCGGCCGCGCTCTCAGCGAGGTCTTCGGAGGGCAAGCCGTCGAGCGGCAGCGCACCCATACGGTCATGCAGCGCCGCGATCGCCCGGGCGAGATCGCCGTCGAGACCGAGCGCATCGAGCGTGGCGCCGCTCTCTTGCATCTCGGCAGCGCGGCGCTTGCCGTGTTTCAGCATGCGCTCGGCATTGTATTCGGCGATGTCAGGCCATTTCAGGCCGGGATAGGAGCCTGACAGCGAGGCAAGCACCCGGTCGAGGCAGCCTGACGCAGACGCCGCCAGCATGGTTTCGACCGTGATCGCCTCCAGCCCCTTCACGAACAGGCTGCGCACCATCTTGATGGCAGTGGCGGCACCCGCCTCCTCGCCGACGACATCGAAATCGAATTCCAGATGCGAAAGCCGGTCGGCGATCTCGACGGTCGGACCGGCGATCAGGACCGGCGTGCGGTGCCCGCGCGGATGGACCGGCGCCATGACCGCCATGTCGATATAGGTCGCGCTGGTGCCGGTCAGCACGGCCTCGGTCTCGCGCTTGCGCTCGGGCGCGACCGAATTGATGTCGAAGAAATGCTGGCCAGGGCCGAGATGGGCGCCAACCGAACGGGCGGCGGCAAGGCTCTGGTCGGCGGTTACCGCGCTGATGACCCAATCGGCACCTGTCACTGCGTCGGCCGGCGTGGAGGAAACCGTGACCCCGCGCACCGCGGCGGCATGGGCGCAGGCGCCTTCCAGCCCCTCGGACTCGAACAGGAGGTCGTAGGCGGAAAAGGCGAGTGCGGCATCCTGCGACGCAAGTGAGTTGTGGAAGGCGCGTGCGGCTTCGCCGAAGCCGATGAAAGCGATATGCATGTTGTGCTTCTAGCCGAAGACGGTGCCGTCGAAAAGCTTGCGCGCGGTGCGCAGGATGGCGGTGCGCTCCACCGCGCCGTCCGAGCCGAGCGAGGCCACCACGGTCATCTCGCCGGTCGGATGCTCGATGGCGAGGCTTCGCTCGCTCCCCTCCCCCACATTGGCCAGCTCAGCGACGGGGCCTTCCGGCAGGAGGCAGGCGGTAGCGACGCTGACCGCGCCCAGCACGCCGATTGAGGAATGGCAGCGATGGGGAATGAAGGTGCGGGTCGAGATCGCGCCGCCATTCCTGGCCTTAGAGACCATCGTCATCTTGGGCACGGAGTTGTCGGTCACGTCGCCCAGATTCATCATCGGGCCGGCCTTGAGGCGGATCGCCTCCAGTTTCGCCCTCAGGGCTTCGTTTGCTTCAAGTTCGGCTGGCGTCTCCTCGCCCGAAATACCCATGTCGGACGCCTTCATGACCACGCACGGCATGCCGTTGTCGATCATGGTGACGGCGACGCCCTCGATCTCGTCGACCGCGTTGCCGGTCGGCAGAAGCGCGCCGCAGGAAGAGCCGGCCGTGTCCTCGAAGGCGAGCAGCACGGGGGCGGAAGTGCCCGGCACGCCGTCGATGCGCGCTTCGCCCGCATAGTTCACCTTGCCGCCGGGTGTCTGGATGGTGGCCACGGCCACCTGCCCAGTGTTTTCCATGTAGATGCGGACTTCGGTCACGCCGTCCCGTGCGGCGACCAGCCCGCGTTCGATGGCGAAGGGGCCGACGCCGGCGAGGATGTTGCCGCAGTTCTGCTTGTCGGTGACGACCGGCCTGTCGACGAAAACCTGCAGAAAGAGATAGTCGACATCGATGCCGGGGCGCTGGGACTTGCTGACGACCGCCACCTTGGAGGTCAGCGGGTCGGCACCGCCCATGCCGTCGATCTGGCGGTCGTCGGGCGAGCCCATGACGCGCAGCAGGAAGGCGTCGCGGTCGGCGGTCTCGGCGGGCAGCTCATCGGCAAGAAAATAGCCGCCCTTGGACGTGCCGCCTCGCATCCACATGCAGCGAATGCCGTTGGCCATGACCGCCTCCTCCTAAATGTATTTCAGGCCCTTTTCGGCCAGGCGCTCGCGCATCTTGTAGATGTCGAGGCCAAGTTCACCGGCGGCTAGCCGCTTGCGCTTGTCCTCTTCCGCCGCCTCGCGCTTGCGCGCGGCTTCGAGCACGGCTGCTGCCTCCTCGCGGCGCACCACGCATACCCCGTCATCGTCGGCCACAATAACGTCCCCGGGATTGACCAGCGCGCCTGCGCACACGACGGGAGTATTGACCGAGCCGAGCGTCTCCTTGACCGTGCCTTGCGCAAAGACCGCCTTCGACCAGACCGGGAATTTCATCTGGGTGAGGTCGCGCACGTCGCGCACGCCGGCGTCGATGATCAGGCCAACTCCGCCACGCGCCTGCATGGAGGTGGCGAGAAGGTCGCCGAAATAGCCGTCCTCGCAGGGGCTGGAGGGAGCGAGCACAAGAATGTCGCCTGCCTTCACCTGCTCGATCGCCACATGCACCATCCAGTTGTCGCCGGGAGGGGCGGAGATGGTGACGGCCGAGGCGGCGAGCCGGGCGCCTGAATAGATCGGCCGCATGCAGGAGGCCAAGAGGCCCTTGCGCCCCTGCGCCTCGTGCACGGTGGCCACACCGCATTCGCCGAGACCAGCCACGATCTCGGGGTCGGCGCGCTCGATATTCTGGACGACGACGCCGCCCATCACAATTCGTCCACGGTGCGCGGGAAGATCGACTGGAAGCCCTCCGCGTATTTGGCAGCGCGACCGCCGGCCTGACCGCCCGAATTGCGCTGGAAATGATTGGCGCGGTTCTGGGCGACATTCTCGTAATAGCGCCACAGATGCTCCTGGCCCTCCATGCACTGGATGGCGGCCCACTTCTTGTCCCAGACCTCGGTGATGTCGAGGAAGGTATCGGGCTTCCAGTTCATCTGCTCGGTCTGGTGCGGCTCGAAAAGATAGACCTGCGGCGCACCGAGGATCTTCTGGCCGGGATTGTGACCCCAGGCCTGGGCAATGGCCCGGCATTCCAGCGTCCACTCCGACACATACATGTGGTCGGTATTGTAGGGATCGTACTTGGAATGGGTCATCATGAAGGCGGGCTGCACGGCGCGCATGACGTCGACCAGCCGGTCCTTGGCCGCGCGCGTCATCTCGAGCGGATAGTCGCCGAGATCGAAGAACTGGATGTCGTGCACATCCAGCGCCTTGGCCGCGTTCTCGGCCTCCTTGCGGCGCTCGGTCTTCACGACGTCGAGGGTCATGCCCTCCTTCTTCCACAGCTTGGCGCTCTCGCCGCGCTCGCCATAGGAGAGGCACACGACGGTGACGTCGTAGCCCTTGCTGGCGTGGAGCGCGATGGCGCCGCCGCAGCGCCAGACGAAATCCGCCGAATGCGCGCTGACGATCAATGCAGTCTTGTTGGCCATGTCTCTCTCCTATTCCGCAGCCTTGGCGACCGGCGGGGTGCCGTGGGTGTGGAAACTTTCAATGGTCTTGAGGCCCCAGGCCTGGCCCTTCTTGCGCTCGGCCTCCGTCCACACGATCGTCTCCCAGTCGGGATCGAGGATCAGGCGCGCGCCGGCATTGGCCAGTTCCACGCGGTTGCCGGCCGGCTCGTAGACATAGAGGAAGAAGGTCTGCTGGATGGCGTGCTTGTGCGGACCGGTCTCGATGAAGACGCCGTTCTCCAGAAAGATGTCGGCGGCGCGCAGGATGTCATCGCGGTGGTCGGCGGCATAGGTGATGTGGTGGAAACGGCCCTTGGCGCCCGAGTGGTCCTCGGTGCAGGCCATGTCGTAGCCCTTGTTGTTGATGGTGAACCAGCAACCGCCGATACGGCCATTGTCGAGCCGGACCATCTCGGTGACGCGGCTGCCCATCGCCTTCACCATGAAGTCGCGCATCTGGGTAACGTCGCTGGCGAGCAGGTTGAAGTGGTCGAGACGCCGCGGCGCGGCCCCACGTGCATGGAAGCGCTGGGCGCTGTTTTTCAGCGCCGGCTTCTCGGCATCGGGCGCCTTGTACTTGTTGGTATCCCAATAGAGTTCGAAGACATGGCCGTCGGGGCTGTTGAAGCGGTAGGACCGGCCATGGCCCAGATCGCCGTCGGTCCAGCCGATGCCGAGCTCCATCTCCTCGATCACCTTCACGCGGCGATGAAGCGCCGCCTCAGACGAGGTGCGGTAGCCGCAATGGCCCATGCCGGTGGTGTTGGATGCCGTCAGCTTGAGCGAGTGGAACTCGTAATCGTCCCAGGCGCGCAGATAGACAGAATCGCCTTCCCGGCCGGCCTCGGTCAGACCGTAGACATTGACGAAGAAATCGAGGCTCTCCTCGAACTTGTCGGTCAAGAGCTCGATATGCCCGAGATGGGCCACATCGAAACAGGGTTCCTCCGTACGCATCATGCTCCTCCTGTGCTTGCCGCACCGGCTTGGGCCGACGCCGCCTGCTCTGGCCAATAGAGCCTCGTCGGATTGTCCACAAGCAGCGCCTGCATCCGTTCTTTGCCGGGGGCTATAAGTGCCAGAAGATCGACCAGCGCTCCGTCGTCGGGCATGTTCTTCTTGATGTTGGGATGCGGCCAGTCGGTGCCCCAGAGCACGCGATCGGTGAAGCGTTCGACCAGCATCTTCGCGAACGGAACAGCATCGTGGAAGGGCGGGCCCGCGCGCGAGATGCGCTCCGAACCGCACACCTTCACCCAGAAGCGCTCGTCTTCCATCAGGTCGAGCAGCATGCCGAACGCCTCCTGTTCGACGCCCTTGCTGGCATCCACGCGGCCCATGTGGTCGATCACCATGGGCAGCGGGAGCTCGCTCAGGAAGGGCTTGAGCATCGGCAGCCGATCGGCATCGAAATGCACCACCGCATGCCAGCCGAGCGGCACGATCCTGGCGACGATGGACCGGATGGCGTCAAGATCCGCATCTTTGCCAAGATGGGTGACGAAATTGAACCGCACCCCGCGCACGCCGCCCTCGTGCAGGCGTTGAAGCTCCTCGTCCGTGACGTCCGCCTTGACCATGGCCACGCCGCGATAGCGCCCTTGCGAATGGGCGATCATATCGAGCATGGCGGAGTTGTCGGTGCCGTGGCAGCTTGCCTGCACCAGGACCGAGCGCTCGATGCCGAGATGCCGGTGGAGCGCAAAAAGCGTCTCCTTGGGCGCGTCGATCGGCGTGTAGGTCCGCTCAGGCGCGAAGGGAAACACCGAGGCCGGGCCAAAGACATGGCAATGGGCATCGCAGGCACCGGCAGGCAGGGCAATGTCAGGCTTCTTGGGCGACGGATGAAAAGGCAGGTTCTCGGAAGTCATCAGGGGGTCGTGCTGCTCGTTTTCTCAGGGGTGGGCTGCGCCGAAAAGGGGCGCAACAGGGTGAAGGCAAGGATGGCGATCCCGACGGCCCGCGCGGCCAGCGTGACGGGATCGGTCGCCGCAACGTCGGTCGGCCATAGGACCAGCAGCGATCCCGCGGCCATCAGGAGCCGCTCCCAGGCCAGAAGCGGGCGCACCAGCCAGGCGGCAAAGGCGACGGTGATGCCGATCACGCCCAGGGAGCCGAACAGGACCGACAGTGCAATGTCGAGACCAGACCCGACCATCAACAGGCCCGGCATGGTGACGAACAGGAAGGGCACGAGAAGCTTCACGAAACCCAGCCTGATCGATTCGATCGCGGTCTTGTTGGCATCGCCGCCGGAGATGCTGGCGGCAGCGTAGGCGGCCAGCGCGACGGGCGGCGTGATCGCGGAAACGAGGCCGTAGTAGAAGATGAACATGTGCGAGACGATCGGCTCGATGCCGAGCCGCGTCAGCGCCGGTGCCACGAGCACGGCCAGAAGCAGATAGGCAGCCGAGGTCGGCAGGCCCATGCCGAGGATGAAGGAGGCAATCGCCGTCAGGATGAAGATCAGCCACACGCGCCCGCCACCGAGATCGATGATAAGGCCGGACAGCATCAGGCCGAGACCGGTGAGGTTGAGAACCCCGATGACGGCGCCGGCCGCAGCCACCGCGGCAACGATCGGCAGCGTCGAGACCAGCGTGTCGCGACACACGGTCATCAGGCCGACCAGACCGAGGCGCGTCTCGCGCTTCCACGGCATGATGAGCAGGCCGAAGACGAGGCAATAGACGGCCGCGCGCGTGGGCGTGTAGCCCGCGAAGAGTAGCGCCACGAGGCCGACCAGCGGCAGCAGCAGATAGCCCTTGCCGACGATTGTGGTTTTCAGCAATTGCCAGCCGGCTTCGGTGTCGGGCGCCAGCCCGAGGCGACCGGCCTCCAGCCTGACCGCCACGATCAGCGCAAGGACATAGAGTGCGCCGGGAATGAGCGCGGCCAGCGCGATGGTGCGGTAGGGAACGCCGATGATCTCGGCCATCAGGAAGGCCGCGGCACCCATGATCGGCGGCAGGATCTGGCCGGCGGAAGACGCCGCTGCCTCGATCGCGCCCGCCACGTTGGGCGAATAGCCGACGCGCTTCATGAGCGGGATGGTGAAGGTGCCCGTCGTGACGACATTGGCGACGGCGCTGCCGTTGATGGTGCCCATGAGCGTCGAGGAAATGGCCGCCGACAGGCCCGGCCCGCCCTGGACATGGCCCGTCACGCCGCGCGCCAGATCAACGAACACGCCCCCGGTCCCGATCTTCATGAGGAAGGTGCCGAGCAGCGCGAAGAGGAAGATGTATTCGACCGCAACGCCCATCGGCAGGCCGAAGAAACCTTCGGTCGACAGGTAAAGCGTCGAGGTCAGGCGGGAAAGGTCATAGCCGCCATGGCCGTAGCGGCCGGGAATGAGGTAGCCGAAATAGGCATAGGCAAGTGCGACGCCCATGAGGATGATGAGGGCCCAGCCGAGCGAGAGCCGGACCAGGACCAGCACCACGAGCAGCAGGCCGAGGAAGATCCATTCGTCGACCGCAGTCGACATGGCGCCACGCATGATGATGTCGAAATAGGAATTGTAGAGGTGGATGCCGGGCACCACCGCAAAGGCGGCCAGCGCATAGCAGAAGATGCGGATGGCCGGGTGGGCGAAGCGCGAGCCCACCAGGATAAGGCCTGCGGCCGAGACCGTGGAAAAGAACATCGACCGCAGGAGAAGGGCGGTTATCCCGCCGAAATAGGCGCCATAGATGACGATGGCAGTGGTCGCCACGGCAAGGGCCGTGAACAGAAGCGACAAAATCGTCGCCTCCCAATCATTGCGCTCTTCCATGACGGCGAGGCGCAGCCTGTGGGTCCACTGCATCATCTTCGCAGGCTCCTGGTCCTAGCGACCGGCTTCGTCGAAATAGCGCTGGGCGCCGGGATGCAGGTCGACCGGCGAGTTGGTCGCCGTCTCAAGGGCAATCGCCCGCGCCTGCGGATGGATCTCGGCAAGCTCATCGAGATTGTCGAACAGCGCCTTGGTGATCGAATAGACCAGTTCCTCGTCGGCATCCGCCTTGACGAACAGGGTCGCGGGATCGTTGATCACTGTTACAGCTTCGGCCTGACCCGAATAGGTTTCGGCAGGGATTTCATAGACCTGGTAGAACGGAAACTCTTCCAGCATCGCGGCCACGGTGTCGGCATCGACCGAGATCAGCTTCATGTCGCGCTGGGCGCCCAGATCGATCAGGGCAGCGGTCGGCGCGCCGGCGAGCACGACGGTCGCATCGAGATTGCCGTTGATGATTGCTCCGGTTCCCTCTGCATAGGAGAGGAACTGGGCGTTGCCAGGCTCGAACACGCCATAGGCTTCGAGCAGACGCTGCGCCAGGACGGCCGCGTTGCTTCCGGGCGGTCCGAGATTAATGCGCTTGCCGGCGAGATCTTCCATGGTCTCGATACCGGTGCCCTCAATGGTTGCGATCTGCAGGACGGCCGGGTAGAGATAGGCCATTCCGGCAACGGGCAGGGCCTGCTCGAACGGCCCGTCACCGACGCTCGCCTCGTAGAGGGTCGAGGACGAGGAGAAGCCGAAGGTCATCTGGTCGGCGGCCACGCGGCGGATGTTCTCGACCGAGGCACCCGTCACTTCGGCGCGCGCGGTGGTGTTGTCCATGTGACGGTTCAGGACATCGGCCATGCCGGCTCCGATGACGTAGAACAGGCCGCCAGTACCGCCGGTGCCGATGGAAACACGCTGTTCGGCTATGGCCGGCGCGATTGCGAGGCCGGTCGCGGCAAGGACGGCCAATGCCATTTTTCTGAATTTCATCGTTCACTCCCTTGTAGATGCTTGGTTGGCGAGCCGACGGTCTCGGCCCGCGTCTGCGATGAGGTCGCCAGAGCGCGGAACGTCGCAAAGCTGGCGGCCACAACTTCGGAAATGGCCATCTCATGGTCGTTGCCATCGACCTGGCCATCGGAAAGGCGCGTGATGCGCTCCGGATTGATAAGCGCGTAGTAGAGCGCGCCGAGAAGGAACTGGCTGCGCCAGACGATGTCCTCTCGCGAGGCGCCGGGCAGGCATTCGCCGATCGCCTCGATGAAGGCACGGCTCGTCTGGTCGAACATCTCGGCGATGATCTGTCGCGCCTCGGGATTGCCTTCGGCCGACAGGACAGCGCGCATGCGGGTGAAGCGCGCGCCGCCCCCCGCCAGGTTGTCGGAGGACAAAAAGGCCGGCCGCACATAGGCGCGCAGGACCGCCATCAGCCGTTGGTCGGGATCGGGAATGCGCCGTGCCTCGCCCAGAAGCTCTAGGCGGCGCTGGTTCATCGGCTGCGTATGGCGGCGGTAGATCGCCTCCAGAAGGCCGAGCTTCGTGTCGAAATGATAGGTGATGGAGCCGACATTGGCGCCTGCTTCCCGCGCGATCTCGCGCAGACCAACGCCACCGAAACCGCGCTCGGAGAACAGCTTCTCGGCGGCTTCAAGAATAGCGTTTCGGGTCGTTTCAGCTGCCATAGGCCCTTGGTCGCCGGTTTCGTTCTTGGACGCTCATCGCACAAATTTGTGCGCATGGATACATTATTTATACAGTCGTACAAATTTTTGCGCAATGCAGTTCGCCCCGCCGAAACGGCGGGGCGGCAGAAGCAGGATTACGGGCGAAAGCCGCTCGGCAGACGTCTAGTCGGTCGGCTCGAGCGACTTCAGATAGGCAAGGAAGCCCTCGATCTGCATCGGATCGAGCACGAAGACAGGCATCTCGGGATGGCCGACCATGATGCCTTCGGCCAGCGATTCCGCGAGATGTTCGACGGGATAGTTCTCGTGCAGGTCGCGGAAGGCGGGCGCTTCGGCCATCGGGCTTTCGTCTTCCGGCCCGATCGCGTGGCAGGCCGCGCAGTGCTGCTCGGCGATGGCACGCCCCAGTTCGATATCCGCGACCTGCGCGCTGGCCAGGCCCGCGGGCACGGCCAACAGCAGCGCCAGCGGTGCAATCCAGTTGCGACGTCCAGATGTCATCTCGTTTTCCTCCTTGGCACGGCAAACGCGCGCATTCTGAAACAGTTGCTTAGGTCGATTCCACTTCGTGACGCCAGGGTGGGTCGGCGCCCGGTCGCGAGACCGTCACTGCCGCGGCGCGGGCGGCAAAACCGAGCGCAGCAGCGAGTTGGTCGCAGGAGAGCGCCGCAAGGGCATCCTTGTGCAGCAACCCCTCGCCTTCCAGATGGGCCAGCAAGCCGGCGTTGAACGTGTCGCCGGCCCCGACCGTGTCGACCACTTCCACCCGATGCGCTGCAATGCTGGCCGAACCCGCCGCGCACCAGCCCGTGGCGCCCCGGCTGCCTCTTGTGACGACGATGAGTTTCGGCCCAGCCGACAGCCAGCGCGTGGCGATATCGTCGAGCGACCCCGCCTCGCCGAACCAGGCGAGATCCTCTTCCGACAATTTCACGATGTCGGCGAGCGCGATCATACGGCGAAGGCGCGCCCCGTGGCGCACCCGGTCGGCGATGAAGCCCGGCCGCAGGTTGGGATCGAGCATGACCACCCGGCGCGGCGCCTCGCGCGCGGCCAAGGCCTCGTAGGCCGTTCCACAGGGTTCCGCCACCAGGCTGATGCAGGAGAAATGCATGGCGGTGACGGCTGCCGGAACAGGAGGCAGGTCGGACGGCTCGATCATGCGGCCGGCAGAGTTCTCGTCGTAGAACAGGTAGCTGGCGTCGCCGCCTTCCAGCCCGACAAAGGCGAGCGTGGTGGGACGATCGGAAAAAAGCACGGTAGAAAGGTCTACACCGGCATCGCGGAGCGCGCGCTCGAGCATGATGCCGAACATGTCGGTCGAGATGCCGGAAAAGAAGCCGGTGGGAACGCCCAACCTGCCTAGCGCGACTGCGGTGTTGAAAACCGCGCCACCCACATGTGGCGCGAAAGCCTGGTCGCCCGATCTTGTCTCGCGCGGCAGCATGTCGATCAGCGCCTCGCCGCAACAAAGTATCAAGCACGTTTCTCCGTATGTCGGGCCACCCGCGCGCATCCTATCGGCTTCGCCAGCGACGGCGAACCCGCAAGCGGCGATCAATCCCATTGACGCTGCCGACCGGCACGGCAATAGACGATGGAAGAACGAAATGAGGGGGGAGCCGTCATGAAGCAGTCGGTGACAGGAATCCGTCGCGCCATCGAGAAAGGCGAGACAACGCCGCAAGAGGCGATCAGGGCGGCGCTCGACGCGATCGACGAAAGGGATGCGGAAATCGGCGCCTTCGTTCATGTCGGCGAGCGCAAGGCCTTGCTGGAGACGGCCGCGCGCGCAACCGGTCCGCTTGCCGGCATCGCGGTTGGCATCAAGGACATTTTCGACACTCGCGACATGCCGAGCGCCTATGGCACGCCGATCCACGAAGGCAACCGTCCGACGGTGGATGCCGCCATCGTTTCGATGCTGCGCCGGGCTGGCGCCACCATCATCGGCAAGACGGTGACGACGGCCTATGCGTTTCTCGATCCGGCCGGCACGCGCAACCCGGTTTCGCCCGGCCACACGCCCGGTGGCTCCTCCTCCGGCTCGGCGGCGGCGGTGGCCGCCGGCATGGTACCGGCCACGGTCGGGACGCAGACCGGCGGCTCGGTGCTGCGGCCGGCCGCCTATTGCGGCGTTACCGGCTACAAGCCCAGTTTCCGTCTGGTGCCGACGGTCGGCTTCAAGACGTTTTCGTGGACGCTGGACACAGCCGGCTTCTTTGCCGCAAGCGCCGAGGACGTCGCCTTTCTGGCGGCAGCTGCGACCGGTCGCGAGCTGACGGTGGAGCCGGCGGACGGCAGCAAATTGCGCATCGGCGTGTTTAGGTCGGGCGTCTGGGAAGAGGCGAGCGGACCGATGCGCGATGCCGTGCAGGCACTGGCCGACAAGGCGGCACGGGCCGGCGCGAGCGTCGTCGAGATCGCCGAACCCGCCGAACTGACGGCCGCACGCGAGGTGCATTCGATCATTCAGAATTTCGAGGCAGCCCTTGCGCTCTCCGACGAGTTCGACCGGTTCGGCGACCAGATGAGTCCCAAACTTGTCGAGGCACTGGAGTCGGGCCGCGACACCAGCCCGCAGCATTACGACCAGGCACGGCGCCTCGCCCGACAGGCGCGCAGGAAGGCGCACGCGCTGTTCGACGGCATCGATGTGCTGATCACGCCGGCCGCACCGGGGGCAGCGCCGGAGGGGCTGGGAAGCACCGGTTCTCCGATCTTCAACAAATTGTGGACGATGACCGGCAATCCCTGCGTGAGCGTTGTCGGCGCAAGCGATTCAGACGGCCTGCCCCTCGGCCTGCAGGCAGTGGCCGCCTTCGGTCAGGACCGGCTGGCGCTTTCGGCGGCACATTGGCTGCAGAACCGGAATTGAACCGGCCCGGCCAATGTGTCGCCGGCGAAGTTTTTGCACAGGCAGTGGGAACCCGTTTTCGAAACAGATTCAAATCCTAACCACATGCCGGCCCGGCATGGCAGCATAAGTATATTGCGGTGCAGCATCATTTCTTCTTGCCTGCCTCACCGCATCGCTTAGATTCATAAGGGTAGTCTGAAGAGGAGGCTCTATCATGGGTCTGGCACGACCACTCAATGCACTGGTTCTTTGTGCCGCGCTCGGCTTCATCGGCGCTTTGGTGATGGGGTTCATCCCCTGATCTGTCGCCAGTCGGCGCCCAAAAGGTAGCTCAGGCAGATACTACCTCTCACACACAGACAAGAAAGGCCGGTCTTGCCGGCCTTTCTCAATTTTGGGGATCGGTGGCAGCGGCGTCTGTCGGTTCGATCACGCGGCGGCCACTGTGGCGCCGGCGCGCGCTTCATCCGGGCGGATGCCGATCAGGTGGCAGATCGCGAAGGCGAGATCGGCGCGATTCATCGTATAGAAGTGGAACTCGCTGACACCGCGCTCGACCAGATCGAGCACCTGTTCGGCCGCGACCGCCGCGGCAACCAGCGCGTGGGTCTGCGGGTCGTCGTCGAGCCCGTCGAAGCGATGGGCCAGCCAGGAAGGAACATGTGCGCCGCAACTGGCGGAGAAGCGCGCCACCTGCCTGAAATTGTGGACGGGCAGGATGCCCGGCACGATCGGGATGTAGATGCCGGCGCGCCGCACGCGCTCGACATAGCGCTCGTAGAGATCGTTATCGAAGAAATACTGGGTGATCGCCCGCGTGGCGCCATTGTCGACCTTGCGCTTGAGCATGTCGATATCGGTGGCGAAGTCCGGGCTTTCGGGATGTTTTTCCGGATAGGCCGAAACCGAAACATCGAAATCGCCCTGGCGGCGGATCGCGGCTACCAGCTCGGCGCCATTCGAATAGCCGTTCGGATGCGGACGGTAGGCAGCACCCACGCCTTCGGCCGGGTCGCCGCGCAGCGCCACGAAACGCGTGACGCCGATATCCACGAACTCGGCAATCACACGGTCGACCTCCTCGCGGGTGGCGTCGACACAGGTCATATGGGCAGCAGGCATCAGGCGCGATTCGCGCAGGATGCGGCCGACAGTGCGGATCGTGCGCTCGCGCGTCGACCCGCCGGCACCATAGGTAACCGACACGAAGCCGGGCTCCAGCGGCTCAAGCCGCGTCACCGTCTCCCAAAGCCGCGCCTCCATGTCGTCGGATTTCGGCGGGAAGAACTCAAAGGAAGCGCGCAGACGCGAGCCGATATCCGGGCGCCGGGCCAGCCTGATGTCCGAGATCATGCGGTTTCCCTCTCTTCACTGGGGTTATTCGTTTCGTCTTCGGCGATCAGCAGGCGCGGATCGCGCGCCGCCCACAATTTGACCGTCAGCCCACCCTCGGCGCCGGAGGCAAAAGAACGCCTGTCGATGGATTCCAGACCGGCATCTTCCATCCAGCCGGCAATCTGGCGGTCGGAAAAACCAAGCCGCAGATGGGCATATTCCTCGCGCAGGAACTCGAGATCATGCGGGGCGAAATCGACGATCACCAGCCGCCCGGAAGGCCGCAGCAACCGCGCCGCCTCCACGATGGCCCTGCCCGGCTCATCGAGATAGTGCAGCACCTGATGCATGGTGATGAGATCGAAGGCCTCACGCTCGACCGGCGGGGCGTAGAGATCGCCGAGACGGACCTGCGCGTGCTGCACGCCGGCGCGGTCGAGATTGGCGCGGGCGACGGAAAGCATCTCGCGCGACAGGTCGAGACCGACGCCGCGCCGATAGATGGGGGCAAAGATTTCCAGCAGACGGCCCGTACCGGTGCCTAGGTCGAGCATGGCCTGAATGGGGGTGGTGCCTACAATCTCCTTCAGCGCCGCCTCCAGCTTGTCGTCGGGCGCATGCAGCGAACGGATCTTGTCCCAGCTCTCGGCATTGCGGCTGAAATAGTCGGCGGCACGTTCCTGGCGCTGTCGCTTCACCGACTGCAGCCGCTCCATGTCGCGCTCCACCGCGCCCTGGCCCTCGTCCACGCGGGTGACGATGCCATGCAGAAATTCGCGGGCGCGATCGCTGTCGGACAGATGGAAATAGGCCCAAGACCCTTCCTGGTAGCGGTCAATCAGGCCTGCATCGAGCAGAAGCTTGAGATGGCGGGAGACCCGCGGCTGCGACTGGCCCAGAATGCGGGTCAGGTCGGAAACGGTCAGATCGCCGCGCGACAGCAGCAGCAGGATACGCAGGCGGCTGGATTCGGCGGCCGCCTTTAGCGTATCTACCATCTGGTCGAGGCCCACCGGTTGCCGCTTCAGCATGCAGGTACTCCGAAACAAAACACGATATAAAGATATGTTTATATCCTTTCGAAAGTTCGCGCAAGACGGGATATCAATTTTGCCATGACACCCACAGACGAGCCGACCTCCGACCTGCAGCCGCGCGAGGGCGAAATGACCCTCGCCTTCGATCCGGGCAGCGAAGATGGCGATGCTCATGTCGTCTTCATCGGCCGGGTCGACTCGCCCTGGACCGAGCGTTCGGACTGCCCGAAGAACATGAATGCGGCTCGCGAACGCGGCCTGCCGGCAAGCCTTGCCGTCGACGCGCCCTACCGTCCCGGCCTTTCGGGTCTTGCCCGGGCCAGCCACGCGATCGTGCTGACCTGGCTCGACCGGACACCGCGCAACCTGATCATCCAGAAGCCGCGCCATGCCGTAGCGGCAAGCGGCGTCTTTGCATTGCGTTCCCCCGCGCGACCAAACCCGATCGGGTTTCATGTCTGCCGCATTCTAGGCATCGACGAAGAGCAAGGGATCGTCAGGCTGGCGGCGATCGACGTGCTCGACGGCACGCCGCTGATCGACATCAAGCCCTATTTCGCCTCCACCGATGCCGTTCCCGAGGCCACGCGTGTCGACCGGGAGAAACCGGATTGACGCCGCGCACCGGTCGCAAGAAGGCGATCGCGCGGGCGCTGACCGTTCTCTTGCCGCAGGCGCCCTATGCCGACATCGAAGCGATCCGCGAGATGGCGTCCGCAAAGAAGATGCGCGAATTGCCGCCCGCAATCGCGGTCTGGCTGGCGACCGTGACCCATGTGCGCCATGTGCATACCGACTATGACGCCTTGCTTGCGGAGGGTTATGACCGCGATGCCGCCCGGCATTTCGTGGTCGACGAGATCAACGATGTGCTGACGGGCTGGCGCGCAACGAGGCTTCTGGAAGCGGATATCGACGATGACGAGTAGAAAGTATCGGAGCGGCTTGCCGGAGCTAGGGACGATAGATCCACTGCTCCGGCACCCGGACCGAAACCTGCTCGCCAGCGGTAATCCGGCCGGGCTTTTCCACCCAGGCGACAAGCCCCCTCAGCCGGCGGCCGACCTTCGGGAACAGCAGGGAGCCGGCATCGTGATCGCGCATCTTCGCGTGTTCGGCGATGGAGCGGCCGGCGATGCGACACGGCACGTTCTGGCCATCGATCTTCAGCGTCACCCCGCCCTGAAAGAACAACATCGTACCGGCCGGCAGCATGGACAGGCTGGGCACGTCCGACAGAAGCAGGTTGGCGCCGATCCATTCCGGCAGAACCTCGTCCAAGCCCATGGCGCGGGCGATCTTCGCCAGTTCGTCCGGCGCGACGATAGAGAGCTGGCGCTCGTTGCGCATCTCGGTGCCGCGCGCATACCAGGGCTCGCGCCCGCCGGAGCGGCGCGTGTAGCCGGCATGGAAATCTCCCTCGATACCCTCGAAGGTCACGTCGAAGGCCTCGACGGCGCGAGTCTGGAAGTGATCGAATGGGGCCACATAGGCGCCCGCCACCCTGGCAAGCAGCTTGCGGCCAGGCACGATCTCGGTCTCGGCGTCACGTTCGAACATGTCGAGCATCGCGGGTTCCCTCTTGTTGAAGGGACAGGATTCAACGGATGCGATGCCGATGCCAACTGTTTTCATCCGCAGACGGCGAAACCCGTCGGCGCTAGGCTTCCGAAAGCTTGGCGCTATGCCTTGACGCTGGCGCCGAGGGCGGCTTTCAGGCTGCCGGCGACGTCTTCCATCGTGTAGGGTTTTTGCAGGATCGGCCAGCAATGCCAGCTCTCCGGCAGACCCGCGCGCCCGTAGCCGGTGGCAAAGACGATCAGGATACCACGTGAAGCGACGCGCTCGGCCAGTTCGAACACCGGCTCGCCGGCAAGATTGACATCGAGAATGGCAATGTCCGGCGTCGGCGCCGTTTCCAGAAACTCGATCGCCCGCCCCAGCCGCATCGCAGGGCCGATGACCCTGCATCCAAGATCGGCGAGCATATCCTCGAGGTTGAGCGCCACCAGGGCCTCGTCCTCGACAACGAACACGCCGATATCCTTCAACTCATTGCCGTGGTCGTTCATTGTCTTGCTCGATCGTGTCATAGGATTCCAGAGGAATGGTGAGGCTACAGCGGAAACCTTCCGCGGCGTAGTCGCAATCGAAGGCGCCGCCAAATTCGCCATCGACAACACGTGCGATCATGCGCGAGCCGAAGCCTTTGTGGCTGGGCGCCTCGACCAAGGGGCCACCCGTCTCGTGCCAGCTGATGCGAAGTTCGTCTCCGTCCACAGCCCAGTTCACGCTGACCTTGCCACTTTCGCTGCTCAGCGCGCCGTACTTGGCCGCGTTGGTGGCCAGTTCGTGCAACACCATGGCGATGGCGATCGCCGCCTTTGGGTTGAGCGGCACATTTTCGCCCTCAAGGCCGTAGCGTTCCGGACCGTGGGCGGCGAGTTCGTTCTCGACCAGGGTCCGGATGCCGGCATCCGACCATTGGCGCTCCGACAAAAGATTATGGGCGCGTGACAGGGCCAGAATACGGCCTTCGAAGTCGCGCCGGGCGCTGGGCATGTCGCGGGCTGCGCGCAGGGTCTGCGAGGCAATCGACTGGACGGTGGCGAGTGTGTTTTTGACCCGGTGGTTGAGTTCGGCCAGCAGCAATGCCTGACGCCGCTCGGCAAGCGTCGCTTCAGTGCGGTCCATGCCCTGCACGAAGACGCCCGTCACCTTGCCTTCGCCGTCACGGATCGGCGCATATGAGAAATCCAGATAGAATTGCTCCAGCTGTTGGTCGTGTCCCGACTGGAGCAACACGCTGGCGCCCGTCGCACCGCGCTCCTCGCCCCTGGCCAAAACATCGTCCAGCATCTCCAGGAAACCCTGGCCCTCGATCTCGGGTAGCGCCTCGCGCACCGGAAGACCGACGACATCGCGTCCGCCGATCAGCCGCAGATAGGCATCATTGGCGAATGTGAAGACGTGGTCGGCCCCCGACAGAACCGCGATGAAGCCCGGCGCCTGCTGGAACAGGCGGCGGAAATCGTCGCTCTCCGCCAGAAGTTCACGATGTGCCTCCTCGACCTCGCGCGCATGTTCGATGAGTTCGGAGGCGCCACTGCGCGCCGAAAAGGGCAGGCTGGCCGCCTCGCGCAGTCGCACCAGATCGGTGACGTCGACCGTGTTCTGGACGATGAAGGCGACATTGCCATCCTCGCCGAGGATCGGCGACTGCGAAGCGGTCCAGTAGCGCGTCTCGGTACCGCCTCCCTGGGATACGGGGCGGGGAATGTCGTAGGGGATATAGGCCAGGGTGTCGGTCTTGCCGGTGGAGAGCACGCGCTCGAAGGAAGCGCGCAGCCGCCGCCCGCCCTCACCCGGATTGGGAAAAAGGGCGAACAGATTCTTGCCGATCAGTTCTTCCCGGCATCGCATGGTGGCGTGCTCATAGGCCCGGTTCACCGCGACGAAATTGAAATCGCGGTCGAGTACCATGTGCGCGCCGGGAAGCGCTTCAAATAGCAGCTGGAAATCTGGAACTCGCATTGCACCCCATACGGCAACTTGCCATCCGGCAAACGCCCCCGCCTGCCGCCCAATGATTCTAACGTGGCGACACCGAATTGGTTCCCTCAATAACAATGTCAAGCAGGCGACACCTGGCCGCATGCTTTACCAACCCTCAATATGGGGCTAGATTTCTTGCGGACGGGGAAGCGAAGCGCCCTTCAAGGAGGCACTCATGTCTGCCCGTCTGCTTTGTGCTCTTGCAGCCACGACCACCTTCATGGCCCTGCCGGCCATGGCCGCCGACCTTTCGTGCAACGGTCTCATCGCTTCCGGCGAGACGATGATCTGCGCCGGTTTCGAACCGAACTGGGCCCTGACGCTCGCCTGCTCCGGCACCGCCATGAGCTCGACCTTCATCGACGCCTTTTCCGGTGACCTGACCGAAACACCGGGCACGGTCTCGTTTGCCTCGCAAAATCCCTGGGTGCTGTCGACCAGCCACGGGATAGAGGGATCGATCGCCTGGACGCCGGGCGGCTGCACCGACGAGGCCGACATGACCTACGACTTCACCTTCACCCCGACAGCCGCGCCGGGGCTCGGCGGCAATCTGCTGATGCCGTTTTGTTGCAGGGTGGAGTGAGGGCGCGTCAGCGATAGACGTCGCGGCGGTTGCCGACACGCACGATCATGATCGTCACCGCCTAGTCGTCGATGGAGGCAACGACGCGAATAGCGCCAACGCGGTATTTCCAGTAATCCGAAAACGGGCCGGACAGGGCCTCACCGATCTCGCGCGGATCGTCACGCGCGCTGACCCGGTCGCGAATGAAACGCGCGATGCGCTCCCGGTCCGCGTGACCGAACCGTTCCATATCCTTGATCGCCCGTTTTTCCCAACGGACTTTCCAGGACATTTTCAGCTGGCCTTGGCGGTTGGGACGTCATCCAGCTCGACGCCCAGCTCCTTCATCGCGTCATCGAAATCGACGAACTCCGGATTGTCTCGCAACCGCTGCTCGGCGAGATAGGCGTCCTCAAGATCGTCGAGATGCTCGAGGATCGCCTGACGCGCGTAATAGCTCTTGGTCCGGCCGGTCTTTTTGGCGAGATCGTCGAGGCGTTTTTCGATTTCGGGCGGCAGTCGAAGGGCGAGCATGACAGGGCTCTTTTGCTATACATGAATAGCGGAATGCCTGTGGACGCAAACCAACGAGCAAACATGTGTGAGTACCGGGCTTCGTGGCGAGACATGAGGAGCCGAATCGCGCAACATTGACAAACTTTAGAAGTTCTGCTTTTGTTCCGAACTTCGCGATAGGGGAACATGCCATGAATGCGGAGCCGAGAGATGCGGCACTCGATCTGTTGCGACTTGCGGGAGAAGGCGAGGCCTTCCGTACCGTTCTCGCCGACCCGCCCTGGCGTTTTATCAACCGGACCGGAAAGGTCGCGCCGGAGCATCGGCGCCTTTCCCGATACGGAACGATGACCACCGACGAGATTTGCGCCTTGCCGGTGAAGTCGCTGACGATCGAGCCGACGCACCTCTATCTCTGGGTGCCCAACGCGCTCCTGCCAGACGGGCTGCGCGTAATGGAGGCATGGGGCTTCCAGTACAAGGCCAATATCGTCTGGCACAAGATACGAAAGGATGGCGGCTCGGATGGCCGGGGAGTCGGCTTTTATTTCCGCAACGTGACCGAGCTTCTGCTGTTCGGCGTGCGCGGCAAGAACGCCCGCACCGAGGCTGCGGGGCGGAGCCAGGTCAATTACATGTCGTCGCGCAAGCGCGAGCATTCGCGCAAGCCGGATGAGCAGTACGAGTTGATCGAGAGCTGCTCCAAGGGGCCCTATCTCGAACTCTTCGCGCGCGGCACGCGGCCCGGCTGGACCTATTGGGGCAACCAGGCGGACGAGAGCTACAAGCCGACATGGAAGACTTATGCGTACAACTCATCGGTGGAAGCCGCAGAATAGTTAATAATTGAAGCTAACCGCGCTTGAGGGGATACCAATCAGCACTAGCGGGCAGGGGTTTCCCACGCCCCTAAGAACTCGGTCCCTAAGCTTGCGCCAGTGTGTAGTTGCTTCGCCAAACTTATCGCTTACAAACGCCTCCACCCACGCCTGCCGGAAATCACCAATGCGGTCCGCGCGTTCCTCTATAAGTCTGCGTTGGCGGCGCGTGGGCGTGTAGCCAAAGGCATCCAACTGGTCGAAACTAACCAATTGGTGGTCGTCCGCGAACCGGCGGAGTAACGACCTCATGTCGCGCTGCATACTCTCACCGCGAGTAATGATTCCGCCCACAGACACAGCGCCTTCTGCGTGAAGCCTCTTGAAACTTTCCAGATCACGATCGAAAAACGGATCCTTGTTGTTCCATTCGATCTCTAGGGCAAAGATCCAAGCATCCTTGCCAAAGCTCTTCACGTGGTCAATTTCATGAGAAAGAGCGGCCACCTCCCGCTCTTCCTCCTGCTCGCCCCACTTCACGAGTTTTCGTACTTGAATATTGCGCTTCACCCAGTTCTGCTCTGCGAGTCCTCTTCGGAGGCGCTGCGTGAGACCAGCTTCTCCGCCACCGCCGGCCACGATTTCCATTATCGGAATATCCAAGGCTATCAGAGCGTCTTCAATTTCTCGCTCGGCTTCCGGCATGTCTCGCGAGATGATCGCTTCGGCGTGATGGAGAGCGAGGACGTCGAAGCCCCTTTGCTTTAGTCCTTCAAACAATTCTCGCCCCCCTTAAGTTCTGCCCCTACCGCGTCAGCCGCTTATACGTCACCCGCTTCGGGTTGACCGAGTCCGGTCCGAGCCTGCGCACCTTGTCTGCCTCGTAGTCCTCGAAATTGCCCTCGAACCATTCGACATGGCTGTCGCCCTCGAAGGAGAGCATGTGGGTGGCGAGGCGGTCGAGGAACATGCGGTCGTGGCTGATGATGACGGCGCAGCCAGCGAAGTTTTCCAGCGCGTCTTCCAGCGCGGCCAGTGTCTCGGTGTCGAGATCGTTGGTCGGCTCATCGAGCAGGATGACGTTGCCGCCTTCCTTGAGCAGCTTGGCCAGGTGCACGCGGTTGCGCTGGCCGCCGGAAAGCGTGCCCACCTTCTGCTGCTGGTCGCCGCCCTTGAAGGCGAAGGAGGAGCAATAGGCGCGGGAATTCACCTCGTGCTTGCCGAGCTTGATGATGTCGTTGCCGCCGGAAATCTCCTCCCACACGGTCTTGTTAGGATCGAGCGTGTCGCGGCTCTGGTCGACATAGGAAAGCTTGACCGTCTCGCCGATGCGGATCTCGCCGCCATCGGGCTTGTCCTGGCCGGTCAGCATGCGGAACAGCGTCGTCTTGCCGGCACCGTTGGGACCGATCACGCCAACGATGCCGCCCGGCGGCAGCTTGAAGGAGAGATCGTCGATCAGCAGGCGGTCGCCATAACCCTTCTGCAGGCCCTCCGCCTCGATCACCACCTGGCCGAGGCGCTCGCCGGTCGGGATGACGATCTGCGCGTCGCCGGGACGACGCTCGGAGGCAGCCTTGACCAACTCGTCATAGGCGCGCACGCGCGCCTTGGACTTCGCCTGGCGCGCCTTGGGCGAGGCGGAAATCCACTCGCGCTCGGCGGCGAGCGCGCGCTGGCGCGCACCCTCCTCGCGTTCCTCCTGCGCCATGCGCTTGGCCTTGGCTTCCAGATAGGCGGTGTAGTTGCCCTCGTAGGGAATGCCGCGGCCGCGATCGAGCTCGAGGATCCAGCCGGTGACATTGTCGAGGAAGTAGCGATCGTGGGTGATGATCAGCACGGAGCCGGGATATTCGCGCAGGTGCTTTTCCAGCCAGGCCGTGGTCTCGGCGTCGAGATGGTTGGTCGGCTCATCGAGCAGCAGGAGGTCGGGCTGGCGCAGGAGCAGCTGGCAGAGCGCCACGCGGCGCTTCTCGCCGCCCGACAGCTTGTCGACCGAAGCGTCGCCGGGCGGGCAGCCGAGCGCTTCCATCGCCATCTCGACCTGGCTTTCGAGATCCCAGAGGTTCTGCGAATCGATGATGTCCTGGAGCTTGGCGCCCTCTTCCGCCGTCTCGTCGGAATAATTCATCATCAGTTCGTTGTAGCGGTCGAGGATCGCCTTCTTGGCGGCGACGCCCTCCATCACGTTACCCATCACGTCGAGCGCAGGATCGAGCTCGGGCTCCTGCGGCAGGTAGCCAACGGTCGCGCCCTCGGCGAGCCAGGCCTCGCCGGTCCACTCCTTGTCGAGGCCCGCCATGATGCGCAGCACGGTCGACTTGCCGGCGCCGTTGGGGCCCAGAATGCCGATCTTGGCATCAGGGTAGAACGAGAGATGAATGTTCTCGAGGATCTTCTTCGAGCCATAGGCCTTGTTCAGGCCGGCCATGTGATAGATGAACTGGCGTGCCATGGGGCGCGTCGAACTCCTGCTCGGGTGGAGGGGGAAGGCGAATTCGCGCCGTATCTAAGCGAAATGAGGGCCGAGGGCAATGGAAGCAGCCCACGGACCGGGAGGAGACACCGATGATTACCGAATATGTACTGTTCCCCCTGCCCGAGGGCATCAGCCGTGAAGAGGTCGTGGAAGGCATGCGCGAGGTCGCCCCGAAATGGCGCGCCAATGGCGACCTCATCCGCAAGACCTATGTCTACGATGCCGAGGCCGGCATGGCGGGTGCCTTCTATCTGTGGAAGAACCGCGCGGCGGCCGAGGCCGCCCATGACGCGACATGGCGCGACAGCGTGCGCAAGCGCTACGGCGGCGAGCCTGAGATCCGCTATTTCGACACGCCGTTGGTGGTCGACAACGCGATCGGCGAGACGATCGAGGCGTGAAGCTCAGGCCGTAGAGACGAAGTCGCGGCTGAAGGCGAGCACCGTGTCGAGCATCATGCCGCCATCTGCGGCGGAAATGCGCTCTTCCAAGGCCGCGCGCGAGGCTTCGAAAACCGCCTTGTCGCCCGCGCGCGCCGGATCGAGCTTCTTGAAGCCCATTTGCCAGTCGGCGAAAGCACGCGATTGGGATTTCTGCTCGCACAGCACCATGTAGTTGCGGTGTCGCGGATCACGACTGATCCGGTGCGACAATGTCTTGACGGTCGATTCCGCTCCCTCCAGCACCTGGATAAAGGCCCCATCGGCGTAGAGCAGCATGCCGGTGACGCCGAGTTCGGCGTTGTTCGCGCGCGAGACCGCCAGGATCTGTTCCACGTCCTGGTCCGTTGGCTCGCCAACGGCGCCGCTGACGTAAAGCAGCTGGTAGATGGACATCAACGGGCTCCATGACGTGTAGGATCGAGACGGAACCCAATCTAGGGTTGGCGCCTTTTCAAGTCGTTAAGGCGGATCTATCTGCCAGGGCCACCTCTTCCGGCTCCTTCACGACGAACGGTGCAATCGCGATGGAACACATGTCATGACCGCGTCGGAGAGAGGCGGATGAGCCACCCACGCCTGACCCGCGAAGCCAAGACCCGCGCCATCCAGCGGCTGGACAGGCTCGCCTGGACGCTGGATTCCCAGTTCCGCATACCCGGAACGCGCATCCGCTTCGGCATCGACCAGGTCGTCTCGCTGGTGCCGGTGGTGGGCGATGCGGCGGCTGGGCTGATGGCGGCCTATGTCGTGCACCAGGCGGCCCGCCACGGTGCGCCGCGTGCCCTCGTCATCCAGATGATGATCAATATCGGCATAGACGTCACACTCGGCTCGGTGCCGGTAGCCGGCACCGTTTTCGACGTGTTCTTCAAGGTTTCCAAGCGCAACGTCGCGCTGCTTCGGCGCTATCTGGAGGAAGAAGGCGAACGCTGATCCGCTTCGCCGGGGTTGCTGCCCTGGCGCTGCATCCGGTTTGCCGCCACCCAGGTCAGCATCGGGCCAACCAGACAGGTGATGAAGATCACCACGATGACCGCATCCACGGTGACCGCGTCCACCAGATCAAGTTCCAGCCCCAGATAGACAACGGCCAGCGTTGCCGCAGCCTGCGGAAAGGAGAGGCTCGCAACCGCCAGTCGCCCGTCCTTGCCATAGCCGTATCGCCCAGAGACCAGCCAGGCTGCAGCGGACTTGCTGACGAAGACGAGAGCGCCCAGGGCAAGCGCCATCCACCATGTCTCGGCCGCCGCAAGCGCATCGAGCTCGAGCCGCATGCCTGTCTCGACGAAAAAGAACGGAACGAACAGCATGTGGCCCACAAACTGCAGATTCCCATGCAGTTCCTTGCGGCTGTGAAGTGCGCGGTTGAGACACACACCGGCCAGGAACGCGCCGAGAATGTCCTCGCCGCCTGTATATTCGGCGGCCAGCGCCAAGACGAGAAGGACAGCAACCAGAAAGAGAGCGCGTTCTGGCATGGTCGTGTGGGAAGACGACAGCACCGTGCGCGCCAGCCGCGGAACCAGTATGAGACCGCCGGCTGCCAGGAGCGCAAGCAACACGAATGTCGTTGCCACGCCCCACAACCCGTCGCCCGTGGCCATCTGGATCACGAGTACCAGCACCAGGAGGGCTGCGGTGTCCGTGAGCAGCGTGCCCCCGGTCGCCGTGACGATGGCAGGTCGGCTTGCCAGTCCCATCCTGCTGATCATCGGATAGGCCACCAGCGTGTGCGATGAGAGGGCCGCGCCGATCAGCAAGGCGCCCGGCCAGTCCAGCCCGAAAAGGAGCGCCACCCCGACTGCCGGCACGAAGGACAGCAAAAAGGCCAGAAACCCGAATGAGATCGCCTCACGCTTATGGCTGCGAACGTGGTCGAGATCGATCTCCGCCCCGGCCAGGAACATGATGTAAAGCAGCCCCAGCGAGCCAAACAGTTCGACGACCGGTTCCGTGGGCAGCAGCGCAGCCCCGCCTGGCCCTATCGCCATGCCCAGCAGCAGAAGCCCGATGATTCCGGGTATGCGCGTGCGCTCGAAAAGGAGTTGCACCAAGAGTGCAGCCAGCACGACGATGGTGAACTGCGTGATGACGTCCTCGATGGGGAATTCGGGCATCACCAGCTAAGCTGCCGCGCCGCCACGGGCGTAGCATCCGCCAGAGTTCGCCGGGGCGAGGACCTATCGGTTCGGGATCGCGTGCTTGATACCACCTGGCTGCTCCTTCCGCGAGGCCAACGCGGAAGGAGGCCAATGGTTCGGCCGCCTCCTACATCCCCATGGTCTGCGAGCGGTGGGCCCACTTGGTCGAGCGCATCTCGATCCAGGCCATCAGCGCATACATGGCGATGCCCTCGATCGCCAGCATGATGAGCCCGGCAAAGACCAGCGGCACGTTGAACTGCGACTGGGCGAACGCCATCATGTAGCCGAGGCCGGAATTGGCGGCGATTGTTTCGGAGATGACAGAGCCGACAAAGGCCAGCGTGATGGCGATCTTCAGCGAGCCGAAGAAATAGGGCATCGAGCGCGGGATACCGACCTTCAGCATGATGTCCATCTTTTTGGCACCGAGCGCGCGCAGCACGTCCTCGGTTTCCGGCTCGATGGTGGCAAGGCCTGTGGCGACATTGACCACGATCGGGAAGAAGGCGATCAGGAAGGCGGTCAGGACGGCCGGCACCGTGCCGATGCCGAACCAGATGACCAGGATCGGAACGACGGCGACCTTGGGAATGGCGTTGAAGCCCACCATGATCGGATAAAGACCGGCATAGATCACCCGTGACCAGCCGATGAGCAAGCCCAGCGCCAGGCCGCCGACCACGGCCATGCCGAAGCCGAGCGTGGTCGTGAACAGCGTCTGGATCGAATGGCGCTGGATCGCGGGCCAGTACTGATACATGGCGCCGGCAATGGCCGAAGGGGCCGGCAAGACGGTCTGGCGGATGCCGAAAATCCAGACCGCGGCCTCCCAGATGGCGAAGAGCCCGATCGTGTAGAGCCACGGCGCGAGCTTGATCCAGTCGACCGTCCAGCCCTTGCGTCGCTCCGCGACGGCGGCTTCGACCGGCGCCTTGTCGGTGTTGTCTGTCACGCTCATGCCGCCTGCCTCGCATCGGCGATCTCGCCGCGCAGTTCGTGGACCTTTTCGGTGAAGTCGCGCTCATACATGAGTTCAAGCGGGCGCGGGCGCGCGAAGGTGATCTCGTGCTCGCGGGTGATACGGCCAGGCCGGGCCGACATCACGAACACGCGGTCGGCCAGATAGACCGCCTCGCGCAGATCGTGGGTGACGAGCACGATGGTCACCCCTTGCGCAGCGTGGAGGTCGCGAATGACCTGCCAGAGTTCCTCGCGGGTGAAGGCGTCGAGCGCGCCGAAGGGCTCGTCGAGCATTAGGAGATCGGGCTTGTGGATCAGCGCGCGGCACAGATTGGCGCGCTGCTGCATGCCGCCCGACAACTGCCAAGGAAACTTGTCACCAAATCCCTTGAGTCCGACCATCGCGAGCAGGGCCTCGGCCTGTTCGACATAGTCCGCCTTGTGGCGGCGCAGCCGCTTCCGGTGTTTTTCGACGATCTCAAGCGGCAACAGGATATTGTCGAGCGTCGTGCGCCAGGGCAGCATGGTCGGGTTCTGGAAGGCCATGCCGACGATCGAGATCGGCTTGTTGACCTTGTTGCCGGCAACGACGACACTACCCTTCTGGGGAATGTGCAGGCCGGTGACCAGCCGCATCAGGGTGGACTTGCCGCAGCCCGATGGCCCCACCACCGCTGCGAACTCGCCCTTGTTGACCGACAATGTGAGATCCTGGACGGCGAGCACGCCGCCTTCGCCCCCATAGCGCATCTCGACCTTGTCGATGGTGACCAGTGGTTGGGTCATGGTGCCTGCCTTTGTCCCCCGCCTGGGCGGCTCTTCTTGCATCCTGAATGTGCGGAGGGCGAGGCTGTGGCTCTCAACCTCGCCCCCGACTATCCCTCCCCCGCAAGCGGGAGAGGGTGTTTGTCGTCAGAACATCCGGTCTTCGGCCGGCGGCAGGAATTGCATGTCAACCACGTCCTCCGGACCGACAGCGCCAGTCAGGCCCATGGAGACGGTCAGCTGGTCGAAGGCGCGCTGCAGGCGATCCATGTCGATGTTGCCGAAGCCGTTCTCCTGGACATAGGCCGTGTTGATGTTCATCTCGTTGGCCATGGTCAGGCGCTCGATCTCGACATCCCGGTTGAGAATCTCGGCGCGCTGCAGCACCGCATCGATACCTGCATCCACGTCGTTGACGGCATCGCGGAAGCCCTTGGTCAGCGCACGCAGGAAGCCCTTGACGGCTTCAGGATTTTCCTCGGCGAAGTTGGTGTTGACGAGGATGGCATTGCCGTAGAGGTCGAGACCGTGCTCGGCCATCAGGATCGGCACGATGTCGTCTGCATCCACGCCCTGCGCCTTGAGGTTCAGGATGACGGAGAAGGCGAAACCGAACACCGCGTCCACGTCACCCTGGGCCAGCATCGGCTCG
Source organism: Aliihoeflea sp. (assembly GCA_046297455.1). Taxonomy (GTDB): domain Bacteria; phylum Pseudomonadota; class Alphaproteobacteria; order Rhizobiales; family Rhizobiaceae; genus ZYF759. The sequence goes on from JBKBIT010000008.1 coordinate 47,742, forward strand.
CGCACCGGGAAACCGATGCTTTCGATGGTGATCGTGTCGGTGTCGAGACCTGCCACGTCGACAAAGGCCGGCCACTGCGCAAAGGCGCCGTCCGGCGGCGGAGCGCCAAGCGTCTTGCCTTCCAACGACTTGGGGTCTTCCGTGATGCCGAGCGAGCGACGGCCGACAACGGCGAAGGTCGGCGTCTCGTAGACCATCATGACCGCCCGCACGTCCTGCTCGGGATCCTGGTCAAGAAACTTGATCAGCGAATTGATGTCGCCGAAACCCATCTGGTAGGTCCCGGTAGCGACGCGCGGAATGGCTTCGACCGAACCGGCGCCGGTGTCGATGGTGACGTTCAGCCCCTCTTCCTCGAAATAGCCCCGGTCCTGAGCAAGGAAGAAACCGGCAGCCGGCCCTTCGAAACGCCAGTCGAGCGTGAATGCGATATTGGTCTGGGCGGTGGCCGGGGTGGCGACGAACGCCGCACCGGCGAACACGGTGGCCGCGGCCAATGTGAAGAGTCTGCGTGTGATCATGGATTGCCCTCTGGAAGTTTTTTTGCCTGCCTCATGAAACAACCTGCACAATCGTAATGCAAGCGAATTTGCCCACATGTGCGGCATTCTGTTGCGCTGCACATTACATGCGCAAAATCCAGGCGCGGGATCAAATGCGGAGATTCCGCCAGGCCGCAACCCACGGCCGGGAGTCCTTCTCGTTTTGCTTGAAAGAATTTATTGCAATCGGGAAAGCCAACATGTCGAGACTAGCGATGCCGATGCCTGAGACGCTGCACCTTCCAAGCTCCACCGGCGCGACACTTGCCATACGCCGCGCACTGGCAGCCTCACCGCGCGGCACGGTCCAGATAAGCCACGGGCTTGGCGAGCACGGGGGACGCTATGCCGCCTTTGCCGGTTTCCTGGCGGAGCATGGCTTCCATGTCTATGTCCACGACCACCGTGGCCACGGCGAAACCCAAGCCCCCGGGACGCCGCGTGGCGGTTTGGGCGGGCTGGCGAAGGTGGATGCCGATCTTTTCGATCTGCATGAATTCATCGCCGCAGAGCATCCAGGTCTCCCGGTCTTCGCTTTCGGCCAGGGCACGGGGGCGTTGATCGCCTATCATTTCCTGTTCGGCCATGCTCCGAGACTTGCAGGTGCCGCGCTCTGGAACCTGCCGGCCGCAAGCGACCACGCGGTCCGCTTTCTGTCCGGGATGCTGCGCTGGGAAAGGTTCCGGCTGGGTTCGGATGTTACCTCGCCGACCATGCGCCGGATCATTGCCGGCTGGAACCGCAAGTCGGGGGAAAACCGCACCGGCTTCGACTGGCTCAGCGACGTTGCGGAGGTCGTGGATACCTATGCCGCAGACCCGCTGTCCGGCATCGAGCCGCCCATCGGCGCATGGCTGGACATGATCCGCCTTACCCGCCGGGTCGCAACGAAGGCGGGCTGGTCCGGGCTGCAACGTGACCTGCCGATCCATCTGATGGCAGGCGACGCAGACCCCGCCACGGGCTTCGGCCAGCAAGGCGCGGCACTGGCGCGGCGGCTGAAATATCTGGGATTCTGTGAGGTGACCTTCAGCCTCCAGGCCGGCCTGCGGCATGACCTGGTGAACGGTTCGCGGCGCAATGAAGTCTGGCGCGAATTCGTCGATTGGCTCAACGCGGCATCTGGCTCAACCGCAAGTTCGTGACGTGGCGGGCAAGGCCTGCTAGCAAGCGCCATCCCGAAAGGAGCCGAGCCCGCTCATGACGACTCCACCACTCGCCGGCATTCGCGTGATCGAACTGGCCCGGATCCTGGCCGGCCCCTGGGCAGGGCAATTGCTGGCCGATCTCGGTGCCGATGTGATCAAGATCGAGAACCCCGATGGGGGCGACGATACCCGCAAATGGGGTCCGCCTTTTGTCATGGGTGATGACGGGGAAAACCTGTCGGCCGCCTACTACCACTCCACCAATCGCGGCAAGCGCTCGGTTGCCATCGACTTCTCGAAGCCGGAAGGCGCAGCGACATTGCGCAGGCTGATCGCCTCCGCCGACGTGCTGATCGAAAATTTCAAGCTTGGCGGGCTGAAGAAATACGGCCTCGACTACGAGAGCCTGAAGGCGATCAACCCCCGGCTGGTCTATTGCTCGATCACCGGTTTTGGCCAGACAGGCCCTTATGCGCCCCGTGCCGGCTACGACTTCATCATCCAGGGCATTGGCGGGCTGATGTCGATCACCGGCGAACCCGGCCGCGAGCCGCAGAAGGTCGGCGTCGCCGTCTCCGACATCTTCACGGGGCTCTATTCGGTGATCGCGATCCAGGCGGCTCTGAGGCACGCCGAGGCTACCGGCGAGGGCCAGCATATCGACATGGCGCTGCTCGACACCCAGGTTTCCGTGCTGGGCAACCAGAACCTGAACTATCTCGTCTCGGGCACCGCGCCTGTGCAGATGGGCAACGCCCACATGAACATCGCCCCCTACGAGGTGCTGCCGGTGCGCGACGGCTTCATGATCCTGGCCGTTGGCAATGACGGACAATTCCAGCGCTTCTGCAAAGTGGTCGGGTTGGAACGACTTGCGGGCGATCCGAATTATGCAACCAACCCCGCGCGGGTCACCAATCGCGCGCGGCTGCGTGAAACGATGATCGAAACGCTCTCTAACTGGGATCGCGACAGGTTGCTTGCGGAACTCGAAAAGGCTGCCGTGCCGGCCAGCCCGATCAACGATATCGCACAGATGTTTGCCGATCCCCAGGTGCTGGCGCGCGGGATGCGCATGGATCTGGAGGACAGCCAAGGAAATGTGCTGCCCTCGGTGCGCGCGCCGATGCTGATGAGTGCCACGCCCTTGCGCTACGACCGGCCCTCGCCCCGGCTTGGCGAGCATACGGACGAAGTGCTGGCGGAACTGGAAAAGAAGGAAGAACGATGAAGAAGACAGGCGGACAGCTGATCGTCGAGGCTCTGGAAGTCAACGGCGTCGACCGGATCTTTTCGGTGCCCGGCGAGAGCTACCTGGCGGTCCTGGACGCGCTGCACGATTCCGGCATCAAGAATTTCGTCTGCCGCCAGGAAGGCGGCGCGGCGATGATGGCCGACTGCCATGCGCGGCTCACGGGTCAGCCCGGCATCTGCTTCGTGACCCGTGGCCCGGGCGCCACCAATGCGTCTGCCGGCATCCACATCTCGGCGCAGGATTCCATTCCGACCATCCTGTTCATCGGCCAGGTGGCGCGCGGCAACCGTCACCGCGAGGCCTTCCAGGAAATCGACTACCGCGCCTTCTACGGCTCGATCGCCAAATGGGTGGTCGAGATCGATGACGCGGCCCGCATCCCTGAACTTGTGACGCGCGCCTTTGCTGTGGCCACCTCGGGTCGCCCGGGCCCCGTGGTCATCGCCCTGCCCGAAGACATGCTGACCGACGAGGTGGAAGCCCCCAAGCTGCTGCCATATACGCCGGTCGAGATGTCGCCCGGCCCGCAGGAGATGGAAAGGCTCGCCGAACTGCTCAAGGGTGCCGAGCGGCCTTTCGTCGTGCTGGGCGGCACGCGCTGGACCGCGGAATCGGTCAAGCGCATGTGCGCCGGGCTGGAGCGCTGGAAGCTTCCAGTGGGCTGTTCCTTCCGGCGCCAGTCGCTCTGCGACCAGTTGCACCCCTCCTATGCCGGCGATGTCGGCATCGGCATCAATCCGAAACTGGCCGACTACATCAAGAACGCGGACCTCCTGCTGCTGGTCGGCTGCCGCTTCGGCGAAATGCCGTCTGCCGACTACACGCTGACCAGGAGTCCCTACCCCGACCAGAAGCTGGTTCACATCTATCCTGACCCGCACGAACTCGGCCGCGTCTACCGGCCGGAACTGGCGATCGCGGCGACCGTCAACGGTTTTTCCGCAGCCTTTGCCCGGCTTGAACCCGACGCAGTACCGGGTTGGGCAAACCGTACCGAGGAGTTGCACCAGGGCTATCTGGAATGGTCGACCCCGCCGAAGAAGGGCGTTGGCGACGTGCACATGGGCGAGGTCATGACCTGGCTCGAGGAAACACTCCCGGAGGACGTCATCATCACCAATGGCGCCGGCAATTTCGCCAGCTGGGTGCATCGCTACCACCGCTACCGCCGCCACGACACGCAGGCCGCGCCCACCTCGGGATCGATGGGTTATGGCGTGCCGGCCGGCGTTGCGGCCAAGGCACTGCATCCCTCACGCGAGGTGATCACCTTTGCCGGCGACGGCGACTTCATGATGCACGGCCAGGAATTCGCCACCGCCGTGCAGTACGACCTGCCCTTCATCGTCATCATCCTGAACAACGGCACCTACGGCACCATCCGCATGCACCAGGAGCGCGAGTATCCCGGCCGGGTTTCCGGTACGGACCTGAAGAACCCCGACTTCGCCGCCTATGCCCGCGCCTTCGGCGGCCATGGCGAGACGGTGGCGAAGACGGCCGATTTCGCCCCGGCCTTCGAGCGAGCACGCGCCAGCGGCAAGCCGGCCATCATCGAAGTCAAGATGAGCCCCGAGGCGATCACGCCGACGAAGACGCTGAGCGAGATTCGCGACGGCAAATAGGCTGCGCGCAGCGCTGGCCTGTCGCTTGTTTTAGATGGGAGACCTGTGCGGCTTGCCCGCTCGGGCGGCGCCTAGTTAGCTCTTACGGCGGTCCAGCGCATAGCCGCCGGCGGCGCCAAGCGCGACGCCGATGCCCATACCGACCAGAACATTGCCGATGAAGATGCCGAGGGCGGCGCCGATGCAGACACCGACTGCTACGCCGATGCCGAGATGTGATTGACCTTCCATGCCGCCTAGATGGCTGATCGCGACGAGGCTGGCAAGGGCTATGCCGCGTCGAAATCGAGCACCAGTTTTCTGGAGGTCGGCCGCGACTGGCAGGCGAGCGTGAAGCCCGCCTCCACCTCCCAGGGCTGCAGCGAATAATTCACCGCCATTTCTGCCTCGCCCTCTACGATGCGGCAGCGGCAGGTACAGCACATGCCGCCGGCGCAGGAGTAGGGAAGCTCAAGGCCAGCCTTTTGCGCAGCCTGGAGGAGACCAGGGTCGTCTGCGCTCATGGTGAAGCCGCGGCGCACACCGTCCAGGACCACTTCGATCTCGACGCCCTGCCTTGCAGCCTCTTCGGCTTCTCGCGAGCGCGGTTTCGGCGGCGGCGCGTCGCCAGCCGGCGTGAAGCGCTCGAAACGGATGCGGTCGGGATCGACGCCGTATTCCCGCAGCGCCTCGGCGACGCTGTCGATCATTTCGCCCGGTCCGCAGATGAAGACACCGTCGGCGGCGAGCGGATCGATGAGACTGCGATCAGCAAGCTGAACGATGCGCGCGCCATCAATGCGCCCGTTGAGGAGTTCGACATCTTGCGTCTCGCGCGAGAGCATGTGGAACAGGCTGAAGCGCTGGAGATAGCGGTCCTTGATGTCCTCCAGTTCCTCCAGGAACATGATCGAGCCGCTGCTGCGGTTGCCGTAGATCAGCGTGACCGTGCTGGTCGGCTCGTGGGCAAGCACCGTCCTGGCAATCGACAACATCGGCGTGATGCCGGAGCCGGCGGCGATCAGGATGTAGTCGTGGCGCTCGCCGATGAGCGAGGTGAATCGGCCCTCCGGCGGCATGACGCGGATCGTGTCGCCCACGCTGAGCGTTTCGTTGACGAAACTGGAAAAGCGACCGTCGGCAACACGCTTGACGCCGACCTTCAGGAAGGCGTCGCCGGGCGCGGAGCAGATCGAATAGGAACGGCGTGCTTCCTGGCCATCGATCTCGGTCGCAAGGGTCAGATACTGGCCGGGGCGGAAGGCGAAGGTCTCCTTCAGTTCGGCCGGCACCTCGAAGGCCACGGCGACCGCCTCGGGTGTCTGGCGCTCGATTCCGGTGACCTTGAGTTCGTGGAAGCGCGACATGGCAACCTCAGATGCACTTGAAATAATCGAAGGGTTCGCGGCAGGAGAGGCAGCGATAAAGAGCCTTGCAGGCCGTCGAGCCGAATTCTGAAACGCGCTCGGTGTCGCGCGATCCGCATTTGGGGCAGGCGACCTCGAATTCGCCGAAAAGCGAGCGGATGGAGCCGGAGGCTTTTTCCGGCGGGGCGATGCCGTATGCACGAAGCTTCTCCCGGCCCTCTTCGGTGATCCAGTCGGTCGTCCAGGCCGGCGACATGACACGCTCGATGCGCGGCTGGAAGCCGGCCTCGCGCAATGCAGCCTCGACGGCGAGTTCGATAAAGGTCACGGCTGGGCAGCCGGAATAGGTCGGCGTGAGCCTGACCACCGCAACGCCGTCGACCATTTCGACCGAACGCAGGATGCCGAGATCGGCAACGGTGACGCAGGGGATTTCGGGATCGGGCACGGATGCGGCGGCATTCCATGCATTCTTTGAAGTCTCGCAGCCTTCGGCGCCCCCCTCTGCCTTACCAGGCATCTCCCCCTCAAGGGGGGAGATTGGCTGTTTCGATGCCGACTGCTCTCTGGCGAACTTGGCCATTGGAGAAGGCGGCCGCGACGGCTGATCTCCCCCCTTGAGGGGGAGATGGCCGGCAGGCCAGAGGGGGGTGGGGGAATTCACCACGCCGCCCCCGGATAGGTGCGCTGCATGTGCTGCAGTTCAGCGAGAAGAAAGCCCATATGCTCGCCATGGCGGCCCTGGCGTCCACCGGTCTGCGGCCATTGCGTCGCCGGCATTTCCAGCATGGCCTCCGCAAAGACCGGCAGAACAACGCGATCGAAGGCCGGGCGCAGTGAGGCGGGATCAGGCGCGATGCCTGCTTCGGCCATGGCATCGGTGATGTCGTCGCTCTGGAAGAGTTCATCGAGATATGGCGCCAGGGCGTCGACCGCTTCCTTTATCCGCGCCGCGCTCTCTTCCGTGCCGTCGCCCAGCCGCACCACCCATTCGCCGGCATGGCGGATATGGTAGGCGACTTCCTTGACCGCCTTGCCGGCGATACCGGCCAGCGTCTCGTCGCTCGATTGCTGCATGGCCTCCCAGAGCGGATGCAGGTAGGCGGCAAACCAGAACTGGCGGAGCATGGTGTGGGCGAAGTCGCCATTGGGCCGTTCGACCAGCAGGCAGTTCAGATATTCGCGCTCGCGCCTGAGATAGGCGAAATCGTCCTCGCTGCGACCCTTGCCCTCGATCTTGGCCGCGTATTGGTAAAGCGAGCGCGCCTGGCCGATCAGGTCGAGCGCCATGTTGGGCATGGCGAGATCTTCCTCCAGCATCGGCGCATGGCCGCACCATTCCGACAGCCGGTGACCGAGCACCAGATTGTCGTCGGCCAACCGCAGGACGAAGGTCAGCAACTGATCGCGTTCGGCCGCCATCACATATGCCCTACTTCGTCGGGGATCTCGTAGAAAGTCGGATGACGATAGATCTTGGAAGCGGTCGGCTCGAAATTCTCCGCGCGCTGGTCGGGATCCGACGCCGTGATCGCAGCCGACGGCACGACCCAGATCGAGACGCCCTCGCCGCGGCGCGTGTAGACGTCGCGGGCGGCCTGCAATGCCATCACCTCATCGGCGGCATGCACCGAGCCGCAATGCTTGTGGGCGAGCCCGTTGCGCGGCCGGATGAAGACTTCCCAGAGGGGAATTTCGTGCTTTGCCATTTGTCTCACTCCGCCGCCAGTTTCGTCGCTTCGCGCCGGGCCTTGCGCTTTTGCGCATGAGCCAGGGCTGCCTCGCGCACCCAGGCGCCGTCGTCCCAGGCCTTGCGGCGCGCCTCCAGGCGTTCCTTGTTCATCGGACCGCCGCCCTTGACCACGGTCCAGAACTCGTCCCAGTCGATGGGGCCGAAATCATAGTGGCCACGCTCCTCGTTCCACCTGAGCTCGGGATCGGGGACGGTGAGGCCCAGATACTCGGCCTGCGGCACGGTGGAATCGACGAATTGCTGGCGCAGTTCGTCATTGGTGAAGCGTTTGATCTTCCACTTCATCGACTGGTCCCCATGCTGGCTGTCGCCATCATGCGGGCCGAACATCATCAGCGACGGCCACCACCAGCGGTTCAGCGCATCCTGCGCCATTTCCTTCTGCTCGGGCGTGCCGTTGGCCAGCGTCATCATGATCTCGTAGCCCTGGCGCTGGTGGAAGCTTTCTTCCTTGCAGACACGGATCATGGCGCGCGCATAGGGGCCGTAGGAGCAGCGGCAGAGCGGGATCTGGTTCATGATCGCCGCGCCGTCGACCAGCCAGCCGATCGCGCCGATATCGGCCCAGGTCAGCGTGGGATAGTTGAAGATGGAGGAATATTTTGCCTTGCCGGCCAGAAGCTCCTCCGTCATCTGCTCGCGGCTTACACCCAGCGTCTCGGCGGCAGAATAGAGATAAAGGCCGTGTCCGCCCTCGTCCTGTACCTTGGCGAGCAACGCGGCCTTTCTCTTCAAGGAGGGTGCGCGGGTGATCCAGTTGCCTTCCGGCAGCATGCCGACGATCTCGGAATGGGCGTGCTGGCCGATCTGGCGGATCAGCGTGCGACGATAGCCTTCCGGCATCGGATCATTGGGCTCGATCTTCTCTTCCGCATCGATACGCGCCTGGAAGGCTGCGAGGAAGGCCTCGTCCTCGGTCGTCTCGGTCTTCGCTCCGATCAATCCCTGGCTATACATCAATGCTCCTCCATGCTCGGATGGGTCTCCAACCGCCGCCAGTCAATATGTAACAGAAACTGGCTGCGTCTTCAATATTCTGTAACATATTTTCGGAGGAACCATGTCGGAGTTCGGCGTCGCGGAGGCCAGGGATGTGCTGGCGAGGGTGTTCGCCCCGTGGATTGTCGATCTGGGTCTGGAGCCGGTCGGCTTCGATGCGGGCGGCGGCGATTTCCTGCTGCCGGAAAACCCCAGCCTGGTGCATGTCGGGGGCGTGATCTGCGGCCAGGCGACGGCTTCGGCCGCCGACACGTGTTCGGTCGTGGCGCTCGCCGCGCTCAACGGACGCTTCCGCATCTGCACCACGGTCGACCTGACCACCCATTTCATCCGCCCGCTGAAGCCGGGGCCGGTCGAGATCAGGGTCGACGTGCTGTCGAACGGCAAGCGCATGGCCTACACCCGCGTCGAGATGCGGGCAAAGGGCGAAGCGAAGGTTGCGGTGACGGCAACGAGCGCGTTTGCCTATCTGGAGGATTGAACCGCTGACTTGAAAGCCGCCTGCAATCAATCTAGATTATAAGCTAGATGGAGAAAGGCGAAATGCGCGAGATCGGACTGTTTGAGGCGAAGAACCGACTTTCGGAGTTGGTCGGCGAAGCCGAGAAAGGCGAGGAAATCGTCATAACGCGGCGTGGCAAACCCGCTGCGCGGCTGGTGGCGCTCCGGAACGACGACGACAAGAGGCGTCAGGCACTCGAGGCGGTTGAGCGGATAAGAGAGTTGCGCAAGGGCCTCACACTTGGCGGTCTGGACATAAAAGAACTCATCAACGAGGGCCGCAAGTGACCCTCGTCCTGGATGCGTCCATGGCCATAGCGTGGCTGTTCGCCGATGAGACCACCGATGCGACTGAAGCGATTTTCGACGAAGTAGCAGCAAACGGCGCCATCGTTCCTGCCATCTGGAGTCTGGAAGTGGCCAACGGTCTGCAAAAGGCCATGCGACGGGGGCGCATTACTTCGGCGGAGCGGCAACTGGCCCTGAGCCAACTCCGGCATCTACCGATTGAAGTTGATCCGCAGACGCACCTGCATGCCTGGGATGCGACGCTCGAACTGGCCGACTCGCACAGCTTGACGCCATATGATGCGAGCTATCTGGAACTCGCCCGCCGAAACACCAAACCTTTGGCTACTCTGGATGGAAATCTGGCTCGCGCAGCAAAGGCCGAGGGGATCGAACTCATGGCGCTGTAGCCCTCGCCGCCCTACAGCCCCCTCACCCCGCCGACCAGTATCCGCGTCGCGAGCCGCGCATAGTCGGCTCGGCTGATCAGCCCGCCGTCTCGGAACCACATATAGGCCCAGTTCATCATGCCGAAGAGGCTCATGGTGACCGGCTTGATCAGCGGCTTGTCGGCGAAGAGTGAGGGGTCCAGCGCGCGCACAGCGTCGGCGAAGAGCACCACCAGGCGCCGCTCGAGTTGCTTCAGCTTCTCCTGATCCTCGTTGGGCAGGAGCCGCATGCCCTCGACCTGCACCCGATGTTCGGCATCGGCATCGCGATAGGCTTCCAGCAGCGCGGCGACGAGCGCTTCGAGCCGCGCCTCGGGGGCAAGGCCGGGGTCGTCGGCCTCCTCCACCACCTCGACCAGCGCTGCCAGATGGGTCTGGACGATGTCGAAAAGCAGTGCCTCCTTGGAGGCATAATAGTGGTAGAGAAGCCCCTTGGAGACGCCCAGTTCGCCGGCGAGCTGCGCCATGGAGGCGCGGTCGTAGCCATCGCGGGAGAACACGATCGCTGCGCGATGCAGCATCGCCTCGCGCTTGTCGTCGTGATCCTTGGCGCGGGTGCGGGCCACCTGTCCCCTATCCCTTCGGCCGGTTGTCGACGATGCGCTGGGCCTTGCCCTGGCTGCGCGCGACGCCTTCGGGCTCGGTGACGTTGACGATCACCGTCACGCCGATCACCTCCTTGATATATTCGCGAAGCGTGGCCGCGCTTGCCTTGCGAGCGTCTTCGACCGCGGCATGCGCCAGCGCCTCGACATGCACGACCATCGCATCCATTCGGCCCTCGCGTTTCAGCTCGACCTGGAAATGCGGGCTGAGGCCTTTAACCTTCAGTATCTGCTCCTCGATCTGGGTGGGGAACACGTTGACGCCGCGCAGGATCATCATGTCGTCGGAGCGGCCGGTGATCTTTTCCATGCGGCGCATGGTGCGCGCCGTGCCGGGCAGGAGCCTTGTGAGGTCGCGCGTGCGGTAGCGGATGATGGGAAACGCCTCCTTGGAGAGCGAGGTGAAGACGAGTTCGCCCTTCTCGCCGTCGGGCAGCACCGCACCCGTCTCGGGATCGATGATCTCGGGGTAAAAGTGGTCCTCCCAGATGTGCAAGCCGTCCTTGGTCTCCACGCACTCGTTGGCGACGCCCGGCCCCATCACTTCCGACAGACCGTAAATGTCGACCGCATGCATGTCGAAGGCCTGTTCGATCTCGGCCCGCATGGCGTTGGTCCATGGCTCTGCGCCAAAAATGCCAACCTCGAGGGGGCTCTCGCGCGGATCGAGTCCCTGGGCGCGGTATTCGTCCAGAATGGAGAGCATGTAGGAGGGCGTGACCATGATGGTGGTAGCCCGGAAATCCTCGATCAGCGTCACCTGCCTGGTCGTCATGCCGCCGGAGACGGGCACCACGGTGCAGCCGAGCCGCTCGGCCCCGTAATGGGCACCGAGCCCGCCGGTGAAGAGCCCGTAGCCATAGGCGATGTGGACGATGTCGCCGGGCCGCGTGCCCGACGCGCGCATCGAGCGGGCCACGCATTCCGCCCAGACCTCGATGTCGTTCCTCGTATAGCCGACCACGGTCGGCTTGCCGGTGGTGCCGGAAGAGGCGTGGATGCGTACGACCTTCTCCCGCGGCACGGCGAACATGCCGAAGGGATAATGCTGGCGAAGGTCGCCCTTGGCGGTGAAGGGAAATCTCGACAGGTCGGAGAGTTGTTTCAAGTCATCAGGATGCACGCCCGCGGCATCGAAACTCTGGCGATAGTGGGCGACATTCTCATAGGCGTGCTTGAGCGACCATTTGAGCCGCGTCAGCTGCAGCGCGGCGATCTCGTCGCGCGACGCGATCTCGATCGGATCGAGATCCTCCTTCCTGGGCGTCAGATCCTTCATGCTTCTCCTCCCGCAAGCGCCGATGGCGCCTATTCCTCGAAATGCTTGCCGTCGATCTGGCGCGAGGCGCCGCGAAACTCGGCAATCGGCCGGCCATCCTGATCGCTGACCCGCACGTCATAGATACCCGAGCGCCCGTAACGCGCGATCTCGCGCGCCTCTGCCTTCAACCGGTCGCCCAGCCTGCCCGGCGCGATGTAGGTGATTGTGTTGTGCTGGGCGACCACGAGGCGGTTGTAGGAATTGCAGGCAAAGGCGAAGGCTGAATCGGCCAGCGTGAAGATGTAGCCGCCATGGCAGATGTCATGGCCGTTGGTGTGGTGCTTCTCGACCGTCAGGGATGTCGTGGCCGTCCCCGGCCCGACAGCATCGAGGCTCATGCCCAGCCATTTCGAGGCATCGTCCCTGGCCCACATCGCCTCCGCGCTTTTGCGCGCGATCTCCTCCGCCGACAATGTCATGATCGCTCCTCCCAGATGGGCTGAGACTTGCATAAACCGACCGGTCGGTCAATAATGCAGCTCAACGGTGCCGGACACCGAGGGAGGAAGACTTGACTGACCGGACAATGGCGGCCGACCCATCGCTGGCGGCCGCATTCGACATCACCGCGATTCCGCCGGGCTTTGCCGACGATCCGTTTCCGACCTATCGCGCGCTGCTCGAGCATGCGCCGGTGAAGCGCTTTTCGGATGGCTCCATGATGTTGTCGCGCTATGCCGACCTCGATCGTGTCTATCGCGACACGAAGGCCTTCTCGTCGGACAAGAAGGTCGAGTTCCTGCCCAAATATGGCGACACGCCGCTTTACGAGCACCACACGACCAGCCTCGTCTTCAACGATCCGCCGCTGCACACGCGCGTGCGCAAGATCATGATGGGCGCACTGACCCCACGCGCCATTTCGGCCATGGAACCGGGGCTGATCCGTCTGGTCGACTCGCTGCTCGACGCGATGGAGGAAAAGGGCGAGGTCGACCTGATCGAGGATTTCGCAGCCGCCATCCCGCTGGAGGTGATCGGCAATCTCTTCGTCATGCCGCATGAGGAACGCGGCCCCTTGCGCGACTGGTCGCTGTCGATCCTCGGCGCGCTGGAGCCGGTGCTGAGCGAGGAGCAGAAGGAACGCGGCAACCGCGCGGTAGAAGACTTCAAGGCGTACCTGAAGGACCTCGTTGCCCGCCGGCGCAAGAACCCGGGCGATCCGGCGACCGACGTGCTGACGCGACTGATCAACGGCACGCCGGAGGGCGAGGAACTGTCCGAGACCGAGCTCCTGCAGAACTGCATCTTCATCCTCAATGCCGGGCACGAGACGACGACGAACCTGATCGGCAACGCGCTGTTCGAGCTCCTGGAATGGCCGAACGAGAAGAAGCGTCTCGAGGGCGATCCCGGCATGATCGACACCGCTGTCGACGAGTTCCTGCGCTTCCAGTCACCCAACCAGCTCGGCAACCGGATGACGACCGAAGACGTCGAGTTCCACGGCGAGACGATCCCGGCCGGCTCGCGCATCCATCTGTGCATCGGAGCGGCCAACCGCGACCCAAGGCAGTTCGCAGAGCCTGATCGACTCGACCTGTCGAGAAAACCCAACCGGCATCTCGCCTTCGCCCAGGGACCGCATCTCTGCGCAGGCTTCACGCTGGCGCGGCTGGAAGGCCGCATCGCGATTGCGCGTTTTCTGGAGCGGTTCCCGAACTACCGGCTGGACGGCGAGCCACAACGGACGGGCCGCGTGCGGTTCAGGGGTTTCTCGCAACTGCCGGCGCGTGTGAATTGAAGAGGAGACAGTCATGACCATCATCCCCCTTCACAGCTTTGCGGCCGGCAGCTGGGTCGCGCCGTCGGGCAGGGTCTCGCGGCTCAAGAGCGCGGTCACCGGAAAGGCTATCGCGGAGATCGGGGCCGAACTCGACTTCGCCTCCATGATCGATCATGCCCGCAAGGTCGGTGGGCCGGCGCTGCGCGAGATGACGTTCCATGAGCGCGCCTACGCGCTGAAGGCGCTGGCGCAGTACCTGAACGAACGTCGAGACCCGCTCTACGAACTCTCCTACGAGACCGGGGCGACCAAGGCGGACTCGATGATCGACATCGATGGCGGCATTGGCACGATGTTCGTCTATTCCTCCAAGGGCCGGCGAGAGATGCCGGACGACACGATCTTCATCGACGGGGCACTGGAACAGCTCTCGCGCGGCGGCAACTTTCTGGGCCAGCACGTGGCCACCTCGCTGCAGGGCGTGGCGGTCCACATCAATGCCTTCAACTTTCCCGTCTGGGGTATGCTGGAAAAGCTGGCGCCGACGCTCCTGGCCGGCGTCCCGGCCATCGTCAAGCCGGCATCCTCGACGGCATGGCTGGCCGAGGCAGCGTTCCGCATGATCGTTGAAGCGAACATCCTGCCGGATGGCGCGGTGCAGTTCGTCGCCGGCTCGACCGGCGACCTTCTCGACCGGCTCGGCTCGCAGGACGTGGTCTCCTTCACCGGTTCGGCCGAAACGGCGCTGATGCTGCGCTCGAATCCGCAATTGCTGAAAAGCTCGACCCGCTTTATCGCCGAGCAGGATTCGCTCAACGCCTCGATCCTGGGACCGGATGCGGCTCCGGGCACGCCGGAATTCGACGCCTTCATCAAGGAGGTTCACCGCGAAATGACGGCGAAGGCCGGGCAGAAATGCACCGCCATTCGCCGGGTCATCGTGCCGGAGGCGCACCGCGCTGCTGTGATCGAGGCCCTGTCGGACCGGCTGGCCAAGACCGTGATCGGCAGCCCGCGCGACGAGGCGACCCGCATGGGCGCACTTGCCAGTCTCGCCCAGCGCGACGACGTGCGCGAAAAGGCGCGCATCATCGCCGGCGAGGCAAGGCTGGTCTTCGGCGACATGGACAAGCCCGTGGATGGGGTGGCCGAAGAGGGCGCCTTCGTCTCGCCGCTGCTCTTTTCCTGCGACGATCCGGATGGGACGTCGCGGGTTCATGAGGTCGAGGCCTTCGGCCCGGTCTCGACGGTGATGGGCTATCGCGATCTCGACCATGCAGCCGCCATCGCCAATCGCGGCGGCGGCTCGCTGGTGGCCTCCGTCTTCACCCACGACCCGCAGGTGGCGCGGCAAGCCGTGCTGGCGATGGGCGCGCATCACGGCCGTCTCTATTTCGCCAATCGCGACACAGGCAAGGAGGCGACCGGCCACGGCTCGCCCCTGCCCCACATGATCCATGGGGGGCCAGGCCGTGCGGGCGGCGGCGAGGAGATGGGCGGCATCCGTGGTGTCATGCACTACATGCAGCGCACGGCAATCCAGTCGAGCCCGGACCTGTTGGCGGGGATCACCAAGACCTTCGTGCCCGGCTCGAAGACACATCCCAAGGACGTGCATCCCTTCCGGCTCAAATTCTCCGAGCTGGAGATCGGCCATACGCTGGAAACCGCCGCACGAGAGATCTCGCTGGCCGACATCGAGCATTTCGCGGAATTCACGGGCGACACCTTCTACGCGCACATGGACGAGGAGGCGGCCGCAGCCAACCCGTTCTTCCCCGGACGCGTGGCGCATGGCTATCTGATCCTGTCCTTCGCCGCCGGCCTCTTTGTCGATCCCGCGCCGGGGCCGGTGCTCGCCAATTACGGGCTCGACAATCTGCGTTTCATGAAGCCGGTCTCGCCCGGCGACGCGATCAGGGTGCGGCTGACGGCCAAGGACAAGAAACAGCGCAACGAGGAATATGGCAAGGTGCGCTGGGACGTCTCGGTCACCAACCAGCAAGGCGAACAGGTCGCCGCCTACGACCTGCTGACGATGAACGCGATCTAGAGCAAACCCTGCTGAAACAGAAAACGGGCGGCCAATGGCCGCCCGTTTCGCATTTCGGAAGCTGCGGATTCGTCAGCTTGCCATCTTTTCTCCGAACGCATCGGCAACGCGCTGTCCCAGCGCCCGCGCGGGCGAGGCATGAGCAGCCGAACCGCCATCCGCCTGACGGATCCTGGCCGAGACGCCATCGATCCTGAAGTGCGAGATCAGTTCGGCCAGCTTTCCAGCCTCTTGCGAGAGCATGTGCGTTGCAGCGGTGGTTTCTTCCACCATCGCGGCGTTGCTCTGGGTCACCTGATCCATCTGGTTGACCGCGATGTTGATCTCCTGCAGGCCGATCGACTGTTCGTTCGACGCCGTCGCGATGGAATGCACGTGATCGTTGATCTGGACGACATGCTTCCGGATCGCTTCCAGCGCTTCGCCGGTCTCCGTCACCAGACGGACACCCGTCGACACTTCGCTGCCGGACTTCGTGATGAGTTCCTTGATGTCCTTGGCTGCGTTGGCCGAACGCTGTGCAAGCTCGCGAACCTCCTGGGCGACCACCGCGAAGCCCTTGCCGGCTTCACCAGCTCGCGCGGCTTCCACGCCGGCGTTGAGGGCCAGCAGGTTGGTCTGGAAGGTGATGTCCTCGATCAGGCTGATGATCTTGTTGATCTCGCTCGATGCATGCTCGATCCGACCCATCGCATCGATCGCCTCACGGACGACATCCGTCGACTCTTCGGTGCTGCGACGAGCCTCGTCGACCATACGGCTGGCTTCCTGAGCGCGATCGGTCGAGGTCTTGACCGTGGCGGTGATCTCTTCGAGAGCCGCCGAGGTTTCCTCGAGCGAGGCAGCCTGATGCTCGGTGCGACGCGACAGGTCATCGGCGGCCGAACGCAGCTCGTTGGTGTTGCCGTGGATGGCATCCGACGTGGAGCGAACATCGCCCATCGTCGACCGCAGCGTGTCCATCGCCGTATTGACGTTGCTCTGCAGTTCCAGGAACGCACCCTGATAGCTGCCCTCCATGGACTGCGTCAGGTCGCCTTCAGACAGCGCACCGACGACCCGGCGAACTTCGTTGATGCCGTTGTCGACACTGGTCACCAGTTCGTTGACGCTGGCCGCAAAGCGATTGAGGTCGGCATTGCTGTAGTCCTTCGTGATGCGGCGGGTGAAGTTACCGGCCACCGCAGCTGCCACGACCTCTGCAATGCTGGACTGCAGATCCGCGCTCTTGGCCTGCAACGCAGCCTCCTGAGCGTTGAGATCGCGCACCTTGAGGGCGTTCTCCTTAAAGACCAGGACGGCGCCGGCCATTTCGCCGATCTCGTCCGAACGATCGGCGTACGGCACCTCGGTCTCGAGATCGCCATCGGCGAGCGACTTCATCTTCTCCGTCAAGTTCATGATCGGCTGGCTCAGCTGCGAGCGGCTGATGAAGACGGCTGCACCGGCACCTGCGCCCAGGCCAATCAGCACTGTCGCAAGAATGATCATCAGCATGCGGGTCTGGAAGGCTTCAACATCTGCCTTGATCGTTTCGAGAATATTCTCGTCACGTTCGATGACCGCATCGATCTCGTTCTGGTACTCGCGCCTGTTGGTGCGATTTTCCATGTTGTTGCCCTGTTCGTTGGCCAGGGCCGGATCGATCTGGCCAAGCCGCGCCGTTTCGGTGCGGAAGGCGCGGAACTCGGCCGCCTTTGCTACCACCGCATCGAACTGGGCCAGACCCTCGGCATCAACCAGCGGGCGCCATTCGGCCAGCAACTCGTCCATCATGTCGAGATAGCGCAGGATGCCGTTGCCGAATGGCTGGGCCTGCTCCGTCGTGCTGGACGCATAGATGCCGCGGGAATCCATGACCACGGCGGTCACGTAGCGATTGAGCCGCTCGCCATACTGGGCGCGATCAGCCGCATTCTCGAAGCGGGTCAGTTTGTCGTGATATTCATAAGCTGTATACACGGCGATGCCGCCGATGAGGATCGCCACGAGGCCCATAAGCCCGACGATCGAATAGATCTTGCCGCTGATTTTCATCCCCACACTCCGATTGTTGCGGCGTCCCTAGTCACGTCCGCGAATAGATCAGCTCGAGTCATGCCCTGACCGAGGCCCCCGAAATGCCTGGACTATCGCCTAAGGTTGTTAATTGCGCCTTAAACTGCAACTTCCCCAACGTTACCAAAACACAAGCTTGCAGGCTGACTTTGGTCGAAAGTGAAATTGCTGCCGGACGTGCCCGTTTCTCTGCCTCGCGACCGGTCCACCAGAGAAAAAATCAACGAGGGCAGATCAGGATCGGCTCGTGCGCGACCCACTGGCCGGTTGGACATGCCACCAGAAGATGAGTGCAAAGGTGATCAAGCAAATGCTGAGCAGGACTATCGTGTAGGAAAGTGCATTGCCTCCGGCGATCACCACGAGAATGGAGACGATGATCGCCGCACAAATCTGGCTGGCCACGCCCAGCACCGCGGCAGCAAATCCGGCTATGTCACCGTGCGGGTCGAGTACCAATGCGGAAGCGTTCGAGAAGACAACCAGATAGCCGGTCGAAAAGAGCACCAGCAGCGCGGACATCAGATAAGCGCCCATGACGCCCGCCAGTGTCAGCAGCATCATCAGCGCGGATGACAGGATGAGCACCGCATTTGCCACCATCATCGCGTGCACGGTGCCGAGGATGGGGATCAGGCGCCGGTTGATGAGCTGTCCAACGACGATGCCCGTCCCGTGCAGGGCGAACAAAAGCGCAAAGGCCACCCCTGTCACACCGAACGAAACATCGTAGATCCTGGGAAGGGCCGAGAGATTGAACACCATCGTCGACATGACGAGGCCCGACAGCAACAGGAAATAACGCGACTGTGGATGCACAAACAGCCGTACCAGCCGCGCGCGCAAGATCGCCGGCCGTGTGGCATCACGCGAGGTTTGTGCGATGGTTTCGCGAAAGAAGAGGAGTGGCAGCAAGAGCGCGACACCGAGCAGCGCCAGCGCACCGAACACGCCGCGCCAGCCGAACGGCACGAGTACAGCCGCCCCGATCAGCGGCGACAGGATCGGCCCGACCGCGAAAACAGCCATCGAAAGCGCAAGGTTTCGCGCCAGTTCCTGCCCTGAATAGAGATCGCGCATGATCGCCCGCGCCAGCACGATCGCCGCGGCGGCACCAAAGCCCTGGATGGCCCGGCCCGCCAGAAGCAATTCAATGGTTGGCGCCAGGGCAGTCAGTACAGACCCGACCAGGAACAGGGAAAGGCCGGCGGCCAGCGTCGGTCGGCGGCCGAAGCGGTCGGAAGCCGGTCCCCAGACGAGCTGGGCGATGCCGGCACAGAACATGTATACCGTGACCGTCCATTGGACCGTCGCATAGGGGGAATCGAGCCTGCGGACCATCTCCGGAAAAGCCGGCAGCGTGATATCGATCGCGAATGACGAGATCGATATGAGAATGCCGCAGTAGATGACGATTGCCAGAGGGTTCACGAAGCGACAGGCCTGGCCACGAAGCTCAACCCATCCAGCAAACCTTCGGCGTTGCGCAGGGCGGCAGCCGTGGCCACCGACATCTGCGGCAAAAGCATCCATTCGAGCGTCCAGGCAGCGCCGGACCGCTCGTTCTCATGCACCATGGCATGATGCATGCCTGGAAGCAGAGTCGCGTTGAAGCGCGCGAGCGACACCAGCACTTCCGCCCCCACCGGGTTGACCTTGTGCGGCATGGCGGACGAACCGCCCCCACCGGCAAGCCTGATCTCCCCGACCTCGGATTGGGCAAGAAGCGCAATGTCCTGTCCCATCTTGCCCAGCGAACCGGTGACCATCGAAAGCCAGTTGGCCAGAAATGCGGGCCCGTCACGCTCCGAATGACGGGCATATGCAACCGTGCGAAGCCCGAGCGTTTCGCCCATGCGGCATGAGACGGCCTCACCCTTGTCACCGAGTTTTTCCAGCGTACCGACCGCGCCGCCAAAGTGAAGAACGCCGATGGCCGCCTCGGCCGCAGCCAAGCTTTCGCGGTGGCGGATGAGAGGATCGCGCCAACTTCTGATCTTGCGCGCGGCCGGAACCGGCAGCGCGGCCTGCATGCGCGTATGGGCCATCGTCTCGATGGTTCCCTGCGCCTCATCGAGCGCATCGAGCTTGCCGATCGTGCTGTCGAGGCGGCGGCCCAATATGGTCAGCAGTGCCTTGAGGCGTATCGCCAGGCTCGTGTCGATGACGTCCTGGCTGGTGGCCCCGAAATGGACATGGCGGCCAAAGGGTTCGCCGACCATTGCCCGCAACTGCCTGACCAGTTCCGGCACGACCACGCCGTCGCGGGCCGCGCCTGCCCTGAGCGCACCGAGGTCGAGTTTGTCGGGGGAGAGGGCAGCGGCGATCGCTTCGGCCGCTTCAGCCGGAACAAGGTTCTCGGCGGCCTCGGCCGAGGCCAGGGCCTTTTCGAAGTCGAGCATCGCGACCAGATCAGCCTCGACCGAAAAGCAGGCCGAGGCCTCCTCGTCTCCGAGGAGGCCTGACATGATCGGATTATCGAGTGGCGAGGCGCTCACGTAGCCGGATCAAGTGTCAAAGAAGATCGTTTCCTTCTCACCCTGGAGATGAACGTCGAAACGATAGGTGTTGCCATCACGCGGCGCAATGAGTGTCGGAACGCGGACCTTGTGCTCGACGCGGGCCAGGATCGGATCCTCGGCGTTCGCCTTCTCCTCGTCGCCAAAATACATGCGGGTGTTCAGGCCGAGATTGATGCCGCGCGCAACGATCCAGAAGGTGATGTGCGGCGCCATCAGGCGACCGTCGTTGAACGGCACCCGGCCGGGCTTGATCGTTTCGAACACGAACTCGCCACTGTCCATGTTGCCCGGGCTGCGGCCCCATCCGGTGAAATTCGGGTCGGCAGTGCCGCGCGTCTCGGCGGGCGAATTGTAGAGCCCGTCGGCGTCCGCCTGCCAGATTTCGATCAGCGCGTCCTTGAGCGGCGTTCCGGTGCCATCGAGCACCCGGCCGATGACGGTGATGCGTTCGCCCTTGGTCTTGTCGTTGACCATCTTCGTGCCGAGATCTTCGGGGTAAACGCCGCCGATCTCGCAGAAATTCGGCGTCAGGCCGATATGGACGTAAGGACCGGCGGTCTGGGACGCGCTTTCCTTGAGGCGGTTGAGTGACTGAACCATTGTCGGTCTTCCTCTTCGATTCTTTACGTGCTGCGTCGAGGACGCGCGATCAATTGCCTTCCATGCGGTTCTCGAACATCGTCGAGCGGCGGCCGCGCAGCACGATGTCGAACTTGTAGGCGCGCGCATCCATCGGGATCGTCGCCTGCATGTCGAGGGCAGCCGTCAGACCACGGATCGCTTCGTGATCGTTGATCGTCTTGACGATCGGGCACTGCCAGATCATCGGATCGCCCTCGAAATACATCTGCGTGATCAGGCGCTGGGCAAAACCATGGCCGAAGATCGAGAAGTGGATGTGGGCAGGACGCCAGTCATTGACGCCATTCGGCCACGGATAGGGGCCGGGCTGCACGGTCCTGAAGCTGTAGGACCCGTCCTCGGCGGTGATGGTACGTCCGCAACCACCGAAATTCGGATCGAGCGCGGCGACGTAACCTTCCTTCTTGTGACGGTAGCGGCCGCCTGCATTGGCCTGCCAGAACTCGACCAGCACATTGGGCACAGGCCGGCCGCGCTCATCGAGCACCCGGCCATAGACGACGATGCGCGGGCCGATGGCCGTTTCGCCCGGCTTGGCGAAATTGACCAGCAGATCGTTGTCGAGTTCGCCAATCATGTTGTGGCCGAAGACCGGCCCGGTGATCTCCGACAGCGTATTGTCGAAGGACAGCAGCGCCTTCTGGGGCGAGCGCAGAACCGACGTCTTGTACCAAGGCGTGTAGGCCTTGGGATGCCAGTCCCTGTCACGCTGGAAGAAGGCGCCGGTCTCCGGGGCCTTGTTGCTGTTCGTGCCGTCGCTCATCCGGCTTTCTCCTTTTCCATCTCGTCAAGAACCTGCTTGACGATCTTGATTGCATGATTGGCTCGGGGCACGCCGGCGTAGATCGCGACATGCATCATCACTTCGCGCAGATCCTCGCGGCTGGCGCCCGTATTGGCGGTGGCACGGACATGCATTGCCAGTTCCTCGTAATTGCCGAGGCCGGCCAGCAGCGCCAGGGTCAGCATCGAGCGCTCGCGCTTGCTCAGGCCACCGCTCGACCAGACATGGCCCCAGGCCGCTTCGGTGATCAATTCCTGGAACGGGGCGTCGAAGTCGGTCTTGTTGGCCTCGGCCCGATCGACGTGCGCATCTCCCAGAACGCTACGACGCGTCTTCATGCCCTGCGCATGGCGGGCGGATTTGTCTGTCATGTTCTCCTCCCCTCGGTCTGCCTCAGTAGGGCAGACCGACGTAATTCTCGGCGAGCGACTTCGAGGCTGCCTCAGACTGCGAGAGATAGTCGAGTTCTGCCTCCTGGATGCGCTGGCCAAAAGCCCCAGTGTCGGGGAACCGATGCATGGTGTTGGTCATCCACCAGGAGAAGCGCTCGGCTTTCCAGACCCGCGACAAGGCACGCTGCGAATAGGCATTGATGCCGGCTTCCGATTTGTCGGCGTAATGATCGCGCAGACCTTCGTAGAGATAATGAACGTCGCTGGCTGCCAGGTTCAAGCCCTTGGCACCGGTCGGCGGCACGATGTGCGCGGCATCGCCGACCAGGAACAGCCGCCCGAAGCGCATCGGCTCTGCAACGAAGGACCGCAATGGCGCGATCGACTTCTCGATCGACGGCCCGGTGGTGACGCTATCGGCGGCCTCCTCCGGCAGTCTGCGGCGAAGCTCGTCCCAGAACGCGTCATCGGACCAGTCGTCAACCTTGTCGTCGAGCGAGCATTGCACGTAGTAGCGACTGCGTGTCATCGACCGCATAGAGCAAAGAGCGAAGCCACGCTCGTGATTTGCATAGACCAGCTCATGACCAACCGGCGGGACCTCGGCAACGATGCCCAGCCAGCCGAACGGATAGACCCGCTCGAATTCTTCGAGCCCCTTGCCGGCGACCGATTTGCGCGACACGCCGTGAAAACCGTCGCAGCCCGCGATGAAATCGCAGTCGATGCGATGCGTCACGCCGTCCTTCTCGTAGGTGACGTAGGGGTTGGCGCCGTCGAAATCATGCGGCGTGACGTTGGCCGCCTCGTAGACTGTCATGCCGCCAGTCGCCGCACGATGGTCCATCAGGTCCCGCGTGACCTCGGTCTGTCCATAGACCATGACCCGCTTGCCGCCAGTGAGCCCGACAAGATCGATGCGATGCCGCTTGCCGCTGAATGTCAGGTCGAAACCGTCATGGGGCAAGCCTTCGCGATGCATGCGGGCACCGGCGCCGGATTGATCGAGGAGCCGGCAGGTGCCTTCTTCAAGCACGCCCGCGCGGATGCGGCCGAGAACATAATCCTGGCTGACCCGTTCCAGCACGACATTGTCGATGCCGGCATTGGAAAGCAGTTGACCAAGCAGCAGTCCGGAGGGACCGGACCCGATGATGACGACCTGTGTACGCAAGTGTGGCTCCTCCTAAGCGGGCCGCAATCTGTAACGTATACAAGCTGTTCACAATGGACAATCGGGGCAATCCATTGCACAATCCGCGCATGGAACGGACAGCATGGCAATGATCTCTCCTATCCCGTCCTATCAGCTTTATGGAGAGAAAACGCCCGAGAGCGCAGAGTTCTGGCTGCATAGCGAGACGGTGCCCGAGCGAACCCGGCTGCACAATTGGGAGATTGCGCCGCATCGTCACGACGCCTTTTTCCAGCTCTTCTGGCTCAATGCAGGCCGCGGCGAAGTCATTGGCGGTTCGTCTGCGGCCAGCTTTCAGGCCCCTTGCGTCCTGTTCATTCCTCCGGGGGCCGTTCACGGGTTCACCTATTCGCGCGATGTTGACGGGCTGGTGCTTACCGCGATCGCGGACAGGCTGAACTCGATTGCCGCCGGCGACCGCCAGATCAGTGCCTTTGGCAAGCAGATCGGCATCGTCAACGCAGCCGAACAGGATGGCGATGCCGGCTTTGCCGTCCAGTGCATCCGACGCATCCATGAAGAATTGGCCGGCCAGGCCCCCGGCCGAACCATCCTGCTGGAAGCGCTCATGACGGCAGCGATCGTTTCGCTAGCGCGGGCACATGGCGGCAGGTCCAGCGGCGTTGACATTGCCGACGAACGGGACCGGTTGCGCATGGAGGAATTGCATGGCCTGATCGGCGCCCATTTTCGGGAGCATCGGCCATCCAGCTTCTACGGGGACAGGCTGGGTCTTTCGACAGCACATCTCAACCGGGTTTGTCGCAAGGCTACGGGTTCGAGCCTGCAGCAACTCATTGCCCAGAGGCTGGTCGATGCCGCGCGGCGCGATCTCGTCTTCACGCCCATGCCCGTGCAGAAGATTGCCGATGCGCTGGGCTTCGCCGATCCGGCTTACTTCAACCGTTTCTTCCGACGTCAGACCGGCATGACCCCTGGCATGTTCCGCGAACGCGAACGGCAGCGTCTCGACGGGCATCGTTGATGGCCGCAGATCCTTGACCAGGCGGCACGGACGAAACCGTCAATCATTCCGAAAGGAGATGGCTCCATACTGATGAGAGGCGATGTGGAGACTCGGGAGATGGCGCAGCCACTGGTACTCGCGACGGTTGCCACCCTGATCGTTATCGGAATCACGCAGACCCTGTCCTATGTCGTTTGGGGTGGGATGGAGGGCGGCTACGACATCTGGATTGTCATCATGGGCGTCGTGATCCCGGCGTGCACCTGCTTTCCGATCACGCTCATCCTCTTGCGCCAGAGACGGCAACTGCATGAGACGATACTGAGGCTGGAAGAAACCCAAAGACAGCTTCACGAAACCGCCTCGCGCGACATGATGACGGGACTGTTGCACCGCCAAGCCTTCAAGCATGCGGTCAGGGAAGACAGTACCGGTGTCATGCTGATGCTTGACGTCGATCATTTCAAGTCGATCAACGACACCTATGGCCACCTGGCCGGCGATCGGGCCCTGGTGCTGATCGCCAGTTCGCTGCATGTCGGGACGCGGGAGACGGATGTCGTTGCTCGCTTCGGCGGCGAGGAATTCTGCATCTTCCTGCCGGGAACGGACGAAGCGCTGGGCCTGATGATTGCGGAACGGGTGCGGGCCCGTGTCGAAGCCCTGCGTTTCTCGGTCGAGGGTGCACCCTGTCCCCTCACCATCAGCATAGGAATGGCCTTCAAGACCGCCAACAACCCGATCGATGCGGCCTTGAACGCAGCCGACGGCGCACTCTACGCAGCCAAGCGAGCGGGTCGAAACAGGGTTGTCAGTGCAGGCGCGCGACGTCAGGTCCGGCGGCGCAAAGGCACCGTTGAGCCAGCGCCGAACGCTTCGGGCACACTTCCAAAAGGAAAGGGGCGGTCGCCCGCCCCTTTCAAGCTCAATTCGAAAGACGACGCTCGCGTCAGTCGAGCTGGTCCGTCACCACAGTCGAAAAAGCGCCTTCCGGCTCACGCGTGATCGCCGGATTATCGGGCGAAACCGCCGAAAGCAGGGTCTGCACCGTCTGCTCATAAGCGTCCGGATCGAGCGCCGCGCTGTCGCCGACGAGCCCGGCCGCAACATTGACCTGGTAGATTTGGCTTTCCAGCGTCAGCGCACCTGACATGTCGTTCTCAAGCACGATCTCGGCGGCTTCCTCCGGATTGGCCTTGGCGTACTCCCAACCGCGCATGGAGGCACGCACGAACCGCACCATCTGGTCGACGAACTCGGGATCTTCAAGCCGCTCCTCAAGCACGTAGAGCCCGTCCTCGAGCATGCCGACGCCTTCCTCGGTGAAGTCGAACAGGGTCAGGCTGTCTTCGGGAATGCCGGCGTCGAGCACCTGCTTGTACTCGTTGTAGCGCATGACCGAAATGCAGTCGGCCTGGCCCTGAAGCAGCGGATCGGCGCTGAACGCCTGGCGCAGCACTTCCACGCCGTCCTCGCCGCCATCAGTCGGCAGGCCGAGCTTGGCCATCCAGGCATAGAAGGGGTACTCGTTGCCGAAGAACCAGACGCCCAGCGTCTTGCCGGGGAAGTCGTCGGTCGAGGTGACGCCGCTCTCTTCCGAGCAGACCATCTGCAACGCAGTCTGGGCGAAGGGCTGGGCGATGTTGACCAGCGGCACGCCACGCTCGCGCGCGGCCAGGCCAGCGGCCATCCAGGTGGTGATGACATCGGCGCCGCCACCGGCGATGACCTGCTCGGGCGCGATGTCCGGCCCGCCCGGGTTGATCGTGACGTCGAGGCCCTCTTCCTCATAGTAGCCGAGATCCTTGGCGACGAGATATCCGGCGAACTGCCCCTGGTTGACCCATTTCAGCTGGAAGGTGATCTGATCCTGCGCCATTGCCGGCAAGGCGGCCATGGCCACAGAGGCAGCAAACAGACCCGCAACAATTCTCTTCATTCTTATTCCCCTTTTCTTGTTGAACTATCTCGCCTTTCCACCACGGATCGACGGATGCCAGAAGGTCACGGCACGCTCCGTAAGCGCGATGAGACCATAAAATGTCGAGCCCGCCAATGCTGCAACGGCGATGCTCGCCCAGACCATGTCGACATTGAGCCGACCGATGGCCGAAGAGATGCGGAAGCCCATGCCCACCACCGGCGTACCGAAAAATTCGGCGACGATGGCCCCGATGAGCGCGAGCGTCGAATTGATCTTCAGCGCGTTGAAGATGAAGGGCCACGCCGCCGGCAGGCGCAGCTTCATGAGCGTGTGCCAGTAGCTCGCGGCATAAGTCCGCATCAGATCCTGTTCCATACGCGTCGATGCGTTGAGGCCAGCCACCGCGTTGACCAGCATCGGGAAGAACGTCATCACCACGACCACGGCCGCCTTGGACTGCCAGTCGAAGCCGAACCACATGACCATGATCGGCGCGATGCCGACAAGCGGCAGTGCGGAGACGAAATTGCCGATGGGCAGAAGGCCGCGCTTCAGGAAGGGCGAGCGGTCGATGGCGATGGCAACCAGCAGCCCCGCCGTGCAGCCCATGACGTAGCCCGGAATGACGGATTTGATGAAAGTCTGGTGAAAGTCGGCCCACAAAGTGCCGGTCGAAGCCAGGATGCGCTCCCAGATGACGCTGGGTGGCGGCAGCAGAACCTGCGGAACGTTGAAGCCCCTTGTCATCCCTTCCCACAGCACGAGAAGCGAGGCGCCGAAGAGGATCGGGATAACCAGATCGATGGCCCGCGCGGCCAGGCCCGTCGCCTTCACGCGCACCAGCCATTCGTTGACCGCCCACGCCGCCAGCCAGAACGCTATCGCCCCCACGATCATCGTGGTGTTCATGGCTGCCCTCCCATGCGGGAAAGAACGATGCGCTGGACCACGCCGACAAGAATGATCAGCGTGGCAGACAGGGCGGCCGCCATCAGCAGTGCCGACCAGATCTGCACCGTCTGGCCGTAATAGGATCCCGCCAGGAGGCGCGCGCCAAGGCCGCCCGCCGCACCGGTCGGCAATTCGCCGACGATGGCGCCCACGAGACTGGCCGCCACGCCGACCTTCATCGAAGTGAAGAGATAGGGCAGAGACGAGGGAAAGCGCAGCTTCCAGAACGCCTGCCAGCGACTGGCGCTGTAGGTGCGCAGCAGGTCGAGCTGCAGAAAATCCGGGCTGCGCAGCCCCTTCACCATGCCCACCACGACCGGGAAGAAGGACAGATAGGTCGAGATCAGCGATTTCGGCACCAGTCCGGTCATGCCGATCGATGCCAGCACCACCACGATCATCGGGGCGATGGCCAGGATAGGCACGGTCTGAGACGCAATGATCCAAGGCATCAGCGAGCGGTCGGTCGCGCGGTTGTGCACGATGAGTACGGCAAGGGCCATGCCCAGCAAGGTTCCCATCAGGAAGCCCAAAAGGGTGGCCGAAAGCGTAATCCAGGCATGATAGATGAGGCTGCGCCGCGAGGTGATGCTCTGGCCTACGGTGGTGTTCCACAACTCGATGGCAACCTGGTGCGGCGCCGGCAAGACCGGTCGATCCTGCGACATGGTGCCGACGATGAATTTCCAGACGGTGTATTCGGCGCCGGCGCGGTCAAAGACCTGAAACTGCCAGCGCGCGTTCAGATAGATGGTGAAGGCGTACCAGATCACGAGGATGGCGGCGAGCACGATCAGGATCGGCACGGTGCTGCCCTGGGTCAGCCGCCCCCACAGGCCCGGACCTACGGTGCGCCCGACGGCCGATCCCGGTGCTGCGATGGACGTGGTCGAGCTCATCTTGCGGCCGGCCCTCGCCTATTCGTCATAGCTGTGACCGGCCCGCAAGCCCTCGCGCACGCGCGCGGCAATGGCCAGGAATTCAGGCGTTTCGCGGATGTCCAGCGGCCGTTCCTTCGGCAGCGTGGATTCGATCACATCGGTGACGCGTCCCGGACGCGGCGACATGACCACGATCTTGGTCGAGAGGTAAACCGCCTCGGGAATGGAGTGGGTGACGAAACAGATCGTCTTGTCGGTCCGCGCCCACAATTTGAGAAGCTGCTCGTTGAGATGGTCCCGCACGATCTCGTCAAGCGCACCGAAGGGTTCGTCCATCAACAGAAGATCGGCGTCGAAGGCCAGCGCCCTGGCGATGGAGGCGCGCTGCTGCATGCCACCGGAAAGCTGCCAGGGAAATTTCTTCTCGAAGCCGGTCAGGTTGACCAGTTCAAGCGTTCGCGCGATGCGCTCGCGCCGCTCGGCGGCCGAATAGCCCATGATCTCCAGCGGCAGCGCGACATTCTTCTCGATCGTCCGCCAGGGATAGAGCCCGGCAGCCTGGAAGACATAGCCGTATGAGCGCGCCTTGCGAGCGTCCTCCGGCGACATGCCGTTGACCCTGATCTCGCCTGCCGTCGGGGACTCAAGATCGGCGACCACGCGCAGGAAGGTTGTCTTGCCGCAGCCGGACGGTCCGATGAAGGAAACGAATTCGCCCTTGCCGATCGTCAGATTGACGTTGCTCAACGCCTGTACCGGCCCGTCCGCCGTCTGGAATGTCAGGTCGAGGCCGCGCGCCTCGACAACAGCCGCCGTGGGGGCGACGGATGCACTTTCAGCGGTTGGGGCGTCGGTCACGGACATGGTGCCACCTCGTGCCACAACTCGCCATTATCGAAGTATACCTGCAGCGTCTCGCTCTCCGATTGGGGGACTATCGTGAACATGCGGATGTCATATAGGCCTTCGCTCTGACACAGCGCCGTGGCGACCGCTGCGCCGCTGCGCGAGGGTGAGAGTTGCACGAACTCGCAAGCGCCGGCATAGGCTTCCAGCCCATCGGCGCGCAGAACGAACAGCCCGTCCCCGCTGACGATCTGGCCCGCCTCGTGGGCGCAGCCATCCTCGTTGCCATAAGGTCCGGCAACGGCAAGGGTCGGGCTGGCGTTTACGGAGGGCACCGCGACCATGATCGCGGCTCCGGCCAGCAGAGCGAAGAACGAGAGCCCTCGCATCATACCCCGCTTGCCGGAATGCCGGTGCGCTCGACCTTGCGCGGCGCAACAACCTCCTTCCAGGTCGACATTGCCTGGTTGACGGCCCCCTTGGCCTCGCGCGGCACGAACTGACCGTGCCCGGGCTTGGCCTTCACCTCGCCGTTGTCGACGGCGATTTCGCCGCGTGTCAGGACGTATCGCGGCAGGCCCTTCACTTCGATGCCTTCGAAGACATTGTAGTCGATCGCAGATTGCTGGTTCTTTGCCGTGATCGTCTTCGACTTCTCGGGATCCCAGACGATGAGGTCGGCGTCGGCTCCCTCGATGATCGCACCCTTCTTGGGATACATCCCGAAGATCTTCGCCACATTGGTGGAGGTCACGGCCACGAATTCATTGGGCGTCAGGCGGCCGGTGACGACGCCGTAGGTCCAGAGCACGGGCAACCTGTCCTCAAGCCCACCCGTTCCGTTGGGGATCTTGGTGAAGTCGCCGACGCCGTACCGCTTCTGCTCGGTCGTGAAGGCACAGTGATCGGTCGCCACCACCTGCAGCGAGCCTGCAGCCAGGCCGGCCCAGAGTGAATCCTGATGGACCTTGTTGCGGAACGGCGGGCTCATCACCCGACGCGCCGAATGATCCCAGTCCTTGTCGAAATACTCGCTTTCATCGAGAACCAGGTGCTGCACCAGCGGCTCGCCATATACACGCATGCCATTCTGACGTGCG
The DNA here is from genome assembly GCA_046297455.1 of Aliihoeflea sp. Classification (GTDB taxonomy): domain Bacteria; phylum Pseudomonadota; class Alphaproteobacteria; order Rhizobiales; family Rhizobiaceae; genus ZYF759. Next base: position 77,615 of record JBKBIT010000008.1, read on the forward strand.
CGACGGATCGCTTCATGGCTCTGTTCGCAGGAGGTATGGACGACATAAAGCGGGACGCCCGCCATGTCGGCGATCATGATGGCACGGTTTGTGGCTTCGCCCTCGACCTCGGGGGGACGCGAATAGGCGTGAGCCTCCGGTCCGTTATTGCCTTCCGCCAGGAGCTTCTGTTGAAGCTGGGCAACGACATCGCCGTTCTCGGCATGCACCATCGGCAGTCCGCCAACTTCCGCGACGCGCTGGAAAGACGAGTACATCTCGTCGTCGTCGACCATCAGCGCGCCCTTGTAGGCCATGAAGTGCTTGAACGAGGTGATCCCCTTCTCGACAACCAGCGGGATCTCGTCGAAAACCTTCTGGCCCCACCAGGTGATCGCCATGTGAAAGGCATAGTCGCAGCAGGCCCTGGTCGACTTGTTGTCCCACATCTGGATGGCTTCCAGCAGCGACTGATCCGGCGAAGGCAGACAGAAATCGATGACCGTGGTCGTCCCGCCCGACAGCGCAGCCCTGGTTCCGCTCTCGAAGTCGTCCGCCGAATAGGTGCCCATGAAGGGCATCTCGAGATGGGTATGCGGGTCGATTCCGCCCGGCATGACGTAGCAGCCCGTCGCATCGATCGTTTCATCACCCGAAAGGTTCGATCCGATCGCGACGATCTTGCCGCCTTCGATCTTCACGTCAGCCTTCCAACTGCGGTCGGCTGTGACGATGGTTCCGTTCTTGATGACTTTCGACATTTCGTTCCCCGTCAATTATCGGCTGCTTGCGCGCATCCAGGCGCGGCAAGCGCAGCGTGCATTCCTTAGTCAACGATCTCCGCCGTCTCGACAACGGCATGGAAAAGAACGTCGGCGCCAGCCCGCGCCCAGTCCTTCGTGATCTCTTCGGCCTCGTTGTGAGAGAGGCCGTCGACGCATGGGCACATGATCATCGCCGTGGGTGCGACACGGTTGATCCAGCAGGCATCGTGGCCGGCACCCGAAACGATGTCCATGTGCGAATAGCCGAGCCTCTCGGCCGCATCGCGGATGGATTTTACGCAGCCCTCATCAAAAGTCACGGGCGCAAAATGGCCGACATCCTCGACCTCGTGCCCAATATCGAGCGCCTCGGCAATGGTTGCGATGCCCTGCTCGACGCGTGCGCGCATCGTGTCCAGCACCTCCGCGTCGGGCGAACGAATGTCGATCGTGAAGACGACCTGTCCCGGTATCGTGTTGCGCGAGTTGGGATGCACGTCGACATGACCGACGGCACCCACTGCGCCGGGTTGGTAGTCCATCGCCACCTCGTGGACGAGTTCCGTTACCCGCGCCATGCCAAGCCCGGCATTGCGACGCTTGTGCATCGGCGTCGAGCCGGTGTGGGCTTCCTTGCCGGTCAGCGTGACCTGCAGCCACCACAGCCCCTGGCCATGCGTCACTACACCGATATCGATGCCCTCGTCTTCAAGGATCGGGCCTTGCTCGATGTGGAGTTCGAAGAAGGCCTTCATCGGCCGGTTGCCGACCTCTTCCTCGCCCATCCAGCCGATGCGCTGCAATTCGTCCCCGTATTTCTTGCCCTTGGCGTCCACCCGCTCATAGGCCCATTCCAGCTCATGGATACCCGCGAAGACACCGGAGGCCAGCATTGCAGGGGCAAAACGTGTCCCTTCCTCGTTGGTCCAGTTGGAAACCACAATGGGATGCTTGGTCTTGATGCCGAGATCGTTCAGGGTGCGGATGACCTCCAGCCCGCCCAGGACACCAAGCACGCCGTCATATTTGCCGCCGGTCGGCTGGGTATCGAGGTGGCTGCCGATATAGACGGGCAATGCGTCGGGATCGGTTCCCTCGCGCCTGGCGAACATGGTGCCCATCTTGTCGACGGAGACAGTCATCCCCGCCGCCTCGCACCAGCGCTTGAACAGATGGCGGCCTTCGCCGTCTTCGTCGGTCAGAGCCTGGCGATTGTTGCCGCCGGCCACACCCGGACCGATCTTGGCCATTTCCATCAGGGAATCCCAAAGCCTGTCGGGATCGATGCGCAGGTTTTCACCCGGTGCTGCCATAAGCCGGTGGCTCCTCTCATTGTCGATCGACGAGCAGCGGTTCCCGACGCCGCTCGTCGTTCCTGGGCAGTTCTATCAGTCGACCGCGTTCAGAACATCCCTGACGCAGTCGACAATTTCGTCGATCTGGCTCTTCTCGATGATCAGCGGCGGCGACAGCGCAATGATGTCGCCCGTCGTGCGGATCAGCACGCCCTTTTCGAAGGCTCTCACGAAGGCCGAGAAAGCGCGCTTGGTCGGCTGGCCGTCGATGGGCTTCAGTTCGATGGCGCCGACCAGGCCGATATTGCGGATGTCGATGACATGCGGCGCGTCCTTGAGCGAGTGCAGCGCATCTTCCCAATACGGTGCGAGTTCAGCACCCCGCGTCAGCAGCCCCTCTTCCTTGTAGGTGTCGAGCGTGGCCAGAGCCGCAGCCGATGCGATCGGGTTGCCGGAATAGGTGTAGCCGTGGAAAAACTCGATCAGGTGCTCCGGCCCGGTCATGAAGGCGTCGTGGATTTCCTTGGTCACGAAAACCGCGCCCATCGGGATGACGCCGTTGGACACGCCCTTGGCCGTGACCATGATATCGGGCGTAACACCGAAATAGTCTGCCGCGAAGGGCGTACCGAGACGACCGAAACCGGTGATGACCTCATCGAAGATGAGCAGGATGCCGTGCTTGGTGCAGATGTCGCGCAGGCGCTGCAGATAGCCCTTTGGCGGGATCAGCACACCGGTCGAACCAGCCACTGGCTCGACGATCACGGCGGCGACGGTCGAAGCGTCATGCAGCGTGACGATGCGCTCCAGCTCGTCGGCGAGATCGCCGCCATGCTCGGGCACGCCGCGCGTGAAGGTGTTCTTGCCGGGAAGGTGCGTGTGCGGCATGTGGTCGACGCCGGTAAGCAGCGTGCCGAACATCTTGCGATTGGTGACGATGCCGCCGACCGAGATGCCACCGAAATTCACACCATGATAGCCACGCTCGCGGCCGATCAGACGGAAACGGGAGCCCTCACCCTTCACGCGGTGATAGCCAAGCGCAATCTTGAGCGCGGTGTCGACCGATTCCGAACCGGAATTGGTGAAGAAGACGTGGTCCATCCCTTCGGGCGCCACGTCGACCAGCCTATTGGCGAGTTCGAAGGCGAGCGGGTGGCCCATCTGGAAGGCGGGCGCGTAGTCGAGTCCAGCTGCCTGGCGCTGGATCGCCTCGGTGATCTTGGGCCGGCAGTGGCCGGCATTGACACACCACAGACCGGCGGTGCCATCGAGAATGCTGCGGCCGTCGGAGGCCGTGTAGTGCATGTCCTTGGCCGCGACCAGCATGCGCGGCGCCTTCTTGAACTGACGGTTTGCCGTAAACGGCATCCAGAATGCGCTTAGATCGTTCGGTGCAACATTGAGCCTGTTGGACATGGCCGAGCCTTTCCCTAATGTCCCCTTATCGTGGTCGAGGCCAACGCTTGGTTTTTCCGGCTTCAGATGCTAGGCAAATTTTTGACCGAATGGACAAACGTTAGCACCGCCAAACGGGCGGTCAAGGGTTAAGTAGCGCAGATGGGGTAGTGGCCGCGCGCGCCAGCGACGCACAGCCGCTGGTCCAGCAGGTTAGGCCAGGATTAGATGCGATTTCGAAACGGGAATCTTGCCTGATGGAGGGCTCGGTCAAGCGCCGACGCACACGTATCCAGACCGAGAAGCGGGACGTGATCCTGGAGGCGGCACTGGACGTGTTTTCGGCACATGGTTTCCGGGGCGCCACGATCGACCAGATCGCCGAGGCGGCAGGCATGTCGAAGCCGAACCTGCTCTACTATTTCCGCGGCAAGGAAGACATTCACGAGACGCTGATCAAGCGGTTGCTGGACACCTGGCTGGCCCCTCTACGCGAGATGGACGAAACCGGCGACCCGATCACCGAGATCCGCTCATATATCCGCCGCAAGCTGGAGATGGCGCGCGACTTTCCGCGAGAAAGCCGGCTGTTCGCCAACGAGATCCTGCAGGGGGCGCCACGGGTGATGCCCATGCTGGAAGGCGAACTGAAGCCGCTGGTCGACGAAAAGGCAGCGGTCATCAAGGACTGGATCAAGCAGGGCAAACTGGCGCGCATCGATCCCTGGCATCTGATCTTCTCGATCTGGGCCACGACCCAGCATTATGCCGATTTCGACGTGCAGGTGCGGGCCGTTCTCGGTCCGGACCGGGGCGGCGAGGGCCGCTTCGACGATGCCGCAAGATTGCTGGAACAGCTCTATCTGGACGGGTTGCGGCCCAAGGCCGGCTGACCTCTCGGGCCCGCTCAGGGAGTCTCGTAGTCGCCGGGCACGCCTGCTTCGACCGGCTGCAATGCCAGTATCGCGGCACGGGTGCGCGGTGTGATTCTAGGCCCCGGCTCGGAATCGACCGAAGGCTCCTTTGTTTCGGCCCTGGTCGGGGCCGGCAGCTCCGGGATATCGGCAGCATCGAGCGTATCGGCCAGTTTCCTGAGCCGTCGGACGTCGGTTACACCGTTGGCCTTGATGACGATCATAGAGGTGCCTGGCCCAAGGGACGGAAAACTGCGTCCCGGCAGCATGCACACAACCGGTTAATCGATTGTTTACCCGCTGGCAGCCATCGCGCTTCGGCCAATGCTGATCTCGGCCGCCCCGCCGCAAAAACAGCGGAGGGCGGAACCTGCCGATACACAATACTGGCGGTCCCGCCCTCGCCGGGAGGAGCTTTCACTACTCCGCCGCGATGCGCGCGGAGGGGTTATTGGGATGCGTCGTCCAGTTGGCATAGTCGGGAGAGACCGTCTTGCTGGTGCGCTGGTCGATCTCGCCGACCGCCAGCGGCTCCATGGTGATGCAGTTCTCCACCGGGCAGACATTGACGCAAAGATTGCAGCCGACGCATTCGGCGTCGATGACCTCGAAGTGCCGCGCACCGTCCACCATGGAGGTGATGGCCTGGTGCGAGGTGTCCTCGCAGGCGATGTGGCAGCGGCCGCACTTGATGCACAGGTCCTGGTTGATGCGCGCCTTGGCGATGTAATTGAGGTTCAGATACTGCCAGTCGGTGACGTTGGGCACCGCGCGCCCAACGATATCGTCGAGGCTCCTGTGGCCCTTCTCGTCCATCCAGTCCGACAGGCCGGAGATCATCTCGCGCACGATCTTGAAACCATAGACCATGGCCGCCGTGCAGACCTGCACGTTGCCGGCGCCCAGCGCCATGAACTCGGCCGCGTCGCGCCAGGTGGTGATGCCGCCAATGCCCGAAATCGGCAGGCCCTGGGTCTGCGCGTCGCGGGCGATCTCGGCGACCATGTTCATGGCAATCGGCTTGACCGCCGGGCCGCAATAGCCGCCATGCGTGCCCTTGCCGTCAACGGTGGGCTGTGGCGCAAAGTTGTCGAGGTCCACAGCGGTGATCGAGTTGATCGTGTTGATCAGCGAGACCGCATCGGCACCGCCCTTGTGGGCCGCGCGGGCCGGATAGCGGATATCGGTGATGTTGGGCGTCAGCTTGACGATGACGGGCATGCGCGTATGCTGCTTGCACCAGCGCGTGACCATCTCGATATATTCCGGCACCTGACCGACGGCGGCTCCCATGCCGCGCTCGCTCATGCCATGCGGGCAGCCGAAATTCAGTTCGATGCCGTCTGCCTCGGTCTCCTCGACCAGCTTGAGGATCGACTTCCAGTTCTCTTCCTCGCAAGGCACCATCAGCGAGACGACGAGAGCGCGGTCCGGCCACTCCTTCTTGACCTTCTTGATCTCGCGCAGATTGGTCTGGAGCTCGCGGTCGGTGATCAGCTCGATATTGTTGAAACCGAGCACCCGCCGATCGGCACCCCAGATGGCGCCATAACGGGGTCCGTTGACGTTGACGACCGGCGGATCCTCACCGAGCGTCTTCCAGACCACACCGCCCCAGCCTTCCTTGAAGGCGCGTACGACGTTGTATTCCTTGTCGGTCGGCGGCGCGGAGGCGAGCCAGAACGGGTTGGGTGACTTGATGCCGATGAAATTGCTCGAAATGTCTGCCATGGAAGCCTCCTATGCCAGAACCGGGCGCGCAGCGGCGGTAGCCGCGGTGAGCGCCATGTGAATGCTCTCGGCCGCGTCGCGCCCCTGCGCAACCGCCGTCACGGTCAGGTCTTCGCCACCGGCGACGCAATCGCCACCAGCCCAGACAAGGGCCATCGAGGTGCGCCCCTTTTCATCGGTGCGGATGCGACCATTCTCGAGTACGAGCTGGGCACCGCCATTCAAGGGAACGGCATCGAAGCTCTGGCCGATGGCCTTGAACACCTGGTCTGCCTCGATGACCAGCTTCTCGCCCGTACCGACCAGCTTGCCGTCGCGCAGCGCCGTGTATTCGAGTTCGACAGCTGCGACCTTTCCATCCGCCTCCACGACACGCGTCGGCTTCAGCCAGTGGCGGATCTTGACGCCCTTGGCAGCGGCCAGGTCCTGCTCCCATTCGGACGCGTTCATGTGTTCCTTGCCGCGGCGGTAGCAGATAGTGACTTCCTCCGCCCCGAGCAGCCGCGACTGGATCGCAGCATCGATGGCGGTCATGCCACCGCCGATGACGACAACACGGCGGCCGATCGGCAGTTTTGCCAGATCGTCGGCCTGACGAAGCACGGAGATGAAGTCGACCGCATTGTCGACGCCATCGAGTTCTTCGCCGTCCACGCCCAGTGCATTGACGCCGCCGAGGCCCATGCCGAGGAAAACGGCGTCATAGCGACCGGTAAGATCGGCCAGCGTGAAATCGCGGCCGAGCGCCTTGCCGTTCTCGATGGTGATGCCGCCAATGGCCGTGACATAGTCGACCTCGGCCTGGGCGAAGCCGCCCGGCGTTTTGTAGGCGGCAATGCCGTATTCGTTGAGACCGCCAGCCTTTTCGCGCGCCTCGAAGATGACCACGTCATGGCCGTGCATGGCGAGACGGTGGGCGCAGGCAAGACCTGCAGGTCCGGCGCCGACGACGGCAACCGTCCGGCCCGTGCCGGGCGCCCGCTGATAGAACTGACGGTCGCGCGCCATGGCCGTGTCGGTGGCAAAACGCTGCAGCCGGCCGATCTGGACCGGCTTGCCCTCGGCCACCTCGCGCACGCAGACTTCCTCGCACAGCGTTTCGGTGGGGCAGACGCGGGCACACATGCCGCCCAGAATATTCTGGTCGAAGATGGTGCGCGCTGCACCCAGCGGGTTGTCGGCGGCGATCTGGCGGATGAACATCGGAATGTCGATTTCCGTCGGACACGCCGTCATGCAGGGCGCGTCGTAGCAGAAATAGCAACGATCGGCCTCGACGGCGGCTTCGTGCCGGTCGAACGGTGCGTGAAGATCGGAAAAATTGTCGGCATATTGCTCAGGCGAGAGCCTGCCTTGCGCAATGCCGCTCTTGAATTGACCATCGGCCATGTCGGCTGTTCCCCATTATTGTCTTTTGAGGAAGGCTAGCACGTTTTCTTTTTTTATCAATCGGTCAAAAATTGAATTCCGGAATGATTTCAAATAGTTGAGTTTCACTGTCAGGTTTTTTTGAATGAGGCGGGCCAGTCGCCAGCGTTCCACCCTACGGCGCCCCCGTCTGTCCTGCCGGATGCCGGCCCTTCGCCATGGCTCCAGGCGTTTGTCGCTCTGGAAGCCAAGCGTTGCACTCTACGGCGCCCCCCTCTGTCCTGCCGGACATCTCCCCCACAGGTGGGGAGATTGGAGGCTTTGCTGACGCCGCCCCCTTCTGCAACGTCTGCTATTGGCGAAACCCGCCGTGACGGCCAATCTCCCCCCTTGAGGGGGAGATGTCCGGCAGGACAGAGGGGGGGGTGAGAAGGACGCGGCATTTCGTATTTTCCTCTCCTTTCTGGCGCGCGCGCGCGTTTCATCCCTGCCACGCCCCGTTTCCGGTCTGGCCTTTGTCTCAGTTGAGAAGCGGGGCGCGTTGTCCGTGCCACTCTTTTTGTTTTTAAGGCGCGTCCACCGCGCCCCGCCGGTGCTTTCGCCCCGGATGGGTGGGCCGGGCTCGTCCCGCCGGTCCCGCCTTGCTCCCGGAGGAGCAAGCGCGAGGGTCCGTCGGACCTTACCGGCCAGACCTTCACCGAGGCCCGGACCTGTGGTGGGTCGGTTCCCACCAAGCCACGCTACCGTTGCGCGACCGACCCGGACACCGTCACCCTCCCCGACACCCCGGTCCGGAGCCGGGTTCCCGCAAGGGCGATGCGAGGATTATGCAGGAGCGGCCATGGGGCGTGGACAAAATGACGGAAAACACTGCTGACAGATGCTGACAAGACGGTGAGGCATCGAGGTCGCGGACCCCTCATCCGACCTCGGGCTGCGCCCTCGGCCACCACCCGGGGTCGAGTCACGTGCCTCGACCCCGGGTGGTGGCTGAGCGAAGCGAAGTCGGATGAGTGGTAGGCCCACGCCCCGCGCGGCACGCGTCATTCCGAAATGGATCCCAGGGTCGTGCAAAGCTTCGCCCCAGGGTGACGATGGCCAGGAAGCGCCGCTATCGCCAGGCATGCGCGCGGCTGACACCGGCCTTGCGCTGAATGTACGCCAGTGCATCGTTGACAGCCGGGTTTGACCTGATGGCTTGCCGCCCCGCCTCGATGACGAGGTCGACCTCGGCCTGCGGCAGGGCCAGCCGTGTCGGGACCCGGTCCAGCCTGGACTTGGTGGCGGCATCGAGGTCTCGGAAGGAGACATGCTCCACAGCCAGCTGGACATTGCGGCAGTTCCATCCGTCGAGCGTGCCGCGATGGCGACGGATCTCGGCCATCGACAGGCCGCATCGGTAGCGCACGATATCGTTGCGCCAGTGGGCCACCTCCAGTTCGAGAGCGTCAAAGCCCTGCCGTGTGGAAGACGTGATGGACGTGTCGGAGACGGCGGCCAGCAGGTCAGGCAATGCCGGGCCATGTGCGCTCTGCCCCCATAACGGTGCCTTTTCCCGACCGGCATCGGCCACGATGAAGAGAAGCTTGTGGAGCTTCACCGCCTCTGCTGGCGAAAGCGGGCCGTGCGGCGTGTCCGCCGCCGCACGTTCCAGCGCGAAGCCGGTAATGCCGATATTGTCGGTCAGCCCGCCGTCGAGCAGCCTGATGTAGCGCGGTTCCTGCCCGCCCCGATAGGAGTCCAGCGCGCGGGCATAGGCAGCCAGGCGCAGCGGCGTCTCGCGATCGGCCAATGCCTGCGCCTTCCAGGCAGGCTGCCGATAGCCACAATCAGGCGCATCGGCGGCCAGCACAACCGGCGCGAAGACGATGGGAAAGGCAGCCGACGCGGCCACGGCATCCGCAAGCCGGACGCGGTCGAGATCGCTGCACAAGGCGGCAAACGTGTCGTAGGTGAACAGGAACGGCGTGTTGTTGTAGATGTCCGATGCGGTCAGCCACACGATGGGCGCTTCCGGCCTCTTCAGACTGGCGAAGGTGGCGCCCTCGAACAGGTTCCGGTCGAGCCAGTGCGCAAAGCTGCCGCGATCGTTGACGCCGCCGGACCATGCCCGCGCCAGGTTGACAGGCGAGGCCGTGGACGTGCGCATGCCGGCTTCGGCGTTGCGCAGCAGGAATTTCTCCCGGAAATCCTGATAGCCCTTCGGCCCGCGATAGCCGAAATAGGCCGCCATGATCGCCCCGCCCGACGTGCCCGAGATCATGCGGATGTCGTCGACCATCGTGCGGCGATAGGGCTCCTCGTCGATCACCGCATCGTCGAGCGCGCGAAGGACGCCATAGGCAAAGGCTGCCGCCCGCGTGCCGCCGCCCGAAAAGGCGAGGCCGACGACAAGAGAGCCGTCGTCGCCGGGATCCGGGATGTATTGCGGCGAGGCCGGCCCCACTTCGGCGGTAAAGACGTTGATCGGGCCGCGATCGGCCGCCACGCAGCCAGCCAGAACCGCGGAGACGGCAATCGCAATGGATGCAGCGATCCGTCTCAACTGTCCTTGCCGTGGACCGGGGCAGCGTCTGATCTCGACCATCAGGCCGGGATAAGACAATCCGGTTCAGATTTGATTACCCGGCGGCTTTCGTCGTCACGAGGTCGTGCCGCCCTTCTTCGATCCGGCAGGCTTGACCCTGCCGCTGGCGGCCTGACGGCCCTGGCCGATTTCGGTCATGGTCTTGGCCGGATCGGACTCGCCGGGCCGCGCCGAGACCTTCGCCTTCGACGGGCGCGCCTTGGCCGCCGGCTTGGCAGGATCGCCCTTGGCGGTCTGCGTTTTCGACCTTGTCGGCTTGCGCGGTGCCTCCGGACCGGGCGCGTCTGTCGAAGGGTCGTTGACCTCCTTGGCCTTGACGGAGATCACCGGCTCCATCGAGGCGAGTTCGGCATCGTCGAGCCAGCACAGGCTGAAATGGCCTTCGGCGAGCTTCTTCAAAGGAGGTACCTGCGTTTCGCATTTGTCGCCGGGAACACGTTCCTTCCACCGGCAGCGCGTCTGGAACGGGCAGCCGGATGGCGGGTTCATGGCCGACGGGATATCGCCTTCCAGCACGATATGTTTCTTGACCACGGAGGTATCGGCGATCGGGATCGCCGACAGAAGCGCTTCGGTATAGGGGTGGTAGGGCGGCGCGAATATCTGGTCGGTCGTGCCCTGCTCGACGATGTAGCCGAGATACATGACGACGACGCGGTCGGCGAGATAGCGCACGACCGACAGATCGTGGCTGATGAACAGCATCGTCGTCTGGTGCTCGCGCTGGATGTCCATCAGGAGTTCGGTGACGGCTGCCTGCACCGAGACGTCGAGCGCGGAGACCGGCTCGTCGGCCACGACCACCTTGGCATTGCCGGCAAAGGCGCGCGCCACGCCGATGCGCTGCTTCTGGCCGCCCGACAGCTGGCGCGGCATACGGCTGGCGAAAGCGCGTGGCAGTTTCACCAGGTCGAGCAGCTCGAACATGCGCTGGCGCCGGTCGTCGACCGTCTTGCCGATCTTGAACTTTTCCAGCGAGCGCATGATCTGCGAGCCGACCGAATGGCTCGGGTTGAGCGTGTCGAACGGGTTCTGGAACACCATCTGGATGCTGGCGACGGTGCTGGTGTCGCGCTTTTCGACGGGCGTATCGTGGATCGGAGTGTTGCCGAGCATGATGGTACCTTCAGTGGCGGTCTCTAGCCCCAGCAGGACTTTCGCCAGCGTGGACTTGCCGCAGCCGGACTCCCCGACGATGGCCACCGTCTCGCTCTCGCGCGCCTCAAACGAGATTTCCTCGTTGGCCTTCACGGTGCGCGTCTCGCCGCCGCCGAACACGGCATTGGCGGCGACCTCGTAATATTTCTTCAAATTCTCGATCTTCAGAAGCGGCGCGCCGGGCTTGATCGCTTCCTTCTCGGTCTTGGCGCCCTCGGGCACGGCCTGCCAGTCGATTTCGTTGAACCTGACGCAGCGCGAAAAATGACCCTCATGGCCCTCGACCGGGACCATCGGAACCTCGCCCGCGTCGCACAGGCCTTGCTTGAAATGGTGGCAGCGCGGGCCGAAATTGCAGCCCTTCGGCCGCTCGTGCGGCAGCGGCAGCTGGCCGGGAATGGCGATCAGCGGGCGCTCGTTCTTGTCGGCGCCCGGCAGCGGGATCGAGCGGAACAGCCCCTGCGTATAGGGATGGCGCATGCGGTCGAACACGTCCTTGACCGTGCCGGTCTCCACCGCCTCGCCCGAATACATCACCGTGATGCGGTCGCAGGTCTCCAGGATCAGCCCGAGATTGTGCGACACGAAGATCATCGACGTGCCGAATTCCTTGCCAAGCCCCTTCACCAGTTCGACGATGCCGGCCTCGACGGTGACGTCGAGCGCGGTGGTGGGCTCGTCGAGCAGCAGCAAAGCGGGCTTGGACAACAGCGCCATGGCGATGACGATGCGCTGCTGCTGGCCGCCGGAAAGCTGGTGCGGATAGGACTTCATCATCCGCTCGGGATCGGGCAGGCGCACCGCGCGCACCATCTCCAGCGCGCGGTTCCAGGCTTCTTCCTTCGACACCTTGTCGTGTATGAGCGGCACTTCCATCAGCTGGCTGCCGACCTTCATGGCCGGGTTCAGCGAGGCCATCGGTTCCTGGTAGATCATCGCGATCTTGTTGCCGCGGATGGAGCGCAGCTCCTCCTCCGACAATTCGCCCATGTCGCGGCCCTGGAACTTGATCCGGCCGCCGACGATCTTTCCGACATTGGAGAGGTCGCGCATGATGCCGAGCGAGACGGTCGACTTGCCGCAGCCGCTCTCGCCGACAATGCCCATCGCCTCGCCGGGCATCACGGTGCAGGAAAAATCCATCACCGCGGGGATTTCGCCGGCGCGGGTGAAGAAGGAGATGGAGAGGTTCTCGATCTCCAGGATCGGCTTGGCGCCTTCGGTGGCGGCGGTCTTGACGGCTTCGTTCATGGCAAAAACCTCGCCTTTCCCAGGAAGGTTGGCGTTCCTTCGCGCCCCCCTCTGGCTTGCCAGCCATCTCCCCCACAAGGGGGGAGATCAGCCTGCCGTTCGCCCGCAGCCCTTCCTGCGATGTCGAAGATTGGCAAGGACAGCCGCGACAGCCAATCTCCCCCCTTGTGGGGGAGATGTCCGGCAGGACAGAGGGAGGCAACGTAGGGCATGGACGTCTCCCACATGTCTCTCAATCCTTCAGCGACTGTTCGCGCAGCGCGTCGGCGAGCAGGTTGAGCCCCAGGACGAAGGACATCAGCGCGACGACCGGCGGCATGGCCGGATGGATATAGGCGCGGAGCAGTCGGCTGGAATCCTTGATCGCGGTGCCCCAGTCGGGGCTCTCGGGTGCCAGCCCGAGGCCGAAATAGCCGAGCGTGCCGAGCAGGATCGTGGTGTAGCCGATCCGCAGGCACACATCGACGATGAGCGGCCCGCGCGCATTGGGCAGCACCTCCCACAGCATGATGTACCAGGAGCTCTCGCCGCGTGTCTGGGCGGCCGCCACATAGTCGCGTGTCTTGATGTCCATCGACAGCCCTCGCACGATGCGGAAGACGCCGGGCGAGGAGGCGAACACGACGGCAACGAAGATGTTGAGCTCGTTGGGCCTGATCGAGACGATGCCGAACGGATCGGCATTGAATACCAGACCCGCGTAGATCCAGCCGCCGATCGCCACCGTCAGCCCGATCTGGATCGCCAGCAGCCCCGGCCGGTGGTTGTAGCGCGTATAGAACAGCGTGCAGAAGAAGATGATCGGGAAGATGAAGAAGATGCCCGCCATCGTGTAGGGGATCGGCGTCTCCATGATGCCGGGCGTGACCAGCAGGTAGAAGAGCAGGATCACCGGGAAGGCGAGCACGAGATTGGCGAGGAACGACAGGATGGTGTCGATCCTGCCGCCGAAGAAGCCGGCCGGGAGCCCGAGCGTGGTGCCGACCATCAGGGCAAACAGCGTGGCGGCCGGTGCGATGATCATCACGATCTGGCTGCCATGGACCATGCGCGAGAAGACGTCGCGTGCCAGCGTGTCGCCGCCGAACAGGAAGACCTGGCCCGAATTGGGTTCGACGGCGCCGGGCAGCGCGTCCTTCATGATCGGGAACTGCCCGAGGGGATTGAACGGGGCCACCGTGCCGGCAAAGATGGCGGTGAACAGCCAGAAGCCGCAGATGAAGACGCCGGCGATGCCGACACCCGTGTCGAGGATCTGGCCGTAGAGGCCGAGCCGCTTCTTGAAGGCGAAGGAGAGCGCGAAGAGCACGGCGAGCGCCAGCCAGACCGGCCAGAAGCGCCACAGGAAGCCCAGCAGTATCTGGAACCAGCCGACGAATTCGAGTTGCATCCGGCGCCTCCCCTACTGCACGCGGATGCGCGGATTGAGATAGGCATATCCCAGATCCGAGATGAGCTGCGTGGTCAGCACCACGGCAACCGAGACCAGCGAAGCGCCGAGCAACAGGTCGATGTCGTTGTTGCCGGCAGCCGACACCAGCGTGAAGCCGAAACCCTGGTAGCGGAACATCACCTCGACGATGACCACGCCGGTGAGCAGCCACGGGAACTGCAGCATGATGACGGTAAAGGGCGCGATCAGCGCATTGCGCAGCGCGTGCTTGACCACGACGGTGCCGAAACTCAGACCCTTGAGCCTGGCGGTGCGGATATATTGCTGGGTCATGACCTCGACCATCGAGGCACGCGTCATGCGCGCGATATAGCCGATGCCGTAGATCGCCATGGTCATCACCGGCAGGGTGAAATTGGAGAAGGTGATTCCCTGAGAGGTGGCTGTGGCCGCCGAGCCGTTGAACCAGCCGAGCCAGGACGCAAATACCACGGTGAAGATCACGCCGGATACATATTCGGGGGTCGCCGTCGTGGTGATCGAGGCGACCGACAGACTTCGGTCCGTTCGAGACCCTTCCCGCATGCCGGCGAAGATGCCGATCAGAAGCGAGACCGGCACCATCACCATCATCACCCAGAACATCAATATGCCGGTCGCCCCAAGCGCCGGCCACATTCGTTCGGCAACGGTCGTGCGGAAGGTTGTCGAGCAGCCGAAATCGCCCTGCAAGATGCCCGAATAGGTGGGCTCCGAAGGCTCCGGGCAGTAGCGGAACCGGGAGACGGGATTGCCCGCCTCGTCGACAGCCGGCTGCTTCTGCACCACGCCGATCCACTGCCCGTAACGAACGAGGAAGGGCTCGCGGTAACCCATGCGCGTGAGCCAGCTTTCGATATGCGCTTCGGTCGAGCGCATATCGATCTGGCTGAGGGCCAGGCGGCGCAGATTGGGCTCAAGATTGACGAGGTAGAAGACGACCAGCGTCAGGCAAACCATCGTCAGCGCCATCACGCCCAGGCGCCGCAGGATGAAACTCAGCATCGCCCCCCTCCGGGGTAGGTAGGTTCTTGTCGTTCTTATTGCCTGCCAGGAGCGCGAAGAGGGGCCTCGCGGCCCCTCCTCAATTCGTCAGATCAGGTGTCGAGCCACACCTTGGCCACCTCGATTTCGAAGGTCGGGTGGATGCCGTGGTTGCGCACTTCCGGTGCGGAGTGGTTGTAGATCGAACGCCAGTAGGGCTGGATCATGATGCCCGAGTCCTGGAGGATCTGCTGGATGTCGCGCATCACCTCGCGGCGCTCGTCGTCATCGGCGATGGTCAACGCCTGGGCGATCTTCTCGTCCAGCTCCGGATTGGAATAGGCCGTCTCGTTCCACGAGCCGCCGGTACGGTAGGCGAGCTGGATGACCTGGATGCCGAGCGGGCGCTGGTTCCAAATGGTCAGCGAGTAGGGATAGCGGGTCCAGTCGTTCCAGAAGGTCGACCCCGGCAGCACCGTGCGGTTGACGCGGAAGCCTGCCTCGCGCAGCTGGGCGGCGATGGCGTCGCCGGTGTTGCGCTGCCAGTCCTCGTCGACCGTGATGATCTCGTGCTCGAAATCCATCTGGCCGGCTTCTTCCATCATCGCTCGTGCAGCATCGACGTCGCGCGTGATCGGTGGCAGTTCCGCATATTCGGGATGGATGGGACTGACATGGTGGTTCTCGGCCACCTCGCCGGCATTGCCGTAGCCCAGTGCCAGGACCGTGGCATTGTCGACGGCCAGTTGCAGCGCCCGGCGCACGCGCTCGTCGCCATAGGGTTCCTGCTCGACATTGGTGCGCGCCACGATGGTGTTGGCGGTGAGCACCTCCGACTGCTGCAGGCCGAGTCCGTCGAGAATGGCCACATAATCCGTGGTGGTCTCGTAATTGGTGTGGACTTCCATCGCCTCGAAGGCGGAGACCATGGCCGCGGGATCGGTGCCGTAGTCGATGAACTCGACGCCGTCGAGATAGACCTCGCCGCCCCACCAATCGCCACCGTTCTCGCGGCGCTTGAACTCGGCGCGGTTGCCGACCTGGTGATCGACCAGCTCGAACGGGCCGGTGCCGATCGGGTTGCCGACGAAATCGGCGCCCGTCTCGTCGAAGGAGCGATGCACGATAAGCGCCGGATAGTCCGCCATGCCGGGAATGATCGAGATGTCGGAATCGTTGAGGTTGAGCTTGACGGTATAGTCGTCGACCTTCTCGATCGCGCCTTCGCGCGCCTGGCCGTTCTCGATAAGCGCGGACATACGCTGGGCCATGGAGTTGCCTTCGGCTGACTCGTCGCACCAGCGCGTGATGTTGAAGATGACGTCGTCGGCATCGAACGTGTCGCCGTTGTTCCAGGTCACGCCCTGACGGACGTGAAGCACGTATTCGGTGGCGTCCTCGTTGATTTCCCAGCTGTCCAGCAGATAGCCTTCGAAGGTGAAGTCGCGGGTATATTTGACCAGCGGCTCCAGCACCTGGCGCTGGACGTTTGCGATCTGCGACCAGTCCGCGGTCCGGGGATCGCGGTCGCCGCGAATGTCCATGGCGATCCGCAGCACGCCACCTGACTTCGGCTCCTCGGCCCGTGCCTGCGTCGGCGCAACGAGGCCAAGCATGCCGTAGGCTGTCGCCGTGGTCGCGCCGAACATGCTGGCCAGAGCCAGAAATTCGCGGCGGTCCATCCGCCCCTGACGGGCAGCGTCTACGAGACCCGCGACCTTCGCCGGAATCTCGTCACTCTTGCTTTTGAAGAATTTCATCTGCGCTCTCCCATTGTCTTGAATCCTTTTGCACAACATTCCGCATCCCAGCCGAGTTGTCAAAACCGGTTTCCATGAAATCGCCGCAGGCTGATCCCCAATTGTTCTCGATGCGTGTCGCCGCAAGTATCTATGGCGGCGTCACAAATGCTTCATGTTGGCGCATGGACCACCAATCCGCGCGCAAGCCGGATCGTTTGATCTGCACGCATTCTGGCAGGCGGCACCGGGCCGGAGCGACGAGCGTGGTTTCACAAACACGCACCCATTTGCCAATGGTGCCCGCAGGGCTGACCGGACCTGCCGGACAATGAAACCTTCTGGACGCGGTGACGCGTGGCGTATAGTCAGAACCGCACGCAAAACATGTTCAGCAAATCGGTTCGGCATGAATTTCGACATCGTCATCGTCGGCTCCGGACAGGCCGGCTTCCAAACTGCCGCCAGTCTTCGCCAGGAAGGTTTTGACGGCTCCATCGCCATTGTCGGCGACGAACCCGGCCTGCCCTATCAGCGTCCGCCCTTGTCCAAGACCTATCTCAAGGAAGGCGTGGCCGATCGGCTTTATTTCCGCGATGCCGGGTTCTTCGAGACGAACCGCATCCTGCTGGAGGACGGCGCCCGCGTGGCAGCGGTCAACCGCCACGACAAGCAGGTCAAGCTCGAGGACGGTCGTTCCTTCGGCTATGGCCACCTGGTCCTGGCCACCGGCGCACGTAACCGCCGCCTGCCTATCGAGGGCATCGATCTCGACGGCGTCGTCGATCTTCGGACACTTGCCGATGCCGACGCGTTCCGCGCGACCCTGCCTTCCGTAAAACGGCTTGCCGTGATCGGCGGCGGCTTCATCGGGCTGGAGATCGCCGCCACCGCCCGCGCCATGGGCGCCGAGGTCACCGTGCTGGAGGCGACCGACCGGCTGATGTCGCGCGTCGTCTCGCCGCCGGTCTCGGCGCATTTCCTGGAGGCGCACACCGCGGCCGGCATCGATGTCAGGCTGCACACGATGGGCAGCCGGATTTTCGGTAGCGATGGCAGGGCAAGCGGTGTGGAATTGCAGGACGGCGACACCGTCGCGGCCGATCTGGTGCTGGTGGCGGCAGGCGTCGTGGCCAACGCGGAACTGGCCGAGGCAGCCGGTCTCTATGTCCATGACGGCATCCGTGTCGACGATGTGATGGCGACCGAAGACCCCGACATCTCCGCAATCGGCGACTGCGCCTCCTTCCCGTTCGGCCATGACGGCCTGCAGACGCGGCTGGAATCGGTGCAGAACGCGGTCGACCAGGCCAAGTGCCTGGCCAAACGCCTGACCGGCAAGCCGGAGCGCTATGCCGCGCTGCCCTGGTTCTGGAGCGACCAGGGGCCCGACAAGCTGCAGATCGCGGGACTGGCGGTCGGCGCCGACCACTACGAGCAGCATTCGGCCGGGGACGGCAAGCTGACGGTTCTGTGCTTCCGAAGGGACGAATTGATCGGGGTCGAGACGGTCAACACGCCGGCAGACCACATGGCCGCGCGCAAGCTGCTGGCCTCGGACACACCCATAACCCTGGAAGAAGCGCGTAGCACGGGCTTCGACGTGGCGGCATTGTTCCGGGCACGAAAGGGATGAGCGCACCGGCCAGCATCGAGGATTTTCGCAGGCGCGCAAAGCGGCGGCTGCCGCGCGCTGTGTTCGACTATATTGACGGCGGCGCCGGCGACGAGCGCGGGCTTCGCCGCAACCGCGACGGGCTGGGCGACATCCTGTTCGATCCGCGCGTCCTCGTCGATGTCTCGACGCGCGACATCTCGGTGCCCTTCTTCGATAGCCGACTGCCGATGCCTTTCGTGGTCGGGCCGACCGGGCTGAACGGTGCCGCCAGGCCAGGCGGCGACGCCATGCTGGCCCGCGCAGCGGCAAAGGCCGGCATTCCCTTCGTTCTGTCGACGGCCGCCACGACCTCGATCGAGGACATCGCCAGGGCCTGCGACGGCGAATGGTGGTTCCAGCTTTATGTGATGGAGCGGGATTTCGCCGCCGAACTCTGCGGGCGCGCGATTGCTGCCGGCTGCCGCACGCTGGTGCTGACGGTGGACTGCCAGATCGGCGGCAGGCGCGAGCGCGACACGCGCAACGGCTTCGTGGTGCCGTTCCGCATGACCCCGCGCTTCTTTCTCGATTGCGCGCTGCATCCGGGCTGGGCGCTGAGCCAGCTGAAGAGCGGACCGCCGAAATTCGGCAATATCGCCATCGACAATGCCGGCGACGCGGGCTCCCAGGCCGTGCTGATGCAGCGCAAGCTCGACACCTCCTTCGACTGGGCCGATCTGGAACGGCTGCGCCAGGAGTGGCCGCACCGGCTGATCGTCAAGGGCATCATGCGGGCCGACGACGCCGCGCGCTGCTACGCGCTCGGCATCGACGGCGTGGTGATCTCCAACCATGGCGGGCGCCAGATCGAGGATGTGGCCGCACCCATCGGCATCGTGCCGGAGGTGAAGGTGCCGGAAGGGCGCATGCTGATGGTCGATGGCGGTTTCCGGTCGGGAGCAGACATCGTCAAGGCGCTGGCGCTCGGGGCCAACGCGGTGATGCTCGGCCGCGCTACCCTGTTCGGCATGGCAGCGGCGGGCGAGGAAGGCGCAAGCGCCGTGATCGAACTCATCCGTCAGGATGTCGAACGCACGATCGGGCTGATCGGCTGCGCGCGGGCGCAAGACCTGTCGCCGGAATTCCTGCGGCGGAGATAGCCGCCCCGCGCGGCCAGCCGCCGCAGCGACGGCATCTGGCCAAAGCGCGGCCAGCGCCTATCTCTGTCGCCATGGACAAGCTGACGGTCTGGTTCGATGGCGACTGCCCGCTGTGCCGGCGCGAGATCGCGCTGCTGCGCAGGCTCGACCGTCGCGGTGCGATCGACTTCATCGATATCGGAAATGGCCAGGCGGCCGCCTGCCCGCTCGACCGCGCCGAGATGCTGGCGCGCTTCCACGCGCGGGAAGGCGACAGGATCGTCTCCGGCGCGGAGGCCTTCGCGGCGATGTGGCGCGCCGTTCCTCTGCTGCGGCCTCTTGGCCTTCTGGCCCGCAACCGCTTCGTCCTGCGAGGGCTAGAGGCGGCCTATCGCGGCTTCCTGCGCATCCGCCCGAAACTGCAGCGGCTGGCGGCCCGCGCGGAGGCGCGCTGATGGCAGGCAGCACCATTGCCGTGGTGATCGGCGCCACCGGCGGCATCGGCCGAGCAATCTGCGAACGGCTGCAGAGCGATGGCGCGTACGCGCGGGTCATTGGCCTGTCGCGGCGCTCCGATCCCGCGCTCGACCTCACCCGCGAAGACAGTATCGAGGAAGCCGCAAACTACTGCGCTGAGCAAGGCGAGATCCGGCTGGTCATCGATGCGACGGGCTTCCTTCACCAGGAGGACGCGATGCCGGAAAAGAGCCTGCGCGATCTCGATGCCGAAAGGCTGGCACGCAATTTCGCCCTCAACGCGATCGGTCCCGCACTGCTGATGAAGCATTTCCTGCCCCGTCTGCCGCGCAGGGAGCCTGCCGTGTTCGCCACCTTGTCGGCAAAGGTCGGCAGTATCGGCGACAACCGGCTGGGCGGCTGGTACGGCTACCGCGCCGCCAAGGCTGCGCTCAACCAGCTGGTGCGCACGGCCGCCGTGGAACTGCGCCGGACGCACCCGCATGCGCTGTGCGTGGCGGTGCATCCCGGAACGGTGGACACGGAACTGTCGAAGCCCTTCGCCAAGGCCGGCCTCGATCTTCAGAAGCCGGAGGAAGCTGCCGCGGCAATCCTGTCGACGCTCGAGGGCCTGACGCACGAGGCCAGCGGCGGCTTCTTCGACAGGACAGGCGAACGCCTGCCCTGGTAAGTCGAACCCGCTACTGGATGGTCACCTCGAGCAGCGCCGGCTTCCGCTTCTCCGCGATGTGGCGGATGGCATCGTTGATCGCCTGGCGAAGATCGTCGGCCTGGTCGACGCGAACCGCATAGTGGCCACAGCTTTCCGCGACCTTGGTGAAGTCGGGGCTGGGCTGAAGCGAGGTCAGCGGCATGCGGTTGGCCTTCGCGGCGTAGCCGTCCGGATAGAGGTCGGACACCGATTTGCGCACCGCCCCCCATTCGGAATTGTTCAGCACGATGACCAGCAGCGGCAGGTCCAGCGCCTCCATGATCTGGTGGCAGACGACCGGGTTGGCAAACATGTAGGAACCGTCGCCCATCGTGGCGACGACCAGCCGGTCGCGATTGGCAAGCTGCATGCCCATGGCGCAGGGCAGCCCCCAGCCGAGACCGCCCGAATGCGGTTCCTGGCGCCAGGCCTGGTGCTCGCGAATGGTCATGAAGTCGAGCGGACAGCCGAGTTCGTTGACCACCTGCGCCCCCTTGCCCTCGATCGCCTCGGACAGCACGTGGGCGACATGCGCCTTGGTCATCGGATGGATCGCCGCGGCCGCGCGGTCGTTGGCGGCGCGGATGTCCTTCACGCGTTCGGCCAGCTGTGCCTTGCGGCGCATGCGGGCGCCGACATGCCGGTGCAGCCGGCCATGCATGGCCTCCTTGAGCGCCACCAGCCCGTCCCCCGTCTCGCAGGCGATGGACAGATCGGACGGGAAGTTGCGCACCGGGAAGCGCGAGAAAAGCGGGTCGGGACCGAGATGGATGACCTTCGCGTCCTTTGGCGGCTTGTGCACATCCGGCGACCAGGGCGCGAGGCTGTTGACGACCAGAATGACGTCAGCCTCGGAAATGAAGGGATCGAGCGACCAGCCCACATTGGAGGGATGGTCGGAGGCGATCATGTTGGACGACGCCCACCACTGGCTGACGGGGATCGACCAGTCCTCGGCCAGCTTCGCCAGCGCGGCAAAACCTTCAGCGCTGCCGGCGCCGCGCTGCCCGATGATCAGCGGCGCGCGCGCCTCAGACAGCCAGCGGGCAGCGGTTTCGATGCTGGAGGCGTCAGGCCCGCCGACATTGGGGTGCATGATAGGCGGGCGCCCCAGACCTTCTGCTGGAATGTTCTCGCACAGAACCTCGCGCGGCAGGCTGAGATAGACCGGGCTCTTCGGCAGCGAATTGGTGATCGCCAGCGCACGATCGAGGACCTCGGAGACCTGCTCGGGGAAGCGCAGCTCATAGTCCCATTTGGACGCCTCGCGGACCAGCGCGTTCTGGTCGCGCATCTCCTGGCCCCAGGCGATCGGCACCGTGCGGGCGCCGAAACGCTCCTTTTCCATCACCGGTGTGCGGCCCGACATCAACAGCATCGGCACCTGATCGGTGGCCGCGTTGATGGCGCCGATGGCGCCATTGGCGAGACCGACATTGGTGTGCAGGATGACGGCCTGCGCCTTGCCGGTGGCGAAGTAGTAGCCATGCGCCATCGAGACTGCGGCATGCTCGTGCGGGATGACGAGTGCCTCGGGAAGTTCGACGTCCTTCGCCATTGCCTCGGCAAGTCCCTCGATGATGGGCGGGAAGTCGGTGCCGGAATTGCAGAAGACGTAGTCGATGCCGAGCGCCTTCAGCCGCGTGAACATGGCCGCGCCGGCCGTCATTTCGGCATTTAGGCTGGCCGACGTGGAAAATTCTGGCGATCTATCGAGCATCGTTCTTCCTCCTCCCATCGGGCATATCCTGTCGGCCCGCGGCAAAGTAGTTTTATATCAAACATCTTTCCAAGCCCCTATCAAGGGGAGCGGAAGAGTGCGTCAATCGATTTCGGCAGCGATTCGCCGCAGGATCGCGATGAATTCGGCCTTGCGGCCGCCGACAATGGCATCAAGCCGTGCATCGTGATCAACCGCATGGGCGGACAGGAGCTCCAACTTGTCGCGGCCGAGATCCGTCAATGTCAGGCCATAGCTGCGGCGATCGTTTTCGGTTGCGCTGCGCGCGATGAAGCCGCCTGCCAGCATGTCGCGAAGAATGGGCGTGAGGCTGGACTTGTCGCGCCCGCTGCCGCGCGCCAGCGCCATCGGCGTGATGCCCGGATTGTCACCGATCAGGCTCAGCACCGCAAACCAGCCAGGCTTCAGATTGCCCTCCCCGGTCTTGCGCTTGAAGCCGCGAAACGATGCATTCTGCGCAAGCCGAAGGTGATAGCCAACATAGCTGTCGAGTTTGCCGGGATCGAAGCCATCCGGCCGATCGCGCACCTCCCCGGTTTCAGGTTCTAACGGCGTGTTCTCCAAAGTCGTTGTCAATACACTCCTCCGCTGACCGCCCGCTGATAGAAATGCGACAAAACGTCAATTCAACCCTGGCGTTCAAACTTGCATGACGAGAAAAAATGGGCTTCCTATCCAATGATTATGCAATAGAATAGTTTGGATGCAAACAAGGCTGTTGCATGTCGCTCCATCCCCTGGCCGACCGTGCCCTTCTCTGCCGAGAAGCGCAACGCGAGCCAGGCGGAGCGAGGAGGAAACCAGCATCGGGAGGAACAAGATGCTCAGCAAATCTACCCGTCTCGCCCTTACCAGCGCGTGCGCTCTTGCGCTCGTCGCCAGCGCCGCGGCCGCTTCCGACAATCCGGTGGAGCTCCGTCTCGCACACTGGGTACCACCGACGCACCCAATCCAGACCGAAGGCATGGTGCAGTGGGCCGAGTCCATCAACGAGGCCTCCGGCGGCTCGATCACCATCACCCTCTATCCCGGCCAGCAGCTTGGCCAGGCCAATGACCATTACGACATGGCGCGCGACGGCATTGCCGACATCGCCTTTGTGAACCCGGGCTACCAGCCGGGCCGCTTTCCGATCATCTCGGCAGGCGAACTGCCCTTCCTCGTGACCAACGCGAAGGGCGGCTCTGCCGCCATCGACGCCTGGTACCGGCAGTATGCCGAGGAAGAAATGTCCGACGTGAAAGTGTGCCTCGTGCATCTCCATTCACCGGGCACCTTCCATTCGCGCAACCCGATCCGCGTGCCCGGTGACATCGCCGGCATGAACGTGCGTCCGGCACATGCGACGATGGCAGCCTTCATCAGCGAACTCGGTGGCCAGAATTTCCAGGTCTCCGCGCCCGAATCGCGCGACGCCCTGGAGCGCGGCGTTGCCGACGCCATCACCTTCCCGTGGAACTCGATCCTGCTGTTCGGCATCGATGCGGCGGTCAGCTATCACCTGGACATGCCGTTCTACGCGACGACCTTTGCCTGGGTGATGAACCCGACCACCTACGACAATCTGTCCGACAACCAGAAGCAGGTGATCGACGATCATTGCACGACCGAATGGGCCGAGCGGGTCGCTTCCGGCTGGGCCGACTACGAAGACGCCGGTCGCATCAAGCTGCTGGAAATGGAAGGCCACGAGGGCATCGTGCCGACCGATGAGGAAATCGCCGCATGGCGTGAGGCCGCGGAGCCGCTTCGGGTTCGCTGGGCACAAGGCGTCAGCGGCGCCGGTCACGACCCGGATGAGGTCATGTCCGGCCTGATGTCCGAACTTGAGGCGCGTGATTCCGCCTATTGACGCTTCCTGATCGACTCGGATGGCGCGGATCGCTAGTGTCGCGATCCGCGCCATCCGCACTGATCTGGAGATGCGGCGCCGAGCGCGCCCGGGGGACTGCTGAGGACATAGCCGCAATGCGTGCATTCGAACGTATGATCGGCCGTATAGCATTCGTCGTCGACGGAGCTGCGGCGGTCTTTCTCGCCATCATCACCGCACTGACCTTCACGGCAGTGCTCATGCGCTACGTCTTCAACCTGCCCTTCCCGGGTTCCTTCGACGTCAGCCGCCT
This sequence comes from Aliihoeflea sp., assembly GCA_046297455.1. Lineage (GTDB taxonomy): Bacteria > Pseudomonadota > Alphaproteobacteria > Rhizobiales > Rhizobiaceae > ZYF759. Next base: position 101,989 of record JBKBIT010000008.1, read on the forward strand.
TTTGCTCGGCGTCGCCATATTCTGGGGCATTGCAGCGGCGGCCTGGCGCGGCGAGCATATCCAGGTCGACATATTGTGGCAGTTCCTGCCCGAGCGCGTTCAACGCGCGCTGGATATCTTTGCCGACATCGTGTTCTGCGCATTCGTGGGCGGGATCGCCTGGATGCTCTACTGGCAGGTCTGGCGGGTGCAGGCCTCGCGCCAGACAACCTTCGAACTCGCCATTCCGATCTGGCCGTTCCACCTCGTCGCCTGGCTGGGCATGGCTTTCTGCGTCCTGGTGCTGCTGTCGCGCATTATGCGCGCCATTCTCAACTTCAACGCTCCCACTCAGACCACTGCGGCAGCCGACCAATGATGACCACCGATTTCGTAGCCATTGGCGGCTTTGCCGTCCTGTTCATGCTGCTGCTGGCGCGCGTGCCCATCGGCGTGGCCATGGGTCTGGTCGGCATTGGCGGCTTTGGCATTCTTGCCGCGTGGAACCCGGCGCTGAACCTGCTCGCGATCTCCCCGATCCGCACCGCCACGGACTATTCGCTGGGGTTGATCCCCATGTTCATCCTGATGGGCACGGTCGCAGCCGCCTCCGGCATGAGCTCGGAACTCTACCGGGCCGCGAACGCGTTTCTGGGCCACCGAAAGGGTGGCCTGGCGATGGCGACGATCACGGCCTGCGGCGGCTTTTCCGCGATCTCGGGTTCCTCCGTCGCAACCGCAGCCACCATGGCCAAGGTCGCGCTGCCGGAGATGAAGCGCTACGGCTATCCCGACACGATCGCGACCGGCACGATCGCCGCCGGCGGCACGCTGGGCATCCTGATCCCGCCATCGATCGTGCTCGCCATCTACGGCGTCCTGACCGACACCGATATCGGCAAGCTCTTCGTCGCCGGCATCGTACCCGGCTTCCTCGCCATCATCATGTATCTGATCACCATCCGGGTCTATCTGGCCTGGAGGAAGATCGACCTGCCGCTTCAGGAAAAGGCCAGCTGGGGCGAGCGTGCCAGCGCCCTGCGCGGCGTGTGGGCCATCCTGCTTCTGTTCATCTTCGTCATCGGCGGCATCTATGGCGGCATCTTCACGCCGTCAGAGGCGGCCGGCATGGGCGCAGCCGGCGCGATCATCATTTCCGCCGTGCGCGGCCGGCTCGGCTGGAAGAAGCTGTTCCAGTGCCTTCTGGAAAGCATCCAGGTGACCGCTGGCATCTTCATGATCCTGATCGGCGCCATCCTGTTCGGCTATTTCCTGACCATCACCCAGGTGCCGCAGAAGATCGCCAACTACCTGCTCGGGCTGGAACTGGGCGCCTATCCGACGCTTTTGATCATCCTCCTGTTCCTGCTGCTTCTTGGCTGCATCCTGGACGCCATGGCAATGATCATCCTGATGATCCCGATCCTGTTCCCGGTCGCGATCGCGCTTGGCTTCGACCCGATCTGGTTCGGCATCGTCGTGGTCATGACGGTCGAACTCGGCCTGATCACGCCGCCCATCGGCATGAACGTGTTCGTCATCAATTCATTGGCGAGACATGTGAGCCTGCAGAAGATCTTCGCCGGCGTGATGCCCTTCGTCCTGACGGACGTGGTGCGGCTGGGGTTGATCCTGCTGTTCCCGGCGCTGGTGATGTTCCTGCCGAACACGATGCGGTAGCCGGACCCGGCTACCGCCTCACCACCGATTTCAGCACGTCCTGGATACCGATCGCGCCCTGGAAGCGCGATTGCTCGTCGAAGATGGCGACGGGAGCCGTGCGCGACTGGTGCATGGCCTGGATAACGGTCTTGAGCGGCGTGCCGGCCGAGGCCCAGAAAACCTGCGGGCGATCTTCCGGCAACCGCTCGATATTCTCGCAGGAAACCCAGATCGCCGGCTTGCCCTCACGCTCGGCATCGATCACCAGCATGTTGTCGTCGAAGCGGAAGCGCGTGGTCTTGCGGCGGTCGAGCCACAGCCAGCCCTCGCCGGCCGGCTCCAGATCGCGCGCGTCGCGCATGATGTTCCAGGCGGTCAGCACCGACATCGGGTTCACGTTGGCGATGAACTCGCGCACGTAATCGTTGGCAGGCGAGAGCACGATCTCTTCCGGCGCGCCGGTCTGCACGATGCGGCCGCCCTCCATGATGGAGATGCGGTTGCCGATCTTCAGCGCCTCCTCCAGATCGTGGGAGACGAAGATGATCGTCTTCTGAAGCTTCTCCTGAAGCTCCATCAGCTCGTCCTGAAGCTTGGTGCGGATCAGCGGGTCGAGCGCCGAGAACGGTTCGTCCATCAACAGGATCGGCGCGTTCGTGGCGAAGGCGCGGGCAAGGCCGACGCGCTGCTGCATGCCGCCCGAAAGCTCGTGCCCGTATTTGCCTGCCCAGTCGGCCAAGCCGACAAGCTCGAGTTGATGGGCCACGCGCTCCATCCGCTCCCGCTTCGGCACGCCGGCCAGTTCCAGACCGAAGCCGACATTCTCCGCCACCGTGCGCCAGGGCAGAAGCGCGAATTGCTGGAACACCATCGCCACGCATTCACGTCTGATCTTGCGCAGTTCGGCGACCGAACAGGACACGACGTCGGCCGACCAGTCGCCGTCATGCACGATGACCTCGCCGCGGGCGGGATGGTTGAGCCGGTTGACCGCGCGCAGCAATGTCGACTTGCCCGAGCCCGAAAGGCCCATCAGGACGGAGATTTCGCCTTTCTCGACAGTCAGGCTCGCATCGGCGCAGCCCAGCACCACGCCCGTCTTTTCGAGGATCGCCTCGCGGGAGGCACCCTCGTCTATCATCGCAAGCGCGGCGCGGCGGTCTTCCCGCCTGTCGCCGAAGATGATGGTGACGTCCTTGAACTCGACGGCGTGGCTCATCGCTTCTGATCCGTTCCGATGCGCGCAATGCGGTCGAGGATGATGGCCAGCACCACGATCGCCAGCCCTGCCTCCAGGCCGAGCGGGATATTGACCGTGTTGAGCGCACGCACCACAGGGCGGCCGAGCCCGTTGGCGCCGATCAGCGCGGCGATCACCACCATCGACAGGGACAGCATGATGCATTGCGTGAGGCCGGCCATGATGGCGGGCGTGGCCGAAGGCAGTTCGACCTTCCAGAGCAACTGGCGCCTGGTCGCCCCGAAAGCCTGGCCCGCCTCGATCATCGGCTTGGGCACGGAGGTGATGCCGAGATAGGTCAGCCTTATCGGCGCCGGCATGGCGAAGATGACCGTCACGATCATGCCCGGCGCGATGCCGAGACCGAACAGGATCAGGACCGGGATCAGATAGACGAAGGTGGGCAGGGTCTGCATGAGGTCGAGGACAGGCTGCAGCACGCGGTAGACACGCGGATTGTGCGCCGCCCAGATGCCGACCGGCACGCCGATGGCCATCGACGTCGTGGCGGCCGCCACGACCAGGACCAGCGTCTCCACCGTCTCGCGCCAGAGCCCCTGATTGACGATGAAGAGCAGGCCCAGAATGACGCCCAGCGCCAGCTTCCAGGACCGCTTGAGCGCGTAGGCGAGCGCGGCGATGGCGAGGATAAGCACCATTGGGGGCAGCATCAGGAGCAGGCCGACCAGCCCGCCCAGGACAGCGCTCAGCCCATCGGCGATGGAATCGAAGAACCAGGCAAAATTGATGGTGAGAAAGTCGAAGAACTCGCGGCCCCAGCGGCCGACCGGGATCTTCCATCCCGCGACGAATTCAGTGATCGGATCCATGGTCGTCTTTCAGCCCCTCGTGAAGACGGCGGCGGCGCGGTTTCAGCCGCGCCGCCGCGCTGGCATCCGAAATCAGTTGATGCCGAGGCCCGAACGCACGGCCTCGAGGCCCTCGGTCTCGCCGTCGAACGTGGTCACGCCGTCGAGCCACGCCTCGAGAACCTGTGGGTTTTCGCGCAGCCATTCGGTCGCGGCGACCTCCGGATCCTGAGCGTCATCGAGGATGGCGCCCATGATCTCGTTTTCCATCTCCAGCGAGAAGACCAGGTTTTCGAGCAAGCGGCCGACATTGGGGCATTCATCGGTGTAACCGGCGCGCACATTGGTGTGGACGGTGGCGCCGCCATAGTCGGGACCGAACACGTCGTCGCCACCAGACAGATATTCCATGTCGACATTGGCGTTCATCGGGTGCGGTTCCCAGCCGAGGAAAACGATGTGCTGCTGCTGGCGTGCGGCGCGCGTGACCGCCGACAGCATGCCGGCCTCCGAGCTTTCGACCACCTCGAAGCCCGCGAGGCCGAACTGGTCGGCCTCGATCATGTCGAGGATCAGGCGGTTGCCATCATTGCCAGGCTCGATGCCGTGGATCTGGCCGTTCAGCTCGTCACGGAAATTGGCGATGTCCTCGAAGCTGCGCAGGCCGGCCTCGTAGGTATAGGCAGGCACGGCGAGCGTGTACTTGGCCCCGGTCAGGTTGGTGGTGATGGTCTCGACGGAGCCGTCCTCGCGATAGGGCGCGATGTCGGCTTCCATGGTTGGCATCCAGTTGCCGAGGAAGACGTCTATGTCGCCGCTGGAAAGCGACGTGTAGGTGACCGGCACCGACAGCATCTGCGTGCTGGGTGCGTAGCCCAGGGCCTCCAGCACCACCGAGGCGGTGGCCGTCGTGGCGGTGATGTCGGTCCATCCGACATCGGAGAAGCGGACAGCCTGGCAGGCTGCCGGATCTGCGGCCAGCGCGGCTCCGGTGCCGAGGACAGTCGACAGCCCCAGGGCGGCGGCCAGAATTGCGTTACGCGACATAAATCGTCTCCCTCTGTTTTCAGCAGGATTGGGGCTGCCCGACACGGGCAACCCGAAATGATGGCGCGAAGCCAAACACCATTTCGCACCCGTTTCAAGCTTCAAGGCGGAGCGAAGTGCCGCGCTTTTCCGTGGAATGCGATCTCTTGGCTCTCGCACCCGTCTGCCTGGCGCTGTTAATGGGGCATGGCTAAGCTCTATTTCCATTTCTCGGCGATGAATGCCGGCAAGTCCACCCTGCTCCTGCAGGCGGCGCATAATTACAGCGAACGCGGCATGGCGACGATGCTGTTCACGGCCGCACTGGACGACAGGGCCGGACAGGGCGTCATCGCCTCGCGCATCGGGCTGAAGGCTCAGGCCGAGACCTTCACGCCGCGCGACGACCTCATGGCGGCGATTTCCGAGCGCGCGCGCCCGACACCCCTTCACTGCGTTTTCGTCGACGAGGCCCAGTTCCTCACCGAAGAACAGGTGTGGCAGCTTGCCCGCGTCGCAGACCGGCTCGACATCCCGGTCATGTGCTACGGGTTGCGGACCGATTTTCAGGGCCAGCTCTTTCCCGGTTCGAAGGCGCTGCTGGCGCTCGCCGACCATCTGCGCGAGATCAGGACGCTTTGCCGGTGCGGGCGCAAGGCCACCATGGTGGTCCGGCTGGGGCCGGACGGCAAGGTCGTGAGGCAGGGCGCGCAGGTCGAGATCGGCGGCGAGGATCGCTACGTCTCGCTGTGCAGAAGGCATTGGGAAGAAGAGATGGGCCGCGTTGCGCCCGAGGATCTCATCGGCTTCGCGCGGGAGTGAGCGCACTGCATTGCTGGCGAAGGCGCGACATCCTATCTGACAGGCGTTAGAGTGCGCCCAGGACGTGGCGTGCGGTGAATTCTTGCGGGGCGATGGCATGTTGGACAGCCTGACCGATCTGGCGCGGCGCGCATGGGAAGCGACACGGCGCGCCTTTGGTTCCCTCCTTACCTGGCTGGCCGCGCCGTTCCTGCGGGGCGGCACCTGGGTCTATGGGCGTCGCTGGTGGATCAAGGGCCCGATACTGGCGCTGCTTGCCCTGCTGATCGTTTCCTATGGCTATTTCTTCGTCCAGACCCAGCGCTGGACCGGCTTCGACACGAACTATGTCGCCGGCCTGAGCTTCATGGCGGCGCCCGCCGCGGGCAGCCCGCAGACCGAAGAGGTGTCTGGCGACGAAGGCGTCATCCGCACCTGCACGCGCTCCGGCATCACCGAGGCGACGGCCGAGCTCATCGATTTCAACGTCAACCAGAATGCATGGATCTCCTCCATGCTGCTCTACAATATGGGCTTCTTCGGCATGTCCTGGGACCGGACGCCCTTCTTCGACAACAAGGCCGCCTTCCAGCGCGGGGTGAACCAAGCCATCCGCCGTACCACGGTCGAGCTCGTCGACACGCTCGGACGCATCCGTGGCACCAGTCAGGTCGACCAGTCGCTGCAGAATGCGCGCGGTGCCATGCAGTTCGACGAGCACACCTGGTATTTCGGCCTAGATCCTTTCGGCCCGAAGACGCCGACGCCCAGTTTCTACCGCTCGGCGGCCCGCGATCTCAACGCGTTCAACGACCGGCTGGAATCCTGCCAGACCGTGTTCGACGCGCGCGCGGACAATCTCGTCCAGTTTCTCGACCGCATCGCCAACGATATCGGCGCCACGTCCGCGATCCTGCGCGAGCGTTCCGAAAACTTCAATTCGGGATGGTTCGATACCCGCGCGGACGACCGCTTCTGGTTCGCCTACGGACAGCTCTACGGCTATTACGGCATTCTCGCCGGCGCTCGGCACGATTTTCAGGACGTCATTGCCACGCGTGGCCTCGGCGCCCTGTGGCAGACGATGGAAGACCAGCTGACCTCCGCGTTGCGCATCCAGCCGTCGATCATCTCAAACGGCCGCGAGGATGGCTGGATCATGCCGACCCATCTTGCCACGATGGGCTTCTACATCCTGCGGTTTCGTTCCAACCTCGTCGAGGTCCGCCAGGTGCTCGACCGCTAGAAGCGATCGGGCGACAGCGCGCCGATCAGCCCTTCGGTTTCGGCCGGTGGCGTGCGGCCCTCCACCATTGCCGCCGAAAGCGCCGAGAGCGCCGGCGCGGTCTGCATGCCGTAGCCGCCCTGCCCTGCCAGCCAGAAGAAACCTTCCGCCGCGGGATCGAAGCCCGCCACCGGCGTGCGGTCGGGCGCAAAGGTACGCAGTCCAGCCCAGCTCGATTCCACCCGTGTGACGTTCATGGTCACCGCCTGCTCGAACCGGTGCAGCCCTTCGGCCAACACCATGTCGTCGACATAGGCGTCGTGCGGCTCGACGGGATCCTCATCGGCAGGCGACACCAGCAGCCGGCCCGTCTCCGGCTTCACGTACCAGCGGTCCGCCGCATCCGCCGTCAGCGGCCAATGCCGCGTGTCGTGGCCCTCGGGCGCCGGCAGGACGGCGATCGACCGACGCATGGGCACCAGCCCCAGCGGTTTCGAGCCACAGAGCGAGGCAACATGATCCGCCCAGGCGCCGGCTGCATTGACGACGACACGCGCCCGCACACGCCCCTTGGGCGTATCGAGATGCCAGTACCCGTCATGACGTTCGGCGCGGTTCACCGGCGCGTCGAGCAGGATCCTGCCACCGCCGTCACGCACGCGGCGCAGCCAGCCCTGATGCATCGCGTCCACGTCGATATCGCTGGCGTCCTCCTCGATCGCCGCACCCGCCAGCCACTGCGGGTCCAGGATCGGCATGGCATGGATCGCCTCGTCGACACCGATCTCGCGCAGGCCCTCGGAAGCGGACAGGAGGTCGTCGAGATGCGAACGCCCTTCTCCATCCGAGACGAACAGGATCTTTCGAGGCGACAGCAGAGGCGCGGCAAACCCCGTGGCGCCCGGGCCGCGATAGAAGTGGCCGCTTGCGCGCGACAGCGCACGGATCGTGGCGTTGCCGTAATTCTGGATGAACACGGCAGCCGACCGTCCGGTGGAATGGTGGCCCGCACGCCCCTCCTGATCGAGAACGACGACCCCGCCGCGAGCTTCCAGATGAGCGGCGACACCGGCCCCCGCAATGCCGGCGCCAATGACCGCCACCTCGCAATCGTCCAGAAGGGTCACATTTTTCTCCATCGCACGCGGTTGGAAACACCCCCTACCACAAGGGGTTGGTCATCCCGCAAGGTCATCGGGAACGGTCCTCCTCGCAATTCTTGACACATGGAATCTTGACGTGAGTCCCACGCTTCCATATCCGTTGGCACAGGCTAGGACGTCAGCTGATTCGCACCATCCAGGAGGGGATCAGAAACTGGATGGCAGTGGTTAAGCTCTAGCTTGCTGGCGTTTTTGGCATCGTCCTGCCGGAGTATCCGTCGGCCCTTTAGGGCGGGCAAGTTTCACGGAAGTTGCAGCGTATTTGAAGCCTTGGGAACCCGTAAAGGGAGCCCGGGAGCGCGAATGGATTCGAGGAAGGGGACCCGGGACCAGATGAGCATCGATGCGTCCCAAACGCTCGGGCAGGCACCCTGCGCGCCGGTCTTGAGCCGCACCGAGATGGTCGATCTGATGCGGCGAACCGCATCCGATATCGGCGCAGACCACTACCTGGTCGTTCAGTGCCTGTCGGGTCGCGCCAACGAGGAAAGCCGCGTTCTCGTCTCCAACTGGGTGTACGACGCGATGCAGACCGTTGGCCAGAAGCATATTCTGCGGATCATCCAGAGCCACCTCTCCACCCCCCTGGGCATGCGGGCGCGGCCTTTCGGCTGCGACAGCCTGACAGGCTTCCTGCCGGGGGACGTCATCGAAGGGCTGGAACGCCACGGACACCAGGAATTCGCCAGCCAGCAGCTCCAGGTCGGGCAGGCCCGGTTCGGAATCCTGTTTTCTGCCGGCAGTTCCGGCGCCTTGAACCGCACGGCCGCATCGCACGCGCAGATGATCTGCTGCTATGCGCTGTCGCAAATCGCACCCGACCTGATCGTCGATGCCACCGACCCTCTGTCGGAGCGCGAACGGGAATGCCTGCGCTGGGTTTCGGAAGGCAAGACGACGGAAGACGTGGCGATGATCCTCAGTGTCTCGCCGAATACCGTCAACAGCTACATCGCGCATGCCATGCAGAAGCTCTCAGCCAACAACCGGGCAATGGCGATGGCGACCGCGATCCGCAACGGAATGATCTAGGGGACAGCTCATGGGACGCGTGAGGGCACTCGCGCCAAGGCAGGGGAACAACCAGGGGACGCAGGCGCCAACGGCGCCCGAACCCTTCGTTGACACCGCGTCGGTGGCCCGCATGCGGGCGATTGCCGATATGCTTGGCGCCCGATCCTTCGGACTTTATGCGGTGCTATCGACCGCCAGTGGCTGGCGCTTCCTGCCGCTGGCCGTCGCCGAACCGGCCACGGACGCGGAATCTCGACGGTTTCTCGGTTCCATGCTCAAGGGCGAGCTCGACGCTGCCGCGATGGCCGCGGCCACCCCTGCCATCTGGCTTGCAAACGAGGGGGAGCCCGAAACGCCAATGTCGCGCTGGACCCGGCGCATCGACACCCCGGTCGGCGGCACGACAGGTGTCGTCTTCCCGATCGAGGCGGAGCGTTCCGGCCGCGGATTGGGGGTGTTTCTGGCACCAGCGATCCTGACGGAACCTGTTTTGTGCGCGGCGCACATGGAATGCTTCGCGCTCTATGAAGAACTCACGCGGGCCAGGCGAAGCGAACTGCCGGGCACGCCCAAGCTTTCCAGGCGCGAACTGGAGTGCCTGAAGCTGACCGCCGACGGCCTCACCAGCGAAGAGATCGCCGCGCGGCTGGGGCTGTCCGTCCACACGGCCAACCAGTATGTTTCCAACACCACCCAGAAGCTGAATGCGGTCAACCGCATTCATGCCGTCGCCAAGGCGCTCAGGGCCGGCCTTTTCGACTAGGGCCGCCGCCTATTCAGGCAAAACCACCCATGGCCACCGTCTTGCGGATGCGCGAGCGTTCGAGCGCCGACGCCAGGAACGTCGTGTTGGCGTGCGGGTCTTCGTCCGGATCGTCGAAAGTCACGTAATTGACTTCGATCCCGGCTGCCTCGTCGGCCATGTGCAGCGTGAAGTAGACGCATGCGCCAGCGGGCCTGAGTTCCAGATCGAGCGCGATGGAAGGCTTGTCCTCCCACGATACACGTATGTCGCCACCATGGCCGAGCGAAAGCGTGCCCGGCATCAGGTAGAGTTCGGAAGCCGACTGGACGATATCGGCAATGCAGGAGAAGTGCTCGAGCCGTATGAAGGCGATATAGTCGGCGACATCGACCATGCGCAATTCGCTGACGACATCCTGGAGCGCCTTGGCGACGACGACTTCCCGGTCCATGGAGTGGGGCTGGCGGTTCATGCTATACCTCTACCTGGCGAAGGTTGCGCGGTCCTTGCGTAAACGGAGCGCACAAGTTCGGCCACTGCCTGATAAAATTGCGGTGGGATCATGCCGTCGATCTTCACCTGGTCGTACATCGAGCGTGCGAGCTGGACTTCCTCGAACACCGGAATGCCATGCTCTTCTGCGATTTCCCTGATCTTGAGCGCGATCAGATCTTGCCCCTTGGCAACGACGATCGGCGCCGCGTTCTCGCTGCGCACATAGCGCAGCGCGATCGCGTAGTGGGTCGGATTGGCGATCACCAGCGTGGCCTGCGGCACGCTCTGGATCATGCGCTGGCGGGCACGGTCGCGCTGCAGCGAGCGCATGCGGGCCTTCACGATGGGATCGCCGTCATTCTGCTTGATCTCGTCCTTGACCTCCTGACGGGTCATTCTGAGTTCTTCGCGCCAGTGGAAGCGCGACCAGAGCAGGTCGGCGCCCGCGATGATGAGCATCACCAGGGCGATGGTGACCACGATCTGGACGGCGATGTCGCGGATGACCGAGGTAAACGCCATCGGGTGAGTGATCATGCCGGCCAGCAGCTGATCCTGCGCCTCGCTCATGGCGAACACGACGAACCCGCCGACGACCAGGATCTTGCCGATCGACTTGGCGAACTCGACCCAACCCTTCTTGCCGAACAGCCGATCCCAGCCCTTCTTCAGGGAGATACGCGATAGCTGCGGCTTGATCCGCGTGACAACGAAACGCGGCACGTTCTGCAGGACCGATGCCGAGATGCCGGCCAGCATCAGCAGGAACATCAGGGCTGCGAGAGCCTTCGCGATCTCCTGGAAAACCATGCGCTGCAGCATGATGGCATCGTCTGTATTCCCCAGACGCCATTCGTCGGCACGCTCGATGAACATCGACAGAAACCCGCCGAGATGAGCCGCGCTTGGCTGCGCGAAGAAGAGGACGAAGGTCAGGATGGCCAGAAAGGACGCGAAGGCCGGAACCTCTCGCGCAAAGGGAACCTGTCCCTTGTCGATGGAGTCACGGATCTTCTTCTCCGTGGCCTCCTCGGTTTTACTTTCTTTATCCGGTTCGTCGGCCAACTAGGCCTCCTATCGGCGGCTTCAGGCCGCGAGGTCGCGCGAAGGCAGTTCGAGCTGGCCGGCAGCTGCCAGATCGAGGGCGGCGGACGAGATGGTGCGGCGAGCGCCCTGAATCTCGTCGTCGGTCACATCGGCAGCCATGGACAGTTCCGACTCGATCATGCGCCGCGAACGCGCACTCAGCGAACTGAGTACGGCTTCGACGATTGCAGGGTCGGCATTGCGCAGCGCCAGGACCACGACCTCGCTCGACAGATCGTCGAACAGACGGACCAGCGCCTTCTTGCTGAGCTCGAGGATGTCTTCGAAGGTGAAGAGCTTGGCGCGCACCGCATCGAGGTTGCGCAGGCCGCTCTTCTCCAGATCGTCCATCACCTCTTCCATCTCGTCCTTGTCGAACTCGCGAAGCACGCTTGCAACGCGCGTCTCGCCTTCCGAGCTGTTGCGGGCGAACTGCTCGCCGCTCACGCGGGCCTGCAATTGCCGTTCCAGCATCGTGCGCATGGCAGGCTTCACCGGCGACATGGTCAGCATGCGCTTGAAGATCTCGCTGCGCAGGGGACGCTCGAATTCGCGCAGGGCCAGCGCCGACTGACGCGGCGACAGGCTGCTGAACACGTAGGCGATCGACTGCGGGTGTTCCTTGGCCAGCACGGAGGCCAACTTGGGCGGATCGAGCTGCTCGAGCTTCGGCCACACCGATGGCGGCTCTTCGATACGGCCGGGACGGTTGCGTCCCACAAGCGCGTCGAACTCCTCGGGCGGCAGCGATTCGTTGAGGATCGTGTCCATCTGATCGCCCGAATCGAGCAGTCCCGCACCTTCCGTGAATTCATCCTCGAACTCGGATACGATCAGTTCGAGCTCATGCTGCGGAATGGTCCGCAGCTTGCGTGCTGCTTCCAGCAGCGCCTTCAACTCCTCCTGCTTGAAGAATTTCAGAAGGCGGCTGGCAGCAGGCTTGCCCATTGCGACGAGAATTGCCGCGGCCTTTTGCGACGAGTCGAACTTGCTCGCCTGGCTCGTGGCTGAATTGAGGGGTGGCAACATGGGCCGCGCGATCCTTATTCGTTGAAACGTCAGGCCTTGCGGCTGGAATCGACGATGTGGGTCAGCTTGATGCCGAAACGGGAAGGATCGCTGTCGAGCACGGTGACCTCGCCGGCAGCAATCTTGCGTCCGTTGACCACCACATCGACCGGCTCACCGATCTTGCGGTCCAGTGCGACGGTCGACCCCTTCTGCAGCGCCATGAGTTCGGAGACAGGCATCTCCGTGCTTCCCAGCACGATCTGCACGTCAACCGGAATATCCATGATCACGGCATGGTTTTCCTTGCCCGGCGCCGCGCCCTGCCCGGTGGCCGATGCGACCGAGGCAAAGCCGGCATCGGCCATGCCGAAACCTGCATCGCTGCCGCCCATACCCTGGTCGGCCATACCCAGGCCCATTTCACCGCCGCCGAGGCCCTGGTCACCCATGCCAAGGCCCGGATCGGAAAAATCCATGCCGGGATTGGAGAGGCCGAGTGCGGGATCCGACATGCCCAGGCCAGGGTCCAACATGCCCAGCCCCGGTTCGGTATCCGCTCCATCGTGCAGCACATCGCGCAATTCATCGATCGCGGCGCTGAGCTGGTCCTCTTCTTCCGACAATGCGGGAATGCTATTGGGATCCATCAACTCACTCCGGTATCTTGCTGGACTTCGTCATGTCCGTTTCACGAGCCCGTCCAGGAAGTCCTGGCCGGCGTCGAAGGGTTCGCGAACCCGCACGGTGAAGCGGTTTCCGAGCTTTCCAAACTCACATACGAATATTGTCTTGCGCCGGGCTGACAGGCGCGTTTGGGCCTGCGCATTTTCCGGCAGTTCAAGAACCTGACCGACACGCCAGCGCGAGATTTCGCTGAGGGTGGCACGGGCCATGGGCACGTTTGCCTCGAGCTTCACCTTCGAGCGCATGACTTCTTCGCTGAAACGTTCGCGCCATTTGGTTGCCACGCCCGGTCCGGCATCCTCGTCGTCGATGCCGTCGGAACGCTGGGCCAGGAGGACGCGCTGCGGCATGAGGATCGTGATCGTTCCCGAGGCCATCGGAGAAGAAATGCGAAACTCGATGCTGGCCGCTGGTCCGTCGCGACGCGGCATGCGAGGGATCTCCGTGCCCGTGACGATATCGCCGAGCGGATAGATGATGCCGAGCGCGCGTTCGCCCGAGCCGTCCATGCATTTGGCAATAATGTCGAACGTGTCCGCAATCACCGCAAGTTCAAGATCGGTGAGGTCGCGGGCGATCGGCACCACAGCCAGATCCTGATCGCCGCCGAAAGCCGCCGACACCAGAAGCGCTGTCGCGTCGACATCGATCAGCATGGTGAGCGCATCCCCCGACCGCTCTGACGAGGCTACGCAGATTGCGGTCTGCGACGCCTCGCGCGGCAGCGCATCGGCAAAGCGCGCAACCGTGGCGGACCTGATCTCCATGTCCAGCGGAAAGGCCATCTTGGCGTTGATAGCGTTCAGGATTTCTCCGCGAACGCGATGGCCGAGCGCCTTGGCGACAGAAATGACCTTTTGAGGTTCACCCGTATCGCCGAGCAGGCTTTCCACGACATGGCTACGTGTCAGGGTGCTGGCGTCACTCATCGCTGGGACATCCCGGTCTTTGAAACTAACGACATGGATCAAGCTGCTTTCTTGGCGTCACCGCCGGCGGCAGCCTGCAAGGTGCTCTGTTCCACGGCATCGATGGAGGGGCGATCATGGGAAGCGATCGTCTTGCGTCCGAACTCGATAGCAACCTGGGGCAGCGATCCGTTCATGTAGGCGAGCAGCGTCTGCTTCACGATGATGTACAGACGAACATGTTTGTCGCGAACGTATTTTATCTTGACCGCCAGCGGCCCGACCATCGCATAGGCAAGGAAGATGCCGAGAAACGAGCCGACCAGCGCGGCGCCGATGAGGCCACCCAGGATTTCCGGCGACTGATCGATGGCGCCCATCGCCTTGATGATACCCAGAATAGCGGCAACGATGCCGAGCGCCGGCAGGCCGTCTGCCGATGTCTGCAAGGCATGGCTGGGCTTGAGCTTGTCATGACGGATGGTCTGGATTTCTTCATCCATCAACGCTTCGATCTCGAACGGCCGCGCGTTGCCGATGATGATGATGCGGCAGTAGTCACAGATGAAGTGGGTAAGGTGCTTGTTACCGAGCACCTTGGGGTACGCCTGGAAGATTGAAGACTCTTCGGGCGCATCGATATGGGCCTCTACCTCATTTCGCGACTTGGCGCGCAGTTCCCGCATCAGGCTGTGCAAGACCCCCAGGACCTCCAGGTAGACTTCTTCCTTGGGAACGTCGTTCTTGAGCACCTCAAGCAGCGACTTGCCGGTATCCTTGATGGTGGAGACCGAGTTGGCGACTAGATAGATGCCCACCGCCGCGCCGCCGATGATGACGAGTTCCCAGGGCTGGAACAGAATGTCCAGGTAGCCGCCCATCGCCATGTAGCCGCCGATCACGCAGCCGAAGGTGACGATCATGCCGATGACAATGCCCAACGCTCTAGACCCCCGATTTGTCAATGTGTTGCCAAACGCACTAGCTCTCCGGGCTTGCGCGAGGCTTAATGGCGTGATTTCAATTCGAGCGACCGCGGCCAATTCGTACGAACCAATTGGCAAAAGCCTCGCGCAAGGAAGGGTCGCTAGAAAAGCGCCGTCGGCAAACTGCCTGCGGAGGCGACTTTGATTAATACCTATACAGGCTACCAGCTGATCACACGCGATCTCGATGTGTCCATCAAGCGCGTCCAATCCCAGCCAATGGTTCAGCGCGAGACCGAATATTACCTTGAAAACATCACCAAGGTGAAAAGCATCGACGACTTCCTCGGCAATGACCGGCTGTTTCGCTACGCCATGAAGGCGCATGGTATGGAGGACATGACCTACGCCAAGGCCTTCATCCGCAAGGCCCTGGAGGAAGGCATCGACAATCGGGACTCGTTTGCCAACAAGCTCACAGACACCCGCTACAAGAGCCTCGTCGAGACCTTCAATTTCGAGCGGCACGGCGAGAACACCACGATCTTCGATCGTGCACAGCAGGGTACGGTCGACAAATATCTCCGGCAGGTGCTGGAAGAAGACGCGGGCTCGCAGAACGAGGGCGTTCGCCTTGCGCTCTATTTCGAGCGAAAGGCATCGCAGATCGACTCTGCCTACAACATTCTGGGCGACCCGGCGCTCGCAACCGTCGTGCGCACCATGCTCGGCCTTCCTGATGCCATCGCCCAGCTCGACGTCGACAAGCAGGCAGCACTGATCGAATCCCGCATCAATCTCGAAGACTTCAAGGACCCGAAGAAGCTGGCCGAAATGATCACCAGGTTCACCAGCCTGTGGGAGGTGAACAACCCTTCCACCCCGCCGCAATCGATGATCACGAACCTGTTTCAGCCGCCAATGCAGTTCGGCATTTCAGCCGACGTGCTGATGACCATCGCCAAGATGAAACGCTGAGGAAGTCACAGTGCAGAACGGACTATATGTCGCCCTCTCCTCGCAGGTCGCTCTCGAGCGCCGGCTCAACACGATCGCCGACAACGTGGCCAACGCCACGACGACGGGTTTCCGCGCCACCGGCGTGAAGTTCGAGGACCTGGTGACCAGCGGCACGGCACGCAACTCGATGTCCTTCGTTTCCTCGGGCACGAACTTCCTGTCGACCGCCAACGGCCCCGTCACCCAGACGGGCAACCCGCTCGACTTCGCCATCCGCGGCGAGGCCTGGTTCGGCGTGGAGACGCCCGAAGGCCCGGTGATGACCCGCGACGGCCGTTTTTCGATGCTGCCCGATGGCACGCTGGTCAATGTCGAGGGCCATCCGGTGCTCGACGCCGGCGGCGGACAGCTGCTGCTCAATCCGGAAGGCGGACCGCCCACCGTCGGCGCCGACGGCTCGATTCGCCAGAACGGCGAACTGGTCGGCGCGATCGGCCTGTTCGAGTTCGAACCGGGCGAGGATTTCCGTCGTCACGGCGGTTCCGGCATCATGCCCAACGGCGATCCCGTGCCGATCGTCGACCAGGCCAATGTGGGCGTGGTGCAGGGCTATCTGGAAGGCTCCAATGTCGATCCCGTCCTGGAGATCACGCGCCTGATCCAGGTGCAGCGCGCCTTCGAGGGCGTTTCCGCGCTGATCCGCGACAGCGAGAGCACCGTGCGTGACGCCATCAAGACCATCGGGTCCTGACGCTCGAGATGACGACAGCCGCCGACCAACCAGCCGAGTTCCTTGCCAGCGCCGGGATCGCCGTCGATCCCGGCATCGGCCAATGGCAGCCCGAGCAGACGCCCGCGCCCAACGATCTCGACGCGCTGGAAGCCATCTACCAGCGCTTTTCCGGCGAGGATGACGTCATCCGCCTGGGCGGCCACATCGAGGAGGTCAGCGCCACCCATCTGCGCGTGCGCGGCATCTCCCACGCCGCGCGGCTTGGCGACATCGTGTCGTTCGGCCATGGCCAGAAGAAGCGTTCCGGCGAGGTGGTCCAGATCGGCCCCAAGGTGACGCTTGTCGCGCCCTTCGATCGCAACGTGAATGCTGGCATCGGCGAGGCCGCCTTCCTCGGCGGCCAGTTCTCGGTGACACCGGACACGAGCTGGCGCGGACGGGCCGTGGACGCGCTTGGCCGCCCCATAGACGGTGGCGCGCCGCTGAAGAGCGGCCTGAGCACCAAGGAGCTTCACCACCCGCCGGCCGCGCTCAAGCGCCAGCGCGTCGATGCCGGGTTCAACACCGGCGTGCGGGTCATCGACATTTTCACGCCGCTCTGCTTCGGCCAAAGGCTCGGGATTTTCGCCGGATCGGGCGTCGGCAAATCGACGCTGCTTGCCATGCTGGCGCGCGCCGATGCGTTCGACACGGTCGTCGTCGCGCTGATTGGCGAGCGCGGTCGCGAGGTGCGCGAGTTCCTCGAGGACACGATCGGCGAGGAAGGCATGCAGAAGACCGTGGCCGTCGTGGCCACCAGCGACGAGAGCGCCATGATGCGCCGTCGCGCGCCCGACACGGCGATGCGTGTCGCCGAGCATTTCCGCGAATCCGGCCATCGCGTTCTGCTGCTGCTGGATTCGATCACCCGCTACGCCCACGCCCTGCGCGAGGTGGCAATCGCCACCGGCGAACCGCCGGTCGCGCGCGGCTATCCGGCTTCGGTTTTCACCGACCTGCCCAAGCTGCTGGAACGCGCCGGTCCCGGCACCGAGGGAACAGGCTCGATCACCGCCATCCTGTCCGTGCTGGTCGATGGCGACGATCACAACGATCCCGTCGCCGATTCGGCCCGCGGGATTCTCGACGGCCATATCGTGCTGTCACGCTCCATCGCCGAACAGGGCCGCTATCCGCCGGTCGACCCGCTGGCGTCGGTGTCGCGACTGGCCGCCAAGGCCTGGACCGACGATCAACGCATGCTGGTCGCCAAGCTGCGCGCCATGGTCTCTCGCTACGAGGACACGCGCGACATCCGCCTGCTGGGCGCCTACCAGCCAGGCCTCGATCCGGAACTCGACATGGCCGTGCGCCAGGTGCCCGTGATCTATGAAGCCATGTGCCAGACGCCGGCGGAAGGACCATCGCCAGACCCCTTCTCCGATCTGGCCCGTTTCCTGAAAGGCAGGGAGCAACATGCCGAACAGGCCCAATCACATGCCCAGTGAGATCGACGCCGTGCGCGCAAAACGCGAGACCAGGCGGCGCCGCCCCATGTTTGGCGCGAAGATCAGCAAGGGCGACGTCATCATGGCCGCCCTCGGCATCACGCTGGCTGCCGTGTCCGCCGTCTTCCCATGGTACATCTTCTACAACCAGGAGCAGTTCGGTGTCAGGGCGATGCGGTTCCAGGGCAACCAGTCGGCGACGGGCCCGACCAACATCTCATACCAGCCCGCCCGGGTCGGCCAGCCGATGACCATCGACGACATGCCGACACTGGAACTGGACCTGCTGTCGACGGCCACCCTCCCAGGCATTCGCGAGGACAGCGAAGCATCGGACCTCGCCAACCAACCCTTCCCGCCGGACACGGTCGAGTACAATCTCATCCATGTCGTCAACGGTCGCGCGATGATCCAGGACAAGGACGGCATCTGGGTCGTGCAGCCGGGATCCCTGCTTCCCGACAGCTCGCGCGTGGCACAGATCAAGCAGAACGCCGACGGCAACTGGGTCATCGTGACGACGTTCGATCGCATCATCGAATTGAACAACTGAGCAAGCCGCTCCGCAAGGCCCGCGCAAGACTGGCCCGATAACTTCGCCATGACACTTGGATAAACTGGCGAAGAAAACGCAATGAAGCCCGTAAACCTGTTCGATCTGGCCGCCCAGCAGGCACGCTGGCTGACTGTGCGGCAATCTTCGGTGGCCAGCAACGTCGCCAATGTGAACACGCCGGGCTTCCGAGCCACAGACGTGGAACCGTTCGAGCAGGTGCTCGACCGCAACCGCGTCACCATGGCGGCCACGCATCCCAGCCACATCTCGCTGGGTCAGACAAAGGACCAGTTCACTGTCCGGGAAACCGTCGACAGGGATGCAGCGAAGCTTCCATCCGACAACACGGTGGTGCTGGAGCAGGAAATGCTCAAGGCCGGCCAGGTCAGCTCGGCCTATCGGCTCAACACCGCGCTGGTCGACACGTTTCACCGCATGATTCTCCAGACTTTGAGAGGCTAAGGCAGCATGGATGCACTCCAGACCGCAATGAAAGTCGCCGCGACCGGGCTAAGCGCCCAGTCGGAGCGGCTTCGCATCGTTTCGGAAAACCTCGCCAACGCACAGTCGACCGGCAACTTCCCCGGGGCCGACCCGTATCAGCGCAAGACAATCACTTTTGCAGCCGAGCTCGATCGCATCAGCGGCGGCCACCTGGTCGAGATCAACTCAATCGGGCGCGACAACTCACCCTTCACGCTGGAGTTCCAGCCGGGCCATGAGGCCGCGGACGCCGATGGCTATGTGAAGCTGCCCAACGTCAACGTGCTGATCGAGATGGCCGACATGCGGGAGGCAAACCGCAGCTACGAGGCCAACGTCCAGGTGATGAAGCAGGTGCGCGAACTGTCCGCGATGACAATTGACTTGTTGAGGAATCGATAGAGATGCAGGGACTTTTCGCCGTTGCCAGAATTGGGACGCAGAACATCACGCCGGAATTCTCTCCGGTCCAGCAAACACCCCAGGTTGGTGCCACCACCTTTGCCGAGGAGCTGCAGGCGCGTCTCGCAACCACTGCCGCCAATCTTGGTACAGCAGAGACCATGGCCATCGGCGCAATCCGTGGTGAAGTCGACCGGCGCGAGGTGGTCGATGCCGTGATGAGCGCCGAACAGTCACTCCAGGCTGCCATCGCGATACGAGACAAGATCGTCCAGGCCTATCTCGAAGTCAGCCGCATGCAAATCTAGGGAGTCCGGTTTTATGAAAGCACTTGCAATTGCGGCAACGGGCATGAATGCCCAGCAATCCAATCTTGAAGTGATTGCCAACAACATCGCGAACATCAACACGACCGGCTTCAAGCGGGCACGTGCAGAGTTCACCGACCTGCTCTACCAGGTCGACAAGATGCAGGGCGTGCCCAACCAGGCCAACCAGTCGATCATCCCCGAGGGCGTGAAGTTCGGCCTGGGCGTCAAACTGGCCGCTGTCCGAAACCTTCATTCCCAGGGCGCCCTGACGGCTACCGGCAACGCTCTCGACCTCGCATTGCTGGGCAAGGGCTGGTTCCAGATCAACGGTGTCGACGGCGAACCGTTCTACACGCGCGCGGGCTCCTTCAACACCAACGCCAATGGCGAGCTGGTCACGGTCCACGGACTTCAGGTGGCACCAGCCATCGTGGTGCCGAACGATGCCCTCGAAGTCACCGTGAACAAGACCGGGCAGGTCTTCGCGCGGGTTCCCAACCAGGTGGACCTGGTGGAACTGGGACAGTTGACGCTGGCTACCTTCGCCAACGACGCCGGCCTGATGCCGATCGGCGACAACCTGTTCCAGGAGACCCCGGCCTCTGGCGCAGCCAATATCGGCGTGCCGGGCGATCCGGGCTTTGCCGCCATCGAGCAGGGCTATCTGGAAGCCTCCAACGTCGATCCCGTCAAGGAGATCACCGATCTGATCTCGGCCCAGCGCGCCTACGAGATGAACTCGAAGGTCATTCAGGCCGCCGACCAGATGGCTTCCGTGATCTCGCAAGGCATGAGGTAATCCACGATGCGCCGTCTCGCGACCGCCATGTCAGCATTCGCCGCGCTGTTGATGGCGATGACGACCGCCGGTCACGCGGTCGACGCCAATTACCCGACAGTCGTGGTGCCCAACCGGATCATCTATCCTGGGCAGGAAATACCTGCCCAGGCGCTCGACGTCGTTCCCCTTCGTCGCCAGCTGCCCAATCCCGATGCGTTCGTGATGCGCCCGGAGGAGGCTGTCGGCAAGGTAGCCAGAAGCACGCTGCTGCCAGGTCGCATGATGTATGTCTCGGCCATGCGTGAACCCTACATGGTGGAAACGGGAACGACGGCCCGCGTCCTCTTCGTCAACGGTGCGCTCAGCATCGCCATGATCGGCGTCGCGCTCCAGTCCGGCGCGGTCGGCGACATCGTGCGGGTCCGCAACATCGACAGCGGCATAGTCTTTAACGGGATCGTCATGGCCGACGGCACGATCCGGGTCGGAGCCTCATGAGACGTCTTCTTCTGACTGCATTCGCACTTGTCTTCGCCTTTGCTGCGGCGGCCGAGGCAGCTTCGCGCATCAAGGATGTGGCGATGCTCCAGAACGCACGCGACAATCAGCTTGTCGGATACGGTCTCGTTATCGGTCTCCAGGGCACCGGCGACAATCCGCGCAACGCACCCTTCACCGAACAGTCGATGCGCGCGATGCTGGAAAACCTCGGCATTGCCACACAGGGCACACAGGCCCGTTCCCGCAACGTGGCTGCCGTGATCGTCACCGCCAACCTGCCGCCCTTCGTGCGGTCGGGCGATCGGATCGACGTCACGGTCTCGGCCATGGGCGACGCCAATTCCTTGCGCGGCGGAACGCTGGTGATGACGCCCCTGCGCGCTCCCGACGGCGAAATCTACGCCGTTGGTCAGGGTCAGGTCACCGTTTCGGGCTTCGAGGCGCAGGGACAGGCCGAGACGGTCACCCGTGGCGTGCCGACCAACGGCCGGGTTCCGAACGGCGCCATCGTGGAACGCGAGATACCTGCGGCCTTCGTCAACGAAAGCGTTCTTTCGTTGCAACTGCGCAATCCCGACTTTTCCACCGCCGTCCGCATCACCGACGCCATCAATGCCTACGCACAAAGCCGTTTCGGCCGGCAGGTTGCGACCGAACAGGATTCCCGCACGGTTCATCTGCGGCGCCCGGACGGCATATCGACCGCACGTTTCTGGTCTGAGCTTGAAAACCTGGTGGTCGAGTCGGACGCCCCGGCGCGTGTTGTCGTCGACGAGCGCACCGGCACCATCGTGATCGGCCAGGACGTGCGCATTTCTCGCGTCGCCATCAGCCACGGCAATCTCACCGTCCGGATCACCGAGATGCCGCGCGTGGTGCAGCCCGATCCCTTCAGCCTGGGCGAGACGGAGATTGAGCCGTTCACCCAGATCGACATCGACGAACCGGACGGCCAGGTCGGCATTCTCGACGGCCCCGATCTGGAGACGCTCGTCTCGGGCCTGAACAGCCTCGGCGTGAAGCCGGACGGCATCATCGCGATCCTTCAGGGCATCAAGAGCGCAGGCGCCCTGCATGGCGAACTCGTGCTTCAATAGGACAGGAAAAATGTCGACGCACATCTCCGTTAACCGCCGCAACCCGCTGGCCGCGCTCGCCGCCGCAGCGGTTGCCCTGGCCGTCCTGGCCCCCCTGCCCGCGTCCACCCAGCAGGTGCCGCGTGAAATCGAAGGCATGGGCAACGACGACATCCAGCGCTTCTGCACCAACATCGCCGATGCCGCGCGCGACCGTCGCTACTCGCTGCAGCGCATGGAACTGGAAACCCTTCAGGCCGACATCGAAAGCCGTATCGCGGCATTGGAGGCCAAGCGGCACGAATACGAAGAGTGGCTGAAACGCCGCGAGGAGTTCCTGCAGAAGGCAGAAGGAAGCCTGGTCGACATCTACGGTCGCATGCGTCCCGACGCGGCAGCCGAGCGGCTGGCCGAATTGCGGGCCGATCTCGCCGCCGCGATACTGATGAAGCTCGACGCAAGGCAGGCGAGCGTGATCCTCAACGAGATGGACGCGAAGTCTGCCGCTTCGCTGACCTCCATTATGGCAACGGCCTCGCGCCGGGAGGATCCGGCATGAGGGGTCTGCTGATCAGCGCGGGCGCCGCGCTTCTTCTGGCTGGGTGTGCGAGTACCGCGGAAATCGGCATCGAACCGGTAATGTCGCCGGTCGTGCCCTATACCGGCGCATCGATGTATCCCGGCCACTACGACCTGAAGGCAGCCAGTGCCCCGCCCAACATCAGGCGCAACTCGCTGTGGGACGATCGACAGAGCCGCCTGTTCACCGATCCGCGCGCCCTGACCGTGGGCGATATCCTGACTGTCGCCATTCTGATCAATGACCGCGCGCAGTTGCGCAACCAGTCGGAACGTCGGCGGACGGCCGACAGGAGCCTCGGCGCGTCGGCTTCGGTCAATCTGGAGGGCTTCGAATTCGCAGGTGAAGGCGAAGGCAGGATCGGTTCGGGCACCCAGAGTGCGGGCCGCGGCGAGACGCAGCGTTCGGAGGACATCCGGCTGCGCGTTGCTGCCGTCGTGATGGACGTGTTGCCCAACGGTAATCTTGTGATCCGGGGATCGCAGGAGGTTCGGGTCAACGCCGAACTCCGCATCCTCAACATCGAGGGCATCGTGCGGCCGGCCGATATCGGCGCCTCCAACACCATCGACTATGACCGCATCGCCGAAGCGCGCATCTCCTATGGCGGCCGAGGCCGGCTGACGGAGGTCCAGCAGCCGCCCTATGGCCAGCAGTTCCTCGACGCGGTTCTGCCGTTCTAGCAGGTATTCGACATGGCTTATTCCGACCTCAACCAACCGCAGCCCAAGGGCCCGTCCCTGCCGATCCAGGCGGGCGTGCTGGTGGCCATGACCATCGCCGCCATCGGCACGGGATGGCTGGTTGCCTCGATGATCGGCGGCAGCCCTTCGGCGCCGGCCGAGGAGCCAGTTGCCCGCGCCGCGGAGGTGAGATCGAGCGAGATGCCTGCCGATATCGGCATCGTCCATATCGAGCCGATCACCACCAATCTCGGCTCGCCGGTCGAGATGTGGATCCGGCTGGAACTCAGCCTCGTCTTCGAGGAGAAGCCGGACATCGAAATGGCCGAACTCATCCACCAAGATTTGCTCGCCTATATGCGCACGGTCAAGGCCCATCATATCCAGGGCGCCAGCGGCTTCCAGCATCTCAAGACCGACCTGAGCGAGCGGGCATCCATCAGAAGCGAGGGCAAGGTGCGCGAGATCCTGATCCGCACCATGATCATGGAATGAAGACGCTCGCGACCGCCATCCTCGCGCTGCTGCTGACGGCGCTGCCGGCCGCGGCGCAGACCTTCGACCTCGACGGCCTTGCAGGCGGGCTGGGCGGCAGCACCGCCGGCTACATCGTCCAGATGTTCGGGCTGTTGACGATCCTGTCGCTGGCGCCCGGCATCCTGATCATGGTGACGAGCTTCACGCGCTTCATCATCGCCTTCTCGATCCTGCGGTCGGGCATGGGCCTGCCGTCGACGCCTGCCAACCTCATCCTCGTCAGCCTGGCGCTGTTCATGACCTTCTACGTCATGGCGCCGACCTTCGACCGGGCCTGGTCGGAAGGCGTGCAGCCGCTGATCGCCGAGGAGATCACCGAACAGGAGGCGATCGAGCGCATCTCCGCCCCGTTTCGCGACTTCATGATCAACAATGTCCGCGAGAAGGATTTCGACCTGTTCGTGGATCTGGCGCGTGAACGCGGCGAAACCGACATATCGATCGAAAACCCGGATCTGCGCATCCTGGTCCCCGCCTTCATGATCTCGGAGATCCGGCGCGGCTTCGAGATCGGCTTCCTGATCGTGCTGCCCTTCCTTGTCATCGACCTCATCGTGGCGACGGTCACCATGTCGATGGGCATGATGATGCTGCCGCCGACAGTGGTTTCCCTGCCCTTCAAGATCCTGTTCTTCGTACTAATCGACGGCTGGAATCTGCTGGTCGGGAGTCTCGTCCGATCGTTCGTATGATTCCATTAATATTAATTGCAATCGCAACACTTTGTTAACCAATTCGATTCTGCTTTTGTAAGTGCCTGCTGGCCGATACTTCATGCCAAGAACGGGTCGACCACGAATTTTGGTCGATAGGCATGATGCCGCTCCATTCTCGCCGGTGGTAATCCGGTATGTTGTTTAGAGTATTGTATCGGGGGAGTATTTCCCAATGTCCAGCTTGCACACGAACGCAGCCTCCATGACCGCGCTGCAGACCCTTTCGCACATCAACAAGGGTCTCGGCACCACACAGAACCGCATCTCGACCGGCTTCCGCGTCGCCGAAGCTTCCGACAACGCCGCCTACTGGTCCATCGCCACCACCATGCGGTCGGACAACAAGGCTCTGTCGACGGTCCAGGACGCACTCGGCCTCGGCTCCGCCACGGTCGATACCGCCTACACCGGTCTCACCTCGGCCATCGAAGTCGTCGACGAAATCAAGACCAAGCTCGTTGCCTCGCTGCAGCCCGGCGTCGACCGCGACAAGATCCAGTCGGAGATCACGCAGCTCAAGGAGCAGCTGACCAGCATCGGCAACTCCGCGTCGTTCAACGGCCAGAACTGGCTCAGCGTCGACTCCAACGATGCCGGCTGGGATACCCGCGAACTGGTGTCCTCGTTTACCCGTGACGGCAACAACACGGTCACCGTGGGCATGACGTCGGTCAATGTCGGCACGACCGCCCTGTTCGACGCCGGCAACCAGCAGGGTATCCTCGACGGCCGCGACGCCGTGGACCTCACCGTCAATGGCGACCTGCAGAACGACATGGCCGCAGGCGACGGCACCGATGCGGCGAACGTTACCCTCTTTGGTGACATGACCGGTGGCGTGACCATCGATGGCGATGCCAGCATCTCCTTCAACCTGGTCATCGACGGCACCAGCCAGTCCGTGATGATCGACAAGGCTACCGTCGATGCCGCGCTTTCGAGCACGGACGGCGTCATCGCCGACGCTGCAACGATGGTCACGGTCGTCAACTACGCGCTGACCCAGTCGGGCATCTCGGTGGGCGCTGGCAACCAGGTTTCGGTGGCAGCCAACGGTAACGCCGTCGAGATCACCCATGAAGGCGGCAACACCGCGGCTCATACCCTCGCGATCACGGACGCAACGGCGGTTTCCGAGGCCGGCTACGACTCGATGGCTTCCATCACCATCGACAATGCCACCTCGAATACCGAGATCAACGGCTTCATCACCAGCGTCGACCGCATGCTGTCGGCCATGACGACCGCCGCTTCCGACCTCGGCGCCATCAAGAGCCGCATCGACATGCAGCAGACCTTCGCGTCCAAGCTGACCGATGCGATCGACCGCGGCGTGGGCCAGCTCGTCGATGCCGACATGACCAAGGAATCGGCACGCCTCTCGGCCCTGCAGGTTCAGCAGCAGCTCGGCATCCAGGCGCTTTCGATCGCCAACTCGAACGCCCAGAACCTGCTCTCGCTGTTCCGGTAAGTTCACGACAAGGCGCCGGGACCCTGAGGTTACGGCGCCCTTCATACGACACGGAAACCGCGCTCGCCTGGCGAGCGCGGTTTTCTTTTTGCCGTCGGGTTGGAAGAATCATGCTTAACGAGCAGAAAACGCGTCGGCGTTATCCTTATGGTAAACATTTACCGTGTATCAAGGTTACCAGGAAGGCGGGTCGAGCTGTACCAGTATCGTCGACAGGCATGATGCCGCACCGTCTTTCCGGTTGAACTCCGGAATGTGCTTTGTTCTAGTACCTGTTTAGGGGCGTATTACCCATGTCCAGTCTGCATACAAATGCAGCCGCTATGACGGCGTTGCAAACTATCTCGCACATCAACAAGAACCTCAGCACCACCCAGAACCGCATCTCGACCGGCTTCCGCGTCGCCGAGGCTTCCGACAACGCCGCCTACTGGTCCATCGCCACCACCATGCGGTCGGACAACAAGGCTCTGTCGACGGTCCAGGACGCACTCGGCCTCGGCGCCGCCAAGGTCGATACCGCCTACACCGGTCTCGACAGCGCCATCGAAGTCGTCGACGAGATCAAGAAGAAGCTCGTTGCCTCGCTGCAGCCCGGCGTCGACCGCGACAAGATCCAGTCGGAGATCACGCAGCTCAAGGAGCAGCTGACCAGCATCTCCAATTCCGCGTCGTTCAACGGCCAGAACTGGCTCAGCGTCGATTCCACCGAGGCTGGCTGGGACAGCCGCCAACTGGTGTCCTCGTTTACCCGCGACAGCAACAATGCAGTCACCGTCGGCATGACCACGGTCAATGTCGGCACGACTGCCCTGTTCGACACGGGTGGCCAGCTGGGTATCCTGGACGGCCGCGACGCCGTGGATCTCACCGTCAATGGCGACCTGCAGAACGACATGGCCGCAGGCGACGGCACCGATCCAGCAACCGTCACCCTCTTTGGTGACATGACCGGTGGCGTGACCATCGATGGCGATGCCAGCATCTCCTTCAACCTGGTCATCAACGGTACCAGCCAGTCCGTGATGATCGACAAGGCTACCGTCGATGCCGCGCTTGCAAGCACGGACGGCGTCATCGCCGACGCCGCAACGATGGTGACGGTCGTCAACTTCGCGCTGACCGAAGCTGGCATCTCGGTGGGCGCTGGCAACCAGGTTTCGGTCGCAGCAAACGGTAACGCCGTCGAGATCACCCATGAAGGCGGCATCACCGCTGGCGACACCCTGGCGATCACGGACGCAACGGCGGTGTCCGAGGCCGGCTACGACTCGATGGCTTCCATCACCATCGACAATGCCACCTCGAATGCGGATATCAACGGCTTCATCGGCAGCGTCGACCGCATGCTGTCGGCCATGACGACCGCCGCTTCCGACCTCGGCGCCGTCAAGAGCCGCATCAACATGCAGATGGAGTTCGCCTCCAAGCTGACCGATGCGATCGACCGCGGCGTGGGCCAGCTCGTCGATGCCGACATGACCAAGGAATCGGCACGCCTATCGGCTCTGCAGGTTCAGCAGCAGCTCGGCATCCAGGCGCTTTCGATCGCCAACTCGAACGCCCAGAACCTGCTCTCGCTGTTCCGGTAAGTTCACGACAAGGCGCCGGGACCTAGAGGTTCCGGCGCCCTTCATACGACACGGAAACCGCGCTCGCCTGGCGAGCGCGGTTTTCTTTTGCCTGCTAACAAGACCTTTCGGAGGTATTAACGCCCATGGCTTGGGCAGCTCCTTGCTTAACGCCTCATTAACCATGTCCGCATAGTTATCGTTAACAGATACTAATGATTGATTTGCATTCTCATGAGGTCGCATCGTGGCAAGCATTTTGACAAACCCCTCGGCCATGACCGCGCTGCAGTCACTGCAGGCGACAAACAAGGCGCTTGATACAACTCAGTCTCGTATCTCGACGGGTTTTCGCGTCGGCGAGGCCAAGGACAACGCCGCCTACTGGTCGATCGCCACGACCATGAGGTCGGACAACAAGGCATTGTCGGCCGTGCAGGATTCGCTTGGCCTCGGCGCCAGCCGCATCGACACGGCCTACACGGCCATGGCAAGCGTCATCGAGGTCGTTGACGAGATCAAGAACAAGGTCCTGGCGGCGATCGGCGCCAGTGACGGCGACAAGGACAAGATCCAGACGGAAATCGTCTCGCTGCAGCAGCAGCTCAACTTCATCGCCAAGGCCGCGACCTTCAGCGGCGCCAACTGGCTCTCCGTGAACGCGACCGCGGCCAACGGGCATGCTTCAGATGGTGTTCACAACACCGCCCAGATCGTCTCGGCCTTCAATCGTGCGTCGTCGGGCGAGATCACGCTCGGCACGATCGACCTCAATGTGCAGTCGATCAAGCTCTATGACGCTGCGGCAACGACCAATACGACGATGGGCATTCTGGAAGGCCTTCGTGATCCTGACACCGGCCAGAGGGACGACACCGCGACCATTGCCGTAGCTGGCACGCCTGCCGCCACTGATGGCTATGCCATTTCCACGCTGACAGTGGTCGGTTTCGGCGACGCTCAGGTCGAAGACATGCTGCGCGTCGTCGACGCGACCTTGTCGGAACTCACCGACGCCGCGACCACCATCGGCGCGGTCAAGAAGCGGATCGACATGCAGCAGGACTTCACGCGAAGCCTGATGGATTCGATCGATCGCGGCGTGGGCCAGCTCGTGGACGCCGACATGAACCGTGAATCGACCCGGTTGAAAGCATTGCAGGTGCAGCAGCAGCTGGGCATCGAGGCGCTGACGATCGCCAACTCCAACGCACAGAACATTCTCGCCCTGTTCCGATAGGATCACGGGCCTGATTGAGGGCGGCGTCATAGATGCCGCCCCGACTTCCTGCCAAAAGGAAGCCTTCCTACATCCTCGCACAAGCTTCGCGGCCTAGTCTCTGTTCGGCAACATGTTGCGGAGTGAGTGGCTGTGCCCGAGCAATTACAGACGATACTGGATAACCTCAAAAGCCTTGGGCCAAAAAGATTGGCCATTATGGGCGGCATCGGCGCGACTGTGCTGGTGGTCATCATTGCGGCGTCCATCTATCTGAACCGTCCCGGCTACGAGACGCTGTATGTCGGACTGGACCGGTCGGACGTGAACCAGATTGGCCTCGTGCTGGCCGAAGCAGGGATCAACACGGAAGTCGGTACGGATGGCTCGAGCGTGCTCGTGCCCGTTGGCCGCAACGCCACCGCCAGAGCCATCCTGGCAGAGCGGGGCCTGCCGGCGAGCGCGAATGCGGGCTACGAATTGTTCGACCAGGTCGGTTCGTTCGGCCTCACATCCTTCATGCAGCAGATCACCCGCGTGAGGGCTCTCGAGGGCGAAATCGCACGCACGATCCAGTCAATGGCGGGCGTCCAGAGCGCCCGGGTCCACATCGTGATGGCGGACCGCGGCAGCTTCCGCACAGCCGAACAGGCGCCTTCCGCTTCCGTCGTCATCCGGACGGCAGGGGGCGACCAGAGCCGCACGGCAAATTCGATTCGTCACATGGTGGCCGCCGCGGTGCCGGGCCTGAACGCCGAGAAGGTGACCGTGCTTGATTCGTCGGGCACGTTGCTGGCTGCCGGCGACGACCCCGCGAACAACTCCATCAACCGCTCGATGGGTCTGGAGCGAAACGTCGAGGCGCAGATCGAGGAGAACATCCGCAGGGCGCTGGCGCCCTATCTGGGTTATGACAATTTCCGCACCAGCGTTCGCGCCGAGATCAACACCGACGCAAGACAGATCGAAGAGACGATTTTCGACCCTGATTCGCGCGTCGAGCGCTCGGTCCAGGTGGTTCGCTCCAACGACCAGTCCAGCCAGCGACAGGCCGCTCCTGCCGTCACCGTGCAGCAGAACCTGCCCGACGAGGCGCCAGGCGCCGGCGAGGGCCCCGAATCCTCGGAACAGCGCGAGCGCCGCGAAGAAACCACCAATTACGAACTCAACACGACGCGTATCGCCACGATTTCGAATGGCTACTCGCTCAACAAGCTGTCCATTGCGGTGGTGGTCAATCGCGAGCGCCTGAACGTGCTCGTTGGTGCGGATGGCGGTGCAGAGGCGCTGCAGCAGCGTATCGACGACATCCGCGCCATGGTCACTTCGGCAGCCGGTTTCAACGACGGGCGCGGGGATGTGATCCACGTATCGGCCGTCGAATTCGTCGACGGTCTCGAGGGTGTCGAGACGGCCGGTGCCGGCCTGATGGAACTGATTGGCCGGCATCTGGGCACGATCATCAACGCTCTGGCTTCCGTTGTCGTGGTCTTCCTGGTGACCTGGTTCGGACTGCGGCCACTCATTGCCATGCTCGTCAAGCCTGCCGATGGTGCAGATGGTGGCGACAGCGGTGGCTTCCAGTATTCCCTGCCCGATCTCAATGGCGGCGGCGCTCTGCCGGGCCTTGGAGGCGGGTTGGCAGGCGGCGGTCCTCCCCTGCCCGGCGTGACCGATGCGCTGCCTGGAATTGGCGGTCTTGCGAGCATGTCGATGGGAGACGACTTCGAGAGCCGTATCAAGCCGGCGCCGCAGGAACGGCTGGAGCGGATGGTCGACATCAACGAGGAACGCACCGCGATGATCCTGCGCAAGTGGGCGCGTAAGGAAGCGGCGTGATGCCAGGACATACCCTCTCCGACGCCTTGACCGACTTCGCCAGCGCGCCTCCAGCGCGCAGCTTTGCGGCTGCACCGGAAATCGTGCAGGAGCTGCCGCAGGTGCAACCGCCGGCGATCGAGCAGCCCGACATTGACGAACTGCTCGCGGCCGAGGCCGAGCGCGTCCGCCTCGAAGTGACGGAAAAGCTCAACGCCGAACATGAGGCCGCGCTCGAAGCCGAACGACAGCGCCACGCTGAGGAGATGTCGGCGCTGTCCTCCAGGTTCGGGGCCGACGCCGCCGGCATGATCGAGAAACGTTTCGGGGAGGTCGAGACCAGGCTGGTCGCGCTGACGTCATCGGTGACGGCGCGCATATTGGGTGCCTGCCTGTCCGACGAGATCCGCGAGCGCTCGCTGGCCAGGCTGGCGGACAAGATCCGCGCGGCGCTTGCCGACAACGAGGCGGTTCGGGTCCGTGTCCGCGGAACGCCCGCGCTTTGCGAAGCCCTCGAGATGTCGCTGGGCGGACACGCCGACCAGGTGGATTTCGGCGTCGCCGACGGGTTCGACCTGAGCGTCACCATCGACGACAGCATCTTTGAGACGCGCCTGACTGAATGGTCGGCCGCCATGGCGGAGATCTTCGAATGAACGCGCCCGCCCCGGCCTCGGGAGAGGAAGAGATCAAGCAGGAGATCGTCATCGTCCGCAGGGGCGGTGGAGATCATGATGAAGAACACCATGGCGGTGTCTGGAAGATCGCCTTCGCCGACTTCATGACCGCCATGATGGCGTTCTTCCTGATCATGTGGCTCATGAACGCGGCCAACGAACAGACCAAAGCCTCGGTCGCCAGCTATTTCAACCCTGTCAAACTCATGGATCACAACGCCAACCGCCGGGGCATGGATGACCCAGGCAAGGGCGAGATGTTCTCCAACAATCCAGAGATGGTCAACGACCAGACCAGCGACCGTCCCGTCGGCGAACGACGCGCCATGTCGGGTCCGGCCGACCATGCCAGCGCCAGCAACCTCTCCGACACCTGGCGGACCTCCGATCAAAACCTCTTTGCGGACCCGTTCTCGGTACTGGCGGAGATCGCGCGCGACACCTCCACGATGCAGAACATCAGCAGCCGCGGCGACGGTGGAGCACAGGACTCAGGTCCTGCGAGCGGCGCCGCCGGCGGCGAATCCTATCGCGACCCGTTCGCGCCGGATTTCTGGTCGCAGCAGATGGCGACACCAGACCTGAATGCTCCGCTTGAAGTCGAAGAACAGGCGAACAACGATCGCGAGGGTTCGACGGACGAGGCGGGCGATCCCCTTGAAGACCAGACGGCAGCGGAAACCCAGATTGCCGGGCTTCCAGAAGCAGTGGAACGCGAACAGGTCGTCGAAGTGATCGAAGTGCAACCCGACGAGAGCGTTGCAACGCCGGCCATGGAGGAACTTGCAAGAGAGCTTCAAGCCGAACTGTCCGAGGTCTTTGGTCAGAACGACCAGCTCAACAAGACGATCGAGATCACACCGCGCCGCAGCGGCGTGCTGATCTCTCTCACCGACGAACTGAGCTATGGCATGTTCGAGATCGGTTCGGCCGTACCGCAGCGGCCGCTCGTTCTCGCCATGGAAAAGATCGGCACCTCGCTGGACATGCGCGAGGGCAATGTCATCGTCATGGGACATACTGATGGACGCCCGTTCCGCAGCGCAGATTATGACAACTGGCGACTGTCGTCGGCTCGTGCCCATGCTGCCTACTACATGCTGTTGCGCGGGGGCCTGAGCGAAACCCGGGTCAAGGAGATTACGGGCTTTGCCGACCGGCGACTGAAGATTCCCGAGGATCCCCTTAACGACGCCAACCGTCGGATCGAGATCTTCCTGGAGGTCGAATGAGGTCAGCTGCCAGCAGGAGACGATCGGTGGCAAATCTGGCACGTGGCATTGCCGCGATGGCCTTGCCGCTGCTTGTCTCCGCGCCAGCATCCCTGGCGTCGGATCTGGAACCCTGGCAGATGACCCGGTCGCTCCAGCTCGTGCAGGACCGGATCGCCGATGGCGATCACGCAGCGATGCCCATGCAGCGGCGTCTGATCGAAATGATCGATGAACGTCTGCGCCGGGCGGAGCCGGAAATCTTCGAGGACAACAGGAACTTCGACGCCCTGCTCATCTATGGCATGAGTGGCGGAAATCCCTCGACCTTCGACAGCGTGGTGGCCAGGCTGACATTGGATGAAGAGCAGGCCAACATGGCTCTCGGTGTCTTGCAGTATCTGGTCGGCAATCCAGCAGCCGCCAAAAGCGCATTCGAAGCGGTCACGATGAAGGCCTGGTCGCCGGACATCGCTGCCTTCGCGGCACTGGTCAAAGGTTCTGTCCTGGTTGGCACGGAGCCCGCCGTCGCAGTCCAGCTCTTCGACAAAGCACGATTGCTGAGCCCGGGCACACTCGTCGAAGAGGCCGCGCTCCGGCGCGCCATAGCCGTGCATGTGACCTTGAAGGACCATGCACGATTCATCCGGGCATCCAACCAGTATGCTCGCCGTTTCCTACGGTCTCCCTATGCCAGCCAGTTCGCCCAGACATTGATCGCCGGGATTACCGAGATGTACGACGAGATCGACCGCCGTGCGATAGAGGCGGTGATCGACTGGATGAACAAGGAACAGGCCCAATCGATCTATCTGCGTCTGGCGCGCCGGGCAGCGATTGACGGCAAGGATTCGATACTCGACTTCGCATCGGCGAAAGCCAGGCAGATCGCGGCAGAGGACAGCGATACAACCGACGCGCGCAGCATGTTGTACTCGACGATCGCTTCGGTGACATCCGACACGGTTGATTCAGTGGTCCACCAGCTCCGCAGGATCGACCGGCGCGAACTGTCATCGGCCGACCTAGCGCTGCTGGAAGCAGCCGAGGCGATCGCGGCAGAGGTCGTCGCCCGGCCGCGTGTCGCAATTGACGAGAGCGATCCGCCTTTTCCCGACGAGGACATCGAGGAATTGCGGCCGGCTACGCGCAATATCGGCAGGATCGATCCAGAGCGGGCGCTCGCCGCCGAGACTGAAACACGCATTGATTCCGTCATCACATCGGCAAGGGACAAGCTCGATGCGATCGACAGGATGCTGAAGGAAGACGCACCATGACCGCAGCCATCTCCTTGTCAGGGCTTGTGCCAACCACCGTTCCCGCGCGCGGCGAAAAGGCCGGAGACACCGCCAGCGCCGCCGCGGCATTCGACAGCATGCTGACGGCCAAAACCGGACGTGAAACCGGAAAAGGTCAGCGCATGCTTGAGGACGGTGGCAATCGGGCCACCTGGTCTTGGAGCCGGCTGCAACAAGGCGCAGAAGATGGCGGAACGCCTGTGCTGGGCAGAGGCGGCAACGAGCTGGAGACGGGAACCAAGAAGCCGTCGCCCGATGGCGAGGAAACCGAGTTTTCCGGCGAGGTAGGGCCGCCCACTGCCCCTGCCCTTCAAAAGCCTCCTGTGTTGACGAAATCAGAAGACGCGGACGGCGACACATCCGACGACGATGCGACGATGGAACTGGAGCGCCAGACAGGCTCACGCATGGACGGTGTCGGCTCTGATTCCAGGCCGAACGCGCGCGGGCAGGCCGGGTCCCAGCCGCAGACAGCGCAGGTCAGCACCGGGCAAACAGCCGAAGCAGGCACGATGGCAGACGACCCTCGCGCAACCCAGGCGGCCATGGCGACCGATACCGTCATGCGGAGCGGCCTGGCGAAACAGGCAGCCGAAATTGCCCTCGATCGTCCGGTTCTGGACCGCGCACCCACCGCGCCGCTCGGCGAGCCCGGCACGCGTGCCGATGCACTGCGCAAAGGCCCATCGACAAGGATCAACGCGCCAGCAGCAAATGCAGGCGAGGCACTCTCCGGCCTTTTTGCGAGCGACCCGGACGGAAAGACGGTTATCGGCAAGCGACATTCCGTAGCCCCATCCTCGGCCGCCCAACTGCGCCAGGAAGTGCGCAATAGCGATCCCCTCGCGCAACGCGTGACCGTCCTGTCAAATCAATCGACACCCGTCGCACCGCCTGCACCGGCACTCGCCCAGCTCTCACAATCACTGCCATCCTCACAGGTCGTTAACGCGCTTCGCGAAGAAACCCAGGCGGTATCGCGTGCAGCAGCCGCGGCGATGGAGGCACAGGATTTCGGCAGCACGCGATCGCGGCCGCTCCATACCATCCAGATCCAGTTGCAACCGAACGATCTCGGTCGGGTAACCGCACGGATGACCATGGAAGGAAACCAGTTGCACGTCGAGTTGCGGGTGGAGACCAGCCAAGCGCGCGCGCAACTGACCAACGACGCGGACTCGATCCTGAAATCACTCAAGGCATCCGGATTCGAGATCGACCGAGTGTCGATCCAGCAGGTTCAACCTGGCAACAACTCGGCGACCACAAACGGGCAGGAACGTGGCGGGAACCCGATGGCCCCGCAGCAAGGCAGTTCCGATGAAGCCAGTGACCAGCGCCGGCAGAACAGTTTTGGCGATAGCGGCGCCAACGGTCGTCAGGAAGGCAACGATGGCACTCATCAGACAGTTGATCGCGGCGGCCTGTTTATCTAGCGTCCTTGCTTCCCCGGCTTTCGCAGTCACCAATCCGTGCGAGGCAGAGATCCTGCACGCATCGGAAAGATACGGCGTACCGGCCGGTATTCTCTACGCTGTAGGACTGACGGAGACGGGCAGAAGAGGCAGTCTGCATCCCAACGCGCTCAACATTAGCGGGCGGGCCGTATTCGCTGATTCACCCCAGGAAGCGCTGCGCGAATTCCAGGCCGCAAGAGCCCAGGGGATCCGGTTGATCGATATTGGATGCATGCAGATCAACCATCACTACCATGCCGAGCATTTCAGCAATGTCGAAGCCATGCTCGATCCGCGTCGAAACGTCGACTACGCAGCCCGCTTCCTGATACAACTCAAGGCTAGGCATCGCACCTGGTCGATGGCTGTCGCGCGATATCATGCCGGACCGAACAACGACCCGGCCCAGAAACGCTATATCTGCCGCGTTATCACGAATCTGGTTGCCACGGGCTTCGGTCAATGGACGCCGGAAGCTCGCAACTTCTGCAATGGGTGATTGTATAATGAGCCGACTAAAAGGGCCCATTTTCAGGTCACCAGAAACACCCGAATTCCTGTCTACTAGAAATCACCATTGTGCGGGTTTCCCGCATGAAGGTACCCCTTGGGCCTATAGAAATTGTTAATGATTCGGAGGGCGGGCCGATGATAGTGATCGTGGATGAACGCGATCTTGTAACTGATGGTTACAATTCACTTTTTGATCGAGAGGGCGTAGCCACTGCGGGCTTTCGCCCGCGTGAGTTCGAAGAATGGGTCGACAGCGCCGCGGATGACGATCTCAAGGCGGTGCGGGCGTTCCTGATTGGCGAGTGCGAGGGCGCTTCCATATCGCCGCGCAAAATCCGCGGCAGGTGCAGCGCACCGGTGATCGCTCTCAGCGAACACCACTCCCTCGACAAGATCCTTGGCTTGTTTGAATCGGGCGTCGACGACGTCATTCGCAAGCCGGTACATATTCGCGAGATCCTGGCACGGATCGCGGCAATCAGCCGCCGTGCCCATGACGAGGCGGCACATATCGAAATCGGCCCGCTTCGCATCTACACAGACGGCCGTGACCCCGAGATCCACGGAGAGGTCATGCCGCTGCCCCGACGCGAGCGCCGCATCCTTGAATACCTTGCGGCAAATGCCGGTCGTCGCGTGACCAAATCCCAGGTCTTCAACGCGATCTACGGCATCTTCGACGAAGAGGTCGAGGAAAACGTGGTCGAAAGCCACATCAGCAAGCTCCGCCGAAAACTGCGCGAAAAGCTTGGACACGACCCGATCGATTCCAAGCGTTTCCTTGGCTACTGCCTGATGACATGAGGCAAGGCGCGGGCACCAGCCCGCGCCCTATCCGACTTTTGACCAGCCTCACGCAAGTCAGTCGGAATATCCTCCAACCAGCGTCCCGAATGATGAGGAGAATCCGATGGGTCTCTATGGAATGATGCGTACCGGCGTCTCCGGTATGGCTGCCCAGGCCAACCGACTGGCGACGGTTGCGGACAACATCGCCAACTCGAATACCACTGGCTACAAGAGAGCCTACACAGAGTTTTCCTCGCTGATCATCCCTGGAACAAAGGGATCATACAATTCCGGCGGGGTGAAGACGAGCGTGCGTTACGCGATCTCCCAGCAGGGTCCACTCCAGTTCACCGCCTCCTCCAACGACCTGGCCATCAGCGGCCAGGGCTTCTTCGTCGTGAAGGATGCCAGCGGGTCGCCCTTCCTCGCTCGCGCGGGCACCTTCGTGCCGGACGGTGCCGGTCGCCTCGTCAACGCAGCAGGTTTCTATCTGACTGGCTACAGCTTCGCTGGCGGCACGCCTGCCATTGTTGCCAACGGCTTCGACGGGCTTGAGGTGATCAGCATCGCCGATTTCGAGGTATCGGCCGTACCGTCGACCCTGGGCAATTTTGCAGCCAACCTGCCGGCAGATGCCGACATCGTTCCGGCCGGCCAGCGCCCGTCCGACAACGCGGCCAACAGCCAGTATTCGGCAAAATCGTCGCTGGTCATCTATGATAACCTCGGTGGCAAGCGCATCGTCGATGTCTACTTCACC
Organism: Aliihoeflea sp.; assembly: GCA_046297455.1. Lineage (GTDB taxonomy): Bacteria > Pseudomonadota > Alphaproteobacteria > Rhizobiales > Rhizobiaceae > ZYF759. The sequence goes on from JBKBIT010000008.1 coordinate 139,356, forward strand.
AAGACAGACAACCATGAATGGGAAGTGGCGATCTACAACCAGTCGGCGGCCGACCCCACCAATGGCTTCCCCTATTCCGAGCCGGCCCTGCAGACAGCGACGCTCGAATTCGATGCCACCACCGGCAAACTGCTAGCCACGAGCACCCAGAACATGACGTTTGCTGTCGCCAACGGCCAGCCCGTCGAGCTCAACCTTGCCTCGATGACCCAGCTGGCGACGCAGTTCAACGTCCACACCTCCGTGGTCAACGGCAGTGCGCCGAGCTCGATCGAAGAGGTCAAGATCAGCGGCGATGGCATCGTGTCAGCGCTCTACAAGAACGGCGCCGAAAAGCCGCTCTACCGCATTCCCCTGGCCACCGTCCAGAGCCCGGACCAGCTCGCGGTGCTGCCAGGCAATGTCTACACGCAAAGCCCCAGTTCGGGTGATGTGAAGATCGGATTCCCCGAAACCGGGCAATTCGGAACAGTCGTTTCCGGCGCCCTTGAAGGGTCGAATGTCGATATCGCGCAGGAACTCACCAACATGATCGAGTCCCAGCGCAACTACACGGCCAACTCAAAGATTTTCCAGACGGGCTCCGACCTTCTGGACGTGCTGGTGAACCTCAAGCGGTAACCAGCACTCATTGATGACTGGAAGGATTTTGGCATGTCATTGACGTCAGCGCTGGGTACCGCGCAGAATTCGCTGCTCAATACCTCCCGGCAGGCAACTGTCGTTTCCACGAATATTTCGAATTCATTTGACCCGAACTATTCCCGCCGGCTAGCCCAAACCTTCTCGATGGTGCCAGGTTCGCGTGTCATTGCGATCACGCGCCTGGCCAACGAATCTCTGTTCCGGCAGAACCTGTCGGCGCTATCCGCCTTCACCGGCCAGAATCTCCTGATCGAGGGGATGGACCGGCTCAACATGGCGGTGAACGGTCATGATCACATGACCTCGCCCGCAACACTGATCGGAAAGCTGCAGGATGCCCTGCAGCTTTATTCGTCCAACCCCTCCAACCGGAACCTTGCTGAAGCCGCAGTTGAAGCCGGGCGCAGTGTTGTTGCCTCACTGAACCAGGGAAGCCGGGACATCCAGGCGATCCGTACCGACATGGATCGGCAAATCAGCGGCGCCGTAAGCGATCTCAACACGCTGCTCGGCCAGTTCGAACAGGTCAATGGCGAAGTCATCAACGGCACACGCCTCGGCCGCGACGTCTCCGATGCCCTCGACCAGCGCGACTCGCTGCTCAAGAAGATTTCGGAATACGTGTCGATCTCCACGATGACACGCGGCGACAACGACATGGTGATCACCACCAGCGACGGCGCGACCTTGTTCGAGACGGTGCCTCGCAAGGTCTCGTTCGAGCCCACGATGGCCTATTTCGCCGGCACCACGGGCAATTCCATCCGTGTTGACGGCGTTCCTGTCGTGGCCGGTGCGGGCGCCAACACGACGGCCTCCGGCAAGCTTGCAGCCATGCTGCAACTGCGCGAGGACGTGACCGTCACGATGCAGGCGCAACTCGACGAGATCGCGCGCAGTCTTATCCTCACCTTCTCAGAAGCGCCTGGCGTGCCTGGGCTGTTCGAAGCACCAGCCTATGCCTATCCAGGCGCCACGCTGATGGACGGACTTGCGGGCAACATCCGGGTCAACCCTGCCTACAACTCGCAGCTCAACGGCAATCCCGAGAAACTGCGCGACGGCCACACGATCAATCTCAATCCGGGCAACGAGGCCTCCTTCTCGGAGGCATTGCTCGGCTATCTCGATCGCTTCGAGGAGCCAATGGCCTTCGACCAGGCGGCCGGGCTATTCGACAACGGAACTCTTCTGAATTTCTCCACCCAGTCGATCGGCTGGCTGGAAGGATCCAGGCAGGCCGCATCCATGGCCGCAGAGAACAAGACGGCACTCCACATGCGCACCGACCAAGCGCTGATGACTGCGACCGGCGTCAACATCGACCAGGAGATGGCCATGCTCCTGGACCTCGAGCACTCCTACGCCGCCTCGGCAAGAATGCTGCAGGCGGTGAACGACATGCTCACCACACTTATGAATGCTGTGAGGTAGTATCGTGAAGGCATCCTTCATATCCTCCAACGCCATCTCTGAGGCCATGCGCTACCAGATGATGCGCATGCAGAACGACATGGCTCGGGCGGAGAAGGAACTGATCACCGGACGCGTTGCCGACCGCGGCATTGCCCTGGGCGCGCGAACCGGCCAGTCCGTGACCTTGGCGCGCGACGTAGAGCGCCTGAGCACTCTTCTGGACTCCAATGCCCTTGTGCAATCCCGTCTGGCATCGACTCAATCGGGGCTTCAGCAGATCACGGCATTGGCCCAAGATCTCCTGCCGGCATTCACAACGGCGGCCAGCGGGCCGATCGATCCGAAACTGCCGAAGACCGAAGCGCAGGCCGGTCTGAGCGCCGTTACGTCGATCCTCAACACCAGGCAGAACGGCGAGTTCCTGTTTGCCGGCATCAACACCGACATGAAGCCGATCGACGATTTCATGGCGGCTGGCTCGACATCGCGCTTGGCCTTCGAGGCGGCGTTCTTCACGGAGTTCGGCTTCGACATCGACGATCCGCTGACCGCGGGCATCACCGCAGCCCAGATCGAGAATTTTATCGATACTGCCGTCAACCAGCAGTTCTTCGGGCCCAACTGGGAAACCAACTGGTCAAACGCGTCCGATCAGGCGATCGTCGCACGCGTCACCATTTCGGAGACGACCCAGGCATCCCTGAGCGCCAACAACAGTGCCATCAAAAAGCTGCTGATGGCGACGGCGATGGTTTCCTACCTGATGGATGGCGACCTCACCGAAGGTGCCCGCCGCGCCGTCATGGAGAAATCCATCGACCTGGTTGGTCAATCGATCGGCGAACTGGGCGTGACCCAGTCTGAAATCGGCATCATCCAGAACCGCGTCGACAGCGCCAGCGATCGCGTGTCGATGCAAATAAACCTTTTCAGAACCAGCATCAGCGATCTTGAAGGCGTCGATCCATTCGAGGCCTCGACAAGGGTGACCAGTCTCCTGACGCAGATCGAGATGTCGTACACATTAACTTCGCGCATCCAGCAGTTGAGCCTCGTCAGGTTCCTGGCATGAGCATGAGCAACTGAACTAGCAGTCGGGATAACAGTCGGATCATGTACCAATTTTCCTATGCCGAGATCCAATCCGAGTCGGTGGCCGATGCAAAGGATCGGGAGAAACAGCTCCTGACCCGCTCGGTCGACATGCTGGTCGAAGCGCGGCAGAAGGGCCTGCAATCGCGCGAGGCCATCGAGGCGCTGCTGTTCATGAACCGTATCTGGACGCATTTCATCGAAGACCTCGGCAACCCGGAAAACGCCCTGCCCAAGGAATTGAGGGCGAACCTCATTTCCATAGGCCTGTGGCTGCTTCGAGAGGCCGAGGAAGTTCGCCAGGGGCGCTCCGACAATGTCGAGGGCCTGATCGAGGTCTCCCAGATAATCCGGGACGGCATGCAATGAGGAAGGCCTTGAAGATAACGCTCAAGCCTAACGAGAAAATCTATGTGAATGGCGCGGTCATCAAGACCGACCGCAAGGTTTCGCTGGAGTTCCTCAACGATGTCGACTTCCTTTTGGAAGCTCATGTCATGCAGCCGGAGCAGGCGGTAACGCCTCTTCGACAGCTCTATTTCATCGTCCAAGTCATGTTGATGACCCCCGGCGACACGGCCAGTGCACGTGAATTGTTCCGTAACTCGTTGCCGATGGTGCTTGCGTGTTTCGACGATCAGCGACTGTTGTCAGCTCTCAAGCATGTCGACCAGCTGGTAGCCGAAGGGCAGGTGTTCGAGGCCCTCAAGCTACTGCGAAACTTCTTTGATCTCGAGACCGAGGTGCTGAGCCGCCTCACTCAGTCCGAAGATCAGATCGATCCCATCCCCGAGCGAGCAATCGCGATAGGAGAATGACATGATGAACGCAATTTCTCCAACATCGGCGTCGCCGGCGGCGAATTTCGCCCAGCCGACCTCTTCCGGCCAGTATGTAGACTACCAGTCCTTCCTGCAGTTGCTCGTCGCTCAGATGAAGACCCAGGATCCGACAAGCCCCATGGAATCGACCGACTATGTCGCGCAGTTGGCGACATTCTCCCAGGTCGAGCAGTCCGTGCAGATGAACGCCAAGCTGGACAGCATCCTACAGGCCTCGGCCCTGACCCAGGCGACAACCATGATCGGCAAGGAAATAACCTCGGCCGACGGCAAGATCACTGGCATCGTCAAGGAGGTCAATCTCTACGCGGACGGTGTCGTCGCGATCCTCGACAATGGTGAGAAAGTCCTGATCCAGCCAGGCGTCCAGGTACGCGAACCCACCGAAAAGGTGGACAACGAGGACGATACAGAAGCGGCATAAATCATGTCCGAGGCCGACGCGCTCGATATCGTCCAGTTTGCAATCTGGACAGTGCTGACGGCCTCCAGCCCGGCGGTGGTGGTGGCGATGGTCGTGGGCGTCGGCATCGCCCTCGTCCAAGCACTGACCCAGATCCAGGAAATTACCCTTACCTTCGTCCCGAAGATCGTCGCCATCATGTTGGCGGTGGCCTTTTCCGGGCCCTTCGTCGGCGCCCAGATAAATTCCTTCACGACGGTCGTGTTTCAGCGCATCGAAACCGGCTTTTGAGGCCGGATTTCCCGCCTCCCATCCTCGCGCAAGTTTGAGCTTCTAGTGTGCCAGCCGTGCCGGCCTGTTTGCCGGCGGATCAGCGTGGGAGCGCAACGGCAGGCATGGCACTCAACGACATTGCGATAGCGCCAACATCTCCGCGCCAATGGCGAGACGTCGGTCTGGCGGTTGGCATCATCGTCATTCTTGCGGTTCTTTTCCTGCCGATACCCGCGTTCATGATCGATCTCGGGCTGGCATTCTCCATTGCCGTCTCGGTGCTGATTCTCATGGTTGCGCTCTGGATCCAGCGCCCGCTCGACTTTTCGTCGTTCCCTACCATTCTGCTGATTGCAACCATGCTGCGCCTGTCGCTCAACATCGCGACAACACGCATGATCCTATCCAACGGCAACGAGGGCGTGAACGCCGCCGGGCACGTCATCGGCGGCTTCTCAAATCTCGTTATGGCCGGTGATTTCGTCATCGGCCTTATCGTCTTCCTGATTCTCATCGTTGTGAACTTCGTCGTCATCACCAAGGGCGCGACCCGCATAGCGGAAGTGGGCGCACGCTTTACCCTGGACGCCATCCCGGGCAAGCAGATGTCGATCGATGCCGATCTTTCCGCGGGCCTGATCAACGAGAAGGAAGCTCAGTCCAGGCGCCGGGAACTCGAAGAGGAAAGCTCCTTCTTCGGCTCCATGGACGGTGCCTCCAAATTCGTTCGCGGCGATGCGATCGCCGGTCTCTTGATCACCGCGATCAACATTGTCGGCGGCATCGCCATCGGCTATTCGCGCCACGGCATGTCGATGGCCGAATCCGCTGACATCTTCGTCAAGCTCTCGGTCGGCGATGGCCTCGTTACCCAGATCCCGGCACTGATCGTGTCGCTGGCCGCGGGCCTGCTGGTTTCCAAGGGCGGCACGCGCGGCTCGGCCGACAAGGCCGTTTTCGGACAGCTCGGCGCCTATCCCCGCGCGCTCTTCGTTGCAGCATCGCTGCTGTTCGTTCTCGCCTTCATGCCCGGACTGCCGGCCCTGCCCTTCCTTGCGCTCGGTGGCGCCATGGCCTCGATTGCCTATCTCGTCCCGCTGCGCCGCAAGCGCGCGGAAACCGCAGCTGCCGAGGTCGCGGACGAAAAGGAACGCAGCAAGCAGGAGGAAGAGAAGAACTCGCTGAAGAACTCGCTTGCGACGGCCGAAATCGAGCTCCTGATCGGCAAGCAGCTCTCGACCCGCCTGCTCACGTCGCATCAGGAACTGGCGTTCCGCATGGGCAAGATGCGCAAGAAGTTCGCCCAACAATATGGTTTCGTTGTGCCGGACGTGAAGCTGACCGACGACTTCACAATTCCCCCGAAATGCTATCGCATCAAGATCCATGGCACGGTGGTCGCGGAATACGAAGTACGGGTCGGCGAGGTCATGGTCCTGATCGGCGGCGGTCCGGTGCCCGATATTCCGGGTGAGGAAGTCCGGGAGCCAGCCTTCGGCATGCGCGCCTTTTCCGTACCGGAGACCTTCACGGAAGATCTCAAGCGCGACCGCTTCGCCTTCGCCGACAACATGTCCGTGCTGCTTACCCATCTGAGCGAGGTCGTGCGTAACAACCTGCCACAGCTTCTGTCCTACAAGGACATGAAGCTGCTGATCGATCGGCTCGATCCCGAATACAAGAAGCTCGTGGACGACGTGTGCTCTTCGCACATCTCATTCCCCGGCTTCCAAGCGGTTCTCAAGCTGCTGCTCGCTGAACGCGTCTCGATCCGCAACCTGCACCTCATCATCGAAGCGGTGGCGGAGATCGCCCCCCATGTCCGGCGCACGGAACAGATCGTCGAGCATGTCCGCCTGCGCATGGCGCAGCAGATCTGCGGCGACCTGACCGAAGGCGGCATGTTGAACGTCCTCAGGCTCGGAAATCGCTGGGATCTCGCCTTCCACCAGGCCCTCAAGCGCGATCAGAAGGGCGAAGTTCGGGAGTTCGACATCGATCCACGACAGCTCGAGGAATTCGGCGAGGAGGCGACCAAGGCCATCCGGCATCATCTCGACGGGGGCAAGCATTTTGCGCTCGTTACCGCTCCGGAGGCCCGGCCTTATGTGCGCATGGTGGTGGAACGGCTGTTCCCGACCCTTACCGTGCTGAGCCATGTCGAGATCGCGCGCGGCGTCGAGGTGCGCGTCCTGGGCACCATTTCCTGACCGGATGACGAAAGGTCGGTACCACCGACATGATCGGAGAGGTAACGGTAGAAACGGCGGTATTGGCCATCTTCCTGGCGTTCTGTCGGGTGGGTGCCTGCTTCATGTTGATGCCCGGCCTGTCGAGCGTGCGCGTACCGATGCAGGTCAGGCTCTTCATCTCCGTTGCGGTTAGCCTAGCGCTGTTTGCCCATATGTGGGAATCCATCGTGCCGCTTGTGGAAACGGGGTCCGGCCAGCTTTTCACCCTGATCGGTTCCGAGCTTCTGATCGGCGCCGTAATCGGCCTGGTGGCTCGCTTCTATCTCCTGGCAATCCAGTTCATCGCTTCCACGATAGCCATGGTGTCCGGCTTCAATGCCATGGTCAGCGTTTCCATCGAGGAAACCGACCCGCAATCGCCGCTGGCGGCGATCATCTCACTTTCGGCGTTGATCGTGTTGTTCGTCTTCGACTTCCACCACGCCATCCTGCGTGCGTTGGTAGACACTTACGAAATCATGCCCATCGAGGCTCTGTTCAACCCGCAGATCGCGCTCATCAGCCTCGCCGACACCATGTCGGACGCCTTCTTCGTCATGATCAGGCTGGGCAGCCCGTTTCTGGCCTACGCCATTCTCGTCAACCTTGCGATCGGCCTGGTCAACAAGCTCACGCCCCAGATCCCAATTTACTTCGTGGCGCTGCCCTTCGTCATCGCGGGTGCTCTAATCATGATGTATTTCGCCATCCCGCCGATGCTCAGCCTGATGGCTGACGGCTTCCTTCCATCGACAATCGGGCTGTGACGCCATGAGCAATTCGCGCAAGGACCGGCTCAAGAAAGTGCTGACCCTCCAGGAGCAGCTCAAGCGCCTTCATGAGACGCGGCATGCCATGCTTCTTTCGAGCGCGGTTGCCGCCCAGCGGGAGGCCGAGGAAATCGTTCAGCGCATCGGTGTCGAGGGTTCCCTCTCGGAGGTCTTCCCGGAAATCTATCACCGGCGGATTGCGAAGGCCAACCAGCAGCGCGTGGAGCGGCTTTCCCATGCCAGGGAGGAAGCCCAAAGGGTGGCCCAGGCCAATGTCCGAACCGACATCGTGGAACGCAACTACCGCGAGGCACTGCGTGAGGACGAACGCTATCGCATTGAAAAGGAACAGCTTGAGAATGTCGAACGACGCCACAGATCGGTCAAGTAAGCCTGCCGCAAGCTAATCCGGCTATTCATTCTACCCGTAGCCTGACAGACAAGAGGATAATGGATTGGCTGCCTCTCTTCCGACCGACATCATTATGGACGTGGTTCGAGCCGCCGATCCCGAGAGGGTTCAGGCAGCGCGCGATCGCCTCGCCGCCTTTGCCGGACAGTCCATATCTCCAACTGAATTTGCCACCCGGCTGGACGCGGCGGCGACCCGTTCCACGTCGTCGGTAAACGCAGAGCCGTTCCAGCAGTTCGAGGCCTTCGTGCTGCAGTCCTTCATCGAGAACATGCTGCCTGAAGACACCGATTCCGTCTATGGCGGCGGTCTGGCGGGTGGATACTGGAAGTCGATGATGGCGGAACAGCTTGCCGGGCAGATGGCCAAGGCTGGTGGCATCGGTATCGCCGACAGGATCCTAGCCGACCATTTTGCGCGTGTCGGGCAGGAACCGCCGAGTGGCGAGGACGCGTTGAGTCTGGACAGACGAGATGCAGAGGCCCGCAACCTCACATCTCAGGCAATAGTGCATGAAATCCAGCGCCGAATCGGTGGTGGATTGGGGAACAGCAGCGGTCTGTTGACCGATCGCAATGAAGGATAAGCCAAAAGTGACAAATCCCGCGCCAACCAGCGAACGCACGATGCCCGCTGCAGCCGTTCAAGAAGCGCCGGTGAACCTCGTCTCGATCATCAATCGCATAGAGGATGCCATCGAGCGAGAGACGGCCGCCATCCGCAAGGATATCAATTTCGATATCAGGGAATCGAACAGCCGCAAGAGCCGTTATCTCTACGAATTCTCGCGCGCGACCAAAGGCCTCGGCGTGGACGATCTGCGACCAGAACACCGCGAAGGCATTCTCAGGTTGCGACGCAAGCTCGAAATCAATGAGCGCACGGTGCTGGCGCACCTCAACGCTGTGGCCGAGGTTGCCGCCATGATACAAAAGGCAATCGAAACGTCGGACGGTGACGGAACCTATTCGGCAGGTGCGTTCGCCAGGGAAGCGGTCGGATGATAAAATTCGCGGCGGCCGCCATCTGGATTATCGTTGTCACCGCGGGCACCGTGCTGTTCGCCTATCAAAGTGGTGACGATCAGGCCGAGGTTGACGTTGAGGCAACGCTCTTTGCCGGGCTGGAGTACGTCAAGACGGACGTGATTTCCGTCCCCGTAATCAAGGACAATGCCGTCTACGGCTATTTCCTGGCCCGCCTTGTCTACACGGCCGAGGCCAAACGGCTGAACCAGATGGTAATGCCGCCCGAAGCGATCATTCACGATGAGGTCTATACCCACCTCTTCGCCAATCCCCAGATCGATTTCACCCGCCGCGATACGCTTGATCTCGATGCCTTTCGCAACGGGATCCGGGAAAGTGTGAACCAGCGCGTCGGCGAACCGCTGATCAGGGACGTGCTGATTGAGCAGATGGACTTCCTCAGCAAGGCAGACATCCGCGACAGCATGATGCGCGGCGTCGTGGCGAACGACCTCTAGGCGATCAGCTGAAGCGCGGCTTGCGCTTTTCAAGGAAGGCCCGCAAGCCTTCCTTTGCATCGGGCCCGCTTTGCGATAGGGCCGCACTCAGGCTCTCCGCATAGAGACCATCCGATCGCGACATGTCGTTGATGCGCGAAATGGACTGGATGATCAGGTAGTTGACGAGCGACGCGTTGTCGGCGATGCCCTCCGCCAGTTCCTGTGCCTTGGCCAGTCCTTCGCCCTCACCTACGAGGTAGTGCGAAAGGCCGAGCGCCTGGCCGTTCTCTGCATCATACTCGCGTCCTGTAAGCATCATTTCGGTCATCCTGTCGGGTCCCAGGATACGACCCACGCGAACGGTCGCCCCACCGCCGACAAAGATGCCGCGCTTGCCCTCAGGCAGCCTGTACCGCACGGACGGTTCTGCGATCCGCACATGCGTGGAGGTAGCGATCTCGAGACCGCCGCCCATGACAGCGCCTGTCATGACCGACACGACGGGGACACCGGAAAACTGGATCCGATCCATCAGCTCGTGCCAGCTCCGCGAATGACGCATCACCTCTGCCGGTTCACGCTCCGACTGCTCGGCCAGGTCGAGACCGGAAGAATAATGCCCACCGGCACCATGCAGGATCACGACCCGCACGCCGTCTGGAATATGCTCGAAAAATGCGCGCATTTCGTCGAGCAGGGAATCGTTGATCGCGTTGCGCTTGTCGGGCCTGTTGATTGTCAGCCGCGCGACCCGTCCAGCAGTTTCCACCATCAGCAGGCAGTCCCTAGCCGATCGCGCGGTTGCAAGTGCTGTCATGTATCCGATGTCCCCGTCCATCGCCCCCAGCGCCGCCAGCGCCGCTCGAAAAATTATTAGTTGCGTATCATAACAATTGACGAAGCTACAAGTCTCGGCTCTCTTTGTGATCCGACCCATTCAGGTCGACACAGGGAGGCAGTTTTATGAAATCTATCGTCAAGCTGGGTCTGGCGACCCTGCTCGCCACCACCGCTTACTCCGCCAACGCCCAGGAGGTGCAGATGCGCCTCTCGCACTGGGTACCGGCCACGCACCCCGTTCACGTGATGGGTCTGGCCGATTGGACGCAGTCGATCCACGAAGCGTCGGAGGGCCGCATCGAGATCACCATCTATCCGGGACAGCAGCTGGGCGCAGCACCCGACCACTACGACATGGCCCGCGACGGCATCGCCGACATCACCTATACCAACCCCGGCTACCAGGCCGGTCGGTTCCCGATCTATGGCCTCGCCGAGATTCCCTTCCACGGCAACAATGCCGTCGATGGCGCTGCCGCTCTGCACGAGTGGTACGAGCCGATCGCCGAAACCGAAATGTCGGACGTCTATTTCTGCCTGATCAACCCGCACGACCCCGGCACGATCCACGCACGTGTGCCGATCCGGGTGCCGGCCGACATCGAGGGCAAGAACATCCGCCCTGCGCATGCTACCATGGCTCGCTTCGTGTCGTCGCTGGGCGGCAACGCCTATCAGGTTCCCGCGCCGGAAGCCCGCGACGCCATCTCGCGCGGCATCGCGGACGCGATCACCTTCCCGTGGAACTCGATCTACATTTTCGGTATCGATGCCGCGGTCAATTACAGCCTCGACATGCCGTTCTACCTGTCGTCGCAGATGCTGCTCTTCAACCGCGCGGTCATCGACGGGCTGTCGGAAGAAAATCGCCAGGTGATCGAGGATCACTGCACACCGGAATGGTCCAAGCGGTTTTCGACCGGCTGGGCCGAGAACGAGTATTCCGGCCGTCAGAAGATGCTCGACAACCCCGACCACGAGGTCTACACGCCGACCGAGGAAGAAGTCGCTCTCTGGCGGGCTGCCGCCGAGCCGCTTTTGGAGCAGTGGCGCGCTGACGTCGAAGCCGTGGGCGCCGACGCGGACGAACTCTACCAGTCCTATATCGACGCTCTGGAACGGCATAACTCGCTGTTCTAAGGCACGCCTTTAATGCGGGCGGACCGGATATCCGGTCCGCCTTCACCTTCGAGGAGGCTGGCCAACGTGGGCATTGAACTCCGCCATTTGTGCGACCTGGACGTGGAGCTCGCCGCTCCCATGGAACTGGGCACTCCGCCGCGCGGACGCCGACGCATCATTCCGATCATTGGCGGCACCGTTACCGGCGAAAGGCTTTCCGGCCGCGTCCTGAATCTCGGGGCGGACTGGCAGACAGTGTTCTCCGATCATTCGGCCGAACTGGACACGCGCTACGCCATCGAGACGCATGACGGGGCTTCGATCGATGTGCGCAATTTCGGTTTCCGCCACGGACCGCCGGAAGTGATCGAGGCGCTGGCACGTGGGGAGCCTGTCGATCCGTCTCGCTACTACATGCGAACCCACCCGCGTCTCGAGACGGGCGATCCTCGCTACGCTTGGCTGAACCGAACCATCTTCGTCGGCACGGGCTCACGCCAGCCCAGCAGCGTGAAGATTACCATCTTCGAAGTTCTATGAGCGGCAAGCGGCAAGCCAAGTCGGCCGGAAAATCGGTCCGTTCGGGTGCCGGCGAGCCTGAGGGCCTGCTCGTGGGCAATATTCCGGAAATGGACGACATCGTCGGCTACAAGCTGCGGCGGGCGCAGCTTGGTGTCTTCCAGGATTTCATAGAGAGTTTCGCCAAGCTCAAGCTGCGCCCGGCAGAATTCTCGGTACTGGCCGTCATCGGCCGCAAACCTGGGCAAAAGCAAAGCGAGATCGCCGAGCAACTTGGGATCAAGCGTGCCAACTTCGTCGCGCTCATGGACGGACTTGAGCGTCGTGGGCTCGCCGAAAGACGCAAGTCACAACATGACAAGCGCTCGCACGCGGTGCACCTCACCGAAGCAGGCGTCCGTTTCGTCAACCGCATGAGCGATGTCTGGGACCGGCACGAATCCAGGGTCGTCGAGCAGCTTGGCGGACCGGAAGAGAAGGCGCGACTGATCGCCCTGCTCGACCGGCTGCACCAATGGAAATCGCCGACCGAAAAAGGATAGCCATCGGCTACCCCGATTGCCTAGTTCTTTGCCCTTTTCCTTGCCACGATGACGTGGTCCGGCGGGGTGTCGGCGTAAAGATCCTCGACCAGACTGGCTCGTACGCTCATGACCGCGCGCTGATTGATCGAGCCCTTGTCGGTGACCTCATGGGCATCGATCGATGGGGGCGTATCCAGCACGATGGCGCGCGCCACCAGATTCGAACTGCCGGTTGCTTCCGCAGCCAGGGCATCAAGACGTTCCTGGAGGATCTCTCGCAGTTTCGGGTGATGCGCGATTGTCTTCTCGTCCGCGCCCGCCAGCGAGCCATCGATCTTGCGCGCGGCATCGACATCCAGGAACAGCAGCGCACCGATGTGGTTGAGATTGAGCCCCGTAATCACCGCATCGCGCACATAGGGCGCGCAGGCGCGGACAAGCCCGCCGCGGACGCCGGCCATGTTGACCCAGGTGCCGGTCGACAGCTTGAAGTCTTCCGAGACACGGCCATCGAAGATGAACCCCTTGTTGACATCGTCCTCGTCGACGAATTTCAACGCGTCGCCAATCTTGTAGAAGCCTTCGTCATCGAAGCTCTCGGCGGTCTTGTCGGGTTGGCGCCAGTAGCCGGGGGTGATGTTTGGGCCCCGCAGGCGCAACTCCAGCTTTTCGCCATCCGGAACCAGCTTCATTTCCATGCCCGGTGCCGGCAAGCCGACTTCGCCCGGCCTGTTGACCGGCCAGGTCGTGGTCGACGCAAATGGCCCGGTCTCGGTCGAGCCGTATCCGGTGATGATCATGATCTTCTCGCCGGTCGCCGACATGGCGAGCCGCTCGAGTGAATCCCAGACGTGCTGGGAAAGACCCGCGCCGGCATACTGAAGGAGATTCACCCGTGAAAAGAAAAGCTCGCGCAAACGCGCATTGGTCTCGAGATGCTCGCACAGCATCTCATAGCCCTTGGGCACATTGAAATAGATGGTCGGCGCGATTTCTTCCAGGTTGCGGACAGTCTTTGCGATCGCGCCGGGCGTGGGTGCCCCATCGTCGATGTAAAGCGTGCCGCCATTGTGGAGAACAATTCCGAAATTGTGGTTGCCGCCTGCAGTGTGGTTCCAGGGCAGCCAGTCGACCATGACCGGCGGTTCGTCCTGCAGGAAGGCAAGCGCATGCGCAATCATCACCTGATTGCAGGTCAGCATGCGATGCGTGTTGACCACAGCCTTGGGCATGCCGGTAGAGCCGGACGTGAAAAGGAACTTGGCCACGGTATCGCCGGTCACTGACCGGTTTGCGGCCTCGACAGACTCGCCCGGTTCGGTCGCCAGGATCTCGTCGAAGGTCACGGCCTGCCGACCCGGAACCGGGTTGCGGGCGATGGCAAGGACGATGTCGTCAGCCATCACCGCGTCCAACGCCTTCGCAAAGGGGGCGCCCTCAGCCACGAACACCATACCTGGCGTCAGCAGGCCGAAGATGTGCTTGAGCTTGGAGTGATCGGTCGAGACCAGAGAATAGGGTGGCGATATTGCGGCAAACGGGACGCCGGATGCCATACCGCCAAGCGCCAGAAGCGCGTGCTCGAGCGAATTGCCGGACAGGATGGCAAGCGGACGTTCGGCGCTCAGACCCTTGTCGAGCAGAAATTGTCCAATGGCACGGGCCTGTCTTGCCGCCTCGGCATAAGTGACCTTGCGCCATTCGCCGTCCGGCCCACGATCAGCGAAGAGCAGGCGATCGGGTGCGACACTTGCCCAGTGATCGAGCCGATCGATGAGCGAGCGCGGATACTCGCCAAGCGACAACTTCGAACGAACATGAATTATGCCGTCGGGCGATCGCTCGATGTCGGCCGCCAACTCACCCATCTTGACGGGCCGCATGCCCGGAGCACTGACGATTGGCATTAAATTCCTCCCGGAAACATTGTTATTCGCAATAACAATGTTTCCGGGAGGCTTCAAGCGGCGTCCTGGGATTGGAGCGCATGGGCGACCCCGTCACTTGCGTCAACGACAGTCAGGACATTTCCAGAGCTATCTCGGCCAGGATATCGCCTGCCTTGACCTGACGGCCTGCAGCGACATGAAGCGCGGCGACCGTTCCAGTGCCGGCAGCAGCAAGCCGCGTTTCCATCTTCATGGCCTCGATGACCATTACCACCTGCCCTGCCTCGACGGCCTGCCCAGCCTCGACGGCTACATGAGACACGACCCCTGCAAGGGGTGCCCTGATCGTTCCGGAAGCGGCACTTCCGCCCGAAGCCGACAGCGGATCGGTTTCCTCGAAAAGCTGCGCCTGTCCATCAAGGTAAAGCCAGACAGCCCGCTCCTCCATGGCCATGGGCACGCTATGGAACTCGGCCGACATCCAGCAATTCACCATGCCAGCCGCAATCCGAGCGTTCTGGATGGTGACAGATTGCCCATCGACAGCAATTGCAACCACCTCGTCTCGCTCGATGGAGACGGCAACCTTGGCAACGCGCTCGCGACAGGCCAGCGTGACAAGGGGTTCGGCGATACCCGTGCTCCGGAACCACTCGCCGCCGGGCGCAAGGCAAAGCGCCAATGCTGCAATTGCGAAACCTGCATCATTAGGCCTCGCCACCGTCTCAGGCTCTGCATCGAGCCGTCCGGTTGTCATTGCTCCGCTTCGGAACGTGTTCTCGCGCAGTACCCGGCTTAGCAGGCCACCATTGTTGCGCACCCCCAGCATGGGCGCAGCCTTCAGCGCCGATTCAAGACGCACGATCGCCTCCAGACGCGATCCGCCGTGGGCGATCACCTTGGCGACCATGGGGTCATAAAAGGGAGTGACCACGTCGCTCTCCCGTACACCGGTATCGACCCGCACGCCGTCGATTGCCATCGCGTCGTCCGGCCGCCAGCGCAGAATTCGACCCGTTTGCGGGGCGAAGTTTGACACCGGATCCTCGGCATAAAGCCTGGCCTCGATGGCATGCCCGGTGAACTGCACCTCATCCTGCGCCGGAAGGGCCTCGCCCTGAGCTACACGCAACTGCCATTCGACAAGGTCCAGATCGGTGACCATTTCGGTGACCGGATGCTCGACCTGAAGTCGCGTGTTCATCTCGAGAAAATGGAATGAACCGTCCTCGCCCACCACGAATTCCACGGTACCTGCGCCGACATAATTGACCGCGCGGGCAGCCGCTAAAGCTGCCTCGGCAAGCCTAGTGCGTAAGTCTGCACTAACGAATGGAGATGGCTGCTCTTCGATGACCTTCTGGTGGCGCCGCTGGGTCGAGCAATCGCGCTCTCCAAGATGGAGAATGCTGCCATGGCTATCGCCCAGTACCTGAACCTCGATGTGGCGGGCCGGTTCGACCATGCTTTCGAGCAGGACCTCCTTGTTCGAAAAGCTATTTTCAGCCTCCCGCCTGGCACTGGCCAAGGCTTCTGCGAACTCGCCGGCATTGTCGACGCGCCGCATCCCGCGCCCGCCGCCACCGGCCACGGCCTTGACCAGCAGTGGAAAGCCGATCCGCCGCGCTTCCTGTTCCAGGCGTTCGTCTGACTGGTCCCCGCCATCATATCCCGGCACCACGGGAACACCGGCTTCGGCCATGAGGCGTCGGGCCCGGGCCTTGTCGCCCATCGCCTCGATTGCCTCCGGCGACGGACCAACGAAAACCAGCCCTGCTTCAGCGCACGAGCGAGCGAATTGCGCGTTCTCCGAAAGAAACCCATATCCGGGATGCACGGCATCGGCTTTGGAAACGCGGGCGGCATCAAGGATGGCTGCGACGTTGAGATAGGACTCACGTGCCGGCGCCGGGCCGATGCAAACCGCCCGGTCGGCCATTGCGACGTGAAGGGCCCCGCGGTCGGCATCCGAGAACACCGCCACGGTCGCAATTCCCATGCGGCGCGCCGTGCGAATGACCCGGCAGGCGATCTCCCCACGATTGGCGATAAGCAGGGTTCGGATCATGAGCCGTCAGTTCCGGCGAGCACGGTTTCCGGTTCCCGGTAGCGTGCCTTCGAGCTTCGCGATGATACCGAGCATGATTTCATCGGCACCGGCGCCAATGGACACCAGACGAGTGTCGCGCCAGGCACGGCTGACAGGGTTGTCGAATGTGTAGCCCATGCCTCCCCAGTACTGCAGGCAGGAATCGGTGATCTCGCGTGCGAGGCGGCCGGTCTTCAGCTTGGCCATGGAAGCCAGCTTGGTCACGTCCTTGCCCGAAACGTATTTTTCGATGGCACTCCAGGTCAGGGCCCGAAGCGCTTCCACCTCTGTTCGCAGTTCGGCGAGGCGGAAATGAACGACCTGATTGTCGAGGATCGGCTTGCCGAATGTCTGACGCTGGGAAGTGTAGTCGATGGTCAGGTCGATCAGTCTGTCGAAGCCTTTCAGTGCGCTCGCCGCAGCATAAAGACGCTCCTCCTGGAACTGCAGCATCTGCATGGTGAACCCCAGACCTTCCTGGCCGATGATGTTTCGCGCCGGTACGCGGACATCATCGAAGAAGAGTTGCGCTGTGTCGGACGAATTCATGCCCACCTTGGTGATCTTCTGTCGCGTGATGCCCTTGGCATCCATCGGCACCACAATCAGCGACTTGTTCTTGTGGGCGGCACCTTCCGAGGTATTGGCCAGCAGGCAGCACCAGTCTGCCTTCAAGCCATTGGTGATCCACATCTTGGTTCCCGAAATGACCAGGTCTTCGCCATCGGGACGCGCAGTGGTCTTCACCGCGGCAACGTCCGATCCTCCCCCTGGCTCGGAAACACCGAGACAGCCGACCACATCACCGGCAATGGAAGGTGCGAGGAAGTTGCGCTTCAATTCGTCCGAGCCGAAACGATTGAGTGCTGGGGTGCACATATCGGTATGGACGCCGATCGCCATCGGCACCCCGCCGCAATCGCACATGCCCAGTTCCTCGGCCACGACCATGGAGTAGGAGAAATCCAGTCCCAGCCCGCCGTAGTCTGGATCGTATTTCACGCCGAGCAGGCCCAGATCGCCCATCTTCTTGAAAAGCTGGTGCGACGGGAATTCCTCCGCCGCCTCCCACGCATCCACGTGAGGATTGATCTCGGTTTCGACGAATTTCGCCACCATGCGGCGCAGGGCTTCGTGTTCCGGTGTGAACTGCATGCTTTGCTTCCTCCCTAACCTCTCGCCACACCAAAGGCATTCGGATGCAGGACGCGGCCGACGCCTTCGGACGCCACAGTCAGGCACAGGCCCAGCACGCGGCGCGTGTCGCGTGGGTCGATGATGCCATCGTCCCAGAGGCGTGCCGTGGCAAAGAGCGCACCCGATTGCGCCTCGACTCCGGCACGGATACCCGCGCCTTGCCTGGCAAGCGCCTCCTCGTCGACCGCCACGCCATCGCGGGCGGCCTTTCCGCGTGCCACGATTTCCATCACCTTCGCCGCCTGCTCACCCCCCATCACCGCGGTCTTGGCCGAGGGCCACGAGAAGATGAACCGGGGCGAAAAGCCGCGACCGCACATGCCGTAATTGCCGGCCCCATAGGAGCCGCCGATCAGGATGGTGAACTTAGGCACCCGGGCGTTGGCCACCGCCTGGATCATCTTGGAGCCGTGCTTGACTGCGCCGGCCCGCTCGGCCTCCGAACCGACCATGTAGCCAGTCGTGTTCTGCAGGAACACCAGAGGCATACCGGCCTGGTCGCACAACTGGATGAATTGCGCCGCCTTCAGCGAGCCTGTCGGCATGATCGGCGCATTGTTGGCGACAATCCCGACCCTGTGCCCCTCTATGGCAGCGTGGCCGCAAACGGTATCGGGCGAATAGGCTGACTTGAATTCCAGGAAGTCGGAACGATCGACAACGCGGGCGATCACTTCGCGCATGTCGAAGGCGCCCTTGTCATCTGCAGGCACGACGCCCATCAGGTCCTCGACAGGAAATGCCGGCGCAGCCGACCCGGCAGGGTCGGACACATGGTCCCATGCCAGATGCCGGACTATTTCGCGGGCATAGGCAATCGCCTCGGCATCATCCTCAGCGACGTATTCGCCGAGCCCTGTCACCTCGCCATGCAGATTTGCGCCGCCAAGTTCCTCGTCATTGGCGTCTTCGCCGATCGCAGCCTTGACCAGGGGCGGCCCGGCCAGAAAGATCTTGGACCGTCCGCGCACCAGTACGACATAATCCGACAGTCCGGGCAAATAGGCACCGCCGGCCGTGGACGATCCATGGACCACTGCGACCTGCGGAATGCCGGCGGCAGATAGCCGTGCCTGATTGGCGAAAGCGCGCCCGCCTTCCACGAACATCTCCGACTGGTAGAGCAGGTTCGCGCCACCGCTTTCGACGAGGTAGACAAGCGGCAACCGGTTTTCGAAGGCGATTTCCTGAAGCCTCAGGGTCTTCTTCAGCCCCATGGGCGGAATGGTGCCGCCCTTGATGCCGCTATCGGAAGCCGAAACGATGACCCGTCGGCCCGAGACAACCCCTATGCCGGCAATGGAACCGCCGCCCATGATGTTCCTGGCGCCGTCATCGTCGTGCATCTTGTAGCCAGCGAGAGAGGAAAGCTCCAGAAAAGGCGTTCCCCGGTCGAGCAGTGCCTCGACGCGCTCGCGCGGAAGCATCTGCCCACGCTTTTCGAATGTGGCCCGACGCGAGGCCGAATTCTCGCGCACCGCCTTTTCGAGCGCCCGCACCTCATTCAACCTCGCCTTCATGGAAGCTGAATTGGCTTGGTAGTCGGCGGAGGCGGCATCGAGCCTGGACGACAGAATTGGCATCGGCGCTATCTGCCCTCGAGCACAGCCGGGGTAACTGCCCGGTGGAAGCCATCGAAAGGTTCGGTACCCTTGCCCTGAGCGAGTGGGAAGAGCGGCGAGCCGAGGGGTGCGCCACCATCGACCGGGATCGTCGCGCCGGTGATGAAGGAGGCGGCAGGCGACAGGAGGAAACACACCAAGGCCGAGACCTCAGCTTCGTTGGCGAGCCTGCCGAGAGGAACGCGGTCGCCCAGGGTGGGGATGATGTCCCGCACCGGTCCTTCGTAGGTATCCATGCCGGAGGAGGCGACCCAGCCCGGCGCGACACAATTGACCCGGACACCGGCGCGGCCCCACTCATAGGCAGCCGTCTGGGTCAGGTTGGACATGCCGGCACGTGCGGCGCCGGAATGCGCCATGCCCGGCATGCCCCGCCAGAAATCCGCCGCGATGTTGACGATGGCACCGCCATTCTTCCACATCGACAACGCGTACACCTCTCGCATCATCAGGAAGCCACCGGTGAGGTTTGTCGAAACAACTGCCTCGAAGCCCTTCTTGGAAATTGCTTCCATCGGAGCGGGGAACTGGCCGCCTGCATTGTTCACGAGGCCATGGATGAAGCCGTGCCGTTCGACAATCGCAGAGACCGCCGACTTCACTGCATCTTCGTCCCGAATGTCGAAATCGTGCGCCTCGCCGCTGCCACCGTCCTCGGCGATTTCACCCAGGACCCGCTCAAGCTTCTCGCGCTTGCGACCAGTGATGAGGACATGCGCCCCGAGACTTGCCAGTTCGTGCGCAATGCAACGACCGATGCCGCTGCCAGCACCTGTCACCACGACGGTGTGGCCTGCAAAACAATCCTGCCGCAATATGCTCCTATACGCCACGTGACCTTCCTCCCAAGGGTCAGGCAGACGCTAAATCACGTTGACGTAAACGTCAATCGACTGCTATGGGCGCTTCAGGCAAATGGGCTCGGTCCGGAGGGACGAGGCGGCCGACAACAGCGAAGGAGAACATCGATGGACATCAATGAAATCGCGAGCAAGATGCAGGCTCGGGTTGCTGAATCCGGCTTCGACCGTTCGGTCAAGTTCGACCTCAAGGGCGAGGTTCTGCTGATCGATGGTGCCAATGTCTCTACGGAAGACGGCCCTGCCGATTGCACCATCACCATGTCGAAGGACGACTTCGAAGCACTGGTTTCTGGCGACCTGAATCCCACGGCAGCCTTCATGCAGGGAAAACTCAAGGTCGACGGCGACATGTCTGTAGCCATGAAGCTCAGCCAACTGCTATAAGGGCTCCGCAGGCGGTTTCCGCCACTTTCTCGGACCCTACTTACATGCGCAAACTACTTGGTGTCGCCTTGGCGGCGGCAATGCTGGTGCCAGCAGCTCCTGCCCTGGCACAAGATCTGGTGTTCATGCTCGACAATCAGAGCAGCTACGACATCCACCGTTTCTATGCCTCTCCTTCGGATGTGGGCGATTGGGAGGAGGATATTCTTGGCAGGGATATCCTGTATTCGGGAGAGTCGGCTCGCGTCACCATTGCTGATGCTCGCACCCAGTGTGAGTATGACCTGCTCATTATCTTCGAGGACGGCGATGAACTGACCGATACGGTCGACCTCTGCCGGACCGGCAGCTACACGGTCCACGACTGATAGACGGTCCTTCAATTTAAAGCCCCCGGCGCCATAGGGCGCCGGGGGCTTTTTCTTTGAGGCCGGACCGTTAGATGACGTAGGACCGCAGCGGCTCGAAACCGTTGAAGGCGACCGAGGCATAGGTCGTCGTATAGGCGCCCGTGCCCTCGATCAGCACCTCGTCGCCGATCGTCAGCGAGATCGGCAGCGGATAGGGCGTCTTCTCGTAGAGCACGTCGGCCGAATCGCAGGTCGGACCGGCCAGCACACAAGGCGCGCGCTCGTCCTCATCGCGGGATGTGGCGATCGGGTAGCGGATCGCCTCGTCCATGGTCTCGGCCAGCCCGCCGAACTTGCCGATGTCGAGATAGACCCAGCGCACCAGATCGTCGGCCGACTTCCGGGAGATCAGGACCACCTCGGATTTTATGACACCTGCGTTGCCGACCATGCCGCGGCCGGGCTCGATGATGGTTTCGGGCAGGTTGTTGCCGAAATGCTTGCGCAGCGCACCGAAGATCGCCTGGCCGTAGGCCTGGGCGGTCGGGACGTCACGCAGATAGCGTGTCGGAAAGCCACCGCCCATGTTGACCATCTTGAGCAGGATGCCCTCCTGCGCCAGAGCGGCAAAGACGCGGCTCGCGTCTGCCAGGGCACGATCCCAGGCCGACAGGTCGGTCTGCTGCGAACCGACATGGAAGGAAACGCCGTGCGCGCGAAGGCCCGAGCGCACTGCATGGCGCAGCACCGCAACCGCCATGTCGGGCACGCAGCCGAACTTGCGCGACAGCGGCCATTCGGCTCCCTCGCCATCGGTCAGCACGCGACAGAAGACATGACTGCCGGGCGCTGCACGGGCAACCTTCTCCACTTCCTCCACGCAATCCACTGCAAACAGGCGCACGCCGAGCTCGAAGGCGCGGGCGATGTCGCGCTCCTTCTTGATCGTGTTGCCGTAGGAAATGGCATCCGGCTGGGCGCCGGCGTCGAGTGCCATTTCGATCTCGGCAACGGATGCCGTATCGAAGCAAGAGCCCAGAGCGACCAGCAGGCGCAGGATCTCGGGCGCGGGATTCGCCTTGACCGCGTAGTAGATGGCGGAGTCGGGCAGCGCCTTTTCGAAGGCACGGTAATTGTCCTGCACCACATCGAGATCGACGACCAAGCAGGGGCCTTCGGGCTGACGGGTGGCGAGAAAGTCGAGGATGCGCTGGGTGGCCATATCATATCTCCCGGCGCGGCTTGCGCCGCTTCAACAAGCTGCGGGCATGGCGTTGCGGCCCTGCCTACGGTGGACAAAGGGCGTGAATCGACAGGAGCGGGGGCCGGCCGGTGGAGATGTCCGGTTCCCGTACTGCGCTTCACGCGGCGGTGAGCCAGCGCCTCGCGGCGAAAGCTCGCTTTGTCTGCCTCAGCTTTGGAAGGGAGGCCCCAACCGCACTGCCGGCAATGAAGGTGTGCCTCTTCAGTAACCCCGGTCTTTGGACGACCGGCAGACACCAGAAAGGCCCGCACCGTCGTTGCTTCAAGATGTCCTCGGACTTGCGGTTGGCCGCGAGACCGACTGGAGGGGTTAGTTCCAGGTACCTTACCGTTTCCTCGCCATTTCGAGGTCGGCGGACACCCACAGGCACGTGCGACTTTGGGCAGCCGCGATATAGGGACAAGTGCTGTCACAATCAACGGAAATCTTGGCGCCGGTTGAAAAGACTCGGCTGATGAACGATGCTCCGCGCTTCGTCCAACTGGAGCGAACGATGCTTGCGCAGAGCGATCGGCTGAATGCCTTCCTCGACCGACCTGAAACAGAAGTCCCGCATGCCGAAAGCGGGCCGCTGGCAGGCCTCACACTTGCCGTGAAGGACATATTCGACATTGCCGGTCAGAAGACGGGCGGCGGAAATCCGCACAGGCTGGCAGAGGCAGCTGTCGCGGACCGAACAGCGCCGGCGGTGCAGAAGCTGCTGGATGCCGGCGCCCGTTTTGCGGCACGCACGCAGACTGACGAACTGACCTTTTCCCTGATGGGCCAGAACGTGCATTTCCCCGAGCCGATCAATCCGGCCGCGCCCGACCGCGTTACCGGCGGTTCGTCTTCCGGCTCGGCCGCGGCCGCAGCCGGCGGAATGGTCGATATCGCGCTCGGCTCCGACACGGGCGGCTCTATTCGCGCGCCAGCCAGCTTCTGCGGACTTGTCGGATTGCGCACGAGTCATGGGGCAATCTCGCTTCAGGGCGCGATGCCGCTGGCGCCAAGCCTCGACACGTTCGGGTGGTTTGCCCGCGACATCGACGTCTACGAAAAGGTCGGCCGGGTCTTGCTGGGCGACGAAAGCGTCATTGCCGCGCCAAGACTGGTGCGAATGGACGTGCTGGACGGGCTCCTGCTCGGCCAACAGGAAGCCGAAGAATACCGCCGCATGCTCGACGTGGTTGCCGCCAAGCTGGGCAGCCCGACAACGACGCCTGCGCCGACACTGCCAGTGGACGATCTCTACTGGGCGTTCCGACGCATCCAGGCTTATGAGGCATGGGCCGTGCACGGGCCGTTCATTACTGGCGGCGATCGACAGTTGGGGCCAGGCGTCAAGGAGCGTTTCGAGTTCGGGTCCACGCTCGGTTGCGAGGTAGCCACCGCCGAAACCAAAAAGCGGCAGGCATTCCGCGCCGAATTGGCCGATCTGCTGGGCGACGACGGCATACTTATCCTGCCCACCGTACCGGGTGCGGCACCGCTGAAAACGGCCTCTTTCGAGGCCATCCAGGACTATCGCGAACTGGCGCTGCGGCTTCTGTGTCTTTCCGGCCTTTCGGGCTTTCCGCAGATCAGTCTGCCGCTCGGCCAAGTCGATGAAGCACCTTTCGGAATATCCCTCCTGGGGCCGGCGGGATCCGACATGGCTTTGATCGATATCGCGCGCCGCATCATGAAAGGCCACTAAGACATGGACACGCTTACCCGCATGCGCGCCTTTATTGCGGTGGTCGAAGCGGAAGGCTTCTCGGCCGCCGCGCGCAAGATCGGCCGCTCGAAGGCGCTCCTGTCCAAATATGTGCGCGAGTTGGAGGACGAACTCGGCGCGCTGCTGCTGAACCGCACCACGAGGCAGTTTTCCCTGACCGAGGCCGGTCACACCTACTACAAGCGCGCTTCCGAGATCGTGCGCGAGGTGGACAGTCTTGCCGACACGGTTCGCGAATCCTCCGGCGACGTGAAGGGCCGCATCAAGCTGACCGCGCCGCGAACGCTGGCCGACGCCGAGATCGGCCAGTCGCTGATCGACTTCGCGGTCGAATATCCGGACATCTCGCTGGACATCCACCTGGACGACCGGTTCGTCGATCTCGTCGAAGAGGGTTTCGACATGGCGATCCGGATCACGCGGATGGAGGATTCCTCGTTGATCGCGCGCAGGCTTTGCGACTTCTCGATCACATTCTGCGCCAGCCCCGCCTATCTGGAGCGCTATGGCGCGCCGAAGTCTCCCGAGGAACTGACCAAGCTGCCCTGCATCATCGATACCAATGGCCGCTGGTATTCCAACTGGCCCTTCCAGCGGGCCAATGGCGAGATGTTCAACATACCCGTCAGCGGGCCAATCGAGGTCAACAGCCCGCTGGCGACGCGTGCAGCCGCCATATCCGGATTGGGCATCGCGCCCCTGCCCGATTTCATTGCCGCCGACGCGCTGCGCGACGGGCGGCTGGTTTCGGTCCTTGAGGACTGGGTGCCCAAGGGAGGCGGCGTGTTCGCCGTATACCCCCATCGCCGATACCTGCCAGCAAAGGTGCGGGTGCTCGTGGATTTCCTGGCAAAATGGTTCAAGGAGCATGGCCGCGCCTGAACGGAACCGGCGTCCCATTTTCGCCAGTTTTATGTTAGAATTCTCAACTGCTTCGCTCGAGGGAAACGGGACGACATGCATCGACTGACGCACATCCTTGTCCTCGCTGTGGCCATGTCCATCGGCGTGAGCACCGCCGCGAAGGCCCATCCCCACATCTGGGCGGAAGCACGGCTCGAAGTAGGTGTGTCGCCCGAGCGCGAAGTGAAATGGCTGCGCCACGTGTGGCGTTTCGACGAGCTGTTTTCGAGCACCGTGATATTCGAGTTCGACACGAACCGCGATCTCCAACTCAGCGCAGAGGAGCTTGAGGTCGTCGCCTCGGTCATTCACGAGTCGCTGGCGGAATTCGACTATTTCCAGATGGTCAATCGCGATGGCAAGCGGGTCGAGATGCAGGCGCCGGACCACTTGATCGCCAATTTCGAAGGTGACCATCTCATCGTTGCGTTCGAATCGCGTCCTGCTGAAACGCTGACACTGGACGGGAAAGTCGATTTCGGCGTCTATGACCCGACCTTCTTCACAGCCATCGACTTCTACGAGGACGAGATGCTGATGGTGGCGGGCATGCCTGACGATTGCCGGCGGGAAGTGATCAGACCTGACCCGTTCGAGGCGCTCCAGCAGAACCAGGAAACCCTGACCGAAGCCTTTTTCAACGAGCCCGGCGGGGTCGACTACAGCAGCATCTTCGCGACCCGGCTGCAATTGAACTGCCAGGCCAGCGGCTAGACCAGTTATTGGAGGGATCTGTTGAGGGGGACGACAACGGGACTGCTTTGCCTGACCTTCTGCGCGCTCATTCTGGCGCAGATGACAGGACATGCAATCGCACAAAGCCCGCTTGGCATCGGCGCGTCGGAGACTGCCATGCCGACCACCGGCGTGTTTGGCGGCTTGTTGGCCTGGATCAACGTCAAACAGCAGGAATTCTACCGGACCCTGACCACCGCACTGCGCACCATGCGCGACGAGGGCACGGGCGCCTGGATGCTGGTCGCGATCTCCTTCGCCTATGGCGTGTTTCATGCCGCCGGCCCCGGCCACGGCAAGGCTGTGATCTCCTCCTACATGCTTGCAAACGAGGTGGCGCTGCGACGCGGCGTGCTTCTGTCCTTCCTGTCGTCGATGCTGCAGGCCGTCACCGCCATCGTTGTCATGACTGCGGTGTTCTTCCTGCTGCGCGGAACGGCCTTCTCGATGGCCGACACGACGCGTTTCCTCGAGATTGCGAGCTATGCGCTGGTGACGGCTTTCGGCGCCTGGCTGCTTTGGCGCAAGGCTTTTCCGCGCATCCGCACGCTCGTCTGGAGCGCGCCGGTACGCAGTCTTTCTGCAGCGGTGGTCCATTCCGGCCATGCCCCTCACGACCACCATCATCATGCAGAACACGGTCACCATCATCATGGTCCGGACGGGGTCTGTTCGACCTGCGGCCACAGCCATGCACCCGACCCGAAGCTGATTTCGGGCGACCGCTTCGACTGGAAGACCGCTTGGGCGGCGATCGTCGCTGTCGGCGTGCGTCCCTGCACGGGTGCGCTTGTGGTGCTGTCCTTTGCCTTCCTGAACGGGCTCTGGGTGAGCGGCATCGTGTCGGTCTTCGCCATGGCAATCGGCACGGCGATTACCGTTTCGGTGCTGGCCACCCTGGCGGTGACGGCCAAGAACTGGGCGGTGGCGATCGGCGGCGATGGCCGTGCAGCCAACCGTATCCACGCCGGTATCGAGATCTTCGGTGCCTCTCTGGTCTTCCTGCTCGGCATCACGCTGCTGCTGGCTTCGCTGGCGGTGTAGGCGAGGCGTTATCTGATTATCGGCCGGTCGCCGGTGTTCCACCCCCATCAAGGGGAGGTAAAGCGCGGGCGCGTTTCATCCCTACCACGCCCCGTTGCCGGTCTGGCCATTGATCCCTCCCGTGGGAAGCGGGGCGCGGCAGTCGCACCTCACTAAGTAAAATTTGGCGCGTCCACCGCGCCCCGCCG
>JBKBIT010000009.1:0-56982 GCA_046297455.1 Aliihoeflea sp.
TCGGCCGGTGAAGATCGAGGCCGGGCGGCTGGAAATCTCGCTCACCGAGGATGCCCCGCGCACGCTGGTGGGCGATCTCGGCAAGAAGCTGCAGGACTGGACCGGAAGGCGCTGGGTCGTCACCGTATCGCGCGAACAAGGCGGCCAGACGCTTTCCGAGATCGAGAGCGAAAGACGCGACAGCGCGCTGGTCGATGCGCGCGCCGATCCGGTGGTGGCGTCGATCATGTCGCGCTTTCCAGGGGCGCGCATCATCGATATTCGCCTGCCCGAACCGGCAGCAGTAGCCGATGTGACGGAACCGCCGCCAGAGCCCGACATTGAGGACGACGACGAGTCCTTCTGAAACGCTGAACGGAGACTGACATGAAAGATCTGCTGGGCATGATGGGCAAGGCCCGCGAGATGCAGGAACGCTTCCAGAAGCTTCAGGAAGAGATCGCCACGATGGAAGTTGCGGGCCAGGCCGGCGGTGGCCTGGTGCAGGTTTCGCTGTCCGGCAAGTTCGAAATGCGCGGTCTCAAGATCGATCCTTCCCTGTTCAAGGAAGACGACGTCGAGGTTCTGGAGGACCTCATCCTTGCCGCCCACAACGACGCCAAGGTCAAGCTCGAGGCGGCCATGCAGGAAAAGACCAAGGAAATGACCGCCGGCCTGCCAATCCCTCCCGGCATGAAGCTGCCCTTCTAGATCAGCGCCCGCCTGACCGATCCCCGCTTTTGCGACGACTGGCCCCAGATAAGGCAGGCGAGACAGCAGGCCTCACCGCCAAATGTCGGCGCATGGGTGTTGTCGGCCCTGATCGCGCGCGGCGCATCGGCCGACACGCCGTTGATGCGGCAGGGCAGGCGCCGAATCAAACGTCCAGATTGGCGACGCTGAGCGCGTTTTCCTGGATGAACTCGCGCCGCGGCTCGACTTCGTCGCCCATCAGACGCGAGAAAAGCGAGTCCGCATCGGTCGCGTCCGTCACCTTGACCTGCAGCAGCGAGCGCGCATTGGGGTCGAGAGTCGTCTCCCACAGCTGTTCCGAATTCATCTCGCCCAGGCCCTTGTAGCGCTGGAGCGACAGGCCCTTGCGTCCGGTGGCAAAGACCGCATCCAAAAGCGCCATCGGCCCGGAAATGGCCTCGGACTTCTCGTTGCGCCGCAGAACCGGGGACTTGTAGTAGACCTCCTGCAGGCGCTCCGTGTAGCGATCGATGGCGCGCGCATCGGCCGAGCCGATCAGGGCCGCATCGAGCACCACAACTTCCTTCACGCCGCGCACAGTGCGCTCGAAAACATAGCCGCCGGTGCCGTCATTGGCGGTATTGAGCCGGCCTTCCCAGCCACGCTCGGTCTCTTCGGCAATCATGTCGAGGCGTTCGGCGACATAGGTCGCAGCTTCCGCCGACTTGACGGGATCGGCCAGGATGGCCGCGTTCATGGCACCCGCGATCGCCGCCTGCTCGACCACCGCGCGATCATAGCGCGTGTGGAGACCGTTGATAAGCGCGCGCAGGCCGAGCGCATCGTCGATGAGCGCACGCAAATCGTTGCCCGAGCGCACTTCGCCGTTGGACAGCTGCAGCGAAGCCTCTTCGAGACCCGAATGGATGAGGAAATTCTCGAAAGCGGGTTCGTCCTTGATGTACTGGACCGACTTGCCGCGCGTGACTTTGTAGAGCGGCGGCTGGGCGATGTAGAGATGGCCGTGCTCGATCAGCTCCGGCATCTGACGGAAAAAGAACGTCAGGAGAAGCGTACGGATGTGGGCGCCATCGACGTCGGCGTCCGTCATGATGATGATCTTGTGGTAGCGCAGCTTCTCGAGATTGAACTCGTCCTTGCCGATGCCGGTGCCCAATGCGGTAATCAGCGTGCCGATCATGTCGGAGCCGAGCATCCGGTCGAAACGGGCGCGCTCGACATTGAGAATCTTGCCGCGCAGCGGCAGGATCGCCTGGTTCTTGCGCGAACGGCCGGATTTCGCCGAACCGCCGGCCGAGTCACCCTCGACGATGAACAGTTCCGACTTGGCCGGATCGCGCTCCTGGCAGTCTGCCAGCTTGCCGGGCAGAGACGTGATGTCGAGCACGCCCTTGCGGCGGGTGAGCTCGCGGGCGCGGCGCGCGGCCTCGCGGGCGGCTGCCGCCTCGACGACCTTGCCGATCAGCACCTTCGCTTCGGCGGGATGTTCTTCCAGCCAGGTCGCAAGCGCCTCATTGACAAGGCTTTCCACCACCGGCCGAACCTCGGACGAGACCAGCTTGTCCTTGGTCTGCGAGGAGAATTTCGGGTCCGGCACCTTGACCGACAGCACCGCCGTCAGCCCCTCGCGGCTGTCGTCGCCGGTGATCGAGACCTTTTCCTTCTTGGCGATGCCGGAGCTTTCGGCATAGCTCGTGACCTGGCGCGTCAGCGCGCCACGGAAGCCCGCCATATGGGTGCCGCCATCGCGCTGAGGGATGGTGTTGGTGAAAGCCAACACATTCTCGTGGTAGCTGTCGTTCCACCACATGGCGACCTCGACCGCGATACCGTCGCGCTCTGCCGAGATGGCGATGGGCGCCTCGATCAACGGCTTCTTGGCGCGATCGAGATAGCGCACGAAAGCCTCAAGCCCGCCTTCGTAGTAGAGTTCGGCGACCTTGTGATCGGCATGGCGGGCATCGGTGAGAACGATGCGCACGCCGGAGTTCAGGAAGGCCAGCTCGCGCAGCCGGTGTTCGAGCGTGTTGTAGTCGAACTCCACCATGGTGAAGGTTTCCGACGAGGGCAGGAACGTCACCGCCGTTCCGGTCTCGTCACCGGCGTCACCCGTTACCGCCAGCGGGCCGTCCGCCACACCGTGGGTGAAACTCATCTCATGAATCTGGCCCTTGCGCCGGATCTTGAGCTTCAGCCAGACCGAGAGCGCGTTGACGACAGAAACGCCGACGCCATGCAGGCCGCCTGACACCTTGTAGGAATTCTGGTCGAACTTTCCGCCCGCATGAAGTTGAGTCATGATCACTTCGGCGGCCGAAACGCCCTCGCCGGTGTGAATGTCGGTCGGGATACCACGTCCATTGTCAGTGACCGTCACCGAGCCGTCCGGATTGAGCGTTACCGTCACCTTGTCGGCGTGGCCTGCCAGTGCCTCGTCGATGGCGTTGTCCACCACTTCGTAGACCATATGGTGCAGGCCGGAACCATCATCCGTGTCGCCGATATACATTCCGGGACGCTTGCGAACCGCGTCCAGACCCTTGAGAACCTTGATGGATTCGGCGCCGTATTCGGCGCTGCCGCCAGCTTGCATTTCGGGCGTTTCGGTCATGAAGTCTTATCGTCCTGACGGGATGGCTGAGTTCGCCACGGAAATCCCGCGAATCAGCGGGGTTCGGAACCTGAGATATAGGCGTTCTGGCCTGCTTTTCCAAGGTTTGCGCCAGTTTGTGGACAGCTGAGTAGGACCGACACGACCGCATTGTCGACAGTTTATTTGCCGCCGGTTGCAAGCGCTCCTATCTCTCTTCCGATGGACACCAAGCCCGCCCCTTTCATACCGCCTGCGCCCAGGCCGCGGCAGAAGCCGCCCTCGACGCTGCAGATGCTGCGTATCGTCAACAGAAACCCGTTGGAGCTGTGGGGCGAGCCTTCCTACAACAAGCCCTGGATCTCGATCTCGACCGGCATTGGCGGACCGCTCGTCATTGCCAACGACCCGGGACTCATCCGCCATGTCCTGGTCGACAACGCCAAGAACTACAAGATGGCGAAGGTCCGGCAGAAGATCCTGCGACCGATCCTGCGGGATGGGCTCCTGACGGCCGAGGGCGATGTCTGGCGGCGCTCCCGCAAGGCGATGGCGCCCGTCTTCACGCCCCGCAGCATCCACGGCTTCGCGCCCGCCATGCTGAAATCGACCGAGGCGTTCGCTGAGCGCTACGAGCAAGGTCCGGACAGCGTCGATATTTCGCGCGACATGACGATGCTCACCTTCGAGATCCTGGCGGAGACGCTGTTCTCCGGTGAGATAGCAGGCGAACCCGGAAGTTTCGCGCACCAGGTCGACCGCCTCTTCGAGACCATGGGGCGCGTCGACCCGCTCGACATACTGGGCGCGCCAGACTGGCTGCCTCGGATCACCCGGATCATGGGCCGGTCGTCTCTGGCCTTCTTTCGCGGCATCGTGGCCGAAACGATGGAAATGCGGCGGGCGCGGATGCAGCGGGACCCGGAAGGCGTGCCGGAGGATTTCCTGACACTTCTCTTGCGCGCCGAGGGACCGCAGGGGCTGACTCGGGGCGAGGTCGAAGACAACATCATCACCTTCATCGGCGCCGGCCACGAGACAACGGCCCGCGCGCTCGGCTGGGCGATCTACTGCCTGTCGCAGGCGCCTTGGGAGCGTGAACGTGTCGAGGCAGAAATCGACCGCGTCCTGCCTGTCACACCGGATCCCACCGAATGGCTCGAGGCCATGCCCCTGACGCGTGCGGCTTTCGAAGAGGCGATGCGGCTCTATCCACCGGCGCCGTCCATCAATCGCGAGGCGCTGCAACCCGATCGCTACGAGGATCTGGAGATCCGCAAGGGGGCGCAACTCCTGGTCATGCCATGGACGGTGCATCGCCATCGCATGCTCTGGGATCAGCCGGACGCCTTCCTGCCCGAGCGCTTCCATCCCGAAAACCGGGACAGGATCGATCGCTTCCAGTACCTCCCGTTCGGCGCCGGCCCGCGCATCTGCATCGGCGCGCAATTCGCCATGATGGAGGCGGTGATCGCACTCGCCGTCCTCATGTCGCGCTTCCGCTTCGAGGCGCTGCCCGAGACCAAACCCTGGCCAGTCCAGAAGCTCACCGTGCAGCCCGATGGCGGATTGCCGATGAAGGTGATGCGCCGGAAATAGCGTCCGGCGATCATCTCATCAAACCATGGCGAAGACCCGAGCAGGCCCACCGGTGCCGTTCCTGACCTTGGGCGCGCCGACAACCAGCGTGGCGCCGGAGGCCGGCAGGTCGGCGAGATTGGCGATGCATTCGATGCCATACCGCCCGCTCGGCAGCCACGAATAATGGACCGCGAAATCGGCCGACGGACCATGGTCGAGCGACAGCGTATCGACGGCAATCACGCGCGCGCGAGTCTCCTCCATCAGCATATCGGTCGCCTCGGGATGGAAGCCGGGGAAATGCATCGTCCCGTCGCCATCGGCGTTGCGGAACATGTCGCTGTCGACATGGCGGTCCCAGCCCGACAGCATTGCCACGCAGCCGCCGTCGGGGATTTCGCCGTGATCGGAGACCCAGGCCGCGATGTCGTCAGGCGTGACTTGCGCGTCGGCGTCCGCCTCGGCGCGCTCGCGAATATCGATGATGGCAAGCGGGCAGACCAGTTCCCCGACCGGGATCTCGGCGACAGAATTGCCGTCCTCCGAGAAATGCAGCGGCGCGTCGATATGGGTCCCTACATGCTCTTCCATGGTCCAGATATTGAGGTTGTAGCCGTCCGAGCCGATCTCGTATTTGGGCTCGATGAAGAACTGCTGTTCGCCGGCAAATGTCGGAAACGCCTCGTGCAGTTCGTGCGTGAGATCGACCGCGCGCATCGGACTGCCTTGCGCGAAGAGCGGGCGCGGCGCGGCAGTGGCGGCAATCGCGGCCGCACCCGCGAGGGCGGCACCGCCCCGGAACAGGTCGCGTCTGCTCAACATGCGCGACTTGACGCTTTCCACAACGCAGTGATGACACATGGCATGCACTCCTTCGCTGGTTTGACGCGGCCAGCATGAGCCGGAAGTGCCGTTGCGTAAAGGCAGAAAAGTCTCAGCGCCCGCCCTGGAAGATGTTCTCGACATGCACCGGCCAGCGACGCGGCAGGACCGCCACCAGGTCGTATCGCACCGACAACCGGCCGTGGTCGGCTTGGCGCGAGAGCCAAAGATCGCCGGCGGCCTCGATCCGGCGCTGGGCGGTCGGTGTTATCGCATCCATCGCTTCCGCTAGGGTGGGGCGCGCCTTCACCTCGACGATGGCGATGACGTCGCCGCGTTTCGCGATCAGGTCGACCTCGCCAAGTCTGGTCCGGAAACGGCGGGCAAGGATACGGTAGCCCTTGAGCATCAGCGCGAGTGCCGCCAGCCATTCGCCACGATGGCCCTTGCCATGCGCCCGCCGGCGGCGATCCGCGGCGTCAGCCGGCATCGCCCTTCAGTTCCATCAGCCGGCGATAGAGATCGGCCTTCCTGGCGCCGGTCATGCGCGCGGCCTCGCCAGCCGCCCTGGAGGCGCCCATCTCGGCGGCCAGCGACAGGAGAAGCCGGTCGGTGTCCTCTGCCGAAGCCGGCTCGGCCTCGGTGGGCGGGCCAACGCAGATGACGATCTCGCCTTTCGGCGTATCGGCCTGCCCGTAATGCGCCGCCAGTTCGCTCAGCTTACCGCGCCGCGCCTCCTCGAAGGTCTTGGTGAGTTCGCGGCACACGGCAGCCTTTCGCTCGCCCAGCACCTCGGACATCGATCCAAGCGTTGCCGCCAGCCGGCGCGGGGACTCGAAGAAGACCAGCGTGCCGGGAACCGGTTTCAGTTCTTCCAGGCGGTTCCGCCGCTGACCTTCCTTGACCGGCAGGAAGCCGGCAAAGAAGAAGGCGTCGCTCGGCAGGCCGGCCATAGCGAGCGCCGCCAGAACGGCAGATGCTCCGGGGATAGGCACCACCTTGATGCCAGCTTCCAGCGCCGCCTCGACCAACCTGTGGCCTGGATCGGAGACGAGCGGCGTGCCGGCATCGGACGCCAGCGCCACCGACCGGCCGGCCGCGATCTCGGCGATCAGCTTCGGCCCGGCTCTGTCGGCATTGTGCTCGTGATAGGCGGTGACCCGCCGGCGGATGCCGTAGCGCTCCAGCAGCACACGGGTGACGCGGGTATCCTCGCACGCCACCACGTCCGCGGCGGCCAGAACCTGCAGCGCACGGATGGTGACGTCTGACAGATTGCCGATCGGCGTCGCAACCAGATGGAGCGCCGGTTCGAGCGGCGGCGCGGGAAATTCGGTCTGGCCGATGAGGAAGGAGGCCTTCCCGCTTGCCTGCTCCATCATGGTCGTCTGCCTGTGTTCATGGCGGTGAGGTTAGCGCATCCGCGCTCGCAAAGGCGAGGCCGCGGCTACCGCGCGAGATCGGCCACCACCGCATCCAGCACGATCATGCCGGCGGGCGTCGCCCGCAGCGCGTGGTTGCCGATGGCGGCAACCAGGTCTTCCTGCTGAAGCGCCGCTATCCGACGGTTGGATAGCGGCCTGCCGGACAACGCCTCGTAGCGCTCAAGGTCTATCCCCTCGGTAAGCCGCAGGCCCATCAGCAGATATTCGTCCGCTTCCTCGGAACGCGTCAGCAACTCGCCGCCGATAACGCCATGGCCCCTTGCCTCGACGAGGTTTGCCCATGTCTCTGGCATTTTCTCGGTGAAGGTGACGACGCGGCGCCCGTCCTCGACGAAGCGCCCATGCGCGCCGGGACCGATCCCGACATATTCGCCGTAGCGCCAGTAGACCAGATTGTGCCGGCTTTCCGCGCCCGGTCGCGCATGGTTTGAGATTTCGTAGGCGGGCAGTCCGTGCGCGGCGGTCACTTCCTGCGTCAGCCGATAGAGATCTGCCGCCTGATCGGGATCGGGGATAGGGATCTTCCCCGCCGCGTGCAGGGCGTGGAAAGGCGTTCCCTCCTCGATGGTGAGTTGGTAGAGCGACAGATGGTCGGCCGCATGGCCGATCGCCTGTTCCAGTTCCGCCTGCCAGGCGTCCAGCGTCTGGCCTGGGCGGGCATAGATCAGGTCGAAGGAAAGTCGTGGGAAGGTCTCGCGCGCCAGCCGGATCGCATGCAACGCCTGTTCGACCGAATGCAGCCTGCCGAGGAAGCGCAGATCCGCGTCATTCAGCGCCTGGACGCCCAACGAGACGCGGTTCACGCCCGCATCGCGGTAGCCCGAAAAACGTTCGGCCTCGACAGAAGACGGATTTGCCTCCAGCGTTACCTCTATACCGGCCGGCACCGTCCAGTTGGCGGCAACGGCCTCCAGCACGGCACCCACCGTTTCCGGCTTCATCAGCGAGGGTGTGCCGCCACCCAGGAATATCGAGGTGACCTCGCGCGGCCCGGTTCGCTCGCGCATCGATGCCATCTCGCGGGCGAAGGCAGCAGCGAACCGTTCCTGGTCGATGGAACGATGCCGGACATGCGAGTTGAAGTCGCAATAGGGGCATTTGGCCGCGCAGAAAGGCCAGTGGACATAGACCCCGAAACCAGGTTCGCGCGCCGCGTTCATGGCTTTTCCAGCATTGCTTGCGAAAACAGCGCGAAGGAGCGGGCACGGTGGGAGAGCGGTTCGTTCAACCCGTGCTTTTCGGCCGTTTCCATCTCGCCAAAGGTACGCTCGTCTCCCTCTGGCCGGAAGACGGGATCGTATCCGAACCCCTTGTCGCCGCGCGGCGGCCAGACCAGGGTGCCTTCCACCTCGCCACGAAAATATTCGGCATGACCATCTGGCCAGGCGAGGCACAGGACGGACACGAAGCGTCCGCTGCGCCGGCCTGGATCGGTCGCGCCCGCGGCCTGGAGCCTTTCTTCCGTCACCGTCATGGCATGCAGGAAATCGCGACTGCCATCAGGCATTGTTGCCCAGTCGGCGGTGTAGACACCCGGCGCGCCTCCAAGCGCATCGACTGCCAGGCCGGAATCGTCGGCCAGCGCTGGCAAACCGGTGGCAGAGGCTGCGGCAAAGGCCTTGAGATAGGCGTTTTCCTCGAATGTGGTCCCTGTCTCGTCAGGCTCAGGCAGGCCATAGTCGGCAGCCGAGCGCGCCTCCATCCCGAAGGGCGCAATCATCTCGGCGATTTCGACAAGCTTGCCCTTGTTGTGACTGGCCACCACCAGCCTCTTGCCATCGAGCTTGCGCATCACAGACCCCAGATCTTCGGATTGGCGAATTCGATCGAATTGCCGGCTGGATCGCGGAAATAGATCGAGCGCCCGCCCCTTGGCCATTCAAACTCGGATTCGATTGTCACGCCATTTGCGGACAGATGCCGCTTCCAGCCGTCGATCTCGGCCTCGCTGGCGCGGAAGCAGACATGACCCTGCCCGCGCATGCCATGCGGCGGCACGGGCAGCTTTGCGTCCGGGGCCGGCGGCTTGACTGTTTCCGACGGGTTGAAGATCAGCAGCACCCCGTCTCCGCAGCGGAAGAAAACATGGCGATCGCCGACCCTGCTGATGCGTTCGAGACCCAACACGTCGCTGTAGAAGGCCTCGGCAGCGTCGAGGTCTTCGACATAGAGCGCGGATTCGAGAATGCCCGCTGGCGTCATTGGCGACATGGGCGCCTAGCCGATCGCCATTTTCTGCAGGTCGACCAGCCTCGCAATGCCATCCTTGGCCAGCTTGAGCAGGGCAGAGAACTCTTCTTCCGAGAAGGGAGCACCTTCTGCGGTACCCTGGATTTCCACGATGCCGCCCGTACCGGTCATGACGAAATTCGCGTCCGTCTGGGCTGTCGAATCCTCGTCGTAATCGAGATCGATGACCGGATTGCCTTCATAGATGCCGCAAGAGATGGCGGCCACGTGATCCTTGATGACGCGTGAGACGGATGCCATCTGGCGCGCCTCCATCCAGCTGAGGCAATCGTGCAGCGCCACGAAACCTCCGGTAATCGCTGCCGTGCGCGTACCGCCATCGGCCTGGATGACATCGCAGTCGACCGTAATCTGTTTCTCGCCCAGCGCCTGGAGATCGCAGACAGCGCGCAACGAACGACCGATCAGGCGCTGGATTTCCAGCGTGCGGCCGCCCTGCTTGCCACTCGAGGCTTCGCGGCGCATGCGTTCGCCGGTTGCCCGCGGCAGCATGCCATATTCTGCGGTCACCCAGCCCTTTCCGGAATTGCGCAGCCACGGGGGGACGCGCTCTTCGAGGCTTGCGGTGCACAGCACGTGGGTGTGGCCGAACTTGACGAGGCAGGAGCCTTCCGCATGGCGCGACACGCCTCGCTCGAAGGATATCGCCCGCATCTCGTCAGGCTGTCTTTTGGATGGTCGCATGAATAATCGCTTTGCGTCTGAATCGCGGTGTGGTGGCGCTTCTAACCCTGCCGCAGGCTGCTGGCAAAGGGAAATGGCCGCGCACCCCTGGCGGCATATTTCCCGGCCTGTCTTGTTTCTGACACGAATAGCACCTATGTTGCGAGCATCGATCTTGCTTGACGAACTTTGTTACCGCGCTCCGGCGCCAGACGATCTTCCCTATCAAAATCGATCTGAACCGCTTGCCGATCCACCGGATACGGCAGGCAAAACTGTTGTCGATTGAAAGGAAATCGCCATGACTACCGGAACCGTGAAGTTCTTCAACACCACCAAGGGCTACGGATTCATCCAGCCTGACGACGGCGCCAACGACGTTTTCGTGCACATTTCGGCCGTTGAGCGCGCAGGTATGCGTTCGCTCGACGAAGGCCAGAAGGTCAGCTTCGAAATCGTCCAGGATCGTCGCTCCGGCAAGAATGCCGCGGAGAACCTCCAGGCTGCCTAATGCTCATCTTCGATGTGTGACCACGGATGTACTGGCACCATCTTGAGGATGACCGGAAAGGTCGGGCACAGGCCCGGCCTTTTTTCGTTTCCGACTGACTGAAAGGAGCCGTCATGAGCGCCATCATCACCAAGGAAAACCTCTTTCGCCCGACGCGATCCAAGGCCGAGACCAAGGCCCAGATTACGGATAACGCAGCGCGGGCGATCATTGATGCCGAGGTCGACAGCCGCGAGGCCAAGACCGAACGGCTCAGAAAAGCACGGCTGAAGATGGAAGCCGAGCAGGCAGCTTCCGCCGAACCGCCGCCGGAGAAGAAGACGCGCGCCAAGGCAAAGCCAAGGGTCGCGAAGAAAAACTGAACTTCACGATCAACCCGACCAAAGGGAGTTGACCAAGATGCGTCCCACCACGTGGAACAAGATCGACCCCCTGATTTGGATACTTGCGCTTGTCGTGTGCGCGGCCGTCTCGTGGTTCTTGGTCGTCATGGTGACCAGCATCACCATCTGACGGAGGGTCGCCTCAAAGCCGGCCAGCTTCTATGATGCGCTCCAGGAAACGCTTTGTGCGCGGATCGTCCGGCTGGGATAACAGTCTGGCTGGTGGGCCTTCTTCCAGAATGCGTCCACCTTCCAGAAAGCAGACCCGATCGGCCACGTCCCGCGCGAAGCCCATTTCGTGGGTGACGATAACCATCGTCATGCCTTCATCTTTCAGCCCCTTGATGATCTTCAGCACCTCTCCGATCAACTCGGGGTCGAGCGCCGCCGTGACCTCGTCGAGCAGCAGCACATCGGGCCTTGAGGCCAGCGAGCGAACAAGGGCAACGCGCTGTTGCTGTCCGCCCGAAAGCTGCTCGGGAAAGCTGGAGGCAAAATCCGCCATGCCGAATAGCGCCAGGAGGTGCCGCGCCCTTTCTTCGGCTTCCGCACGGGCTACACCATGCACCCGGCGCGGCGCGAGGGTGATGTTGTTCAGCACTGTCATGGTGGGGAAGAGATTGTAGGACTGAAAGACGATGCCGATACGCTTCTGCAGGCCGACGGCACCGAAGCTGGCATCGTCGATCGACACACCATCCAGGCGGATTTCGCCGTGGTCGAACTCCACAAGCCGGTTGATGCAGCGCAGAAGCGTAGACTTGCCCGATCCGGAGGCCCCGATAAGGCAAACCACCTCATGCTGCGCCACGTCGAGACTGACGGCGTCGAGCACCAGCCTGTCACCATAATATTTGGTGACATCGTCGATTTCGATGCGCGGTGTCATCCGGTCCTCTGCAGGCGGCGCTCGCGATCCTTGCGGGTGACATAGTCGGCCAGCCGCGCCATCGGAATGGTAGCGAGCAGGAAAAGGCCGGCAGCGACCACCAGCGAGGAATAGTTGAAGGTCGTAGCGGTGTAGATCTGCGCTTCACGAACGGCATCGCGCACGCCAAGTACCGACAAGAGCGCCACATCCTTCTGCAACGCCACAACAATATTCATGAGCGCCGGCAACACGTTGCGGATCGCCTGCGGCAGTACTGCGTAGATCATGGTCTGGGTCTCGGTCAGACCCAGCGACTTGGCCGCTGCCCATTGACCCTCATGCACCGCGTCGATGCCGGAGCGATAGATCTCGGCCACATAGGCCGAATAGGACAGGATCATCGCCACCGAACCCCAAAACAGGGCACTGTTTGGCAGGCCGGGCAGGTTCAGCGCGGGAATGCCGAAGCCGAACAGCAGGACCAGCAAAAGCACCGGGATGCCGCGGAAGATGTCGATATAGACCACCACCATGAGCCGGAACGGCGCGAACCAGGGCGCACGCAACGACCGAACCAGAGCCAGAACCAGCGCCCAGACCGCGATGCAGGCGAGTGCCGTCAGCCAGATGCGCATGGAAATCCAGAAGCCCGACAGCACGCGCGGGAAGGCTTCCATCATCGCCGACAGGTTGAAGAACTGGAACTGGACCCGAGGCCATTGCGCGGCTGAGGTGATCCACCAGCCGAGCGCCCCGAAGACGACGATGATGCTGAGAATGCTTATGATGGTCGGGCGGACCGCCGCGCGCCATTCATCGCGGCGGCGCGGCGGCAAGGGGCGACGAACAGCCGCCCCGTCGACAGGCGCGCCCGCAGGCGGCTGGCTCATTCGGTGATCATCGGCAGGTCGGGATCGGCAACAAGATACTCGTTCTTGAGATCTTCGACCACGCCACGGGCAATCACGGCCGAGAGTGCGTCATCGACCCATTCGACCAGCGGATTGCCGAACTCGAACAGCAAGCCGTGGCCACGGTCGTTCTCGTCGGCTGGCAAAAGAGCGACGATGTTTGCCTCGGGTATCTGCACCGCAGTGGCAAAGAGAGCCGTCGGCAGTGCGACCAGCGTTCCATCGATCTGGCCGGCCTGCATGGCCTGGAACACGCCGATCTGGTCGTCATAAACCGCGGCCCCTTCCACGCCAAGCACGTTCTCCAGATACGTCAGATCGGTGGTGCCGATAGCGGCACCCCAGCGCGCGGTGCGCAAATCCTCGAAGCTGGAGGCGTTTTCGACCGGGCTGCCTGGCAGTGCGATCACGGCCTTTTCGGGCTGGAAGTATACCTGACTGAAGGTGACCACCTCGGCACGGGCTTCGGTTACGGAAATCTGCTGGATGTTGAAGTCGAAATTCTTCGGTCCCGGCGCAATCGCCTGATCGAACGTCGTCGGCACCCAGACCACATCGTCACGGTCGAAGCCCATCTCCTCGGCCAGCGCGTAGACCAGGCCGTTTTCGAAGCCCTCGCCGCTGGCGGGATCGTTGTTCAGCATCCATGGCGGATAGACCGGATCGCCCGTACCGACCGTCAACTTGCCTGGCGTCACCAGACGCGGGTCTTCGGGCGTGCGTTCTTGCGCCATCGCTGCCGGTACCGCAATGCCCAAAGAAACGATCGCGGCCGCAAGAAAACGGCTCAATTCTGTTGTACGCTCAAACATTCCCCATCTCCACTGACCCGAGATCTGAAGCGCCGATGGACGCCGGATCGGAAGATAGACCGGGGGAAGAAACCGGTGCAAGCGTTTCCCGCATTGCCGAGCGGTCGTCCCCAGCCCCACATGCACTTCATGCTTCTCAGGCTGCGACAGCCGTTGCGGCAAGACCGAGCGGCACAAGCCCCAGATGAAAGCCAGCATGGGCAAGCATGGCTGCCTCGAGGTCTCGCGTGGCGTAAAGCCAGCCGAACAGCAGCCCGATCAAAGCGTTCCAGAACAGTGTGCGCAGGAGGAGTGGCGCTTCGATCTCCGCGCCCGTGGCCATCAGCACAGGCAGATGCCCGGCCGCGAAAAGAAGGGCGGCCAGTACAATGCCGGTCCAGAGGGCGGCGGCAGGCGGTCGCGCTGCATGGCGTGCCATTAGCGTCCAGGTGCCGAGCACCAGCAGGCTCATCAGGCCCCATCGCATGAGGATTTCCTCGACCACGCCGCCATAAAGGACACCGACGACTGTCGCGGTGACGTCCCAGCTTTCAACAAGCGATGGCGGGGCCAGAGGGGCGGGCTGCCAGAACGCCCGGGTGCCGTGATCCACCAGCGCGATCACGGTGCCAGCCAAAGCGCCCGCAACCAGCAAGAGCGGCCAGTCGGATGGCAGTATCGCGATGTCGCGGCCTTGCGTACGGTCGGCAATGCGCGAGGAGAGCATCGCCTTGGGTGCCGCCCAGGCGCCGATCAGCGCCATGCCGACCAGAAAGAGCAGAGGGTTCAACACCAGCAGAGGTGTCGGCACCCCGGCGACCGGCGGCAGGACGAGGAAAAGCGAAACGATGCCGGGCAAACCAGCAAAGATCAGCCCCATTGCCGCCTTGAGCGGCCGCGCCGGTGGGGCGGCCTGGCGCCGCTGATCGGTCATCGATGCCTCATGTTCCCTTGGCGACGGCAGGCGGGCCTTCGAGGGCTTCTTCATCGGTGTAGGCCTTGGGCAGGTTTGCCTCGACCTCCTGCTCGGTCTCGTACCACTGCTCGTAGCGGTAGAGGACGAGATGGTCACGCGAGAGGCCACGCATCAGCCCGTAGAGCATCACGAGGATGACGAACGCAAAGGGGAAGCCGGCCACCACCGCCGCGGCCTGCAGCGCGGACAAACCGCCTGCCGTCAGCAGGATCGCGGCGATTGCCCCCTCTGCAACGGCCCAGAAAACACGCTGGATCTTGGGCGGATCGGTGTGCCCGCCGGCGGTCAGCATGTCGATGACATAGGAGCCCGAATCCGACGAGGTGACGAACCACATGATGATCATGAGAATCACCACGCCGGTGAGCAGCGATGCGAGCGGGAAGAATTCCAGCAGCCGGAAAATGGCGTTGCCATAGTCCGCCTGGGTGGCGGCGATGAGACCCGGGTCGCCGTTCAGCTCCATATGAACTGCCGTTCCGCCAAAGGCGGTGAACCAGAAAAACAGGATGAGGCAGGGGATGAAAAGCACGCCCAGCACGAATTCGCGCACCGTCCGCCCCCGCGAGATGCGGGCGATGAAGATGCCGACGAAGGGCGACCACGAGATCCACCAGGCCCAGTAGAAGATGGTCCAGTCAATCTGCCAGTTGGTGCCGGAATAGGCCTCGGACCAGAAGGAGAAATAGATGAAGCTGGTGGCGTAGTTGCCGATATTTTCGACGAAGGAATTCAAGATGAACAATGTCGGCCCAAAGGACACGATGAAGGCCAGCAGCAGGAAAGAGAGTGTGATGTTGACGTTGCTGATCGTCTTGATGCCCTTGTCGAGGCCAAGAACGACGGAAACCGTGGCCAGTGCGGTGATGCCCGCGATCAGCAACAGCTGAAGCGCCAGATTTTCGCCCCAACCGAAGAGCGTGTCGAGCCCGGCATTGATCTGCATGACCCCGAGACCCAGCGAGGTCACGATGCCGAACACGGTTCCAAAGACGGCCAGCGTATCGACCAGATGCCCCCATGGGCCATAGATGCGCTCGCCGATCAGCGGATAAAGGGCGGATCGGATCGAGAGCGGCAGGCCCTTGCGGTAGTGGAAATAGGCAAGCGAGAGGCCAACGACGCAGTAGACAGCCCAGCCGTGCAGGCCCCAATGCAGAAAAGACAACACCATGGCCTGCTCTGCCGCCTCCACCGTTTCCGCCTCCCCAATTGGCGGGGCAAGGAAATGGTAGAGCGGCTCGGCAACGCCCCAGTAGAGAAGCCCGATGCCGATGCCGGCCGAGAACATCATCGCCGTCCACGAATACAGGCCATACTGGGGGCGCTCGGTCTGTGCGCCGAGGCGCACCGAGCCGTAGGGTCCGAGCGCGAGATAGACGCAGGCCAGCACGCATGCATTGACCGTGAGGATCAGGAACCAGCCGAAATAGTCGGCGATACCGGCCTGCGCTCCCTCGAAAACGATGCCGGCGATCTCGGAGAAAAAGGCCCCAAAGATGATGAAACCCAGGATCAGCGCGGCGGAAACCGAGAATACCGGAATGCTGACATGTGGGAACGGCCCGAGTCGGCCGGTCTTGACCTCGTTCGCCATGTGATGAACGCCCCCTCGCGCCATGCTTCAATTGGGCGAGGGCTGGAATAACAAAAGTTAAGACAGGCCCCGCGACGCCGGTCAACGCGCCGCGGGAGCGATCGTTCCAGATCGGGCTTCAGTCGTATCGGAGATCATGCGCCTTTCCGCCGAAAACACGGTAGGCGTAGAACGAATAGAAGATGATCACGGGCAGGACAAAAGCCGTGCCGACGAGGATGATCGCCAGACTCTCGGGCGCGGCAGCCGCCTCCCAGATCGTCATGCGCTCCGGCACCACGTAGGGGTAGAAAGAATAAGCAAGACCGGCAAAGCCCAGCGTGAAGATGCCGGCCAGCACCAGGAAAGGCGTCAACGAATGCCGGTCATCCGGGGTCGGCAGTTTGAAGGTCAGACGCCAGAGCCACAAGAACATCAGCCCCGTGATCACGGGCAGCGGGGCCAGAACGGCAATCTCGGGCCAGGCAAACCACTTCTCGAAGATGCGCGGGCTGGCAAAGGGCGTGGCTGCCGAGATGGCCACCATGCCGACGGCCGTGAAGGCAAGTGCGTAGCGCAGGAAACGCACCGCCTTCTTCTGCAACGCGCCTTCCGTCTTGTAGATGAGCCAGGCTGCACCCATCG
This sequence comes from Aliihoeflea sp., assembly GCA_046297455.1. GTDB lineage: Bacteria > Pseudomonadota > Alphaproteobacteria > Rhizobiales > Rhizobiaceae > ZYF759. Next base: position 16,709 of record JBKBIT010000009.1, read on the forward strand.
CTGCGTATGACGCCGTGAGGCAGACTGCCACCAGGGCGGCGAAGGCAAAGGCGGCAAGTCCAAAATCGAGTCCCAGCACGTAAAGCCCCAGCATGAAGCCCTGGGCCAGCGCGGCCATGAGCGAGCCGGAAAAGAAAATCAGGTCCCAGCGGCCCTTGCGGTGTATCGGCACCTTGGCGCGAAACTCAAAGGCGACGCCGCGCAAGATGAGCCCGACCAGCAACATGAAGACCGGCAGATAAAGCGCGGTCAATATGATGCCGTGAGCGATCGGGAAGGCGACGAGCAACAGGCCGACCGCCAGCACAAGCCAGGTCTCATTGGCGTCCCAGAACGGGCCAATCGAGGCGATCATCTTGTCCTTTTCCTTTGCGTCAGCGGCGGTGAAAAGGATGCCGATGCCGAGATCGAAGCCGTCGAGAATGACGTAGACCAGAATCGCCACGCCCATCAGCCCGGCGAAGATCAACGGCATGAGGAAAGGCCAATCAATACTCATGATCCTTACTCCGCTGGCTGGACGGGCTGGGACATGGGACGGTCCTCGACTTCCGGCAACGGAATGGAATCACCTTCCTTGGCCGCCTTGAGCGCGAGGTAGGTGAGAACGCCGAGATAGACGACCAGCAGGATGATGTAGAGAACCACATACCCCACCACGGTGAAGGCCACATGGCTACCGGGCAGGTCGGCCACTGCATCCGCCGTCATCAATACCCCCTGTACAAGCCAGGGCTGGCGGCCGATCTCGGTCGTGTACCAACCTGCGAGTGTCGCGATCCAGCCCGAAAAGGCCATTCCCGCAAACCCATAGAACAACGGCTTAGGCAAAGTACCGCGCCGCCACAGATACAGGGCGCCAACCCAGGAGAACGCCAGCATCAGCAGGCCCATGCCGACCATTACCCGGAAGCTCCAGAAGACCGGTGCGACGGGCGGATGCTCTCCGATGAAATCGTTGAGGCCCGGCACCACGCCATCGGCGCTGTGCTTGAGAATGAGGCTGGCGCCGTTTGGAATGGAAATCTCCCAGCGGTTCTCACGCGCTTCCTCGTCCGGCCAGGCGAAGAGCACCAGCGGAACGTTGGCACGGGTCTCCCAATTCGCCTCCATGGCCGCCACCTTGGCGGGCTGGTGCTCCAGCGTGTTGAGGCCGTGGAGATCGCCGACGAAAATCTGCACCGGAATGAGGGCCGCGCCCATGAACACACCCGTGCGCAGTGCCTTCCACATCGATTCCGATCGGTCTCCGGCCAGCCAACGCAATGCCGAGAGCCCTGCAATCAGGAAAGCCGCCGTCAAACCCGAGGCAATGAGCATGTGGGACAGGCGATACGGGAACGAAGGGTTGAACAGCACCTCCAGCCAGCTTGTCACGAAGGCTTCGCCGTCACGCATCTCGAAGCCAGCCGGCGTGTGCATCCAAGAATTGAGCGCCAGGATCCAGAAGGCGGACAGGGTCGTTCCAACGGCGACGAAGACGGTTGCAAATGTGTGCATCCGGTTCGACACGCGGCGGAAGCCGAACAGCATGATCCCCAGGAAGACGGCTTCCAGGAAGAATGCGGTCAAAACCTCATAAGCCAGAAGCGGTCCAGCGATATTGCCCACCACTTCCATGAAGCCAGGCCAGTTCGTACCGAACTGGAAGCTCATGGTGATGCCGGAAACTACACCTAGCGCGAAGGAGAGCGCGAAAACCTTCACCCAGAAAAAATAGGCGCGCATCCAGGCCGTATCGCCAGTCGCGTTGTAGCGGAGCTTGAAAAACAAGAGCACCCAGCCCAGCGCGATCGTGATCGTGGGGAAGAGGATGTGAAACGATATGTTGGCCGCAAACTGGATGCGGGACAGAAGAAGTGGATCCAAATCCATGGTTGTGCCTGTTCCTTCGAACGCCTCCCGCCCGACGAGATAGACCCGTTGTTGGGGCCGATCAAAATGACCAGCCGCCGCAGGGTCAAGGTGTCGCGGTCGATTTCGCTTGAAACGGTCAGGTGGCGAACAGCGAAAAGGCCCCCTGACGCAGCATTTCAAGGGCCAGAATGGTCAACCCTATCCTGAACCATCGACGGAAGGACTCTTCGGACAGGTTCGCGAGCAGACGGGTTCCGTAGACAGTGCCCAGATAGCCCGAGGCGATCATTGCCGCGATCAGCGGCAACCAGGACGCGAAAGCGAAACCCGCGAGACCGAACACGACGATCTTGAGGAGATGCTGAACTGTCATGCCGGCGGCGTGGGTCGCAATCAACGCCTTGCGGTCGTTCGGCAATACCATGGAGAAGAAGGATGCAAGCAGCGGACCGGTGGCGCCGACAAACATCGTGATGACGGCAGTGACGGCACTGCCGATCGTGATGCCAGCCCGACCGAGCCGGTCGAAACCCGGTATCGACGCCCACGTAACGACGATGATGAACAGGCCAAGGATCAGCTTCAACAGCGCGTCGGGCAGCTGGACGACGAAGAAGGCGCCGGCCGCAGCGCCAGCGAGAGACCCAAAAATGAAAGGTAGCGCGATCTCGGCCCGGATGTGGGCCCGCTGGTGCCAGGCCCGACCGGTGTTCGATCCGAGTTGAACGGCACCGTGGACGGGAATGAGTGCGACGACCGGCAGGAAAAGTCCCATCAGCGCCAGCATCGCAACGCCGCCGCCTACGCCGAAAGCGGCTGTCAGCGCGGAGGTGAAGAACGATGCGACGATCAGAAGGCCAGCTGGTGCTGCCCCCAGCCCAGCGGGCAAAAGGCCGGCCAGGGGCTCCAAAGACGGATCAACCCAGTTCGGATGTCTTGCGCGGGAACTGCCCGGTAGCGCGGAACTGCCAGAGATAGGTTGGCAGCACGGCTTCCATCCCTTGTGCGCGAACACCAAGGCCCGAAAGCGTTCGGCCTTCCTTCTCCGCATCCGCAGAGACCACGTTGTCGACCTTCAGCTGGACGACCTGGTCGACGGTGAGAAGGGGTTTGGGCAGGATCTGGAAAACGCTGCCCATGAGTGTGGCGATCGCCCAGGGCAGTGGCAGCAGAATGCGCTTCCGCTCCGTTACCTCAAGCACTGTCTGCATGCATTCGCGGAAGGAGAGCACGCGCGGGCCGCCGAGCTCGTAGACCCGGCCACCCTTCACCTTGCCGTCGACAGCGCGGGCCAGGGCCTCGGCGACATCGCCGACATAAACGGGTTGGAACTTCGTATGGCCGCCGCCGATCAGAGGCAGGAACGGCGAGAAACGCGCCATGTTGGCGAAGCGATTGAAGAAGTCGTCCTCGGGCCCGAAGATGATCGACGACCGGAACACAACGGCATCCTTGTGGGTCTCGAAAGCTGCCTGCTCGCCAGCCGCCTTTGTACGGGCATAGCTGGACTCGGAAGCGGGGTCGGCCCCGATTGAAGACAGATGAACCAGGCGCGCTCCCACGCTCTTTGCAGCTTCGGCCACGGCGCGAGCACCCTCTGCCTGGATCGCGTCAAAACGCTGCTTGCCGGATTCATGCAGGATACCGACGAGATTGACGACGCAATCGGCGCCCTGCACGGCGCGATCGATCGATCCGCGATGGCGCAGATTGGCCTGGATGGCGTGGATCTGACCCACATTGCCGAGCGGCTGGAGGTGGTGCGCAACGTTGGGATTTCGCACGGCAACGCGGATACGGTAGCCGCGGCGCGCGAGTGCCTGAACCAGATTGCGGCCAACGAAGCCGGAACCGCCGAAAATGGTCACAAGCGGCGGGATCTGGGTGACGGGAGTCATGACTGATCATCTCCGAGTTCTTGCTGGCGGCAACGCCTTGAGACCGCCCCCCGGTCCCGGCTTTCCGACGAGGCCGCTTCATAGTCATATTCTCGTGAAAGGGCAAAGGGGATCGATGCCGCAGCCCCTGCCGGTCTAGACCCGCGCGACATCACCCTCATCCATACCCTCGAAGGCAATACGCTCAGGCTCCTGCTCGCTCGACAACAGGTCGACCGCGCGGTCGGCGGCATCCTGGAAAGGTTCCAGCACCAGGTCTGCGCCGGCGGAGGTCAGGCGGTCTGCTTCCGCCTCGCGATGCGAGGTCACGGCAATTCGACCCGAGAATCCTGCCGCCACCAACGCTTCGATAAGTGCAATGCGCGGATCGTCGTGGGTCACGCCCGTGGCGTGGGCAGGCACAGACGACACTACCCATTTCGCGTGATCAAGCGGCAGATGGGCCACGAACTCTGGATCGCTTGCATCGCCGAATTCGACGTCCAGGCCAAGCAGGCGCCAGCGCCGCGCCGCGTCCGGGTTGAAGTCGACGCCCAAGACGCTGATCCCCTGACGCTTGAGCCTCAGTCCCATGGCGGTGCCGAAACGGCCGGTGCCGAACAGGATCACGTCGTAGCGCTTGGCTTTGGAGTGGCCGTCTTCTCCCGTCTCCCGGAACGGGTTCTTGCGCTCGAACATACCCAACCAGGGCTCACAGAATGCGTAGAGCTGATGGGAGAAGGTGATCATGTAGGTCGATGTCGCGATGGTCACCAGTCCGACCAACGTCACGAGACCGAGCGCATCATTGTCGAGATGGCCGATGGTAACGCCCATGGCAATGAAGATAAGCGAGAATTCGGAGATCTGCGCCACGGTGAGCCCGGCCAGGAAGCCCGTGCGCTTGCGGAACCCCATATAGCCCATGATGGCTAGCACGATGAGCGGGTTGCCGACCAGCACGAAGACCGAGAAGATGACTGCCGCGCCGATATGGGAGCCAAGCTCGCCCAGATCCAGAGTGACGCCGAGCGCAATGAAGAAGAAGAGCAGCAGGAAATCGCGCAGGGGAGCGAGCCTTGAGGCAATCGCCTCGCGATAGCGTGTGGACGCCAGCGATACGCCGGCCAGCAACCCGCCCAGTTCCTTGCCGAAGCCGGCAAGCTCGCCAATCGCGGCAAAGATGGCGGCCATGGCGATGGCAAAGCAAAGCAGCAGCTCCGGTGCGCGCGCCATGCGTTCCGTCAACGGGTCGGCGATATAGCGCACGAAGATGATGACGAAGACGAGCAGCGCAAGCCCGGCGCCAAGCACGAAGGCTATGTCTGAGATCCCTCCATCGCCCGCCGCGCCGACACCAACGGCCGAGAGCGTGATCATGGCGAGCACAACGACAAGGTCCTGAACAATCAGAAAACCGAGCGCGACTTGTCCATGCAGCGAATCGATCTCTCGCTTGTCCGACAGCAGCTTGACGATGATGATGGTGGAGGAAAAGGTCAGCGCGACAGCGATATAGAGGCTCTCGAGCGGGCTGAACCCGAGACCCAATCCGATCAGGAAGCCGAAAACGGAGGTGAAGGCGACCTGCCCCAGCCCGGTCATCAGCGAAACGACGCCGAGCGAGCGAATAAGGTTTACGTCCAGCTTTATGCCGACGAGGAAGAGCAGAACAGCGATGCCAAGCTCGGCTAGAAGCTCGATCTCTTCCTTCGATTGCACGATATCGAGCACGGATGGTCCTGCGATAAGGCCCACCGCGATGAAGGAGACAATCAGCGGCTGGCGCAGCAGAACGCCAATGAGGCCGACGCCCGCAGCCAAAAACAGCAAGAGGGCAACTTCGGCAAAGACGCCATGGGCAACGAATTCGATCATGCTTGCTCCAGAGAATCGCTGACAGAAAGTCTATGCCTGAGTGTAGCCCGCGCAACCAGCGACAAGGGCACGAATGCAATAGGCGCCGTCAGCCACGCCTTGCGCGAGGTCAACAATGCCCCAACTCCATTGCCGATTGATGGTTACAAACTCGATGGTTACGCATGAAACAGAAATCGGGCTGGGGACAGGCTTTCTCCGGTCCGTTCGAATTTGTCCAACACAAGGATGCGAGGCATGAACTCATTCGCCTACATGCCGGGTTTCGGTAACGATTTCGAGACAGAGAGCCTGCCGGGCGCGCTGCCCCAAGGGCAGAATAGCCCGCAGAAGGTGAACTACGGCCTCTACGCCGAGCAGCTTTCCGGGTCACCCTTCACCGCGCCGCGCGGCACCAATGAACGCTCCTGGCTCTACCGCATTCGACCGACGGTACGCCACACGACGCGCTTCAAGCGCCAGGAATACGCCTACTGGAAGACGGCACCGCACATGCCCGACGTCGACGAGCCGCTCGGCCAGTTCCGCTGGGATCCGACGCCGATCCCGAACGAAGCGACCAATTTCCTGCAGGGCATCCGCACCATCACCACGGCGGGCGACGCGCTGACCCAGACCGGCATGGCCTCCCATGTCTATGTCTTCAACGAGGACATGGTCGACGACTACTTTTTCAACGCCGACGGCGAGATGCTGGTCGTGCCGCAGCATGGCGGCGTGCGCATCAGGACCGAGATGGGCGTGATGGAGGTCGAGCCCGACGAAATCTGCATCCTGCCGCGCGGCATGATGTTCAAGGTCGAGCTGATGAACGGACCTGCGCGCGGCTACATTTGCGAGAATTATGGCGCCAAGTTCACCCTGCCTGATCGTGGACCGATCGGCGCCAACTGCCTGGCCAATCCGCGCGACTTCAAGACGCCGGTTGCCTGGTACGAGGACAAGGAAACGCCCTGCCGGCTGCACGTGAAGTGGTGCGGCAAGTTCTTCGTCACCGAGATCGGCCATTCGCCGCTCGACGTGGTGGCCTGGCACGGCAACTATGCGCCCTACAAATACGACCTGAAGACCTATTCGCCGGTCGGCGCGCTGCTTTTCGACCATCCCGACCCGTCGATCTTCACGGTGCTGACGGCGCCAAGCGGCGAAGAGGGCACGGCCAATATCGACTTCGTCATCTTCCCGCCGCGCTGGATGGTGGCCGAGCATACTTTCCGGCCTCCCTGGTATCATCGCAACATCATGAGCGAGTTCATGGGCCTGATCAAAGGCCAGTATGACGCCAAGGAAGAGGGCTTCGTGCCGGGCGGCATGAGCCTGCACAATCTGATGATGCCGCACGGGCCCGATCACATGGGCTTCGAGAAAGCGTCGAATGCAGATCTCAAGCCGGTCAAGCTGGACGAGACCATGGCATTCATGTTCGAGACGCGTTTCCCGCAGATGCTGACGGAATACGCCGCCACGCTCGACACGAAGCAGGAAAACTACATTAATTGCTGGGATGGTCTGGACCGCAAGTTCGACGGCACGCTTGGCGAGAAGTAGCCATCCGGCCGCGTTCGTTTGCAGCACGCGACCGGCACGGTTACTGATCGGAAAGACCAAGAATATCCGACCGGAGGAAAACCGCCCTTGAAACTCGCCACATTGAAGAACGGCACACGCGACGGCCGGCTCGTCGTCGTCAGCCAAGATCTGACGCGCTGCACCGATGCATCGTTTCTCGTTCCCACGCTGCAGGCCGCGCTCGACGACTGGGCGCGTATCGCGCCGCATCTGGAAGCGCTGGCCGAAAGCCTGGAGCATGGCTCGGTGCCCGCCGAGCGTTTCCACGAGCATGACGCCATGTCGCCCCTTCCCCGCGCCTACCAATGGGCGGACGGCTCGGCGTATGTGAACCACGTCGAACTGGTGCGGAAGGCGCGCAACGCGGAGATGCCGGAAACCTTCTGGACCGACCCGCTGATGTACCAGGGGGGATCGGATTCCTTCCTCGGGCCCCGCGATCCGATCCGCATGGCGGACGAGGCCTATGGCATCGACATGGAGGGCGAGATCGCCGTCGTTGTCGATGACGTGAAGATGGGCGCCACCAGGGACGAGGCGCGCGACGCGATACGGCTGTTCATGCTGGTCAACGACGTCAGCTTGCGCGGGCTGATTCCGGCCGAGCTTGCCAAGGGGTTCGGCTTCTTCCAGTCCAAGCCTTCGTCGGCCTTCACGCCAGTGGCGGTGACGCCAGACGAGCTGGGCGATGCCTGGGACGGTGACAGGCTGCACCTGCCGCTGATCGTCGACTACAATGGCAAGCCTTTCGGGCGCGCGGATGCGGGCGTCGACATGACCTTCGACTTCCCGACGCTGATTGCCCACGCAGCCAAGACGCGGCCGCTGGTGGCCGGTTCCATCATCGGGTCAGGCACGGTGTCGAACAAGCTCGACGGCGGACCGGGCAAGCCGGTTGATGCCGGGGGCGTCGGCTATTCCTGCATCGCGGAGATCCGCACCATCGAGACGATCGAAACCGGCAAGGCGACGACGCCTTTCATGCGCTTCGGCGACACGGTGCGCATCGAGATGAAGGACGGTCATGGCCGTTCCATCTTCGGCGCCATCGAGCAGACGGTCGAGAAATACGAGAGGAACTGACGCGTGGCCAAGCAATTCGCCTCCGCCGGCGACATGGCGGACAAGAAGATCTCGTTCACCGAGATCGGCAAGGATCTCTGGGCGTTCACGGCCGAGGGCGATCCCAATACCGGTGTGATCATCGGCGAGGATTCGGTGATGATCGTCGATGCGCAGGCCACGCCCCGGCTCGCCAACATGGTGGTCGAGAAGATCCGGACCGTTACCGACAAGCCGATAAAATATGTCGTCCTGACGCACTATCACGCGGTCCGCGTGCTGGGGGCCTCGGCCTATGGCGCCGACGAAATCCTGATGTCGGAGACGGCCCGCTCCATGGTGGTGGAGCGCGGGCAGGAGGACTGGGATTCGGAATTCGGTCGCTTCCCCCGCCTCTTCCAGGGGCACGAATCGATCCCCGGGCTGACCTGGCCGACCATGACATTCTCCGACCGCATGAGCCTCTACATGGGCAAAAGGCGGGTTGACCTCATGTTCCTCGGGCGCGGCCATACCGCGGGCGACATCGTCGCCCATGTGCCGGACGCCAATGTGATGTTCACTGGCGACCTCGTGGAATACCACTCGGCCTGCTATTGCGGCGACGCGCATTTTGCCGACTGGCCGGACACGCTGGAGGAAATCCGGGACTTCGAGCTCGACGCGATCGCGCCCGGCCGTGGCGACGCGCTGGTGGGTTCGAAGATGGTCAATGCCGCACTCGACACGACAAGCGACTTCGTCATGTCCACCTACAAGCCGGTGGCACGTGTGGCGCAGGGCGGAGGATCGCTGAAAGAAGCGTGGGATGCCTGCCGGGCGGCCTGCGACCCGAAATTCGCCGATTTCGCGATCTACGAGCACTGCCTTCCCTTCAATGTCGCCCGCGCCTATGACGAGGCGCTGGGGATCGATACGCCCCGCATCTGGACGGCCGAGCGGGACCGCGAGATGTGGGAGAAGCTCCAGGGCTGAAGACCATGATGGGAGGAGCACATGGACCTGGTATTCTATGTCATCGCAGGCCTGTGGGGGCTGGCCGTGGTGATGAATCTGATGATCGCCTCGCGCATCTGCCTGGCGATCCAGCACCGTTCCGGCATGGACGTGCAGCCGGGGCTGCCGAGCTACGCCGCCATCCTGCCCGTGGCCTTCAACCGTGGTGTGGCGCAGGACGACGAAACCCAGGATCTGCGCCGGCAGATGAACAAGCGACTCTGGATCATCCTGATCGGCTTCGGGGTGTTCTTCTTCTTCGTGCGGGTGTGGGCAGGGGCAGCCTGAACCATAGGGGGAAGTGCTGATGCCTCGCTACAGCTTTGAGCCCTTCGGATACACGGCCTCGCCCGAGCTTTCGGGCCGGGCGGCGGCGGAGCGCTATCCCGTCGCAATCGTGGGCGCCGGGCCTGTAGGGCTTGCCATGGCAATCGACCTCGCGCTTCACGGCATCGCCTCGGTTGTGCTCGACGACAATGACGTGGTGTCGGTCGGCAGCCGTGCCATCTGCTGGTCGAAACGGACGCTGGAAATCTTCGACAGGCTGGGCGTCGGCGAGCGCATGGTGGAAAAGGGCGTGACCTGGAAGGTCGGGCGGCTCTTTCACCGCGACAGCGAGGTGTGGAGCTTCGACCTGTTGCCGGAGGAGGGCCACAAGATGCCGGCCTTCATCAATCTCCAGCAATATCACGTCGAGCAATATCTGGTGGAGCGGGCACGGGAGTTTCCCGAACTCATCGATCTGCGCTTCAAGAACAAGGTCACCGGCGTCTCGTCCTCGGCCGATCATGCGGCTGTCGATGTCGAGACACCGGACGGGGCCTACCGGCTGAAGGCCGAATATCTGATCGCCTGCGACGGGGCGCGATCCTTCGTGCGCCAGGCGATGGGACTGGATTTCGCGGGCAAGCTCTTCGAGGAGCGCTTCCTGATCGCCGATGTGGAGATGAAGGCGGATTTTCCTTCCGAGCGCTGGTTCTGGTTCGAGCCACCCTTCCACGCCGGCCAGTCGGCGCTCCTGCACAAGCAGCCGGACGACATCTACCGCATCGACCTTCAACTGGGCTGGGACGCCGATCCTGAGGAAGAGAAGAAGCCGGAGAACGTGATCCCGCGCATCGAGAAGATGATCGGGCATAGCGACTTCGAGCTCGACTGGGTGTCGGTCTACACTTTCCAGTGCCGCCGGCTGGAGCGCTTTACCCATGGCCGGGTGATCTTCGTGGGCGACTCGGCGCATATCGTGTCACCCTTCGGCGCACGCGGTGGCAATGGCGGCATCCAGGACGTGGACAATCTGGGCTGGAAGCTGGCCGCCGTGCTCAAGGGCGAGGCCGATGATGCATTGCTCGCCACCTACGACGAGGAGCGCATCCACGGCGCGGACGAGAACATCTCCAATTCGGCGCGCTCGACCAATTTCATGACGCCGAAATCGGACATGGAACGCATGTTTCGGGACGAGGTGCTTTCGCTGGCCGCCGACCACGCCTTTGCGCGCAAGCTGGTCAATTCCGGAAGGCTGTCGCTGCCCTGTTCGCTGGGCGGGCTGTCGCTGCAGACACCGGCGGGCACTGCGCCGATGTGGCCGGGCGAACCCTGCAAGGACGCCCCCATCGAAGCGGATGGCGAGCCAGGCTGGCTTCTGAACCGGCTGGGTGGAGACTTCGTGCTGCTCCTGACCGAGGGTGCTCCAGACATTGCCGTGGCAGGGCTACGTGTGGTGAGGGTTGGCCGGGATCTTGTCGACGCGCACGGCCTGGTCGAAAACCGCTACGGCTCGAAGCTTGCCTATCTCATCCGCCCGGACCAGCATGTTGCTGCGGTGTTCGAACAGCCGGATGCGGCCGGCCTACAGGCTGCGCTGGTACGGGCCATGGGCAGAATGGAGACGGTCGATGCCTGACCTTTCAACCGACAGGCTGGGGCCGGCCGGCGACCTCTTCTACGAAGCGCTTCTGATTGCGCATGACGGGCTGAGCGAGGCAGACAGCGCGCGGCTCAATGCGCGGCTGGTGCTGCTTCTGGCCAACCAGGTCGGCGATGTCGACACGTTGAAGGCGGCTCTTGCCACCGCGCGTGCAGGAATCGCGCCGGGGCGGTCTGCGAGGCGGAGTTGACCGCTCTGCCCTTAGCCATTACGCCAATCGCAGCAGCGGGAGGCGGATCGGCCAGCATGGGCGGCACGGCGGTAGCCCACATCATCGACGACCTGAAGAGGCGGCCCTCGCGCAACTGGTCGATCGTCATCACCATCTTCGGCGACGCCATCGTGCCGCGCGGCGGATCGGTATGGCTCGGCACGCTGCTCGACTTTTTCGAGATGATCGGCATCGGCGCGGGTGCGGTCCGCACAGCCGTCTCTCGGCTGGCGACCGATGGCTGGCTGGAAAGGTCACGGGAAGGGCGCAACAGCTTCTACCGACTGACCGATCGAGGACGCGAAACGTTCGTGGTGGCGACACGTCAGATCTATTCCGCCCAGTGGCCGATCTGGGACGGCGGATTCGATGCCGTCTTTCTCGAGAAGAACGGCACGAACGGACATGAGGACATCCGCGCGCAATTGGAGGAAGCCGGGTTCGGCGCGGTTTCCCCTGGCGTCTACCTGGCTCCTCCCGGAACGCGACTGCCCGAGGGCCTTGAGGGAAAACTGCTCGTCGCACGGCTTGGCGGCGCGCCCGACACCTGCCGGCAGTTGGCCGCCACAGCCTGGCCGGTCGAACAAGCAGGCAAGGCATTCGCCCGCTTCGTGGCGGCCTTTTCGCCGCTGGAATCCGCCCTTTCCCGGGGCGGCACGCTGAGCGACGGGCAAGCGATGGTAGCGCGTATCCTGCTCATCCACGAGTACCGCCGTCTGGTGCTGCGCTTTAGGCCGCTGCCTTGTGAATTGCTTCCGGACGCCTGGCCGGGCGAGGAAGCGTTGACGCTGACGCGGCGGCTCTATCACTTGCTCCTGCCTCAGTCCGAGACCTGGCTCGACCGGCACGGGCGCGCGCAGGACGGATCGCTGCAACCGGCCGACGAGAGCATATTCCGGCGCTTCTCAATCTGAACGCCACCTTGATTTTCCGCGCGCAACACTCGATATCGGGCGCAACCGGAAACCGAGACAAAAAGACGGGACGAGGTGATGAACGAGCACCCCGACAACAAGTCCAACTTGGACGAAGATGCCGCGCGGAGCGGCTATCGCGAGCATGGCGCGGAAGCTCCCGACGACAATGGCGTCAATGCCGAAGCGCAAGAGCCCAGCGAAGACGACGTCATCATGCGACTGGCGGCCGAGAATGAGGAACTCAAGGACCGCGCCCTGCGACTGGCGGCCGAGATGGAGAATCTGCGCCGCCGGACTGCACGCGACATGCATGACGCCCGCAACTATGCGATCGCCGCATTCGCGCGGGACATCTTGTCGGTTTCGGATAATTTGCAGCGCGCGCTGGAGGCTATTCCCGACGAGGCCAAGAAGCGCGGCGATGCGGGTTTCAAGGCACTGATCGACGGCGTGGAGATGACCGAGCGCGACATGCTGGCGACGCTTGAACGTCACGGCGTGAAGAAGCTCGCTCCCGAAGGCGAGAAGTTCGACCCGAACTTCCACCAGGCCATGTTCGAGATTCCCAATCCGGAAGTGCCCGCCAATACGGTGGTTCAGGTTGTGCAGGCCGGGTACGCCATCGGCGAGCGCGTCTTGCGGCCGGCGATGGTAGGCGTGGCCAAGGGCGGGCCGAAGCAGGCCGCGGCCAATGGTAATGAAGGTGGCGAGGCACCTGCCGAACCCGGGCCGCCCAACCCTCAGGCCGAAAAGGACGCTTAGGCCGCCCTGTGCAAATGAAACTTGATATCTGACGAAGAAAGCCCGGACATCGCCGGGCTTTCTTCTTCTCGAGAACTGACACTGTGGACTAAGGCAGGGAGACTGCAGTCAGGCTAGCTGTCGACTGCCCCGCCGTGAATGACCCGCCGGCCGCATAGGCATAGTCGTTGTATCGCCATGTGCCACCCTGGAGCGACCACAATCTGACATAGACAGGTCCACTGCTCGGCAACCCGGTGACCGTGCGTGTCGTGCTGGTGCCGGTACCGGTATTGAGAACATTGCCTGCACCGGCCCCCGTTGTCCCCACGGCGAGCCAGAACTGGGAGACATTGGTGCCGGCCGACCACGAGAAGGTGGCGCTCGTGCTCTGCAGGCCTGACCCTGGCGTCGGGGACGTCATGGTTGCCAGACCGGCTCCGCTTCCGGTGAAGACATAGTCGTTGAACCGCCAGTTTCCGCCCTGCAGTGACCATAGCCGGACGTAGATGGTCCCGCTCGTGGGCATATTGGGAACGCTGCGGAAGCGCACGCTGCCCGTGTTGGCCGAATGGATGTTCAACGAGCCAACACCGGTGGTCCCGACATAGAGCCAATACTGGGAGACCCCCGTTCCCGCCGACCATTCGAATGTCACGCCCGAACCATTGAGCGTGGCACCGGGTGCAGGCGATGTCATGAGAGCCAATCCTGCTCCGCCAGCGGTGTAGGTGTAGTCTCTGATCTGCCAGACCGAGCCTATGCGCGACCATAGTCGCACATAGACCGTGCCAGCGCTGGGCAGGTTGGACACATTGCGGAAGCGTGTGGTCCCCATGTCGGCATTGACGAGGTTCAGCGAGCCTACACCCGTCGTGCCGACATAGAGCCAGTATTGCGCCACGCCCGAACCGGCGGACCATGAGAACGTCACCGCCGTGCCCGAAAGGGTGGAACCGGGCGTGGGCGTCGTCATCACTGCGGCACTGGCAATCGGATAGCTGTAGTCGATGCTGTGCCAGGTACTGGCAATGCGCGACCACAACCGAACGAAAACCGTCCCGCTTGCCGGCAGCCCCGTCACCGTCCGCGTTCGCGTGGTGCCGGTGCTCGCGCTGAGGATGTTGGAAGAACCAACACCGGTGCTACCGACAAACACCCAGTACTCGCTCACATTGACGCCAGTCGACCAGTTCAACGTCACGGATGAACCGACGATGGGCGTTCCCTGGGTGGGCGACGTCATGACGGCACGCAATCCACCGGTGTAGGTATGGTCGATGCTGTGCCATGTGCTCCCGATGCGTGACCAGAGCCGGACATTGATCGTGCCACTGAGCGGCAGACCGGTGACCAACTTCGACCTGGTCGTCCCCATGTTTTCAATCAGGATATTGCTCGATCCCGTGCCGGTGTTGCCGACATAGAGATAGTACTGATTGACGTTGGACCCACTGGACCAACTGAATGTTGCCGTTGAGCCGGAAAGCCCCGCGCCTGGCGACGGAGATGTGACCACCGCCCTCAGGCCGCCTGTATAGCTGTAGTCGAGGCTATGCCAGGTGCTGCCGATGCGCGACCAGAGACGGACATAGATCGTGCCCGTCAACGGCAATCCCGTGACGGTGCGGGAGGTGTTGGAGCCGGTGGTAGTGTTGAGCACGTTGGCAGAACCGACTCCCGTGGTGCCGACGAATAGCCAGTACTCGGAGACATTCGTCCCGGCAGTCCAGTTGAACGTTGCCGAGGAACCTGAAAGGCCGGTTCCGTTGGCGGGCGAGGACATCACGGCCCTGCGCCCCATTGTATAGGTCGTGTCCCGCGTGAACCAACCTGAAGCAGTAAGGGTCCAAAGGCGTACAAAGATGGTGCCGCTGGCCGGCAGACCCGAGACGGTGCGGGACGTGCTGGTTCCGTTGCTGGCATTCAGAATATTGGCCGAACCGACCCCCGTGGTGCCCACGTAGAGCCAGTATTGCGTCGCCCCAACGCCGCCCGACCACGTGAAGGTCTGCGAGGCCGTTGCAATGCCAGTACCCTGAGCAGGCGAGGTAATCGTTGCCGGCGTGCCCAGATGATTGCGGGCGGTGTTTACGTTGATGCGAGGCTTGGTCACGCCTGCCGACGTGATGTTGGTGCCGGTCACCCTGAGCGCATTCAGTATCTGCTGGACGCTGGCATCTGGCGCTGTAGTGCGCAAGGCTGCAAAGGCACCGGCCACATGCGGGGCTGCCATCGAAGTCCCGGTCTTGAAACTCCAGGTGTTTCCGGTAGCGCCGGAGACATCTGAGGCATAGATCGAGGTGCCAGGCGCAACCAGATCGACGAGGCTGTGCCAATTGGACGAGCCCCAGCGGACATCTGCCTTGGTGGAGTTTGCAACAGATATTGCCGACGAAATGCAGGCCGGCGCACTGATGCCGGCATTTGAACTGCCATTGCCTGCCGCGATCACGGTGGCAATTCCTGCGGCGCGCAACTGATCGATAATCGACTTGCGGGAATCTGAATCGCAGGAAGAAGAAAAGATTGTCGATCCACCCAGACTCATGTTGACGGCAGCAATATTCATCGAGTTACGAAGCGCAAAAACACGCTCCAGTCCAAGTATCTGATCGCTAACGACAGCAAGAATGCAACCGTTGCTGAGTGGATTGTTGCAGGAGCCGGAATTGAAGCGGGAGAAGACGTTTATCGAAATTAGACGCCCGTCGCGCGCAACACCGTTGGCAGGTTCGCCGGACAAGAGCGAGGTGTTGAAGCCACCTGCCGTTCCAGCGACATGAGTACCATGGCCGCAGCCGGCAATCGTGGTGTTGTCGCAGTCATTTGCCGAATCGATATTGGTCGACGATGTGACGCCGCCGGGGCAAAGGCTGGAGGAATTCGCGCTGTTCGTGTTGTAGCAGGCGGCCGAGACGATCCTGGAACTGAGGAACTTGTGGGTGCGACGGCCACCGCTGTCGAGAATGGCCACGCGCCAGCCATTGCCGGTCGCGCCGGCAGTGTAGGCTGCCGGCATGCCGATTCTTGCCAGCGAGGTCGGTGAGCCCTGATTGAGCATCGGCTCATCGGCACCGTCCTGGTGAATACGCAGAACTGCCGGATCCTCAGCCAGTCGAGCCAGCATCTCGCCGTTCACCGTTATCGCGAACATGGGAGAGTAGTTCATGCGCTTGAAATTCATTTCCTCGGAGAGGGCTGCACTGGCGCCGCCCTCTTCGACGAAGGCTCGACCCAGTATGGCATCCTGCGCCTGGTGGACGGCGCTGATATGAGCGGCATCCCGTGCCTCAGCGTCTTCGAAAGCCGAGGCGTCCGGCAGTTCCGGCATCCCGAATTCGACGATGACCGGCACGTTCCCGGCTGCATCGTCCTGTAGGACCTGAAGAATGCGGTCCGGATCCACCAGTTTCTGAACCGCGTCTTCCGACAGCTGGCCACCCGCGCGGGCGGGAAACCCTACCGTCATGGCCATCGAAATCAGTACAGAAAAAATGGCAAGCAGGAGTCTTCTTGAACTGAAGCGTAGCATGGCAACCCCCTGGGCTGGTGGGCTGGCCTGGAGCAGCGCTTCACAGGCGCCCTAAGTAAATGCTACGCCTCATCTTTGATCATTACAACAAGAAATGTAGTTAACTTAGCAAGTTGCTTTCGCAATCTTCTAGCGCCTTGAATTCCTTGGATCAAATTCATTCGCTGGGAAATATTTCCTTTGATAAATCGCCGAGATTATGAGTGTGCACCTAAAAGAATGCAACTCTTGCGGGAGAGTCATTTTGCATCGGCGCTGCACCGACATTGCCGCCGTTCGGGCACGTGCGTCAGACGTTGCGGCGGCGGCCTTCCATGAGGTCGAGCACGGCTCGGGCGGCATCGAGCACGTTGGTGCCGGGGCCGAAGATGGCGGCGACGCCGTGTTCCTTGAGGAAATCGTAGTCCTGGCGCGGTACGACACCGCCGCACACGACGATGATGTCTTCCGCTCCCCTGGCCTTCAGTTCCTCCACCAGCTGGGGGAGCAGCGTCTTGTGGCCGGCGGCAAGCGACGAGACGCCGATCACGTGGACGCCTTCGGCAATGGCGGTCTCGGCAGCCTCGGGCGGGGTCTGGAAGAGTGGGCCGGCGACGATGTCGAAGCCGATATCCCCAAAGGCGGATGCGATTATCTTGGCGCCGCGGTCATGCCCGTCCTGGCCGAGCTTGGCGACCATCAGGCGTGGCTTCTGGCCGAGCGAGAGAGAAAACTGTTCCAGCCGGTCGACCAGTGTCGCGTATTCCGGATCGTCGCCATAGGCGGGGCCGTAGACGTGCGAGACGACCTCGGGCACGGCCGAATGATCGCCGAAGGCGCCGCGCATTGCATCCGAAATCTCGCCGACCGTGGCGCGGGCGCGGGCGGCCTCGACGGCTGCTTCCAGTATGTTTCCCTCGCCCGAGCGCGCGACCTCCGACAGGCGTGAAATCGCGGCCTCCCAAGCCTTGGGATCACGCTGGCGGCGCACGCGTTCCAGCCGCTTGACCTGCGCCTCGCGTACCGCACGGTTGTCGATGGCGCGGGCCTCGATGCGGTCCTCCGCCTCGGGGCGAAAGCGGTTGACGCCGACGATGACCTCTTCGCCCTTGTCGATCGCGGCCTGGCGCCGGGTGGCGGCCTCCTCGATCTGGCGCTTGGGATAACCCTCAATCACGGCCTTGGTCATGCCGCCCATGGCCTCGACCTCCTCCATCAGCGCCCAGGCCTTCTCCGCCAGTTCGGCGGTGAGGCTCTCGACATAGTAGGAGCCGGCGAGCGGATCGACGACCTTTGTCACGCCCGTCTCGTGGGCGAGGATCAGCTGCGTGTTGCGGGCGATGCGGGCGGAGAATTCCGTCGGCAGCGCGATCGCCTCGTCGAAGGAGTTGGTGTGCAGCGACTGCGTGCCGCCAAGCACGGCGGCCATCGCCTCATAGGCGGTGCGCACGATGTTGTTGTAGGGGTCCTGCTCGGCCAGCGACCAGCCTGACGTCTGGCAATGGGTGCGCAGCATGAAGGATTGCGGCTTCTTCGGCTCGAACTCCTCCATCACGCGCGACCAGAGCAGCCGCGCGGCGCGCAGCTTGGCGGCCTCCATGAAGAAATTCATGCCGATGGCGAAGAAGAAGGAGAGCCGACCGGCAAAGGCGTCGACATCGAGCCCCTTTTCGATGGCAGCGCGCACATATTCGCGCCCGTCGGCCAGCGTGAAGGCGAGCTCCTGCACCAGCGTCGCGCCGGCCTCCTGCATGTGGTAGCCGGAAATCGAGATGGAGTTGAAGCGCGGCATCTCGGCGGCCGTGTAGGCGATGATGTCGGCCACGATCCGCATCGAGGGCTCGGGCGGGTAGATATAGGTGTTGCGGACCATGAACTCCTTGAGGATGTCGTTCTGGATGGTCCCCGACAGTTCGGCGCGGCTGGCGCCCTGTTCCTCGCCCGCCACGATAAAGGAGGCCAGCACCGGGATGACGGCGCCGTTCATGGTCATCGAGACCGACATCTCGGAGAGCGGAATGCCGTCAAAGAGGATCTTCATGTCCTCGACGGAATCGATCGCCACGCCCGCCTTGCCGACGTCGCCCTCGACGCGGGGATGGTCGGAATCGTAGCCGCGATGGGTGGCGAGATCGAAGGCGACGGAAAGGCCCTTCTGTCCGCCGGCCAGCGCCTGGCGATAGAAGGCATTGGATTCCTCCGCCGTTGAGAAGCCGGCATATTGGCGGATGGTCCACGGGCGGCCCGTGTACATGGTCGCGCGCGGCCCGCGCAGAAACGGCTTTTCGCCCGGCAGGTCGTCGAGATGGGCGAGGCCTTCGAGGTCTTCGGCCGAGTAGAGCGGCTTGACCGCGATGCCCTCGGGCGTGCGCCATATAAGCCTGTCGGGATCGGCCTTGGTTTCCTTTTCGGCAAGCGCGCGCCAGCGGGAGAGTTTTTGGGTCATGGCCTCTACTCGAACTCCATGATCATCTCGTCGACCGCAAGGCTGGCGCCGGCTTCGACGGGAATCGCCTTGACGATGGCACGACGTTCGGCGCGCAGCACGTTCTCCATCTTCATGGCTTCCACCGTGGCGAGTGGCTGACCCTCCTGAACTTCCGAGCCGACATCAACCATGATGGAGGTAACGACGCCCGGCATGGGGCAGAGCAGCATTTTCGAGGTGTCGGGCGGGGCCTTTTCGGGCATCAGCCGGGCGAGTTCCGCAACGCTCGGCGAGCGCACGTGGATCCTCAGGTCGATGCCGCGCCAGCGCAGTCGCCAGCCCGAATTGACCGGCTGCACCTTGACGCCCATGGCGAGCCCGCCAACGGTGAAACGGGCATGTTGCCGCCCTGGCAACCAGTCGCTCACGACTGGGACCGCCTTCTCGCCGGAAAAGCCCACAAGCGTCGCGCCACCTTCGTCGCGCAGCGCAACCTCGAATTCGGAGCCATTGACGGCGACCACCCATTCCCGCCCGACTGAGCGGCGGTGATTGTCCAGCGCACCGGAAATGAGCACCGCGCGCTTCTGGTTGCGGAAATGCACGAAGGCGGCGACGGCCGCCAGCGCCCGCTTTTCCGCCTCGGTCGGCTCGACGCCGGCAAAGCCGTCCGGCCATTCCTCGGCGATGAAGGCGGTGGTCAGCCGGCCGTCGCGAAAACGCTGGTGGCGCATGACTGCCGACAGGAAGGGGAGATTGTGGCCGATGCCCTCCAGCTCGAAATCGTCGAGCGCGGCACTCATGGCGTCGATGGCGGCCAGGCGATCCGGCGCAAAGGCACAGAGCTTGGCGATCATCGGATCGTAATACATGGAGATCTCGCCGCCTTCGAAGACGCCGGTATCGTTGCGGATCACCGTGCCATCTTCCCGCTTGCCCTCCGCTGGCGGGCGGTAGCGCGAGAGCCTGCCGATCGAGGGCAGGAAGCTGCGATAGGGGTCCTCGGCATAAAGCCGGCTTTCGATCGCCCAGCCGTCGAGGCGGACATCGTCCTGAGCAAGACGCAGCTTTTCGCCGACGGCGACACGAATCATTTCCTCCACCAGATCGATGCCGGTGACGAGTTCGGTCACCGGGTGTTCAACCTGAAGGCGGGTGTTCATCTCGAGAAAGTAGAAGTTCCGGTCCCCATCGACGATGAACTCGACGGTGCCGGCCGAATGGTAGCCGACCGCCTTCGACAGAGCGACCGCCTGCGCGCCCATCGCCGCGCGGGTCGCCTCATCGAGGAATGGCGACGGCGCCTCCTCGATGACCTTCTGGTTGCGGCGCTGGATAGAGCATTCGCGCTCGCCCAGATGGATGACGGTGCCGTGCTTGTCGCCCAGAACCTGGATCTCGATGTGGCGCGGCTCGGTGACGAATTTCTCGATAAAGATGCGGTCGTCGCCAAAGGAGGCCTTCGCCTCGCCCTTGGAGGCGCGAAAGCCGTCGCGGGCCTCCTCGTCGTTCCAGGCGATACGCATGCCCTTGCCACCGCCGCCGGCAGACGCCTTGATCATGACCGGATAGCCGATGGAGGCGGCGATACGGACCGCCTCGTCGGAATCCTCGATCAGGCCCATATGGCCGGGCACGGTGTTGACGCCTGCTTCGGCGGCGAGCTTCTTGGAGGTGATCTTGTCGCCCATCGCCTGGATGGCGTTGACGGGAGGGCCGATGAAGGTCACGCCTTCCTTTTCGAGCGCCTCGGCGAAGAGCGGGTTTTCCGACAGGAAGCCGTAGCCCGGATGAACGGCATCCGCGCCCGTCTTGCGGATCGCGTCGAGAATGTTGTCGATGACAATGTAGGACTGGTTGGACGGCGCCGGGCCGATATGGACCGCCTCGTCAGCCTCGCGGACATGCAGCGCGTCGCGATCGGCATCGGAATAGACCGCGACAGTGGCGATGCCGAGTTTTTTCGCGGTGCGGATGACCCGGCAGGCGATCTCGCCGCGATTGGCGATGAGGATTTTCTTGAACATCACGCTCCCACGATCTTGTCCTGTGTCCTGGTCTGGAAATCCGACGCGTCGTGGCGCTCGTGCAGCTGCCGGGACAGTTCGCCATTGGTCTTGTTCACCATCGACCCCCGACGGGCGCCCGGCCGCAGGTTGATCTGCTTCGTCCAGCGCTGGACGTTCGTGTAGCCGTCGACTTCGAGGAACGCGCCCGCATCATCATAGGCATCGTGCGAGGCCAGACGGCCATACCAGGGCCAGATCGCCATGTCGGCGATCGTGTACTCGCTGCCCGCCATGTATTCATGGTCGGCCAGATGGCGGTCGAGAACATCCATCTGGCGCTTCACCTCCATGGCGTAGCGGTCGATCGCATATTTGATCTTCATCGGCGCATAGGCATAGAAATGCCCGAAGCCGCCACCAAGGAACGGGGCGGATCCCATCTGCCAGAAAAGCCAGTTCATGGTCTCGGTGCGCCCCCGAAGGTCGCTCGGCAGGAAGGCTCGGAATTTCTCGGCCAGATAGACGAGAATGGAACCCGATTCGAAAAGGCGAACAGGGTCTCCGCCGCCTTTTGGCGCGTGGTCCATCATGGCGGGTATCTTGGAGTTCGGGTTGATGTCGACAAAGCCCGAGCCGAACTGATCGCCCTTGCCGATATTGATCAGCCAGGCGTCATATTCGGCGTCCGAATGGCCCGCTTCCAGAAGCTCCTCGAACATGATCGTGACCTTGACCCCGTTCGGCGTGCCCAGGGAATAGAGCTGGTGCGGATGCTTGCCGATCGGCAATGACTTGTCGTGCGTCGGTCCGGCGACGGGCCGGTTGATGGAGGCAAACGCGCCACCACCCTCGCCCTCCTGCTTCCAGACGCCAGGCGGTACATAGCCGGCCGGAAGGTTGTTTTCGGGAGGGAACTTGGTGGTATCTGTCATTTTGTCCTCGTATTCGAACTCAAGCCGGAATGCGGCCTGCTACTCAAAGGTGCCAGTATGCAGCACCTCTTATAGCGGGATCGTGTCGTGCTTCTTCCACGGTTGTTCCTGCTTCTTGGTCCTGAGCATGGCGAAGGCCCGGGCGATGCGGCGGCGGGAAGAATGCGGCATGATCACCTCGTCGATGAACCCGCGTTCGGCCGCCTTGAACGGATTGGCGAAATTCTCCTCGTATTCCGCCGTGCGCGCGGCAATCTTTTCCGCGTCGTCGAGCTCGGATCGATAGAGTATTTCGGTCGCGCCCTTGGCACCCATCACCGCGATCTCGGCCGTAGGCCAGGCATAGTTGATGTCGGCGCCAATATGTTTCGACGCCATGACGTCATAGGCGCCGCCATAGGCCTTTCTGGTGATCAGCGTGACCATCGGGACGGTCGCCTGGCTGTAGGCGAAAAGCAGCTTTGCGCCGTGCTTGATGACGCCGCCATATTCCTGGCTCGTGCCCGGCAGGAAGCCCGGCACGTCGACAAGGGTGAGGATCGGGATGTTGAAGGCATCGCAGAAGCGCACGAAGCGGGCCGCCTTGCGTGAGGAATCGATGTCGAGGCAGCCGGCCAGCACCATGGGCTGGTTGGCGACGACGCCGACGGTCTGGCCTTCAATGCGGATGAAGCCCGTGATGATGTTCCTGGCGAAGGCTTCCTGGATCTCGAAAAAATCTCCCTCGTCGGCGAGGCTGAGGATCAGCTCCTTCATGTCGTAAGGCTTGTTGGCCGAATCCGGGATCAGCGTGTTCAGCCGCGTCTCGAGCCGTTCGGGATCGTCGTGGAACGGCCGGACCGGAGGCTTTTCGCGGTTCGACAGCGGCAGGAAGTCGAACAGGCGCCTTACCTCCTCCAGCGCGATGACGTCATTGTCATAGGCGCCGTCGGCGACCGAGGACTTTTGGGTATGGGTTCGTGCGCCGCCGAGTTCTTCCGCCGTGACGATCTCGTTGGTGACGGTCTTCACCACGTCCGGCCCGGTGACGAACATGTAGGAGGAATCACGCACCATGAAGATGAAGTCGGTCATGGCCGGAGAATAGACCGCGCCGCCCGCACAGGGTCCCATGATGACCGAAATCTGCGGCACGACGCCCGAGGCATCGACATTGCGCTTGAAGACGTCGGCATAGCCGGCAAGCGAGGCCACGCCTTCCTGGATGCGCGCGCCGCCCGAATCGTTGAGCCCGATCACCGGCGCGCCGTTGCGCATGGCCATGTCCATGATCTTGCAGATCTTCTGGGCATGGGTTTCCGAAAGCGAACCGCCGAGGACGGTGAAGTCCTGGCTGAACACGTAGGTCAGGCGGCCGTTGATGGTGCCCCAGCCGGTGACGACGCCATCGCCCGGGTATTTCTGGGTAGCCATCCCGAAATCCGTCGCCCGGTGGGCGACGAACATGTCGAACTCCTCGAAGGAGCCTTCGTCGAGGAGAACCTCGATGCGCTCGCGGGCAGTCAGCTTGCCTTTGGCGTGCTGGGCGGCGATGCGTTTCTCGCCGCCCCCTAGCCTCGCGCTTGCCCGCCTCCCTTCGAGCTCTGCGAGGATTTCGCGCATCAGCGCGCCCCGTCGGTGCCGACCCACTTCCACACGGCGGGGAAGACGAGGGCCGCCAGCAGCGCCTTGGCGACGTCGCCAAGCAGGAAGGGATAGAGACCTGCGGCCAGCAGCGTTTCGCCATATCCGGTGAAGAGCCCCAGCCAGGCAAGACCGGGCAGGTAGATGACCGCGCCGGCAACGAGCGCTGCAACCATCGCCGTGACCGGGTTGCGGTCGAAGCCGATGCGGGCAAAGAGGCCGGCAACGAAAGCGGCCAGCACAAAGCCCAGAAGATATCCGCCCGTGGGGCCCATCATGTAGGCCATGCCGATGCCCTGCTGCGGGGTGCCGGCGAAGACCGGGATGCCGGCCGCGCCCTGCATGAGATAGAAAACCACGGCAGCCGTGCCGCGTACGGGACCGAGCGCAAGACCGAGACCGATGGCAACAAAGGTCTGCATGGAAAGCGGTACGGGATAGAACGGGACCTGCACCTTGGCGGAGATCGTCAGCAGCAGTGAACCAGCCATAACCAGGAGCAAGTTCCAAAGCAGCGTGTTCAAGCCGCGACGGGCCGAAATCGTGTCAAAGAGGGTCATGCATTCGTCTCCGTTATCGGTATGGGGCACGCTTCGCCGCCCTTCTCCGCAATAGCGCCGTTCCGCCCTGTCGAAAAGGCTTGAAAGGGTGGATGGGCGTAAAGTAGGGTTTGCAAATTAGCAAATTGCGAAAGCGCATATATGCGGAACCGTAAGCTTTTCGTCGGACGGCGCATTCGCGACCTGCGCGAAAGCCACCGCCTGACGCAGGCGGGCTTTGCCGAGAGGCTTGGCCTGTCGACCAGCTATCTCAACCAGATCGAGAACAACCAGCGCCCGGTGTCGGCATCCGTGCTGCTGGCGCTTGCCGAAAACTTCCAGGTCGACATTGCCGACCTCTCCTCCGGCGAGGCAGAGCGGCTGATCTCGGCGCTGGCGGAGGCGCTTTCGGACCCGGTCTTTGAAGCCTATTCGCCGAGCCTGCAGGAGATGAAGCTTGTCGCCCACAATGCACCAGGCCTGGCACATGCGCTGATCACCTGCCACCAGGCCTTTCGGCGCAATTCCGAACAGCTGGCCAGTCTCGACGACACGCTGGGGCGCGGGGCGGGGCCGCTGGAACAGACGCCCTATGAGGAAGTGCGCGACTTCTTCCATTTCGTCGACAACCATATAGACGAACTCGACCGCGCCGCCGAGGCGCTGGCCGTGGAGCTTGGCATCCCCGAAAGGGATGCCTCGGCTGCGCTGCCTGCCCATCTGGAGCGGCGCCACGGCATCCGCACCGTGCGCATCGGGCCGCAGGAAGACGTGATCCGCCGTTTTGACCCAGGCCAGAGGCTGCTCGGTCTCAACCCCTATTCGGCCGCTTCCACCCGAACCTTCCAGACCGCGTTCCAGATCGCGGAGCTCGAGGCCGGGCCGATCGTGGACCGGATCGTGGCCGAGGCCGATTTCAGGACCGCGGAAGCGCGCGAGATCTGTCGGATCGGATTGCGCAACTATTTTGCCGGTGCACTGATGCTGCCCTATGAGGCTTTTCTGGCCGCAGCGCGCGAGCTGCGCCACGATCTCGAGTTGGTGGCCACCCGGTTCGGCGCCTCCATCGAGCAGGTCGCGCACAGGCTTTCGACCCTGCAGCGGCCGGGCAGGAAGGGTGTGCCGGTCTTCTTTGCCCGCATGGACCGGGCCGGCAACATCACCAAGCGCCACAGCGCGGCCAAGCTGCAATTCGCGCGCTTCGGGGCGGCATGTCCCTTGTGGAACATCCACCAGGCCTTCGAGACGCCGGGGCGCATCATCCGGCAGCTCGCCGAGACGCCGGACGGCGTGCGCTATCTGTGCATGGCCACGGAAATCGCCAAAGGCGGCGGCGGGTTTCGCGCGCCGGAGCGACGCTATGCGATCGCGCTGGGCTGCGAGATCGCCCATGCCGGGCAGTTCGTCTATGCCGACGATCTGGACATCCAGAACGCGGCCGCCTTCGACCCGATCGGGATTTCCTGCCGCATCTGCGAGCGTGCGCATTGCGTGCAGCGCGCGGTGCCGCCGCTGAAACGACGGCTGATCGTCGACCATACGGAACGTGGCGCCGTGCCCTATCGGCTCGATTGAGGCCGCATAGCTCATCCCTGGACAGCCGATCGGACGATTTGCGCCTTCCATGACGGCCTGTCGCCGCTATTGTCTGATTGCGAGGACATGGAGTGGAGTGGAATGTCGGAGGAGCCGGAAATCCTGTTCGAGAAAAGCGGGCATGCGGGGCTGATCACGCTCAACCGGCCGAAGGCGCTGAATGCGCTGACGCTTTCGATGGTGCGCGAGATGCATCCGCAACTGGCAAAATGGGCGCACGACCCCGACATCGCCCATGTGGTGGTACGGGCAGCGGGGGAGAAGGCGTTCTGCGCCGGCGGCGACATCAGGCAATTGCACGACTGGGGTCGCGCGGGGGACCCACACTTTCTCGACTTCTACCGCGAGGAATACCGGCTCAACAGTTTCATCAAGCGCTACCCGAAACCCTATGTGGCGCTGATCGACGGGATCGTGATGGGCGGCGGGGTCGGCGTGTCGATCCATGGAAGCCATGTGGTGGCCGGCGAAAGGATCGTCTTCGCCATGCCGGAGACGGGCATCGGGCTTTTTCCCGATGTCGGCGGCACCTTCTTCCTGCCGCGGCTGCCGGGTTCGGTCGGCACGTGGCTTGCGCTGACGGGGGCGCGGCTGAAACAGGCGGATGCCGCCTGGTGCGGGCTGGCCACCCATGCCGTGCCCTCCGCCCGGTTCGGCGAACTGGTGGAAGCGCTCTGCCAGGAAGGCGATGCGGGGGCCGTGATCGAGCGCCATGCGCAAGCGGCATCGGAGCCGGCCACCCTGCCTTCGCTGATGCGGGCGATCGACCGGTGTTTTTCGGCCGACACGGTGCCGGAAGTGCTGGAACGGCTGGAAGCCGAGACCGGCGCGGAAGCCGAATGGGCGGGCAAGCAGGCCGCCATCATCCGTGCGAAGTCACCGACCAGTCTCGCCATCGCCATGCGCCAGATGAAGGAGGGTGCGAAGCTCGATTTCCAGGACTGCATGCGGCTGGAATGGCGCATTGTGAACCGCGTGGTGGATGGTCGCGACTTCTTCGAGGGCGTGCGCGCCGTCATCATCGACAAGGACAACGCGCCCAACTGGCAGCCGGCGACGCTGGAAGACCTGAGCGATGCTGCGATCGACGCCTATTTCGCGCCGCTGGCCGACGAGCTTGACCTGGAGGGGCTGGACCGTTCGTGAGGCCGGACCGCCAAATTAGACGGGGGCGATTGACCCCGCCTCAAGATTCCAACATACTCGGTAGTATGTCCGTATGAGGGAGGATGGACGACATGCCATTCGCGCGCGTCAACGGCGTGGTTCTGCATCACGAGGTCAGGGGACCGGAAGGTGCGCCCGCAATTGTGTTCTCCAATTCGCTGGGCACGGACTTCCGCATCTGGAACGAGGTCGCAGACGCGCTGTCCGGCGACCATCGCATCCTTCTTTATGACAAGCGCGGCCACGGGCTTTCCGACGCGACGCCTGCTCCTTACACGATGGCCGACCATGTCGCTGACCTCTCGGCGCTGATGGAGCATGTTGGCATCGATCGCGCCGTCATTGTCGGCCTGTCGGTCGGCGGGCTGATCGCGCAGGGCATGGCGGCGACGCATCCTGCAAAGGTGCGGGCGCTGGTGCTCAGCAACACGGCCCACAAGATAGGCGACGCCCAGCTCTGGAACGCGCGCATCGACATGGTGACCGAGAAGGGTATCGGCGCGATGGCCGATGGCATCATGGAGCGCTGGTTCACGCCCGCTTACAGAAAGCCCGAGAACGCCGATTTTGCCGGCTACACGAACATGCTGGTGCGCACCACGGTGGACGGCTATGCCGGCACCTGCGCGGCGATCCGCGACGCCGACATGACGGAAAGCACCCGCGCGCTGAAGCTGCCGGTGATGTGCATCGTCGGCGACCAGGACGGGGCGACCCCGCCCGATCTCGTGCGCTCCACGGCCCAACTGGTCGATGGCGCCCGCTTCGAGGTAGTCGAGGGCGCGGGGCATATTCCCTGCGTCGAGAAGCCTGCCGAGACGATCCGGCTGCTCAAGGACTTCCTGGCCGGCCTGCCGGACGCCTGAGCACCTTCAAACAACAGGAAGACCCCGAGGGAGGAACGATGAGCGAGTATGTGACGGTCGAACGGCGTGGCGACGTGGCGGTCGTGACGATCGACAACCCGCCGGTCAACGCGTTGAGCCTGCACATGCGCGAGCCGCTGCATGCAGCCCTGCTCGAGCTTGACGCCGACGACTCGGTGAAGGCCGTGGTTGTGACCTGCGCCGGCCGCACCTTCGTCTCCGGCGCCGACATTTCCGAGTTCGGCTCGCCGAAATCGCTGCAGAGCCCAAACCTGCCGGAACTCTGCGCGAAGCTCGAGACGCTCTCGAAGCCCTCCATCGCCGCTATCCACGGCACCGCACTGGGCGGCGGGTTCGAGCTTGCGCTTTCCTGTCATTTCCGGGTGGCCGACATGGGCGCCAAGGTCGGTCTGCCCGAGGTGCACCTGGGCCTCGTACCAGGTTCGGGCGGCACGGTGCGCCTGCCCCGCGTGGTCGGCGCCGTGAAAGCCCTGGAGATGATCGTTTCCGGCAAGCCGATCGGGGCCGCCGAGGCGCAATCGATCGGCGCGATCGACGCGGTGGCGGGCAGCGACCTTGTCGAAGCTGCAGTCGAATTCGCCAAGGCCAGGATCGCTGAGAACACGCCTCTGGTGGCCGTGCGCGACCGGGATGACTGGCGCGACAAGGACCGGGCAGATCTCGAAGGCTTCGACAAGGCGGCCTCAGCACTCACGAAGAAGGCGCGCGGGCTGGAGGCACCGCTGCGCTGCGCGGAGGCAGTGCGCAACTCGCTCACCATGGACTTCGACGCCGCCTTGATGAAGGAGCGCGAGATCTTCCTGGCGCTGCTTTCCGGCGACCAGTCCAAGGCGCAGCGCCATCTCTTCTTCGCCGAGCGTGAGGCAACCAAGATCCCCGACATCGGCAAGGACGTGGCGCCTCGCGCAATCGAGCGCATCGGTATCATCGGCGCCGGCACGATGGGCGGCGGCATCGCCATGGCATTTGCCAATGGCGGCTATGCGGTCACGGTGCTGGAGATGAACAACGAGGCGCTCGACCGCGGCTTCGCCACCATCCGGCGCAACTATGAGGGTTCGGTCAAACGCGGCTCGATGAGCGCGGACCAGATGGAGGCCCGGCTATCCCGCTTCTCGCGCACCACCGATTATGCCGATCTTGCCGATTGCGACCTCATCATCGAGGCCGTCTTCGAGGAGATGGGCGTCAAGAAAGAGGTCTTCGGCAAGATCGAGGCCGTGGCGAAGCCGGGCGCGATCCTGGCCACCAACACCTCCTATCTCGACGTCGACGAGATCGCCGCCTCCACCAAGCGCCCGCAGGACGTGGTCGGGCTGCATTTCTTCTCGCCAGCGAACGTGATGAAGCTCTTGGAGATTGTGCGCGGCAAGGAGACCGCGCCCGACGTGATCGCGACCGCACTCGCCGTGGCACGCAAGATCGCCAAGGTACCGGTCGTCGTCGGCGTGTGTCACGGCTTTGTCGGCAATCGCATGCTGGCCGCGCGCTCGGAAGAGAACGAAGCGCTGCTGCTCGAGGGTGCCACACCCGAGCAGATCGACCGCGTCTTCACCGATTTCGGCTGGCCGATGGGGCCGTTTGCGATGGGCGATCTCGCCGGACTGGACATTGGCTGGCGCAACCGCAAGTCCCTCGGCAAGACTGCCGTCATCGGCGACGCGCTGTGCGAGGCGGGACGTTTCGGCCAGAAGACCGGCAAGGGTTTCTATCTCTACGAGGACGGTTCGCGCACGCCCAAACCCGACCCGGAAGTGGCAAAGCTCATCGAGGAGAAGGCGCGGGAGGCAGGCGTCAACCGCCGGGAGATCTCCGACCAGGAGATCACCGAACGCACGCTCTACCCGATGATCAACGAAGGGGCACGCATTATTGAAGAGGGCATCGCGCTTCGCGCCTCCGACATCGATGTGGCGTGGATCTATGGCTACGGCTTCCCGCGCGGGAAGGGTGGGCCGATGTTCTTCGCCGATCTCGAAGGGCTGACGAAGATCGTGGAACGGCTGGAGCACTGGCACGGCAAGACGGGCAACGCGGTCTTCCAGCCGGCAAAGACGCTCAAGGATGCGGCGGCGGGCGGCAAGCGCCTGGCCGGTATGAAATCGTCCGCCTGAAGGCGGCAAGGGAGGAGATAATCACATGAACGAGGCAGTCATCGTCTCGACCGCGCGCACGCCGATCGGCAAGGCCTATCGCGGCGGGCTCAACAACACCGACGGGGCCGTGCTCGGCGCCCATGCGATCAGCCATGCCCTGCAGCGCGCTGGCATCGAGGGCGGCGAGATCGAGGACATCGTCATGGGATGCGCCATGCAGGAGGGCACGACGGGGCTCAATGTCGCCCGTCGCGCGGGCCTTGTGGCCGGACTGCCGGTCACGGCCGCCGGCACCACGATCGACCGGCAGTGCTCCTCCGGGCTGAATGCGATGGCGGTGCTGGCCAACGCGATCCGCAACGATGGCGTGCCGGTTGGCATCGCCGGTGGGCTGGAATCGATCAGCCTCGTGCAGAACGACCACCGCAACATTTTCCGGCTGATGAACGACCAGCTGACGGGACCGGCGGCCGACGTGTACATGCCGATGATCGACACGGCCGAAATTGTCGCCAGCCGTTACGGCATCTCTCGCGAGCGCCAGGACGAATACGGGCTGGAAAGCCAGCGCCGCGTGGCGGCGGCGCGCGAGGCCGGCCGCTTCGACGCCGAGATCGCGCCGATCAAGGCGACGATGGCAGTGATCGACAAGGAGACCAAGGCGGTCAGCCATCGCGAGGTCGAGATCGCCCATGACGAGGGCCCGCGCGCCGAGACCACGGCCGAAGGCCTTGCCGGACTGAAGCCGGTGCGTGAGGGCGGTACGATCACCGCCGGCAATGCCAGCCAGCTTTCCGACGGCGCGTCGGCTAACGTGATGATGAGCGCCAAGGAAGCCGAGAGACGCGGCCTGACACCGCTCGGCATCTTCCGCGGTTTCGCGGTGGCGGGCTGCGGGCCGGACGAGATGGGCATCGGCCCGGTCTTCGCCGTGCCGCGGTTGCTCGAACGCCATGGGCTGAAGGTCGACGATATCGGGCTGTGGGAACTGAACGAGGCCTTCGCGGTGCAGGTGATCTACTGCCGCGACAGGCTGGGCATCGACCCCGAGAAGCTCAATGTCAATGGCGGCGCGATCGCGGTCGGCCATCCTTATGGCATGAGCGGTTCGCGTCTTGCCGGCCATGCGCTTATCGAGGGCAAGCGGCGCGGCGTCAAATACGCGGTGGTGACCATGTGCGTCGGCGGCGGCATGGGAGCTGCCGGCCTGTTCGAGATCAATTGAGGTTAGCCAGATGGACCTTCGTTTCACGCCTGAGGAAATCGCGTTTCGCGACGAGGTGCGGAGCTTCTTCCGCGATCATCTTCCCGACGACATTCGCGAAAAGCTCGTCGATGGCGAGCATGTCGACAAGGACGACATGGTACGCTGGACGCGTATCCTGAACGAAAAGGGATGGGCGGTTCCGCACTGGCCGGAAGAGCATGGCGGTACCGGCTGGGATCCGATGCGGCAATACATCTTCCTCGAAGAACTGCAGAAGACCCCTGCCCCTTCGCCGCTTCCCTTCGGCGTCAACATGGTGGGGCCTGTGATCTACACCTTCGGCAACGAGGCGCAGAAAAAGCACTTCCTGCCGCGCATCGCCAATCTGGACGACTGGTGGTGCCAGGGCTTTTCGGAGCCCGGCGCCGGTTCGGATCTGGCCTCGCTCAAGACGCGCGCGGTGCGCGAGGGCGACCACTACATCGTGAACGGCCAGAAGACCTGGACCACGCTTGCTCAATATGCCGACTGGATCTTCTGTCTGGTGCGCACGAGCAACGAGGGCAAGAAGCAAGAGGGCATTTCCTTCCTGCTGATCGACATGAAGTCGCCGGGCATCGAGGTGCGTCCCATCCAGACAATCGACGGCGGGCATGAGGTCAACGAGGTTTTCCTGACTGACGTGAAGGTGCCGGTCGAGAACCTGGTCGGGCAAGAAAACAAGGGCTGGGACTACGCCAAGTTTCTGCTCGGCAACGAACGCACCAATATCGCGCGTGTCGGCATGTCGAAACAGCGCGTGCGGCGCATCCGCGAACTGGCTGTAAAGGAGATGTCTTCCGGCCGGCCATTGATTGAGGACCCGCATTTCCTGCAGAAGCTGGCTTCGGTGGAGATCGACCTGAAGGCGCTCGAACTGACGCAGCTGCGCGTCGTGGCCGCCGAAGCCAAGCGCGGCAATACCGGCAAGCCTGACCCGGCTTCCTCGGTGCTTAAGATCAAGGGTTCGCAGATCCAGCAGGCGACCACGCATCTGCTGATGCAGGTGATGGGTCCGCACGCCATGCCCTATCACGCGCATGAGATCGATGGATCCAACGAGCCGCCGATCGAGCCGGATTATGCAGGCGCAGCGGCGCCTGCCTATTTCAATACCCGCAAGGTCTCGATCTATGGCGGCTCGAACGAGATCCAGAAGAACATCATCGCCAAGGCCGTGCTGGGGCTGTGAGGACAGACAGATGGATTTTGACCTGACCGAAGAGCAGTCGATGCTCAAGGATTCGCTGAAGCGGCTGCTGGCCGACAATTACGGCTTCGAGCAGAGGCGCAAATACATGGCGGCAGCCGAAGGCTGGAGCGGCGAGATGTGGGGCCGCTATGCCGAGATGGGGCTGATGGCCTTGCCGTTTGCCGAAGCCGATGGCGGGCTTGGCGGCTCGGCCGTCGAGACCATGATCGTGATGGAGGAAATGGGCCGGACGCTTGTGCTCGAACCCTATTTCTCGACCGTCGTCCTTAGCGGCTCGGTGCTGCGCTTTGCCGGCAACGAGGACCATAGGGCGGAATGGATACCGCAGGTCGCGGAAGGAACGCTGAAGCTGGCATTGGCGCATACCGAGCGCAACTCGCGCTACGAGCTTTCCAGCGTCGAGACGGTGGCCAAAATGGATGGCGAAGGCTGGGTGCTGAATGGGGCCAAGAGCGTCGTCCTGCATGGCGATAGCGCCGATCATGTGTTTGTGACCGCGCGCACCGCGGGTGACACGCGCGACGAGGCAGGTATCGGCATCTTCATGGTCGATGCCGGTGCGGAAGGCTTCTCGCGGCGCGGCTACACGATGCAGGACGGGCAGCGCGGGGCCGATCTCAAGTTCGAGAATGTTCGTGTTGGACCGGAACACGTGTTCGGCGACCCCGAGAACGCTTTGACCGTGCTGCGCCAGGTCGCCGATGCCGGTATCGCCGCCTTGTGCGCGGAAGCGATCGGCGTGATGGACGTCATGCGCGAACTCACCGTCGACTACATCAAGACGCGCCAGCAATTCGGGTTGCCTATCGGTGCGTTCCAGGCGCTGCAGCATGCCGCTGTCGACATGTTCGTGGCGGCCGAGCAGGCCCGCTCAATGGCAATCTACGGCACCATGATGGCCGAAACCGACGATGCAGACGAACGCGCGCGTGCGATGCATGCCGTCAAGGCGGAGATCGGCCGCGCCGGAAGGCTGGCGGGCGAAAACGCCATCCAGCTTCACGGCGGGGTGGGCATGACGATGGAATATGCGATCGGTCACTATTTCAAGCGCATGACGATGATCGACATCGCGCTGGGCGATCATGAATACCATCTGCGCGCATTGGCGGAGAAGGGCGGGCTGATCGAGGCCTGAGCGACGGCCATTGCAGCCATGCGATCGACATGCCACATGAAGGCGGCGGGCATCGGCCCGCCGTTTCAGCATGGATGAGGTCACGCATGGAAATCCGCCAGATCACCGAAGACTACGCCGTCGCGCCGCAGATCGGCGCGGAACACGTCAAGCTGATCAAGGTCGCCGGTTTCAAGAGCGTGATCTGCAACCGCCCCGACTCGGAAGATGGCGCGGTGCCGCATGACGAGATCGAGGCTGCGGCGAAGGAAGCCGGGCTGGAGTTCCGCTTCATTCCGGTGGTCAGCGGGCAGGTGACCGAAAAGGACGTTGCCGACCAGGCCGCTGCCCTCGACGAATTGCCGAAGCCGGTGCTGGCCTATTGCCGCTCCGGCGCGCGCTGCTCGAATCTCTACGCGATGGTGCAGGAATACCGGAAATAGGCGGCTGAACCTTCGTGCCCGGCCCGCAGCCGGGCGCTCTCAATAGAGAAGCCGCATCAGGAAGAGCGTGATGCCGGGGAAGGCCGCCAGGACGATCACGCGCACGATGTCGCTCGCCACGAAGGGCAGCACGCCGCGATAGGTCTGCGACATCGGGATGTCCTTCGCCATCGAGTTGATGACGAACAGGTTCATGCCCACTGGCGGCGTGATCAGCCCCACCTCGACGACGATCAGCACGAGTATGCCGAACCAGATGGCGAACTCGGTCGGCGACAGGCCGTAGTCCAGTGCCGACACGATCGGGAAGAAGATCGGGATCGTTAGCAGGATCATCGACAGCGAATCCATCACGCAACCGAAAATCAGGTAGGCGAACAGGATCGCGGTCAGGACCAGCCAGGGATTGAAGCCCTGGGCGGACACCCAGGTGGCAAGCTGCTGGGGCAGTTGCGACAGTGCCAGGAAGGAATTGTAGAAAGCAGCCCCGTAGACGATGAAGAAGATCAGCGCGGTGGCCACGGCTGTCTGCAGGATCGCCTCGACGAGGGTGCGCCAGGTCAAACCGCCATTGATCAGAGCGATGATGCCGGTGCCGGCAGCACCCACGGCAGCACCCTCGGTGGGCGTGAACCAGCCGGCATAGATGCCCCCGATAACGACAATGAAGACGAGCAGCACAGGCCACACTTCTGCCAGCGCCTTGAAACGCTCAGAATAGGGTGCGCGCTCGCGCTGGCCTGCCGAACCGGGGCTCACACGGACATAGATCGACACGACGATCATGTAGCCGATCGCGGCCAGGATGCCGGGGATGAAGGCGGCAACGAAGAGGCGGGCGATGTTCTGTTCGGTCAGGATCGCATAGATGACCAGGATAACGGAGGGCGGAATGAGCACGCCCAGCGTGCCGCCGGCCGCCAGCGTGCCGGTCGCCAGCGCGCCGGAGTAGCCGTAGCGGCGAAGCTCGGGCAGCGCGACCTGGGTCATGGTGGCAGCTGTGGCCAGCGACGAACCGCATATGGCACCGAAGCCGGCGCAGGCGCCGACCGCCGACATGGCGACGCCGCCCCTGCGGTGACCGATCCAGGTGTTTGCGGCGCGGAAGAGCGATTGCGACATGCCGCCCAGCGTGGCGAACTGGCCCATCAGGAGAAACAGCGGCACGATCGACAACGTGTAGCTCGAAAAGGTCGAATAGGTCTCGACCTTGAGCCGGGCAAGGATCGCGTTGGGGTTGCCCATGATGATCCAGGTGCCGGCGACGCCGCACATCAGCATCGCCAGTCCGATCGGGATGCGCAGGAAGATCAGAAGCAGCAGGATGGGAAAGGATATGATCCCGATCTCGAGACTACTCAATGGGAGCCTCCCCCTTCGCCGAGCTCGGGCACCGGCGGCTTGGATTTGAGTTCGGTCAGCCTGACGCCGACCATGTAGAACGAAACGATCACCGCAACCACGGCCGCCCCCATGCAGGCTGCGAAGGCCCACCAGACCGGATATTGCAGGATGAACGTGACCTCGCCGTAGCGGATCTTGTCATGCAGTCCGAACCAGAGCCGCCAGGCGATGAAGGTGATGGCAATCGTCATCAGCACCTCGGCCAGCACATCGATGTGGCGATTGACCTGATCGGGGAAGAAGGACGTGAAGATGTCGACGGTCGCGTGGCCACGATTGATCTGGCACCACGGCAGGAACGCGAAGACCGCGAAGCCGACACCCGCCTCCACCAATTCGAAATCGCCCGGCACGGGTCTAAGACCAGCCCAGATGAATGCCCGGCCCGTGATCGAGATAACTGTTATGGCGGTAATGACGACCAGAACGATGCCGCCCAGAATGGCGAGCGCCTTGGCCAAGCCGTTGACGAATCTTTCGAGGCTCATGCCCCTCCTCCCGGTTCCCGACGCGCCCTGCGGACGCTAGCGCCTGCTCTGCCCGAGGGCAACAGGAACACGACCACATTGTTATACTACATAACCTTCTCGATCAAGAAGACGGGCCGCGATTGCCTGCTTGTTCTCCAATCGGCTTCGCATACCGCCCAAACCCAAGCCTTGAGGGTCCCCATGCTTTCGTGTTCGCACGTCCGGGGTGCGCTCCGACGTGGGGTCATTCATGCACCTGCCAGATCGGCGCTGCGATATTCGCCAATGATGGACGGGCTCGCGTTCAACGTCTCGATGTCGAAACCGGCGAGCTTCTTGTAGCCGGCTGCTGTCTGTTCGAGTTCCTCGCGCGACAGCACCTCGGAGATGTCCCCAAAGACGCCACCGCAACGCTCTTCCACCACCTGCATCACCTGGTCTGGACCGTTGCCGCGATTGGCCAGCACGATACGGCTTGTCGGCGGGCGCCGGATTTCCTCATAGGCTTCGAGCGCTTCGCCATTTGTCCCATGGTCCGCCAAAGCCCGTGCCAACACCCTGGCGTCGACGATGGCCTGCGAGGCGCCATTGGAACCGATCGGATACATGGCGTGGGCCGCATCCCCGAGCAGCGTCACGCGACCATGCGTCCAGCGATCCAGCGGGTCCCGGTCCACCATTGGATACTCGAAACAGAACCCGCCCTTCTTCATCAGGGCCGGGCAATCGAGCCAATCGAAACGCCAGTCCTCGAACGAGGGCATGAAGTCGGCGAAATCGCCCTGCCGCGTCCAGTCCTCGCGATTCCAGCCCGAACCGGGCTCGTATTTAAGCTCGGCGATCCAGTTGATCAGAGCCTCGCCCGTTTCCGGATCGGGCTTCGATATCGGGTAGGTGACGAATTTCTGCCATTCATGGCCGGCCATCGCCATTGTGGCGCCTGTCAGGTACGGCTTGGCAACCGTGGTCCCACGCCACAGTACCGCGCCACCCCAGTGCGGTGGCCCCTCCTGCGGGAAGAGCTGGCGGCGAACGGCAGAGTGAATGCCGTCGCTGGCAAGCAGGATATCGGCGCGCACCGTCTCCGTTTTGCCGTCGGCATGCGACAGGCTGATCTCCACCCCGTCGGACGATTGCGCAAAACCGGCAATCGCTGCACCGGTCACCACCGCATCCGGCCCCAAACGGGCGTTCACGGCTTCCAGCAGCATCATCTGCAGATGGCCGCGATGGATCGAATATTGCGGCCAGCGATAGCCAGCATGCATCCCGCGGGGCTCCGACCAGATCAGCCCACCCTTTTTGGAGAAATAGGCAACCTCTCGTGTCCGCACTCCGAGCCGTTCGAGTTCGGCTTCCAGGCCGAGGTCGAACAGCTCGCGCACGGCGTGCGGCTGCACATTGATACCTACGCCGAGCGGCGAAAGGCGAGCGACCTGCTCATAGACCCGGCAGGCAATCCCGACCTGGTGCAATGACAGCGCCATGGTCAAGCCGGCTATGCCAGCGCCTGCGATGATGACGGTCATGGCGGCTCCCCTTGCAACAAGAATACGGGGCGGAATTTCCTCCGCCCCGCACCCGCATTCCAGTTTGCTCGGAATTTATTGGGTGTAACGTGCGATGAGCTCGCGTGCTTCGTCCACCAACGCCTGCCCGTCAAGACCCCGGCCGTTCATTTCCGCGATCCAGTTGTCGATGACAGGCTGGGCAGCCGCCCGCCAGGCTTCCGTCTCTTCGTCGGAAAGCTGGATGATATTGTTGCCGTTCTCGACAGCCATTTCGCGGCCCGGCCCGTCATAATATTGCTGCGTGCGGCCGGCGAAGGCCGAGAAATCCGCGCCCGAATTGGAGTCGATGATCTCGCGCAGGTCCTCTGGAAGGTTGTCGTAGGCTTCCTTGTTCATCGCCAGCACGAAGGTGGTCGTGTAGAGCGCATGGTCGCCGCCGAACTCGGTGTGGTTGCTGACCAGCTCCGGCACGCGCAGCGCGGCCGTGACCTCCCACGGAACGACGGCGCCGTCGATCACGCCGCGCGACAGGTTTTCAGGCACCTGCGGGATCGGCATGCCGACCGGGGTCGCGCCCAATTCGCCCAGCAACGCGTTGATGATGCGGGTGGGCGCGCGGATGGTCATGCCCTGGAGGTCGGCCATCTCGGCGACCGGCTCGCGGCTGTGAATGATGCCTGGACCGTGGACCCAGGTGCCGAGGATGTGGGTCTCGGAGAAGTCATCCTTCATGTGCTTTTCATACATGTCCCAATAGGCGCGCGAGGTCGCCTCGGCATCGGTCATCATGAAGGGAAGCTCGAACACCTCGGTCAAGGGGAACCGGCCGGGCGTGTTGCCGGGCAGGGTCCAGACGATGTCGACGGTGCCGTCGACGGCCTGGTCGTAGAGCTGGGGCGGCGTGCCGCCGAGCGACATGGCTGCGTAGCGCTCGATCTTGATACGGCCGTCAGAGGCCTCCTCGATGGCATCGGCCCAGGGGTCGAGAATATGCGTCGGCACGTTGGCGGCGCCGGGCAGGAACTGGTGCAGCCTGAGCGTCACCTCCTGCGAATGGGCGATCTGGGTCGCACCGAGCCAACCGGCAAGCGCCACGGTTGCCGCGAGCGCCATGGTCTTCTTCAAACCTGTCGTCATGTTTTCCTCCCAAAACGAACATGGACGGTCGGCCTTGAGGCTCGCTTCTCCTCCGTCCGGGCCGTGATCCTACAAGAGTTTATGTAACAATAAAGAGGTTGTGGACGATATTTTTGTAACGCGTTCGCACTGCCTCCCCTTCCCTACAAGGGAAGCGGGCCCGCCTCCTTCAGCGTCTCCAGCACGATTGCCGTCTTCACGTGCTGGACCGATTCATGTGGCAGCAGCACGTCGTTGACGAATTCCGACAGGGACTTCAGATCGCGCGTGACCACTTTGAGCACGTAGTCCATCTCCCCGGTCAGTGCGTGCGCTTCCTGAACCTCCGGCAGGCCGCGCAGCAGTTCGGCGAAGCGACGGGCATTGTCGCGGTTGTGGGTGGCGAGCGTGACCGAAATGACGTTCACCAGCGGAAATCCCAGGCGCTCGCGATCGAGCACCGCCCGGTAGCCCTTGATCAGCCCCGCCTCCTCGAGCCGCTGCCGGCGGCGCGAGCACTGGGAGGGCGACAGGTTGACCCGCTCCGACAGGTCGTTGTTCGTGAGCCGCGCATCCTCCTGCAGAAGCGACAGTATCTTGCGGTCAAATTGATCTATCTGCTCGAAGCTTGCATTCATTGGTCAATTCCCACGCAGTATGCGCATTAATCAATGCTCATTCGCATCGAAATGCAAGCCTCTTGCGGGGCGAATGCATTATTCTGGCAACTTAAACTGACAATCCCCCCAAGGAGGAACGAGATGGGTCCATTTCCGCACGATGCCCCGCCCGCGAAGATTTCCAGTGACAATCCCGCCGGAACGGACGGTTTCGAGTTCGTGGAATTCGCCCATCCCGAGCCGGAGAAGCTTGCCGAGCTTTTCACCAAGATGGGTTACACGGCCGTGGCAAAGCACAAGACCAAGGACATCACGGTCTGGCGCCAGGGCGATGTGAACTACATCCTCAACGCCGAACCCGGCTCGCATGCGATGCGTTTTGTCGAGGAACACGGCCCTTGTGCGCCGTCCATGGCCTGGCGCGTGGTCGATGCCGATCACGCCTTCAAGCATGCCGTCTCCAAGGGAGCGACCCCCTACGAGGGCGAAGGCAAGGCGCTGGACGTGCCGGCGATCGTCGGCATTGGCGGCTCGCTGCTCTATTTCGTCGAGAAATACGGCGACAAGGGCTCGGCCTACGAGAACGAGTTCGAGTGGCTGGGCGAGGCGAACCCGAAGCCGGAAGGCGTCGGCTTCTATTTCCTCGATCACCTCACCCACAATGTCTATCGCGGCAACATGGACAAGTGGTGGGACTTCTACCGCGACATGTTCGGCTTCAAGCAGATCCACTTCTTCGACATTGACGGGCGCATTACCGGGCTGATGAGCCGTGCGATCACGTCGCCTTGCGGCAAGATCCGGATCCCGCTCAATGAGTCGAAGGACGACAACAGCCAGATCGAGGAATATCTGAAGAAGTACAAGGGCGAGGGCATCCAGCACATCGCGGTCGGCACGGACGGCATCTACGACGCCACCGACAAGCTTGCCGCCAACGGGCTGAAGTTCATGCCCGGCCCGCCCGAGACCTATTACGAGATGAGCCACGAGCGGGTGCAAGGCCACGACGAGCCGATCGAGCGGATGAAGAAACATGGCATCCTGATCGATGGAGAAGGCGTCCTCGATGGCGGCACGACCAAGATCCTGCTGCAGATCTTCTCCAAGACCGTGATCGGCCCGATCTTCTTCGAGTTCATCCAGCGCAAGGGTGACGAGGGCTTTGGCGAAGGCAATTTCCGCGCGCTCTTCGAATCGATCGAGGAAGACCAGATCAGGCGCGGCGTGATTTCCCGCGAGGCGGCCGAATAGGCTTTTTGACGACCTAGCCGAGCGAAACGGCCTCGTGGGGCGGGCCCCCCG
>JBKBIT010000009.1:56992-161618 GCA_046297455.1 Aliihoeflea sp.
CTTTTGCCCCCCCCCCCCCCCCCACCCCCCCGGGGGCGGCGCCCCCCGGGGCCCCCCGCACCTCTTGACCGGCAAGAACCAATCGTTGCATGTGCCCCGATGCTCCCCTAGACCGGCCACATGGACGAGAAACCCGCCCTTTCGCTGGAAGAATTCCTGCCCTACCGGCTGAACCGGCTGGCCGATGCCGTCAGCCGCGGCTTCTCGCGGATCTACCGCGACCGGCATGGCATGACGCGGCCCGAATGGCGCCTGCTGGCAACGCTTGGCCAATATGGCCGCATGACAGCCACCGATATCGGCCGCCACTCGGCCATGCACAAGACCAAGGTGAGCCGCGCCGTTAGGGCGCTGGAGGAGCGCCGCTGGCTCACCCGCGAAATCTCGGCGGAAGACCGCAGGGTCGAATATCTGGAGCTGTCCCGACAAGGCCAGGCGGTCTATCGCGAACTAGTGCCGCTGGCCCAGCAATTCGAGGCGGATCTCCTCGCTGCGCTGAAAGCGGGTGAGGCGGGATCGCTGCTTGCCGGGCTGGCCGCGCTCGAATCGACGACGCTTGGTGACAGGCAATCGGGCGGGGACGAGGAATGATAGCTCGGGTCGCGCTGCTGCGCTCGGTGAATGTGGGCGGCAACGGCAAGCTACCGATGGCCGAACTTCGTGCGATGTGCGAGGCGGCCGGCCTCCTTCATGTGCGAACGCATATCGCAAGCGGCAATGTCGTTTTCGCCAGCCCATTGGAGGAAGGCGAGATCGTGGCGGCGCTTGAAGCACGGATTACCGACTATGCCGGGCGCCATATAGCCGTGCTGGTGCGCGACGCCGCCGAGATGCGGACTGTGCTGGCGGACAATCCGTTTCCGGAAGCCAATCCCAGCCAGACGGTGGCAATATTCCTTCACAAGCCTCCCGTCGATGCCGTGGAAACAGCTCGGGGCCGGACCGTGGAGCGCATCGCGAGCGGCCGGCGCGAAATCTACGTGGACTATGCCGGTTCCATGAGCCAGTCGAAGCTGTCGCTGGCCGCATCGCGGGAAGGCACCGCGCGCAACATGAACACCGTCGCCCGGATGGCCGAGATGGTGACGGAGCTGGAAGCCGCACTCGGTGGCTGAGCCACGGCCGTCTCCATCTTGATTTTTGGCGATGCCGCGGTTATATGAATGTCAAATTCTTGGTCGTCATGGCGAAGAGTGGGTCCCACCGGTCCCGCTCTTTTTTGTTACCTGACGGTCGCACTTGGACAGGACGGACACTTGGCCGAACAGGCACATATCGACGACCGCATCATTTCCGAGACAGGGGTCGAGGCACGGATCGCGCAGATCGTCGCACCGCTGGCGCGCGAGGCCGGCTATCGGCTGGTCCGCATCCGCCTGTCCGGCCAGAACGGCCTGACGCTGCAGATCATGGCCGAGCGCGACGACGGCACCATGACGGTCGAGGATTGCGAGGAACTGAGCCGTCTGGTCTCACCCGTTCTCGACGTCGAGGACCCGATCGAGAAGGCCTATTATCTGGAAGTGTCATCGCCCGGCATCGACAGGCCGCTGGTGCGCAAGTCGGACTTCGAGACGGCCAAGGGCCATCTCGCCAAGATCGAGACGAGCGTGATGGTCGCGGAACGCAAGCGTTTCCGTGGCCGCATTGCCGAGGTCGATGCCGAGGGTGTCATGATCGAGCGGGACCAGGCGAGCTACGGCGACGAGCCGACAGTCAAGGTGCCGTTCGAGGCAATGGCCGAGGCACGCCTTATCCTGACCGACGATCTTGTCCGCGACGCGCTGAAAAATGACAAGAAGGCACGCCAGGACGCCAGGAAGAACCGCGGTCGCGAGGCCGCCGACGAGACAGAGACAGACACCGAAGCCGATACTTGATCGGAGCGGACGGGCGGCGAAGCCGCCTTTGCCCAGGGAGATACAGATGGCAGTCAGCGCAAACAGGCTGGAGCTCTTGCAGATCGCGGATGCGGTCGCGCGCGAGAAGTCGATCGACAAGGAGATCGTGCTCGGCGCCATGGCCGACGCGATCCAGAAGGCGGCGCGCTCGCGCTATGGCCAGGAAACCAATATCCGCACCGACATCAACCCGCAGACCGGCGAGATCAAGCTGCAGCGGCTGATGGAAGTCGTGGAGGCGGTCGAGGATCCGGCGCGTGAGATTGCTCTTGCCGATGCCCGCCACCGCAACCCGGACGCTCAGGCCGGCGATTTCATCGCCGAACAGCTGCCGCCGATGGATTTCGGCCGCATCGCGGCCCAGTCGGCCAAGCAGGTGATCGTGCAGAAGGTGCGCGAGGCCGAACGTGATCGCCAGTACGACGAGTACAAGGATCGCATCGGCGAGATCGTTAACGGCACCGTCAAGCGTGTCGAATACGGCAATGTGATCGTCGATCTCGGCCGCGGCGAAGCCATCATCCGCCGCGACGAGCTGATCCCGCGCGAGTTGTTCAAGTACGGGGACCGCGTGCGCGCCTATGTCTATGACGTGCGCCGCGAGCAGCGCGGCCCGCAGATCTTCCTGTCGCGCACGCACCCGCAATTCATGGCGAAGCTGTTCACCATGGAAGTGCCGGAGATCTACGACGGCATCATCGAGATCAAGTCGGTCGCCCGCGATCCGGGATCGCGCGCCAAGATCGCGGTGATTTCCCGCGATTCCTCGATCGACCCGGTCGGTGCCTGCGTCGGCATGCGCGGCAGCCGCGTGCAGGCCGTCGTCGGCGAGTTGCAGGGCGAGAAGATCGACATCATCCCCTGGAACGACAATGCCGCGACCTTCATCGTCAACGCGTTGCAGCCAGCCGAGGTCGCCAAGGTCGTGCTGGACGAGGATGCCGAACGCATCGAGGTAGTGGTGCCCGACGACCAGCTGTCGCTGGCTATCGGCCGCCGCGGCCAGAACGTGCGCCTTGCCTCGCAGCTGACCGGCTGGGACATCGACATCCTGACGGAAGAAGAAGAGTCGCAGCGCCGCCAGAAGGAGTTCGTCGAACGCTCCAACCTGTTCATGGACGCACTCAACGTCGACGAGATGGTCGGCCAGGTGCTGGCATCCGAAGGCTTCTCGAGCGTCGAGGAAGTCGCCTATGTCGACAGCGACGAGGTTGCCTCGATCGACGGTTTCGACGAGGAGACGGCCGAAGAAATCCAGGCCCGCGCCCGCGAATATCTGGAGCGCATCGAGGCCGAGCAGGATGCCAAGCGCCTTGAGCTGGGCGTCGAGGACGAGTTGCGCGAGATCCCCGGCGTGACCACCGCAATGATGGTGGCGCTCGGCGAGGACGGCGTGAAGACGGTCGAGGATTTCGCCGGCTATGCCGTCGACGACCTCGTCGGCTGGAAGGAGCGCAAGGACGGCGAGACCACCTTCTTCGAGGGTGTGCTGGCGTCGTTCGGCGTCTCGCGCGCCGAAGCCGAGCAAATGGTCGTCGCGGCACGCCTCAAGGTGGGCTGGATCAATGAAGACGATCTCGCCTCCGAAGCCGAAGACGACCAGGAAGCCGAAGCCAGCGAGGAGACGGCTGGTGTCTGAACGGATGCCGGGCGGTGAACATGGAACCGGAAATGAACGAGCGCACATGCATAGTGACGCGCATCGGTGGCGAGCCGGAGCGGATGATCCGCTTCGTCGCCGGTCCGGACTCCATGGTCGTGCCCGATCTGAAGCGTAAACTGCCGGGTCGCGGCTGCTGGGTAACGGCCGAGCGTAGTCTGGTCGAAAAGGCCGCGGCAAAAAACCTCTTTGCCCGAGCCCTGCGCGGTCCGGTCAAGCCGCCGCCCGGACTGGCCGACATGATCGAGGACCAGCTTCGCGCTGCCGCACTCGGCGCCTTGGGGTTGGCACGCAAGGCCGGCGGCGTGACGACAGGTTCGGCAAAGGTGGATGCAGCCATCCGCGCCAACAGGGCGATGGCGGTGATTCATGCCACCGAGGCAGCCGCAGACGGCATTCGCAAGCTTGCCCAGGCTCGCCACGCGGTCGTCATGGCGGGCGGCGAAGAAGTGCCGTCATACAAACTGTTCTCCGAAGCCGAATTGGGTTTGGCATTGGGGGGCACAAATGTGATACATGCAGCCGTGCTCGCTGGGCAGACCGGCGAAATGGTTCTCAAGCGCCTCGACGCGCTGGCCCGGTACAGGGGTGAAGACCCCAAGGACCGGCGATCCCAAGCAGCAAGCGATGCGGGCCTCGAGACCGCAAAGGATATGGAATGAGCGATACGAAGACTGGTGACGACAAGACGCTGAGCGTTGGCACGAAGAAGACGCTGACGATGAAGCGGACGGGCATCGAGCAGGGGACCGTGCGGCAGAATTTCTCGCACGGCCGTTCGAAGGCTGTCGTCGTCGAGACCAAAAAGCGGAAATTTGCCAGGCCTGATGAGAAGCCGGAAGCGCCAGCCGTTTCGCTGAAGCCACGCGTTGCGCCAGCTCCTGCCGCGCCGCAGCCCGCGGTTGCGCGTCCTGAGCCGCAGCAGCCCCAGCGCACTGCCTCCAGCGGCGTCGTCTTGAACGAGCTGTCGCCGGAAGAGATGGAAGCCCGCCGCCGCGCGCTGATGGATTCGAAGGTTCGCGAGGCCGACGAGCGCAAGCGCGCAGCCGACGAGGCACAGCGCCGGGCCGAGGAAGAGGAGCGCCGCCGCAAGGAGCGCGAGGAATCCGC
Source organism: Aliihoeflea sp. (assembly GCA_046297455.1). Classification (GTDB taxonomy): domain Bacteria; phylum Pseudomonadota; class Alphaproteobacteria; order Rhizobiales; family Rhizobiaceae; genus ZYF759. Next base: position 61,664 of record JBKBIT010000009.1, read on the forward strand.
TGCCCGTCAGGCGGAGGAAGAGGCGCGTTTGGCAGCAGAGGCCGAAGCCCGTCGCCGTGCCGAGGAAGAGGCAAGCCGCCGCGCTCCCCAGGCGCCCGTTGCCGCTGCTCCCGCCCCGGTGGTGGAAGAAGAGGCGGAAGCCCGCGTCGCGCCGAAGCGCGGACCGGTCAAGCCCGAAGTTGTGGCACCGCGTCCGGTCAAGCCGAAGGGCGAGGACGAGCGCCGTCGCGGCAAGCTGACCCTGAACAAGGCGTTGACCGACGATGGTGACTCCCGCGGTCGCTCGCTGTCCGCCATGCGCCGGCGCCAGGAGAAGTTCAAGCGCTCGATGAGCCAGGAGCCCCGCGAGAAGATTCTCCGTGAGGTCGTGCTGCCCGAGACCATCACCATCCAGGAACTGGCGCAGCGCATGGCGGAGCGTGCGGTGGATCTGGTGAAGTACTTCATGAAGCAGGGCCAGATGATGAAGCCCGGCGACGTGATCGATGCCGACACCGCCGAGCTGGTGGCAGTCGAATTCGGCCACACGGTCAAGCGCGTGGCGGAATCGGACGTCGAGGAAGGCCTGTTCGACATTCCGGACGCTCCGGAAACCTTGAAGTCCCGCCCGCCGGTGGTCACCATCATGGGCCATGTCGATCACGGCAAGACCTCGCTGCTCGACGCGATCCGTCAGGCAAACGTCGTCGCTGGCGAAGCGGGTGGCATCACCCAGCATATCGGCGCCTATCAAGTCGAGCAGTCGGGCCAGAAGATCACCTTCATCGATACGCCCGGCCATGCCGCCTTTACCGCGATGCGTGCGCGTGGCGCGCAGGCTACCGACATCGCCATCCTGGTGGTTGCGGCCGATGACAGCGTGATGCCGCAGACCATTGAGTCCATAAACCATGCCAAGGCGGCCGGCGTGCCGATCATCGTTGCGATCAACAAGGTCGATAAGCCCGACGCCAATCCCCAGAAGGTTCGCACCGAACTGCTTCAGCATGAGGTGTTCGTGGAATCGATGGGCGGCGAGGTGCTCGACGTCGAGGTCTCTGCCACGAAGAAGACCAATCTCGACAAGCTGCTCGAGGCAATCCTGCTGCAGTCCGAGATCCTGGAACTCAAGGCCAACCCGGATCGCACCGCCGAGGGCGTCGTGATCGAGGCCAAGCTCGACCGCGGTCGCGGCTCCGTGGCCACCGTTCTCGTCCAGGCTGGCACGCTGAAGCCCGGCGACATCATCGTTGCCGGCGACCAGTGGGGCCGCGTGCGCGCGCTGGTCGATGACCGCGGCGACCAGGTGAAGGAAGCCGGTCCGGCGTCGCCGGTCGAGATTCTCGGCCTGCAGGGTACGCCGCAGGCCGGCGACCGCTTTGCCGTTGTCGAGAACGAATCCAAGGCCCGCGAGATTTCGGAATACCGCCAGCGGCTTGCCCGCGAGAAGGCGGTGGCCCGCCAGGCAGGCCAGCGCGGCTCGCTCGAGCAGATGATGACCCAGCTCCAGAGCTCGGGGCTCAAGGAATTCCCGCTCATCATCAAGGGCGACGTGCAGGGTTCGATCGAGGCCATCGTGGCGGCTCTCGACAAGCTGGGCACAGACGAGGTTCGCGCGCGCATCGTCCATTCGGGCGCCGGCGCGATCACCGAGAGCGACGTGTCGCTGGCCGAAACCTCGGGCGCGGCCATCATCGGCTTCAACGTCCGTGCCAACAAGCAGGCACGCGACGCGGCAAACCAGTCGGGCAGCGAGATCCGCTACTACAACATCATCTACGACCTGGTAGACGACATCAAAGCCGCCATGTCGGGCATGCTTTCGCCGGAGCGGCGCGAGACCTTCCTCGGCTACGCCGAAATCCTGGAGGTGTTCAACATCACCAAGGTTGGCAAGGTCGCGGGCTGTCGGGTCACCGAGGGCAAGATGGAACGTGGTGCCGGCGTCCGGCTTCTGCGCGACAACGTCGTCATCCACGAAGGCAAGCTCAAGACGCTCAAGCGCTTCAAGGACGAGGTGTCCGAGGTGCCGGTCGGCCAGGAATGCGGCATGGCCTTCGAAAATTACGAGGACATCCGTGCTGGCGACGTCATCGAGGCCTATCGCGTCGAGATGGTGACGCGCACCCTCTAACGCGCCCAAACGTGGCGGCGCGCCGGCCAGGCCCGGCGCCCGTGCACCTGGTTTGAGCGGTCGCCGGTTCGAATCCGACGGCCGCGATCAAGGAATGCAATCGACATGTCCCGCTTCGACAACAAGGGTCCATCCCAGCGCCAGCTTCGCGTGGGCGAACAGGTTCGCCATGCGTTGGCCGATGTCATCCAGCGCGGCGAGATCCGCGACGAGGTTATCGAGGCGACGGTGATCTCGGTTGCCGAAGTGCGCATGTCGCCAGACCTCAAGATCGCCACCGTGTTCGTCGCGCCGCTCGGCGCGGCAGATGATCAGGCAGTGATCAAGGCACTGGCGCGCAAAGCGAAATTCATTCGCGGGCGTGTCTCCGGTGCTCTCAGGCAGATGAAATACATGCCGGAATTCCGGTTCCGGCTCGACACGAGCTTCGACAACATGGCCCGCATCGACGAACTTCTGCGTTCGCCGGAAGTCGCGCGCGATCTCGACGACAAGGACGAGGAAAAGGACTGATGGCGCGGCGCGGAAAGAAGAAGGGCCGGCCTATTTCCGGCTGGCTGGTGCTCGACAAGCCGAAGGGCATGGGCTCGACCGATGCGGTTTCCCGGATCAAGTGGCTATTCAATGCCGACAAGGCCGGCCATGCCGGCACACTCGACCCGCTGGCCTCGGGCATGCTGCCGATTGCACTCGGCGAGGCAACCAAGACGGTGCCCTATGTGCAGGATGGTGCAAAGCTCTATCGCTTTACTGTCGCCTGGGGCGAGGAGAGAACCACTGACGATCTTGAGGGCGAGGCTGTACATACCTCAGCCGACCGCCCTGACGAAGCGGCAATCCTCGCGCTGCTGCCCAAATATACCGGCGTCATCATGCAGAAGCCGCCGACCTTTTCGGCCATCAAGATCGCCGGCGAGCGCGCCTATGATCTGGCCCGCGAAGGCTCTGCCGTCGACATTCCCGAGCGCGAGGTCGAGATCGGTCGTTTCGATCTGATCGAACGTCCCGACGATGGCCATGCCGTGTTCGAGGTCGAATGCGGCAAGGGCACCTATGTGCGCTCGCTCGCCCGCGACATGGGCCGCGATCTCGGCTGCTTCGGCCATATTTCGGAGCTGCGCCGGCTCGAAGTGGACCCCTTCACGGCCGACGACCTGGTGACGATGGACGAGATCGAGGCCGCTGTCGAGGCCGCGCGTCCAGCGCCCGTCGAGGGCGAGGAGGAAAGGCGCGGACGTCCCGAGGGCGCGGCGCTCGCCGCATTGGATGCCCTCCTGCTCGATCCTGCAGCCGCGCTGGACTGCCTGCCCTCGGTGAGCCTTACCGACGAGGCCGCAGCCCGTGTCCGCAGGGGCAACCCGGTCATCGTCCGCGGAAAAGAGGCACCGGTCGAGGCCGACGAGGCCTGCGCCATAGTGCGCGGTAGACTGGTCGCCATCGGTGCCATCGAGGCGGGCATGTTCAAGCCGCGCCGAGTCTTTGCCGGATAGCCTGTCCTGTGCTGCTGCCAATGGCGAGGGTGGCGAAGTCAAATTCCTGTGCTAGACGACGATTCGTAACCGAAACAGGGACCGGGCGGAACATGCTGTGAACGGGGGCAACCGCGATACGGACTTTTCCGGTGCAGGGACGGCCGCGAACGGCAAGCGCCGCCGCCGCATCGTTCCGCCGCTCCCCATCGGCCTGTTGATCTTCGTCCTTGTGGCCGTGACGCTGGTCCCGGCGCTGGTCTTTTCGGTGGTGCTGCTGCAGCGCACCAACCAGGCCCAGCAGGAAGTTGCCCTCACCTTGGCGGAGGCGACGGCTGGCTCCATCGCGGAAACCGTGGACCGCGAGTTGTCGGGGATGCTGACGACGCTGCGTGTCCTGTCGACTGCCCACTCCCTCGCCGAACGCGATTACGCCGATTTTCATCTTCGCGCCCAGTCGGCGCTTGCGGGCACTCAGGATTTCCTGATCGTGCTCGATGGCAGCATGAACCAACTCATCAACACCCGTGTGGAGTTCGGCACCCCTCTGTCGCCCACGTCGGACCCCGAGCCCGTCCAACAGGCCTTTGACACCGACCAACCGGTCATTTCGGACATGTTTTTCGGCCAGACGTCGCAGAAATGGGTCTTCAACGTCATCCTTCCCTGGGAAACGGGAGGACAGTCGATCGCCCTGGTGCTGACCAAGAATGCCGAAGAACTTGCCGCGGCGCTGGCAAGTCGCAACCTGCGGGGCGGTTGGAACGCGGCCGTGGTCGACCGGAAGGGCCTTGTGCTGGCCTCGTCCTACCTTTCCTCCGAGATCGGCAACAGCTTCTTCCTGGACTATGGCGCGCCCGAAGGCCAGACCCGGCTGCGCAGCCGGGTGATGCATGATGGGCAGTCGTTCGAAACCATCACCGCCAACTCGCAAATGAGTGGTTGGCGGATCGTGTTGTGGGCACCGACCGATACCATCGAACAGCCGTTGCAACGCTCCATGCGCACATTCTTGTTCGGCGGCATGGCCATCATCGTGATCGGCGCGCTGGGCGCCTGGCTGCTGGCACACCAGGTGGCGCGACCGGTTCGCCGCCTTGCGCGCGATGCGCGTAGCCTCGGTGCAGGAGAGATGGTCGAGGCAGTGGACTTTCCTGTTGCCGAGATCGGCACCGTGTCGGCAGCACTGGCCCAGGCCGCGCAGGCGCGCCAGAAAGCGGACAACGAGATCCGCTTCCTGATGCGCGAAGTGGCGCATCGCTCCAAGAACCAGCTGACCGTGGTCGCCTCGATTGCCAAGCAGACGGCGCGCAATGCCGAAAATTTCGACGAATTCCAGGACAGTTTCCAGAAGCGCGTCCAGGGCCTTGCCCGGTCCACCGACCTGTTGATCGAAGGCGGCGTGGCCGGCGTCGAGCTGCAGGCGCTTCTGCTCGCCCAGATCGATCCCTTCCGACCGGACGATCCCGCCAGGCTCGCGGTGAACGGCCCACTGGTACGCTTGTCCAACCAGGCGGCACAGACAATGGGTCTCGCCTTCCACGAAATGGCGACCAACGCTGCCAAATACGGTGCCTTTGCGCGGCGTGAAGGCCGGCTCAGCGTCAGTTGGAAGCTCACTCCCGACGACATCGAACTGGTCTGGCGGGAGACAGTCGAAAACCCCATCAAGGTGTCACGAGAACGCGGCTTCGGTACAGAGGTCATCGAGCGCATGGTGGTCGGCACGCTGGATGCCAACAGCGAGCGAACCTTGCACCAAGACGGGATCGAATACCGATTCACGATCCCTCGAGCCAAAATCTCTCCCTCCGCCGAGACCTGACCTGCAGGTCTTCGGCAGCACCCTTTCATTACCCGCGGCCACACGCTAAACCGTGCCCGAACCCAGGAAGCCTGGCCGTCCGGCCGGGCCCAACCGGAGAAACACATGACCGATTACGACGTGCTGTGCGTCGGCAACGCCATTGTCGACATCATCGCCCGCTGTGACGACGATTTCCTCGTCGACAATCACATCATCAAGGGCGCGATGAACCTGATCGACGCCGACCGTGCGACGCTCCTGTACGAGCGCATGGGGCCAGCCATCGAGACATCGGGCGGCAGCGCCGGCAACACCGCAGCCGGCGTGGCAAGCTTCGGCGGCAAGGCGGCTTATTTCGGCAAGGTGGCCGATGACAGCCTGGGACGGATCTTCGCGCACGACATTCGTGCACAGGGCGTCGCCTTCGATACCAGACCGCTGCCGCAGGATCCGCCGACGGCTCGCTCCATGATCTTCGTCACGCCCGACGGCGAGCGCTCGATGAACACCTATCTCGGCGCCTGCGTGGAACTCGGGCCCGAAGACGTCGAGGAAGAAAAGACCAAAGGCGCACGCGTCACCTATTTCGAGGGCTATCTCTGGGACCCGCCCCGCGCCAAGGAAGCGATCCGACTGGCGGCCGAACAGGCGCATGCCGCGCAGCGCGAAGTCGCGATGACGCTGTCCGATCCCTTCTGCGTCGACCGTTACCGCGAGGAGTTTCTGGATCTGATGCGATCAGGCACGGTCGATATCGTGTTTGCGAATGAAAGCGAGATGAAGTCGCTCTATCAGACCGCCTCGTTCGAGGCCGGTCTCGACGCGTTCCGGAAGGACTGCAAGCTCGGTATCGTGACCCGCTCGGAAAAAGGATCGGTCGTGGTGCGTGGCGACGAAACCATCGAGGTTCAACCGCTGGAGATCGCCGAACTTGTCGATACGACGGGTGCGGGCGACCTCTACGCTGCCGGATTTCTGTTTGGCTACACCAAGGGGCGTTCGCTCGCCGAATGCGGTGCGCTCGGCAGTCTGGCTGCCGGTCTCATCATCCAGCAGATCGGCCCGCGCCCGCAGCATAGCCTGAAGGAAAAGGCCCAGCAGCACGGGCTCGGCTGATACGTCCTAGTCGATGTCTTCCGGCCGGCGGCCGGGCCGGCTCCTGTAGCGCGGCAGCCGCCAGCCGAAACGCAGCGCGCCGGCCCTGACCGCGAAGGCGCAGAAGAAGGCAACTGCCGCCGCCGCGAGCAGCGGCAGGCCGGCCAGGTCGGCCAGCGTGAAGGCGGTCGCGCCGGCGAGTGCCGCCGTCACGTAGATCTCGGGCCGCAGAAGCACCGATGGCTCTCCCGACAAAACGTCGCGCAGGATGCCGCCGAAGGTGGCCGTCAGCATGCCGGTTACCAGCGCGACCAATGGAGAGCCGGTCACGAGAAGCCCCTTGTAGGCGCCGAAGACCGAATAGGCGGCCAGGCCCACCGCATCCAGCCAAAGCAGCAGCTTGTAGCGGGATTCGACCAGATGGGCGAAGAAGTAGACGATCAGCGCCATGACGGCGCAGACGAGAATATAGGCGTGGTTCTCGATCCAGAAGACCGGCACGTCGAGAATCAGGTCGCGCAGCGTGCCCCCGCCGATCCCGGTGATGCCGGCCAGGAACACGAAGCCGATCGCATCGAGTTCCTTGCGGGAAGCGGCAAGCGCGCCTGTGGCCGCAAATACCGCCACACCCGCATAGTCGAGAAAAACGAGCTGTTCCATTTGCCGCCCCTTCCGCCGCCGCCACTTATCGCATGAAACGGGTCCGTGGCCAGCACCGGGGCACCGAGTCGGGCACAGCCATCGCCGGTCACGAGGGGATGGTGTGGAACACGCTTCTGGTGGTCTCGTTTTGAGGGATGAGCACCACGCACGCGATATCACCCAAGCGCGTCGTCGAGCGCGTCGAGGCCGCCACACCGCGTGATCGCGACAGGTATCTGGACTTCTTGCGCGTCGTTGCGATCCTGATGGTCATTCTCGGCCATTGGGTGGTGCGGGTCATCGTCGAGGACAATGGCACGCTGGAGGCCGCATACCTGCTGGAAGTGGCGCCCCAATGGCAATGGGCGACATTGATCTGGCAGGTGATGCCGGTCTTCTTTCTCGCCGGCGGGCTGGTCAATGCCCAGAGCTGGCGCAGGGCGCGCGCAGAAGGCGAAAAGGCCGATGACTGGGTGCGCCGGCGCGCGCGACGGCTGTTGTTTCCCACCCTGCCAGTGCTGGTGGTGCTGTTCGTCGCCGGCGGGCTGACCCATGCCACGCTCGGTCAGGAAGGCCTGCTTCTCGGCCTCGATGTGGCGGTGGTGCCGTTCTGGTTCCTCGCGGCCTATCTGCTCGTAATCGCTCTGACGCCTGCAACGCTGGCGCTGCATGAGCGTGGGCGCGGGGGCCTGATGGTCGGCCTGCTTCTCGTCGCGACCTTGGTCGTCGATGTCGTCCGCTTCACCGTCGGTGGCCCGACCGTCGCCGACCAGCCCGCAATTGCCGGCATCAACTTCGCGCTGGTTTGGATCGTCATCCACCAGATCGGCTACTACTGGGCCGACGGACGCCTGCCGACACGGGCGGGGCCACAGGCCGGGATCCTCTTCGGTGCCCTGGCGCTGCTTGGCCTCATGATCGGTTCCGGCCTCTATCCGCTGACAATGGTGCCGGTCGAAGGTACCGGCCTGCCCAATAATGGCGGTCCGCCGAGTGCCGCGCTGATCGTGCTGGGCATGGCACAGCTCGGCCTGGCGCTTCTACTGCGCCAGCCGATAGGCAACTGGCTGAAGCGTCCTGCGGCCTGGGCGCCGGTGGGGTTGCTGGGGCCGAAGCTCATCAGTCTGTTTCTCTGGCACCAGGCGGTCATGGTGGCGGTTGCCAATGTCGCCTATCCGCTGGGCGCAATGCCGGTCACGGCCGGCGTCGATGCCACATGGTGGTGGCTCAGGCCCCTTTGGGTGGTTTATTGCGCCATACCGCTGGCCATCGTGGTGCTAGCGATGCGCCCCTTCGACGAGCCTCCGGCAAATGTGGAGCCCCGGCCGGGACGGCCTTGGCAAACGGGGATCGGTGTTCTCATGTTCGGCGCCGGCGTGGCCGCGCTGATCGGCATCGACATGCATAACCAGGCCCTGCCATTGGAACTGCCCTGGCTGTCGCTCGCCGCTGTCGTCGCCGGCATGGCGGCGCTGGGCGCCGTTCGGCTGGCAGATCTACCTGGCTGGAACCGGCCCGATTGACAGCGAGGCTCCACAATCGTGATAAGGTCGCCGAAAGAAAGGCCCACGATGAAACTGTTCGACATGGACCACGACTGGCTGCGCCCGCTCTGGGTGCGGGTGCTCATCGTTGCGGTGGCGGGCGGATGGGGCGTGTTCGAATGGGTCAACGAACAGCATGTCTGGGCCACGATCTTCCTGGTCATGGCCGCCTATGCGTTCTGGAGCTTCTTCCTGTCGCCCGCCGCGCCCAGCCGGCGCGACGAGGACGGAGAGAGCGGCCCTGACCGCTAGATCACAAGTCGAACTGGTAGCTTGCCGGCACGAAACGGTAGCCCTGATCCGCCGCTTCGACGAAGCCTACGCCCGGAAACGGCATGTGATAGCCGATGAACGGGATGCGGTCGGCAGCGACCATGTCGAAGACGCGCCTGCGCGTGGCGACGGCGGCGTCCTTGTCCATGTCGAAGCGCACATGCCAGTCCGGACGTCTCAGCGAGGCGATGTAGTGGTTGGCCGTGTCAGCGGTCAGAAGCAGCCGCTGGCCCTCCGATTCGATGTGGAAGATCATATGGCCGGGCGAATGGCCGAAGGCTTCCATCGCGGTAATGCCGGAGACGACCTCGCCACCCTCGGCAAGGAAATCCATGTTCTCGGCGAGCGGCACGACATTGGCCTGCACGCCGCGAGCAGTGTTCTCGGTCGGTCCGGAAAGCCGATCCTCATGGGTCCAGAAATCGTATTCCACCTGTCCCGCCACATAGCGCGCATTGGGGAAGGCCGGCGCACCGTCTTCCATCAAGCCGCCAATATGATCGGGATGGAAATGGGTCAGCACGACCACATCGATCGCGTCCGGTGCGTGGCCAGCGGCCTCGAGGCGCGCGCGCAGCTGGCCGAGCCCGCCCTGGCGCGCTCCTTGACCGAGACCGGTGTCGAACAGGATGCGCTCGCTGCCCGTGTTCACCACGACCGGCGTGAAACCGTTGACGAAGCGGTCGCCGGGTAGAAAATTCTCTTCCATCAAGGCGGCGACCGTCTCGGCATCCTGGTTTTCGCCGAAGATCGGATGAGGGCCTTCCATGGCGCGGCCGCCGTCCCGGATGGCGGTGATCTCGAATCCGCCAAGGCGGAAAGTATGGATACCCGAATACAGGTCCGCCGAGGCGTGCGTCTCCGCATGTGCAGCGCGTGTCATGATGTGCGGGGCTCCCAGCAGCGCCAGCGATGCGGCGCCCAGTTTCATCGCCGAGCGGCGGTTCGTGGAAAGGCTCATCGTCTTGTCTCCCTTACTGGCAGGCGAGGGAAGCTAGCGCAAGCATGCGCCTCTGGTAGCGTCGCGCTTCCGCTTTCACGCGATGGTGAGTCAGCGTGAAGGGGGGCACTTGCCGGCACGGACCGATTGAGCCGCGCCATGGGCCGTGATAGCAGAGCGCCATGCCATCCTCCGCATCGCGCCGCCGCGCAACAGCCGCAAGCATAACTCCGTGAACCGTACCGTACCGCTGATCCTGGCGGTGGCGCTGTTCATGGAGAACATGGACGCGACCGTCATCTCGACCTCGCTGCCGGCGATCGCGGCCGATATCGGCACCAGCCCGATCACGCTGAAACTGGCGCTCACCACCTATTTCGTCGCGCTCGCCATCTTCATCCCCATTTCCGGCTGGATGGCCGACCGTTATGGCGCCAAGCGGGTGTTTCGCTGGTCGCTCGGCGTGTTCGTGATCGGCTCGATCTTCTGTGCCCTGTCGAACACCCTTCTCGAATTCGTGCTGTCACGCTTCCTGCAGGGCATGGGCGGGGCGATGATGGTGCCGGTCGCCCGGCTGGTGCTGGTGCGCGCCACGGCGAAGAACGATCTGGTCTCGGCGATGGCATGGCTGACCGTGCCGGCCCTGATCGGTCCGCTGGTCGGCCCGCCGATCGGCGGCTTCATCACCACCTTCATTTCCTGGCACTGGATCTTCCTTATCAACGTGCCGATCGGCCTTGCCGGCATCTGGGTTGCCGGGCGGGTGCTGCCCGAGATGGAAAGCCAGCCGCCCGGCCGCATCGACGTGAAGGGCTTCTTCCTTGCCGCCGTTGCAGCGTCCGGCGTCGTCTTCGGCCTGTCGGTCGTGTCCATGCCGGCACTGCCCCCGGCAGTCGGCGGCGCGACGCTGATGATCGGCATCCTGGCCAGCTTTCTCTATCTGCGCCATGCCCGCGCCGTCACCGCACCGTTGCTCGACATGAAGCTGTTCGCCAATCCGGTGCTCAAGGCAGCCGTCATCGGCAATGCGCTGTTTCGCATCGGCTCTGGCGCGGTGCCCTTCCTCTTGCCGCTGATGTTCCAGATCGGCTTCGGCCTGTCGCCCTTCCAGTCGGGCATGCTCACCTTCGTCAGCGCGTTCGGCGCCATCGCGATGAAGTTCCTCGCCCAGCGCACGTTGCGCCTAGCCGGCTTCCGCAGTGTGCTGCTGGTGACGACGGCGATGTCTGCACTGCTGATCGGGTTCCATGGCTTCTTCGCGCCCGACACGCCCTATGCCGTCATCCTCGTCGTGCTGGTGGCCTCCGGTCTGATGCGCTCGCTCTTCTTCACCTCGGCCAACACGCTTGTCTTTGCCGAGATCAAGGATCGGGAAGCGAGCCAGACGACGGCGATCTCGGCCGTCACCCAGCAGATCTCGGTCGCGATCGGCGTCGCGGTGGCGGGGCTGCTCCTGGAAGCGCACGGGCTGTTCACTGGCGAGGCGCTGGGGCTATCGGCCTTTTCCTGGGCCTTCTTCGCCGTCGGCATCCTCACCGCAACGGCATTGTTGCCGTTCCTGGCGCTGACGGCCACCGCCGGCCAGAGTGTGTCTGGCCATGTGGTTCGGTCGCGGAACGAACCGCCTGCCGCCGACTAGATCATACGGTCAGGTGGGCCCTGACTTCCGGCCGGTCGAGGCTTTCGGCGGGACCGGAATGAACGATGCGGCCACGCTCCATGATGTGAACCTCGTCGGCAAGCTCGCGGCAGAAGTCGAGATATTGCTCGACCAGCAGCACCGCGATGCCGGCCTGGTCGCGCAGGAAGCGGATGGCGCGGCCGATATCCTTGATGATGGACGGCTGGATGCCCTCGGTCGGCTCGTCGAGGACGAGCAGCTTCGGCCGCATGACCAGCGCCCTTCCGATGGCAAGCTGCTGCTGCTGGCCGCCCGACAGGTCACCGCCGCGCCGCCCCAGCATGTCCTTGAGCACCGGAAACAGCTCGAACACGTGGTCCGGGACATTGCGCTCGGCACGCTTGAGGCCGGCATAGCCCGTCTCCAGGTTTTCGCGCACGGTGAGCAGCGGGAAGATCTCTCGCCCCTGCGGTACGAATGCGATGCCCGACCGCGCCCGCTCTGACGGCGCGCTGCGGTCGAGCACCTTCCCCTCGAAGGAAATCGAGCCGGAAGAAAGCTTGTGATGGCCGACAATGGCCCGCATCAGGCTGGTCTTGCCAACGCCATTGCGCCCAAGCACGCAGGTGATGCGGGCGGCATCGGCCTTCAGCGTCACACCGCGCAGGGCCTCGGCTGCGCCATAATGGAGGCGGGCATTGTCGACGTTCAGCATCAGTGCGAATACCCCGTCTCTCTCAGGAATGCGTCGATGGCGGCAGACATTTCAGCGTCGCGGCCGACCCAGACATGGCCGCCCTGCGGATAGACGATCAGCCGCGCGTCCGGCACCGTGTCGGCGATGTGCCTTGCGGCATCGGCGGTGAGGTAGAAATCGTCTTCGAGCGAAATGGCGAGTGTCGGGGCGGTGATGGCGGCAAGGTCCATCTCGGCCGGATTGCCGGCGAGCCGCGCGTCGTTCAGAAGCCCGCGCGCCCGGGCGCTGACCGGCAGGATGCCGCGCATGATCCGGTTGACCCGTTCCTGCTCGGCGGGCGAGGCGGCCGCCACCAGCGCCGGGTCGGTGGCAAGCAGGGTGCGGACGATCGTGTCGGGCATGGCCGTCATTGCCGACCAGAACAGGAAGTCCGAGCCGAGCACGCTTTCCGCGATCCAGGTCTGAGTGGCGCTCCACGGGCGGGCCGGCGGCCGACCGGGAGCATAGGCAGCGGGCACGATCGCCACCAGGGCCGCGGTGCGGTCGGGATGGCGGATGGCGAATTCCATTGCCGGCAGCGCGCCGGCCGAACCGCCGGCAATGGCGATCCGTTCGATGCCCAGATGATCGAGCAGCTCGACAAGCGCGTCTGCCTGGTTTTCCGACGATGGATCGTCGGGGAAGTCTGATTTCAGATAGCCGAAGCGCGATGGCGCGATCACGCGGTAGCCCGCATCGACAAGCTGGCCGGCGAAAAGCAGGCCCTGGTCGAAGCCCCCGCCAGTGCCGTGGATCATCATCAGCGGCGCGCCCTCGCCTGCTTCGGCATATTCGAGCGCGCCGAAGCTGGTTCCGATCACCGTGCTCTTCTGCGCCGCCAGCTTCTCGCGAATGCGCGTCATGTCGCGCCAATAGGTGCTGGCCACACCGCCGGCGCCGAGCGCGGCGACGCCGCCAGCCGCGCCAAGCGCGATCAGCAGGTTGCGTCTGGTCGGCACGTCATCCTCCAGAATCCGATCTAGGCCGCTCTTCGAGGCAGCCTGATCGGCATCTTGGACAGGTGCATTGACGCCGCGCAAGCTCACCTCCCCAGATAGACTTCGATGACACGCTGATCGCTCGAGACGTGGTCGAGCGACCCTTCCGACAGGACGGAACCTTCATGCAGGCAGGTCACCTTGACGCCGAGTTCGCGCACGAAATGCATGTCGTGCTCGACCACGATCACCGAATGGGTGCGGGCGATGTCCTTCAGGAGGATTGCCGTCTCCTCGGTCTCGGCATCGGTCATGCCGGCCACCGGCTCGTCGACGAGAAGCAGTTTCGGGTCCTGCGCCAGAAGCATGCCGATCTCCAGCCATTGCTTCTGGCCGTGGGAAAGATTGGCGGCGAGATCGGCGCGGCGATGGGCAAGCCTGATCCGCTCCAGAACCTCGTCAATGCGCGCGCTTGCCTGCGGCGTTTCTTTCCAGAACAGGTTGGGCAGAATGGTGCGCGGGCCCTTCAGCGACATCAGGATATTGTCCTCAACCGTGTGGCTTTCGAACACGGTCGGCTTCTGGAACTTGCGCCCGATGCCCATCATCGCGATGTCGGCCTCGTCGTGCTGGGTCAGGTCCACCGTGCCGTCGAAATAGACCTCGCCGGTATCCGGGCGTGTCTTGCCGGTGATGATGTCCATCATGGTGGTTTTGCCGGCGCCATTCGGCCCGATGATCGCCCGCATCTCGCCTTTCAGAAGCACCAGCGACAGATCATTAATTGCCCTGAACCCGTCGAACGAGACCGAAACGCCGTCGAGATAGAGGAGCGTATCCTTGCGCGACATGATCTTACTCCGCCGGCTGAGGTTCGGGACCGGAGCGGCGCGCACCGGAGTTTTTCGAGGCCGGTTCGGGCTTCGCTTCCTGGCTCTGCCTTGCGGCGGGCGGCGGCGGTGGAGGTGGCTCGTCCTCGGCGGCAGCCGCGAGCCGGGCTGCCTTGTGGTCGCGCCGTCCGGCCCAGAAATCGTTCCAGGTACCGACAATGCCCTTGGGCAGGAGCAGCGTGACGGCGACGAACAACCCACCCAGCGCAAACAGCCATAGTTCCGGATAGGCCGAGGTGAACCAGGTCTTGGCGTAGTTGACCAGGACGGCGCCGATGATCGGCCCGATCAGCGTGCCGCGGCCGCCAACGGCCGCCCACACCACGACCTCGATCGAATTGGCCGGCGAGAACTCGCCCGGATTGATGATGCCGACCTGCGGCACGTAGAGCGCACCCGCGATGCCGGCGATCACGGCCGACACGGTGAAGGCGAAGAGTTTCACATATTCGGGCCGGTAGCCGATGAAGCGGGTGCGGCTTTCGGCGTCGCGAACCGCGATCATCACCTTGCCGAGCTTCGACTTGGTGATCGCCGCGCAGATGACGAAGGTGATCGCCAGCAACACGCAGGTGGCGGCAAACAGCGTTGCGCGCGTCGAGGCGGCCTGGATCGGGAAACCCAGAATGTCGCGGAAATCGGTCAGGCCGTTATTGCCGCCGAACCCCATCTCGTTGCGGAAGAAGGCGAGCATCAACGCATAGGTGAGCGCCTGGGTGATGATCGACAGGTAGACGCCGGTGACGCGGGAGCGGAAGGCGAGCCACCCGAACACGAAGGCCAGCAGTCCCGGCACCAGCATGACCATGAGGGCAGCAAACCAGAACTGGTCGAAACCGTGCCAGTACCAGGGCAACTCGGTCCAGTTGGAGAACACCATGAAGTCGGGCAGGACCGGGTGCGAATAGACGCCGCGATCGCCGATCTGGCGCATCAGGTACATGCCCATCGCATAGCCGCCGAGCGCGAAGAAGGCGGCATGGCCGAGCGACAGGATGCCGACATAGCCCCAGACGAGATCGAGCGCGAGCGCCAGCATGGCGTAGGTCAGATACTTGCCAAGCAGCGGGACCATGTAGTTGGGTACGCGCAGGGGATGGCCAACCGGCAGCAGCAGGTTGGAAGCGGGCACCAGGATCGCCACCGCCAGAAGGATGCCGACGACGATCCAGACCTTGCCTCCGAGACCGTTGAGAAGGAAGCGCGTGATCATGATTCCACCGCCCTGCCCTTGAGCGCGAACAGGCCGCGCGGGCGCTTCTGGATGAAGAGGATGACGACGACCAGCACCGCGATCTTGGCGAGCACCGCGCCGGTATAGGGCTCGAGGAACTTGTTCACGACACCGAGCGTCATGGCGCCGACCAGCGTTCCCCACAGATTGCCGACACCGCCGAAGACCACGACCATGAAACTGTCGATAATGTAGCCCTGGCCCAGATTGGGCGAGACATTGTCGATTTGGCTGAGCGCGACGCCGGCAAGGCCGGCAATGCCCGAGCCGAGCCCGAAGGTCATCGCATCGACCCAGGGGGTGCGGATGCCCATCGAGGAGGCCATGCGGCGGTTCTGGGTGACGGCGCGCATCTGCAAGCCAAGCGAGGTGCGCTTGAGCACGAAAAGCAGCGCCAGGAAGACGGCCAGCGCGAAGAGCACGATCCAGAAGCGGTTCCAGGTGATCAGGATGCCGTAGAAGTCGAAGGCGCCCGACATCCAGGACGGATTGCCGACCTCGCGGTTGGTGGCGCCGAAGATCGAACGCACGCCCTGCTGGATGATCAGCGACAGGCCCCAGGTGGCAAGCAGTGTTTCCAGCGGACGGCCGTACAGCCAGCGGATCACCCCGCGCTCGATACCGATACCGATGAGCGCGGTGACCAGGAAGGCGGCCGGCAGCGCGAAGGCGAGCGACAGGTCGAAGAGTTCGGGAGCGGAGACGCGGATGATGTTCTGGACGACGAAGGTCGTGTAGGCGCCGATCATCACCATCTCGCCATGCGCCATGTTGATGACGCCCATCACGCCGAAGGTGATGGCAAGCCCGATCGCCGCCAGCAGCAGAACGGAGCCGAGCGAAATGCCGTACCAGACATTCTGCGCGACATCGATCATGCGCAGATGGCTCTCGATGGAAGCGATGCCTGCGTCGATCCTGGGCCGCATCTCTTCGGGCGCGTTGGCGCGGGCGGTATTGAGGATGCCCAGCGCATGCCGGTCGCCTCGCTCGACGATGATGTCGATGGCACGCGAGAAATCGTTGGCTGCGGCGTCCGTGCGCAGGATGGCCACGGCCCAGGCCTGCTCCACGACACGCAGCACGGTCGGGTTTTCCTCCGCGGCCAGAGCCTCTTCGAGAAGCGGCAGATTGTCCGGGTCGGCTGCCTGGAACATGGCGCGCGCGGCCGATATCCGCGTGTTCGCATCCGGGCTGAGAAGGGTGAGCTGGCCGATCGCGGTTCGTACCGCACGCCGTACGGCATTGTTGACGCGGATGCGGTCGACGGCTCCGGAGGTGACTTCGCCGGCATCCTCTCCAGTCAGCGCGTCCCTGATCGCGACATTGCCGCCGGCAGGGCGCACGAACACCACCTGGCCCGTTTCGGCAACGACGTTCAGTTCGCCGGCGCCAAGCGCCTCCAGCACCGGCACCAGCCGCGTGTCGCCGGTGGCGGCGAGTTGCGCGATGACCGCGGAGCGGTCGCCGAACCCGCCTTCGGGCAGCTGGCGGACAAGGTCCTCGACCGTCTGCGCGCGGGCGGGAAGGATGGCGACGAGCGAGACCAGAAGGACCAGCAGCGCGTGTTTGGCAGCAGCAAGAAGGGGCATCGACCTGACCGCGTAAATCGAAGGGAGAGGTCGCGGGGGCGACAGGGGCGCCCCCGCGAATGGGTCGTGGTCAGCCTCAGTTGGCTTCCGACCCGCCGCAGGTATTGGTCTCGGTGTTGAAGTTCCCGCAATTGATCGGGTCCGTCCAATCGGCGATCAGGACGGCGGATTCGGGGATGAACTTCGACCAGGCTTCGCCCGGCACCAGCTCCTCGGTCTCCCACACCACGTCGAACTGGCCATCGGCCTGGATCTCGCCGATCAGCACCGGCTTGGTGATGTGGTGGTTCGGCAGCATGGTGGAGATACCGCCGGTCAGGTTTGGCACCTCGACGCCGACGATGGCGTCGATGACGGCGTCGGGATCGGTGGTGCCGGCTGCCTCGACCGCCTTCACCCACATGTTGAAGCCGATATAGTGGGCTTCCATCGGGTCGTTGGTGACGCGGGCTTCGTCACCGATGAAAGCGTGCCAGGTCTCGATGAACTCGGCATTCTCCGGCGTGTCGACCGACATGAAGTAGTTCCAGGCGGCCAGATGGCCGACCAGCGGGGTGGTGTCGAGACCGGCAAGCTCTTCCTCGCCGACCGAAAACGCGACGACCGGGATGTCCTCGGCCGAAATGCCCTGGTTGCCCAGTTCGCGGTAGAAGGGCACGTTGGCATCGCCATTGATGGTGGAGACGACAGCGGTCTTCTTGCCGGCGGAACCGAAGGCGGCGATGTCGGCAACGATCGTCTGCCAGTCGGAATGACCGAACGGGGTGTAGTTGATCATGATGTCCTCATCGGCGACGCCGTGGGACTTCAGGAAGGCTTCCAGGATGCGGTTGGTGGTCTGCGGATAGACATAGTCGGTGCCGGCGAGCACCCAGCGCTCCACGCCCTCTTCGTTCATCAGATATTCGACGGCCGGGATCGCCTGCTGGTTGGGCGCGGCACCGGTGTAGAACACGTTGCGCTGGCTTTCCTCGCCCTCATACTGGACGGGGTAGAAGAGCAGGCCGTTCAGTTCCTCGAAGACCGGAAGGACAGCCTTGCGCGAGACCGAGGTCCAGCAGCCGAACACGGCGGCGACTTCGTGGACCTCAAGCAGTTCGCGGGCCCGCTCGGCGAAGAGCGGCCAGTCGGAAGCCGGGTCGACGACGACCGCCTCGAGCTGCTTGCCCAGAAGTCCGCCCTTCTTGTTCTGCTCCTCGATGAGCATCAGCATGACGTCCTTCAGGGTCGTCTCCGAAATCGCCATCGTGCCCGACAGCGAATGCAGGATACCGATCTTGATCGTCTCTTCGGCCTGCGCGATCGGCGAGAATGCCAGACCGGCGGCCAGCGCGGTCGCAGCGACGAAGCCACGCCGAGTGAAATTGGAACCCCTCATTTCAACACCTCCAGACAGGTTTTTGTTGCACCGCATCATGCGAAGCAACGCACGTGCCATATGGAGGTGAGACGTTCCCCGGGGACGGCAATCCTTGATTCCATTGGGATTGCCCGGTCGATACAGGAGGCTGCGTTCAGTCCGGCAGGGCCAGGCGCTGGACCAATGTTGCATCCATGTGCATGGGCCAACGCAGTTGCACAAAAACTAGGCGGCTTCCAGAAATGCCCACGATGCAGGCGCAGGCAGCGCCGCACCAGTCAGTCGCGGCGCATTTCCTTCATGCGCCGATGGATCTGCCAGGTAGCGATGGCGACACCGATCGCGACCACCAGAATGATGATGGTCGCAAGGGCGTTGACCACCGGGGAGACACCCAGTCGTACCTTCGAGAAAATGACCATCGGCAGGGTCGAGGCGCCAGGACCGGTGACGAAGCTGGCAATCACCAGGTCGTCGAGCGAGAGCGTGAAGGCAAGCAGCCAGCCGGCGACAAGCGCCGGCGCGATCACCGGCAGCGTGATGTCGAAGAACACGCGCACCGGACGCGCCCCAAGGTCCATCGCGGCTTCCTCCAGCGAATTGTCCATGCCGGCAAGACGCGACTGCACCACCACGGCCACAAAGGCCATGCAGAAGGTGACGTGGGCGATGGTGACCGTGGTCATGCCGCGGCCGGCCGGCCAGCCCACCAGCTGTTCCATCGACACGAAGAGGAGGAGCAGCGACAGGCCGGTGATGACTTCCGGCATGACCAGCGGCGCCGTCACCATGCCGGTCAAGAGCGCGCGCGTCCTGAAGCGGCCGAACCGCATCAACACGAAAGCGGCCAGCGTGCCGAGCACCACCGCGATGGTGGCGCTGAAGAACGCTACCT
This sequence comes from Aliihoeflea sp., assembly GCA_046297455.1. Taxonomy (GTDB): domain Bacteria; phylum Pseudomonadota; class Alphaproteobacteria; order Rhizobiales; family Rhizobiaceae; genus ZYF759. The sequence continues at coordinate 80,813 of JBKBIT010000009.1, forward strand.
GCAGGCTGATCCAGGCAGCGCCCAGGATTTGGGTATCGCGCATCAATTCGCCATACCAGCGCGTCGAGAAACCGCCCCAGACAGTGACCAGCTGGCTGGCGTTGAACGAGAAGATCACCAGCGACAGGATCGGCGCGTAAAGGAACACGAAACCGAGCGCGCACAGGACGGGTAGCAGCCAGCCGCGGGGCATCATTTCTCCTCCGTCAGTCGCGCCTGGAAGGAGCGCAGGATCATGATGGGCACCACCACCGCCACCAGCATGGCGATCGCGACCGCCGAAGCAGCGGGCCAGTCACGGTTGGAGAAGAATTCGTTCCAGAGCACGCGCCCGATCATCAGCGTATCGGGACCACCCAGAAGCTCGGGGATGACGAACTCGCCAATGGCCGGGATGAAGACCAGCATGAAGCCGCCGACGATACCCGGCAGCGACAGGGGCAGCGTCACGTAGAAGAAGGTCGCCATCGGCCTGCCCCCGAGATCGGCCGATGCCTCCAGCAGACTGTCCTCGAGCCGCACGAGATTGGCGTAGAGCGGCAAGATCATGAAGGGCAGATAGGTGTAGACGATGCCCAGATAGACCGCGAAATTGGTCTGCAGCATCTGGATCGGCGTGTCGATGATGCCCAGCGAGATCAGCGTGTTGTTGATGACGCCGTTCGACCGCAGGAAGCCCTGCCAGGCATAGACGCGCAGCAGGAAGCTGGTCCAGAATGGCAGGATCACCATCATCAAAAGGAAGGTGCGACGCGGCTCCGGGCTGCGGGCGATGAAATAGGCCATCGGATAGCCGATCAGGAGCGCTGCCGAGGCCGAGATGAAGGCAACCTGGATGGAGAAGAAATAGGCGTTGATGTAGAGGCCGTCGGTCCACAGGCGGCGAAAATTCTCGATGTTCACGATGATGTTGAGCCGCCAGCCGTCCCATTCCACCAGCGGCGCGTAAGGCGGACGGGCGATCATCGCCTCCGAAACCGAGATCTTGGCGACGACCAGGAAGGGCACGAGGAAGAAGACCAGCAGCCAGAGCACCGGCACCGCGATGACCAGGCCGCGCCCATGCAGTCCCAGGCGCTGCAGCAGTCCCGCCGTCCAGCGCAGCGGTGCCACCCTTTCGATCAGTGCCGCCACGGCCGTTCCCCTTGCGCTGTCTTTTTCATCGTGTCAGCACCACGCCCGCCGTATCGCCCCAGGAAATCCAGACCGGCTCGTCCCAGCTGATGACGTCGTCTTCGTGGCGCACCAGATTGGGCTTGGTCACCTTGACGGTCTTTCCGCTTTCGAGCCTGATCTTGTAGATGGACTGACCGCCGAGATAGAGCACCTCCTCCACCATGCCCTGCGTGCGATTGGCCTCGTCGACGGGTTCCTCGCGGTCGAGGCGCACCTTTTCCGGCCGCAGCGCATACCAGACCTTCTGGTCCAGCGTGCAGTTCGTGCTGTGGCCGACATGGATGGTGCCGCCCATCTCCGCGCTCTCGATTTCCAGCCTGTCCTTCTCGTCGACGCTGATCCGGCCTTCGAAGAGATTCACCGAGCCGACGAAATCGGCGACGAAACGCGAGGAAGGGTGTTCGTAGATCTCGTCCGGCTCGCCGACCTGGACAATCTGCCCGGCATCCATGACGCCGATGCGGGTCGACAGGGTCATCGCCTCTTCCTGGTCGTGGGTCACGACGATGAAGGTGATGCCGAGCGTCTCCTGGATCTTGAGCAGTTCGAACTGGGTTTCCTCGCGCAGCTTCTTGTCGAGCGCGCCGAGCGGCTCATCCAGCAACAGCACCTTCGGCCGCTTGACGAGCGCGCGGGCGAGCGCGACGCGCTGGCGCTGGCCGCCCGAAAGCTGGTGCGGCTTGCGGCGCGCAAACTGGGTCATCTGAACGAGCTTCAGAATATCGGAGACGCGGTCCATCGCCTCGTGGCGCCTGACCCCCTCGCGCAGGAGGCCATAGGCGATGTTGCGCTCCACCGTCATGTGCGGAAACAGCGCGTAGGACTGGAACATCATGTTGGTCGGCCGCTCATAGGGCGGGATGCCGGCCATATCCTGGCCGTCGATCTCGATCCGGCCTTCGCTCGGCGTCTCGAAACCGGCAAGCATCCGCAGCAGTGTGGACTTGCCGCAGCCCGATCCGCCAAGCAGGCAGAACAACTCGCCCCGATAGATGTCGAGGCTGACCTCGTCGACGGCGGTGAAATCGCCGAAACGCTTGGTCACTTTCTGGATGCGCAGGAATGGTGGCTCGGTCTCGGCCACCCAGGGCCGGGCCGTCGCGACAGGGGCGGACTTGTTCATGCCGAGCTCCGAACCGGCGGTGTGGGGAGGAAATGCAGTGGCGGACGGGCTGGATGATGCCCGTCCGCCAAACTCGTTACTGACCGGTGCGGACGCGGGTCCAGAGCCTGGTCAGGACGCGATCGGTGCGGGCATCATAGACCGGCGAGGGGAACAGATTGGCCATCACCTCTTCCGGCGGGAAGATCGATTCGTCCTGTGCAATCTCCGGATCGACAAATTCCAGCGAAGCCGGAATGGCGTTCGGGTAGAACACATAGTTGGTGATATCCGCGATGATTTCCGGCTGCAGGATGAAGTTGATGAAGGCATGCGCGTTGTCGGGGTTCGGCGCGTCGGCGGGGATCGCCATCATGTCGAACCACTCGATCGTGCCTTCCTTGGGGATCGTGTAGGCGAGTTCCACGCCCTGCCCCGCCTCGGCCGCGCGGTCCATCGCGATCAGCACGTCGCCCGACCAACCGATGGCCACGCAGGTCTCGCCATTGGCCAGATCGGAGATGTACTGCGAGGAGTGGAAGTAGCGCACGTGCGGGCGCACCGATTCCAAGAGCTCGGCCGCACGCTCAAGCTCGGCCTCGTCGGTGGAATGCGGATCGAGTCCGAGATACTGCAACGCGACCGGGAACATGTCGGAGGACGAATCCAGGAAGCTGATGCCGCAATCGGCCAGCTGGCTGGCATATTGGGGATCGAAGACAAGCGACCAGCTGTCGGTCGGCGCATCTTCACCCAGACGATCGGCCACCATCTGCACATTGTAGCCGATACCGTTGGTGCCCCACATGTAGATCACGGCATGCTCGTTGCCCGGATCGTGGGCCGCCACCGCCGCCATCAGCTTCTCGTCGAGACCGGCGGCGTTCGGGATTTTCCACATGTCGAGCGGCTGGTAGGCGCCGGCCGGGATCTGGCGCGCCAGATAGCTCGAGGTCGGCACGACAACGTCATAGCCGGACGAGCCCGCCAGCAGCCTTGCCTCCAGCACGTCGTTGGAATCGTAGACGTCGTAGACGACGCGGATGCCGGTTTCGGCCTCGAACTTGGCGATCGTATCGTCGGCGATGTAGTCCGACCAGTTGAAGACGTTGACGACTTCCTGGGAGAAGGCCGGGCCCGACATCACCAGCGCAAGAGCTGTCAATCCGATCCGTACTTTCATCTAGTTCACCTCTCTGTTGGTTCGTGCCGCGTAAGACGGCTTACCCAAATCGTAGCATCAAGAATGGAATTGGGAATAGGGCATCGCCCTTGGCAGCGAACAGACCGGCTCAGCGCGCCGTCATTGGCAGAAAAAGCACCAGCGCCGGAAACAGGATGATGATCAGGATACGTACGATGTCGGCGGCGATGAACGGCAGGATGCCCCTGTAGATCGCACCGATGCTGACATTGCCGATCACGCTTCTGATTACGAACAGGTTGAGCCCAACCGGCGGCGTCACCAGAGACAATTCGGTCACCATCACCGCGAAGATGCCGAACCAGATCGGATCGAAGCCCATCCCGGTGACGATCGGGAAGAAGATCGGAATCGTGAGCAGGATCATGGAAAGGCTTTCCATGAACATGCCGAGCACCAGATAGATGGCAAAGATCAGCAGGATCACCATCCAGGGCGACAGACCCATCGACGTGATCAGGTCGGACATGGCCTGCGGCAGGCCGATCAGGTTGACGAAGTTCGAGAAGACCAGCGCGCCGATCAGCACCAGGAAGAGGGCGGCCGTCGTCGTCACGGTCTCCAGCAGCGCCTCGACGAAGACCGGCAGGCTGAGGCTGCGCCGCCAGATGGCAAAGATCAGCGCGCCTGCCGCGCCCATGCCACCGGCCTCGGTGGGTGTGAACGCACCCATGTAGAGCCCGCCGATGATGAGCACGAAGAGAAGCAGGATCGGACCAACCGTGCGGAAATAGCTTAACCGCTCGGCCCAGCCGACACGCGGCGCTGCGGGTGCGGACGCCGGGTCGATCCGGGCGATTATCCAGATGGCGGCGAGGTAGAGCAGGATCGCCAGGATACCGGGAACGATGCCGGCAATGAAGAGCTGGCCGATGTCGGTGCCGGTGGCGATGCCGTAGAGCACCAGGATGACCGAGGGCGGGATCAGGATACCGAGCGTGCCGCCGGCAGCCACCGTGGATGCGGCGAGCCCGTCGGAATAGCCGTAGCGGCGCATCTCCGGGATCGCCACCTTGGCCATGGTGGCGGCGGTCGCGATGGAAGACCCGGACAGCGCCGAGAAGCCACCACAGGCGAGGATGGTGGCCGATGCCAGCCCGCCGGGCCTGTGCCCGATGAACCCGTGGCAGAGCCGGTAGAGGTCCTGCGACATGCGCGCCTTGGTCACCAGTACGCCCATCAGGATGAACATGGGGATGACCGACAATTCGTAGGACATTGTCGAGCTGAAGGGCAATTGCCCGATCATGCCCATGGCGGTGCGGTCGGAAATCGCCAGCCAGATGCCGCCCAGCCCCACGATCAGCATCGCGAAGGCGATCGGCATGCCGACCATCATCAGGCCGAAAACGGCCAGGAAGGCGATGCCCGAAGCTTCCCAGACACCCATCGGTCAGGTCGTCCCGATCTGAGGGGCGGGCGCGCGTCGCAGCGCTTCGAGGGCGCAGACGACAAAGGCGACGGCCGCCACCACCAGCAGGACAGACATGGACTGCGCGATCGCGCCTCTTGGAATGCGCAATTCCATCGTCACCTCGCCAAAACGCAGGATCCGCTCGCCATAAAGCCACATGCGCCAGGCAATGAAGCCACAGATGCAGGCGCCGAGCAGTTCGGTCGCAAACGCCGCATAGCGGCGGGCTGCCTCTGGAAGTCTATCGAACAGGATGGTGACCCGAATGTTGCCGCTCTGGCGGATCATCAACGGCAAGGCGAAGAAGACCATCAGCCCCATCGTGATCTCGACGATCTCGAAGGCGCCGCGTGGCGGACTGCGAAAGACATAGCGCATCACCACGTTCACAAAGATGGTCAGCATCATGATGGTGGCCATGGCCGCCGCCGCCCAGGCGAGCAGCCGCGCAAGCCGGTCGAACCACAAAACTGCCGTCTCCGACATGCGGGACATGAAAAGCTCTTTGGTCTGAATATCGGGGAGCGGTTCAACGCTCCCCGCAAAATATAAGCAGCCTGTTACCGAGCCTTACTGGTTCGGCACGTTGACGACCTTGCCTGCGTCATAGAACCGAACCATGGCCCGGGCGTAGTCGATGATCTCCTGGCCGTCGAAGCCGCGCGATTCGGCTTCTGCCAGCCATTCCGTCTCCAGATCGGCCAGACGTTCGCGCGCGATTTCGACTTCCTCGTCGGGCAGCGTGATGAACTCCACACCCTGCTCGTTGAGCCGTTCCTCGCCGAGCTTGTCGCCGTTCGTCCATGCCCAGCCGGCCAGGACCGCGATGGCCATGCCGCTGTGCTTTTCGACTGCGGCCTTGTGCTCGTCCGACAAGGCGTTCCAGCTGTCCTCGTTGAACGCGATCCAGAACGTGTCGGTATAGAGCCCGCCGGGAATCTGCGTGATCGAGGTGATCACCGGCGTGATGCCGAAGAAATGGATCGATTCGGTCGGGAAGGTGATGCCGTCGGCCACGCCGCGCGCCATGGCGGTCTGGGCCTCGGTCGGCGGCAGCTGGACCGGCGTGGCGCCGAGCTGGCTCATGATGCGGCCGGTCACGTTTCCGCCGACACGGATCGTCTTGCCCTCGAGATCCGCGATCGTCTCGACGCGCCCGTTGGCCATGTTGATGTTGGGGTTCGAGTGGGTGAAGAGCCCGATGACCTTGGCGCCCTCATGCTCGCCATACTCGCCACCCCAGCGCTCATAGGTCGACCAGGCGGCGGCAGCGCCCGCCCACGGGTCCGGCGACATGAACGGCAGATCCATGACCTGAGTCAGCGTGAAACGCCCCGGATTGTGGCCGCTCACGCCGTAGCCGACGTCGAAAGCCTGATCGAGCAGCAGGTCGAACTGCGCCGGGGGCGGCCCGAGCGGCGACGTCATGATCTCGAAGCGAAGCGTGCCATTGGTCTCCGCCTCGATGGCCTCGGCCCAGGGCTTGACGATGCCCGCGATGATGAGGTGATGCATCGGCAGCCAGTTGCCGACCCTGAGGACGACGTCCTCGGCCTTGGCGGCGGTGAAGGATGTGACCGAAATTGCGGCGCCGAGCACCGTTGCGACCGCGAACTTGCCGAATTGTCTCATGACTGCTCCCACTATTGCACTTGTTCCCGACAGTGTTTCTCTCGACCCTTGCCCTCTTAGAGGGGCTTGGGGGCCGTAAGCTTGTAAATCTCCAGTGCCTCGGCCTCGTCTCCACCCCGTGAGGTTAGAAGACGAAACTGCTCCGCCGCGAGCGAGGTGAACGGAACCGGCGATGCCACAGATTGCGCCAGCGCGCGCACCGAGTCGAGGTCTTTCAGCATCGTATATGCATGGCCGAGCGGCGGATCGTGAATCGCCTTCGCCATGCGCGGCACGAACAACTGCAAAGGCTTGGAATCGGCGAAGCCGCCGGCCAGCGCCTCGGGCAGTCTTTCGGCGTCGACACCGGCATTGGTGGCCAGCCGGGTGGCCTCGGCCAAGATTGCCATGGTGCAGCCGACGATGACCTGATTGCAGAGCTTCGTCGTCTGGCCGGCGCCGCTCGGCCCCATCAGGGTGAAACGGGACGCCATTTCCAGCACCACCGGCTTGACCCGCTCGAACGTCTCTTCCGGTCCTCCGGCCATGATCGCCAGCGTGCCCTGCTCCGCGCCGGGCACGCCGCCCGAGACCGGTGCGTCGATCCAGACCATGCCGGTCTCGTCCTCAAGCCGCTTCGCCATGGCACGCGTCGCATCCGGCGCGATGGAGGAGAAGTCGACCAGCACGGAGCCCTTGCGGGCGCCGCTCGCGATGCCGTTCTCGCCGAAGACGGCGGCTTCCATGGCCTTGGTGTCGGTCAGGCAGGCAAAGACGATTTCGGCGGCAGCCGCAACGCCGGCGGCGCTCTCGGCCAGCCTCGCGCCATCGGCCACCAGCGGCTCGGCCTTGGACAGCGTCCGGTTCCAGACCGTCAGCTCGTAACCCGCCTGCAGGAGCCGGCGCGACATGGGCAGGCCCATCAGGCCCGTGCCGATGAAACCGACCGGTGGCTTGCCCGCGCTCACGTGCGACGGCCTTCCGGCCATTGCGCGTTTCCGGCATGGGTCACGGCACCCTCATGCGCCTGGCCTACCGTTGCGGCGTATTTTGCCAGAAGCCCGGCCTTGTGCAGGGTCTCGGGCGCCTTCCATGATTTTCGACGCGCCTCCAGTTCGGCTTCCGGCACGTCGAGCGTGATCGTGGCCGCATTGGCATCGATGTGGATCGTGTCGCCTTCCTTCACCAGCGCCAGCGGTCCGCCGATGGCGGCTTCCGGCGAGGCATAGCCGATGCACATGCCGCGCGTGGCGCCAGAAAAGCGCCCGTCGGTCAGAAGCGCGACCTTCTCGCCCATCTGGTGCCCGTAGATGAGGGCCGTCAGGCCGAGCATCTCGCGCATGCCGGGGCCCCCGCGCGGCCCCTCGTTGCGCACGATCAGCACGTCGCCTTCCTGATAGGCGCGGCCGTTGACGGCGGCGACAGCCTCGTCCTCGCTTTCGAACACGCGGGCCTTGCCGGTGAAGGTCAGCTGCTTCATGCCGGCGACCTTGAGCAGCGCACCGTCGGGGCAGAGATTGCCTTTCAGCACCACGACACCGCCGGTCTTCATGATCGCATTGGAGACCGGGCGTACGACCTCGCCATCGGGCGCGCGGGCGTTTTCCACTTCCTCGGCCAGCGTACGGCCGGTCACCGTCAGCGTGTCGCCATGCATGAAGCCATGGGCGATCAGCTCCTTGATGAAGACATGGGTTCCGCCGATGTCGTAGACGTCCTTGGCGTGGTACTGCCCGCCCGGCCGCAGATTGCCGATGAAGGGGGTGCGCTGCAGCACCTCGGCCACGTCCTCCATGGTGAAGCGGATGCCCGCCTCATGCGCGATCGCGGGGATGTGGAGGGCCGCATTGGTCGAGCCGCCGGTCGCCGCCACGATGGCGCAGGCATTTTCCAAAGCCTTGCGGGTAACGATGTCGCGGGGGCGCGGGCCGTCATTCTCGATGATGTCCATGACGATCCTGCCGGCGCGCCGGCAGATGGCCTTGCGCTCGGAATAGACGCCGGGAACCATGCTGCAATTGGGCACGGTGAGGCCGAGAGCTTCGGAGACCATCGCCATCGTGTTGGCGGTGAACTGGCCCGCACAGGCGCCGATCGTCGGCTTGCATGCCATTTCGAGCATGCGCAGCTCGGTTTCTTCCATGGTGCCGGTCTGGACCGCGCCGATGCCCTCATAGGCGTCGAGCACGGAAATGTCCCTGCCTCCGACGCGGCCGGGCAGTGCGGAGCCGCCATAGACGAATACCGACGGCACGTTGACGCGCACCATGCCCATCATCACGCCGGGCAGCGTCTTGTCGCAGCCGCCGAAGCCGACGAGACCGTCATAGGCATGGCCATGGATGACCGCCTCGATGCTGTCGGCGATCAATTCGCGCGAGACAAGCGAGAACTTCATGCCTTCGTGGTTCATGCCGATGCCGTCGGAGACGGAGATCGTGGTGAACTCGCGCGGCGTGCCACCAGCCGCATGCACGCCGTGCTTGGCGTCCTCGACCTGGGTGAAGTGGGTCATGTTGCAGGGTGTGGTCTCACCTTTCTGGCTGACGATGCCGACCATCGGCTTGCCGATCGCCTCGTCGTCGAGACCCATCGCCCGCATGAAAGATCGGTGCGGCGTGCGGTCGAGCCCGTCCGTCGTCACCCTGGAGCGCAGCTTCGCCTTGCCGTCGGTCGCCATGAAATGTTTCCTCCTAAATCATTTAGGCTTGAAACTTGTTTCGCATGTTAATTTGTGTGTCAATCGATGTCCGGTTGAGAGGCCAAGAAAACGATGCATCTGAGCACGAATCTTTCGATGATGTTCGGCGAGGCGCCGATGATCCAGCGCATTGGCCTGGCCGCCGGGGCAGGCTTTGCTTCCTGCGAGATCCAGTTCCCGGAGCCCGCCGAGGTGTCAGCGCTGGCACGCGAAAGCGAAAGCCATGACTTACCGATTACCCTGATCAATTTGCCCCGCGGCACCGGCGACGAGGTAGGGCTGGCTGCCTTGCCGGGGCGGGAGCAGGATTTTCGCGCGGCAATGGACGTGTGTGCCGAACAGGCCCGGACATTGCGGGCTGCCAAGACCAACATCCTTTCGGGACGGCCGCCGGCGGGCGCGGACCGCGACAGCTGCATGGCCTGCCTCACCGACAATCTGCGCCGGGCCGGCGATCTGTTCGGTGCAATCGACGTCAAGGTGATGGTGGAACCGGTCAACCCGATCGACGTGCCCGGCTTCTTCCTGACCAGCCTCGATGCCGCACTCGAAGCCCTGGAGCGGGCGAACCATCCCAATCTCTTCCTGCAGTTCGACTTCTACCACATGGCCATCACCGAGCCGGATCTGGTCGCCGCCATCAAGCGGGCCGCGCCGATTATCGGCCATGTCCAGTTCGCCGACACGCCGGGCCGGCACGAGCCGGGCACCGGCACGATCGATTTCGAAGCGGCCTTGGCGGCGCTTGGGCAAACCGGCTATGACGGCGCAGTTTCGGCCGAATACCGGCCGGCTGGCGACACACTCGCCGGCCTTGGCTGGATGAAGAGTTTCAGGGAGAGAATGCAATGACCACCATTAACAGCGCCGCCGTCGAGGCAATTGCCCGCGACATTGTCGGCTCGGCCGAATTTGCTGCCCATGCGGGCGCCGGCACCATGGCAGAGGCCTATGCCGTGCAGGACGCCGTGGCGCAGAAGTTGGTCGCCGACGGCTCGCGCCAGCCGGTGGCCGGCTACAAGCTGGCGGCCAATTCGAAGGGGGCCATGCAGCATTTCGCCCTCACCGAGCCGGCCGTGGGCCGCATGTTCGGCGACCAGGTCTACGCCTCGCCGGCCGAACTGCCGGCCGATTCCTTCCGCCAGTTCGCGTTCGAGCCCGAGATCGCGGCCATCATGGGATCGAGCCTGCCAGCATCCGGTGCGCCCTATACGAAGGAAGCGGTGGCCGCCGCCATCGACCGTTTCGTGCCGGCCTTCGAGGTGCTCGACCTGCGCCAGTCGAACATGGCGACGATCGGCATCAACGAGGCGGTTGCGCAAAACATCACCAATGCAGGCATTGTGATCGGCGGACCCGGCATGGCGCCGGCCGAATTCGATCCGGCCGCGGTTCGCACCGTCCTGACGATCGACGGCAAGACGGAGCTGGACGTCACCGGCGCGGCACCGCAGGACCCGCTGGACGCCGTCACCTGGCTGGCGAACCATCTCATCGGGCGCGGCCTCTCGCTCGAGGCGGGCCAGTCCATCCTGTGCGGCACGCATTGTCCGCTGCGCCCCTTCCCGTCCAAGGGCACGCTGGAAGTCAAGATGTCCGGGCTGGGAACCGCGACACTGACGCTGGCATGAGGGAGCGCTAAAGGTAGGTCGTGCGCTCCAGCGGCGTGATCTCGCTCCAGAACGCCATGATCTCCGAGCGCTTCAGGTCGCGATAGACCTTGGAAAGCAGCGGGCCCAGCGCCCTGTCGGCAAAGCCGCTTCTTTCCATCAGCAGCAGGGCGTCGTCCATGTCGTCGGGCAGTTCCGGACCGTCCTGGCTGTCATAGGCATTGCCCTCGACAGGCGGAGGCGGGGGGGCGCCTTCCTCGATTCCTTCCACCATTCCCTGCAGCACGGCGGCCAGCACCAGATAGGGGTTGGCGTCGGCGCCGGCGATCCGGTGTTCGACGCGGCGGTTCTGTTCCGTCGAAACAGGAATGCGCAGCGCGACCGAGCGGTTGTTCTCCGCCCACACGGCGCGTGTCGGCGCGTAGGAACCCGGCGTGATGCGGCGGAAGCCGTTCCAGGTGTTGATGAACAGGAGCAGCGAGACCGGCATCGCCGTCAGCAGGCCGGCCACCGCCGATTCGAGCCGCGCGCGGCCGCCTTCGCCTGAGAAGATGTTGTCGCCATTGGCGTCCAGCATCGACGCATGCACATGCATGCCGTTGCCCGCATATTCGAGAAACGGCTTGGCCATGAAGGTGGCCGTCAGCCCGTGTGCACGCGCGCAACCGACGACCAGCCGCTTCAGCATGATCACGTCGTCGGCGGCCCGAAGCGGATCGGCGCGGTGCTTGAGATTGACCTCGAACTGGCCGGGTGCGGCTTCCTTGATGATCGTGTCGATCGGCAAATCCTGCTCGGCGGCGGCATCGCGGATCATGTCGAACAGCGCCGCATGTTCGGCCAGGTCGTCGAGGCCATACATGCGCAGCCGGTCGGGACCAGTCATCGCGCCGACCGGGGCCGGCATGCCGTCGTCCCAGTCGGTGCCGGGCTCGAGCAGGTAGAACTCGAGTTCGAAGGCGCAAACCGGAAAGAACCCTTTTTCGTTGATCTCGGCGACCTTCTTCTTCAGCACCTGGCGCGGGTCCGCCAGGAACGGCTCGCCCTCGGGCGTGAAGGTCTGCAACAGCACCTGCGCCGTCTTGCGCTTGGCCCACGGCACGATGGAGAGCGAGCCGCGCGTGGCGCGGCAATAGCCGTCCTTGTCGCCGCTCTCGATATGCAGCCCGGTTTCCGACACTTCGCGGCCCCACACATCAAGGCCGTGCAGGGACATCGGGAAGTTGACCCCTTCCTGGAACGCCTTCTTCAGCGCATCGGCCGGCGCCCACTTGCCGCGCATGACGCCATTGGGATCGACCATCAGGAACTCGACCGCCTCGAGATCAGGATGCTTTTCCACGAAGGCGCGGTATTCGCGCTCGTGGTCGGGCGTCACGAACTGGCCGGAACTAGGCAGGGTTGGAACGGGAGCCGCAGGAGTGGGACGCCTGGGAGCTGTGCGAGGTTTGCCGGCTTTCAGAATGCCGGTCGGCCGATGGGGCAAGACACGCCTGTAGGACTGTTGACGATGGCGCAAGCCTGCCTTGCCGGCTCACAGCCTGTCAATGGGGAACCGGCAGGTCGCGTGCGCGCAACTCGCGCCGCTGCCTGCCCATTTCAAGCAGGATATGCGCCAGAAGGGCCGCAAACACGATGGCGCCGCCAATGACCGTGCGCATTGTTGGCACCTCGGCATGCACCAGCCACACCCAGACCGGGCCAAGCAGGGTCTCGAATGTCGCGATCAGCGCCACCAGAGCTGCCGGTATCAGCCTTGCGCCAGTGGCGAACAGCGCCAGCCCCAGGCCAAGATTGATGGCGCCAAAGGCAAACAGCAGCGCCATGTCGCCGGCCCCGACGGCGAACCCGCCTGCCTGGGTCGCGGCGAAGGCACCGGCAATCAGCGTTCCCAGCATGGTGGCGGGCGTCATCCGGACGTGAGAATGGCGGCGCGTTAGAACAGCGGCAAAGGCGAAGCAGACCGGCCCGACGAGGGCCAGCAGACCGCCGACCGGCGACACGGACGGGTCGAGCGATTCAGACATCATCACTGCAATTCCCGCAAACACGGCAGCGATGGCGACCCAGGTCGAGGTGGAAATCAACTCGCCGAAGAGCAGCCTCGCAAACAGCGCTGCAAAGAGCGGCGCGGCGGCATAAATCAGCAGAATGTTGGCAACTGTTGTATGGCCCAGCGCCAGAACGAAGGTCGTCGACGCACCCGCGAAGCAGCAGCCGACCGCGATGCCAGGCAGCCCCATGGCACGGAAGAGTCCTATCGTGCCGCGCATCCCGTCGCGCCACAGCATGAAGGCGAGCAGAAACGCCGCCGCCCAGACAGACCGCCAGACAATGATCGTGAACGGATCGGTGACCTCGATGAAGCGGGCAATGGTGCCGCCCAGGCTCCAGGCGAGCGCCGCCAGGAAGACCAGAATGACGCCGGTGCGCTCCTCGCCGAGGACGGGGCCGGGGGCGACCGGGAGCACTGGCGGCGGAACGCGAAGCGTGTCGGGCATGGGGGTGGACCGCTATGAAAGGCCTTCGATCTCGTTATGCCAAAGCGAGAAGGCTGCACTGTGCCAGATTGGGCGCCCGCTTGGGGCAGGACTTACTCAGCCCGCAATGCGGAATTCGCCGTCGGCTTCGATGGGGTCGACATCCTCTACCTCGAGGTCGCGGACCGAAGCCATGGGCGGGCCAGCGCGCAGGCGCTCGATCATCGTGCCGACGGCCTCGGCGCCACCGGTGAAATGTACCTTCACCGTTCCATCCGGCTCGTTGCGGACCCATCCGGAAAGACCGAGGCTCCTGGCCTGATCGCTCGTCCAGCGTCGGAAATGCACGCCCTGGACCTCCCCGGTAACGCGTGCCTCGACGGTCCGTTCGTTGTTCGACATCTGGCTGTGCTCCTGGTCTTGCGTGCCGCGCCTGCAGGAAACGCGGCGACGCGCAATTCGTTCGACTGGACCGCATGCGACCGCGCGTTTAGGGATGATCCGTGCCCAGGGAGGAGACCGATCGATGAAGGCAGGCTGGTACGAGCGCAACGGTGCCGCACGCGAGGTGCTGACGGTCGGCGACATGCAGACGCCGTCACCGGCGCCCGGCGAGGTACTGGTGCGGCTCGTGACCTCGGGCGTGAATCCGTCCGACGTCAAGGGCCGGGCCGGGCGGCCGTTGTCAGGACCGCGCGTCATTCCCCATTCCGATGGCGCCGGCGTGATCAAGGGGGTGGGCGAGGGTGTCGATCGCGGACGTGTCGGCGAGCGAGTCTGGATCTGGAACGGGCAGTGGAAGCGGGCCTTCGGCACGGCGGCCGAGTATGTTGCGCTACCGTCCGAGCAGGCGGTGCGGCTTCCCGACAATGTGGGCTTCGATGCCGGCGCCTGTCTCGGCATTCCCGCGCTGACGGCTTTACAGGCGGTGGAGCATCAGGGCGACGTCGCCGGCAGGACGCTGCTGGTGACCGGCGGCGCGGCATCGGTCGGCCACTATGTCTGCCAGATCGCATCCCAGCGGGGGGCGCGCGTCATCGCCACGGCCTCGGCGCGCCGCGCCGACCATGCTCGCGCGGCCGGAGCCGCCGAGATCATCGACTACCGGAACGAGGACGTCGCCGAGCGGGTCAGGGAACTGACGGGCGGCAAGGGTGCGGACGGCATCATCGACATGGACTTGACCTCGACCGCGCCCCTTCTGCCCAAGGGCATTCTGGCGCCGCATGGCAAGCTCGTCTGCTACGGCGCAAACCGGCCGGGCGACATTCCGGTTTCCTTTTCCGCCATGCTGTGGGGCAGTCTGACGCTGCAGCTCTTCCTCGTCTACGAACTGACCGCCGCACAGCGCGATGCCGCCAATGCCGAGCTCACGCGCCTGCTCGAGAAGGAGAAGCTCACCCACGCCATCGGTGCACGCTTTCCGCTCGACGACATCGCCGCTGCTCACGAGGCAGTGGAAAGCGGCGACATCATCGGCAACGTGGTGCTGGAGTTCGGCTAGGACCAGTCGAAGCTTAGCGGCGCCTCGCGGAAGGCAAAGCGGTCGAGATGGCTGGCCACCACGCCCTTCATGCGCTCCACGGTCTCGGCATCCTCGGCTTCGACCGTCACTTCCAGTTCGGCTGCATGAGCCTGCATCGTTGCCGCGGCGGTCGGGAAGTGAATCTTGCCGCTGTCTTCTGTCATCTCGACCTCGAATTTGTGGCCCCAATGCTTGCACAGCTGGGTCATGTATTTCGCACCGTTGGCGGTGGGGACATGCGCAATTGCAATCGCCATTCTTTCCTCTTCGCTGGTCAGCGCCTCTAAAGTGGAGTCTCTATCTCCAGTTATATGGAAATCTGGAAGGCGGCAAGTCGGGACCATGCAGCACCGATCGTTTCCGCCTACTGGAAATCGAACGCGCTCAGCCCGGTTACCATCTCGTCCAGCCCCAGCGGCCTTGTGACCGGCGGCTCGGCGCGGGCGAGGCACCCGACACGCTCGCACAGCCGGCAGGCCGGCCCCACAGGCGTGGGCGGAGAGCCTGCAGCGAGGGCTTCGGCATAAACCACCTCATCGCGGAAACCGATGTCGCAGCCAATCAGCAGGGCGGTGCGCCGGGGCCGTTCGTTGAAGGCGCCCTGCGGTCCTTCCAGCGTGCGTGCGATGGTCAGGAATTCGGCGCCATCCGGCATCTCCACCGCCTCGACGAAGATCTGTCCCGGCAGCGAGAAGGCGGCATGGACCGGCAGTTTCGGGCAGCCCCCGCCAAAGCGGCTGACGGGAAAACCTTCCGCGCCGGCGCGGCGGAAACGGTGGCCCGCCCCGTCTATCTCCATCATGAAGAACGGCACGCCCATCGTGCCCGGCCTTTGAAGCATGGTCAGCCGGTTCGCTGCCTGCTCGAAGGAGACGGAAAAACGAGCCCGCAGGACGTCCACGTCGTAGCGGGCGCGCTGGGCTGCGGCGAGGAAGGGCTGATAGGGCATCATCAGCGCGTGCGCGGCGTAGCGGGCAAGCTCGAACCGCGCCAGCCGCCGTGCCTCGTCGGAGGTCAGCTTGAGCGCGCGCAGCTCGGCAGCGATCGCCACCTGCATGCGCAGCAGCGCCGCCTCCATCGCGATCTCGCGCGTCTGATCGAAAGGCGACAGCCGCTCCGACAGAAACAGCCGCTGCGAATGGCGATCGTAGCGCCGGCGCCAGTTCGGCATCGTCGCCACCGGCAAGGTGCGCACCGCGATCCCGTGCTCGCGCTTCAGCCATCCTTTCAGCGCACCGGCTAGATCGTCACCCGGCCGGATCAGGTCGACGAAGGCTTCCGCCTCCGCCTCGATCGAAGCGAAATGATTGGGCCGGCGCTCGAAGGTCTCGCGCACCTCGTCGATCGGCAGCCGGGCGGCCGAAAGCTGGGTGGCACGGCCTTCCCGGGCCAGCATCTCGGAAAGATCCGACAGGCGCTCGGCCTGCTCGCGATAGGCCCGGTGCAGCTTGACCATGGCGGCAGCCGCGTTGGGTGCCCCTTCCGACAATTCGACCAGTTCCTGCTCGCCCGGCAATTCGCCCGCCAGCAGCGGATCGGCGAAGACCTCTCGCAGGGCAGCGATCGACTGGCCGGTGCCGCCCTGAAACTCCTCGGCGTCCACCTTGTAGACGGCGGCGAGCTTGAGAATGAGCTGGACGGTCAGCGGGCGCTGGTTGCGTTCGATCAGGTTGAGATAGGACGGCGAAATACCCAGACCCTCGGCCATGGCCGTCTGGGTCAGGCCTTTGGCCTTGCGGATGCGCCTGATGCGCGGGCCAGCGAAGATCTTCTGTTCGGCCATCCCGACCTTTACCGCTTTTGACAACAATATCCGACGTCGTCGCATTTACAAGATTTACAAATTTACAGCCTGATCCCGTCAAAGACAAGACAGCATGACCCGATTCTTCTCAACCTTTTCCGCAATTTCCTCGTTCTTTTCGGCAGTGCAATGTAAATCCGTCAAACGAGATCGTTCCTCCCGGAAGCCGGTCGTTTCATGTCACAGATCGATGGAGAGCTCACATGACCGATTTTTACAACCTTGTTCCTTCCGCGCCGCAAGGCCGCTTTGACGGCATTGAGCGTCCCTACACGACGGAAGATGTGAAGCGTCTGCGCGGTTCGGTCCAGATCCGCCACACGCTGGCCGAGAACGGCGCCAACCGTCTGTGGAAGCTGATCCGCGAGGAGGACTTTGTCAACGCGCTCGGCGCGCTGTCGGGCAACCAGGCCATGCAGATGGTCCGCGCCGGCCTCAAGGCGATCTATCTGTCGGGATGGCAGGTCGCCGCCGATGCCAACACCGCTTCGGCCATGTATCCTGACCAGTCGCTCTATCCGGCCAATGCCGGACCGGAACTGGCCAAGCGCATCAACCGCACGCTGCAGCGGGCCGACCAGATCGAGGTCGCGGAAGGCAAGGGCCTTTCCGTCGAGACCTGGTTCGCGCCGATCGTCGCCGATGCCGAGGCCGGTTTCGGCGGGCCGCTCAACTCGTTTGAGCTCATGAAGGCCTATATCGAGGCGGGTGCAGCCGGCGTCCATTTCGAAGACCAGCTCGCTTCGGAAAAGAAGTGCGGCCATCTGGGCGGCAAGGTGCTGATCCCGACCATGGCGCATATCCGCAACCTGAATGCTGCGCGGCTTGCCGCAGACGTGATGGGCACGCCGACGCTGATCGTCGCGCGCACCGATGCCGAGGCCGCCAAGCTGCTCACTTCCGATATCGACGAGCGCGACCAGCCCTTCGTCGACTACGAGGCCGGCCGCACGGTCGAGGGCTTCTACCAGGTCAAGAACGGCATCGAGCCCTGCATCGCCCGCGCCATTGCGTACGCGCCGCATTGCGACCTGATCTGGATGGAGACCGGCAAGCCGGATCTCGAGCAGGCCCGCCGCTTCGCGGAAGCCGTCCACAAGGAGCATCCCGGCAAGATGCTGGCCTATAACTGCTCGCCGTCCTTCAACTGGAAGAAGAACCTGGACGACGCGACCATCGCCAAGTTCCAGCGTGAGCTGGGCGCCATGGGCTACAAGTTCCAGTTCATCACGCTGGCCGGTTTCCATCAGCTCAATTTCGGCATGTTCGAGCTGGCCCGTGGCTACAAGGAACGCCAGATGGCGGCCTACTCCGAGTTGCAAGAGGCGGAGTTCGCGGCCGAGGTCAACGGCTACACCGCCACCAAACATCAGCGTGAGGTCGGCACCGGCTATTTCGATGCCGTGTCGCTGGCAATCACCGGCGGACAGTCGTCCACCACCGCGATGAAGGAATCCACCGAGACCGAACAGTTCCTGCCGGCGGCCGAATAAAGCCGTCCCAACCGAGGAGACAAGACCATGACCCCCGTCACACGTGTCAAGGAAAGGGCAGAGGAGCAGTCCTCCGCCATGTCCGGCGACCAGCAGGCAGCGATCCGCATGCTGGCCAACGATCTGCACCGGCTCAACCAATCGGTGATGAAGGCGGTCGACGCCGGGGTCTCGGTCGAGCTGGTGCGCTCGGCACGTCACCATGGCGGCGACGGCAACTGGGGCGATCTTCTGATCCCGGTCGTCGTCACCAACATGCGGTCGGACGGCTGATCTGATCATATGTTAATGCGGACCGGGAATCTTCGGTCCGCATTAACCTTCTTCGACACAATTGCTGTGCCTAACGCCCTCTCCCCAACTTGACTTAACGTCAGTTGCCTGAAATATCCTTCTGGTTGTATTTTCGACTCGGGCGTGTGGCTCGAATGTGGCGCGTGGGGATGGCGATGGAAGAGGCAGTTCGCACCGTGCCTGAAAGCGCGGCCGGGTCCCCGGTAGACCCCGCTCTGCCGTTCGTCCGCTCGAACCATGTGCTCGTGGTCAGCGGTGCACCGATCACGGCAACAGTCGTCAGCCGCATCGTGGTCATGACGGGCCTCAAATGTACCGTGGCAACACCGGCCGAGGCGGAAGCCAGCGCCTCCCCGGAAACCTATGCCGCGGTCATCATCGACGAGGATGCCGAGCTGGCGGGTCGCATAGCGACAAAAATGGCTCTCTCTCCAGACCGGCGCCCGCATTTCGTCCTGCTGGCGACGCGCGGCCCCCAATTCGATGCGGCTGGCGGCACGAGGCTGGTCGATGTCGTCATTGCCAAGCCAGTCACCGCCGAATGCCTGCAACCGATGCTGTTCGGCCTGCGCGGCAAGGACGGCGATCGGTCCTCGCCGGTCTCGCCTCTTTCCTTGCCCCCCACAGAGAGACTATAGTCGGCGCTTCCGAAACCATTTCCTGGTGATTGATGCCCGAACAGAAGAAGGACGCGCGCCCCGGCCGAGCCGGTCGCACGCGCCTGCCCGCCTTCATCAAGAATTTGCGCGGCGTGAAGAACTGGAAGGAAGCCTCATCCTGGCTGGAATGGCGCGGCATCGAGGACATCGAGTGCATCGCGCCTGATCAGGCCGGTGTGGCGCGCGGCAAGATGATGCCGTCCAAGAAGTTCACCTCCAACACCTCGCTGGCGCTGCCCTCAGCCGTGTTCATGACGACGATCTCCGGCCGGTACCCGGACGACAGCGGCGATTTCACCTATCCGGAGGCGGATGGCGACCTGAAACTCCTGCCGGATCTGTCAACGCTGTGCGAAGTGCCGTGGGAAAGCGACCCGACCGCGCAGGTCATCTGCGATCTCGTGACCCAGGACGGCCAGTCGGCCGAGTTCACCCCGCGCAACGTGCTCAAGCGGGTGGTCGAGGCCTACCGCAAGCGTGGCCTGAAGCCGATTGTCGCGCCCGAGATCGAATTCTACCTGGTCAAGAAGAACCCCGATCCGGATTATCCGCTCGAACCGCCCATCGGGCGGTCGGGCCGGGCGATCGCCGGCGGCCAGAGCTATTCGATCGCCGGCGTCAACGAGTTCGACGAGCTGATCGACGACATCTACCATTTCTCCGAACGCCAGGGCCTGGAGATCGATACGCTCATCCATGAAGAAGGCGCCGGCCAGCTTGAGATCAATCTGCGCCACGGCGACCCGGTGGAACTCGCCGACCAGGTCTTCATGTTCAAGCGCACGATCCGCGAAGCGGCGCTCAAGCACGATACCTATGCCACCTTCATGGCCAAGCCCATCCAGGGCCAGCCGGGCTCGGCCATGCACATCCACCAGTCGATCGTCGACGCCAAGACCGGACGGAATGTCTTCACCGACGAGGATGGCGGCGAGACGCCGACCTTCCGTCATTTCGTCGGCGGCATGCAGCGGCATGTCCCCAACGCGCTGGTGATGCTCGCCCCGTATGTGAACTCCTACCGCCGACTGACACAAAGCGCGTCGGCGCCGGTCAACACACGCTGGGGCTATGACAACCGCACCACGGCCTTCCGCATCCCGCGCTCCGACGCCCAGGCAAGGCGCGTGGAGAACCGTATCCCGTCTTCGGATGCCAATCCCTATCTGGCGCTCGCGGCCTCGCTTGCCTGCGGCCTGATCGGGATCATCGAGAAGGTGCCCGCCGACCACCCGACGGGCGAAGCCGTCAACGAGGACGAGATCGAGCTGCCCCGCGGCCTTCTGGAGGCGGTCGAATTGTTCGAAGCCGACACCGCGCTGCGCGACATCCTCGGCAGCGCTTTCGTGTCGACCTATTCGGCGGTCAAGAAAGCCGAATTCGAGACCTTCATGGAAGTGATCAGCCCGTGGGAGCGGGAATATCTGCTTCTGAACGTCTAGAGCAAATCCTGCGAATGCTGGATTAGCTCTAAAGCGCGGGCGGGCCTCAGGCCCGCTCCAGCCCGCGCTGCACCTCCCAGTCGGTGACGACGCGGTCGTGCTCGGATACCTCCCAGCGGGCGGCATGGACATAATGTTCCACCACCTCGTCGCCAAAGGCTGCGCGCAGGAAGTCCGACCCGGCCGCAAGGTCCGCCGCCTCGCGCAGCGTCTTGGGAATCTCGCGAACGCCCTCCGCATTGTACATGTCGCCGCGCAGTTCCGGCTCCAGCTCGAGCTTCTTCTCGATCCCGTCCAGTCCCGCCGCCAAGAGCGCCGCACAGGCGACATAGGGGTTCAGGTCGGCGCCGCCGATGCGGCATTCCACCCTGACCGCGCTCGACCCCTCGCCGCACACGCGAAAGCCTGCGGTGCGGTTGTCTGCGCTCCAGACAGCCTTGGTCGGCGCGAACATGCCGACGCAGAAGCGCTTGTAGCTGTTGACGTAGGGCGCCAGGAACAGGGTGATGTCGCGGGCATGCGCCAGCTGACCGGCGAGGAAATGCTTCATCAGCGCCGACATGCCGTGCGGGTCGGACTTGTCGACGAAGGCCGGCTTGCCGTCCAGGGTCCACAGGGACTGGTGGACATGGCTTGAAGAGCCTGCTCGGCGGTGGTCGTACTTGGCCATGAAGGTGACCGACTTGCCCAGCCGGTGGGCGATCTCCTTCGTCGCCGCCTTGGTGATGGCGTGGTTGTCGGCGGTATCCAGTGCCGCCGCGTAGCGGATATTGACCTCTTCCTGTCCGGCCTCGGCCTCGCCCTTGGTGTTTTCAACCGGGATGCCGGCGCCATAGAGCCCGTTGCGCAGCGCGCGCATCAGCGGCTCTTCCTTGGTCGTCTGGAAGATGTGGTAGTCCTCGTTATAGGCTGAGATCGCCCTGAGATCGCGGAAGCCGTCATCGCGCAGCTCTTCGTAGCTGTTGTCGAAGACGAAGAACTCGAGCTCGGTGGCCATCATCGCCGAAAAGCCCATGTCGCGGGCCCGCGCGATCTGCCGCTTCAGCATGGCGCGCGGCGAGTGCGGCACCTCCTCGTGGGTGTGGTGGTCGATCAGGTCACACAACACCATGGCCGTGCCCTCAAGCCACGGCGTCCTACGCAGCGTGGAAAGGTCCGGCTTCATGACATAGTCGCCATAGCCCTTTTCCCAGCTGCTCGCCGCGTAGCCCGGCACCGTGTACATCTCCATGTCGGTCGCCAGCAGGTAGTTGCAGCAATGTGTTTCCTGCCAGCCGCCATTAAGGAAATGAGCAGCGTGGAAACGCTTGCCCATCAGGCGGCCCTGCATGTCGACGGCGGCCACGATCACGGTGTCTATCTCGCCGGCGGAAAAGGCCTGCGACAGCGCTTCTAGGGTCAGGTTTCCAGGCATCTGTTGGTTCTCTCAAGGGGACGACGAGCATCCGCCCCGGCCCTTCAAGACCGGGGCGGCAGGTTCATGCCGCGGGCTTAGCCGTAGCGGTACGGCCGGCCGGCACGATCCATGGCCGCGTTGTAGTCGCGGAAGATCTGCACGACCTTGGCCTTGGTCTCAGACTCGTCGGCGATCTCCTGCCAGAAATCGCGTGCCGCCGTCTCCACCTCGGCCCACTCGGAATCCGGGATCGAGGTCAGCTCAAGCTTGTCGCCCTCGGTGCGCAGACGTGCCTCGCCGGCCCAGTACCAGTGCTGGCGATAGTAGTGCGACTGCTCGAAGCAGGTGGCCATCAGGTTCTGCAGGTGCTCGGGCAGCTCGTTCCAGCGATCCATGTTAGCGAAGAAATGCCCGATCCAGGCGCCCGAGATGTTGTTGGTCAGGAAGTGCGAGCAGATATCGGCCCAGCCCACCTCGTAGGCCTCGGTGATGCCGCACCAGGCGACGCCGTCGATTTCGCCGGTCTGCATTGCGATCTCGACATCTTCCCACGGCACAGTCACCGGCACCACGCCGAACTGCGACAGGAAGCGGCCGGCGGTCGGGAAGGTGAAGACGCGGATGCCCTGAAGGTCGGAGAGGCTGTTGATCGCCTTCGTTGTGATGAAGTGACAGGGATCCCAAGCGCCTGCCGAGATGTGCTTGACGCCGACGGCAGAGTATTCCTCGTCCCAGATCTCGTTCAGGCCCCAGTCGTTGAAAAGCGCCGGCACGTCCAGCGAGTAGCGGCTGGCAAACGGGAAGTAGCCGCCGAACACGGTCACCTCGGTCGGCGACATCATGGAATCGTCGTCCGACTGCACCGCGTCGATCGTGCCGCGCTGCATGGCCTGGAAGAGCTCTTCCGTGGGCACCAGCTGATCGGCATAGAACAGGTCGATCTGCATTTCGTCGCCGGCAATGGCGTTGAACATGTCGATCGCGGGCTTGGCGACCTGAGCGCCAAGCGAAGCGCCGGCATAGGTCTGCAGGCGCCAGCGGATGGTCGACTGCGCGTGAACGGCCGGCGCGGCCAGTGCGCTGGCGCCCGCGGCAACGGCGCCGGCGGTCAGAAATTTGCGTCGTGTTGTCTTCATCGTCTTGTCTCCTGTGTTCCGGTTTCCGAAAGGGTCATTCATCGGGCGCGTTGGCCGCGCCTTCTGTCATCGATAAAGCGTCTCCGGCAGCCAGAGCGCGATCTGCGGGAACATCATCACCAGTGCCAGCCCCAGTATCATCACCCCGACAAAGGGCACGATCGACCTGTAGATGTCCATCAGCGAGACCTCGGGCGGCGCCATGGCCCGCATCAGGAACAGATTGTAGCCGAAGGGCGGGGTCATGTAGGCGATCTGGCAGGTGATCGTGTAGAGCACGCCGTACCAGATCAGGTCGAAATCCAGCGCCGCCACGATCGGCACGTAGAGCGGCGCGACGATCACCAGCATGGCCGTGTCGTCCATGAACGTGCCCATCAGGATGAAGGAAAGCTGCATCAGGATCAAAACGTGCCAGCGGTTCAGGCCCAGATCCTCAAGGAACAGCGCGCGCACGAAGTCGACCGCGCGCAGCCCGTCGAAGACGGCGCCGAAGGCGAGCGCCGCCAGGATGATCCACATGAACATGCAGGTGATCGCCAGCGTGCGCTTGGTGCATTCCTCGAACACTTTCCAGGTCATGCGCCCCTTCAACACCGAGGCGATGAAGGCGGCCAGCGCGCCGATGACCGAGCTTTCGACCAGCCGCGTGTAGCCCATGATGAAGGGCACCATCATCACCAGGAAGATGCCGAGCGGCATCAGCCCGGCCTGCAGCAGCCTGAACTTTTCAGCGCGGGTCACCATGGCCCGCTCTTCCTTCGACAGCACCGGACCGAGCGCCGGATTGATGCGGCAGCGCAGCCAGATATAGAGGATGAAGAGCGCCGCCATCATCAGACCGGGCAGGATGCCCGCCAGCCACAATTGCCCGACCGGCTGGCGTGCGATCATCGCGTAGAGCACCATGACGACCGATGGCGGCACGAGGATTCCGAGCGAGGAGCCCGCCTGGATGACGCCGGTTACCATGCGCTTGTCGTAATTGCGCTTCAGCAGTTCCGGCAGCGCAATGGTGGCACCGATCGCCATGCCGGCCACCGACAGGCCGTTCATCGCCGAGATCAGCACCATCAGCAGGATCGTGCCGATGGCAAGCCCGCCCGGCACCGGCCCGAACCACACATGGAACATGCGGTAGAGGTCGTCTGCCAGGCGGCTTTCCGACAGCACGTAGCCCATGAAGATGAACATCGGCAGCGTCATCAGCGGGAACCAGTTCATCAGCTTGATGGTCTGCGCGAAGGCGAGGTCGTAGCCGCCGCGTTCACCCCACAGAAGCAGTGCCGCCACCACGGCCACGAAGCCGATCACGCCGAACATGCGCTGGCCGGTCAGCATCATGGCCATCAGCGAGCCGAACATCACCAGGGCGATATATTCGTAGCCCATCAGATTTCACGCCCTCTCAGTTTGGCGATGTCACGGATCAGGAAGGCGGTGCACTGCAGGATCATCAGCGTGATGCCGACGCACATGACGATCTTGACCGGCGCCATGTAGGGCCGCCACAGGCCGCGCCGGCGCTCGCCATATTCCAGCGAGTAGATGGTCGAATCGATGCCGCCCCACAGCAGGACGCCGAGATAGAATATGAGCGCGAAGACCGTGATCGCGTCGACAGCGGCCTTGGTCGTGTCGGACCAGCGTCCGTAGAGCAGGTCCATGCGCACCGCCGAGCCGAGCTGCATCGCATAGGCGCCGCCGAGCATGAAATAGCCCATCAGGATGAACTGGGCCATCTCGTCGGTCCACACCTGGGGGTGCCAGCCGGCGCGCGCGATCGAGCCCCACAGAAGCACACTCATCAGCGCAAAGAGAAGGAACATGGCCAGCCGGCCGAAGAGAAAATTGACCCGCTCGACGAAGCGCACATAGGCGATCAGGAAGCCCGGCATGGCGCGCCTCCGCATCGTTCGATCGCCGCGTTGAGAATAGGCGCGAGAAGCGCCGCCATCGCGTCCTGTGCAGCCTCATCCGAGATGAGATCGTTCCTGATCTCCAGCATCGCATTGGTCAGGCCATAGGGCGTGGCGTGGAGCTTCAGCGTATGGGTCACATGATCGGCCGCCGAATAGGGCTCGTTCAGCCGTGTCACCAGCCCGCTCCTTTCGGCGCCTTTCACGATCGCCGAGGCGAGCGCCGGATCGGCATCGTGGATGACGCCGAACTCCACCTCGCGGCGCCTGCCCTCATAGACCGGCGTGAAGGAATGAACCGTAATGACGATCGGCCTTCGCCCCAGCGCCAGTTGAAACGCCAACTCGGTCATCAGGCTGGCGTGAAACGGCGTGTAGAGCGCCAGCGTGCGCGCTGCCCGCGCTTCCGCCGTCAGAAGGCAGTTGCCCGGTATGTCGTGGAGCTCAGAACGCACCGGCATCGCGCCGGGCAGGTCGGGCGCGCGGTTCAGGTCGTAGATCAGCCGCGACAGCGGCGCATGCACCAGCACCGCCCCGCCAAGTGCCGGCGCCATCCTCGATGCCAGACCTCTGGCAAGACCGAGCGCGCCCGGATCCCAGGCGATGTGTTCGCCCATGACGCCCGGCGCAAGGCCGAGATCGGCCCAAGGATCGGACAGGGAGTTGGAAGCGTGCTCGCAAACGACCACCAGGCCGGCGCCGGTGCGTGCCGAACTGCCAAGCGGCTTGCCGCCGGCATCCCAGCGCTCGACAATGGCCGGCCAAACGCGAGGCGCCTCGCGCTCAGTCGGCACTGTCGGCTGCGGCGTCATTACGCTCATCTGCCAGATCCACCCTCACCCCGAACCGGATGGCCCAGCCTCTTTCACCGGGCCTCGACTTGTCAAGATTATTCCAAGGTGGAATGCTCTGTTACAAATTCGACAAATGGCGGAGGGGAGCGGGATGTCGGATATGGGCGCAAGGACAGGCCCGGAACCGGCCACCACCGGCAAGCCGGCCACGGCCGAGGAGCGGATCAGGGCGGCTTTGCCCGATCTGACGCGCGCCGAGCGACAGCTTGCCGCACATATGCTGCACAATTTTCCCGTGGCCGCGCTCGGGCCCGTCACGACCCTGGCGCGGGGCGCCGGCGTTTCCGGGCCCACCGTGGTGCGGCTGGTCCAGAAACTCGGTTTCAGCGGCTATCCCGAATTCCAGGCGCTCTTGCGAGACGAGATCGGCGAAAAGCTGGCCTCGCCGCTCGCCAAGCGCGACAAATGGACGGCCAGCGCCCCCGACCAGCACATTCTCAACCGCTTTGCCGGTACCGTCGTCGCCAATCTGGAAGCCACGCTCGGCCAGATCGACCACGCCGGCTTCGATGCCGTCGCCGATCTCATCGCCGATCCGGACCGGCGAATCTACATGATGGGCGGCCGCATCACCCATGCCATCGCCGACTATTTCTGCTCGGTGCTGACCGTCATGCGGGAGGACGTGGTTCTGATGTCGGACATGTCCAACACCTGGCCGCCGGCTCTCCTCAACATGGGCGAGCGCGACGTGCTGATCGTCTTCGACATCCGCCGCTACGAGACCTCGGTGCTTAAGGTGGCCGAGCTTGCCCGCGAGCAGGGCGCCGAGGTGGTGCTGATCACCGACCGCTGGATCTCGCCGGCCGCCGCCCATGCCAGCCACCTGATGCCGTGCCACATCGAAGTGCCGTCGGCCTGGGATTCCACCGTCTCGCTGCTGTTCCTGGTCGAGGCGCTGCTTGCCGCCGTCCAGAGCCGCAACTGGGAAGAGACCAAGGCCCGCCTCACCCGCATGGAAGCGCTCTACGAGCGCACGGAGTTTTTCAGGCGGGGGCGGTAGGGAGGATTGGTGCCCCCCAATCCCCTTTCCGCTTTGCCTTTCCCCGCGCTGCTGCTAAATGCGCGACCATGACCAGAACGCCCCTCAAGAACATCCGCAACTTCTCCATCGTGGCCCATATCGACCACGGGAAGTCGACGCTTGCCGACCGGCTCATCCAGATGACCGGCTCGCTGGAAGACCGCGAGATGAAGGACCAGGTGCTCGACGCGATGGACATCGAGCGCGAGCGCGGCATCACCATCAAGGCCAATACCGTCCGGCTCGAGTATCAAGCCAAGGACGGCGAGCACTATGTGCTCAACCTCATCGACACGCCCGGTCATGTCGACTTCGCCTATGAGGTCTCGCGCTCGCTTCGCGCCTGCGAGGGCTCGCTGCTGGTCGTCGACGCCTCGCAAGGAGTCGAGGCCCAGACGCTGGCCAATGTCTACCAGGCGATCGATGCCGACCACGAGATCGTCGTCGTCCTGAACAAGGTCGACCTGCCCGCCGCCGAGCCAGACCGCATCCGCGAGCAGGTCGAGGAGGTGATCGGGCTGGACGCGTCGGATGCCTGCATGATCTCGGCCAAGACCGGCCTCGGCGTCGACACCGTGCTCGAGGCGATCGTCAACAAGCTGCCGCCGCCGCACGAGGGCGATGCCACCGCCCCGCTCAAGGCTATGTTGGTGGATTCCTGGTACGACGCCTATCTCGGCGTCATCGTTCTGGTGCGCGTGATCGACGGCGTGCTGAAAAAGGGCCAACAGATCCGCATGATGGGCACCGATGCCAAATACCCGGTCGATCGGGTCGGCGTTATCACGCCCAAGATGGTCATCACCGACGAGCTCGGCCCCGGCGAGATCGGCTTCATCACCGCCTCGATCAAGGAAGTGGCCGACACCCGCGTCGGCGACACCATCACCGAGGACAAGCGCCCTACGCCAAATCCCCTGCCGGGCTTCAAGCCGGCCCAGCCTGTGGTCTTCTGCGGGTTGTTCCCGGTCGATGCCGCCGATTTCGAGGATCTGCGCGCCGCCATGGGCAAGTTGCGCCTCAACGACGCCTCGTTCTCCTTCGAGATGGAAACCTCGGCCGCGCTGGGTTTCGGCTTCCGCTGCGGCTTTCTCGGCCTGCTCCACCTGGAAATCATCCAGGAGCGGCTGGAGCGCGAATTCGATCTCGACCTGATCGCCACCGCGCCTTCGGTTGTCTACCAGATCTACCTCACCGACGGCACCATGGTGGAGTTGCACAACCCCGCCGACATGCCCGACGTGGTGCGGATCGACCATATCGAGGAGCCGTGGATCCGCGCCACGATCATGACGCCCGACGATCATCTGGGCGCCATCCTGAAGCTCTGCCAGGAGCGCCGTGGCGTGCAGATCGACCTGTCCTATGTCGGGTCCCGCGCCATGCTGGTCTACGATCTGCCGCTCAACGAGGTGGTGTTCGATTTCTACGACCGGCTGAAGTCGATCTCGCGCGGCTATGCCTCCTTCGACTACCAGCTCACCGACTACCGCGAGGACGACCTCGTCAAGATGTCGCTGCTCGTCAACGAGGAGCCGGTCGACGCGCTCTCCATGCTCGTCCACCGCTCGCAGGCCGAACGCCGCGGCCGCGCCATGTGCGAGAAGCTCAAGGAGCTGATCCCCAAGCACATGTTCAAGATCCCGATCCAGGCCGCGATTGGCGGCAAGGTGATCGCGCGCGAGACCATCTCGGCGCTGCGCAAGGACGTAACCGCCAAGTGTTATGGCGGCGACGTCACGCGCAAGCGCAAGCTTCTGGAAAAGCAGAAGGAAGGCAAGAAGCGCATGCGCCAGTTCGGCCGCGTCGAAATCCCGCAATCCGCCTTCATCGAAGCGCTCAAGATGAGCGATTGAGGTTCTAAGCTTACGCCGACCCTCCTCTCCCCCGGCCGGGGGAGAGGTGGCACGCGAAGCGTTACGGTGAGGGGGTGCTTTTCCTCCTCCGTTTACGGGGGAGGGGGACCATGCGAAAGCATGGTGGAGGGGGCGCTCATTCGTCCCTCCGGTAAGAGGAGCACCCATGCGCGCGCTTGTCCAACGTGTCGTCGAGGCAAGGGTCATCGTGGCCGACAAGGTGGTCGGCCAGATCGGCCCCGGCCTTCTGGTGCTGGTCTGCGCCATGCGCGGCGACACGGAGGCTGAGGCCGAATGGATGGCCGCCAAGGTGGCAAAGCTACGCGTATTTTCCGACACGCAGGACCGCATGAACCTGTCGCTGGCCGACACGGGCGGCGCCGCGCTGGTCGTCAGCCAGTTCACGCTGGCCGCCGAGACCAGGGGCAACCGCCCCGGCTTCTCGCTCGCCGCCGCACCCGAAGAGGGCAAGCGCCTTTACGAACACTTCGCCGCGTCGCTGCGGGAAAGGGGCATCCCGGTCGAAACCGGCATATTTGGCGCCAAGATGAAGGTCGCGCTGGTCAATGACGGCCCGGTGACGATCTGGCTGGACAGCGAGGCCTAGCCCAACCCTCCCCGTCACCCGTCCTTGATCGATTTGTCGGGCCAGCGCGCCGCAGCCGCCTTCTTCTCGAACTTGCCCGAAATCGCGCTGCGATGCGCGCCGTGGGTGGAGCCGCCGCCCCGCTCCTCCGAAACGGTGGTCTTCGGGTTTTCGTCCGCCTGCTTCTTCGTCACGAAGCGGCCGGTCTCCGCACTGCGATGGTTCTTTGCCATGGCCATGCCCTTTCGCCGAGGTTGCGAACGGGCAGGTTAGGGCAAGGAGGAGGGAGAGGCGTTGCGTTGAGTCAAGGGGCTCCTCCGAAAGCGCGCCAGTCAAAAAGCAAGGCCAGCGCCGTCAGGCGCGGTAGCGCCCCTGAGCGAAAGGAAAGAACCTCACCGCTGAAGCGGAATCTGCTGGCAGGCGGGATTGCCCCAGTCCTCGCAGGGATTGGACATGCGCTGCATGTCGGCGGGATCCTCGGCGCGATCGACGAGCTCTGCAAAGCCGCCTGCGAAGGCCACGATTACCAATACAACGACACTCAGACGAAACAGCATATGGGATCCCGGCAGCTAGCCCCCTGCCACGTCCCTTCTTTAACAACATCGTGGACGGTTTAGGAAGTCTGAACGTGTTCGTTAGGTTTTGGCGTCAGCCGGCCGACGGAAACTCGGCCGGGTCGAACAGATATTCTGTCGAGCAGAACTCGCAGGAAACGCGGATGCGCCCCTCCTCGATGCTGTCGGCGATCTCCTCGGCGTTGAAGCCGTCAAGGATCGACCTTATGCGATCGCGCGAGCAGGAGCACTCGTCCATCACCGCCGCGCCTTCGAAGACGCGCACGCCGCGCTCGTGGAAAAGGCGGTAGAGAAGCCGCTCGGCGCCCACCGTCGGGTCGAGCAGCTCGTCCGGCTCGATCGTTTCCAGAAGTGCGCGCATCTCGTACCAGGCATCGTCGGTCGGGTCGTGGCCGACATCCTCG
This sequence comes from Aliihoeflea sp., assembly GCA_046297455.1. Taxonomy (GTDB): domain Bacteria; phylum Pseudomonadota; class Alphaproteobacteria; order Rhizobiales; family Rhizobiaceae; genus ZYF759. Next base: position 111,081 of record JBKBIT010000009.1, read on the forward strand.
TCGCCGTCGCCGCCGGGCAGATCGGGCAGGCGCATGCGCTCGGGCGCCTCGGGCAGAAACTGCGCCACCAGCCCGCCGGCACGCCAGTGCTCGCGGGCGCCGTCGCCGGGCACGAGCTGGCGGGCGACCGCCAGGCGGACCTCGGTCGGCAGCTGCTCGGACTGGCGGAAATAGCTGCGTGCGGCGTCTTCCAGCGAGGTGCCTTCAAGCTGGACTATGCCCTGGTAGCGCTGCATGTGGCGGCCCTGGTCGACGGTAAGCGCCAGAACGCCGGTGCCCAGAAGCTCGGCCGGGGAGGCGCGGCCTGCGGCTTCGGCTTCCGCCACGCGCTCGGCATCGAAACTCGCATAGGCACGCAGCGAACGCGGCGTGGCGAAATCTGCGACCAGCATCTCGACCGGTCCGTCGGTGCGGGTCTGTAGGATGAACTTGCCCTCGAATTTCAGCGAGGTGCCGAGCAGCACGGCGAGCGCCATCGCCTCGGCCAGAAGCCGCGCGACGGGTTCGGGATAGTCATGGCGGTTGAGGATCTGGTCGACCACGGGGCCGAGCTGAACCACGCGGCCGCGCGCGTCCAGCGCCTCGACCTGGAACGGCACGACATGGTCGTCGCCGGCGAATCCGAACTCGCCCAGCTTCCTTTGTGCCTCGGGCAATGTAGCTACCTCGCGAAAATTCCGGAGGGGCCGCCTCCGCGGCCCAGCATGATCGGCCACAAGCCGGCCGCTTTCAGCCGATCAGATAGTGCGTCTGTCCGCCGCGATCAACCGCGAGGGTCGTGGCCCATGCACCACAAAAGCACTGCTTTTTGGGCGTGCAGTCGGTTCTCGGCCTCGTCGAAGACGACCGAGTGCGGCCCGTCGATGACCGCGTCGGTCACCTCCTCGCCGCGATGCGCCGGCAGGCAGTGCATGAAGAGGGCATCGGGCGCGGCCAGCGCCATCAGTTCATCGTTGACCTGATACGGCAAAAAGACGTTGTGACCGCGCGCACGGTGCTCCTGGCCCATCGAGACCCAGGTGTCGGTGACCACGCAGTCCGCACCGGTAACAGCCTCCTCAGCCGACGGCTTGAACTCGATGCGCCCGCCATTGGCGCGCGCCCAATCGACGAAGCCCGCCGCCGGCTCGCTGCCTTCCGGCACGGCGATGTTGAGCCTGAAAGAGAAGCGCGCCGAGGCCTCTACCAGCGAATGCAGCACGTTGTTGCCGTCGCCGGTCCAGGCGAACAGACGGTCGCGCACCGGGCCGCGATGCTCCTCAAAGGTCATCAGGTCGGCCATGATCTGGCAGGGATGCGTGTCGTCGGTCAGCCCGTTGATGACGGGCACGGTGGCGTTCTCCGTCATCTCCTTCAGCCGGTCATGCGAGGTGGTGCGCATCATGATCACGTCGACATATCGCGACAGAACGCGCGCTGTGTCGGCGATGGTCTCGGAGCGGCCGAGCTGCATTTCCGTGCCGGTCAGCATCAGGGTCTCGCCGCCGAGCTGGCGCATGCCGACATCGAAGGAGACGCGGGTGCGGGTCGAGGGCTTGTCGAAGATCATCGCCAGCACCTTGCCCTCAAGCGGGCGATCGCGGTCGCCGGTCTTGAGCCGCGCCTTGCGGTCTATGGCGCCGTCGATCATCGCCCGCAGATCGTCGGCTGCGGTCAAAGACAGATCGGTGAAATGGCGGAAGCCGTTCTGCATGGGAAATGTCCTAACCGTTGGTGCCGGTCGCCGGCAGCGAAAGGCCGGCGGCGGCATCGCGCAGCATCGACAAGGCGGTGCCGATCTCCTCGTCGGACACCGTCAGCGGCGGCAGAAGCCTCACCACGTTCTCGCCGGCCGGCACCGCGAGCAGATGCGCCTCGCGCAAAGCGGCGGTCACTGCGGTATTGGGCTGGCGGCACTTGATGCCCAGCATGAGGCCGGTGCCGCGCACTTCCTCGAAGACATTGGGGAAGGCATCGACCACGGCCGCAAGCCCCTGCTTCATCAGCAGCCCCTTGCGGTTGATCTCGTCGAGGAAACCTTCCTCAAGCACCACGTCCAGCACGGCATTTCCGACTGCCATGGCGAGTGGATTGCCGCCGAAGGTGGTGCCGTGCGTGCCGGGCGTCATTGCCTCGGCGGCCGCTTCCGTCGACAGGCAGGCGCCGACCGGGAACCCGCCGCCAATGCCCTTGGCGATCGCCATGATGTCGGGCGTCGCACCCGACCATTCATGCGCGAACAGCTTGCCCGTACGGCCGATGCCGGATTGAACCTCGTCGTAGATCAGCAGGAGGCCGCGCTCGTCGCAAAGCTTGCGCAACTGGCGCAGGAAGCTCGCCGAAACCGGCCGCACGCCGCCTTCGCCCTGCACGGGCTCGATCATGATCGCAGCAGTCGCATCGCTGACAGCCGCCACCAGCGCGTCCCAATCATCGAATGGCACCTGGTCGAAACCTTCGACCTTGGGGCCGAAGCCTTCCAGATACTTGGCCTGGCCGCCGGCGGCGATGGTCGCCAGCGTGCGGCCATGGAAGGCGCCCTCGAAGGTGACGATCCGGAACCGGTCGGGGTTGCCCCTGGCATAGTGATAGCGCCGCGCCGTCTTGATCGCGCATTCGAGCGCCTCGGCACCCGAATTGGTGAAGAACACGCGGTCGGCGAAGGTGTTTTCGACCAACCGCTCGCCGAGCCGGCGCTGGCCGGGGATCTCGTAGAGGTTGGAGACGTGCCAGAGCCTGCCGGCCTGCTCGGTCAGGGCTGCGACCAGATGCGGATGGCAGTGGCCAAGCGAATTGACGGCGATGCCGGCGGCGAAGTCGAGATATCGCTCGTCCGAGGCCGTGTAGAGCCAGCTACCCTCGCCCCGTTCGAAAGCAAGGGGCGCGCGCGCAAAGGATTCGTAAAGCGCCTTACCGCCCATGGTCCTCTCCCGTCGATCAACCGCCGCGCGGCCTTGCTGCGGCGTGAAACCAAAACGCCGCCCAGGGGCGGCGCATGCACCGTATATCCTGCGTTTGGCCTTTCAAGTCAACGTTGCGACCTCCCCCTGCGTTAGGTCCCTATTGACACACCGCAACGGCCAAGCTGGGGAAAAACGTAAAAACTGATTCGCTGCACCACGGCGACTCTTGTCACCGAGTCAGCCGATAAGGTAGCCTGCATTGCAGTTGACTATATTTGGTGCGGCGAACCCTTCCATCTCCGTAGATGTGGTGTCACCCGGCTGGGCTGGGCGGCGATGGATTCGGATTCCGCGGCGGAAAACGGAGCCTGGCCACATGAACTGGACCGACGAGCGGGTCGAACTACTGAAGAAGCTGTGGGGCGAGGGCCTCAGCGCAAGCCAGATTGCCACGCAACTCGGCGGCGTGAGCCGCAACGCGGTGATCGGCAAGGTACACCGGCTGAAGCTGTCGGGACGGGGACGATCCTCATCCTCGACGCCGCGGCCCAAGAAAACCGCGCCGCAAGGCACGCCTCGTCCGGCCGGCCGCACCCAGCGCCCGGTCACGACGACCGTCGGCGCCACCGCCTTGCAGGCGCGTTTCGATGCCGAGCCGGAAACGCGGATCGAAGTCCGCCCGCAGGACAATGTCGTCATCCCGATCCCGCTGAAGCTCAAGCTGGTGGAACTGGGAGAGCGCACCTGCAAGTGGCCGATCGGTGATCCGCTGTCGGAAGATTTCGCCTTCTGCGGCAACGATGTCGGCGAATGCGGCCCCTATTGCGGCTACCATTCGCGCCTTGCCTACCAGCCGGCCAGCGAGCGCCGAAAGGCACGCTGACGCCCGGCTGATCCTGCGCTCAGCTGCCAGGACAGCACTGCCATGAAGGCGCCCGCCACGACGGGCTTCAGGAGCCGGCCCGTCCAGCCGCGCACCGCGCCTGCCCCGAAGTCTAGACATTCGGGCGCGAACCGCGCAGAGCCTTTGCGGCAAAGGCGAGGAACGACATGACGAAACTGACGATCAGACGCCCCGACGACTGGCACCTGCACCTGCGCGATGGCGCCATGCTGCAGGCGGTGCTGCCGCACACATCCGCCCATTTCGCCCGTGCCATCGTCATGCCGAACCTGGTGCCGCCGGTCGTGACCGTGGCCGATGCGGAAGCCTATCGCGGGCGCATCATGGCGGCGCTTCCGCAGGGACATTCCTTCACGCCGCTGATGACCCTTTATCTGACCGAGACCACCAATGCGGAAGACGTCGCGGCGGGCTTCGCCAGCGACAAGATCGCGGCGGTAAAGCTCTATCCGGCCGGCGCGACGACCAATTCGCAAAGCGGCGTTCGCGATATCGAAAAGGTCTATCCGGTGCTCGAACGCATGGCCGAGATCGGCATGCCGCTTTGCGTGCATGGCGAGGTGACGGATCCGTCGATCGACATCTTCGACCGGGAGGCCGTGTTCATCGAGCGTGTGCTCGACCCCGTTCGCCGCCGCATTCCCGGCCTGCGCGTGGTGATGGAGCATGTGACGACCAGGGACGGCGTCGAGTATGTGAAGTCACAAGGCCGCGACATGGGCGCGACGATCACCACCCACCACCTGATCATCAACCGCAACGCGATCCTGGCCGGCGGCATCCGCCCGCATTATTACTGCCTGCCGGTCGCCAAGCGCGAGGAGCACAGGCTGGCCCTGCGTGCGGCAGCAACCTCCGGCGATCCACGCTTCTTCCTAGGCACCGATTCAGCGCCGCATATCGACCCCTTGAAGGAGACGGCCTGCGGCTGCGCCGGCATCTTCTCGTCGATCAACACGATGGCCTGCCTTGCGCATGTCTTCGAGGAGGAAGGCGCGCTCGACCGTCTGGAGGCTTTTGCGTCGCTCAACGGCCCTGCCTTCTATCGCATGGCACCGAACGAAGAGCGCGTGACGCTGGTCCGCCTGGCCGAGCAAGTCTCCTTCCCGGGCAAGATCGAAACGGGGGACGGACCGGTGACGGTGTTCGATCCGATGTTCCCGATCCACTGGAATGTGGAGGCCTCGGCTTCCTAGCGGGCGCGGTTGCTGCTAGGGCAGGCGCATCCCTCGACAAGCGGAGCAGAAGATGTTCTCCAACACATTCCCGGACCGCGCGGTGATCTCCGAAACGGTGGCGCGCATGCTGCTCGAGATCGAGGCCGTGCATTTCCGCTCCGACGAGCCCTATACCTTCACCTCCGGCCTCGCGAGCCCGGTCTATATCGACTGCCGTAAGCTGATCTCCTATCCGCGCATCCGCTCCGCGCTGATGGATTTCGCCGCCTCGGTGATCTTCCGGAAAGTCGGCTTCGAGCAGTTCGATGCGGTCGCCGGCGGCGAGACGGCAGGTATTCCCTTCGCCGCCTGGCTATCCGACAAGATGGCGCTGCCCATGCTCTATGTGCGCAAGAAGCCCAAGGGGTTTGGGCGCGACGCACAGATCGAGGGAGAGCTGAAGGAAGGCGCCAGGGTGCTGCTGGTCGAGGATCTCACGACCGATGGCGGCAGCAAGATCAAGTTTGCCGAGGCGATCCGAGCAGCGGGCGCGGAAGTGACCGACACCTTCGCCGTCTTCTATTACGACATCTTCCCCGATGCCCCGCAGCGCCTGCTCGACGCCGGCATGCGGCTGCATCACCTGGCCACCTGGTGGGACGTGCTGGAAGTCTGCAAGAAGGAAAAGCGCTTCTCGCCCGAGACGCTTGCCGAAGTCGAGGCGTTCCTCAACGCCCCACTGGAATGGTCGGCCAGGAACGGCGGAATTTCGGAACTGAAGAAGTAGGTAGGCTCTACGTCTCGATGATCTCGAAGCGGTCGACGTCGACCATGCCCTTGTCCGATATCTTCAGGTGCGGGATCACCGGCAGCGGCAGAAAGGCGATCTGCAGGAAGGGTTCTTCCAGCGTTGCGCCCAGCGCGAACGCCGCCTTGCGCAGTTCTGTGAGTTGGTCGCGCACGACCTCGTAGCTTTCCAGGCTGATGAGGCCTGCCACCGGCAGTGGCAGTTCCGCCACCACCTTGCCGCCCTCGGCCACCACGAAGCCGCCCTCGATCTCACCCAGCCGATTGACGGCCACCGCCATGTCGGCCTCGTCGGTGCCCACGCAGCAGATATTGTGGCTGTCATGGCCCACCGTGGAGGCGATGGCGCCCCGCTTCAGCCCAAAGCCCTTCACGAAACCGGTCGCGATGTTGCCGTTCTTGCCGTGCCGCTCGACCACGGCAACCTTGATGATGTCGGCATCGAGATCGATCTGGAACTGGCCATCCGAAACCGGCAGCGCGTGGCGCAGGTGCTCGGTGATGATGCGACCCGGCACCACGTCGATGACATGCGCCTCGTCATTGCCCGCGCGCACGGTGAATTCGTCCGCCGCCACCTTCGGCGCCCTGGCGCTGTTGCGCCCGACGGGGGCCACCTCGCGGCGCGAGGCGAAGAGTTCGTCGGTCACCTCTCGACCTGCCGAAAACACCATCTGCGCGCGGCAGGATTCCAGCGAATCCAGCACCACCAGGTCGGCGCGCTTGCCCGGCGCGACCAGGCCGCGATCGGTCAGCCCGAAGATGCGGGCTGCCGACACGCTTGCCGCGCGGTAGACTGCCAGCGGCTCGACGCCACGCGCAATGGCTGTGCGGATCATGTGGTCGAGATGGCCGTGCTCGGCGATGTCGAGCGGATTGCGGTCGTCGGTGCACAGCGCGATGAAGGGCGAGTTGCGCTCGGTGATGATCGGGATCAGCGCTTCGAGATCCTTCGACACCGAGCCCTCGCGTACAAGAATGTGCATGCCCTTGGCGAGCTTTTCGAGCGCCTCGTCGGCGCTCGTCGTCTCGTGGTCTGTCGAGATGCCGGCGGCGAGATAGCCGTTGAGGCCGAGCCCGCGCAAGAGGGGCGCATGGCCGTCTATGTGCCCGCCCTGGAAGGCCGCGAGCTTGGCAAGGCACACCGGATCGCCCGCCAGCACGCCCGGAAAATTCATGAACTCGGCTAGCCCGATCACCTTCTCGTGGTCGGCAAAGGGCAGGAGGTCGTCGATGTCGAGCCTTGCGCCCGCCGTCTCCAGCTCGGTGGCCGGCACGCAGCTCGACAGATTGACCCGGATGTCCATGATCGTCTCGATAGCGCTGTCGAGGAAATAGCTTATGCCTTCTGCGCCGATGACGTTGGAAATCTCGTGCGGGTCGCAGATCGCGGTCGTGATGCCGCGCGGCAGGACGCAGCGGTCGAACTCGTGCGGGGTGACCAGCGAGGATTCGATATGCAGATGCGTGTCGATGAAGCCCGGCACCACGATCGCGCCCGTTATGTCGATCTCACGCTTGCCGCGATAGTCCTCGCGCGTGCCGACGATGCGGTCCTCGCAAATGGCGATATCGCTTTGAACGATCTCGCCGGAGATCAGGTCGAAGAAGCGGCCGCCCTTGAGCACCAGATCGGCCGGCTCCTTGCCGCTGCCCTGGTCGATCATGCGCTTGAGGCGGGACTGGGCTTTCGTGTCTGCGGTCATCGATTCGTCCATCCAGTGGGGTGATGGATCAGGAGAACCGGAAACGAGCGACCAAGTCCAGCGCCGGCTGGCACCGGGGCAGCCCCGTCTTTTCGCTGGCTTTCGGCCGCGCATTGCACTATATGCGCCGCATCATTGCGGCTGAAGCTGCGTGACCAAACGGCCCCTGCTGGACGACATCCCGGCCGTGGGCGACTCTCATTCCTCAAATTCGAAAGGAAGCATGCGATGTCGATCACCGCAGAGCGCAAGCAGGAACTGCTTAAGGAATACGCGACCAAGGAAGGCGACACAGGTTCGCCCGAAGTCCAGGTTGCGATCCTGACCGAGCGCATCGTGAACCTGACCGAGCACTTCAAAGGCCACAAGAAGGATAACCACTCCCGCCGTGGCCTGCTGGCGCTCGTTTCACAGCGCCGCAGCCTGCTCGACTATCTGAAGCGCAAGGACGAAGGCCGTTATCAGACTCTGATCGGCAAGCTCGGCCTGCGCCGCTAGCAATATTCGATCGGCGGGCGCCAACCAGTGCCCGCCGATCGAAAACGGCGCGACGGAATGTTCCGTCGCCCTCCCGGTTCGCGGCCAATGTAGAATGCTTGCCGCAGAGCCGCATCGTGGGCCTGTCATGGGGCAGGATTGCCGGTCGCTTCCGGCGTGCAAGCGACCCGTTGTCTTGCCCGTGGCTCGTCCGAACGTAGCCAAGGATGCCGTTCGCCCGGAAATGGCGGTGCGGCGGCAGTCCGTATTCAAGGACAAGACATGTTCAATCATCACAAAGTAGAGATCGAGTGGGGCGGCCGCCCGCTTATCCTCGAGACCGGCAAGATCGCCCGTCAGGCCGACGGCGCCGTATGGGCCACCTATGGCGAGACCGTCGTCATGGCCACCGTCGTCTCGGCCAAGGAGCCGAAGCCCGGCCTCGACTTCTTCCCGCTCACGGTCAACTACCAGGAAAAGACCTTCGCGGCCGGCAAAATCCCCGGCGGCTTCTTCAAGCGCGAAGGCCGTCCGACCGAGAAGGAGACGCTGACGTCGCGCCTGATCGACCGGCCGATCCGCCCGCTGTTTGCACCGGGCTACAAGAACGACACCCAGATCATCATCACCGTGCTGCAGCATGACCTGGAGAACGATCCGGACGTGCTGGCGATGGTCGCCACGTCGGCAGCCCTGACGCTTTCGGGCGTGCCCTTCATGGGCCCGATCGGCGGCGCACGCGTCGGCTACATCGCCGGCGAATATGTCCTCAACCCGCACATTGACGAGATGCCGGAATCCAAGCTGGACCTCGTCGTCGCCGGCACCACAGATGCCGTGATGATGGTCGAGTCGGAGGCTCACGAGCTTGCCGAAGAGATCATGCTTGGCGCCGTCATGTTCGGCCACAAGGGCTTCCAGCCTGTCATCGAGGCGATCATCAAGCTTGCCGAAGTCGCTGCCAAGGAGCCGCGCGAATTCGTGCCGGAGGACCTGTCGGCCCTCGAAGGCGAGATGCTTAAGCTGGTCGAAGGCGAGCTGCGCGAAGCCTACAAGAACACCGACAAGCAGGCCCGCTACGCCGCCGTCGATGCGGTCAAGGCAAAGGTGAAGGAAGCCTTCGCCGCCAAGGACGGTGAAGAAGCCCGCTGGACGCCCGAGCAGGTCGGCGCGACCTTCAAGGAACTGCAGGCCAAGGTCGTTCGCTGGAACATCCTCGACACGGGCAGCCGTATCGACGGTCGCGACCTGTCGACCGTGCGCCCGATCGTGTCGGAAGTCGGCGTTCTGCCGCGCACCCACGGTTCGGCCGTGTTCACCCGCGGCGAGACCCAGGCGCTGGTCGTTGCCACGCTGGGCACCGGCGAGGACGAGCAGTTCGTCGATGCCCTGACCGGCACCTACAAGGAGACGTTCCTCCTTCACTACAACTTCCCGCCCTTCTCGGTTGGCGAGACCGGCCGAATCGGTTCGCCGGGCCGCCGCGAAGTTGGCCACGGCAAGCTCGCCTGGCGCGCCATTCACCCCGTCCTGCCGGCGCCCGATCAGTTCCCCTACACGCTGCGTGTCGTGTCCGAGATCACCGAGTCCAACGGCTCTTCGTCGATGGCGACGGTCTGCGGCACCTCGCTGGCGCTGATGGATGCCGGCGTGCCGCTGGCAAAGCCCGTTTCGGGCATCGCGATGGGCCTGATCAAGGAAGGCGAGCGCTTCGCGGTGCTGTCCGACATCCTCGGTGACGAGGATCACCTTGGCGACATGGACTTCAAGGTCGCCGGCACGCGTGACGGCATCACCTCGCTGCAGATGGACATCAAGATCGCCGGCATCACCGAGGAGATCATGAAGATCGCCCTCGAGCAGGCCAAGGGCGGTCGCGAGCACATTCTCGACGAGATGGGCAAGGCGCTTGGCGAAAGCCGCGGCGAGCTCGGCGAGTTCGCGCCGCGTATCGAGGTGATGAACATTCCGACCGACAAGATCCGCGACGTGATCGGCTCTGGCGGCAAGGTCATCCGCGAGATCGTCGAGAAGACCGGTGCCAAGATCAACATCGAGGATGACGGCACGGTCAAGATCGCCTCTTCCAACGCCAAGGAGATCGAGGCTGCGAAGAAGTGGATCCACACGATCGTGGCCGAGCCCGAGGTGGGCGAGATCTATGAGGGCACGGTCGTCAAGACCGCCGATTTCGGCGCCTTCGTAAACTTCTTCGGTCCCAAGGATGGGCTGGTGCACATCTCGCAGCTGGCGTCCGAGCGCGTCCAGAAGACCACCGATGTCGTCAAGGAAGGCCAGAAGGTCTTCGTCAAGCTCATGGGCTTCGACGAGCGCGGCAAGGTTCGTCTGTCGATGAAGGTCGTCGACCAGGAGACGGGCAAGGAAATCCGCTCCGAGGCAAAGCAGGACGCCGACGCCTGATTTCGGGCATATCGGCAAAGCATTTGAAGGGGCGCCCAAACGGGCGCCCCTTTTGCGTGGCAAGGCATGGCAGGCGGAACCTGCTTGAAATCGTATCCCCGCCGGGCTTTGATGGACTGCAATGGCCAAGGAAATCGAACAGAAGTTTCTGGTAAAGGGGGACGGCTGGCGGGAAATCGCCGGGCCCGGGAGGGCGATGCTGCAGTTCTATGTAGCCGTCGGCGACGATCGCTCCGCGCGCATTCGCATCATTGACGGCGAAAAGGCCCGGCTCACGCTCAAGTTCGGCGGCGCATCGCGGGTGCGCGACGAATTCGAGTACGATGTGCCACTGACGGATGCGGAGGAAATGCGAGGCTTTGCGCTCGGCAACGCCATCGTCAAGACACGTCACGTCGTTTCCCACGCCGGGCGGGACTGGGAAGTGGACGAATTCGGCGGCGCGCTCTCAGGTCTTGTGCTGGCGGAGGTTGAAACACCCGAGGAAGTGCCAATGGATGAGGCACCTTCCTGGATCGGTCGCGATGTCACCAATGACGCATCCTATTACAATCTCTCGCTTGCGCTGAACGGCATGCCGGAGACGATCACGTGAGCTTTCGTCTCCAACGCGGGCGTCCCTGCGACGCGGAACTGCGGCGCGTGACGCTCTACCAGATCGGACTGGCGGAGACGCATTGCCGCAACGTCGCGGACAATCCGCTGAAGGCACCGCACGAAGCGCGCAAGGCGATCAAGAAGATCAGGGCGACGCTGCGTCTGGCTCGTTCGGCCGATCCGGAGTTCTATCGGGCGGAGAACGCGCGATGGCGCGACATTTCGGCAGCACTGGCCGGGCCGCGCGAAATGGCGGCCCTGATCGAAACGGTCGACCGTTTCATCGGGGAATACGGAAGCCCCGCCAACCGGACGACGCTGTTGACCCTGCGCGCCCGGCTCGTGGTCCGGCTCGATGCGCTGAGCGCGGAAACATCTGCCCTGGAAGCCGCTGCGCAACGCTGCGTTCAAGGTTGTGCCGCAGCCAAGGAATCGGTGGTGGCCTGGAACCTGCCATCAGGGCGAAAGGCCGGCGCGCATCTTCTGGCCAGAGGCGTCAAGGCCGCCTGGAACGAAGCGGAAGCGGCGCGGAAACGCGCAGGCCGGTTGGGCGAGGAAGACGATTTCCACGATCTCCGAAAGGCCGTGAAGCGCCATTGGACGCATCTGGGACTTCTGCAGGACTTCTTGCCTGGACCTGTCAAACAACGCCGCAAAGCGGTCGAGGCGCTGGGCGAAGCTTTGGGTGAACTCAACGACATCTATGTCATGGAATCCCTGATCCGTGCCGGCGAGATCGAGATGGATTTCGATCCTCAAGGGCAGTTCACCCATCTGCTTGCACAGAAGCGTCAGGCCCTTTGGGACTTGAGCCTGACGCAGGCCAGACGGCTTTTTGCCGAGCCTCCGCGGCAGCTGAAAACCACTTTCGAATCCGCATCGACGGAGAGCGTCAGCAGGACAGAGCGACAGGCAGAAGTCGCCTGAACCGGAGACTACCGTGGCGGAACCGCGAGATACATTTCTGGACCGGATCGGACGCTTTCTGGCCGAGCGGCTAGAAACAGAGTCGTCCGGCTATCAGCCATACACACCGTCCGACCCGCAGACGCTTCGGCGCGCGCTGCAACCGGCCGATATTCTTCTGATCGAAGGCAACCAGAAGATTTCGGGCGCCATCAAATACCTTACCCAGTCGACCTGGTCGCATGCCGCCCTCTATGTGGGAGACGTCCTGCCCGAACCGGAAGATGGCAGCGAGCGACCGCGCCTGATCGAAGTCAATCTGGGCACCGGTTGCGTGGCAGTCCCGCTATCCAAATACCGCACCTACAACACCCGCATCTGTCGCGCGTCAGGACTGTTGGCCGAGGATCGCGAAAGGGTTGTTTCCTTCATGGTCGAGCGGCTCGGCCATCGATACGACCTCAAGCACATCTTCGACATGCTGCGCTATTTCCTCCCAACCCCACCTGTCCCGGTGCGCTGGCGTCGAAGGATGCTTGCATTCGGCTCCGGTGATCCAACCCGCGCCATCTGTTCTTCGATGATCGCCGAGGCCTTTACCGAAATCAGGTATCCAATCCTGCCCGATGTGGAGCGGAAACCGGGGCGCGCACACGCGGAATCCATGTACTCCAGGCGCGAGATCCTGCACATCAGGCATCACTCGCTCTACACGCCGCGCGATTTCGACCTGTCGCCCTTCTTTCAAATCGTGAAGCCGACACTCGCATTCGGTTTTGACTACACGGCGCTGAGATGGGCGGATGCCGAATACGGCGCATGCGCCGAATTGCAACCGTCTCAGCCCAGCCCAGCCGAGCGAACTGATTCCGAATAGCTGCGGCTGACCGGCAGTTCAACGCCATCGCGCATGCGCAAAAGCAACTTGCCGCCGCGCCGTTCGAGCCTGTCCACGGCATTGAGGGCAACCCAGTGCGACCGGTGAATGCGCAGCCCCGCCTCGCCCTCGGTCTCCGTGATGGCATCGGCCATGCGCATCAGCACCAGCCCGCTGCCTCGCGAGGTGTGCACCTCGACATAGTGGTCCTGCATCGACAGGTAGGCCAACCTTCCCCGCTTTTCCGCCGGCAGGCGATCGAGGATCCGTGGACGCGGCGTCGGCCTGAGTGCCTCGGCAGCGGCGGTCGGTCCGGCCGTCGCCTTGTGCATGATGAACGCGATAAGGGCTGAAATCAGCGCGGCGGTGGCGACCACATAGGGCAAGGCGGTGACGAAACCGAAGCTCGAGGTGGCGCCAAAGACGAAGCGATTGAACAGGGCCACCAGGCCGGCAACGGGAATCCCGGCGAGTGCGCCGGCCACGCCATAGCCCACTACGCCGCCGCGATCCTCGCCGAACAGCATGTGAACGGCAAAATGCACGATCACGAAGCCGGTCAGATAGGTGGAGACGACGACAGCCGTCCAATAGGCCAGGCGCGCGGCCAGTGGCAGCTGATCATAGGTGCCAAACGGACCGACCAGGCCAAGCAGGATCGACGCGCCGGCCATGCCCGCCCACAGCACCGGAGAGGACATGACCGACTGCAATTCACGCTTCGTGAATTGCAGGCTGGCGTCGATGGCGAAGCGGCGCGGTCGAATGACGAAATCACCCTTCAATGCGGACCCTTCAGCTGGATAGGCCATGGGCACGCTGCCGACAAGACGTCGGTTCCGATCACGCCAGTCAGGAGATCCGTCATGACCTTGCAGCCGCTTCTCGAGTCCACCTTTGCCATCCAGCTCCATACAGTGAGCGCGATCCTCGCCTTCGTGCTTGGCGGGCTGGTGCTGTTCCGGCGGAAGGGAGATGCGCTCCATCGTCATGGGGGCCGCATCTGGGTCGCACTCATGGCGGTGGTCTGCCTTTCCTCGTTCTTCATTCACACGGTTCAGATGGTCGGGATCTGGAGCCCGATCCATCTCTTGTCCGTCGCGACAATGGTGGCGCTCTTCTTTGGCGTCAGGTCGGCCTGGATGCACCGGATCACGGATCACCAGAAGATCATGCAATCGACCTATTTCGGCGCGCTCATCCTTGCCGGCTATTTCACCTTCATGCCGGGCCGCATCATGTACCGCATGGTGTTCGGCGGACTCGAGACGACGCCGGTTCCCCTGGCCGCTGCGATCCTGGCCGGGATGGCCGTAATCTACTTCTGGTCAAGACTGGCATTTTCTCCACGCTCCAAATATCCGGCGCAACGTCAAAACTAGTGCCGACCCACCGAATTGGTGAAAGACATGAGGGAGGATGGCATTTTAACCAAGATTTAGCTGTCCCCACGTAACCTTTCGGCATGCGGGGGCAAGCCGGCTACGAGCCTGCAAGGGAATCCGAGCTTCCCGGGGCTCTGTGAGCCCGGGATCGGCTGTCCGCCAGCTGGGCCATGCGTGCCGTCAAGCGCATAGTTGGAGGTCTACACAGTTGCAGGCAGGGCCGAGTCTAGCATCGTCCGCAGGGACGACCGAGCCAGGCGATCTCGCCAGTGCGATCGTGGCGACCATGCGTCGCATGAATGTCGGCGCCCTGCCGCGCAACTACGCCATCTACTATGAGGCACTGACGAACCCGCAGGGACAGCTGACCGCCGCGCTCGCTGCACTGGGTATGTCTCCCACGCAAAAGCAGCTGGACGAGATTGCCGAAACCTATCTGGGACGCCAGGAAGCCGCCTCGGTCGCAATTGTCCATACGGAGGTCATGGGCAAGCTGGAGGAGATCATCTCCCTGATGCAGGCCGAACAGGAAGCGCTCGAGAAATACGGGCGGCTGCTGGACCAGACGTCCAGCGGGCTGACCAGCCGCAAGGCCAGCTCGCAGGAGTTCCTCCAGCGAGTGGTGTCGCTGATCTCGACGGCGACGGATACGACCATCGACCACGGGCGCAAGACCGCGTCTACGATGAGCGACAAGTCGAGCGAGTTGCAGGAAGCCCAGGCCAAGCTGGAGAAATACAAGAGGCTCTCGGAGACCGACGCGCTGACGCAGCTCAACAACCGGCGCAGCTTCGACAATGCGATGGCCGGCATCTATGCCGACAAGCGCAAGATTGCCTTCTCCAGCCTGATCCTGGCCGACATCGACCGCTTCAAGCCCGTAAATGACAAATACGGGCACCCGGTTGGCGATCGGATCCTGCAGATCGTGGCCCGCATATTCGGCGTGAGGTCCAGTTCGCGTGTCTTTGCTGCGCGCACCGGCGGAGAGGAATTCGCGCTGATCCTCGAGAACTTCACCGAAGACAGCGCCGCCCGACTGGCCGAGGAAATAAGGGCGACGGTCGAGAAGACCCCCTTCGTGAACACCGCCACCGGCCGGGATTTCGGCCCGATTACCGTCTCCTTTGGTCTCTGCATGGCAACCGAGGCTGATGGACCCGACGATCTCTACGCCAATGCCGACCGGGCCCTGTATGTCTCGAAGTCGACCGGCCGCAACAAGGTCACCCGCTTCTCGCAGATCCCCCGCGGCGATTTCGTCAAGAACTGGAAGATCTACGCCGGCGAGTGATGCTCAGCCTGCTTGCGTCTCGTCTTCCAGCCAGGCGGCATAGGCCGCATCGATCGCCACCAGCTCGGTGGCCACGATCGAGGGCACCTCGAAGGGGTGCTTCGCCTTCACCGCCGCACAAAGCGGCTCGAAAAGAGCGTCTCGCGTCTTCAACAGCAGCGGAACTTCCTCGTCGGATTCGACCTCACCCTTCCAGTGGTAGAGGCTGGCGATCGGCGCGAAGATGTTGGCGCAGGCGGCCAGCCGCTTCTCGATGCAATCGGCGGCGATCGCCTCGGCTGTGGCGCGGTCGGGGCAATTGACCCAGACGTCGAGGAAGGCCGCCACGGCGTGCCTCAGAGCCCCATGCCGAGGATCTTGCCGACGGTGAAGATGTCCTTGTCGCCGCGGCCGCACAGATTCATGACGATGATCTGGTCCTTGCCCATCTTCGGCGCGCGCTTGACCACCTCGGCCAGCGCATGGGCGGGTTCGAGCGCGGGGATGATGCCCTCGAGCTTCGTCAGAAGCTGGAAAGCTTCCAGCGCCTCGTCATCCATGATCGGCACATATTCGACGCGGCCCGATTCCTTCAGCCAGGAATGCTCCGGCCCGATCCCCGGATAGTCGAGGCCTGCCGAGATCGAATGGCCGTCCTTGATCTGGCCGTCCTCGTTCTGAAGGAGATAGGTGCGGTTGCCGTGCAGCACGCCCGGGCGCCCGGCGGTCAGCGAGGCACAGTGCTCCTCGCCTTCCAGACCCTTGCCGCCCGCCTCCACGCCGACAATCGCCACGTCGCGGTCGTCGAGGAAGGGGTGGAACAGGCCGATCGCGTTGGACCCGCCGCCGACGGCGGCTACCAGCATGTCAGGCAGCCGGCCCTCCGCCGCCATCATCTGCTCACGCAGCTCCTTGCCGATGACCGACTGGAAGTCGCGCACGAGCTCGGGATAGGGGTGCGGGCCGGCAGCCGTGCCGATCAGGTAATAGGTATCCTCGACATTGGTCACCCAGTCGCGCAACGCCTCGTTCATGGCGTCCTTGAGCGTGCCGTGGCCGGACGAGACCGGCACCACCTCGGCGCCCAAGAGCTTCATGCGGAAGACGTTGGGCGCCTGCCGCTCGACATCCGTCGCGCCCATATAGACCACGCAGGGCAGGCCGAAGCGCGCGCAGACGGTGGCGGTGGCCACGCCGTGCTGGCCGGCACCGGTCTCGGCGATGATGCGCGTCTTGCCCATGCGCCGCGCCAGCAGGATCTGCCCCAGGCAATTGTTGATCTTGTGCGCGCCGGTGTGGTTCAGCTCGTCGCGCTTGAAGTAGATCTTGGCACCGCCCAGATGCTCGGTCAGGCGCTCGGCGAAATAGAGCGGCGAAGGCCGGCCGGTATAGTGGGTGTTGAGGTTTTCGATCTCGGCCCAGAAAACCTCGTCGCCCTTTGCAGCCTGCCACTCCTTTTCCAGGTCCAGGATCAGCGGCATCAGCGTCTCGGCCACGAAGCGGCCGCCGAAAATGCCGAACATGCCCTCGCCGTCGGGGCCGGAGCGGAAGGAATTGGGAAGCGGGGTCTGGTTCATCTGGACATCCTGAACGCTGGCGGCGGACTCTTCTCCGCAGCATCGGTAAAGCGGTTTCAGGCCGGCTTGTAAACCGTCAGGCGGGCGAAGTCGCACGCGCGGCAACAACCGCGTCGAAGAAGCGCGCAATCAGCGCGGGATCCTTCACCCCCGGCGCGCTTTCCACGCCCGAGGAGAGATCGAGCCCCGGCGGCGAGACAAGTCCGAGGGCCTCGCCGACATTTCCCGCGTCGAGCCCGCCCGAAAGCAGGTAGTCGACCTCACCCGATAGGTCTTCGAGCAGCCGCCAGTCGAAGGCGATGCCGTTGCCGCCGGGAAGTTTTGCCCCCTTGGGCGGCTTGGCGTCGAGCAGGAAGCGGTCGGCGATGCCGACATAAGGCGCAATGGCGTCGAGATCGGCGCGCTCGGCCACCGACAGCGCCTTGATGACCGGCAGGCCGTAACGCGCCTTCACCTCCGCCACGCGCGCGGGCGTCTCCTTCCCATGCAATTGAAGCATGTCGGGCGCCATGGCGGCGACGATCTCGTCCAAGAACGCGTCATCGGCATCGACCGAAACGGCGACCGCCAGCGCCCTGCCCATGGCCGCCTGCCGCAGCCGCCCGGCTTCTTGCGGCGTCACATTGCGCGGGCTTTTGGGAAAGAAGATGAACCCCACATGGCTCGCCCCGCCGTCAAGCGCGGCGGCGACTGTCTCGGCCGTGGACAGGCCACAGATCTTGATGTCGAGGCTCATGGGGAGGAGATAGCGGGTCGGGGACGGGATGTCGATGTGGGGGCGTCGGCGAAATACAGAGCATCTCTCCAAGGGGCAGGATTGATCTCTTTGTTGATCACGCGGCTCGTTTCCGGCTTTGGCCAAAACGGGTCAACGCCGGAATTGTTATGAAGATGATCCATTGCGGCATCAGCCAGAGCGTGCCCAGCCTTGTAAGTCCGTAAAAGATGAAGAGGCCGGCAAAGCCGATCTGGATGCCTGACACAACTGTTTCGAAAATGGGGTCGTGCCGGCCCGCCAGCCCCCAGAGCCCAATGGCCAATACGGCCAGCACCACCGTGACCGCGTGCCACAGGATAGCCGCGTAAGCGGCAAGTCCGGGATCAGACAAAGCCGACTGCATGGGCAGGTGCACATCCAGTCCGCCCGCAAACACGTGAATCAGGAAGGTCAACGCCATCAACGCGGCGGCAATTCGGGTCCACATCATCAGCAACTCCATACGGTTGCGTATGGTTAGTCGGTGCGCTTGCGCATGTCAATACGCTACCGTATGGTTGCTCGATGCCGGAGAAACCGAAAAACCGATTGAACTCGGAAGACTGGCTGTTGGCCGGACTGCGTGCGCTGGCCCGGTCAGGACCTTCGGCTCTGCGGGCCGAGGCACTGGCGCGCGATCTCAAAACGACGAAGGGTTCATTCTACTGGCACTTCAGAGATTTGCCCGACTATCAGGAACGCCTGATCCGGTTTTGGGAAGAACGAGCCTTCGACGGGGTGATCGCGCAACTTGAGCCTGACCTGCCGCCTCGTGCCCGTCTGGAGCAGCTGTGCTTTCTGGCGGCGAGCCTTCGTGATCCGATCTATGGTGGGGCAAGGCTCGAACCGGCACTTCGCGCTTGGGCACTTTCGGCTCCCCATGTGGCGGAGGCAGTGTCGCGTATGGATGCTCGCCGTATCGCGTACCTGGAGCTATTGTGCCGCGCGGCGGGTATCGCCGCGCCCACTGCGCCGATCATGCTCTATGGGCTGTTGGTTGGACTGGAAACGCTCAACCACGAGGGAGCGACACGCGCCACGCGCGAACTGCTGATGCGGCTGTAGCTCGCAAGGGCGCAGCCAATGGCAGGCTTCAGGTCCCAGGCTAGCCGAGGGTCAGATGCGGACCTTCACCCCGCGCCGCGTCTCCGCGCGCTCAGCCGCCATCCGCGCCTGGAAGGCGTGCAGGCTCATCGGCTTGCCATATAGATAGCCCTGAAAGCTCTTGGCGCCAGCGGCGGCGAGTTGGGCGTGCTGGGCGGTGGTCTCGACGCCTTCGGCCAGCACTTCGAGGCCCAGGTCGCGACCGATATGGATCACGTTTCTCGCAAGCTGGGCGCCGCGCAATGAAGTGGCTGCATCCTTTACAAAGCCGCGGTCGATCTTGATCTGCTGGACGGGCAGCCGGCGCAGATAGGTGAGCGAGGAATAGCCGGTGCCGAAATCGTCGAGCGCGAAGGAACGGCCAAGCGCACGGAGCCGCTCCAAACCGGCAATGATCGGCTCGATATCGGTCATCAGCATGCTTTCGGTGATCTCGAGCGTAAGCAGTCTCGGGTCGGCACCGGTACGCGCCAGCGTCTCTCGGACGATCTTCTCGAAATCCTCGTGCATCAATTGGGTGGCGCTGACATTGACGGAAAGGGTGAGGTCGCGGAGTTCGTCGCTGCGCGACCATTCGGCCAGGGTCTCGCAGCCCTTTTCCAGAACCCACCCACCGATCGCCGGCATCAGGCCCAGTTGCTCGGCCTGCGGAATGAATTCAGCCGGCGAGACCGAACCCCGGCGCGGGTTGTCCCAGCGGATCAGGGCCTCTGCGCCGATGGTGATCTGGTTGGCATCGACCTGCGGCTGGTAGACGAGCCGGAATTCGTCGTTCCAGAGCGCGCTGGACAGATCGCGGCTGAAATCGCTGCGGCGGACGAAATCGGCGTGCATGGCGTGGATGCAGGCGGCCAGCATGGTCGTGGCGAGGATGGCGTTGGCCCAGGTGCCCCCGCTGCGAAGCCAGGCGGGCATGTCGACCATGAACGGATTGGGGAGCGGCGCGCTGGCGAAGACCACGAAGCCGGCCAGACAGAAGCCGATCAGCGTCAGTTGGGCAGTCGATTTCTCGCGCTGGTAGTTGAGATAGCCGAGTGCTGCCACGACCAAGAGAAAGAGATGGCTGACGCGCGGGTATTCGTCGGTCGGCACGTCCATGACCAGCGCCATGGTGATGGCGATCATCGCCAGCGACGCCTGGCCGGCAAGCAGGCCGACCGCAAAATGACCTCTGCGGATGAGGAAGTAGATCGAAAGCCCGCTGGCCACGATGGCGAAATCCAGCGCCACGACCCACCACCAGCCCATGATGGCAAAGACCACCGCCCAGGCGACGCCTGCGACAGCAAATGACAGTGATCCGTAACGATAGACCAAGACCATCCGTTCATAGAACGGATCGTGATTTCGGTTCGGCCGAGATAGGTCAAGCTCAGACATCATTTGACATGATGCTCGCCAGTGTTGAGCGAAGTATTAATACAGGAATTACGCAACGGAAAGTTGCAATTCTTGGGCCTTGACGACCTTGCGATGACCAGTCCCGTCCTCAGTCACCCGAAACCGATCGCCTGCAGGGCGCCGCCGTTGCGCTTCAACCAGGACCTCGCCTCCTCCGTGCGCGGGCAGAGTTCGCGGCACAGCGCCCAGAATTTCGGGCCGTGGTTCATTTCCCTCAGATGCGCGACTTCGTGGGCGACGAGATAGTCGATCACCGTCGGTGGCGCCATCATGATGCGCCAGGAGAAGGACAGCGTGCCGTCGGCCGTGCAGGAACCCCAGCGGCTGACAGTATCCTTGTAGCGCACGGCCTTGGCCTTGCGACCAACACTTTGGGTGTGTTTTGCGACGAGGGCGGTGATGTCGGCCCTGGCTTCGCGCTTGAGGAAATCGGCAAGCCGGCGGGGCAGATGGCGGCGGTCGCCATGCACGATCAGGGCCGGCGCACCGTCCACGGTCGCGATCTCTACCGTGCCGCGGCGCGCGGGCTCGTGCACGATCAGATGCGGGACGCCCCGCACGGGAAGCTTGACGCCGGGGCGCAGTTCGGGTCGGTCCGGCAGTTTCTTCAGCCGTTCCTCCAGCCAGCCCTGATGACGGACGAGAAAGCGGTCGACTTCCGACTGGCGGATGCCGGGCGGCACGGTGATGCGCAAGCCCTTGCCGCCGGCCTCGATGCGCAGCGTCAGGCGCCTGGCGCGCGGGTTCTCCACGATCTTGAGCGGCAGCGTGCGCTCAGCCACGAGATGCATGCGCTCGGTGGCGACGAGAGGTTTGGGCGCGGGCGGCCGTGCTTTCAGGAAACCGAATGGCATGAGCCGGAGATTAGATGATTCGAGCGGGAAGCGGGCATGAGAAAGGCGGCGTCCGAAAACGCCGCCTCGATATTGTGATGCCGGAGAGGGGGTAGCTCAGGCCGTGTCGCCCTTGCGCACGCGCTTGGCCGGCGTGGTGCGGGAGCGTTCGGCCATGAAGCGGTCGAACTCTTCTTGGTCCTTGGCCCGACGCAGTTCGCGCAGATAGGCGTCGAACTCGTCGCGCGCCTCGTCCAGCTTGCGGCGCTCTTCCTCGATGCGGGCCAGCTCGGCCTCGCGCCAATCGTCGAAGGCGACATTGCCGGTGCGCGCATGGGAAAAACCCGTCGAACGCACGTTGCCGAACAGCGAGTCGCTGACCCGGTTCCATTCCGACTTCACGTCGCCAAGGCGGTCGCCCCACAGGATGTAGGCGAGCATGGCAAGGCCCAGAGGCCAGAAGACGATGAAGCCCAGCACCATCAGCGCGATGGTCGCG
The DNA here is from genome assembly GCA_046297455.1 of Aliihoeflea sp. Classification (GTDB taxonomy): domain Bacteria; phylum Pseudomonadota; class Alphaproteobacteria; order Rhizobiales; family Rhizobiaceae; genus ZYF759. The sequence continues at coordinate 132,644 of JBKBIT010000009.1, forward strand.
GGCGTCCACGCCGGACGGATCAATGCGGTCTTGTTCATATCCGTTCCTTTCTTGAGGTTGCGCGGACCCCGATCGGGCCGCTTCGATCTTTGAGATGGGAGCGGCCGCCGTGCCTTTCAAGTCGACGCGGCCAATCATGCCCCGGCCTAGCCATTGCGATAGATATAGCTGTAGCCGTTGATCGCCGGCACCCCACCCAGATGCGCATAGAGCACGCGCGCGCCCTTGGGGAAGAAGCCCTTACGCACGAGATCGATCATGCCCTGCATGGATTTTCCCTCATAGACGGGATCGGTCATCATGCCCTCGAGCCGGGCGGCCAGCCGGATCGCCTCGTTGGTCTCGGCCGAAGGCACGCCATAGACCGGGTAGGCATAGTCCTCGTTCAGCACCACGTCGTCTTCCTCGATGTCGCGCCCGAGTTTGACGAGCTCGGCCGTGTTGCGGGCGATGTCGAGCACCTGGGCGCGGGTCTGGTCAGGCGTGCAGGAAGCGTCGATGCCGATCACGTTGCGCTGGCGACCGTCCTTGGCGAAACCGACGAGCATGCCGGCATGGGTCGAACCGGTGACGGTGCAGACCACGATGTTGTCGAAGGCGAAGCCCAGTTCCTGCTCCTGGCGCCTCACCTCCTCGGCAAAGCCCACATAGCCCAACCCGCCCAGCCTGTGCACGGAGGCGCCGGCCGGGATGGCATAAGGTTTGCCGCCTTTCGCCTTCACATCCTCGATCGCGCGTTCCCAACTTTCGCGAATACCGATGTCGAAGCCTTCATCGACCAGTTCGATCTCCGCTCCCATGACCCGGCTCATCAGGATGTTGCCGACACGGTCATAGACCGCATCCTGAAACGGCACCCAGCTTTCCTGGACCAGCCGGCACTTCATGCCTAGCTTGGCGGCAGCGGCTGCCACCTGGCGTGTATGGTTGGACTGGACCCCGCCGATCGTGACCAGCGTGTCTGCCCCGGAGGCAATGGCATCAGGAAGAATGTATTCGAGCTTGCGCAGCTTGTTGCCACCAAAGGCAAGGCCGGAATTGCAGTCGTCGCGCTTGGCGAAGAGCTCGACCCCGCCGCCAAGATGGGCCGAAAGCCGCTCCAGCTTCTCGATCGGGGTCGGGCCGAAAGTGAGCGGATAGCGGGGAAAACTGTCGAGCATGGGCTTTGGCTCCAGAGTGTTGACGATCAAGCAAAACTAGCTCATCTCACCTGGAAGGTGCTCTCATAAGCGCCTGCACGAATGAGCTGGAATGACTTATCTGGTCAAAAGCGTGCTCAGAAGCGCTCAGAAATGGGTATCAGAATGACCGATTCTTCCGATACATCTTCGCTCGATCGTGTCGACTTGCGACTCTTGCGCCTGCTCGGCAAGGATGGGCGCCTGAGCAACGCGGAGCTTGCCAAGAGGGTCAACATCAGCCCCGCCACCTGCCATCGGCGCGTACAGCGTTTGTTCGAGACCGGCCTCATCCGTTCTGTACGTGCCGCAATCGATCCGCAGCGAGTCAATCGCGGTTCGCTGGTGATGGTGGGCGTGGTGCTCGACCGCTCGACGAAAAAGAGCTTCGCCGAATTCGAGGCGGCGGCGAGAAAGCTGCCGGTCGTGCTCGACTGCCATCTGGTAGCCGGCGATTTCGACTATTTCCTCAAGATCAGGGTACGCGACATGGCCGAGTTCAACCGCCTGCACGGAGAACAGCTGATAGGGCTGCCCGGCGTGCGCCAGACCCGCACCTTCTTCGTCATAAAAGAGGTGGTCGACAACGCGCCGCTGGACTTCTGAGGGCCGTCTCAGGCGACCCGCGAGACCAGACCCTCCAGCGCGGCGACGATCATCTCGAGATCCTTGGGCCGCGAGAGGCGATGGTCGCCGTCGCGAATCAGGCTCAGCGTAACGTCGTCGGCCGGCAGGTGCTCAACCAGCTTCATCGCGTGTTCCCACGGCACGTCGGGATCGGCCATGCCTTGAAGAATGTGGACCGGGCAATGGGTATCGATCACCCCCTTGAGTACCGCGTTGGCTGCGCCGTCCTCGAAAAGGGCTCGCGTGTAGACATTGGGTTCCGGCGCATATTCCGAATGCTCTTCGAAATAGCCATGCGTATCGAGCGCCTCACGCTGCGCTGCCGTCAATTGCGGCTCCATCAATACGGAGGTGAAGTCCGGCGCAGGCGCAAGCAGGAGCAGGCCGCCGACGCGCGCGCCTTCGCCCGTCTTGTGCAGTTCCTCCACCATGCGCAGCGCGATCCAGGCGCCCATCGAGGAGCCGACCAGGATCTGCGGGCCGTGGGTGAAGCGGTGAAAGACGGCCAGGCTCTCGGCAAGCCATCTTGAGATCGTGCCGTCGGCGAAGGCGCCGCCGGATTCGCCGTGGCCGGAATAATCGTGCCGGGTAAAGGCATGACCGGTGTGGGCAGCCCAGTCATGCAGCTTCTCGGCCTTGGTGCCCATCATGTCCGACCGGAAGCCTCCCAGCCACATGATGCCGGGCGCAGCGCCGGACCGGTGGCGCACCGCGATTTTCACCCCCGCCACATCGATCGTCTCGGAACGTTCCTCGGCCACCGTCATTGTTCGTTCTCCACTCTGTATTGCCCGGGGCCGCTTCATGCCATCGCAGTCTTTCGGACGAAAGCCTAACATGTTGCCGTCAAATGCGTGATTCTTCAGCGTGGTTGTGCTATTGACACGTGCCGCGCCGCGACCCCAAAGGCACGCAGTCGCCGGCACGCCGCATGACAGGACCAACAGTCGAAGGAGAACACGACCATTCGCAGACCATTCAAAGCAGCGCCTCCCACCAAGGAAGGTCCCCGCGCGAACCGCGAGATTCGCGTGCCGCAGGTTCAGCTTATCGACGACGATGGCCAGAATCGCGGAGTGGTATCTATCAACGAGGCGCTCCAATTGGCCGAAGAAGCCGGCCTCGATCTCGTCGAGATCTCGCCGAACCAGCAGCCCCCGGTGTGCAAGATCACCGACCTCGGCAAGCTGAAATACCAGAGCCAGAAGAAGGCCGCCGAAGCCCGGAAGCGGCAGAAGACCATCGAGGTCAAGGAAATCAAGATGCGGCCGAACATCGACACCCACGATTACGAGGTGAAGATGAAGGCGGTCCGGCGCTTCTTCGATGAGGGCGACAAGGTCAAGGTTACGCTGCGCTTCCGCGGTCGCGAGATGGCGCATCTGGAACTTGGCATGCAGTTGCTCAATCGTGTCCGAGAAGAGGTCGAGCCGATTGCCAAGGTCGAGGCGGAGCCCAAGCTCGAAGGCCGCCAGATGATGATGGTTCTGGCGCCGCGCTGAGGCCCGGTTCAGTTAACGCCTTTTCCTGAGTTCAAAAGGCCCGGCACGACAGCCGGGCCTTTTTCATGCCTCAACGCCTGACGACGACCCGCATGTTGCTGAGCCCAACCTGTTGGGCAAGCGTGAACAGCTTCCTGGCGTTATCGGGATGAAGCCTGATGCACCCTGCAGAGGCGGGCGAACCCAGTCGGCTGATCTGATCGGTCCCGTGAACGGCGTAGTGGCCGTTGTAGAAGATCGAATATGGCATCGGCGCGTTGTTGTAGCGGCTGGAGCGGTGGTTGCGCGAAAGCCACTTTGCCGACCAGGAACCCACCGGCGTGACCTTGCCCCGCCGCGCGGTGGAGACCTTCCAGTTGTGGATGACCCGACCGCGATGAATGACCGTCATGGTCTGGTTGGACAGCGACACCTGGGCAACCAGCTGCGCCGCATGGGACACGACAGGCTGGGCGACCAGGATCGCCGCAGCCAACAGAATAAACGCAAGAACACGCATTGCCAGACAAGCCCCCTTGCTCTGATGGGAGCAGTATAGGGCCGGCACGGGCCAGACGGCAATTGGGATTAACTCAAGTTAAGTTTACCGTTAATTCCGCTCCCGACAACTGATCAATCCGGGGTGTTCTTGCCACCCAGCCCTATCCTGCGCGCCACGGATGATCGCAGCCGCGAGTAGTTTGGCGCGACCATGGGATAGCTGGCGGGAAGGTTCCATTTGGCTCGATACTGGTCCGGCGTCATGCCATGACTGACCGCCAGGTGACGCTTCAGCGTCCGGAAGCGGAGGCCGTCCTCCAGGCAAACGAGATAATCCGGATGGATCGAGGAATTCACCGGTACTGCCGGTACTGGTGCGGCAGGAGATGGCTTCTTGAGTTGATCGAGCCGGGCGTGCACGTCCCTGATCAATTCCGTCAGTTCGCTTCTGGGAAGCGGCTGCGCGCCGACATAGGCGCCTACCAGTCTGGCTGTCAGTTCCACCAATCGAACGTCGCGCTTGTCTTGCATCCAGCCAATTTCTCCCTGTTTCCGACTGCGTGGTCGGCTTCTTCGGCACAGGGTTTTTGCAGGTCGGAACAAGGCTGAACAGGCATTGCCGCTGGGGAATGCTAACCGTCCGTTAATACCCACAGGCAGGGTTTAAGCAATTGCCGGAAGAGCCATCGGGACGCGGCTCGGCGGCAAGAATTCGCCGCAGCGCACGCCCTCCGGCTGCGGGTTGGACAGGCTAGCCGAACACCATCTCGTCCTGCAGACGGCGCAAGCCCACCAGGCGGGACGCGGCGTCGGGAGCAGCATTGTCGTAGGTCAGGAGTTCACCCTTGGCGATCGGCGCCGTGACGACGCCTCCCTCCAGAAGCCCGCATGGTACGGCACGGGCGGTGCGCGCTTCGTCGGCGGTCATGATCCAGGAGCGGTAACAATATTCGCCGATCGCATCGAGACGGTCGCCAGGCGCCAGATCGCGCTTTGCCAGCGCACAGACCTCGGCCACCGGACGGTCCAGCGGAACCATGTCGGCCTTGCCATGAATGACGGCGCGCGCGCAGGTGAGCGGCACTTCCAGGCTGGTCAAATGGTACGGCCGGTAGAAGGTGTAATAGGGGCCCGCGCCGAGCTTGAGATCGTTCATGCGTTCGCGCAGGCGTGGATGATCCATCTCGGCGACGACGAAAACACCCGGCGCGACGCCCTTGCCGATCGAGAAATCCACCACTCCCTTGCGGGACAAGAGCCCGCCATCGGCGACCGGGCAAAGCACCGAGGACAGTTCCTCGCGCGAGCAGGCGGGGCCGTGCATCCCCGGTCTGTCTGGCACCAGGCCGGTGGCATTGGCGATCGCGGCCATCTCCACCATGGTCTTGGAGCCATCGACGAATTCGACGAGCATGCGCGGGTTCATGTTGCGCCGGCGCGCTTCCTCCTCGTACTGGTCGGGGGTGGCGTCATGGTTGAGCGGGTTGTTCTTGCCTTTGCCGGCGGCAACGATCGGATGCCCCATGGCGGAGACAAACTCGATCAGTTCCATGCAGGAGGAGGGCTCGTCGCCGGCGCCAAGCGAATAGACCACACCCAGCCTGTCGGCGGCCCGCTTGAGCCAGGCGCCGATGGTGACATCGGCCTCGACATTCATCATGACGAGGTGCTTGCCGTGCTCCATGGCCAGAAGCCCGATCTCGGCACCGACAGCAGGCTTGCCCGTGGCGTCGATCAGTACATCAACGAAATCGGACGTGGCGACCATCGAACCGTCGGGCACAATCGCGGTTCGCCCGGCTTCTGCGAGTCCGGTCAACTGGGCATGGCTTTCGGCTTCGCCAGCGCTTGAGGCATCACGCCCGGCAATGCGCACGGCTTCGCGCACGCGCTCGACCCTGGTGTCGGCAATCGCGGCGATTTCGATCCCTTGCATTCGGGCAACCTGGGTCACGATATCGGTACCCATCTCGCCGCAGCCGACAAGGCCGATCCGCACGGGTTTTCCTTCCTCGGCGCGCCTGGCCAGGTCTTTCGCCAGCCCGGTCAGTGCGACGTTGGTCATGATTTCCCCCGTGTTTGAGACTGCGGCGAGATAGAGGGCCAGACGGCCATCTTGTCAACCGGATGGCTGCGACTCGGCGCGGACCTCCACCGGCTCGGGCGAACGCCGCCGCATCCTCTGCAAGCCGAAGCCGATGGCCACCAGCAGAAGGATGGCGAGACCGAAGGCGATGGCGTCGTTGGCCGGATAGAGAAGGAGCACCGCCGCAGCCAGCGCCAGCGCCCAACGTAGCGCATAATCGACACTTCTGCGCGAGGCGAATTTGCCCTGCGCGGCGAAACTCAACGCCAGCGTTCCGACCAGCACCAGGACGAAAGCCGGCATCTGCGCCCAGCCGGGCACCACCACCAGATCCGGCCTGATGAAGACGGCGCCCATCATCACCATCAGCGGCATGCAGATCAAAAGCGCATGCATCATGGTGCGGATGAAGGGCGCGTCCGCGATCCGCGACGTCACCGCGGCAACCACGGAGGTGGGGGGAGACAGCTCCCCGAAAACCGCAACGAAGAACGCGAAGAAATGCACCACCCACGGATCGAAACCGGCGCGGATCATGAAGGGCGCGATCACCACGGCCGTGACGATGTAGGTGGGCGCGACGGGCAGGCCCATGCCGACCAGATAGCCGAAACAGAATGCCACCAGCACCATCAGGATCAGATTCACGGCCGCGCCTTCCATCAAGATCACACCGACCTTGGTCGGCACGCCGGTGATGGTGAAGCTGGCGGTCAGGATGCCCAGCGTTGCAAGCAGAATGACCAGTTCGGATGTGATCGTGGCAAAGGATTCCACGAGCCGCAGATAGGGCCGCACCAACTCGCGCAGACTGAAGGTCCGCCTGCGCCACAAGCGCCAAAGATAGGCGAGCGACAACGCAACTAGCAGCCAGACGAACACCGTCTGGGCAGAGGTCATGGCGGGGCGACGTTCCACCCCCATCAGCCAGATCAGCGCCACGACCGACAGGAAGTAGGCGGCGATGTTGATCCTGTCCATGACGCCGAGCGGCGGGACCGAGGGCACGACCGATTTGTGGTGATGGCGCAATGCCAGCAGATAGACGGCAAAGGCCACACCGAAGAAATAGATGAAGGCCGGCACGAAGCCCCGCGCCACGACCTCGAAATAGCTGACCCGCAGATACTCCGCCATCAGGAAGGCGGCGATGCCCATGAGCGGCGGCATCAACTGGCCACCCAGCGAGGACGCCGTTTCCACCGCAGCAGCGGTGACGCGGGGGAAGCCCGCCCGGATCAGCGCCGGGATGGTGGCGGAACCGGTCGTCGCGGCGTTCGCAGCGCCGGAGCCCGATACGGCGGCGACGCCGAACGAGCCGATCACGGCGGCCTGAGGCAGGAATGTCGGCGAGCGCATGGCAAGCCGGGTCGAGCCCTGCAGGATGGAATCGATGCAACCGAAAGCGCGCAGGACGGCAAGAACGAGGATGAAGGAGCCGATCAGTGTGAGGCCCAGCTGCGGCATCCGCTCGAAGATGCCGGTCGACATCTCGACACTGATGGAACTGGCAACGCGGCGCCAGGACATGCCGGGATGGTTGAAAAGCCCGGGCACGAGATAGCCGTAGACCGTGTAGAGGATGAGCAGGATGTTGATGACAAAGAGAACGAAATAGCGTCGGCGCGTATATTCCAGGATCAGGGCGGCCATGCCTGCGCCGACAATCAGATCATGGGTGCTCCATATGCCCATCCGCGTGATGCGGATGCCGTCGAACTCCCGCACGAGATAGGACGCAGCATAAAGGCTGAAGGCGATGTAGGCCGTCGCGATGAACCACGGGATGACAGGCCCGAGTTTCTCGTAGAAACGTTCGTTGCGCAGATCGTTCAGCACCACGATGCACAGCGTCATCGGCACCATGGTGACCGCCAACAGCGACGGCCCGCCCAGCCCTGTCATGTAGTAGCGGGACAGATAGGCAAAGAAGCCGATCGCGGCGGCGTAGAAAAGAATGTCGGCGGCAAGGCCCAGGCGACGCTTCAGCGGCGTGTCGCGCCGGGAAGCGCCGTTCTCTGTGTCAACGACTTCGGACATGGTGCCGCTTGCCAGATCGAAAAATCGGGATTGGCGTGGACAGAGCCGGACGCCGTCGGGAACAGCCCCCGGCGATCAGCCGGGGGCTGTCGTTTCACCTTCACGGGCGTGATGTTAACCGGCTACGCGGTCGTCCCACGCCTCGTCCCAGGCATCGCGCTCACGCAGGAACCGCGCCAGGCCAGGATGAATCGGGGCGGCGTCGCCAACCGACTGGATGCCCCGAACCTGCATGCCGACCAGATCGTTCTGGAGCTGCGAGAGACCGGGATCCGCCTGGACGATCTCGTCGATATTGGCCTCGATCACCTCCAGCATGCGGTGGACCGTTTCCTCGTCGACATTCATGCCGACATGGAAGCCATAGTAGAAGGGAACGAGAACCGCCTCGTCCACGCCGATGGCGCCATCGAAAGCCTCGTTGCTCACGCGCACGACGGAAATGCCGGCAGCCTCAAGTTCGGCGATCTCGTCTTCGCTGGGATTGAGCGCGCGAATGTCGGTGGTCAAAAGGGCTTCCTGGACCCAGGGAGCCGGAGACGTCTCGCCCGCTGTATAGATCGACATCGCATCGATGGTGCCATCCTGCAGCGACTGGCCTGACAAACCGGTGTCGAGTTCCACGTAATTGTGTCCGACTTCCAGGATGTTCATGGCGCGCTCGAGTGCGGCGCGGGTGTCCCACGGCGCCGGGCTGGTGAAGACCGAGCGGCCGGCAAGCGAGCGCCAACCATCCATCCCGTCGGCATCGGCAGCGCGCACACCCAGGCCCATTTCCAGAGTGAAGGCCCAGAAGGACTGCACCAGCTCATATTCACCCTGCTGGAACCCGACATAGCGCCCGGTATCGTTGGCGATTTCGACAAAGGCGACATCAGCGCCATAATAGCCATCGAACTCGCCTGCCGCGAAGCCGCGCACCGAAGCGGCAGCGCCTGGCGTGGGCATGACGGTGATGGAAATCTCGTCCATTTCGCGGTTGAGAACCTGCGACAGGCTCACCAGTGCCCGGTGGCCGGCAGAATCGACGGACGAGGTCGCCCACCTGATATCCTGGGTATCCTGGGCGGCAGCCGGGACGGACCCGGACAGTGCAATTGCTCCAGCTGCAAAGAGACCCGCAATAGCGGGCGCAAAATGATGCTTCAACATCGTTCCTCCAGTTATCGTTGCGTCCAAGACGGACGGCGCCTCCCGCGCCGTGACTGCGACCCTAGCGCAGCTTGGCTTTGGAGACAAACACCGGAGGGCAGCGCGTGCGGCGTCCGGCGATAGCGCCGAACGCCGCGACAACTTCTAGTAAACGACAACGCTCCTGATAGATTCGCCGGCATGCATCAGATCGAAGCCCTTGTTGATGTCTTCGAGCGGCATGGTGTGGGTGATCATGGGGTCGATCTCGATCTTGCCGTCCATGTACCAGTCGACGATCTTCGGCACGTCCGTGCGGCCGCGCGCGCCACCGAAAGCCGTCCCCTTCCAGGTGCGGCCAGTAACGAGCTGGAACGGACGGGTTGCGATCTCCTGTCCAGCACCGGCAACGCCGATGATGATCGACTCGCCCCATCCGCGATGCGAACATTCGAGCGCCTGGCGCATGACCTTGACGTTACCCGTGCAGTCGAAAGTGTAGTCGGCACCGCCGATCTGGTCGGCACCTCGCTTGGTCATGTTGACGATGTGGGCAACGACATCGCCGTCGATCTCAGTCGGATTGACGAAATGGGTCATGCCGAAGCGCTCGCCCCACTCCTTCTTGTCGTTGTTGATGTCGACGCCGATGATCATGTCGGCACCCGCAAGGCGCAGGCCCTGGATAACGTTCAGGCCGATGCCGCCGAGACCAAACACCGCCGCCGTCGCGCCGATCTCGACCTTGGCTGTATTGAAGACGGCGCCGATGCCGGTGGTGACCCCGCAGCCGATGTAGCAGATCTTGTCGAACGGAGCGTCGGGATTGACCTTGGCGACCGCGATCTCAGGAAGGACCGTGTGGTTGGCGAAGGTCGAACAGCCCATGTAGTGGAAGATCTTGTCCTTGCCGATCGAGAAGCGCGAGGTGCCGTCGGGCATCAGGCCTTGCCCTTGCGTCGCCCGGATGGCGGTGCACAGATTGGTCTTGCGCGACAGGCAGGAGGGGCAGGACCGGCACTCTGGCGTGTAGAGCGGGATGACGTGATCGCCCTTCCTGACCGAGGTCACACCGGGGCCGACATCGACGACAACGCCCGCGCCCTCATGGCCCAGAATGGCAGGAAAGATGCCTTCGGGGTCGGCGCCCGAAAGGGTGAATTCATCCGTATGGCAGATGCCGGTGGCCTTGACCTCGATCAGCACTTCGCCCTCTCGCGGCCCTTCGAGATCGACCTCCATGATCTCCAGCTTCTTGCCGGCGGCGGTTGCGACTGCGGCTCGTGTCTTCATTCCTGTCTCCATGATCTGCCCCGCCACCAATCCCCTCGCGGCGAGGTCGACGGCTGTCTGCGTTCGGGGCGCCAAAGAAGCAGGGGAAGCCATCAATGGCAAGGCGTCACTTCCCGGAACCCCTCACCTGTTGCCCACAACCATCTGCAAGAATGCATTAACTCTGTCGACATGCGCCAGTGCGCTTTAACCGCCGTTCAACTCCGATAGCCTAAACTGCAGACTCGAACGATTGGGCCCCGGGGAGGTACCTCATGAACCATTCCAGCGAGTTACTGCCGTCTGCACCACAGCGCAGCGGTCAAGGGACCGCTATGGGACGAGTTCTTTCCTGCCGAGGATCGGCCGCCAAGATCGGTTTGCGGGAATCCGTGTCGCTCAACGCCGTGCGCGCTACCGTCGGCAAGTTCGTCGCGATCCGCTCCGGAACGAACCAACTCATCGGCATGATCGCCGAGATCTCGGCGATGGGAGAGGACCAGGCCGCCGCGACCGGCTGCAAAGCGGTGGCACATGTGGACCTGATGGGTGAAATCACGCGCGAGACGGGCAGGTCGGCCTTTCGCCGCGGCGTGCGCGAATATCCGGCCATCGGCGACGACGTGGCAATTGTAAGCCGTCAGGATCTCGAACTGATCTATTCGTCGGCAGGTCCAAGCGCCATCAATATCGGCCTGCTCCAGCAGGACAGTTCCATTCCGGCCCTGATTGATGTCGACAGCCTGCTGTCGAAGCATTTCGCGGTCGTGGGCTCTACCGGTGTCGGCAAATCCAGCGGCGTCGCCGTCATCCTCGGTGAGGTCATGCGCGCGCGTCCCGATCTCAGGATCGTCCTTCTGGATGTTCACAACGAGTACGGACACAGCTTCGGGTCGAAAACGAACGTCATCGGATCGCACAATTTTCGCCTGCCCTTCTGGATGTTCAATTTCGAGGAATTCGTCGATGTCATTTTCGGCGGTCGACCCGCTTCGCCTGAAGAAGTGGAAATCCTGGCTGAACTGATTCCGGTGGCGAAGGCGACCTACATGTCGCTGAAAAACCCCGGCGAGCGGTCGCTGCTCGCCCGCAGGGGACCCCGGCACATGGGCTTCACGCCCGACACGCCTTCACCCTATCTGCTGCAGGATCTCCTGACGCTTATCGACGAACGCATGGGCAAGCTGGAGAACCGCTCCACCAGGATGGTCCACCACCGGCTGATGATGCGGATCGAGGCGCTCAAGAACGACCCGCGCTTCGCCTTCATGTTCGAGAACGCCAATGTTGGCGGCGACACGATGGCAACCGTTCTCGACCAGCTCTTCCAACTGGAGTCGGCGGCTTGCGGCATGACCATTCTCAAGCTGGCCAGCCTTCCCGGAGAGGTGCTCGACGCTGTGGTCTGCGTCGTTTGCCGACTGGCGTTCGAATTCGGTCTTTGGAGCGATGGAGCCGTGCCGGTTCTCATCGCTTGCGAGGAGGCCCATCGCTATGCATCGGCGGATCATTCCGTGGGCTTTGCGCCGGCACGTCGTGCGCTATCGCGGATCGCAAAGGAAGGCCGCAAATATGGCGTGCATCTCGGCCTGGTAACCCAGCGCCCGGCGGAACTCGACCCCACCATCATCTCCCAGTGCAGCACGCTCTTCGTGATGCGAATGGCCAACGATGCGGACCAGACCCTGCTTCGTTCTGCGGTTTCCGACGCGGCAGCGAATCTGTTGTCTTTCGTGCCCTCACTTGGAACCGGCGAGGTCGTCGGAATTGGCGAGGGCATGCCGCTACCTGCCCGCTTCTCCTTCCGCACGCTGCCCGGAAACCTCGTGCCGTGCAGCGAGCCGGCTGGAAAGAAGCGGGACGACAGCGATCACTCGCGCAGCGATCTGGTCCGGCAGGCCATCGACCGGTGGCGTCGCGCCACCACCAGCATGTCGAACAGCGAGGAAGAGACCCATCGCGAACAGGTCAGCTCGGCGAGCATCGCGCCCGGCCAGGACGCAATAGCCCGCGGGCTTCGCTCGCTTGAATCCGAGAACCACACGCCGCTCCAACGACGCGTGCCGCTCGATCCCGATCGCTATTCCATTCTGAAACGCTGACGGGAACCGCACATGGATCTTCCGCGCAACCCGGCGTTTCCGAGTGTTTCGCCGGGCGAGCAGGCCGGCAACATGCGCTCCTCGCCAGTTCACCCGCCTCTTGCCCGTATTCTGGCGGCAGCCCCGGTTGGCCTCGAGATCACCAGCGGCGACGGACGCAACGTCTTCTCGACCTCCGGCCCGGACGCACAGAGCAAGGACACGCAGAAAAAGCGGTATGACTTTCAGGTCGAGGGTCATCCCTATTCGCTGTCATTGTCATTCGATGACCGTGAAGGTCGGCAACGCGAGGACGACCTGCTCCAGCGCGCCTATTTTGACGAATTGACGGGTCTGCCCAACCGGAGCCTTTTCGAGCGAAGCGTGAGCGCCCTTATCGGGCCCGACGCAGACGAATTCGCACTGGCTTTCATCGACATTGACGGGTTCAAGCACGTCAATGACTATTACGGCCACGGGACCGGGGACCGGCTCCTGACCAAGATCGCGGAGCGGCTTGGCAGCGGTTTGCGCCGCTCGGACATGCTGGCGCGGCTGAGCGGCGACGAATTCGTCCTCTTGATCTCGCCGCTGGGCCCTTTCGAGGATCTGCAACGCGACCTCGATTGGATCTGCGAGCGCCTGAAGGAACCCTTCTTCGTCGACGGCTATGAGATATTCACCTCGGCCTCGATCGGCGTCAGCCTGTATCCCCGAGACGGGGCGAGCTATGAACAGCTGCGCGGCAATGCCGATCTGGCGATGTATGACAGCAAGACCGGCAGCAAGGGGGGCGGTTCGCTTCTTCGACCGCTCCATCCAGCACGTCGCCGACGAGCGAAGCCGGCTCGAACAACGGCTGCGGCTTGCCATCCGCGACAAGCGGGTGTGTTGCGCCTATCAGCCGAAGGTGGAACTTCGCTCAGGCGAGACGGCAGGTGTCGAAGTGCTCATGCGGTGGCGCGACGAAGATGGGGTCATCCAGGCGCCGGGCGACATTGTCGGGCTGGCTGTGGAGCTTGGCCTCATCGACGACCTCTCGCATTTCATTCTTGCCGAAACGGTGGCTTCGATCGACGCCATCAACGCCACCTTTGGGCCACGAGCCACGATCAGCCTCAATGTTGCCGCCAAACAGGCGGCAGACAGCAGGTTCATGCGGCCTTTTGTTGATGCGATCGAGGCAACCGGGTTTCCGGACCGCTTCATCATCGAGATCACCGAAGAGGCGTTTCTGTCCCATAGCGACTTCCAGCGGCGCATCCTGCCGATGGTGAGGGAGATCGGGGCCAAGGTGTCGATCGACGATTTCGGCGTCGGCTACTCGTCGCTGTCTGCACTGGCCGACATCACGGCCGACGAGCTCAAGATTGACCGGTCTTTCATTACCGACATCCACCGCCGGCCGCGCAACCAGAGCATCCTGAAGGCTATGGAAGCGCTCGGGCATTCGCTCGGCATGACCATGGTCGTGGAGGGTGTCGAGACCTATGAGGAAGTCGCCTATCTGCAGGCCGCCACCCGCATCCAACTGGCCCAAGGCTATTACTTCGCCAAGCCGATCATGCTCGAAACGGACGCGGTGACAGGGTTCAGTGACCCCAATCGCTCATTGCCCACAGGGCGCGAGCATGAGCCCGTTCGGCGCATGATCGGACGGGTCTAGATCGGTTCTAGACGAGCCCCTCTTCACGTTGCGTTGGGTCAGCCCATCGCTTCGAGAGGCGCGTAGACGAAGTGGTGGAAGCGCGCCTTTGCCGCACGACCGCTGGTGTCGAACGCCGCCATGCCGATGAAGGCGCCGGTGAAGGAACCGTGCTCGCCGCGGCCGGCCTCGTCGGAGATCAGACTGGCATCGAGTTCGACGCCAAGCCGGCTCCAGTTGGTGCCGCTGCGATAGAAGAGTCGCGCGACCGCTCCGTCGATCTCCATGGCCAGGCCGATCGGACCAGCCGGAGGCAGCGGGATCTGCGCATCGAGCGGAAAGGTCAGGCGCCCGTCCGGCCAGTCGCCGGGACAGGACATCACCGTCAGGACGCGGCCAAGGGCAGCATCATGCGAGACGGCCAGAAAATGGAATTTATGCCGGTTGTAGTAGTGGACGAGACCTGCCGCCTGCTGGAAGGTTTCGGGCAGAAAGTCGACCGTCGTTTCCACGCGAAACGAAAAATGCTCCTGCCGACGGGCGACCAGTGATTGCTCGAACCAGCTGCCGATCGATTCCCGCCCGAACAAGGTGAGTCGCCCCGGCGTGTCGCTCAGCGCGAAAAGCCGGTCCGGATAGGGCGAACGCAGCCACTGGAATTCAGGCGGTAGCGTCGCTTCCTCGAAATCGCGTCGCACGCCTACGAACGCAGGCGGCTCGGGAGCGTCGCCTGGCGCCGGAACCTCGACCGAAGGCACTTGGCCGCCATCGGCCAGATACAGCCAGCCATCGTCGCGCCATTCGCATTTCTGGATTCCCGTCTCGCGTCCCAACGGCGAGCGCCTGGTGCCCGGAAGCGGACGCGAACACAGATGGGTGTGGTATGTCTTGCCGTCGGGTGTCTCGACGATCTGCCCGTGGCCGGCGCGCTGGAGGATCGCGTCGGGCGCATCCTTTGAGGTGATTGGGTGGGTCAGCGGATGCAGCTCGTAGGGGCCTTCGATCTTCCGCGACCGGGCCATGGTGACGGCATGGTCGTAGCCGGTGCCGCCCTCGGCCGTGGTCAGATAATACCAGCCATCGCGCTTGTAGAGATGGGGGGCCTCGACCAGACCGTGCGTGCTACCGGGAAAGATGTTGGTGACCGGCCCCACCAGTCGACCCGCCTCGTGGTCCCACTGCTGCAGGAGAATGCCGGCGAAGGAGGGATGCTTCGGCTGCCCGCCTATTCCATGCGACACATGGTTCCACACCATGTTGACGAACCATTTGCGCCCGTCATCGTCATGGAACAGCGACGGGTCGAAGCCGCTCGAATTCACATAGAACGGATCCGACCATGGCCCTTCGATGGAGGGCGCCGTCACGATGTAGTTGTGGGCGTCCTTGAAGTTGCCATCGAGCCGTTTCACGTCCGTGTAGACCAGCCAGAAAAGCCCGTCCGCGAATGAAAGGCAGGGAGCCCAGATGCCGCAGGAATCGGGGTTGCCGCGCATGTCGAGCTGGCTTGCCCGGTCAAGCGGGCGGCAGGCAAGCTTCCAGTTCACCAGGTCCTTCGAATGGTGGATCTGGACGCCGGGATACCATTCGAACGTGGATGTCGCGATGTAGTAGTCATCGCCGGCACGGCAGATGGAGGGGTCGGGATTGAACCCCGGCAGGATGGGGTTGCGGATGGTCGCGGTCATTTGTTCCTCGCCGGCCCCTTGCGCTCGGCCGAAGCAGCCCAGAGATTGATGTCGGCTTCGCGGGCGTGCTCGTCGATCTCGGCCAGTTCCTCGTCGCTGAAGCCGGGCCGAGCCAATGCGCCAACGCATTCCTCCACCTGTTCGGGCCGGCTGGCGCCGATCAGGGCCGTGGTGACACGGCCGCCACGCAGCACCCAGACGAGCGCCATCTGGGCCAGCGTCTGACCGCGACGGCTGGCGATTTCGTTCAGCGCTCGAATGTGACCGACATTCTTGTCGGACAGGAAATCGGGGCGCAGCGACTTGCCCTGGCTGGCGCGGCTGCCCTCCGGGATACCGGCCAGATACTTGTCCGTGAGCATCCCCTGTGCGAGAGGCGAGAAGACGATCGAACCGATGCCCAGTCCGTCGAGCGTATCGAGAAGCCCATCCTCCTCGATCCATCGATTGATCATCGAATAGCTGGGCTGGTGGATGAGGCAGGGCGTGCCGAGCTGCTTCAGGATCGCGGCCGCTTCCTGCGTGCGGGCGGAATTGTACGAGGAAATACCGGCATAAAGCGCCTTGCCTGAACGCACCGCGTGATCGAGCGCCGCCATCGTCTCCTCGAGCGGCGTGTCCGGATCGAAGCGGTGCGAATAGAAGATGTCGACATAATCGACGCCCAGCCGCTTCAGGCTCTGGTCGAGACTGGCCAGCACATATTTGCGCGAACCCCACTCGCCATAGGGTCCGGGCCACATGCCGTACCCGGCCTTGGTCGAAATGATGAGTTCGTCGCGATAGCCGGCGAAATCGGTTCGCAGCAATTGCCCGAATGCTGCCTCGGCCGATCCCGGCGGCGGGCCGTAATTGTTGGCAAGGTCGAAATGGGTGATGCCGAGATCGAACGCCTTGCGGCAGATCGCCCGCTTCACCTCATGCGGGGTATCGTCGCCGAAATTGTGCCAGAGGCCAAGCGAGATCGCGGGCAGCTTCAGGCCAGACCGGCCACAGCGATTATAGACCATCGCCTCATATCGGTCTGCGGACGGCTTCCAGCCCATCTTGTTCCCCTCAGGCGACCTTGCTCTCGGTGGAAGGCAGGGCCAGTTCGCGTGCCTCCGCAGCCGACAGCGCCGCGGGCCGGTCGCAGGTCGTGCGCATGGCTTCGAAGCGACCCGTTTCGCCAGAGCGCAGAATGCCCGTCATGATGTCGACCACATGAAGAGCCAGCTCGCCCGAGCAGCGATGCGCGCGATCGGACAGAATCGACATCGCCATGTCCGAAAGCCCGACTGTGCGGTAGTTGGCCAGCATTCTGCCGCCGTGATCCTGATTGGGAACCTCGAACGGGTGGCTCCAGTCGGCTGGCAGGGATGCGGCCTCTTCACGGCGCGTCAGACGCACCTCACCACCGAAGAAATTGGGATCGGGCAGGAACAACGTGCCTTCCTCGCCATAGAGCTCCATCGGCGCATGGCCATGGCTCCAGACATCCCAACTCGAATTGAAGGTGACAACCGCGCCGTTCTCGAATTCGAGCAGGGCATGGATGGTGGTGGGCGTCCCGACCTTGATCTTCTGGCCGAAGCGCGGTTGCGAGCTGATGGTGCGTTCGGGCGCGGGGATGGACGCCAGTGCCGCGACCTGGCGCACCGGCCCGGCAAGCTGGACCAGATTGGCGAGATAATAGGGCCCGAGATCGAGTACCGGCCCGCCGCCCGGCTGAAAGAAGAAGTCCGGATTGGGGTGCCAGTGCTCCATGCCGTGGCTCATCACATAAGCCGTACCGCCGGTGATGCGGCCGATCGTGCCGGAATCGACCATGTGCCGCCCTAGCTGGTGCGCGCCGCCGAGAAAAGTGTCGGGCGCCGAACCGATACGCAGTCCTTTTGCGCGGGCCAGTTCGGCCAGTTCCAGGCCTTCCTCGACGCTCAGCACGTAGGGCTTTTCGGAATAGACATGTTTGCCGGCTTCCAGGATCGCGCGCGACACCTCGAAATGGGCTGCCGGTATGGTCAGGTTCACGACGATATCGATATCGTCAGCCGCCAGAAGCCCAGCGACCGTTTCCGCGCGGATACCGTATTCTTCCGCCCTCGCCTTGGCGGCCGCGGCGTCGATGTCCGCACAGGCGCGCATCTCGATGCCGCGAAACAGGGGCGCCAGCCGCAGATAGGTCGCCGCGATGTTCCCGCATCCGACAACCCCAATGCCCAGACTGCGTTCCATGTAATCCTACTCCTCGAATGTGCGCGCGCTGGCGATTGAGCGCTGAGCGAAACGCTCGATGTCGTTGGGGTTGTCGTGCTCCATGACGAAGACGCGGGCGCCGGTATGCTGCCGCAAGGCCGCGAAGATGCCTTTCCAGTCCAGGACCCCGTGGCCGACATCCGCCCATCCGTCCTCGTCGGCGGCATCGCCCTCAGGCGCGATGTCCTTGACATGCGCAGCGATGATGCGCGTGCCGTATTCGTCGATCCAGGCGAGCGGGTCCGCACCGCCGCGGACGACCCAGGCGACATCGATTTCCCAGCCGATTTCGGGTGCGGCATCCAGGATGACACGCATCGGGACGACACCGTCAGCGGTCTGGTGGAACTCGAAATCGTGGTTGTGCCAGGCAAACTCCAGGCCTGCTGCGCGGCATTTCTCGGCAACCGCCGCCAGCCTCCTCGCGAATGCCCGCCAGCCGGCTTCATCCGAGGGCCGCAAATCGGCTGCGATATGCGGGCAGATGATCGTCCTGATGCCCAGCGTCCTGGCAATTTCGGCAGCTCGTGGGAAGTCGCTCTCCAGCAGATCGAGTCCGAAATGGGCCGTCGGCATGGAGAGGCCCCGCCGGTCGAGCATGGCGCGCAACGCAGCCTCGTCCTGATAGAGGCCGCCGAAACCCTCGACCTGCTTGTATCCGGCTTGCGCAACAGTGCCGAGCACGTTTTCCCAAGGCGTGAAGTTGCGCCCGCTATAGAGTTGGAAAGACCAGTCCATTACCGCATCCTGTGATTTCGAAGAGTGAGCGTCTAAAGGCGGTCTCCGCTCTGGGAGTCAAAGACCGAAGCGCGGGCGGGGTCGAACCCGATCCGAATTCGCGCGCCAACCTCGGGTGCCTTGTCGGAATCGGCCCTGATAGTGAGCGTCTGGCCACCATAGCGCGTCCAGACCAGCGTATCGGAACCCATCGGCTCGACGATCTCCACCTCGACCTCGTCGGAGCATGGCATCGCTGCGGCCGCATCGCCGATCTCGATGTGCTCGGGCCGGACCCCGAATTGGACCGTCCGCTCGATCCCCTCCCTTGCAGCAAAATCATAGCGGGAAAGATCGACGGAAACGCCGTCGGCCTTGAAGGCCGGCGCGCTGTTGGTCTCCACGCGACCGTCGAGAAAATTCATTCCGGGCGACCCGATGAACCCGGCGACGAACCGATTGACCGGGCGGCTATAGATCGCCTGGGGCGCATCCAGCTGCTGGATCACGCCGCCCTTCATCACCGCAATGCGATCCGCCAGCGTCATCGCCTCGATCTGGTCGTGCGTCACATAAAGCATCGTGTTGCCAAGCCGCTGGTGCAGGCGCTTGATCTCGACACGCAGTTCGCCGCGCAGCTTGGCATCGAGGTTGGAAAGCGGCTCGTCGAAGAGGAAGACATCGACATCGCGCACCAGAGCGCGACCGATCGCGACGCGCTGGCGCTGTCCGCCGGAGAGTTCCGACGGCTTGCGGGTCAGAAGCGGTTCGATCTGCAGGATCTCGGCCGCCCGCGCCACGCGCTGCGCGATCTCGGCCTTGTTCATGCCGGCGACCTGCAGTCCGAACGACAGGTTCTTCTGCACCGTCATCTGCGGGTAGAGCGCATAGGACTGGAACACCATGCCGATGCCCCGATCCTTGGGCTCCTCCCAGGTGACGTTCTTGCCGTTGATGAAGATCTGGCCGCCGGAAACGTCGAGCAGGCCCGCAATGCAGTTGAGTAGGGTCGACTTCCCGCAGCCCGAAGGTCCCAGGAGAACCAGGAACTCGCCCTGGTGGACGTCGAGACTAAGCGTCTTCAACACGGACACTGCGCCGAAGCTCAACGACAGATCCTTGACCGAAACGCTGGTGGAACCGTTCTTCATGCCTGCCTACCCTTTGACCGCGCCTGCGGCGATGCCGCGCACGAACCACTTGCCGGAGATGAAATAGACGACGAGCGGCACAAGCGCGGTCAGTATGGTCGCAGCCATATCGACATTGTAGCTACGGGTGCCGGTCGTCGTCACCACGATATTGTTCAGCTGCACCGTCATCGGCATGTTATCGCGGCCGGCGAAGATGAGACCGAACAGGAAATCGTTCCAGATGCCGGTCACCTGGATGATAACGGCGACGATGGTGATCGGCACGGCCATCGGCAGCATGATGTAGATGAATATCTGCCAGAACCCCGCGCCATCCACGCGCGCCGCCTTGAACAGCTCGACCGGGATCGACGCGAAATAGTTCCGGTAGAGCAGTGTCAGGATCGGCATGCCGAAAATCGTATGGATGAGGATGATGCCGGGCAGGGTGGCGAATATCCCGATTTCGCGGAAAGCGATAATCAGCGGGTAGATGACAACCTGATAGGGCACGAAGGCGCCGAACAGGAGGATGCCGAAGATCAGCTCCGAGCCGCGAAAGCGCCAGAAGGACAGCGCGTAGCCATTGATGGCGGCGATGACGATCGAGATGATGACGCTTGGCACCGTGATCTTGACCGAATTCCAGAAGCCCGGGCGCAGGCCGTTGCAATCGCGACCCGTACAGGCTTCCGTCCATGCTTGGATCCACGGCTCGAAGGTGAGTTCGCGCGGCCAGGCAAACAGGTTGCCCTCCCGGATTTCGGGCATCGTCTTCAGCGACGTGACGATCATCACCCAAAGCGGGATCGTGAAATAGAGCGCCGAAAGAATGAGAAAGGCGTAGATTCCCACACGCGCCACCGAGACCCTGCGTGGCTTGGGCCCGCTCGGTTCGGTCTCGGCGCGAGATCTGCTTCCTGCTTTGGCTTGGGTATCTTCGAACGTGATCGTGCTCATGAGCCCACTCCCGCGGCGATCGCCTCGCGTTGAAGCTGCCGCATCTTGCGACCCGAGCGCCACTGGAAGAAGAAGCGGACTGCGATCAGGAACAGGATCGGCAAGAGCATCATCGTGGCGGCGGCCATGCCGATGCCGACATTCTGGCGATTGGTGATGTGCTCGATGACGAACACGGCCGGCATCTGGGTCGCTATGCCGGGACCGCCCTGGGTCATGGCGACGATCAGGTCGTAGACTCGCACGACGGCCACAGCCTGCAGCACGAAGGCCGTTGCCAGCGCGCCCTTTATCATGGGCAGCACGATGAAGATGTAGGTGCGCCAGTTGGGAATGCCGTCGACGCGCGCGGCCTTCCAGATTTCGGAATCGACCCCCCGCAGGCCGGCCAGCAGGATCGCCATGGTGACACCGGTCCCCTGCCAGACGCCGGCGATGATGACGCCGTAGATGGCGGTGGCGGGATTGGAAAGCGGCGCGAAACGGAACCAGTCCATGCCCCAGGAAGCGGCCGCGGCCTGCAGGCCGTGATTGGGGTCGAGCATCCACTGCCAGACCAGGCCCGTCACGATCAGCGACAGCGCGAAAGGATAGAGAAAGATCGAGCGCAGAAGGTCTTCCTGGCGGATGCGCTGGTCCATGAAGACGGCGAGCAGATAGCCGAAGACGAGGTTGAACCCGATCACGCCCACGCCGTAGAGCCAGATGTTCTGGACCGAGATGATCCAGCGCGGCGTCTCCCAAAGGCGCTCATATTGAAGCAGTCCGACAAATTCCCATCGCGGGAAAAGGCGCGAGCCGGTGAAGGACAATGCAACCGAATAGAGGATGCAGAGGACGAATACACCAACCGCCACGCTGATCATCGGAATGCAGCCAATGACGGGCTGGATGTTTCTCAGTCGCCACGTTGGGGCGGCCATGGCAAATACCTCCTGCCCTGCGCTTTCAAGAGGCCCGCAGCGAGGGCGGCGCGAAACGCCACCCTCCGTTTTGCGAGACGTCCGTCAGTTGGCGGTTTCCAGGATGCGCGCGAAACGCTCCTGCGCCTCTTCGATCGTCACCGATGGATTGAAGGACAGGTCTGCGATCAGGTCGTTGAGCTGGCCCGACGTGTCCTCGGTCAACATGCGGTTGGTCGAGGTGATGACAGTATCGGGATCCTCAAGAAGCTCCAGTCCCCTGAGCATGCAGGAGTCGGCGAGATCGATCTCGACGTCGCCACGGACAGGCAGCGAACCCTTGGCCAGATTGAACAGCACCTGGACACGCGGATTGACCATCATCGAGGCCATGGCGAGCTGCGCCTTCTCGACTTCCGGATCGCTCTGCTTCGGGAACAGGAAGATGTCACCATCCGTAGTCAGGTAGGGCGTGTCGGACGGCCCAGGCAGGCACTCATAGTCCACACCCGGCTCAAGTCCCGCAATCTGGAACTCGCCGCGCGCCCAATCGCCCATGATCTGCATGGCCGCCTGATTCTGGATGACGAGATTGGTGGTGTCGTTCCAGTTGCGGTTGGCTGAACCTTCGTCCACGTAGGAGACGAGCTCACGCCAGGTCTCGAACACGGCGCGAACCTCTTCCGAGCGGGCGTATTCGGCGTCCTTGTCGCGATAGAGACGGTAGTAGCCTTCCCTGCCAAGCACCGAGACCACGACCGAGTTGTTGAAGGCGCCCGAATGCTGCCAGGTCTCGCCGCCGATGGCGAAAGGAATGATGCCGGCCTCCTGTAGCTGCGGCGCGACTTCCAGGAAATCCGCAAGATTGGTTGGAACGGTATCGATGCCGGCGGCCTGGAAGGCCGGTATCGAGGCCCATCCCCACTGCCAAGAGTGGATGTTGACAGGGACGCACCAGATACGACCGTCCTTCTCGCACGCATTGGTGAGGATGCCCTCGGGACGAATGAAGTCCCGCCAGCCTTCTTCTTCGGCAAGCTCGGTGAGGTCGAGCAGAAGCCCTCCCTCGATCAGCTCTTCATACTGACGGCCCGGATTGAACTGGGCGGCACCCGGGGCATCTCCGCCCAGAATACGCTGCATGGTGGCGGCGCGCGCGGTTGGACCGCCGGCGATGGCCGTATCCCTCCAGGTATGCTCGCCCATCGCCTCGAACTCTTCGGCAAAGACGGTCACGGCCGCCTGTTCGCCACCCGAAGTCCACCAGTGGATGACCTCAACCTCCGCGGCATTGGCAGCAGTGAAACCGGTTGCGACCGACGCAGCCAAAGCGGCGGTCAAGATCCTGTAACGCATTACATCTCCTCCCTGATCTGTAACGTTGCAGAATGGACGGTATAAGAAACCAGATCGGTTCGCAACGGCTTTGGCGCCCTTGATGACGATTTTTTTCGCATCTCGAATTAATATCGGTTTCTGAGGGTTGGCGCCCCGTACCATGCGGCAATGCAGCATTTTCCGAGCCTATACGACTTAAGTCGTTGATTCTTCTTTGTGTGCCCTGCAACGAGAAATTGCTCGTCGATGCACGCGAAAGGGGCACTACGCCCTGATCGGGATCGCGGATGCTGCATCGATTTCCGGAAAATCTGTAACGATACAGTCTTTAGATTGGCGGCGCCAAGGATGTGGTGTAAACGGTTACGCATGAAACCGGATCAGGGGACATGAAAAAGAAGGCGGGAGGAGACGGCGCTGCGCCGACGCGGGATGGCCAGCCGACGCTGAAGACAATCGCCTTCATGACCGGGCTTGGCGTCACGACCGTGTCGCGCGCGCTCAAGGATGCGCCCGAGATCGGCCAGGAAACCCGCCGGCGGGTGCAGCTCGTCGCGCGCCAGATCGGCTATCGGCCCAATCGTGCCGGCGTTCGCCTGCGGACGGGCAAGACGAACGTCATCAGCCTGGTGCTCGACACAGACGAGCAATTGATGGGTTTCGTCTCCGACATCATTTCGGGCATCTCCGGCCATCTGGCTGCGACGCCATATCATCTGATCGTGACCCCCTATTCGCGGCGCGCCGATCCGATGGCGCCGATCCGCTACGTGGTCGAGACCGGTTCGGCCGATGGGATCATCTTTTCGCGCACGGAGCCGGACGACCCCCGGGTGCGCTATCTGACGGATCGCGGCTTTCCTTTCGCCACCCATGGACGCACCTCGGCTGGCATCGTCCACGCTTTTCACGATTTCGACAATGAAGCTTTCGCAAGGATCGCGGTAGCTCGGCTTGCCGCAGCCGGGCGGCGCCGGCTGGCCCTGCTCGCACCGCCTGAAGCGCTCAGCTACCACCACCACATGCTGAACGGTTTCCGGGAGGGCGTGGCGGAAGTCGGAGCCGCCGAGATTCCCTTTGCGGAGGCCAATATCGATCAGCCTATCACGGCCATCCGCACGGCGGTCGCACGGGTCTTGCGTCGTGAGCAGCGGCCTGACGGTTTTGTGTGCGCTTCGGCGGCCGCGGCCCTGGCACTGGTGGCGGGCATCGAGGATGCCGGGTTCCGGATCGGCGAGGACTTGGATGTCGTCTCGAAACAGTCCGCCGATATCCTACAGCTCGTTCGTGGCGAGCTGTTTGTCGTCAACGAGGATTTCCGCAAGGCCGGCGCAGAGCTGGCCCGCATCGTGCTGGCGCTCATCGATGGCGCGGAACCGGCAAGTCTCCAGTCCCTGTATGTGCCCAGCGAAGTTCGGGGTCCTTCGCGCGACGAAATGTCCGCCATCTCGACATAGCTGCATAGGGTCTCGTCAATCGACGAAAGGTTCGACGACCAGACGCCGGCCGAGCATGAATGCATCGGCCACATGGACCAGAGGCGAGAGATCGACCTCGCTGGCACCGGTGCGCACCAGTTCGCCAAAGCGCGCATAGATCGCCGCGTACTCGCCATCGCCTTCCGCCAGCACCCGCTTGCCGTCGATATCCAGCACCGCGCCGCCTTCCGACAGGACAAGCCGCCCGGTCTGCGTGTCGACCTCTATCGTCCAGGTTTGCGGGCCGGTCTGGCGCCAATCGAACGCGGCCTCGACCAGGAAACCATCGCCTCCGGTCATGACCAGCTGCGCGGCGATCGGGGCGTCCCGCCCCTCGGGGAATTCGAGTTCGGCCGAGACGAGATGGACCGGCATTGGAAGGATCGCCGTGACGATCGACAGCGCGTTGATGCCCGGATCGAAGACCCCGAGACCTCCCGGCTGCCAGATCCAGTCCTGACCTGGATGCCAGCGGCGCACATCCTCCTTCCAGGTCACCCGCACGCTGCTGATCGACCTCTCCGAAAGCCATTGCCGTGCCGTTTCGACGCCAGCGGCAAAGCGCGAATGCCAGGTCGCGAACAGGCTGACATTGCTATCGCTGGCCAGTTTCTTCAGCGTCTCCACTTCGGCAACGGTCGCGCCAGGCGGCTTTTCCAGAAGGACGTGTCGGCCGGCCGACAAGGCGGTTCTGGCGGCCTCGAAACGCGCCTGGGGCGGCATGCAGAGCGCGACGGCTCCGATCTCGGGGCGCTCGGAGATCAGCTCTTCCAGCTTGGCGTAATTCGTCACGCCGTCGATGCCGCTGCTGCGGCTCACCGTTGCGGCAAGATTGAATGCAGTATTGCCCGCAATCGACGGCACGTGCTGGTCGCGCGCGATCTTGCCGACCCCGACGATCGCGATGTCAATGACTGTCACGGGGCACCTCGTTGCCGCGCCGGCCCTTGAGGAAGTCGAAATCGGCGCCTGTGTCGGCTCCCTGGACATGCATCTGGAAGAGTTTCGCATAACCGCTTGCGGCCGGCACAACTGTCGGCCTCCACGCGTCGAGGCGCGCCGCAATCTCTTCGTCGGGAATGTCGAGATGAAGTCTGCGCGCCGGAACATCCACCTCGATCATGTCGCCGGTGCGCACGATGGCGAGCGGCCCGCCAACGGCTGCTTCGGGCGAGGTGTGCAGGATAACCGTGCCATAGGCCGTGCCCGACATGCGCGCATCCGAAATGCGGATCATGTCGGTGATGCCCTTCTTCAGCACTTTTGGCGGCAGGCCCATATTACCGACCTCGGCCATGCCGGGGTAACCCCTGGGGCCGCAGTTCTTCAGCACCATGATGGAGTTCTCGTCGATCTCCAGCGCGTCGTCGCCGATGCGGGCCTTGTAGTCGTCGATATCCTCGAAGACGACGGCAGGGCCGCGGTGGCGCATGAGATGCGAGCTGGCAGCAGATGGTTTCAGGATCGCGCCGCCCGGCGCCAGATTGCCCTTCAGCACCGCGATGCCGCCTTGCGACGTTAGCGCCTTGTCGACGGGCCGGATGACGTCCTCGTTCCAGTTGCGAACTTGCCTGACCTCGTCCCAGACCCCATGGCCCGAAACGGTCAGCGCCTCGCGATGCAGAAGGCCTGCTTCGCCCAGCATGCGCAGCACGACCGGCAGGCCGCCTGCATAGAAGAACTCCTCCATCAGATATTTGCCCGACGGCATCAGATTGACCAGCGTCGGCACGTCGCGGCCGAGCCTGTCCCAATCGTCCAGCGAAAGATCGACGCCGACCCGGCCGGCAATGGCGAGCAGGTGGATGACCGCATTGGTCGAACCGCCGATCGCGCCATTGGTGCGGATGGCGTTCTCGAAGGCCTCGCGCGTCAGGATGTCGGAGGGTTTCAGATCGTCCTTGACCATGTCGACGATGCGACGGCCGCTCAGATGCGCCATGACGCGACGCCGGGCATCGACGGCCGGGATGGCGGCATTGCCCGACAGCGCCATGCCCAGCGCCTCAGTCATCGAGGCCATCGAGGAGGCGGTGCCCATCGTGTTGCAGGACCCCGGCGAGCGCGACATGGCCTGCTCGGCTTCCAGGAAATCCTCGGTGGACATCGTGCCGGCCTTGATCGCCTCGCTCATCTGCCAGAGCGCGGTGCCGGAACCGACCCGCTCGCCCCGGAACCAGCCATTGAGCATCGGCCCGCCGGAAACGGCGATTGCCGGGATATCGACGCTGGCGGCCCCCATCAGCAGCGCAGGCGTGGTCTTGTCGCAGCCGACCAGAAGCACGACACCGTCAAGCGGATTGGCGCGCAGCGCCTCCTCGACATCCATCGCGGCCAGGTTTCGATACATCATCGCGGTTGGCCGCAGCGTGCTCTCGCCCGTCGAAAAGACCGGGAACTCGACCGGCAGGCCACCGGCCTCGTAGACGCCGTTCTTTACCCGCTGGGCAAGATCGCGCAGATGCGCGTTGCAGGGCGTGAGTTCCGACCAGGTGTTGCAGATGCCGATCACCGGCCTGCCGTCGAACAGATCGGCCGGCAGACCCTGATTCTTCATCCAGGACCGATGATAGATGTGGTCGCGCGAAGTGCCGCCGAACCATTCCTGCGAGCGCAGCTTGCGCGGCCATTCGGCCTTCTTGAACGTCATGGGTGGCGCTTTCCGGAAACTTCAGAGTGCATGGACGGCGACCATGGCATCGCGCGGCGTTGCCGCATCGATCGCCAGCCGGTTGCGCAGGGGGAGGCCGAAACCGGCGGCCTCGATCTCGAATTCGTCTCCCGCTTCGGTGCCGATCCCGTCCGCAAAGGACAGCGTCGCGGTCCCGAACATATGGACATGCACGTCGCCCGGCTGCCGGAACAGGCCGTATTTGAAATGGTGATGCTCCAGATTGGCGATGGTGTGGGACATGTTGTCCTCGCCCGACAGGAAGGGCTTTTCGAAGATCACCTGCCCGCCACGCCGGATGCGCGAGGTCCCCTGTACGTCCATCGGCAGCGAACCGATGCGGATCTCGGGGCCGAAAGAGGCCGGCCTGAGCTTGGAATGGGCCAGATAGAGATAGTTGCGGCGCTCCATCACATGGTCCGAGAATTCGTTGGCGAGCGTGAAGCCCAGCCTGAACGGCGTTCCATCGGCACCGATGACATAGATGCCCGCGATTTCCGGTTCCTCGCCGCCATCTTCTGCGAAGGCAGGCGACGGCAAAGCCCCACCGGGCGCAACCACATTCGAGCCGTTGCCCTTGTAGAACCATTCCGGCTGGACGCCGGGCACTCCGTTAGCCGGCTTTCCGTGCTCCAGCCCCATGCGAAACATCTTCATGGAATCGGTGAGCTTCTCCTCCTCGTCTTCCACGGCCGCCTTGCGATGCATGGCGTCGCGGGTGGCGGCCGAGCCAAGATGGGTCAGGCCGGTGCCGGTGAGGTGAAGATGGGCGGGGTCCGGGTGATGGATGGGGGCCATGAGCCGACCCTCCTCATAGGCCGCCTCCAGGTCGACGGCGGCACCCAGGCCCAGGCGGGAGATCCTTGCGGCAAGGCCGCCGCCATCGGCCGCGCAGTCCATCGCGAGACGGTAGACGCTCTCGGCGCCGCGCACTTCATAGGCTTCGGAACCCTCACGGGCGACCACGGCGACCGTGCCGTCGGGCCGTTGGATCTGTGACAGCAGCATGGTCGCACCTCAGGTCTTGTTCTTGTTGTAGACGTCGAAGACGACGGCAGCGAGCAGGACCAGTCCCTTGATCATCTGCTGCCAGTCGATGCCGATGCCCATGATCGACATGCCGTTGTTCATCACGCCCATGATGAAGGCGCCCACCACCGCGCCGACGACCGTGCCCACACCGCCGGCCATCGAGGCGCCGCCGATGAAGACCGCCGCAATGACGTCGAGCTCGAAGGTCTCGCCGGCCTTGGGCGTCGCCATGTTGAGACGGGCGGCGAAGACCAGCCCGGCAAGGGCCGCCAGCATGCCCATATTGGCGAAGACGAGGAAGGTCAGCCGCTCGGCATTGATGCCGGACAGCTTGGCCGCGTTCTTGTTGCCGCCAACGGCATAGACGCGGCGTCCGATCGTGGTGTGCCGGGCGATGAAGCTGTAACCCGCGATCAGCACCGCCATGACGATGAAGACATTGGGCAGGCCGCGCGAGGTGGCCATCAGATAGGTCAGATAGATGATGGCGAGCGACACGATGAGATTGCGCCCGATGAAGAAGGCATAGGGCTCTTCGGGCGTGCCGTGCCTGGCCTCCTTCTGGCGCGAGCGGACGCTGATATAGACCAGGATGCCCGCCGTCAGGATGCCGAGCAGCATCGAGGTCAGGTGGAAGCCGTCGAAGCCGGTGATGTCGGGAATGAAGCCGGAGGCGATCGCGCGGAACTCGTCGGGAAATGGCCCGACCGACTGGCCCTTCAGGAGCACCATCATCAACCCCTTGAAGACCAGCATGCCGGCCAGGGTGACGATGAAGG
>JBKBIT010000010.1:0-154529 GCA_046297455.1 Aliihoeflea sp.
CACCGGCAGGCGCAAGGGTGAGCGGATCGTGCTGGCGACCACCGAACCCGCCACCGACAGGACGGCGCTGCGCAAGCTGGCCAAGACGCTGGGCATTGGCGAGCGCGTGCTGCCTGCCGAGATTGTCGTGCTCGATCGAATGCCCGTCGACGAGAATGGAGCTCCCGATCGTGCCACTCTTGCAGAGCAGTTGGGTGCGGCTCGGGACCGCTCGGACGCGACTGCGGCCTGACCGGCCTAAGCTGGCCTGTCTTCGGACGGGCCGGCGGCAGCTGCAGGGGCCAGCGCCTCGCGCCTGCGATAGGCCCGGTAGCTGAACGGGAGATAGGTCAGGAACCCCAATACCGACACGGTGAGCGTGAACCAGGTGAAGCTGGCCAGTAGCGCGACATAGAGCACGATCAGCAGCATCAGCGGCATGACCAGATCACGACGCACCCTCGGCCCGCTGGCCTTGCCCGTGTAGACGGGCAACTGGCTGATCATCAACAGCGCGACCAGGACACTGAAGGCGCAGGCGAAGAAGGCAAACCCGATATCTACCGGCACGCCCAGAAGGCCGAGATAGATCGGCAGCATGACCACCACCGCGCCGGCCGGCGCAGGCACGCCGACGAAGTAATCGTTCTTCCAGACGGGGCGGTCGGGATCGTCGAGCATCACGTTGAAGCGCGCAAGCCTGAGCCCGCAGGCGATGGTGTAGATCAGCGCGGCTGTCCAGCCGATGGCGCCCGCCTCGCCCAAGACATAGGCATAGAGAACCAGCGCCGGCGCGACGCCGAAATTGACGATATCGGCCAGCGAATCCATCTGCGCGCCGAAGGGAGAGGCCGCCTTCAGCATGCGCGCGACCTTGCCGTCGACCGCATCGAGCAGCGCGGCGAACAATACCAGCATCACGGCCAGGTCGAAGCGGCCCTCGAGCGCCATGCGCACGCCGGAAAGCCCCGCACAGATGGCCAGCACCGTGATCAGGTTGGGAACCACGAGGCGGAACGGTATCGCTGGCAGTTTGCGCCGCCGCCGCAGCCGTCGATCTTCGCGTGGGGCCATCGCGCTAGCTGATCCGCACCAGCGGCAGCGCCGAGGCCTGGCCGAATTCCCCGATAATGGTCTCGCCGGCAATGGCCGTCTGCCCGACCGCCACACGCGGCACCACGTCGAGCGGCAGATAGACATCGAGACGCGAGCCGAAGCGGATGATGCCGATGCGGTCGCCGACCGACACCTCGCCGCCGGCCTCGACCCAGCACAGGATCCGCCGAGCCACGAGCCCGGCCACCTGCACCACGGCCACGGTGCCGTTGGGGCTGTCAATGACGAGGCCGTTACGCTCGTTCTCGATGCTCGCCTTGTCGAGCTCTGCGTTGAGGAATTTCCCGGCGCGGTATTCGATGCGCTCGATACGGCCGCGCACCGGGGCGCGGTTCACATGCACCGAAAACACGTTCATGAAGACGGAGATGCGCGTCATTTCCTCGGCGCCGAGCCCCAGTTCGCGCGGCGGCATCGCCGGCCCGACGGAAGAGACCACGCCATCGGCGGGGCTGATCACCAGCCTGTCGTCGACCGGCGTGACACGCTCGGGATCGCGGAAGAAATAGGTGCACCAGGCCGTCAGGATCAGCCCGATCCAGAACAGGGTCGTCGAGAAAAGTCCGAGGACTAGGGTGATCCCGGCGAAACCGGCAATGAAGGGCCAGCCTTCCCGGTTGATCGGGACCAGGGTGTTCTTGATGGTGTCGACGAGGCTCATGCGGGTCCGGCGCCTTCTGCACGATGGGCGCGGACTGATTAGCCGATAGGAAGCGCCGCCGCAATGCGAGCGGCGGCACGATCGTGCCGGGAAGATCCTTCCCTAGTCTTCGTCGGTCTGCACTTCGGCGGGGCGGCGGCGCACGATGATCCCCATATCGTCCTGCTCGCGAGCCTTGCGCAACCGCTCCTCGGCCTCGGTTGCCTCGCGCTGCCGGTCCCACATGGAGGCATAAAGCCCACGCCGGTCCAAGAGCTCGTCGTGGCGGCCGCGCTCGGCGATGACGCCGTCCTGCAGGACGATGATCTCGTCGGCTCCGACCACGGTCGACAGACGGTGGGCGATCACGATGGTGGTACGCCCGCGGCTAACCGTATCGAGTGCGGTCTGGATGTCCTGCTCGGTCTGGGTGTCGAGTGCCGAGGTCGCCTCGTCCAGGATCAGCATCGGCGGCGCCTTCAGGATGGTGCGGGCAATGGCCACGCGCTGCTTCTCGCCCCCCGACAGCTTCAGCCCGCGTTCGCCGACCATGGTGCGGTAGCCGGCCGGGAGACGCCGGATGAAGCCGGCGATCTGCGCCATCTCGGCGGCCTTGTCGACCTCCTCGTCGGTTGCCGACACGCGCCCGTAGCGGATGTTGTAGGCGATGGTGTCGTTGAACAGCACCGTGTCCTGCGGGACCATGCCGATCGCGGCGCGCAGGCTCTCCTGGGTCACGTCGGCGATGTTCTGGCCGTCGATGGTGATGGAGCCCGACTGCGGCTCGTAGAAACGGAACAGGAGCCGCGAGATGGTGGACTTGCCCGCCCCTGAAGGGCCGACAATCGCCACCGTCTTGCCCGCTGGCACCTCGAAGGAGATACCCTTGAGAATGCGCCGGTCGGGATCGTAGGAAAACTGAACGTCCTCGAAACGGATCGTGCCCTGCCCCACCGCGAGCGGTTGCGCACCCGGGCGGTCGCGCACTTCGGCCGGCACGCCGAGCAGCTCGAACATCTTTTCGATATCTGTGATGCCCTGGCGGATCTCGCGATAGATGAAGCCGATGAAGTTGAGCGGCACGGACAGCTGCATCAGCATCGCGTTGATGAACACGAAATCGCCGATCGTGTGCGTGCCGCGCGAGACCTCCCAGGCCGACAGTGCCATGACGGCGGCCATACCGACGCCGAAGATCAGCCCCTGGCCGAAATTGAGCCAGCCGAGCGAGGTCCAGGTCTTGGTGGCGGCCGCCTCGTAGCGCTCCATCGAGCGGTCGAAGCGGTCGGCCTCCATGCGCTCGTTGTTGAAGTATTTCACCGTCTCGTAGTTGAGCAGCGAATCGATCGCCTTGGTGTTGGCCTCGGTGTCGCTGTCGTTCATCTCCCGGCGGATGGTGATGCGCCAGTCGCTCGCCTTGACCGTGAACCAGGTATAGAGCCAGAGCGTCACCGCGATGATGGTCACGTAGATCCAGCCATAGGCGATGGCGAAGATGACCGCCACAAGCGCGAATTCGAGGATCGTCGGCACCGTGTTGAGGATGGTAAAGCGGACGATGCCCTCGATGCCCTTCACGCCGCGTTCGATGATGCGCGATAGCCCGCCGGTGCGACGCTCCAGATGGAACCGCAGCGACAGGTCGTGCATGTGGACGAAGGTCTTGCGGGCAAGCTGGCGCACGGCATGCTGGCCCACCTTGGCGAACAGCGCATCGCGCAGCTGGTTGAAGCCGAGCTGGACGACCCGTACGACATTGTAGGCAATGACCAGCGCCACGGGCGCCACCAGGATGGAGGGCACCCAGTCCGGCGGGAAGAACTCGTCGTTCAGCGCGTCGGTCGCCCATTTGAAGAAATAGGGCACCAGCACCAGGATCAGCTTGGCGATGACCAGGAAGACGGTTGCCCAGAAGACGCGGTTTTTTAGATCGGGCCGGTCGTCAGGCCACATATAGGGCCACAGATTGACCAGCGTGCCGAAGACGGAGCCGGATTCGGCTGAGATTTTCTTGTCATCGGCCATCACATCATTCCCCTCGCCCGCAGCGCGTGCCCGCGCAGCAGGAATCGAGCAGGCCGCCAACGGCCCGCGACAGTTTTGCGATTGCCTCCCGGTCGACCTCGTAGCGCGAGCGCTGGCCGTCCGCGTTCATCCGCACAAGCCCCGCCTGCACCAGCACCTTGAGATGCTGCGAGACGGTTGACTGGGCAAGATCGAGCCGCTCGACCACGTCCTTGCAGCAGCACGAGCCGCGGCCCGACAGATGCTCCAGAATATGGATGCGGGCGGGATGGGCGAGCGCGCCAAGCTGGCCGGCAATGCCCTTGCGCACGCACTCGGACTGGCCTGGCAGGATGGAGGGGACATCATTCATCGTCTATCGTCGATATACGATGAATACCCATCCAGCAAGGAATTTATCGGAAAAGGCCTTTTCAGCGAATGATTTCGCCCGGCACCTCAGAGGGATCGACCGCCTGCTCGCCCAAAGCCTCGAGATCGGCGACCGCGCCGTCCTCGGTCTCGGCCGGCACCGTGAAGACCTGCCCCGGCCAGATGCGATCCGGATTGCTGATCTGGTCCTGGTTGGCCAGATAGATGGTCGAGAAACGGATGCCCTGGCCATAGACGCGACGGGAAATGCGCCACAGATTGTCGCCCCGGCGGATGATGACGGCCCCATCCACACGCTGGAGAGCGGGAGAGACCGTCTCATCGATCGGCTCGACAGCGGCCATCTGCTCGGTTTCGGGTTCGGCCGACACGGCGGGTTGTTCGTCCGTGGCAACCTCAGTCTCGGCAGGCGCCACAGGCTCTTCCGCGGCGATCTCGGATGGCGCCGGATCGGTCGCTTCCGCCTCGGTCACCTCTTCCTGTGCGAGCATGGCGGGCTCGTCGGCCGCAACTTCGCTTTCGGCCGGCATTGCTGGTTCATCAGCCGCACCCTCTGTTGCGGACGGCGCGCTGATATCGGCTTCGGCGATATCGTCTTCCGACGCGGCCTCGACCTCCTCTGCGGCGGCAACTTCGCTCTCGGCCGGCGCGGCAGGTTCTTCAGCCGCAGCCTCTTCGCTGGATGGCGCGGTGGTTTCGACCTCGGCGATCTCTTCTTCCTGAGCAGCCTCTGCCGGCTCCTCGGAGGCGATTTCGGCCTCTTCATCGGCCAGCGGCGTCTGCGGCACTGCTGGCGGCGCCACAGCGGCGATTGCATCGCCGGGCTCGCGCTCGAAGGGCACTGCTGCGCGGGCCTCGACACTGCCATCAGAGCCGAGAAGGTCGGCGCGGATGATGTAGTCGCCCACCGGCAGGTCGACCCGGGCCTCGATCAGGAACCGGCCGCCTTCGGACGCCCGGGTTTCGCCGAGCAGTATTTCGTTTGCGTAGACGCGCAGGAAACGGCCCGGTTCGGCTTGGCCGGCAACGAAGACCGTGTCCCCGTCGATCTCGACCGCCTCGACGAAGACGCGGGTCGCCATGGCAGGCGCGGGAGCCTCAGTCTCGGTCGATGGCTGTTCCGGCAGGGAGGCAACTTCCTGCTCTGCTTCCGGCTCGGCCGCGTCGGCCGCAGCCACCTCATCCTCGGAGGTGGCGTCGGCGGGTTGTTCGGCAGCGATCTCGGCTTCGCTGGCTTCGTCCTCCGCTGCAGCAACGGTCTCCTCGACCGGCTCGACGGGCTCGTCGGCAGAAGCCAGGTCCTGTTCGCCAGCCTCCGGCGATGCAGTTTCAGCAACGTCTTCGTCCGCAGTGACCGGTTCGTCCGACGCGATCTCGGTTTCGGCGGCGGCGTCCTCATCGGTCGCCACGGTCGGCTGGGCAGGCTCCACGGCCTCTTCCGCGGTCACGACCTGCTCTTCGGTCTCGGTCGCGGCTGCGTCGGCGACATCCTCTTCGGTCGCAGGCACCTCGGCCACGTCCTCTTCGGTCGCGGGCACCTCAGCCACATCCTCTTCAGTTGCGGGCTCGGTCGGCTCGGCGGCGGCAATTTCGGTCTGTTGAGCCTCATCTTCCGACGAAACAGCCGGCTCGCCGGCATCGGCAGGTTCGTCAGCGGCAGCAATCTGTTCCTCTGCCGGTTCGGCCTCGGCCGTCTCCTCGGCGGAAGCAACCGGTTCGGCTACCGGAACGGTGATCAGGCGCGAGGCGCTTCCCGGCTCTTCGACGAGCGCCAGGACTTGCCCGTCGGGCGTCTCGGGCACGGAAACAATGGCGGTCTGAACGGAACTGGCGACGACGCTGCCATCCTCGGACGTCGACCTCAGAACGATCTGATAATCCCCGGGCTCGAGCGGTTCGTCGAGAATGGCGGCAAAGTCGCCATCGGGCCCGGCCTGCGTTACCGCCAGAACGCGGCGTCCGGTCAGCACCTCGACCAGCGAACGCGGCGCCGCGCGACCGGCAATGACCATGGAACCATCGGGCTCGACGCGGACAATGTCAAATTCGGGAGCGGTTACAACCGGCTCTTCCGCGACCGGGGTCTGCGTGACGGGGGTCTCGGCTTCTGCGTCCTCCGGCTCGGCCTCGGTGGTGAGGGCGGCCGGCTGCGGCGTCAGATCTTCTGTTTCCGCCGTCAGTTGCGGCGGCTGCTGCTGAAGCCACGGATCGAGCAGACCTGTGACATAGGCCACGCCGGCGCCCGCCAGCGACACGCCTGCAGCGAAGAGAAACAGCTTGAGCCCGTTTGCCATCTTGATTCCCGTTCCTTAGCCGGATCGTCGCGCCATAGCCTGTTTTTTGCAGTGCCACAAGAAAAAGGCCTGATCCGGCTTGACCTGGCATGCACTTGCAAAGACCAATTCACCCATGAAGCCGATTCGATCCATATGCGTCTACTGCGGATCGTCCCCTGGCCGGGGCGAATCCTACATGAATGCCGGCCGGGAACTTGGCCGTTCCATCGCCGAGCACGGATTGCGCCTCGTCTATGGTGGCGGCACCAAGGGTGTGATGGGCGCCGTGGCGCTGGGAGCAGCCAATGGCGGCGGCGCGATCACCGGCATCATCCCGCGCTTCCTGATCGGCAAGGAGACTTCAGGTCCGGTCGAGATCGCCGGTCTCGACCTCGACATCACCGAGGACATGCACACCCGCAAGCACAGGATGTTCGAGGAATCCGACGCTTTCGTGGCGCTTCCGGGCGGGATCGGCACGCTGGAAGAAGTGGTCGAGATCATGACCTGGGCGCAGCTCGGCCGCCATTCCAAACCCATCGTCTTCGCCAATATCGGCGGTTTCTGGGACCCGATGCTGGCGCTTGTCGAACACATGAAGGCGGAGGGCTTCCTGCATTCGCTCGAGCGACTGCGGCCGCTGGTGGTGGAAGAGGCCGACGAGATCGTGCCGACCATCCTCGAAGCTGCCGCGGCGGAAGAGCCGGAAAGCGGCGACAAGCAGGTGATCGAACGGCTTTGACCTAGGGCGCTGGCAGGCGGTCGCTTGCAGCCCGGCTCTGCCGCAGCATCGACCATGAATAGATGGCCAGTGCTGCCCAGATCAGCGAGAACGCCACGATCCTGGCGGTGCCGAAAGGTTCCCCGAAGACGAACACCGCGATGAAGGTGATCACGGTCGGCGCGATATACTGCATGATGCCCGTCGTGGAATAGCGCAGCAGCTTGGCGCCGAAGGCAAACAGGATCAACGGCACCGCGGTGACCGGCCCGCACAGGATCAGCAGCATGATGTCGACCGGTTGGTCGAAGGTGAAGTTGGACTGGCCGGCAAGCGCCAGCCACGTGACAAAGCCCAGCGCCGGGATCGACAGGATCACCACCTCCAGGAAGAAGCCCTGGCTGGGGCCGATCGGCAACGTCTTGCGCAGGAAACCGTAGCAGGCAAAGGAAAAGGCCAGCGACAGCGAGACCCAGGGCAAACCGCCGGACTCCAGCGTCAGCACGAGCACGGCTAGGCACGCAAGCATGACCGCGGCCAGTTGCGCCCGGCTGAGCTTCTCGCCCAGCAGCACCGCCCCCATGACGATCGCCACCAGCGGGTTGATGTAGTAGCCGAGTGCGGTTTCCACTGTCCGGTCGGATGCGATCGCCCAGACATAGATGCCCCAGTTGATGGAGATCAGCCCTGCCGTCAGCGCCGCCATGAGCAGCGT
Organism: Aliihoeflea sp.; assembly: GCA_046297455.1. Classification (GTDB taxonomy): domain Bacteria; phylum Pseudomonadota; class Alphaproteobacteria; order Rhizobiales; family Rhizobiaceae; genus ZYF759. Next base: position 7,845 of record JBKBIT010000010.1, read on the forward strand.
GCGCGGCGAGCGAAGCGCGGCGGCGATGTCCGAGGTACGGCGCAGCGCGAGCAGGACGAGGCCGGCAACCGGCACCGACCAGAGCGCACGATGCGCCACGACCTCGGCCGGCGGAATGTGGGCGACCAGCTTCATGTAGAGCGGCATCACCCCCCACAGCCCGTAGGCGCAGAGCGCAAAGACGAAGCCGGCGGCGGTATCGCCGGTCTGCGCGCCTGGCTGGCTGATGCTTGGTTCTGCGGTCATGTTTTCCTGCTTGCGGCAATGCCGCCCTCATCCCGCGGCCGTCATTGCCCGCGCGGGCACGTTCCACCAATGAGTTTTCCTGATGGGTCGATCAATCCGCGTGAAGTGGCTACTCCGCCGCCTGTGCCGCGCCTTCCCTGTTCCTCACCAGCTTGTAGACGATGGAATCCATCAGCGCCTGGAAGGAGGCGTCGATGATGTTGTCGGAAACACCCACCGTCCACCAGCGCTCGCCCGAACCGTCCTCGGATTCGATCAGCACCCGGGTGATCGCCTCCGTGCCGCCATTGAGGATACGCACCTTGTAGTCGACCAGTTCCAGATCCTCGATCTCGGCCTGGAACTTGCCCAGATCCTTGCGCAGCGCGATATCGAGCGCGTTGACGGGACCGTGGCCTTCGGCCACCGACATCTTCTCCTCGCCATCGACGGTGACCTTCACGATCGCCTCCGAGACGGTCTTCAGATTGCCCATCGCGTCGAAGCGGCGTTCCACCATGCAGCGGAAGCTTTCGACCTTGAAGAATTCCGGCACGCGGCCGAGCGTGCGCCGCGCGAGCAACTCGAAACTGGCATCCGCGCCCTCATAGGCATAGCCCTGCGCCTCGCGCTCCTTGACCATCGAGATCAGCGTGTCGAGGCGCGGATCGGCCTTGTCGACGGCAATGCCGCGGCGCTTCAGTTCGGCGATGAAGTTCGACTTGCCACCCTGGTCGGAGACCATGACCTTGCGCTGGTTGCCGACGGTTTCCGGCGGCACGTGCTCATAGGTCTGCGGCTCCTTGATCAGCGCTGAAGCGTGGATACCCGCCTTGGTGGCGAAGGCCGACGCGCCGACATAGGGCGCCTGGTGATCGGGCGCGCGGTTGATCAACTCGTCGAAGGCGCGGCTGAGCCGCGTGATGCCTGAAAGCGCGTCCTTCGACAACGACAGCGAAAAACGGTCGGCGAAGGCGGGCTTCAGCATCAGAGTGGGGATTAGGGAGACGAGATTGGCGTTGCCGCAACGCTCGCCGATGCCATTGAGCGTGCCCTGCACCTGGCGCACCCCGGCATCGATGGCGGCGAGCGAATTGGCGACCGCCTGGCCGGTATCGTCATGGGCGTGGATGCCGAGCCGTTCGCCGGGGATGCCGGAGGCGATCACGGCAGCGACGATCTCGCGCACTTCGCCCGGCTGGGTGCCGCCGTTCGTGTCGCACAACACCACCCAGCGCGCGCCGGCATCATGAGCGGCCTTTGCACAGGCAAGCGCATAGCCGGGATTGGCCTTGTAGCCGTCGAAGAAATGCTCGCAATCGACCATCGCCTCCTTGCCGGCCGCGATGGCGGCCTCGACCGACGCCGAGATCGATTCCAGATTTTCCTCGTTGGAACAGCCGAGTGCCAGGCGCACGTGGTAGTCCCAGCTCTTGGCAACAAAGCAGATCGCGTCGGACTGAGACTGGACGAGCGCGGCAAGCCCCGGATCGTTGGAGGCAGAGACCCCTGCCCGCTTGGTCATGCCGAAGGCGACGAAGGTGGAGTTCTTCGTGCGCTTCTTGTTGAAGAACTCGGTATCGGTCGGGTTGGCGCCCGGATAGCCGCCCTCGACATAATCGAGGCCGAACTCGTCCAGCATGCGGGCGATCGCGATCTTGTCCTCGACGGAAAAATCGATGCCCGGCGTCTGCGCGCCGTCCCTGAGTGTCGTGTCGAAGAGATGGATTTGTTGCTTCTTCATTTCCATAATCCCGAAGGCCGCGATCCTTCGCGCCCCCCTCTGTCCTGCCGGACATCTCCTCCATGAGGGGGGAGATTGGCGGTTGTCATGTCGTCGCCTCTCCTCGAGCGACGGCGATTGGCGAAAGCCGGTGCGAAGGCCGATCTCCCCCCTTGTGGGGGAGATGGCTGGCAAGCCAGAGGGGGGCGCGACAGATCGCAACGCATCAGTTTCGTCTCCCTTGCGGAGGCCATTGTTCGGTGTCGTGATCGGGGTGTTGGTAGTTGACGAGCTCGTGCAGGAACGGCGCGTCCTGCGTGTCGTCCATGGTGGCGTGGCCGGGCAATTCGTGCAGCCGGTCCACATAGGGCAGCTTTTCCTCGATCCCCCATTGCACCGCCGGCGCCAGCTCCTCCGGCTGGTCGAAGGCGCCGATGGAAATCGCCACGCAGCCCGGCGCCTCGTAGGTCAGCGGCGTGCCGCATTCCTTGCAGAAGCCGCGTTGCACGTGGTTGGACGAGCGGAACCGCTTGGGCTCGCCGCGCGTCCAGGCGAGCTTGGCCGAACGAACATTGACCAGCGGCGCGTAGAAGGCGCCGAACGCCTTCTGGCACATGCGGCAATGGCAGATCGACGGCTGGCCCATCGCGCCCTCGACGTGAAACCGCACCGCGCCGCACTGGCAGCCGCCCGAATAGGTGGGGATGTTGGCAAGGCTCATGGTCGCTCCTCGCTGCACGAGACCTGTGATTGAAGCGCCGCGTCGGCTGCAGTCAGCCCGGCCGAAGCGACGATATGCGCGCAGACGGCGTCGATGTCGCGCAGCACATCGTCGTTCCAGAAGCGCAGGATTGTCCAGCCATCCTGCTCCAATGCGCTTGCGCGGATTGCATCCGCTGCCGCCACCGGCCCGTCAGCATGCTGGGAACCATCGACTTCGACGATCAGTCTCTTTGTCGGACATGCGAAGTCGACAATGTAGCCGGCGATTGGGAATTGCCTTCGAAACGACAGTCCCATGAGCCTGTGCGCGCGTAACTCGTTCCAGAGTTTCTGTTCGGCCTCGGTCATGGCGCGCCGCATCGCCTTGGCGCGCTGCCGGTTCTTCGGCGGAAGAGGCGTGTGCGGCATGGTCAGGCGCCTTCCCGAAGATGGCCTGAGGTTGGCACTCTATGGCGCCCCCCTCTGTCCTGCCGGACATCTCCCCCACATGGGGGGAGATTGGCGGTGGCGATGCCGTCGCCTCTTCTCGAATATGCCAAATCGGTGAATGTTCGCGCCCTTCGGCGCCCCCCTCTGTCCTGCCGGACATCTCCCCCACATGGGGGGAGATTGGCTGTCGCGCCGGCTATCGCCAATCGCAGACGTTGCAGGCAAGGGCGGGCGGGCCAAGCTGCTGATCTCCCACCTCGTGGGGGAGATGGCTGGCAAGCCAGAGGGGGGCGCTGTCCCGGAGACCTATCTGCCAAAAGCCCCCTCACCTCTTCACCTCCCATTTCGTCTTCCGCTCGCCGGTCTCGGGGTCCTTGTAGTCCATGAGCTGGATTCCTTCAGCGGCAAGCTCTTCGCGGATGCGGTCGGCCTCGGCGAAGTTCTTGTCGCGGAGGAGGGAGAGGCGCTGCGACAGCTTGTTTTCCAAGTCTGTCCCATCCACGCCCGCAGCCCTGTCGAATAGAAGTATGTCATCAGCTTCAACGAAGTAGGGGTCCAGCAGGCCCAGCAACTTCAACCCTTCACCCAGTTCGCGATGTAATCCATTCTTGGCGGCCTTCCGGAGGCTGGTGATCGCTTCCCAGGTGTTCAAATCATCCACCAGGGCTTCCGCAACAGGCCGATTCGCATCCATTTCCAGATTGCAATCAAAACCAATCCCGCGGAGCAACTCGTACCAGCGATAGAGTTCATCGCTAGACTCGAGCAATCGTCGTTCGGTCCAGTCGATTGGCTCGCGATAGTGAGTCTGAAGCATCGAGAGGCGTGCCGACAGACCATTCCAACGACGCTGAACTTCCTTGTGCGCATCGGAATGCTCAACGCCGATCAACGCCGGCATCGGTGTCCCGAGGACGTCATGGATCGTGACGAAATTCCCCTCGCTCTTCGACATCTTGCGGCCTTCGACCTGCAGATAGCCGTTGTGGAGCCAGTATCTCGCCATCGTCTCGGTGCCGTGGGCACAGCGCGACTGGGCGATCTCGTTTTCGTGGTGCGGGAAGATGAGGTCGAGGCCGCCGCCATGGATGTCGAACACCTCGCCCAGATGATGCCGGCTCATCACCGAGCATTCGATGTGCCAGCCGGGACGCCCAAAGATGTCGTGCGCCTGGCCGGCCTCGTGGAAATGCGCGGGCCAGCCCGGCTGGTCCTTGGAACTCTCCTTCCAGAGAACGAAATCGCCGGGGTTCTTCTTGTGGGTGGCGACCTCGACCCGCGCGCCGGCCTGCTGGTCTTCCAGCTTGCGGTTCGACAGTTTTCCGTAGTCGGGCATGGTCGAGACGTCGAACAGCACCTCCCTGCCCTCGGCGCCTGTCGCGACATAGGCATGGCCCTTGTCGATCAGCGACTGCGCCATCGCCGCCATGCCGTCGATATGCTGGGTGGCACGCGGCTCGAAGGAGGGCTCCAGGCAGCCAAGGGCTGCAACGTCCTTGTGGAACTGGTCGGCGGTCGTCTGGGTGACGCGCCCGATCGCCTCGTTGAGCGACATGGTGCCAGCCGCGATCTCGGAGCCGAAATCGCGCAGCGCCCGGTCGTTTATCTTGTCGTCGACATCGGTGATGTTGCGGACATAGGTGACGTGGTCCTCGCCATAGAGATGGCGGAGCAGCCGGTAGAGCACGTCGAAGACGATGACGGGGCGCGCATTGCCGATATGGGCGAAGTCATAGACGGTGGGCCCGCACACATACATGCGCACATTCCGCGGATCGAGAGGGACAAAATCCTCCTTCGTCCGCGTCAGCGTGTTGTGGAGCCGCAAACCCTTGAAGGCGTCGCCCATGAACAAACCTTTCCTGGCCTGCTGGCCGGGCGGTTTTTCCTCGTTGGGTGAAAGGCGAAAACGTCCGGACCAGCGTGGCGCTAGCCGATAATGCAGATGCCGATAATGGCGATTGCCGTTTTCATGGCGAGCCTTATCGCGCCGCGATGGAACAAGGTCAAGCCGAATGTCGCGGACCACCCCGATGACGCTTGTGAAGCCGGTTAAGGGCATCGTTAATCGGGCGTTAAGCGCGTTGATGGGATTTTACCAAAATCGTCTCCGGAAAGGCGGGACCGGCCACGATTTAGACCCAAACCGCCGCCACTTGCGAAGCATCACCTAACCGCCTTACGGGGACACCACGATGCAGACGAACAACACCAAGAAGAAGACCCAGCGCCCGCGACCAGCCGCCCTAGCCGGCCAGTACCGGGCGATCGGCCCCGCCGCGATCACGGCGGCGCTGCTCTACACGCCCCGCCTGCGCGTTACCAAGGCGCCGAGCTCAAAATAGGCGGACCAGAAGCCCCAGCGCGATCATCACCATGATCGCGCCGATGGCCGTGTCGAGCACGCGCCACGATCCGGGCCTTGCAAAGAACGGCGCGAGCAGACGCGCGCCGTAGCCGAGCGCGAAGAACCAGGCAAAGGAGGCGGTTACCGCCCCTGCCCCGAAAGCGAGGCGCGCCGCGCCCTCGAAGCCGGCGGACAGTCCGCCAAGCAGCACAACCGTATCGAGATAGACATGCGGATTGAGGAAGGTGAAGGCGAGACACGCCATCACCGCCTTGCCCAGATCGTGTTCGCCGGTGCGCGCCGCCTGCAGGCTGCCGGGGTTGAGCGCACGACGAAAGGCCAGTGCGGCATAGCCGAGCAGGAATGCGGCACCGCCGACGGTGACGGCCACGATCAGCGTCTCGGATTGGGCAACCAGCGTGCCGAGACCGGCAACGCCGGCCGCGATCAGCGCCGCATCGGCCAACGCGCAGATCAAGCAGAGCACGAAGACATGCGCCCGCATCAGCCCCTGGCGCAGGATAAAGGCGTTTTGCGCGCCGATCGCGGCAATCAGCGAGATGCCGAGGCCGAAGCCGGAGAGGAAGGGCGCGAGGTGCAGCGTTGTCATCAACGATCCGATAGCCTGTCCATGCGGCTGCGCCACCCGGATAATGGCGTTGTCACATGGAAACGAAACGGCCTGGAGCAGCCACAGGGTTCGACGGCCGGATGACCGGCAGCATCAGCCTGAGGCTCGGCGGCGCGGAGAGATCGACATCTGGCGCATATTCCTCACGCTGGTGGCAGAAGGAGGTGTCGTGGGAAAGCCTGTTGTCGGCCATCCACTCCATCATGGTGCGGTAGTTCTCGATCACATCCCCATCCCCCGGTCCGTGCCAGATATCGGCATAATCCGTCTCCGGCACTTCCAGCGCGGCAAGCCCTTCGGGCAGTTGCGGCGCGTCGAGGGCAAAGCCGCAGAAATAACGGAAGCCATCGGAGCGGTCGTTCCAGGAAAGCCCGACGATGGGGCTGCGCCAGAAGCGCTCGTGGCGGGCCGAAAGCTCCTTCATTTCCCCGATGAGCGAATGCAGCGCGCCCGCGGCGGCCTCCTCGTAGGAGCCTTCCCAGTAGCGGCCGACCAGCCGGTGTGCCGGCCGCGTGGCGAGCGTATAGAGGTGGGCGGGGTTGCCGCACATCATGCACATCAGCCGGCCTCCTTCCATTTGGCGACAAACTGGGCAGCTGACAGGCGGCCCATGTCGAGAACGGCCTCGGCCAGCCTGTCGCCCTGCCAGTCCCACCAGCCGAGCGCCTCGATCCCGGCGGCAAGCTCTTCCGGAAACCGGCGGCGCAGGAGCCTGGCCGGCACGCCGGCAACGACCGTGTAGGGCTCGACATCCCGCGTAACCACCGCGTTTGCGCCAATGACGGCACCGTTGCCGACGGTCACACCCGGCATGATGACGGCGCCGTGCCCGATCCAGACATCGTGGCCGATAGCAACGCGGCGCGCGCGCCGGCGCTCCCGGAACTCCGAATCGAGCGGGGCATGCAGGAAATATTCGTTGGGCCGGTAGCCGATCTTGTGCGTGGTGATGCGTTCCATCGGGTGCTCGACCGCATTGATGCGCACGGCGGCAGCGATCGAGCAAAACTTGCCGATGCCGGCATATATCGCCTCGACATGGCGCTCGGCATAGGAATAGTCGCCCACCGTCACGTCGTGCATCACCACGCGCTCGCCGATCTCGACATGCCGGCCGAGCCGGCAGCCCTTGAGGCGCGCGGTCGAATGGATGCGCGGTTCGTCGTTGCGGGGAACTAGAGCGGTCATCGCGGCAGGATTAGCCCTCCCCTTTTCACCCGGCAAGCAGCGATCACGCCAGCGTCAATCTGGCACCCTTTTTCCCACGGATGATCGGGGCTATAAGGCAATCCTGAGGAGCCTGACATGACGGCTGGACATTTCTGGGCATTGTCGCTGGCCAGCACAGCCTTGGCAGCAAGCACCGGCCTCGCTTTCGCGGGCTGGCTCGACCATGGGCCGGACATCCTGCGCTCGCTTGCCCAGTCGGGCCTCTCCTGGTGCTTCTAACGCCAGTCTTCTCGGATACGAAATCGGACAGGTTCACCCCATGATGCGCATCATACTCGTCGGCATTCTGGTCGTCATGACCGCCGCCGTCGGCTGGATCACCTTCGACTGGTACCGTACCCAGCACATGGCCAGGACCTTCGGCGAACCCTTCACGCTAGTCGATCATCGCGGCGAGGTCATCACCGAGGCTGCCTTTCGTGGCCAGCCATCAGCGGTGTTCTTCGGCTTCACCCACTGCCCGGATGTCTGCCCGACCACCCTGTTCGAAATGGACGGCTGGCTGACCGAACTGGGCCCGGAAGGCGAGAATATCCGCGCCTATTTCGTCTCCGTCGACCCGGAGCGCGACCCGCCCGAGGTGCTGGGCCGATATATCGAGAACGTCACCGACAAGGTCACCGGCATCACCGGCGAGCCGGACAAGGTGGCGGCCATGGCGCGTTCCTTCGGCATCTTCGTGCGCAAGGTGGACCTGGAGGGCGGCGACTACACGATCGACCACACCGCCTCGATCCTGATGATCGACAGCACAGGTGATTTCGCCGGCACGATCGCCTATGGGGAGAACCCCGACAACGCGCTGGCCAAGTTGCGCCGGCTGGCCGGAAGCTGAGTACCACCTTGCCCCAGACCCGTCTCTTCTTTCGCGCCGACAAACCGATCGCCGAAACGCTGTACGCCCTTGCCGAAACCCGCTTCGAGGACGACGGTTTTCCGCTCGCCATCTTCGCCGCCGACGAGGAAGAGATCGTCCACGAGGTCTCGGTCTATGTCTCGGACGATATCGAGGCCATCGAGAGCCGCCTGCGCGAGATTGCATCGGAAGCGGGGCAGCAGATCCAGATCGACCGCGAAATCCTCGACGATATCGATTGGGTCGCAAAATCGCTGGAGGGCCTGAAACCCGTTCGCGCCGGACGCTTCCTCGTACATGGCGGCCATGATCGCGCCAGCCGCCGGATCGGCGACATCGCCATCGAGATCGAGGCGGGCCTTGCCTTCGGCACGGGACATCACGGCACCACGGCCGGCTGCCTGACCATGATCGACGCCGTGGCCAAGCGCGAGAGGATTCGCAACGCGCTGGATCTCGGCACCGGCAGCGCGGTGCTGGCCATCGCCGTTGCAAAGCTGGTCCACATTCCGGTTCTGGCAACCGACATCGACGATGTCGCAGTGAAGGTGGCGCGGGAAAATGTGCGACTGAACGGCGTGGCGCGGCTGGTCGAGACGACGACGGCGCCGGGTTTCCAACACCGGTCCTTTCGGGCGCGCGCGCCATTCGACCTGATCGTCGCCAATATCCTGGCCGGTCCGCTGATGAAACTCGCGCCCGACATGGCAATGCACGTTGCCCCGAACGGGTCGATCGTGCTCTCCGGGATACTTGAGCGCCAGCGCGCGGCGGTCATGGCCGCCTATGTCGGCCAGTCCTTCCGCCATGTGCGCACGCTGCACCGGGATGGCTGGGTGACGCTGTGGTTCAAGCGGTAACGGCCACAGCGACATAAAAAAGGCCCCTTCTGTGGGGCCTTTTTCGGAGACGTCTGATCAGAACATGTAGCCGGCGCTACCACCACGCCGACGGATCTCGTCGGGGTTGTAGCCGTTGCTCCGCAGGGTCTCGTCGTCGAGCATCATCAGCGCGCCGTTAACATAACGGTCCGCCTGGCGCGTGCGCGCTTCGACGATTGCATCCATGGCGCTGCGGAAGAAGCCGCGTCCTGCTTTGGAATGTGCCATGATGTTTCTCCTTGTTTGACTGGAAGATCTGTCCTCCACGAGTAGGAAGGTAAGCATTACTGACCTGCTTACCAGACACAGGAATGCATGGCTCACCTGCGTTTTGTGCATATGCGAAATGGTTTGATGCGACGCAGCATTCTCCGGCCGGTAAGGCCCATTGCGGCAGACCCATGCGGACGGTAGACCAAAACCCCCTCAGCCACGGATTGCAGACATGTTTCAGAGCTTCGACGTCCAGACCGATCCCTCGCAGGGCAAGCCCCGAGTTGAACGCCTGCGTGCCGCCATGCGCGAGGAAGGCGTCGACGGCTTTCTAGTCCCCCGCGCCGACGAGCATCAGGGCGAATATGTGCCTGCACGAGCGGAGCGGCTGAAATGGCTGACCGGCTTCACGGGGTCCGCCGGCGCGGCGCTGGTGCTGGCCGACCGGGCGCTGCTCTTCGTCGATGGTCGCTACACGCTGCAGGCGAGGAGCCAGACAGATCCGGAGCTGTTCGAGATCGCGGACCTGATCGCCTCGCCGCCGTCCAAATGGCTGGCCGAAAACGCGGTGGACGGGGCAAGGATCGGCCTCGACCCCTGGCTTCACACGATCGCCGAGGCGCGAAAACTGCAAAAGGTTCTCGCGGATCGCGGCGCCGAACTGGTGCCCGTCGCCCAAAACCTTGTCGATCAGATATGGGACGACCAGCCTGCCCCGCCGCTTGCGAGGCTCGAGGTCCATCCCGAAAGCCTGGCCGGCGAGGCCGCCGACCGCAAGCTGCAGGCCTTGGCGGAAGCGATCGCGAAAGCTGGCGCCAGCCACTGCGTGCTGACCGACCCGGCTTCTCTTGCCTGGGCCTTCAACATTCGCGGTGGAGACGTCGAGCACACGCCGCTGGCGCTGGGCTTTGCCGTGCTGGCGGCCGAAGGCCGGCATCGCATCTTCATCGACGACAAGAAGCTGGACGAGGAAAGCCGTGCGCATCTGGCCGCGCTGGCGGATATCGAGACGCCGGCGGCCTTGCCGGCGACTCTCGCCGGACTGGCGGGCAACGGCGGCCGCATCGGGCTCGATCCGCAGCTTGCGGCAGACCGGCTGCGCATCATCGTCGAGGAAGCCGGCGGACATGTCGTGGAGATGACGGACCCCGCGCAACTGCCGCGCGCCACCAAGAACGGCGCCGAGATCGAAGGCGCGCGGAAGGCGCATCTGCGCGACGGCGTGGCCGTTTCGCGATTCTTGTGCTGGCTCGACGGACAGGCACCCGACACGGTGGACGAGATCGCTGCCGCAAGCCGACTGGAGGCCTTTCGCGTGGCCGCCGGCGAAGCCTTCCAGCAGCCGCTGCGAGACATCTCCTTCGACACGATTTCCGGCGCCGGCCCCAATGGCGCCATCATCCATTACCGCGTCACCAGCGCCAGCAACCGGAAGCTGGGTGCAAGCGAGCTCTACCTTGTCGATTCTGGCGGCCAGTATCGGGACGGAACCACCGACATCACCCGCACCGTGGCCATCGGCACACCAAGCACGGAGATGCGCCGCCACTACACGATCGTGCTCAAGGGACTGATCGCGATTTCCACCCTGCGCTTTCCGGCGGGAACGCGCGGCCGCGACATCGATGCCTTCGCCCGGCGGGCGCACTGGCAGGCGGGGCTCGACTTCGCCCATGGCACCGGGCACGGGGTTGGCTCGTTCCTGTCGGTCCATGAAGGCCCGCAGCGGATCTCGCGCATGAGCGACCAGACGCTCCTGCCGGGCATGATCCTGTCCAACGAACCCGGCTACTACAGGGAAGGCGCCTACGGTATCCGCCTGGAAAACCTGATCGTGGTCGAGGACGCCGCCACCATCGCGGGCGGCGACATCGACATGCATGGCTTCGAGACACTCACGCTGGCCCCCTTACATCGACCGTTGATCGACGAGGCGCTTCTCGATGCATGGGAGCGGGATTGGCTCGATGCCTATCATGCCCGCTTGCGCGAGACGCTGGCACCGCATCTGGAGGGCGACGAGCGCGCCTGGCTTGAACGGGCGACCGCGCCCCTATAGGCCCAGTTGACGCAAAACGACCAGCACGCCAACGCCGGCAAGGAATACCGACAGCATGCCGCCGCGCAGCGCCACGAAGGCGGTGACGGTCAAGGCCACGAGTTCGGGCACCCCGCCATTGAAGGCGGCCGGCGCGATCAGCGTGGTCAGAACAGCGGCCGGCACGGCGTCGAGGCCGGCCTGCACGCGCGGATGGATGCGGCTGAAGCGCGACAGCACCAGATGCCCGCCAACGCGGGTGGCGTAGGTCAAAAGCGCACCGGCCAGGATGATCCAGAGATTGACGGTCATGGCGTCTTCTCCCTTTCGCCGGGCAGCCATATGACCGCCAGCAGAATACCGGCCATGGCCCCTATCGAGACATGCCAGGGCGAGCCGACGGCATGGAAGGCCACGATCGAGGCGACAGCGCTGACCACCACGATGGGTAACCAGCCAGGGGTCTTTCGGAACCCCATGACCAGCGCAAGGAAATAGATCGGCAGCACGAAATCGAGGCCGAACTGTTCCGGGTTTTCGATCAGCCCGCCGAAGACCGCGCCGATGCCGGCCTCGATGATCCAGCCGACATAGACGGGGAGTGCGAGACCCATATACCAGGCGAAGCTGATCCTCTCGCCTTTCTGGACCCGACGCTCGCTCTCGGCAAATTGCTGGTCGATCAGGAAGAAGAAGCCGAACGTCTTGCGCGGCCCGGACCAATGTCCAAGCCGCCGGCCGATCGCTGCAGAATAGAGAACGTGGCGGAAATTGACCGCGAAGATCGACAGGGCGATCACCCAGGGTGCCACCTGCTGGCCGAAGAGATCGATGCCCACCATCTGGCTGGCGCCGGCATAGATCATGGCGCTCATCAGGATGGCTTCCGTGACCGTAAGACCGTTTTCGACGGCAAGAGCCCCGAACAGGAGCCCGAACGGTATTGCAGCGACCACCATCGGTATGCTGTCGCGCATGCCGCGCAGGATCTCGGATCGGGTGGAAGGCGAAGACATGAGGCCCATTTAGGTCAGAATTACTGACCTGTCATGCCGTTTCCATTGAGCCAGACACGAGGAACGGAAGGGGCGATGCATCCAAACCAATTATCCGTTAATCTGGAGCAACGAAAACCAAGGAGCAGGTCATGAAGCTGCGCGTCATATTGGAGCCGAGCGAAGAAGGCGGCTTCACTGCCCATGTGCCTAGCCTTCCGGGTTGCATCAGCGAGGGCGAAACGAAGGACGAAGCCCTGCGGAACATCAGGGAGGCAGTCGAACTCTATCTCGAGCCGATCGAGGACGATTCGAGCTATGCTGCGAACGTGGAGATTGAAGAGATCGCCGTCTGAGGGAGCTTTTTGACTTATCCAGCGAAACAGCTTTCGTCCTCGACGAAAGCGCATGAGACGCTCATACTCGTTGGAAGGGTGTGTGCGCTGTCATGACATCGACAAAGGTCCCCTCAGTTCCCTTTGACAGGCTCATTAATGCGCTGAAGCGCGACGGATGGATCGTTGTCCGCCAGAGCGGGAGCCACATCCGTCTCCAGAAACGCCTTTCGGATGAACTTCTGAAGCTGACCGTGCCGGCACATAGGCCAATCAAGAGGTCGACGCTCGCTCACATCCTCAAGCAGGCGAGACTGACGCCGGAGCGGCTACGCCAGTTGCTCTGACCTACCCCACCAGGTCGAACCATGCGTCTTCGTCGATGACCTCGACGCCCAGTTCACTCGCCTGTTTCAGCTTGGAGCCCGCACCGGGGCCGGCGACGACGAGATCGGTTTTCTTTGACACCGAGCCCGAGACCTTGGCTCCCAGCCTTTCGGCCATCGCCTTGGCCTCGTCGCGCGACATGCGCTCGAGCGCGCCGGTGAAGACGACCGTCTTGCCGGCCACGGGGGAGTCCGTGGCCGGACGTTCCGCCTCCTCGACCGTCACCTGGGCGGCCAATTCCTCGACGAGCCTTCTATTGTGGTCTTCGACGAAATAGGTCGCGACGGCATCGATGACCGCGTCGCCAATGTCGTCCAGCGCATCCATCTCCTCGCGCGCGGCAGCATCGCCATTTGCGACAGCGATTGCCGCGTCATGAAATTGCGTCCATGACCCATAGCCCCGCGCCAGGGTGACGGCGGTGCGCTCGCCGACATGGCGGATGCCGAGCCCGTATATCATTCGTTCGAGCTGGATCCTGCGACGTGCCTCGATGGCGTCGAACAACTTTTGCGCCGATACCTCGCCAAACCCCTCCTTGTCCTTGAGCTTCTTGAGGTTCTTTCCGTCGCGTTCTTTGAGCGTGAAGATGTCGCCGGGCGCCCTGACGGGCAGGTCGGGATCGTGGAAAAAGAACTCGATCTGTTTCTCGCCCAGCCCTTCAATGTCGAAGGCGCGGCGGGACACGAAATGGCGCAGATGCTCGATGCGCTGATAGGGGCAGGCGAATTCGCCTGAACAGCGGCGCACCACCCCCTCCCCGCCCCCGGCGGTGGCGTCGCGAACGACCGGTGTCTTCAGTTCGCAGGGGCAGACGGTCGGGAAATCGAACGCGCGCGCGTCAGCCGGGCGCTTTTCGGGCAGGAAGCCCAGAATCTGCGGGATGACATCGCCTGCACGCTGCACGGTGACGGTATCGCCGATCATGATTCCGAGACGCTCGATCTCTTCGGCATTGTGTAGCGTTGCGTTTGTCACCACCACCCCGCCGACCGTGACCGGCTCCAGCCGGGCGACAGGGGTGAGCGCGCCGGTGCGGCCCACCTGGATGTCGATCTCGCGCAGGATGGTGGAGGCCTTTTCGGCCGGGAATTTGTGCGCGATCGCCCAGCGAGGGGTACGCGAGATGTAGCCAAGCCGCTGCTGCAGCGCGAGATCGTCGACCTTGTAGACGACGCCATCAATGTCATAGGGCAGGCTTCCCCGCTCCGCCTCGATGGCGCGATAATGCGCCAGCAGTTCCTCGGCGGTCTCGCAGCGCCGCATGAGGTCGTTGGTGCGAAAGCCGAAACGCGAGAGCGCCTCGACCATCCCCATCTGCGTTTCGGCCGGCATCTCGCTGACCTCGCCCCAGGCATAGGCGAAGAACTTGAGCGGGCGGGCGGCCGTGATCGAGGAATCGAGCTGGCGCAGCGAGCCGGCCGCCGTGTTGCGGGGATTGACGTAGGTCTGCTTGCCTTCCTTCTGCTGGCGCTCGTTCAGCGCCAGGAAGTCGCGGTGCGTCATGTAGACCTCGCCGCGCACCTCGATGATGTCGGGAAAATCGCCCGACAGGACATTTGGGATGTCAGCCACGGCACGGGCATTGGCCGTGACGTTCTCGCCCACCTGCCCGTCGCCGCGGGTCGCGGCCGAGACCAGCCTGCCGGCCTCGTAGCGCAGCGACAGCGACAGGCCGTCGATCTTCGGCTCCGCCGTCATGACGACGGGCGCGTCGGGATCGAGCTTCAGGAAGCGGCGTATACGGGCGACGAACTCGATCGCATCGTCATCGGTAAAGGCGTTGTCGAGCGACAGCATCGGCACTTTGTGGCGCAGCTTGTCGAACTTCTCCGAAACCGGCGCGCCTACGCGTCGCGAAGGCGAATCCTCGCGGACCAGATCCGGGAATGTCTGCTCGATGGCGAGGTTGCGACGCCGCAGCGCGTCATACTCGGCATCCGTGATGGTGGGCGCATCCTCGCCGTGATAGCGCCGGTCGTGCTCTGCGATTTCGGCCGCGAGGCGTGCGAGTTCGGCCGCGGCCTCGTCGGTTGAAAGCTGGTCGACTGGCTTGGGCGTGGCGGTCATGTGGCGGTCCGGAAGTGGTCAGAATCCCAAAGAATGCGGCCATGCACTCTTTTCGAAAAGCGCTTGTGAAGTAAACCGCAATCGCCGCGCGGCAAGGCCTCTCCTGTCAAAGGGCAGAGGTGTTTTCTCCGAGCAGACGCCCGGCAGCCGCCCGCGCTTCTTCCGTGATCGTGGCGCCGGCGAGCATGCGCGCGATCTCCTCGCGCCGGGCAGCGATTTCCAGTGAGCGAACGCCTGTGGAGACCCGGTCGGTGTCGCCGGACTTCGAGATCAGGTAATGCGTGGCCGCCCTGGCGGCGACCTGCGGGGCATGCGTGACCGAAAGCACCTGAACCCGCTCGGAGAGCCTTGCCAGGCGCTGGCCGATGGCATCGGCGACCGCACCGCCGACGCCGGTGTCGATCTCGTCGAAGACCAGCGTGGGCGCCGAGCCGCGATCAGCCAGCGCAACCTTGAGCGCCAGGAGAAAGCGGGACAACTCGCCGCCCGAGGCAATCTTCATCATCGGCCCTGCCCTGGTGCCGGGATTCGTGCGCACCCAGAATTCAACCGAATCGATGCCGTCCTCGCCCCGGTCTTCCGGCTGGCTCGACATCTCGACGATGAATTCCGCCCGCTCCAGCTTCAGTGCCGGCAGTTCGGCCATCACCGTCTGGGCGAGCGTCGCAGCCGTCGCGGCGCGGTCGGCCGACAACCTTGAAGCGACCTCGTCATAGGTTGCCATCGTCTGGCGCGCCCGGGCTTCCAGCACCGTCAGGTTTTCCTCGCCGGCATCCAGCTCGGCCAGATCATCTGCCATCCGGTCGCGCAAGGCTGCCAGATCGTCGACCTGGACCGAATGTTTGCGGGCGGCCGCGCGCAAGGCAAACAGCCGCTCTTCCGCCCGTTCGAGCGCTGCTGGATCGAAATCGGCCGCGCGAAGCGCTTCCTCGACCGCGCCCTGCGCGGCATCAAGCGACAGCATTGCCTGGTCCAGCGCCTCGATGATGGGTTCCAGCAGCCCCGGCGCCTCGGCGGCCTTGCGCTGAAGGCGGCGTAACAGGCTGGCCAGCGCCGGTACCGCGGACGACTGTCCCGACAGCACCTCGCGCGCGTCGTCTATGTCGGTGGCAAGCTTTTCGGCCCGCATCATGCGCGCCCGGGTCTCGGCCAGTTGTTCCTCTTCACCCGGCATCGGCTCCAGGCGGGACAGCTCTTCCACGCCAGCGCGCAAGAAATCGGCCTCGCGGGCCGCAGCCTCGACGCGGGCACGATGGCGCGCAAGCTCGGTTTCGGCCTGCCGCCATTCGCGATAGGCCTGCCGGACCAGTTTAAGCCCGCCCCAGTGCCCCCCGAATGCATCCAGCAGCAGGCGATGGGTGGCGCCGTCCACCAGTGCGCGCTCGTCATGCTGCCCGTGTATCTCCACCAGAAGCCGCCCGACCTCGCGCATCAGCGTCATCGAAGCCGCCTGATCGTTGATGAAGCCGCGCGTGCGCCCGTCCGCCGACTGGACCCGGCGCAGGATCACGTCGCCGTCGTCTTCGATCGCGTTGTCGCGCAAGAGTTCCCGTGCCGGATGATCGGCCGGCAGATCGAACAGTGCGGTGACCTGCCCCTGCGTGGCGCCCTGCCGCACAAGTGCCGCGTCGCCGCGCGCCCCCAGTGCAAGTGACAAGGCATCCAGCAAGATCGACTTACCGGCGCCGGTTTCGCCTGTGAGCACGGAAAGGCCGGCCGAGAAGTCGATCTCAAGCCGTTCGATCAGAACGATGTCGCGGATCGACAGATGGGCCAGCATGACCGACGGAAACCGTCAGCTGCCGATGATCAGCGCCCCGGCGCGTGAAATCCAGGAACCGCGGTTTTCGCGCGGCTCCAGCCCGCCGGACTGCAGCAGTCGATAGGAATCAGCATACCACTGGCTGTCCGGGAAATTGTGCCCCAGCACGGCAGCCGCAGTCTGGGCCTCGGACTGAAGCCCCATCGCGTAGTAGGTCTCGGTCAGGCGCGCGAGTGCTTCCTCGACCTGACGGGTATTGCCGTACTGTTCCACGACGTTGCGGAAGCGACGGGCAGCCGCGATGTATTCGCGACGCTCGAGGTAATAGCGGCCGATCTGCATTTCCTTGCCGGCAAGCTGGTCGCGGGCAAAACGGATCTTCTGCTGGGCGTCCTCGACATATTCCGATTCCGGCCAGCGCTGCACGACTTCCTGCATGGCCTCGACCGTGCGGCGCGCATCGCTCTGGTCCTGGGTCACGTCGCGTATCTGGCGCCAGTAGCTCAAGCCGATGATGTACTGCGCATATGCCGCGTCTTCGGAAGTCGGGTAGAGCTGGAGATAGCGCCGCGACGAGTTGATGGCCTCATCGAACTTGCCCTGACGGTACTGGGTAAAGGCACCCATGACGAGCGAACGGCGCGCATATTCCGAATAGGGATGCTGGCGATCCACGGCTTCGAACTTGGCGGCCGCTTCGTTCAGACGACCGGCATTGAGGTTCGCAAGACCCTGATTGTAAAGCACATCGGCGGGCTCGATATTCTCGACCAGCATCGCAAGGTCGATATTGTCGCCGCCATTCGACTGGCAACCGGAGACGGCAAGTGCCACGACCACGAGCGGCGCGGCAAGCAATCCGGTACGGTACCGGCTGCGCGCGCTGGCTGAACCGTTAATCGACATGGCTATACACCGCCCCTCAACCGCAAATACGAATTCGACATACGGCGGTCATTAAACACAACCGCCTCCCTACGGCAACGCTATCGCCCGGCAATGGCGCGATTTTGTGGCAGGAATGGGAACCAGAGATCTTGCCGTCGCCGTTCCACAAAAGCCGGGATCAGAGCATCCAAGGCGCGAAAACGGGCGCATTGACGGCAATCATCTCGGCGGCGCGGCCCCGCTCGCGGCGCGTGGTTTCGACGATCTCGAATGCCGACCGATCCGACAGCAAACGCCTCAGCGCAGCCGCATTGAGCCTGTGCCCGCCGCGATAGGAGCGGAAGCAACCGATGAAACAGGCGCCGGCCAATGCCAGATCGCCCAGCGCATCGAGCATCTTGTGACGCACGAATTCATCCGTATGACGCAGGCCTTCCATGTTGATGACCCGGTTGTCGTCACCGATCACCACAGAGTTTTCCAGCGAGGAACCGAGCGCATAGCCGGCGGCCCAAAGCCGCTCTACGTCCTTCATGAAACCGAATGTGCGCGCCCTTGAAATCTCGCGCCGGAAGAAGCTGGGATCAATATCGGCCGCCATCGACTGGCGTCCGATGGCAGGGCTTTCGAAGTCGATCTCCACTTCGAATCGGGTTCCGTCATAGGGAAGGAACTCGGCCCAGGAGGCGCCGCTCTCGATCCGTACCGGCTTCAGCACGCGAATGTAGCGCCGCTTGATATTCTGGATTTCATAACCGGCCTGATCGAAGGCGTCGACGAAGGCGGCCGAACTGCCATCAAGTATCGGCACTTCCGTGCCGTCGATCTCGATCAGGAGATTGTCGATGCCAAGGGCAAAAAGGGCTGCCATCAGGTGCTCGACCGTGGCGACGTGGACCCCTTCGGGATCGCCAAGGACCGTACACAGGTCCGTTCCGCCGATTTCCGAAACCAGCGCCCTGATCTCAACCGGTGCGCGGCTTCCGCCGATTACCGAAAAAACGATGCCAGTGTCGGCGTCCGCCGGGGAGAAATGAATTGAAACAGGCTGACCGCTGTGGACGCCAAAGCCGGATAAAGACACGCGCGACTTCAGCGTCATCTGGTAGTCGTTGAATTCGATCCCCATAAAGCCCGTCCCGATGACACGATTACGGCCGCTCGCATGGGCGGCTCTGTTATTCTCGCCGTGGCGGGATGCCATCCCCTAACAAACCGCCTGACCTTGAATTTGGGGGCAAGATAGCTGGATGGCCGAGATAGTCCAAATCACGGATTCTTACTCCATGTTACGCCATCGCCCCAAAAGAAACTGGGGGCTAACCGACTGAAATAACGTCAGTTTCCCCCAGTCATATCGATAGGCGGTCGCAATGCGCTGTTACATTGCGTGATCCGTTCCCGAATCAGTTCGCCTGGCGACGGAGAAACGCCGGAATGTCCAGCTGATCCTCATCGTCCGCACGACGCTGCACTTGTGCCCTGCCATGTTCGTCCAGCTGCCCGCGGCGCGGCGCGTAAAGCTGGTCGTCGGCCGGACGCCTTGCCTCAGGTGCGGCCTGGCGCAGTCTCGGCTCGCGCGGCTGGGCCGCGGGCTGAAGCCTGGCAGGCTCTTCCTCGCGGCGCGACAAACCTGTCGTCAGGCGCTTGAGGAGACCAAGCGGACCGCGATCCTCGTCATGCCCGTGGGTATCGGCGGGGTTCATCTCCGCCTGAACCACCGGCGGAAAATCCTCCACGCGCGGCAGGCGGGGCATCAGGCCTTCCGGCTGGGCTGGCTGCTGAACGGGCGCACGCGGCGCCATCGCGGCGATCGGCTCCTGCCGCGCCTGCACCGGACGCTCTGGCTCGGCAAACAGGCGGTTGCGAGGCGCTTCTTCTGCTACTGGCTGCGCACGCGGAGCGGGCGCAGGTGCGGCAGGCTGGGTCATTTCAGCCTCGCGAATGATGTCCGCAACCGGATCCTGCATAGGCTCGGGCTGCATGCGCGCGGGGGCGACCGGCTCCTGTGCGACTGCTGCACGCGGCGGCATGGCGACGCGCTGTTCGGCCTTGGCCGGCGACAGGGAGCGCTGGGCCTGCGGCGCGGCGGAGATTTCCACCGCCGACTTGTCGATGCCGGTTGCCACGACCGAGACGCGAATCACGCCTTCAAGCTCTTCATCGAAGGTCGCACCCAGGATGATGTTGGCTTCCGGATCCACTTCCTCGCGAATACGTGTAGCGGCTTCGTCGACCTCGAACAGGGTCAGATCGCGTCCACCCGTGATCGAGATCAGGAGCCCCCTGGCGCCCTTCATCGACGTCTCGTCGAGAAGCGGATTGGCAATCGCGGCCTCGGCGGCAGCCATTGCACGGCCCTCGCCCGAAGCTTCGCCGGTGCCCATCATCGCCTTGCCCATCTCGCGCATGACCGAGCGGACGTCGGCGAAGTCGAGATTGATCAGGCCTTCCTTGACCATCAGGTCGGTGATGCAGGCCACACCCGAGTAAAGCACCTGGTCGGCCATCGCGAAGGCGTCCGCGAAGGTGGTCTTGTCGTTGGCGATGCGGAAGAGGTTCTGGTTGGGAATGACGATCAGCGTATCGACGCATTTCTGCAGCTCTTCGATACCCATGTCGGCCGTCTTCATCCGGCGCTGGCCTTCGAAATGGAAGGGCTTGGTCACGACACCAACCGTCAGAATGCCACGCTCGCGGGCCGCCGCGGCCACGACGGGCGCAGCACCCGTACCGGTGCCGCCGCCCATGCCGGCGGTGACGAAGCACATGTGGGTGCTGGACAGGTGATCGACGATCTCGTCGATGCACTCCTCAGCCGCAGCGCGTCCGACTTCAGGCTGCGAACCGGCACCCAGTCCTTCGGTCACATTGGCGCCGAGCTGGATCAGCCGTTCCGCCTTGGACATGGTGAGCGCCTGAGCGTCGGTGTTGGCGACGACGAACTCGACCCCACGAAGGCCGGCATTGATCATGTTGTTGACGGCATTGCCGCCACCGCCGCCGACGCCGAAGACGGTAATGCGCGGCTTCAGCTCGGTGATGTCCGGCTTCTGTAGATTTATGGTCATTTGTCCTCGTCCTTATTTCCACTTTGCCGCATCGCCACACGGCCGACTTCGTTAGGGGCCCGCCGCCCCGCTAGAAACTGTCTTTCAACCATCTGCCGACACGCTGCAGACGCCCCCCAGGCGCAACGCCGCGCCAACCGAAGATACCGCCACCGCCAACGCGGCTCTCGTAACCCGCGACCTGCGGATAGATGAGAAGCCCGACCGTGGTTGAAAAAGCCGGCCCCTTGGCCGCTTCCGGAAGACCGGAAACGCCCAGCGGACGGCCAAGCCGGACATTGCGTCCGAGTATGCGACGCGCTGCCTCGGTGAGCCCCGACAACTGGCTCGCACCGCCGGTCAGCACGATCCGGCGCCCGACAAGCGCGGAATAGCCGGAGTTGTTCAGCCGGTCGCGGATCATCTCGAGGGTCTCCTCGACACGAGCGCGCACAATTCGGTTGACCACCGCACGCGGCACCTGGAGAAGTTGGGCAGTATCGTCATTGCCGACGGGCTGCACATTGACCGTTTCACGCTCATCGCTGCCGACCGGAAGGGCCGACCCCGTCAGCACCTTAAGCCGTTCCGCTTGTTCGAGGCTTGTCGACAGGCCACGAGCCAGGTCCATCGTCACGTGCTGTCCGCCGACCGGAATGATGTCGGCATGAACGAACCGTCCGTCGGCAAAGACCGAGATGGTCGTCGTGCCGCCGCCCATGTCGATACAGGCTGCCCCCATCTCCGCTTCGTCGTCGACAAGCGCGGCAAGCCCGCTGGCGTAAGGCGTCGCGACCATCTTCTCGACGGTCAGATGAGAACGGTTCACGCAGAATTCGAGATTGCGGATCGGCGCGGCATCGGCGCTGACGACATGCATGGAGACGCCCAGGCGATCGCCCGCCAGGCCACGCGGATCGCGCACGCCACGCTCACCATCGAGCGAAAAGCCGGTCGCCAGCGAATGCACGACCTGACGCTCGTTTTTCAGCGCCTGGCGGCCACCAGCCGTCAGCACGCGCTTGATGTCCGATTCGGAGGCCTCATGACCGCCGAGCTCGATATCGGCGGAGAAGACCTCGCTGCGCATGCGACCGGCGCTGAGATTGACCAGAAGGGAATCCACCGTGACACCGGCCATGCGCTCGGCCGCATCGACTGCCAGCCGGATGGCCTGTTCGGCGCGATCCAGCTCGATGACGACGCCCGACTTCACGCCCAGCGACTTCTGGTGCCCGATGCCGAGAATACGTATCTGGTGCGTGCGCCCTGGCAGATGCGGACTTTCCTCACGCGGCTTGAGCCGCGCGATCACGCAGCAAACCTTGCTGGAGCCGACGTCGAGGACGGTGATGATTCCGGAGCGGGGATAGCCGCTGGCCGCACGCCACTTCATATCCGCCGCCCCGATCTGGCGGCCGTGGCGCTGCGCTTCAGCTCCGCCTCGCGCGCTTCCCTGGCCTCGGGGTTCATACGCAGGACGATGCGGTCGGCAAACCGCATGTCGACAAGAGTAATGTCGCGCGACAGAAGACCATTGGCCCGGTGCAGCCGCATGACTTCCGTCAGCGCGGCATCCACGCCTTCTTCCGGCAGGCGGATGGTGACCCCATTGTCGAGGCGCAGATCCCAGCGCCGGTCCGCAACGCGGATGTAACCGACCACCCGCGCGGCCAGATCGCCGTGATTGCGCATGCGCGACAGGAATTCCGCGCCTGCCTCGGCAGCACCCTGCCCGATGACCAGCGGGAGGCTGGCGTGATTCCTTCCGGAGGTCGCCGCGATTTCAGCACCATCGGCGTCGACGACGACCAGGCGGCTGCCGCGCTGCCACACCGCGAAAGCTTCGCGTTCGACGATCTCGACTTCCAGCGTGGAGGGATAGACCTTGCGCACGGCAACCTGTTCGATCCAGGGCAGCCCTGCAATGCGATCGCGCGCCTCGTCGGCGTCAAAGCCAATCAAGGCCGTCCAGCCGCTCAAGCCGATCCTGTCGAAGACGTCGAGCTCCGACGTCTGGCGATTGCCGGTGACCTTGATGTCCTCGATGGCGAAACCCGATCGGGCCGAGATCGCCTGCGCCACGGCCGAGCCGTGCCCGCCAAGGACCATGCCGTAAAGGCTCGCAGATGCGATGAGAGCGACAGAGGCGATCAGGGCGGCAAAACGCGGCGGCTCGATCTCGCCCGACGTCAGCCGACCAAGAGCGCGCGCGGGCCGGCGCAACCATCGCGGCAACACGATGGCACCTGCCACGGCTAAACCTGACGTTCCCGACCTCAGCGCGGACACGACGCGTCCTCCACCATCCAGCTCACGAGCTCTCCAAACGAATGCCCTGCATGGGCAGCAAGCTCCGGCACCAGCGACGTCGGCGTCATGCCCGGTTGCGTGTTGACTTCGAGCCAGATGAGTTCGCCATTTTCGGAATGGCGGTCGTCGTAGCGGAAGTCCGACCGGGTCACGCCCCTGCATCCGATCGCTTGGTGTGCCTTGAGGGACAATGTCTGAATCTTTTGGTAAATATTCGGTGAAATTTTTGCCGGGCAGACATGTTTTGAGCCGCCTTCGACGTATTTCGCGTCGTAATCGTAGAAGGAATGGCCGACCGGGACGATCTCCGTCACGCCCAGCGCCACATCGCCCATCACCGCGCAGGTGAGTTCGCGCCCGGGAACGAATCGCTCCACCATCACCTGGTCGCCGTAGCGCCACTCCGCGCTCGTCAGAATCTGTGGCGGATGAGACTGATCTTCCTTGACGATAACCACCCCGAAACTGGACCCCTCCTTCACGGGCTTGACCACATAGGGGGCGGGGATCGGATGGGTACCGCCAATATCGAAGCGGTTCATCACGCGCGATTCGGCCACCGGAATGCCGACGGATTTCGCGATGATCTTGGCCTGTTTCTTGTCCATCGCAAGCGCGGAAGCGAGGACGCCGGAATGGGTGTAGGGGATCTGGAGATATTCGAGGATGCCCTGGATGGTGCCGTCCTCGCCGAAAGGCCCGTGCAAGGCATTGAAGGCAACGTCAGGCTGAAGCTCGGCGAGGACCTGCCCGATGTCACGATCGACATCGACCCGCGTAACCCGATAGCCCTCCGCCTCCAGCGCATCGGCACAAGGATTGCCGGACGCCAGCGAGACCGGACGCTCGGAGGAAAATCCCCCCATCAATACAGCTACATGCTTGCGAGCCATCGCCGTCACGGTCCCCTCTTGCGGCAGGCAGGAAATTAGAAAACTGGCCGAATCCTTCCGCCACCCGGAGACCCCCTGCCGGGCTTGAAACGCGAACGAACGCGACCGACTCAAATCAGATAAATGCCGCCACCCAAAGAATCAGAGAGTTGATTCCGTGGCAAGGGGGCGGGCCACAATTCGACCTCGCGACATGCCACGACAGCCCCATTGGGCTCAGAGCATCTGCCCCAGAAACGCCTGCACTTCCTGGCCGGGCTTGAACCGGCCGAGGCGCTTGATCTCCCATTCGAGCCGGATGCCGGAATGTTCGAGAACGCGGGCGCGCACCGTCTCGCCGAGCAGTTCGAGATCGTGGGCTGAAGCCTTGCCGGTATTGATCATGAAGTTGCAGTGCATCGGCGACATCTGTGCGCCGCCGATCATCAGGCCGCGACAACCGGCGGCGTCGATCTCCTTCCAGGCCGAGGTCCCTTCGGGGTTCTTGAAGGTCGATCCGCCGGTCTTCTCGCGGATCGGCTGCACCGTTTCGCGGTGGTGCTGGACCTCGTCCATCGCCGCCTTGATGGCTTCCGGCGCCTCGGCATAGCCCGCAAACAGGGCCTCGACGAAGATCAGGTCGGCCGGCGCGGAAGAGTGCCGATAGGCATATCCCATCTCATCGTTGCTCAGCACATGGACCTCGCCCTGGCGATCGAGTGCCCTCACCTCAACCACGCACTCGCGGGTCTCCACGCCGTTGGCGCCGGCATTCATGCGCAGGGCGCCGCCAATACCGCCAGGGATACCGTGATAGAAGTGAAAGCCGCCGATGCCGGCTTCCAGCGCGACGGTCGCGAGCCGCTTGTCCGGGATGGCAGCACCCGCGCGAATACGGTTCTCGCCGACGAGCTCGGCCTGCCCGAACCCTTTGGCAGAAAGGCGGATGACAACGCCGGGAATGCCGCCATCGCGCACCAGAAGGTTGGATCCGATCCCGACCGTTGTCACGGGAACGTCTTCCGGCAGCGCCTTCAGGAAGGCGGCAAGGTCGGCCTCGTCGGCCGGCTGAAACATGAGATCTGCGGGTCCACCGACACGAAACCAGGTGACGGCCTCCATCGCCGCATCGGGAGTCAGTCGGCCGCGGATGCCGGCGAGCCTGTCGCCAAGACGCTCCAGAAGGGCTGCGCCACCGCTCACGCCGCCTTCTCCAGCGCCGCCAGTTCGCCGGGCAATGCATAGGCCCATTGGGTGATGTTGCCGGCGCCGAGGAAAACCACGAAATCGCCCTCCCCGACCATCTGGCTCAGTGTCGATGCGATCTCTTCGGGTCCCTGGATATGGCGGGCATCGCGATGGCCAGAAGCCCGGATGCGCCCCACCAGCGCCTCGGAATCGATGCCGTCGATCGGGTCTTCGCCGGCTGCATAGACCGGGGCCACCATCACCGTATCGGCATCGTTGAAACAGGCGGCGAAGTCGTCGAAGAGATCGCGCAGGCGCGTGAAGCGATGCGGCTGTGCAATGGCCACGATGCGGCCGCTGCAGCCTTGGCGCGCAGCCGACAGCACCGCCTTTATCTCGACCGGGTGGTGCCCGTAATCGTCGAATATCTCGGCGCCATTCCAGCTTCCAGTCTGCGTAAAGCGCCGCTTGACGCCACCGAAAGAGGCCAGTCCCTTGCGGATAGCAGCTTCGTCGAGGCCAAGCTCATGCGCAACGGCAATGGCGGCCGTGGCGTTCGACACGTTGTGCCGGCCCGGCATCGGCAGCACCAGGTTTGCCATCTGTGTGACGTTGCCGCTGCGGCGGTCGCGAACCGACAGGTCGAAGGTTGACACCGCGCCCTGCACCTTCAGGTTGAAGAAGCGCACATCGGCCTGCGGGTTTTCGCCATAGGTGACAAGACGGCGATCCTCGATCCGACCGACCAGCGACTGCACCTCGGGATGGTCGATGCACATCACGCCGAAGCCATAGAAAGGAACATTCTCCACGAATTGCCGGAACGCATCGCGCACCTTGTCGAAGGAGCCGTAATGGTCGAGATGCTCCGGGTCGATATTGGTGACCACGGCAATCTCGGCCGGCAGCTTCAGGAACGTGCCGTCGCTCTCGTCGGCCTCGACCACCATCCATTCGCCTTCGCCCATATGGGCATTGGTGCCGTAGGCGTTGATGATGCCGCCGTTGATGACGGTCGGATCGAGCCCGCCGGCTTCAAGCAACGTGGCCACCATCGACGTCGTGGTGGTCTTGCCATGCGTGCCGCCAATGGCGATCGCCTGGCGAAAGCGCATCAGCTCGGCCAGCATCTCGGCGCGCCGCACGATCGGCAAAAGGCGCCGGCGCGCCTCGACCAGTTCGGGATTGTCCTTGCGGATGGCGGTCGATACGACGACGACTTCAGCCTGCCCGAGATTCTCGGCCCGGTGACCCACGAAGCACTCGATGCCCTTTTCGCGCAGACGCTGCACGTTGGCCCCGTCAGCCTGGTCGGAACCCTGCACGGTGTAGCCGAGATTGTTGAGAACCTCGGCAATACCGCTCATGCCGATGCCACCGATGCCGATGAAATGCACCACGCCGATCGTGTGAGGCATCTTCATTTGGCGGCTCCCTGGATGAATTCGGCAACGGTTTCACCACCGGAGATAGACTCGACAAGATCGGCGAGCAAGGCCGCGGCATCGGCGCGGCCGGCAGCACGGGCTGCCTTTGCCATTTCGGCAAGGCGCTTGGGATCGCCGGCCAGACCCGCCATCAGTTCGGCAAGCCGTTCTGGCGAGAGTTCTGCCTGTCTGTGAACCTCGGCACCGCCGGCTGCCGCAAGTGCGGCGGCATTGGCCGCCTGGTCATGATCGAGCGCATAGGGATAGGGAACCAGGATCGCCGGCCGGCCGACCACGGCAATCTCCGAAACGGTGGAGGCGCCGGAGCGCGAGATCACCAGATGCGCCTTGGCCATTCGCTGCGCCAGATCGTTGAAGAAGGGCGCGATTTCGGCCTCCACGCCGAGATCGGCATAGGCGGCGCGCAAGGCAGCCTCGTCCTCTTTGCGGGCCTGCTGGACGATCACCATCCGCTTCCGCAGTTCCTCCGGCAACAGCGCAATGGCCTGTGGCATGGCCTCTGAAAAGAACAGCGCGCCCTGACTGCCCCCGAAAACAAGCAGCCGGAACGGCTTGTCGGCCTTGCACGGTTCGTATTTCGCGGCGGCAGCCTCCAGCACGGCCGGCCGGACCGGATTGCCGGTAACGGCGATTTTGTTGGCGAATTGGCCGCTGGCGGCGAGAAACCCGCCCGCAATGGCACTGACCCGCGCTGCAAGCGCCTTGTTGGCACGCCCCATGACCGCATTCTGCTCGTGGATGATCGTCGGCACGCCGCGCCTGATCGCGGCATAGACGGGCGGCAGCGTCGGATAGCCGCCGAAACCGACGACGGCCGCCGGCTTCAACCTTTCGATCAGCGCGGAGGCTTCGCGAAAACCGGTCCACAGCGCCACGAAGGCACGCATGAGTGCGATCGGGTTCTTGGAGCCAATGGTCGCGGAGCGCACCACATGGATCGCCTCGGAGGGAAACTCGCCGGCATAGCGTTCGGCTCGCCGATCGGTGGCAAGATGAACCTCCCAGCCGCGCGCGATCAGTTCATGCGCCAGGGCCTCGGCAGGAAACAGGTGTCCGCCGGTGCCTCCGGCTGAAAGCAGTATGGATTTGCGCGACATAAATTATCGGGCGGCGGCCGGTGTCATGAGGCCGCCGAGTTCCGTCCTTCTGAGCCGTTCGGGCCGCACCCGCGTCAAAGCCAGCACCATGCCCATCGAGATTGCCATGGCGACCAGCGAAGAGCCGCCATACGAGATGAAGGGCAACGTCATACCCTTGGCCGGCAGGAGTTGCACGTTCACGCCCATGTTGATGATCGACTGCAGACCAAACAGCACGACCAGTCCGGACACCGC
Source organism: Aliihoeflea sp. (assembly GCA_046297455.1). GTDB lineage: Bacteria > Pseudomonadota > Alphaproteobacteria > Rhizobiales > Rhizobiaceae > ZYF759. Next base: position 35,783 of record JBKBIT010000010.1, read on the forward strand.
ATAGCGCGAGAAATGGTCGCTTTCATGGAGCGCCGCCTTGAGCCCGCGAAGCACAACGAACGCGAACAGGCCCAGAATGATCATGCAGGCGATGAGGCCGAATTCCTCGCCCGCCACCGCGAAGATGAAATCGGTGTGGCTGTCGGGGAGAATGCGCTTGATCGAGCCCTCACCCGGCCCCTGTCCGAACCAGCCGCCGCGCACAAGCGCCTCGCGGCCCATATCGACCTGGAACGTATCGCCCTCGCCGGTCAGGAATCGGTCGATACGGCCGGCGACATGCGGAAAGGCCGTGTAGGCGACAAGCCCCAGCGCCACTGCCCCACCACCCAAAACGAGGATCCAGAGCCAGGGCATGCCGGCCATGAAGAACATGACGCCCCAGGTGGCGAGCACAAGAAGGGTCTGACCGAGATCGGGCTGCGCCACCAGCAAAGCCAGCACCAGGCCAAGCAGGATCATGGCAAGCAGATTTCCCGGTATATCGGGGTTGCGCGTCTTTTCGCTGAACAGCCAGGCGCAGATCACCACGAAGGCTGGCTTCAGATATTCCGAAGGCTGGAACGATACGCCCAATATGTGCAGCCAGCGTCGCGCACCCTTGATCTCCGCGCCGACGAACAGCACGGCGACCATCGCCACCAGCGAGACCGCCAACATGACGAGCGCCAGACGGCGGATCTGCCGCGCCTCCAGGAAAGAGACACCGATCATCACTGCCACGGCCGGCAGCATGAACAGCAACTGGCGGCTGACGAAATGGAAACTGTCGAGGCCGATGCGCTCGGCCACGGCGGGGCTGGCTGCGAAGGACAGAACGGCGCCCAGGCCCATAAGGCACAGAAAGGCTGCCAGAAACCAGCGGTCGATCGTCCACCACCAGGTGGCGACAGGACTCCTGTCCACGCGGCTTACCATCAGCGCATCCCTCCAATCGTCTCCACGTGGTCCAGTCCCCGTACCGCGTCCCTGAATGCCTCGCCCCTGACCTCGAAATTGCGGAACTGGTCGAAGCTCGCGCAGGCCGGAGACAGCAGCACCACCGGTTCGGGTGATTCGTCGCCGGCGGCGTCCGCGGCGGCATTGTCCACGGCCGCTGCGATCGTGCCGGAAATCTCATAAGGAATGGTTGCGCCGAGCGTCGCAGCGAAGGCCGGCGCCGCTTCTCCGATCAGGTAGGCTTTGGCGATACGCGGGAACAATGGCCGCAGCGATTCGATGCCACCTTCTTTGGGCAATCCGCCGGCGATCCAGTAGATGCGTTCATAGGTCGACAGCGCCGGCGCGGCGGCGTCGGCATTCGTCGCCTTCGAATCATTGACGAACAGGACACGGCCTCTGCGCCCGACCAGTTCCATGCGATGCGCAAGCCCCGGAAAGCTCTTCAGCCCGGCACGGATCTGGTCGATCGTCAGGCCGCAGGCTTCGAGCGCTGCGACGGCGGCGAGCGCATTCTGCGCATTATGGCGACCGCGCAGCGTCGCGATCCCCGCCAGCGAGGCGACATGGCGCCGCTGCCCGGCCGACGCATGAACAATATCGTCGCCCTGGATGGAATAGCCATCGTCCAGCAGCCTGCCGGTCGACACGCGAACCAGCCCGACGCCGTGAAGCTCGAGCCTGTCGGCGATCGCGGCACAGTGTTCGTCGTCGACGGCAACGACCGCGAGTTCGCTGCCGGCAACGAGCCGTTCCTTGATGGCGGCGTAGCGCGCGAACGTGCCGTGGCGGTCGATGTGGTCGGGCGTGATGTTGAGCAGGATGCCGACCGAAGGGTCGATCGTGGGCGCCAGATCGATCTGGTAGGACGAGCACTCGACGACATGGATCCGCTCGCCCGATGGCGGCTCCAGCGTCAGCACGGCCCTGCCGATATTGCCGCCCATCTGGGCATCGCGCCCGGAAGCCGCGATGACGTGGCTGATGAGCGCCGTCGTCGTCGATTTGCCGTTCGTGCCGGTGATGGCGATGAACGGCGAGCCGGGCGCCAGCCTCCGTCGTTCGCGGGCAAAAAGCTCGATGTCGCCGATGATCTCGATGCCGGCCGCGCGTGCCAGCTCGACGCTCCAGTGGGGCATCGGATGGGTAAGCGGCACGCCGGGTGAGAGCACGAGGCAGGAAAAGCCTGGCCAATCCGCGGTGCGCAGATCGGCGATGTCGATGCCGCTTGCACTGGCCTGTTCGCGAGTCTGGGGGTTGTCGTCCCAGGCAATCACGTCGGCACCGCCCGCACGAAGCGCCGCCGCCGTGGCCATGCCCGACCCACCGAGGCCGAACAGCGCCACCCGTCTGCCGGCAAATGATCCGACATCGATCATCTGCCTATCTCAGCTTGAGTGTCGACAGGCCGATCAAAGCGAGGATCACCGCGATGATCCAGAAGCGGATGACGATCTGGCTTTCCGTCCAGCCCAGTTTCTCGAAATGGTGGTGGATCGGCGCCATCAGGAATACCCGCTTGCCGGTCAGCTTGAACCAGCCCACCTGGATGATGACCGAGAGAGCCTCGACGACGAACAGGCCGCCGATAATCGCCAGCACGATCTCGTGCTTGGCCGCCACGGCGACCGCGCCGATCAGCCCACCCATCGCCAGCGACCCGGTGTCGCCCATGAAGATCGCGGCAGGCGGGGCGTTGAACCAGAGAAAGCCGAGGCCGGCGCCGATGACGGCGGCCAGTACCACGGAGAGTTCGCCCGTGCCCGGCGTGAAATGGATCTGCAGATAATCGGCGAAGACGGCGTTGCCGGCCAGATATGCAATGACGGCGAAGGCGCCCGCCGCGACCATGACCGGCACGATCGCCAGTCCGTCCAGCCCGTCCGTGAGGTTCACCGCGTTGGCGGCACCCACCATGATGAAGGCGGCGAACGGAATGAAGAAGATGCCCAGATTGATCAGGAAGTCCTTGAAGAACGGAAAGGTCAGCGACGACGAGAAGGGCGCGGTGCCAGCGATCATGATGATGTAGGCCGCCACGCCTGCAATCAGGAACTCCAGGATCAGGCGCGCCTTGCCGGACATGCCCTTGTGGGACTGCTTGGTGACCTTCATGTAGTCGTCGTAAAAGCCGATCGCACCGAAGCAGACGGTGACCATCAGCACGACCCAGACCAGCACGCTGCCGAGATTGGCCCACAGCAGCGTTGACCCCAAAATACCGGTCATGAGCATCAATCCGCCCATGGTCGGCGTGCCGGCCTTCTTGAAATGGGTCTGCGGCCCGTCCGCGCGGATCGGCTGGCCCTTGCCCTGGCGCACCCGCAGTGAATTGATGATCATCGGGCCGAACATGAAGACGATCAGCGCCGAAGTTATCAACGCAGCACCCGATCGGAAGGTAATGTAGCGGAAGACGTTGAACACCGAAAACTGATCGGCGAGACCAACGAGCATCAACATCATGTGGTTCGTCCCCCGACCATTTCCCTAGACCGCCGGCTCGCTTCGACTAACGGCGCCCGCTTCCGGATACTTCTTGAGCAATGCTTCCACAAGCTTCGAAAAACAGATTCCATTGGATGACTTGACCATCACGACATCACCCGGTCCGACGGCCTTCAGCAGCGCAGCTTCAAGCGCGGCAATCGTTTCGAAATGCGTCAGGTCGCGCCCGGCCGGCGCATTGGCAGCCAAGGCGCGCATCTCCTCGCCGGCAAGGAGAACCAGATCGGCCTTAGAGGCTGCCACGAGATCGGCAAGGTCGGCATGCAGGCGCTGCGAATGCTTGCCGAGCTCCAGCATGTCGCCAAGCACGGCGATGCGACGGCCCGAGCCCGACACCGGTGCCGCATCCATCAGGTCGATGGCGGCTTTCATCGATGCTGGATTGGCGTTGTAGCTTTCGTCGATCAGCGTGAATTCACCCTGAGGATGCGCAAGCCGGTAGCGGCGCCCCCTGCCGGTGGCTGGCCGGATGCCCGAAAAGGCAAGCATCACCTTGGGCATGTCTGCGCCCGCCAGATAGGCCGCGCCCATGACCGCCATCGCATTCTGAACGAGGTGGCGTCCGGGCGCGCCGATTCGCGCCTCGTGCTCTTCGCCAGCCAGGCGAACCTTCACCGTCGAATCTTCCGCCGCCGGATGGCACTCGAGCAGCTTGAAAGTGGCACGCGAGTTCTCGCCAAACCCCCAGACATTCTCGACGCCGGCGGCGCGAGCGGACTTTTCCAGAAGCTTCCAACGCTTGTCATCGCGGTTGATCAGCGCGTGGCCGCCCTTTTCCACCCCTTCGAAGATCTCCGCCTTTGCCCTGGCAATGTCGTCCAGGCTGGCGAAATTACCCAAATGAGCGGCAGCGATCAGCGTGATGATGGCAATGTGCGGCCGCACCATCTGCGTCAGCGGGCTGATCTCGCCGGCATGGTTCATGCCGATCTCGAAGATGGCGAAATCGCTGTCGGCCGGCATGCGCGCCAGCGTCAAAGGCACGCCCCAGTGATTGTTGAAGGAGCGGTCGGCAGCATGAACGCTGCCCGATGCCGACAGCACCTCGCGCAGCATGTCCTTGGTGGTCGTCTTTCCGGCAGAACCGGTCACGGCGATGATCCGCGCCCGGGCGCGGGCGCGGGCGGCAATGCCAGCCTTGCGCAGCGCGTCGAGCACGTCGGGCACCACAATCATCGGCATGGCGACGCGTCCCAGTGCCGGTAGCCGCGATTCGGCGACCACCAGAAGGGACGCACCGGCCTTCATGGCGGCGGTCGCATAGTCGTGTCCGTCGAACCTGTCGCCCTTGATGGCGAAGAAGGCTTCGCCCGGCTTCAGCGTGCGGCTGTCGATGGAGATACCGGTCACGCCCTCGGGCATGGTGCCGACCGGCCTGCCGGAGACGGCGGAAACGAGCGCATCGCTGGTCCACAAAAGATTCATGCCGCCGCTCCCTTGAGCGCGGCCCTCACCTCGGCATGATCGGAGAAGGGATGGGTCTCTTCACCGATGGTCTGGCCTTCCTCATGGCCCTTGCCGGCAACGATCAGCGTGTCGCCGGGCGCGAGCAGCGAGACGGCATGGCGGATCGCCTCGCGACGGTCGCCGATCTCGGTCGCGCCGGGTGCGGCCGCCATGATGGCGGCACGGATGGCTGCCGGTTCCTCCGAGCGCGGGTTGTCGTCGGTGACGATGACAACGTCGGCAAGCCTGGTGGCGATTTCGCCCATGATCGGCCGCTTGAGCCGGTCGCGGTCGCCGCCGCAGCCGAACACGACGACGACGCGGCCGGTTGTGAAGGGCCGGACCGAGGACAGCACGTTTTCCAGCGCCTCGGGTTTGTGGGCATAATCGACATAGGCCGGGGCGCCATTGGCGGCAGTACCGACCAGTTCCAGCCGACCGGAAGCGCCTTCGAGATGTTCCAGCGCGGCCAGCGCCCGATCTGCGGCGATGCCCGTCGACATGGCAAGGGCTGCGGAGACCAGCGCGTTCGACAACTGAAAGCCGCCGGCCAGCGGCAGTTCGATCTCGTGAATGCGTCCCTCGGCGACCACTTCGGCGCGCTGGCGATAGCGCTCGTGCTCTACCCGCTTGAGCTGGAGGAAATCACCCGTGCGGCCAATGGTGCGTACATCGAGTCCTGCCTTCTCGGCAGCCGCGATGGTGGGCGCCGACCATTCATCATCGGCAAAGACAATGGCGGGCGACCCTGCCGGCAGCAGCGCGTTGAAGAGCCGCATCTTCGCCGCGTGGTACTCTTCCATCGAGGGATGGTAGTCCATGTGGTCATGGCCGAGATTGGTGAAGGCCCCAGCGGCCAGCCGCACGCCATCCAGACGGCGCTGGTCGAGACCGTGGCTGGAGGCCTCCATGGCGGCATGGGTAACGCCGGCATCCGACAACTCGGCCAGCAACTGGTGAAGCGCCACGGGATCGGGCGTCGTCAGCGAACCGTATTCGATCCGGCCAGGTGCGATCACGCCCGTCGTGCCGATACTCGCGGCCGCAAGTCCCGCATGTGCCCAGATCTGCCTGGTGAACGAGGCTACCGATGTTTTGCCGCTGGTACCGGTGACGGCGACCATGGTGGCGGGCTGACGACCGTGGAAAAGAGCCGCCGCCCTTGCCAGCGCAAGGCGCGGATCGTCGACGTCGATGACCGGCACACCGACATCGGTTCCGAGCGCGCCATGCGCCGCAATGATCGCCACAGCTCCCCGGGCGACCGCATCGGCAGCGAAACCCGCGCCATCGGTTCGGCTGCCTTTCAAGGCGGCAAACAGAAATCCCGGCGCGACTTTCCTCGAATCCACGGCGATGCCGGAGATTTCGATTTCGCCCATTCGGGCGTCGTCAACAGGTAGTACCGGCGCGAGGGCCTTTAGCTTCATTTGAACCCGGTCAACAGCAACGGGATGCTGCCCTTCTCTCCTGGCTCGACGGAATCACTGGCGTGACACCAACAGCGTGTTACTGTCTTGGCTGAAATCTGGCCTGACGCCAAGCAGGGCCGCCGAACGGCGGATGATATTCCCACCAACCGGGGCGGTATTGAGGCCGGCAGTGGCGCCAAGCCCGGGTCGTTCCGGCTTCGGCTCGTCTAGAACCACCAGCACGACATATTCTGGCTCATGCGAGGGGAACGCGGCCACGAAGCCGTTGAAGCGCTTGCCGCTCACATAGCGGCCGTTCTCGACCTTTTCGGCCGTACCCGTCTTGCCGCCAACAAAATAGCCGGGAACGTCGGCGCGCGTGGCTGTGCCCGATTCGACCGTGAGACGGAACATGTAGCGCATCGCATCGACGGTCGACTGATCGACCACGCGCTTGGCCTCGGCCATCGCCTGCTGTTCGGTGCGCGGCAGGAAGGTTGGGTTGATGAGCCAGCCGCCATTGAGGACGGCGGCCGATCCGATGGCCGTCTGCATCGGTGTTGTGGACACGCCGTAGCCGAAGGAAGCGGTGATCGAATTGATCTTGCGCCAGGCCGCCGGCTCCGTGGGGCGAGCGACCTCGGGGATCTCGGTTTTCATCCGGTCGAGCAGGCCAAGGCGCGCCAGGAATTCGCGGTGCCCTTCGATGCCCACAGCATCTGCCATCCGCGCGGTGCCGATGTTGGACGAATAGATGAAGACTTCGGGGAACGTCAGCACACGACCGCGGCCACGATAGTCCCGAACGATGTGGCCGGCGATACGGATCGGGTGGCTGGCGTCGAGCCGCGAGTTGAGATTGAAGAGCCCGGAATCGAGCGCCATCGCCGTGGCGAAGATCTTGAAGGTCGACCCCATCTCGTAAACGCCGGCCGTTATCCGGTTCAGGCGATCTTTTTCGTGGGCATTGAACGGATTGTTGGGATCGAAATCCGGCAGCGAGACCATGGCGACGACCTCGCCGGTGCGCGCGTGGATGACGGTTGCTGCCGCGCCGATCGCGTCATAGCGCTCCATCGCCTGCAGGAGTTCGTCCCGCACGATGTGCTGCACCCTCAGATCGAGCGACAGGCGCACGGGCTGCAGGCTGTCCTCGTCGACCAGCCCCAGCGCCCGCAGATCGGCCAGACCCTGGTCGTCGATCCACTTCTCCATGCCGGCAATGCCGTTATTGTCGACATTGACCAGGCCAAGGACGTGAGCTGCGGTTGGCCCGCCGGGATAGAAGCGCCGCTTCTCGGTGCGGAAGCCGACACCGGGAATGCCGAGATCCATGATCTCTTGCTGCTGGCGCGGCGAAAGCTGGCGCCGCAGCCACACGAAGCCGGCATCGGTGCTCAGGCGGCGATAGGCCATCTCGAAATCGAGATCGGGCAACACCGTCATCAGCTTTTCGACGGCCTCGTCGACATCGACGATACGTCGAGGTTCCGCGAACAGGGAGGCAGTATTGATGTCGGTCGCCAGCACCTCGCCGTTGCGATCGACGATGTCGGGCCGGGAAGTGGTGACGCGTGCAGGCGGCGGTCCGCCGGCCTCCAGTTCCTGCATGCCAAGATAGGCAAGGCGCCCACCGATGGCCCCATAGATGCCGAGGAAAACCGCCATCGTCATGGCAACGCGCGCGCGACCGCCGCCGACCTGACGCTTCGCGCCCTTGACCACGATTGCAGAACCCGTCGTGTCGGCAGCAGCCGACTTCCTGCGCCAGCGCCCGATCATCGCACGGTGCTCGACTGAGCTGTATCGCTTTCCGCCACGCTGGCGCCGGCACCGCCGAGAATGTCCTCGATGCCGAAATCGCGCATTCTGACTTCCTCGATCCGGCCGATCTGCATCGGTTCCAGCGGCACGAGACCGAGCTCTTCCTCATAATGTTCGGCAAGACGCTGCAGCCGCGAAGGCTGGGTCAACAGGCTCCAGTCCGCGCGAAGAACATCGATCGCGTTTTCCTTCATCCTGATCTGCTGCTCCAGACGACGCACCTCGGAGTAGCGGTTCTCCGCGTCGTGCTTGGTCTTGTAGGTGAAGGCAGCGGCGGAAATCATCACCGCGATCAGCACAATGTCGGTGGTTCGAAACACGCGGGTCTACCTCTTCTCTTCCCGGGCCGGGTACGGCAGCTCGGGCAGGCCGAAAATGGACATGTCGGTATCGCGCGCGGTCGCGGCAGTGCGCTCGGCCGCACGCAGCTTCGCCGAGCGGGCACGGGGATTGATGTCCGCTTCCGCATCGGAACAGGCCACGACCCCGCCGAGTTTCACGAAAGTGGAGTCCGGCGCGGATTGCAGCGGCAGATGACGCGAGCCCGACGGCGCTTCGCTGCGGTCGGCAATGAACCGCTTCACGATCCTGTCCTCGAGCGAGTGGAACGACACGACGACGAGGCGCCCGCCGGGTTTGAGAACCCGCTCGGCGGCGAGAAGCGCGCGCGCCAGTTCGCCGAGTTCGTCGTTGACGAAGATCCGCAGCCCCTGAAACGTGCGGGTCGCCGGATGGATCTTCTGCTTGGGGTTGGTGCCCAGCACCGCCTCGACCGCCTCGGCCAGTTGACGGGTGGTGGCGAAAGGACGTTCTGCGCGGCGCCGCTCGATCATGCGGGCAATACGGCCTGCCTGGCGCTCCTCGCCGAGAAACCCGATGATGCGGGCCAGGTCGCCCACCTTGAAGCTGTTGACGATATCCGCCGCCGTCGGCCCATGCGACGACATGCGCATGTCGAGCGGCCCATCGGCGCGAAACGAAAAGCCGCGCTCGGCCTCGTCCAGCTGCATCGATGAGACGCCGATATCGAGCACCACACCATCGACCGGTTCGTCGGCTACGACGTCGAGCCTGGAAAAGACCTCATCGACCAGCCGCAACCGGCCGCCGAATTCAATCTCCATCGCCTTGCCGGCGGCGATGGCGCGCGGGTCGCGGTCGAGCGCGATGACATTGGCGCCAGTCTGGAGAATGGCCCTTGAATAGCCGCCCGCGCCGAACGTCCCGTCAATGACGGTCTGTCCGACGCGCGGCTGGAGCTTATCCAGGACTTCCTGGAGAAGGACCGGAATGTGGCGGATCGGTCCGCCACCGGCGCCACCCTCCGCGCCGGGATCCACCATCATTCCGGGTCCTCGCTCCGTCGGCTGTCCCCCACCGACCTCAATCTCAACAACCTTTCGCGAACCTGACGCGCGTGCGTTTCCAGCCGCGAAGGCTCCCAAATCTGAAAAAATGTCCCGCGCCCGACGAAAGCCACCTCCGAGGAGATGCCCGTCTGCTCGCGAATGAATTCGTTGACCGTGATGCGCCCGTCCTGATCCAGCTTCAGGAAGGCCCCGTCCCCGTGAATGAAATAGGACATGTCGTCCGCCGTCTGCATGAAGGGATCCTCGGCCGCGATCCTCTGTTCGTAGCGCTCCAGCAGGTCCATGCCGCCCACATCCAGTGCCGGCTGATCGAGGCATCGCAGCGCGTAGAGTTCCGTGAAACCACGTTTTGAGAGGACGGTGCGAAAATGCGCGGGAACCGAGACGCGACCCTTCGCGTCTATCCGGTTCACTGCATTTGAAAGAAATCGCTCCATCCATCACCGGCGCCGCAATCGGCATGCCCTCCTGCTTCTTGAAACCCGTTCGCCCGCGAGGCTCGGAAACCCCGCAATCCGCGCTGACTTCAGGCATGACCGACACGCCCCCAACGGCTCCACGAACCGCCGGGTTGGTGGCCACGCCACCCGAAGCTGAAACGATGACTTGAACGCCTGAATGGGATAGCATGGGCGGTTATGGGCGTCAACGGGAACAAGGTTCACAACACCCCTCTCCACACCCGCGTGCGGGCATTCGGAGGAGCCACCTTGCTTTATCCGTCATTAAGCCTAACGAAGTGTTAGAGCCGCTGAGGCCCGTCCCGATAACCGGAATAGACATGACCGACGACAACGCGCGGCGCGCAGCCGAACTTCTCCACATCCGCCAACACCACCTCGCCAAGGGCGAGCCTGCAGGGCTGCCGATCACGGCGACGAGCATGTTCAAGCTGCCGGGCGACCCGGTCGGTTTTGCCCAGTACGGACGCTTCGACAACGCGACCTGGGAGGCGACCGAGGAGCTTCTCGGCCACCTTGAAGGGGCGCCTGCGCTTTCATTTCCTTCCGGCATGGCGGCAATATCGGCGGTGCTTTTTGGCCTCCTGAAGGCTGGCGATCGCATCTTGCTGCCATCGGACGGCTACTACACGACCCGCGTATTGTCGGAGCGCTTCCTGACCCGGATGGGCGTATCCTACGATTTGCGCCCGACCGTCGAGTTCCTGCAGGGCGGTTTCGGTGGATATCGCCTCGTCTTCGCCGAAACCCCCTCCAATCCCGGCCTGGATCTGTGCGACCTTTCGGAAGCCGCCCGGCTGGCAAAGGCAGCCGGCGCCATCCTGGCCGTCGACAACACGACCATGACGCCCTTCGGCCAGCGGCCGCTCGATCTCGGCGCCGATATCGTGGTGGCAGCCGACACCAAGGCGCCCAACGGCCATTCCGACGCGTTGTTTGGCCACGTGGCCAGCCGCAATGCCGAACTGATGGCGGCCATTCGCGACTGGCGCAAGCTGTCGGGCGCCATACCCGGCCCCTTCGAGGCCTGGCTCGTTCATCGCGGGCTTGAAACGCTGGAACTGCGCTACGAACGCATGTGCAACAGCGCCGAACGGCTGGCGGAACGCCTGTCGGGCCATGCCGCGCTCGATGCGGTGACCTACCCGGGCCTGCCCGGGCATCCGGCCCACGCACTGGCCCGCTCGCAGATGCAGCGCTTCGGCTTTCTGGTCGGGCTCACCTTCAAGAGCGAGGCAGCGGCGGAACGCTTCATCGACAGTTGCGCGCTGATACTCCCGGCCACGTCGTTTGGCGGCGTCCACACCTCGGCAGAACGCCGGGCACGTTGGGGAGATGCCGTGGCCCTGGGCTTCGTGCGTCTCTCGGTCGGCTGCGAGCCAACGAGCGAACTGCTGGAGGCGATCGAAACGGCAGTCGATGGAGCCGAGGGCTGAATCGTTTTCGCAACATCCTGCAGCGCTGCGGCAGGAAGCGGACTCCAGGTCTCAACGACATGAATCGGGCTTGCACCCAATGGATGCAAGCCCTTGAATTCAAAGCACCAGCCGGCCTGTAAGCCGGGTTCTGTATGGCCCGGTCTCCCTTGCGGGCGAACCGGACGTGGCGACCATTCCTCTGGGACGGATGTTGCCATCCGCCTCAAGCAACCTACCCGGACGACTGGGCGGGAAACCACCCGAAGGTTGCCCTTCACGCCGTCTCTATTCGGTCTTGCTCCCGGTGGGGTTTACCGTGCCGCTTCCGTTGCCGGTCGCGCGGTGGGCTCTTACCCCACCCTTTCACCCTTGCCCCCAAACAGGGCGGCTCGCGAAGAGCCACCGAGATGCGGGGCGGTTTGCTTTCTGTGGCACTTTCCCTGGGGTTTCCCCCGCCGGACGTTATCCGGCACCGTGTTTCCTTGGAGCCCGGACTTTCCTCACGCGCCACCTTTCGGCGATTGCGCGTGCGGCCGCCCGGCCGGCTGGTCCCGCGTATAAAGGTGTTCCGCGGGCAAAACGCAAGCGCCTGCCCGCGAAGGTGTCGCCGAAGACACGAAAAGGGATCAGGCGCCTGCCATGATCCGCTGGACGCGGCTGCAATAATTGGCGGAGATGCGGTTCATCCGCGTGGCCGCATGGCCGGCATTGTAGCGCAGGATCGTGCCGCAGAGATCGCCGCCGGCAAGTTGCCGCGCCTGCGCCAGATACTTCATCCCGTAGCGGATATTGGTCTCGGGATCGTAGAGCGCCTGCGTGCTGCCGGAAAAGCCGATACCGCGTGCCGTCGCCGGCTTGATCTGCATCAGACCGATCTCGCCTGCCCGGCCACGTGCGTTTGCGCGGTAGTTGCTCTCGACCTGGATGACCGCATGGGCAAGCGCCTCGGGGACCCCGTGCTGTCGGGCATGGCGCGCGATGATATCGGTATAGGGCCTCCCCGCCGGTCGTGCGGCACCGGCAAGCGCCTGCGACTTCTCCTGCGTGACAAGCGAAGCGTTCTGGGCCTTCTGGCTCTCCTCGCGCGGCTCGCCGAAAATGTTGAGGAGCAGACGCCCCATGCCGCTTTCCTGGTAGGCCTCGACATCGGTCGCGGCCGGCTCGGCGGCGTTGGCCTGATGGGAGAGGGAAAGGCCGGAAATCCCGATCGCGAAAGCTGTCGCAATGACGGTCATGTTCTTCATGATCACCCGTTTCTTGTTGGCCGCCCCCAGGAGACGGGACGGAAGGTTGGAACAAGATACCGGCCCACACACGCAAAAGGGGCCGGCAACCGGCGCGGGGTTTGGGGATCGAATTTGCGGCAAAGATGGTCGGCGCGGTCACTTTCGGTGACCGGCTGTAAGGTTTTGGCCGATCAGGCGGCTCGCCAACCCGCCGATTGCAGCAGCCGGGACAGCGTCTCGACCGTGGAAGAATCGGCCATTCCATCAACGCGTTCGGGCCGGAAACGGCGCTGGAAAGCCTCGACGACGATACGGGTACGGATGTCGAATTCGCCATCTGTCGGGACGTCATAACCGATGGACGAGAGCCTAACCTGAAGCTCGGCTACAGCGGTTCCCGAGGCGCCCTCGGCAAGCACCGCCCCGGACCGCAATGGCGCAGGCTGGACATGCAGGCCGATGCCGCCGGCCGCCAAGGCCTGCCAGGGAAAGCGCTCGCCCGGGTCGATCTTGCGACCCGGCGAAACATCGGAATGGGCCAGCACCCCTCGGTTTTCGATCCCGAGGCGCGCCTTGATCCCGGCGCACAGCGCGATGACTGCATCGATCTGACGCTCGGGATAGGGCGGCAGGCCACCCTCATGCCCCTCATTGACGATCTCGATGCCGACGGAACGCGAATTGATGTCCCCCCTGCCCTGCCAGGACGACTGGCCCGCATGCCAGGCGCGATCGCTCTCGCGCACCATCTGCACGACACGTCCGTCTTCGTGGACGATATAGTGGGAAGAAACCTGGCTCTGCGGACTGCACAACCAGTCTTCGGCGGCCTGACCGGACTTCATGCCGGTATAGTGCAGAAGAATGATCTCGGGCAGCAGGCCGTCGCGACGCGGGCCGAAATTGGGCGAAGCACGCCACGCGGCCCCCCTGTGATCGACGCTATCGGTCATGACACCCGCATGTCGCGCTCGATCATTTCATAGGCGCTGTTGATGGCCGCCAGCCGGCTGTTGGCAATGGCGACGAATTCCGGTGGCACACCGCGCGCGATCAGGCGGTCCGGGTGATTGTCCACCACCAGCTTGCGATATTGACGGCGTATCTCGTCGAAGCTTTGCGAACGCGTGACACCGAGGATTCGATAGGGATCCTCTTCGCCCAGTTCGACATGCCGGCGGCGGATCATCTCGTAATGGCTCTCGTCGATGTCGAAGATCTCGGCGACGTGCCCGAGAAATTCCTCTTCGCGCTGGTGCAGGTAACCGTCGGCAGCGGCGATGTGGAACAATCCGTCCAGAATGTCCTCCAGCATCTCGCAGTTCTCGGCACCGGAACCGCACAGATTGGCCAGACGCTCGGCATAGAATTCATAGCCGGCGACATCCTGCTTGGCGATGTTGAAGAGACGCTGGACATTGGCGAGCTCGCCGCTCGGCACCTCGAACAGGCGGTGGAATGCCTTGATCTCGTCGTCCGTGACGATGCCGTCGGCTTTCGCCATCTTGGCCGACAGGGCGATCATCGCCACCGAAAAGGCAACCGCACGCCGCGTGTTGGGGTCGCCCACGAAAGCCGTCCGCAGCGCCTCGATCACGTCCGACAGGGAGGTCGAGGAAAGCCGAGAGACGAAATCGCCAAGTCGCGACCAGACCGACATCTATCCGTTGCCTCCGGAACCCCGACGCCTCGTTTCAGTTATGGCCCATCGCCGCGCGCGGCCGGTAGACCGATTCGAGCGACTTCGCGGTTCGTGCATCGAGTTGCAAGCCGCAAGCCTTGATGGCGTCTTCCAGTTGCCCGATCTTCGTCGCACCGATGATGGGGGCGGTAACGCCTGGCTGCGCCATGACCCAGGCCAAAGCCACTTGCGCCATCGTCACACCCAGTCTCTCGGCAGCCGCCTCGACCCGCTTCAGCACGGCGAAATCGCCCGCCGTTCCGAAGAACTTGGAGCGCAGCGGGTCTTCCGCATTACGCTTGGAGGGGCCTTCATCGTCCGATTGGGGCCTGGTCAGAAAACCGCGCGCCAGCGGCGACCACGGCACCAGGCCAACGCCCTCGGACCGGCAATAGGGGATCATTTCCCGCTCTTCCTCGCGATAGGCGAGATTGTAGAAATTCTGCATCGCAACGAAAGGCGCCAGGCCATTGGCCTTCTGCATCTCGCGCATCTTCACGAACTGCCACGTCCACATCGATGACGCGCCGAGATAGCGTACCTTGCCGGCACGCACGATGTCGTCCAGCGCGACCAGCGTCTCCTCGAAGGGCGTGTCGGGGTCGAGCCTGTGGATGTAGTAAAGATCGACGTGATCGGTGCCGAGGCGACGCAGGGAGCCGTCGATCTGCTCCATGATGTGGCGCCGGGACAGGCCGCGCTTGTAGGGACCCGTGCCCATCGGCAGGCCCACCTTGGTCGCGATCACCACCTCGTCACGGCTTGCATATTCCTTCAGCGCGCGCCCGGTGACCTCTTCGCTTGCGCCATGGTTATACGCATTGGCCGTGTCGAAAAAATTCACACCCGCCTCGATGGCACGGCGAAAGAACGGCTGTGCAGCCTCTTCGTCCATTGCCCACGGGTGCGTCGGGCCGCCCGCACCGCCGAAACTCATGCAACCGAGGCACAGTTTCGAGACCTTCAAACCGCTTTCGCCCAGCCGCCTGACTTCCATCCGAATCCATCCTTCACCAGAGACCGCGCGAAACTAGAGCAGTTTGTCCGGGAATGGAATCTCGATGACAGAAGCAGCTGCCAACACCTTGCGGCAAAAAGAAAAGGCCGGGCAAGCCCGACCTTTCCTCAAGGGCTCGAGAGAGCCCGAATGTCACTGGATGGTGCTTAGTTCGGCTGCGTAGGTGCCGGCGCAGGTGCGGGCTCCTGCATCTGCTGGTCCTGCATCGCAGGCTCCTGCTGCATGGCCGGATCACCCGGGTCACCTTCGGTGCAGGCGGCAAGCGCCAGGAAAGCAAAACCGGAAAGCGAAGCTGCAACGAACTTTTTCATTGTCATTCTCCTTCTCGAAATAAACTCGCGCGGCCCGTTGGGGACGCTGGAAAGAGAACGGCAGCGAATGCGACTCGTTTCATAACAAGGAGTTACATCCCGAAACAGTGCATGAGCCGTATCGCTGATGTTATTCGCCGAGCGCCTCCGAAATAGCGGAAACGAGCGCCTGCGGCCGATAGGCGAG
Organism: Aliihoeflea sp.; assembly: GCA_046297455.1. Taxonomy (GTDB): domain Bacteria; phylum Pseudomonadota; class Alphaproteobacteria; order Rhizobiales; family Rhizobiaceae; genus ZYF759. The sequence goes on from JBKBIT010000010.1 coordinate 51,584, forward strand.
CCGGGAAGGTGTCAGCCCCAGTCGCACCACGACGAGGTCCTGGGACGGGACAACGGCGGTCGTCTGACCGTCATGACCACGCAGCCAGTAGATATCCTGTGGCAGGTCGAAGCCGGAATCGTCGCTGCCCGGCCCCTGCAGCCAGAGATGACCGCGTCCGTAGAGCCCGTTCGACGCCGGTGCTTCCTCGCGCATCCACGACACGAAGCCTTCCGGCAGGATTTGCTGGCCGCGCCAATTGCCGTCTCTCAGGAGGAACAGGCCAAAGCGCGCCCAGTCACGTGCCGTGGCGTAGAGATAGGAAGACCCCACGAAGGTTCCCTGGGCATCCGCCTCCATGACGGCGCTCGTCATGCCGAGTGGACCGAACAGGGCCTCGCGCGGCCAGTGCCACGCTTCGTTCGGGTCTTCGAACGCATCCTGCCAGATGCGCGACACCAGCACGGACGTTCCGCTCGAATAGTTGAAGCTGTTGCCTCTCGGGCCGGCCAGGTGCTTGCCCGAAGCGAAGCCGGACATGTCAGGCTCGAAATAGAGCATGCGGGTGACATCCGTCACGTCGCCATAATCTTCGTTGAATTCCAGTCCGCTCGACATGGCAAGCAGGTCGGCAAGCGTGACCTCCGACCGCTCGTCGGCAGACCAGATATCCATCAATCCAGCCTGATCCAGCGAAAGCCGTCCCTCTCGCACTAGTGTTCCGACTATCGCGGCGGTGACCGTCTTCGTCTTCGACCAGCCGAGCAGCGGCGTCTCTTCTGAAAAACCGGGCGCATAGCGCTCGCCCACGATCCGTCCGCCGTGCACGACGACCACCGCGCGCATGCCGGGACCCGTCAGTTCCTCGTTATCGAGGATCGCCGTGATGGCGGGGTTCTCGGCGGCGACCCTTTCCCCCAGGGGCCAAAGGGCAGTCGTGTTCGGCATCGGCAATGGCGGCAGCACCGGCAGGGCTACCGTCCGCTCCGCATCATCCGGCATGACCGCGCAGCCGAAACCGTCCCGCGAGACCGCCGTTGCCGGCGCAAAGATGCCGAGCAACCGGGCTGTGGCCGAGCGCTCGGCCGGTTCGGTCTCCACGCGGATATAACCAAGCAGCGGATGGCCGGGCGACTGCACGTCGACGGTGAGCACCTCCTGCGCGTCGCGCCCCGCCAGATACTGGTTGGAACAGACGATCTTGGCCGTATAGGCGGTGCCGAGCCTGATCAGTTCCGGCGGGGCCACATAAAGCCAGCCGGCCACGCCGACAACGGCCACCAGCACCACCACCAAAACCCACTTCACGATCGATCCCAGGATCCGCATGCGCTCCCCGCCCCGTTGATGCCTCATTCAGGCTCCCTCATGCGATCAGGCTTGAGGAAATGCAATCCTGCGGCAAGGCTCGGGCAACGCTGTTGCTGTCTTGTGCACGTGATTGAGTCGTTTGCGGTCACCGGACCGGCAAGACCGCGCGAACAAGGGGCAACATGCGCAGGACAGCCTTCTTTCTGCTGGTGATGATCGGTTTGGCCGCCTGCACCGGCGGCAGCTACAATCTGGCCGACCTGGCGCCCACGGCCGCGCCGCCCGCCACCACCGCTTCCGTCGTGACGCCCTTTTCGGTCGCCGTTCGCAATCCGCGGTTCGACGACCGCCGGCCGGTTGAATGGCCCGGCCGCCAGCCCTGGCAATACGAGGTGCACGGCACGGACGTATCGCGCTACCAGAGCGAGATCGATTGGGACAAGGCCCGCCGCAGCGGCATCTCCTTCGTCTTCATCAAGGCGACCGAAGGCGGCGACATGCTCGATCCGATGTTCGAGAACCACTGGCGTGGCGCCACCCGGGCGGGGATCGCGCGATCGGCCTATCACTTCTTCTATTTCTGCCGCCCGGCGATCGAGCAGGCGCAATGGTTCATCCGCAACGTCCCGCGCGACCGCACGGCCATGCCCCATGTGCTGGACGTCGAATGGAACCACCTGTCGCCGACCTGCCGGCTGCGGCCGCCGGCCGCCGAGGTGCAGCGCGAGATGAAGGTATTTCTCGACGCACTCGAGCGCCACTACGGAAAGCGCCCGATCATCTACACCACCATCGACTTCTACCGCGACAACCGGCTGCACGAATTCAAGGGCTATGACTGGTGGCTGCGCTCGGTTGCCGCCCATCCGACCGCGCGCTATCCGGGCGAGCGCTACCGTTTCTGGCAATATACCGGCACCGGCATTGTGCCCGGCTTTGACGGCGATGCCGACATCAATGTCTTCAACGGCTCGCTGGACCAATGGCAGGCCTGGCTGCGCTCCCACACACAATAGCGCGACCGCCGCCGGGAACTCCCCATTTGCGCCTGTATTTCTTCTCACCATGCGGTAGATAGGCAGACCGGATTTTGGAGCATCGGAGATTGCGTATGAGGTTTTCGGCAGGACTGGCGACCCTTGCGGCGGCGATTGCACTGGCAACCCCGTCCCTCGCACAGGAGTGCGGCGGAAGCTTCAGCCAGTGGAAATCCGTGATCGAGCAGGAAGCGCGCGATGCCGGCGTCGGCCAGCGTGGCATGCAGGCTCTGGCGAATGCCCGCGTCGACGAGCGCGTCCTGCAGCGCGACCGCGGCCAACGCTTCTTCACCCAGTCCTTCACCGAGGTCGCCGGGCGGCTGATCAGCAGCGACAGGCTGCAGCGCGGGCGCAATCTGCTGCAGCTGCATGCGAGCCTGTTCGAGCGCGGCGAGCGCGAATACGGTGTGCCGGGTTCCGTGATCACCGCGTTCTGGGCGCTGGAAACCGATTTCGGCGCCGTGCAGGGCGATTTCAACACGCTCAACGCGCTGGTGACGCTGGCGCACGACTGCCGCCGCCCCGAGCTCTTTCGCCGCCACGTCGTGCCGCTGCTGCAGCTGATCGACAGTGGCGCCCTGCCCGCCGACGTCCAGGGCGCCTGGGCAGGCGAGATCGGCCAGACGCAGATGCTGCCCGCCGACATTCTGGCGCTTGGCGTCGACGGCGACGGCGACGGCCGCGTCGACATCCGCCGCTCGGTGCCGGACGTCATCCTGACCACCGCCAACAAGATCCGTCACCGCGGCTGGCGCGCCGGCGAACCCTGGATGGAAGAAGTCCGCATCCCCGGCGATCTTCCCTGGGAGGAAACAGGCCGTTCCAACCGCCTGCCGATCTCGCAGTGGGCGGCCTGGGGCGTCACCAGAGCCGATGGCAGCCCGCTCGACACCAGCCGTCCCGATGCCGGCCTCACACTGCCGCAGGGCCATCGCGGTCCCGCTTTCCTGCTCTACCCCAATTTCGACGTCTATCTCGAGTGGAACCAGTCGCTGATCTACACGCTGACGGCCGGCCACCTGGCCACCCGTCTTGCTGGCGCCCCCGCCTTCGATCGCCGCAACCCGGAACCCGGCCTCGACCGCGACCAGATGATGCAACTGCAGCGCCGTCTGGAGGCCCGCGGCCACGATGTCGGCGGCATTGACGGCATTCTGGGCGTCATGACCCGCGAGGCGGTCCGCACCGAACAACAGCGCCTCGGCATGCCGGTCGATGGCTGGCCGACGCCGGCGCTTCTCTCGCGGCTTTAGCCCGGTCCGACAGGGCCTCAGCGCAACTGGCAACGGCGCCAGAACTGGCCCGCCTGACGGTTGCTCATCACCCGCATGCCCTGCTCGGGAAAGCCGCCATTGCGCCGCACCCAGGACGCGATGTCGCGCGAATGGGGCGGATCGCGGCGGGCGACGGCACGCATCCGCTCGCCCGAACGCCCCTGCTCGGCCCTCAACACCGTGGCCTTGTGAAAGGCGAAACTGGCATTCTGCGTGATGCAGACGCGCTCGCGCGCGACATCGGCGAAGATGACGCAGGCCGATGCACACGGGCCGTCGATGACGACAAGACGTTTTGCGCCCCGCAATACCTCGTTGGCGGCCGCCAGGAACTGGCTGACATTCCCGCCAGGGTTGGAGGAGATCACGCAGGTCTGGCCCCGGCAGGGCCCGAAGACGGATTGAAACGCCTCGGCCTGCGGCCGCGCATGTGACGATGAAGCGATGAACAGGCCAGCCAGTACCAGCCCCATGAAGACGAGCGGATTCCGCATCCCGATTGTCCCGACAGCATTGAGCCCTTCGCGAACAGTTGGGCCACGAAACCCCTGATTCCGATAGTTAATTCCTCGCAAGGTGACAAAACGTGATCGCGACGCCGATCCGATCACGGAAAGGTCAGCGATGATGGACGGAGTCGGCCTTCGTTTGGTGCTCTATCCGCATTTGTTTTGAGTTTCGTTGCACTCACCACTTGGGGTTCGGCCCAATGTATCGGACTGGCAAAGTGACACTTGATTCATCTTGCCCGCCTGCGCAATGTAACCTTGCTGATTGGGCTTTCCGGGCGGGCGCGAGGTGACCTTTTGTTCAGAATGAGACTGATCCATCTTGTGGTCGGGATGGCGCTCGCAGGTTTGTTCGTTCCAAACGGCGCGCTGGCCAATGATCAGCGCTGGCGAGCAGACACCCATCCGGGTGACGATCGGCTTTCAGCCATCGGTTGCAGCACAGCAACGGATGACGACAACTGGACTTGCGTGATCGTGCGCTGCGGCGACGAAGGCGCACTTGTCGTCCACTACGACTATTCGGACGGTGGAATTCTGCAGCCATTCACTCTGTCGATCGATGGAGAGGCTTTTCCTGTGACGCCCGTGACGTCAGGCAATGCCAGCTTCGCAAACGGGCTGGAGGGAGACACAGCGACCATAATCGACCGCTTGAAGCGCGGCTCGGAACTGAGGATCCTGATCTCGGACATCCCGTTAACCCCCGGCTTCGATCTGGTACCGTTGCGCGGTTCCAGCCGTGCCATCGGACAGGTCGAGAATACCTGCCGCGCCTCTGCGGCACCGATGAGCGAAGCCGACCTGATCCGCGATGCACAAGGGCGCATCAGCCTCGGCGATCTCGACGACACGCCGGATTGCTGGTTCATGGAAGCCAACGGTACCGTGGAGACGGCGACGCGCTATGGTAGCTCTGGGACAATCGACGGTTTCTGGATGGACGACAGCGAAGAAGGACGCAGCTACGTCAATGTCGAGCCGCTTGCCGCGGGTGCGGATCTGGAACGACGGCTTGCGACGCTTGACTATCTCCTGGCCGACGGGCGCAAGATTGCCACGGGCATGAATGCCTGCGGCGCGGCTGGGCGGGTGAGGTATCTGGTGTCAGTGACCGAAGTGGAGTGAGCGACCCGGTCTGTCTGCGTCGCTCGCCCTTTCCCGCCTGTCTGAAGTCAAGTGTCATCGGCTGATGAGGAGCCCCCCCCTCAATCCGCCATCGTTTCCAGGCTGGCAAAGCCTTCCGGCCGGGTCCCTTCCTCGAACGGCGTGGCAATTTCGACGAACGTGTCGGGATAAAAGCCGTTGAAGCGGGTCCGCAGCGACAGCGAATAGGCGCCGATATGGCCGATCTCGATCCAGTCGCCGGTGTCGACCGTCTCCGGCAGCCAGAAGGGTCGTGACAATATGTCGACGCTGTCGCAGGTCGCCCCGCACACCTTGAACGGCACGATCTTGTTGCGGTCCCCGTTGCGGTTGCGGATCGCAGGGTCGGGGATGAAGCGGGCCGGCAGCGTGATCTTGCCCGTCCAGGAATCCGACAGCGAGGCCCAGATGCCGTCATTGATGTAGAGTCGCCTGCCCTTGCGCAACAGCACGCGCACGATCAGCGAAAAGGCGCGCGCCACGATCACCCGCCCGGGCTCGGCCACCAGCGGCGTGTCGCCAAAACCCCACTCGACGATGTCAGCGCGCAGACGCGCCATGATCTCGTCGAGCGAGGGCATGTCCGGCTTCTTGCGGTTGGGATCGTGACCATATTCGGCCGGGAACCCGCCGCCCACATCCAGCGCGGCGATTTCCACGCCGGCGCGGTTCCTCACCCAGTCGGCGGAGGCCAGCGCCCGCTCATAGGTGTCGGGATCCTCGATCTGGCTGCCGACGTGAAAGCAGATGCCGACCTTGTAGCCGGTCTTGTCCAGGCGGCGCAGCAATTCCACGGCGGCCGCCGGCCCGGCGCCGAATTTTTTCGACAGCTCGTAGGCCGCACTGCCCTTGGTCTGGATGCGCACGAAGACAGTCATCGATCCCGGATCGATGTCGAGCGCGCGCACGATCCGGTTCAGCTTGCCGATCTCGTCTTCGTGGTCGACCGCGATCGAGCGGATGCCGTAGGTCTCGAGCGCCAGCCGGATGTCCGACTGCGCCTTGATGGGGTGCATGTAAAGCATCTCCGCCTGCGGCGCGACCGCACGCACGGCTGAGAATTCCGCCGGCGAGGCGACGTCGAATGCCGAAACACCGACATCCGCCAGAGCCTTGAGCACCATCGGCTCGCCATTGGTCTTGACCGCATAGGCTGTCTTGCCAGGGAACTTTTCCATGAAGCCAAGCGCGTCGGCCTTCAGCACTTCGGGGCGAAACCCGTAGACGGGTTCGTCCGGCCGCAGCTCAAGCGCCGCCTGACGGGCATTTTCGAAACGTTGCATGGAACTCCCTCGGTCGCGTTCTGACATGGCTCACACAGAATGCGGGAATGGCTGTGCCAGATCCCGATTCGGGTGGTTTCCTGTGCTGGCACCCTATAGAGGACGAGCCGACCCACATTCGCAAGCCGTGCCGATGCCAGCCCCCGCCTCCCCTGCTGCCCCCGCCTCCCAGATGTCGTTGCGCATCTGGGTGATGCTGTTCGCGCTTGGCCTTCTGTGGGGCGGCTCCTTCTTCTTTTCGGCCGTCGCGGTGACCGAAATCCCGCCTTTGGTGCTGGTCCTGTTCAGGGTGGCGCTAGCCGCGGCGGCGCTCCACCTCTATCTGGCCGTTCGCGGCCCGTCCTTTCGGTTGGCGTTGCCGTTGGCCGGCAGCTTTCTGGTGCTCGGTCTCATCAACAATGTCATTCCCTTCTCGCTGATGTTCCTCGGCCAGACCGAGATCGGCGCAGGGCTGGCGGCGGTCCTGAACGCCACGACGCCGTTCTGGACGGTGATCCTCGCCAATTCGCTTACCCAGGACGAAAAATTCACCAGGGCCAAGCTGGCCGGCATCCTGCTCGGCATTTTCGGCACGGCGGTGATGATCGGCCCAGGGCTGCTCACGGGTCTCGGCGGACCGGCCTGGGCCAAGCTCTGCCTGATCGGGACCGCGCTTTCCTATGCGTTCAGCGCGCTCTTCGCGCGCCGCTTTCGTGCCCTGCCGCCGGCCATCGTAGCAACCGGCCAGTTGACCGCGTCGTCCCTCATCATGATCCCGGTGATTCTTCTGTTGTTCGGTCCGGCGGCGCTTCTCGTCGGCAGCGCCCCCATCTGGGCCGCCGTCCTGGCGCTGGCGGTGATCTCGACCGCCTTTGCCTACATTCTCTATTTCACGATCATCGCCTCGGCAGGTGCCACGAATGCGTCACTCGTCACGCTGCTGGTGCCGATGAGCGCCATCCTGCTCGGCGCGATCTTCCTCGGTGAGCGGCTGGAAAGCTTCGAACTGGCTGGCATGGGCCTGATCCTCGTCGGCCTTCTGGTGATTGACGGCAGGATCTTCCGGCGGCGCGGCTGACACGCGCTGTCACCCGCTGCTAGCTGCAACCGCGCAAAAACATAACAATTTCTGAAGGATGGTGGGCGTGACAGGGATTGAACCTGTGACCCCTACGATGTCAACGTAGTGCTCTCCCGCTGAGCTACACGCCCATCCGTGGCGGACATAGACCACAGAAGAATGTGGCCGTCAATAGTCGGAAAAGGCCCGCGCACGGGCCTTTTTGAAGCGGCCTCAGGCTGCCTGCAGCATCTTCTCGACCTCGTCGACGAGGTCGCGCAGATGGAAGGGTTTCGACAGCACTTTCGCGTCGCGCGGGGCGCGCGAATTGGGGTTGAGCGCGACCGCTGCGAAGCCGGTGATGAACATCACCTTCAGGTCCGGGTCGATCTCGGTGGCGCGTCGCGCAAGTTCGATGCCGTCCATCTCGGGCATCACGATGTCGGTCAAGAGCAGCGAGAACGGTTCCTCGCGCAGCCGCTCATAGGCGCTGGCGCCATTGTCGTAGTCGATAACGTCGTAGCCGGCGCGCTCAAGCGCCTTGACCAGAAAACGGCGCATATCGTCGTCGTCTTCCGCCAGAAGAATTCGTGCCATCTGTCCCGTCCAGTTCCAGAGCCCCCGGCGCCTCCACAGCGCCCTGGCGATTCGGATTTATGCGTGGGCTCTCGTAAACATCAAGTGAATTGCCATCACCCAAATTGCAAGGGCAACTGGACAGAGCGCCGGCCCGGTGGCACCTTCCAGCCGAAGCGAAGCCCCCAGCGGGACAGATAATCTGGAAACAAGAATGACGCCCGCCGAGGATTTTGCGACCGTTGCGCCTTTCGTCGTTCACTCCCCGCCACGCCAGCGCGTTCCGTTCGTTTTCAATTCCCCGCATAGCGGCAGCTATTATCCGCCGCGATTCCTGGCCATGTCGCGCCTCGATCCGCATGCCATTCGCCGTTCTGAGGACTGCTATGTCGACGAACTCTTTTCAGGGGTTGCCGGTCTTGGCGCGCCGATGCTGGCGGCGAATTTCCCCCGCGCCTATCTGGACGTCAACCGCGAGGCGCTAGAACTCGATCCGCGCATGTTTTCAGGCACGCTGCCTGCCCGTGCCAACACGCGATCGCCCCGCGTCGCCGGCGGCCTGGGCACCGTGCCGAGCCTGGTTGGCGAAGGCCAGACGATCTATGCCACCAAGCTGCCGGTATCGGAGGCCATTGCCCGAATCGACACCGTCTACCGGCCCTATCACCGCATGCTGGAGCGCCTGATTGAGCGGACCCACGCCCTGTTCGGCATCGCGGTCTTGATCGACTGCCATTCCATGCCGGCGAGCGTGCGCATCGGCGAGGCCGGTTTGCGGCCGGATTTCATCATCGGCGACCGCTTCGGCACCTCCTGCTCGGGCGCGTTGACCGAACTCGCGATTGGCACCCTGTCGGCCATGGGCTACACGGTGGCGCACAACAAGCCCTATGCCGGCGGCCATATTACAGAGCACTATGGCCGTCCGGCGCGCGGCTATCACGCCCTCCAGATTGAGATCAACCGTGGGTTGTATATGAATGAAACGACACTGGCCCGCACAGGAGGCTTCACAGCACTGGCCGAGGACCTGACGCAGCTCGCTGCCGAACTGACGCAATTGCCGCCGGAGCACCTGAACGGCCTTCCGCTCGCTGCCGAATAGGATCAGGATGAAAAAAGACCGCACCGAAGAACGATGCGGTCGAAGTCTAGGGAGGAAACGCCCAAGGAGGGCATGGACAGCGAACTGTCCGGATCCGATACTATGCTGCATTGCACAAAAGTCAAGCGCAGCATGCCTTTGCGCTGGCGACATTGCCAAACCATCAACAGAAGACCCGACATGACATCCCAGATCGATATCGACCCTGCCTTCATGCGCAGCCTGGCTGCGGCGGCGGCAAAAGAGACCCTGCCGCGCTTTCGTAGCGACGGCGCCATCGCCAACAAGGTCGCCGGCGGGTTCGATCCGGTCACAGAGGCCGACCGCGAGGCGGAGCGGGTAATTCGAAAGCTCATCGCCGATCGCTACCCTGAGCACGGTATCGTCGGCGAGGAATTTGGCGCTGAACGCGCCGACAGCCGTCATGTCTGGGTGATCGATCCTATTGACGGCACCCGTGCCTTCATTTCCGGTCTGCCGCTCTGGGGCACCCTGGTTGGCTTGATGGAGGACGGCCGGGCCGTCGCCGGGATGATGTCTCAGCCGTTTACTGGAGAACTCTTCCGTGCAAGCGGCGGCAAGGGCGAACGCGAAGACCCGCATGGCCGCGCGATGCTGAAGACGAGGCCGACCGTTTCTCTCGGCGATGCGCTGATGTGCACAACCACGCCGGCGTTGTTCGAAGGTGCCAAGAGGGAGGCCTACAACCGTGTCGAGAGCGCCGCGCGCCTGGCTCGCTATGGTACCGACTGCTACGCCTATGCCATGCTGTCAGCGGGCCAGATCGACCTTGTGGTAGAGACTGGTCTGCATGCCTACGACATCGTGGCGCTGGTACCGCTCATCGAGGCAGCGGGCGGCGTGGTGACGACCTGGTCGGGCGAACGGCCCGAGAGCGGCGGCGACATCGTCGCAGCAGCGACGCGGGAACTGCACGAACAGACGCTTGCGCTGCTCAATCGCTGAGTGCGCTGGGGTCCATGGGTTGCTCGCTGCCAGGCACGAAGGCATCGAAGGCTGCCCAGAACTGATCGCGAAACAAGTCGCGCTCCTGCAGCAATTCGTGCCGCGCGCCGTCGATCGTAACCACCGACGCGCCACGCATGAGGCGTCCATAGGCCTCGATCGCAGGTGTGGAGACAACGGTATCGTTGCCTGCCGCCACGAACAAAGTCGGCACCCTCAGCCGCTGCATGAATTCGGGGTCCTGAGCGCGTAGCGCAGCCGTGCAGGCGGCATGTAGCCAGCCGACAGTCGGCTTGCCCGTACCCAGTTCCGGATGCGCCTCGTAGATGCCGAGATTGCGCTGGTAACGGTCGGGGTCGCTGGTCAGCTTGTTGGTCGCGAATGGCGCCGGCCAATCGTTCTTGTCCCGCCCTGTCATGATTATCCTGCCAAGGCCGAAGAAACGCAGCAGACCCGCAAACTGCCTCGTGCCTGTCATCGACATCGGCAGATCGGTGAACTCGATGAGCGGAGCCGAAAGAACCATGCGCCGAACCCGGATCGCCAACTGCTTGTGCGCAAGCAATGCGATCAGCGCGCCCGTGGAGTGGCCCAGCAGGTAGAATGGCGATCGGCAGTCAGGCAGCAGGATTTCCTGGAAGAAGGGTTCGATGTCGCGGAGATAGTCGTCGAAGCTGCGGACATAGCCACGCTGAGACCCGCGAATGAGCCTGTCCGAGCCGCCCTGCCCCCGCCAGTCGAACATCGCCGTGCCAAAGCCGCGCGCGGCGAGATCGCGAATGGTCTCGAAATATTTCTCGATACACTCGTTGCGACCGGCAAAGATGACGACGGTGCCCTTGAGTGGCCGGCCGGTTGCGCCGAAATGCGCATAGCGCAGCCGCTTTCCGTCACGCATGGTCAGCATGCCGGAATGGGCGTTTTCCGGGATCGGATTATCCGCCGTCTCGAAAAGCAGTCCGGTCTTGTCGTCGGTTGGGGCGAGCATGGGCCGTTAGCCAGGATTGTGTGTCCCTGATAGAAAGCGACAGCGCCAAAAGCAAAGGAATTCGGCCACAGCCCCGATGGAAGGCTGAAACGAAACAGGCCGGAAGCGACGTTGCGCTTCCGGCCTGGTCGAACCGGGAGGAAGGGACGATACACCCGGTCCGGCCTTGGTGACGATCAGCGGCCCCCTCTTCAGAAGCTGCCGTCGAACTCAATTCGATGAGTGAAGACTAGTCCGGTCGACCTGAACGCGGTCTGAGGCGCGTGTTCATCCTGCGTTCAGCTAATCGGCTGCTCTTGAAACCGGTTTTTCGGCTCCCCAAATCTCTGGTGCGGTCGCCTAGAAGGGACCGCTGGACGCCAGGAAAAGCCACTGAGGTTTTCCGCTATCGGCGCCCACTACGCGATGTTCTTGCTAGATCAAGGAGAACCCCAAATGCGTCACGTCGATTTTTCTCCCCTGTACCGTTCGACCGTCGGCTTCGACCGTCTCTTCAGCATGCTGGATTCCCTGGCCCAGCCCGACAATGGCCAGTCCTATCCGCCCTACAACATCGAGCGCACGGGCGAGGACGCCTACCGCATCACAATGGCAGTGGCCGGTTTCACCGAGCAGGAATTGTCCATTGATGCGCACCGCAATGTGCTGACGATCAAGGCCGAGAAGTCCGAAGAGCAGAAACAGGATGGCGAGCTGCTCTACCGTGGCATCGCCTCGCGCTCCTTCGAGCGTCGTTTCCAGCTCGCGGATCATGTCGAGGTCAAGGGCGCGCAGCTTCTGAACGGACTGCTGCACATCGATCTGCAGCGCAACATCCCCGAGGAGATGAAGCCGCGGAGCATCGCCATCAACGGCAAGGCCGCCCCCTCGAAGCAGATCGAGGCCAAGACCGAGAAGTAAGTCCGACGGGCAACGCCCGGACGGCCCGGATCTTGCGGCCGGAATTCATCGAGGCCCGCCTTTTGGCGGGCCTTTTCTTTTGCTGCCTGCTCCACCAACCGGTTTGACGCACGCATCACAGACGAATAGGCAGAAATGACCGTTTCGAGCGCGAGGCCCCGATGACGCAGCTTCAAGAGACCCGCCGCATTCTGGCTGACCTCGTCGCCTTTCCGACCGTTTCGGCTGACAGCAATCTCGAACTGGTTGCATATGCCAGCGATCTCCTGTCCTCACTCGGGGCCAATATATCGCTGTCGCTCGATTCATCGGGCGGCAAGGCGAATCTATTTGCCACGATCGGCGGCGAGCGCGATGGCGGCATCGTGCTCTCGGGCCACACAGACGTGGTGCCCGTGGAGGGACAGGACTGGAGCAGCGATCCCTTCAACCTAGAGGAACGTGACGGGCGCCTTTTCGGTCGCGGCACCTGTGACATGAAGGGTTTCCTCGCCATCTGCCTGGCAATGGGACCGCGCTTTTCCGAGGCCGAACTGAAGCGCCCGCTGCATCTTGCCTTCACCTATGACGAGGAGGTGGGGTGCCTCGGTGGGCGGGCGCTGGTGGAAGAGCTGAAAAGCGCAGATTTCCGTCCTTCGGCGGTCATAGTCGGCGAGCCGACAATGATGCGCGTGATCGAAGGACACAAGGGCTGCCACGAATATACAACCGAATTCACGGGGCTGGAATGCCACGCATCGAGGCCCGATCTCGGGGTCAATGCGGTCGAATATGCGGCGCGCTACATTTCCCGGCTGATGGAACTGGGGGAGGAAGTGAAACGCTTCGCTCCACCCAATTCACGCTTTGAACCGCCTTGGACCACCCTTCAGATCGGCCGCATCCAGGGCGGGATGGCGCGCAACGTCGTTGCAGGCCAGTGCGAGGTGGAATGGGAGATGCGCCCAGTGATGGCGCGTGACGGCGACTTCGTGAAGAGCAGCATCCAGACATATGTCGAAGAGGTTCTGAAGCCAGAGATGCGGCGGATCTCGCCTGATGCCGACATTGTGACCCGAACGATCGGCGAAGTGGCGGGACTGCAGGTGGTCTCGGATTCAGAGGCGCGAGAAATCGTTGCCGAACTAACGGGCGGCAACGAGGCCGACGTCGTCTCGTTCGGCACGGAGGCCGGATTGTTTCAAGCCTGCGGGATTTCGACCGTCATATGCGGTCCGGGATCGATTGAGCAGGCGCACAAGCCGGATGAATTCATCGAGATCGCTCAACTCCAGGCCGGAATCGACATGGTCGAGGGGCTTCTGCAGAGGATGAGCGCGTAAAAAAAACACCGCTGGAGCATCGCCTACCGATTAGGCAAACGCGTCGAATTACCGATATTTAATCATTCCGCAGGTGCTAACCGAACGCGAAGCGGGCATAAAGGCAATCCAGACAATGCAGGGCTGCGTACCGTCTTAAAGTTCGGACCGGCTCCCATCCAGCCGCTTGCTCGCGGCTCCATAACCCAGCGGTCGAATACCGGCCAAGCCAGGAGAACCCAATGGCGGTTTGGAAACAGCTTGCACTCTGCGTCGTGGTGCTGGCCATCGCTGCCGTTGTCTGGCTCAGGTATCTTCCAGGTGCCGAGGAGAGACTGGCCAGTTGGGGCCTCGACTGGGTGCCGGTGGCGCAGCTTGGCGCGGGCTCCGAAGGCGCGGCAGGTGGGCCTCCCGGGCGTGGTCCAGGTGGTGGGCCGGGCGGACCTGGAGGTCCGGGTGGCGGTCCCGGAGGGCAGATGGGCGGTGTCATAACAGCGCCAGTCGTCAGCGCAACGATCAACGATCGCCTCTCGGCAATCGGCACGGGCCGTGCCCTTCGCTCGGTCCAGGTGACGCCATTCACCAGCGGCCGCCTGACGGAGATTCTGGTGCGTTCGGGTACGACGCTCAAGGCCGGCGACGTCATCGCCAAGCTCGATTCCGAAGCAGAGGAAATTGCGCTCGACCGGGCCGCCATCGCTCTCGACGATGCACGGGCAAGGTTGCAACGGGTGGAATCGCTGCGCGCCTCCAATACGGCGACAACCGTGCAGGTAAACGAGGCCGAACTCGCTGTGCGCAACGCGGAACTGGCACTGCGCGATGCAGAACTGGCCCTGGAACGACGCTCGATCGTTACTCCCATTGCAGGCGTAGTGGGCATCATCAGCGTCTCGGCCGGCAATTACGTCACCTCACAGACCGAGATTGCGACGGTCGATGACCGATCCCAAATCCTGATCGACTTCTGGGTCCCAGAACGGTTCTCATCGCTGATCTCGATCGGCACACCGCTGACAGCAACATCGGTCGCACGCATCAATGAGGTTTTCGAAGGTGAGGTGATCGCACTCGATAACCGCATTGACGAAGCCAGCCGCACCCTGCGCATTCAGGGCGGAATCGAGAATCCCGATGATACGCTTCGCGCGGGCATGTCGTTCCAGGTCGAACTGCGCTTTCCCGGCGAGAGCTTTCCCGCCGTCGATCCTCTCGCAATCCAATGGGGCACTGATGGAGCATTCGTCTGGGCCGTGCGCAACGGCATCGCAGAACGCACGCCTGTCCGCATCGTGCAGCGAGGCACTGACAGCGTTCTGGTCTCCGCAGATCTTCCCGAAGGGCTCGAGGTGGTGACAGAGGGCATTCACAATGTGCGTGAAGGCCGCGAGGTCCGCATTGCGAGCCCGCGTGGCAATGGACAGCCCCGCGAAACGGGAACCGAAGGCGCTCCCTCCGCACGCCTTCCCTCAAGCGGCTCATAGCCGGTCAGGTTCCGACCATGAAGATCAATCAGGCCATCTCCGGCGCCCAAACCGGCATCACCGCCCTGTTCATCCGCAGGCCCGTGCTGGCTTTCGTCATCAACACGCTGATTGCCGTCGCCGGTCTGGCAGCATGGTTCGGTGTCGAGGTCCGTGAACTCCCGGACGTCGACCGTCCCGTGATCACCATTACCGCCGATTTTCAGGGTGCCGCCGCCGAGACCATCGATCGGGAACTCACCGCCGTCATTGAGGGCGCCGTTGCGCGCGTACCCGGCGTCAACTCGATCTCTTCCACCTCGAATTTCGGCCGCAGCCGGGTGACCGTGGAATTCGATGACAGTGCCG
Source organism: Aliihoeflea sp. (assembly GCA_046297455.1). Taxonomy (GTDB): domain Bacteria; phylum Pseudomonadota; class Alphaproteobacteria; order Rhizobiales; family Rhizobiaceae; genus ZYF759. The sequence goes on from JBKBIT010000010.1 coordinate 66,830, forward strand.
ATCTCGATGTGGCCGCATCCGATATGCGCGATGCGATCGGCCGCATCCAGAACCGGCTGCCGAGCGACTCGGAATTGCCCCGCATCATCAAGGCCGACGACAACGCACAGGCCGTGCTGCGCCTGTCGGTGACCTCCAGCACGATGAGCGTGCAGGACATGACGGTGCTGGTCGAGGACCAGATCGTCGACGCTCTGGCTTCGGTGGTCGGCGTCGCCGACGTCCAGGTATTCGGCGCCCGCGACAAGATCTTTCGCGTCGATGTCGATCAGGCGCGGCTGGCGAGCCTTGGATTGACGGTCGCCGACATCCGCAATGCTGTCGCCTCCATCGCGCTGGACGCGCCAGCCGGCTCGCTGACCAGCAACACTCAGGACCTCGTCGTGCGTGCGACGGCTTCCGTCACCACGCCGGAGCAGTTCCACAACCTCGTCATCCGCGACCGGATTCGCCTGGGCGACGTGGCCACCGTGACACTGGGCGGCGATATCGGCGAATCTCAGTTGCGGTCCAATGGCCAGACCGGCATCGGCCTCGGCATCATCCGCCAGGCACAATCCAACACGCTGGAGATATCGGAAGGTGTCCGTGCTGCCGTGGACCAGATCCGCAGCGCCCTGCCCGAAGGCGTGCAAATCCGCATAACCAGCGACGACGCGACCTTCATCAATGGCGCAATTGAGGAAGTGCAGCTTGCCATCATGCTGGCAGTGGCCGCGGTGCTGTTGATCATCTTCGTCTTCCTGCGTGACCCGCGCGCCACCGTCATTCCCGCCGTCACCATGCCGGTCGCCCTGATCGGCACCATCGCCGCGATCTACCTGGCCGGCTTCTCGGTCAACATCCTGACGCTACTGGCGCTGGTGCTGGCCACCGGCCTCGTTGTCGACGACGCCATCGTGGTTCTGGAAAACATCGTGCGCCGCCGCAATGAGGGCATGGGCGCGCGGGCGGCCGCGGTTCATGGCACGCGCGAAGTCTTCTTCGCCATCCTGGCCACCACAGCCACGCTCATCGCCGTGTTCGTGCCGCTCTCGTTCCTGCCCGGACAAGCGGGTGGGCTTTTCCGCGAGTTCGGCTTCGTGCTGGCGATCGCCGTCTTCCTGTCGTCGATCGTGGCGCTGTCATTGTGTCCGATGCTTGCCTCCCGCCTGCTCAAGGCCCAGGAGCGTGGCGTCGAGCAGCGGGTCGGCCCGATAGCGCGCATGGGCGGCTGGCTTGCCGGTGGCTACCGCAGATCGCTGAGCATGGCACTGAACGCACCGCTGGTGGTCATCCTGGTATCGGTACTGTTCGCTGCAACCGCCTACGGTCTCTTCGGCACCATCCGCGCCGAGCTCACTCCACCAGAAGACCGTTCCGCCGCCTTCGTCCGGGTGTCGGCACCGCAGGGCGTCAGCATCGACTACCTCGCCACCCAGATGCGCGAGATGGAAGCGATGATCCAGCCGCTGCGCGATTCGGGCGAGATAGAGGGCACCTTCTCGCTGGCTGGCTCCGGCGGGCAAAGCAATAGCGGTTTCCTGGTCATGACGCTGGCGCCGTGGCACGAGCGGGAGCGCTCCCAGCAGGAGATCATGGCCGAGATCAACCAGCGGCTTCAGGCGGTCCCCGGCGTGCGGGCCTTTGCCTTCCAGCCCAACAGTCTCGGCATCCGTGGCGCCGGCTCGGGCCTTCAGTTCGCAGTTGTCGGCAACAATTACGACGAATTGGGCCAAGCTGCTCTGGCCATCATCGAGGACATGGAAGGCGATCCGCGCTTCGTCGCGCCCAGGCTTTCCACCGACGCCACGCAGCCGCAGCTTTCGATTGCCATCGACCGCGAGCGGGCCTCCGACCTGGGGATCGACATCACCGGCATGGCGGAAGCGCTGCAGGCAATGCTCGACGGCCGCGAGATAGGACAGGTGTTCATCGACGATCGGTCCTATGCCGTGAAGCTGGTTTCGACCACCAACCCGATCAACGATCCGACCGACCTGGAAAACATCTTCCTGCGGGCCCGCGACGGCCGCTTCGTGCCGGTTTCAACGATCGCCACTATGACCGAACGCGCCGTACCGCCCGGGCTGGCGCGCGAACAGCAGCAGCGCTCGGTTGCCATCACGGCCAGTCTGGCCGGCGATGTCGCCCTGGGCGATGCGTTGGCGGCAGCGCAAACGATCGCGCAACCGCATCTGCCGGCCGGAAGCAGGATCGTGCCGCTGGCGGAAGCCGCGACCCTGGGTGAGACCGCCAACGCCATGTTCATCATCATGGCATTCTCGCTGGTCATCATCCTTCTGGTCCTGGCAGCCCAGTTCGAGAGCTTCGTCTCTGCGGTCATCATCATCGCCACCGTGCCGCTGGGTCTTGCCTGCGCGGTGTTTGCGTTGCTCATCACCGGCACCAGCCTCAATGTCTACAGTCAGATAGGGCTCGTACTGCTCGTCGGCATAATGGCCAAGAACGGCATCCTCATCGTCGAGTTCGCCAATCAGCTGCGCGATCGCGGACGCGGCGTACGCGAGGCGGTAGAGGAAGCCTCGAATATCCGCCTGCGCCCTGTGGCCATGACCATGCTGTGCACCATCGTGGGAGGCGTGCCGCTCGTCCTGGCTTCGGGCGCCGGCGCCGAGGCACGGATTGCGCTCGGCTGGGTCATCGTCGGCGGGCTGGGCCTGGCAACGATCTCGACGCTTTATCTGACCCCGGTGGCCTATCTTCTCCTGGGTCGCTTCATCACGCCCAAGGTCGAGGAGGCAGCCAAACTCGACCGCGAGCTGGCCGAAGCGGCAGCGGCCGAAGAAGCCATGCAGCCGGCCGAATAGACCCTCTCCACCTCAATGAAATGGCCGCGCGATCTGCATCGCGCGGCCATTCATTTCTGTTCCGCCAGACGCTGCCAGAACGCGGCAGAAGCTTACTCGGCCTCTTGCTCGACGCGGGCGACCTCGTGCCACATGCCGTCGCGAATCTGGGAGATGACGACCAGATTGCTGCCCTGGTGGTCCTCGCCATAGTTCAGATCCGTGTCGTTGATCGGATCATAGTACGCGATACCCTGCATGGCGGTGCGGAACGTGTCGGGGTTGAGGTCCTGACCGGCTGCCTCAAGCGCCTGAACGAGGGTCTTGGCAGCCCCGTAGCCGAGCTGGGCCGCGGTGCCGACGGGCTCACCGTGCGCAGCCTGGTAGGCCTGTGCCCATTCAGCCACTTCCGGCACGTCCAGACGCGCTTCGAAGTCGACCCAGCCGGCCGCTGCGTAATAGCCCTCGGTCACGCCTTCCGGCACCTTGGCGATGACGGTGTTCATGCCGGCCGAAGACCCGATGAAGACAACATCGTCCCAACCCAGACGCTTGGCGGTGCCCAGCGCAATGATGATCGGGCGCACGGCAATGCCCATAGAGACGATCTGGCAACCGGAATCACGCAGGCGCTGGATGGCGCCGACGAATTCCTGCTCGTCCGGACGATGCTGGGTCTCGTCGGCATACTCGATGCCAAGCGCCTCGGCCTCGTCGACGGTGGCTTCATGCACTTCCAGGCCGAAGTCGGACGGAATGTACATCGAGCAGACCTTGGTTGCCCCCGTCTCGTCGACCAGGTGGCGGATACCGGCGCGAAGCTGGTCGTAGTAGGAAGAGAACGCCGTCCACTTGAAGCTGATGTCGCCATCCAGCATCTGGCGGGCGGCTGTCAGCGGGCTGATATTGTGGACCTGTGCCTGCTCCATGATCGGGAAGCCGGCAATGTTCATCGGCGTACCCAGATTCAGGATCATCGCGAAGACCTGGTCGGAATTGACCAGCTTGTTGAAGTTCTGCACCGCACGCGGGACCTGGTAGCCGTGATCTTCGACGATGAAGTTGATCTGCCGGCCATGGATGCCGCCGGCTTCGTTGACCTCGTCGAAAACCATCTGCGCGGCACGGATGGCGCCGACATTGAAGGCCGCGAAGACGCCGGACAGATCACCATTGGAGCCGATGCGGATCTCGGTGTCTGTGACGCCCTGCTGGGCAAAGGCGCTGGTGGACAGGCCAGCGGCCAGCCCCAGTGCCAGGATGCTCTTTCCGAAAGCTTTCCTCATTTCATTCCTCCTAGGTGGTTTCTCTCCCTGTACGACCCTTGTTCTCATCCCTGGCCGTACATGTCGTCGATCAGCTTCTTGTGCTTTGTTTCAACGAAGCTGCGTTTCAGCTTCATCGTGGCGGTCAACTCCTCGTCTTCGGCAGTCAACAGCACATCGATCAAGCGGAAGTCCTTGATTTGCTCCACACGCGCAAAGTCGCGATTGGTCTCCTCCACAACGCTCTGGATGAGGTCGCGCACCTCCTGCGCCGCACAGAGCGACTTGAAATTGTTGAACGGCACCTTCCGATCCTGCGCATATTTCTCGACATTTTCCTGGTCGATCATGATCAGGCAGGTCAGATATTTGCGCTTGTCACCGATCACCACGGCATCCGAGATATAGGGCGAGAACTTCAGCCGGTTCTCGATCTCTGCCGGGGTGATGTTCTTGCCTCCGGCGGTGATGATGATGTCCTTGACGCGGCCGGTCACGAAGAGGAAGCCCTCGTTGTCCAGCCTTCCGACGTCACCGGTCAGAAGCCAACCATCCTCGGTCACAGTCTCGGCGGTCTTGTCAGGCTTGTTCCAGTAGCCCTTGAAGACATTGGGGCCGCGATACTGGATCTCGCCGCCCTCACCGATGCGCAGCTCGCCTCCCGGAACGACCGGCCCGACCGAACCACGCTTCTTCTTCTCGATCAGGTTGACGGAGATGACACCGGAGCTCTCGGTCATGCCGTAGCCTTCCAGCAGCGTGATGCCCACGGCACCATACCATTTGAGCAGTTCGGGCGAGATCGGCGCCGCGCCCGTTGTGCCACGCCGCAGCCGGTCGAAGCCCAGCATGAGGCGCAGATTCCGGAGCACGAAGAAATCCCAGAACGCGTAGGAGATGCGGGTGCCGAGCGGCACCGGGTCCCCGTTCTCGATCGCCTCCAGCCGCTTCATGCCGGTCCGGATCGCCTGCCGATAGGCCAATTTGCCCAGCAGGGTCGCCTCGCCAGCCATGATCGATATCCGGCTGTAGACCTTCTCCCAGACCCGCGGGACCGCGGTGAAGACATGTGGCGAGACCTCGCGCACATTGTCGAAGACCGTTTCCGGGCTTTCGGCAAAGTTGATGGTCGATTTCAGCCCGATCGGGGTAAAGACCGAGATCAGCCGCTCGAGGATGTGGCAAAGCGGCAGGAAGCAGACCTGCTCCTCTCCCTGGTTGACGGGCAGTGTCAGGACCGCGCCGATGATGGAGACGATGATGTTCTGGTGGCTGATCATCGCGCCCTTGGGCGGGCCGGTGGTACCGGACGTATAGACGAGGATCGCCGTGTCGGAAGGCTCCGACCGTGCGATCTCCTCCTCGAACCGGTTGGGATTGTCCTTCAAGAACTCGCGTCCGATCCGGTAGAGATCGTCGAGGAAGATGACCTTGTCGTCCTGGAACTCGTGCAGTCCCTCGCGATCGAGAACGATCACCTTGATGAGTCCGGGCACGCGGTCGCGGATGGTGAGGTACTTGTCGAGCTGCTCCTCGCCCTCGACGATCAGGAAACGGCTGTCTGAATCGTTGACCAGATACTCGAGCTGGCTGGACGAATCCGTCGTGTAGACGCCGGAGACGATGCCGCCGACGGACTGGATGCCCAGATCGGCATAGATCCATTCCTTGTTGTCTTCCGACAGAAGCGAGACGACCTCGCCACGCTTCAGTCCGAGCGAGACAAGTCCCAGGCCGATCAGGCGCGCGTGATCGTAGAACTCCCGCCAAGTGTAGGACAGCCAGATGCCGAAATCCTTCTCGCGATGCGCGACCTTGTCGCCCATCTCCGTGCAGCGCTGGCGGAACAGCTTCACCAGCGTGTCGCAGCCATCGAAATAGAACGGCCCCTTGCTGAGGTTCTGATTGAAGGAGAACCCGCGCACGGTCTGTTGCGGGGGGATTTTCTCAACCACGGTCATGTCTTCCTCCCTTGTCCCGGCCTAGCGCCACGTCTTCTTCTGCTTCCAGCGCTTGCTTCCGCGCGGCGAATGATCCTGGACACCCAGATAGAACTCCTGCACGTCCTTGGACGCAAGAAGGCGATCCGACGTGTCAGCCATCACGATACGGCCCAGTTCCATCACATAACCGTAGTCGGCGACTTCGAGCGCGACCCTGGCGTTCTGCTCCACCAGCATCATCGTGACGCCGCGTTCCTTGTTGAGGCGCCGTACGATCTGGAAGATCTCCTTCACCAGAAGCGGCGACAGGCCGAGGCTGGGCTCGTCGAGAAGCATCACCTTGGGCCGCGCCATCAGCCCGCGCCCGATCGCCAGCATCTGCTGCTGGCCGCCCGACAAGGTGCCAGCTGCCTGGTTGCGCCGCTCTCTGAGGATCGGAAAATAGGAGAACACCATCTCCTCGTCTTCGGCGATGCCCGCGATGTCGTTGCGCGTATAGGCGCCCATCCTGAGATTTTCGGCAACGGTCAGCAGTGGGAAAACCTCCCGCCCTTCCGGGACATGGACGATGCCCATGCGCACGACCTTGTCGGGGCTTGCGCCGGCGATGTTCTGGCCCTGGTAGAGCACCTCGCCCTTTTCCGGATCCATCACGCCGGACACTGTCTTCAACAGTGTCGTCTTGCCGGCGCCGTTGGCGCCCAACACGGTGACGATCTGCCCTTCACGAACGTCCAGCGAGCAGCCGCGAATGGCCATGATCGGGCCGTAGAAGCTCTCCAGATTGCGTATCGACAGAACGACGTCGCCGACTTCGGACTTCGAACGCTCGGCCATCACGGTCGCGTTCATGCGAGCACCTCCTGCTTCTCGTCAGTCGCGCCGATATAGGCCTCGATCACCTTCGGATCGTTCTGCACTTCCTGCGGCGTGCCAAGCGACAGCGCCTTGCCGTCGGCCAGAGCCAGCACGCGGTCGGAGACTGCCGAGACCAGGTGCATGTCGTGCTCGACCATGATGACGGTGATGCCCATCTGCTTCTTGATGTCCTCGACCCAGAAGGCGACATCCTGGGTTTCCTCGACCGAAAGGCCGGAGGCCGGCTCGTCAAGCAGGAGCAGTCGGGGTTCGATGGCGAGCGCCCTGCCCATCTCGACGATCTTGCGCACGCCGTAAGGCAGGCCGGCGATGTATTTCTCGCGATAGGCCTGCAGATCGAGGAAATCGATCACCCTCTCGATCGCCTCGCGGTGTCGCCGCTCTTCCCGCCTTACGAAAGGCGTGAAGAGCAGTTCGGTGACGAAATTGCTCTGGCGATGCCGGTGGCGGCCGACCAGCAGGTTCTGCATCACGGTCGCATGCTCGAAAAGCTCGATGTTCTGGAAGGTGCGGGCAATGCCGAGCGTGGCAATGTCGTACGCCTTCCTGCCGAGGATCGACTTGCCGTCGAAACGGATGTCCCCCTCGGCGGGATTGTAGAAGCGCGAGATCAGGTTGAAGACCGTCGACTTGCCCGCGCCGTTGGGGCCGACGAGGGCGAAGACCTCGCCCTCCTCTACGTTGAAGGACACCTGGTTGACGGCGACCACGCCGCCGAAGCGCAGCGTCACATTGTCGAATTCCAGCAGGCTCATCGCATCCGCTCCGTCTTGAGATAGCTCTTCTGCCGGCGGAACATGTCCTTGCGGTAGAAGGGGAAGAGCTGGAAGTAGGTTCTGATCTTCAGCCAGCGGCCGTAGATGCCCCGCGGCTCAAAGAGCATGAAGACCACGAGGATCAGGCCGAACACGGCCGTCTCCATGCCCGGCACCGAGAAGGCGCGGGTCCCGAACAGCCAGTTGAGATTGTCGCGCGCCATCGAGATCGACTGCGGCAGGAGCGCGATCACCGCCGCACCGAAGAACGCGCCGTGGATCGAACCGAGACCACCGATCACGATCGCCAGCAGCAGCTGGATCGAGATGATGATGTTGAAGGTCTCGTTGTTGAAGACGCCGGCATAATGGCCGATCAGCGCCCCGGCCAGGCCGGTGATGCCGGCCGATATGCCGAAGGACAGCGCCTTGGTACGCGCGATGTTGACGCCCATCGCCTGGGCCGAGATCTCCGAATCCCTGACCGCGGCAAAGGCCCGCCCCAGGGGCGAGCGCATCAGGTTGCGGTAGAAGAACAGCACCAGGAGCGTCACCGCCAGCGCCAGATAGTAGAAGTGAATCGGCGTGCGATAGCGGTCGATGGTCAACCCGAATATCTCGATCGCCGGCGCAAACAGTCCCTGCACGCCGTTGGTCAGCGGCGCAGCGATGACGATGAAGTCGTCGACCAGGATGTTGATGGCCAACGTGGCGATCGCCAGATAGACGCCGTGGAGCCTCGTGATCGGCATGGCGATCAGCGCACCGCATATTCCCGCGATCAGTCCCGCCAGCGGGAACGACACGATGAAGGGCAGTCCCATCCTCTGTTGCAACAGCACGTTGGCGTAAGCGCCGATGGCCAGGAACGCCGCATGCCCCAGGCTTGCCTGGCCGGTCTGGCCGACCAGGATCATCAGGCCCATGCAGGCGATCGACCAGATCAGAAGGCTGGTCATCTCGCCCAGCCAGTAGGACCCGAGATAAAGCGGCAGCACCAGAACGATGACCAGCAGGAGCGCATACCAGCCGAACTGGTAGCGATGCTGGAACATGTTGATGTCGGCGTCGTAGCTCGTTTTGAAAACCGTTCTCATGGCCCTGCCCTCACACTTTCTTCGCGTGGACCTGGGCCAGGATTCCGTGCGGTCGGAACACCAGGATCAGGAACAGGAGCAGATACGGCATGATCTGCGCGTAGCCGGACGGCATGTAGCGGCCCGCGAACGGCTCGATCACGCCGATGATGATGCCGCCAAGCAGCGCGCCGGGCAGCGAGCCGAAGCCGCCGATGACGGCCGCAGCGAAAGCCTTGATGCCGAGCAGGCCGATCGAGGGATCGATCGACCCCTTGGAGGCAAACAGGATGCCGGCGACCGCCGCTGTCATGCCCGAGAGCGCCCAGATCAGCGAATGGACGCGCTTGACGGGGATACCCATGTAGTAGGCCGCCAGCTGGTTCTGCGAGGAAGCCTGCATCGCCACGCCGAGCTTGGTCCGGTTGAAATAGAGCCAGAGGACTACCGTCAGGATAATCGTGACGATGATGACGAACACCTCGTCCAGCCCGAGTACCAACCCTCCGAAGCGTACGTCGCGGCCGGCGATCGGCGAGGCCAGCGAGATCGGCTCATGCCCCCAGATCGCGCCTGCGATGAAGCGCAGCACGAAGCCCAACGCGATGGTCAGGATCACCAGCGCGATCTGCGACTGGCCGAACATGCGCCGGATGACGATCAGGTCGAGCGCATAGCCGAACATGCCCATCGCCGCGATCGCCACCGGCACGGAGACCCAGAAAGGCAGGCCCATGAATTGCGGGTTGGTCAGGCCGACGCAGATGAAGGCGCCGAGCATCATGAAGTCGCCCTGAGCGAAATTCACGCCCTCCGTCGCCTTGTAGATGAGCACGAAGCCCATGGCGATGAGGCCGTAGATACAGCCATTTGCCAGGCCGCTGACGAGCAGTTGCAAGACGTCCAAGACGCTATCTCCTCCACTTCACGCGGGTTCTGCCCGCTTAGCTCACTTTTTTCTGGCATGCCGCGCCGGCTCCTCCCGCCACCGCGACCGCCGCGCACCCTAGGGCGCGATGAATACCTTTCCGTCCGGCTTCGCCAGTTCGTCAGGCACCCGCGACATGGCGTCTTCCAGCCGGACAATGGCCGTCACGTCCGTCTTCCAGCGGCCGTCGGCAAAGCGCTTCTGCGCTTCCATCACCACAGCGGCCGTGCGTTCGGGGGGCGTCACACGCATCCATTCGGTCAGCCAGAAACCCTCGATACGCTTACCCATGAAGATGAGCTGGCCCGGTTCTGGGATGATCGTGTCGCCCGAATCCATGCGCCCGTAGATCACCCAGCGTGCGCCTCTTCCCATCGCGTTGAAGACCTGGCCCGCCATCGAGCCCGTCACCGCATCCAGAAAGACCCGCGGCTTTTCTTCCTTCAGCACCGCAGCAAGTTTTTCCTCGAAGTCGGGCGCGGTGACGTTCAATACATGGGCTGCGCCAGCGGCGGCCAGATGGCCGTCATCGTCGCGGCGCACCAGCGCGATGGGCCGATAGCCCTCGTCGCGCGCAGCACCCATAATCAGCTTGCAAAGCTGGCTCGCAGCTGCCGACAGAACGAAAGATTTGGCGCCCTCTTCCCGCACGAGATCGAACATGGCGAGCGCTGTCAGCGGATTGACGATGAAGGCCGCCGCATCCTCGTCGCGCACCTGATCGATGACGGGAATGGTGGAGCGCATGTCGGCCAACGCGTATTCGGCCCAACTGCCCGAACCCGACTTTCCGGTTGCAAAGGCAACCCGATTGCCAACCAGCGCCTGCGCACCGGCTCCGGCGGCAACCACCTCGCCCACGCCTTCGAAGCCGGGCGGCCGGCCCATCTGGCGAGGCTGCCCATAAAGACCCTTGATGAACATGACATCCGACGGATTGACCGCCGCAAGCCCGACCTTGATCACCACCTGTCCGTCGCCTGGTTCTGGGACATCGATCTCGCCCGGCTCGACATAGGGTGCCATAGCCTCCAGCACGACGCCGGAATGGTCTTTCGAATAGCCATCGTGCTTCTGCAGCAGGGCTTTCATGCGAGCGGGAACATTCATGGTTTCAGCACCAGCTTTCCTGTCGCGCCACGACCGAGCACGCGCTTGAGTATGGCAGGAGCGTCGGCCAGCGGGTAGACGCCCTCGATCACCGGCTTCACCTTCCCAGCGGCATACCATGCCAGAAGCTCGCCCATATTGTCGGCATAGGCCTTCGGCTCGCGCTGGGTGAAGGCGCCCCAGAAAACGCCGACCACGGAAAAGCCCTTCACCAGGGTCAGGTTAACCGGGAGTTTTGGAATGGTGCCCGAGGCGAAACCGATGACCAGCAGCCTGCCGCCCCATGCCATCGAGCGCGCCAGGGCATCGAAGCTGTCGCCGCCGACGGGATCGAAGGCGACATCCACGCCATTGCCCTCGGTCGCCTTCTTCAAATCATCCTTCAGATTGTCGTAACCGAGGACGATGTCGGCGCCGGCGTCGCGCGCGATCTGCCGTTTCTCCTCGGTCGAAGCGACGCCGATCACGGTCGCGCCCATGGCCTTGCCAATCTGAACGGCCGCGATGCCGGTCAGGCCCGAAGCGCCGAGCACGCACAGCGTCTCGCCCGGTTGAAGCTGGCCGCGCTGCTTGAGCGCGTAGTGCGAGGTCCCATAGCCGCACATCAGTGCGCAGGCGTCCTCAAAGGACACGCCATCGGGAAGCGGAAAGACGGTCTTGGCCGATGCGGCCATCTTCTCGGCATAGGCGCCAAGCGTGCCAAGCGTCGCAACCCTGTCACCGACCTTGACCGAGGTAACGCCCTCGCCCACGGCCACGACCGGTCCTGCCATCTCCATGCCGGGGACGAAAGGCGGCTCGGGCTTCATCTGGTAAAGCCCCTGCACCAGCAGGCCATCAGGGAAATTGACCCCGATCGCCTCGGCCGCGATCACGACCTCGCCCGGACCGGCCTGCGGTTCGGGCCAGTCGGCATATTCGAGCGCCTCGAGCGGCGCAAAATCCCTGGCGACGATGGCCTTCATGTCACACCTTCTCCTGGGTGTATTTCTTCAGTTCAGTGCGCGCCACCTGGCGCCGGTGGACGGCATCGGGCCCATCGGCCAGGCGCAGCGTCCGCAAGTTCGTCCACGAGCGGGCCAGCGGCGTGTCCTGGCTGATGCCCTGCCCGCCAAACATCTGAACCGCCTCGTCGGTGACCTTGAGCGCCACCTGCGGCGCGATCACCTTGATCTGGCTGATCCACGGCGCTGCCGCCCGGGCGTCACCCTGGTCCATCATCCACGCCGCCTTGAGACAGAGCAGGCGCGCCATCTCGATCTCCATGCGGCAATTGGCGATGATGTCGTAATTGGCGCCAAGCGCGGCCAATGGCTTGCCGAATGCCTCGCGCCGCATCGAGCGCTGGCACATCAGTTCCAGTGCCATTTCGGCCTGGCCGATCGCACGCATGCAATGATGGATACGCCCGGGCCCGAGCCGGCCCTGCGCGATTGCGAAGCCCTGCCCTTCGCCCACCAACAGGTTCGATGCCGGCACGCGGACATTCTCGAATTTCAGGTGCAGGTGGCCGTGCGGCGCGTCATCCTCGCCATAGACCTGCATGGCCCTGAGCTTGGTGATGCCCGACGTGTCGGCCGGCACCAGGATCATCGAATGCTGCTGGTGCTTGTGGCGGTTCGCGTCGGGCGTGGCCACCATGACGATATAGATCTTGCAGCGCGGGTCGCCGGCACCCGTAGACCACCATTTCTCGCCATTGAGCACATAATCGTCGCCGTCGCGCACGCAACTCATGGCGATGTTGGTCGCATCGGAAGACGCAACATCCGGCTCCGTCATCAGATAGGCCGAACGAATCTTGCCATCCAGCAGCGGGGCGAGCCACTGCTTCTTGTGATCCTCGGCGCCATAGCGCTCCAGGACCTCCATGTTGCCGGTATCGGGGGCCGAGCAGTTGAAGGTTTCCGCGCCAAGATGCGCCTTGCCCATCTCCTCGGCCAGATAGGCATATTCGACGGTGGTCAGGCCGTAGCCGCGCTCGGAATCGGTGAGCCAGAAATTCCATAGACCGCGCTCGCGGGCCTTGGCCTTCAACCCCTCCAGGATCTCGGTCTGCCGCGCCGTATAGGCCCAGCGATCGCCCTCCTTGCCGACCTCGGCCAAAAACTCCTCGTCGAGCGGCATGATCTCCTCGCGCACCATGCGCGCGACCTTTTCGTGGATCGGCTTCAGCCGCTCTGTCATGCCGAGATTCATGTCAGGATTGCGCGATGGCATCGTGGTGTCCTTCCTTCCCGCCCAGTCCGCGATACGCGCAGAGCACGACCTGGCTGGCGAGGTTTTCGATATCCGCGCGCGTCTCACCGGCGCGCGGCTTGTACCAGAAGATGGGCGAGTTCAGCGTCATAAACATCAGCTGGGTCGTGATGCTGACATCGTTGAAATCGAAGCCGCCAGCCTCGCGCCCCTCGACGATCACCTGCCGGAATATCTCGCCATAGTCGGAACGGTACTGGATCAGTTCGTTGAAGACGGAACGCTGCTCTGGCGTGGTCGCGCCACGCAAATGCATCTCGACACCCATCCACACGGCGCGCTGGAAGGCGCGGGTCGTAATCATCTGGATGACGTGGGCCAGCGCCATCTTGCGCCACCGGACAATCGGCCCGCCGGGCAGCGAACGAAAGGGCTCGATCGCGGCGTAGTTCATCTCCATGCCGTGGCGGAAGACTTCGGCGAAGAGGTCGGCCTTGGAGGGGAAGTGATGATAGATCCTGCCCTTGGTCGCGCCCAGGCTGCGCGCCACTTCGTCAAGAGACGTCGCGGCGTATCCGCGCTCCATGAAAAGGGTCGCGGCTGCGGCGAGAATATCTCCCCGCGAATTCTCAAGCGTCATCTCTCGAACGCCGAGCGACATGAAGCAATTTCCTCCCAGCGCCTGTTCCCGCGCCCGCTCTGCGGCGGTTGATTGCGAGACCTCTTTACGGGCCACGCAAAGATGAACATACTACCGGGTATGTTGTCAACGCGGCGACGGCCGGAATCGAACCGGACCAAAAGACCGCTGGGGAGGAAAGCGAATGTCCTACATCGAGGATCTTTTTTCGGTTGCCGGCAAGACGGCGCTGATCACGGGTGCGGCCACCGGCATCGGGCGCATGGCGGCAACCGCGCTGGTGATGGGCGGCGCGCGGGTCTTCCTCGCCTCACGCAAGGGCGATGCCTGCGCAGCCGTTGCCGAAGAGATCAATGCGCTGGGTGGACGGGGCAAGGCCGAAGGCTTCGCTGGCGATGTCGGTAGCGAGGAAGGCGTGGGCGCGCTCACGGCCGAAGTCGGCCGGCGCACGGATCAACTGCATATCCTCATCAACAATGCCGGCCTGTCCTGGGGCGCTGAACTGGGAGATTTCCCCTACAAGGCTTGGGCGCGCGTGATGGACGTCAACGTGACAGGCCTGTTCCACCTGACCCGCGAACTCCTGCCCCTGCTCGACAAGGCGGCCAGCCACGAGGACCCGGCGCGGATCATCAATCTGGGCTCCGTGATGGGCACGCAGCCGATGGCCGACGGCGCCTATTCCTACACCGCGTCGAAGGCTGCCGTTCACCACCTGACCCGGACGCTTGCCAATGAATTGGCTGCGCGCCGAATCACCGTCAACGCCTTCGCGCCAGGTCCCTTCCAGAGCAAGATGACCGCGTTTGCCACCGCCACCGATGAACAGGCGGCAAAAGTCGGCAGCCGGGTGCCGCTCGGTAGGATCGGCGCGCCGGATGACATCGCGGGAGCGACGCTGTATCTGTGCAGCCGAGCCGGCAGCTATATCAGCGGCGCGATACTGCCGATCGACGGCGGGCAATCCGTGCAGCACGGCATGAGCCTCTTCAAGGAGTAAACCGCAAGCATGGCGAACGAACCGAAGCCTGTTTCCGTTGACGAGATGATGTCGTGGGTCGGCAAGGAGGTCGGTGTGTCCTCCTGGCGCGAGGTCACGCAGGAGATGATCGACAAATTCGCAGACGCGACCGACGATCACCAGTTCATCCATGTCGATCCCGTCCGCGCCGCAGCCGAAACACCCTTTGGCGGCACCATCGCTCACGGTTTCCTGTCGCTCTCGCTGCTCTCGACGATGGCCTATGAGACCATTCCGCAGCTGGAAGGCGCCGAGATGGGCATCAATTACGGCTTCGACCGGCTGCGTTTCGTCTCGCCCGTCAAATGCGGCGCGCGTGTCAGGACCCGTTTCAAGCTCGCCGAAGCGACGGTGCGTCCATCCGGATGGGTTCAGATCCACTATGACGTGACCATCGAGATCGAAGGCGAGAAAAAGCCGGCCATCAATGCGCGCTGGCTGACGCTGGCGGTGCTGAAGCGGCAAGAGCAGGAGAGCGCATGAGCGACGCCAATCAACTGCCCGCCGAAACCCTGATCCCCTATCTCGAAGCGGAGGTCCCGGGATTCCAGGGGCCGGCGACGATCGAGAAATTCCCGTCCGGCCAGTCGAACCCCACCTACTCCATCCGTGCTGCGAGCGGGCGCTACGTGCTGCGCGCCAAACCGCCGGGCGAATTGCTCAAATCGGCCCATCAGGTCGACCGCGAATTCCGCGTCATGAAGGCACTTGCGGGAAGCGCCGTGCCCGTGCCGCACGTGCTCCATCTTTCCGGCGAGGAATCGCCCATCGACCGCATGTTCTACATCATGGAGCATGTCGAGGGCCGCATCTTCTGGGACCCCGCATTGCCCGAGGTCTCGGGCAACGAGGAGCGCGCGGGCATCTACGCCTCCATGAATCGGGTACTGGCAGCGCTCCATGACGTGGACATCGATGCCGCCGGGCTTTCTGACTTCGGTAAACCGGGAAGCTATTTCGAGCGACAATTCTCGCGCTGGTCGAAGCAGTACCGGGCATCCGAGACAGAGACAGTCCAGGACATGGAAAGGCTGCTCGCCTGGCTCGAGGAATACGCTATCGAGGATGACGGTGTCGTCTCGCTGGTCCATGGCGACTACCGGCTAGACAACATGATCTTCCACGCCGAGCGGCCGGAGGTAGTGGCCGTTCTCGACTGGGAACTGTCGACCCTCGGGCACCCCTATGCGGACTTGTCCTACCAGTGCATGCAATGGCGCCTGCCGCATGATTCCGGTTTCCGGGGCCTGGGCGGGCTTGACCGCACTACCTTGGGCATCCCGACCGAGGAGGCCTATGTCGAAGACTATTGCCGACGGCGCGGGATCGCCGGCATCGACAACTGGACCTACTACCTCGCCTTCTCCTTCTTCAGGCTCGCTGCGATCTGCCAGGGTGTCTACAAGCGCGCCCTCGACGGCAACGCGTCCAACCCTGAAAAGGCGCGAACCTACGGCGCCGCAGTGAAGCTCCTGTCGGCGCTGGCCGTGGACGTGATCGACAAAGACGCCTGACGCGCATTGGGGAGGGATTTTCGATGAAACGCTTCGAGGGGATGACGGTCCTCATCACGGGCGCGACCGGCGGATTCGGCGCGCGCTCGGCAGAACGCTTCGCCGCCGAAGGAGCAAAGCTCGTGCTTTCCGACATCGACGAAGGACGCCTGCGCAGTTTCGCAGACGGGCTCGACACGGACACGGCAATCCTGGCCGGTGATGTCGCCGACGAGGACCTGTCGCGTGACCTCGTCACGCTGGCGTTGGAAAGGTTCGACCGGCTGGACATCGCCCTCAACAATGCCGGCATTGTCCAGGACCTCGCCAAGCTTCCCAAGATCGATTCCGAACAGGCCCGCCGTGTCATCGAAGTCGACCTGATGGGTGTGTTCTACGCGATGAAGCACCAACTGCCGGTGATGGAGCGTCAATTCCGCAGTGACGGGCGTGGCGGGCGGATCGTCAATCTGGCCTCGGTCGCCGGGATCGCAGGCGCGCCGCGTCTGGGTATCTATGCCGCGGCCAAGCACGGCGTGGTCGGGCTGACTCGCTCGGCGGCTGCCGAATATGCCACGAAGGGTATCGCGGTGAATGCCGTCTGCCCGTCCTTTGCGCGGACCCCGATGGCGCTCGCCGCCTTCGGCAACCTCGAAGGTGAAGCGCTGAAGGTCGCGGAAGCGGAGATGGTGCGCGGCGTGCCCATGAAGCGGCTGGGCGAAGTCGAGGAGGTCGTCGAGGTCATCCTCTTCGCCGCTGATCCGAAAAACGGCTTCATGACCGGACAGACGCTCGCCTGTGACGGCGGCATCACCGCCGTCTGACGGCAAGAACCCGATTGGGGGCGACATGTCGCCCATTTCGTGCTTGCCTTTAGGCAAAACGAGACGGGAGAAGCTCCATGTGCGGGTTCGTATGCCTCTGGAACATCGACGACGAGGCGCTTGCCCAGGCGATGATCAGCCGGATCGCGCATCGTGGTCCAGATGCCACGCAAGTGGTTCGTGCGCCGCACGCGCCGGTCATCATGGCGCATGCCAGGCTCTCCATCATCGGTCCCGACAACGGCGCCCAGCCGATCTACCAGAACGACGACCTTCTGGTGGTCAACGGCGAGATCTACAATCATGCCGATCTGCGTGCCATTCTGGGCGAAAGCGCCTTCACCACGGCAAGCGACAGCGAAGCCATCCTGCACCTGTTCCGTTCCGGCGAGTTGCGGTGGATCGCACGGCTGGACGGCATGTTCGCCTTCGTGCTTGCCACCGCCGAGCGCATCATCGCCGCCCGCGACCCGCTCGGCATCAAGCCGCTCTACATGGCGCGGATCAAGGATGGCGTCGCCTTCGCGTCGGAACTCAAGGCCTATGACGGCATAGATGTCGATACGATCGAGGCCATCCCGCCCGGTGGTCTTTACGACAGCCTCGATGGGCCGCGCCGCTGGTACCGGACGCCGCACGGCGCCGCCGTCCCGGAGCCGGGCTTGAGCGTAGAGGCGACGGCTGCCGAACTGAGACTTGTGATGGAGGAAGCGGTCGAGAAATGGATGGTGGCCGATGTCGAAGTCGGCTGTTTCCTGTCGGGTGGTCTCGACAGTTCGATCATCGCAGCCCTCGCCGCCCGACACGCGCCGTACCGGATAAAGACCTTTTCGGTCGGCGCGGAAGGCAGCCCCGATCTTCTGGCTGCCCGCAGGGTGGCAGCCCATATCGGCTCCGACCATTTCGAGTTTGCATTCGGACCAGGCGATGTCACCGAGGTTCTGCCAAAGGTGATCTACCATCTGGAATCGGCAGACGTCGATCTGGTGCGCAGCGCCATCCCGACCCATTTCGCGGCACGCCTGGCCCGCCAGCACGTCAAGGCCGTGCTGACCGGCGAAGGGGCCGACGAGCTTTTCGCGGGCTACACCTATCATCACGCCTATGTCGATCGGCCGCGCGAACTCGCCGAGGAACTCACGCGCTCGCTCAACGCCATGCACAACATCAACCTTCAGCGCGTCGACCGGATCACCATGGGCGAGAGCCTGGAGGCGCGTACGCCCTTCCTCGACCGTGACCTCATCGATTTCGCGCAATCCATTCCAGCGACTCTGAAATTGTGCCGCACCGACCCGTCAGATCGCGAGGCCACGGGTGCGACAACAGAGAAATGGATCCTCCGCAAGGCCTGCGCGGACCTCCTGCCCCACGACCTCGTCTGGCGCAAGAAGGCTCAGTTCGATGAAGGCTCCGGCACGGTCGACATGCTGGCGCAGGCACTTGCCAGCCTGGCTGGAACGAACGGCCCTGTCGACCGGGCGCAGGAGAGCGAGATCTATCGAGGTATCCTGGCCGCCCAGTATCGCAATCCTGAACGAATCTTCGCGCACGCCGGCACCTGGGAGGCTGGGCGTGTGGAAGCTGCCTGATCGAGCACAACCAAAAAAGGAGCGGCTAAAGTCAAATTTAAGCTATGCCGGCTAGCGTCCCTTCGCAACAGCCCGAAATCCGTGGATAGGGGACGATGGACGGCATGACGGACTCAAGGGGTTTCGGTCGACTGCGCCAGGGGATAGCCCGGTGCGCCCGTCAGTTGCTCAGACCCAGCCACATACCCGCCATCCTGGCGCTGGTTGTCATCGTCACAGCGGCAAGTTTTGCCGAGTTGCAGAACCGCAGCGTCTACCACAAGAGCCAACAGACTGAAGTTCTCCAAGAACTCGGGCTCATCAGAGCACGCCTGGAGGGCGCCATCAGCGGCAATATCCAACTCGTCCGGGGTTTCGTGGCCACACTTGCTACCGAACCGAGGATGGATCAGCAGCGTTTCGACGAATTGGCGGAACGCCTGTTCGACACGCGCTCGCAATTGCGCAGCATCGCTGTGGCACCAGATCTCGTTGTCACGATGACGTATCCTCTCCGGGGCAATGAGGCTGCCATCGGCCTAGATTACACAGTCAATGATGACCAAAGAGCAGCCGCTCTGCGCGCGCGCGACACCCGCGATATGGTGCTCGCAGGGCCGCTTAACCTAGTTCAGGGCGGACAGGGTTTTGTGGCTCGCTTTCCGGTGTTCGTTCGCGACGGGACCGGCAACGAGAGTTTCTGGGGCATCGTCGCCGCCGTGATCGATGCAAATCGGCTCTACGCACATGGGGGCTTGCTTGATCCCGATCTCAAGCTGGACATCGCCATCGTTGGACGAGATGGGCTGGGCCCATTGGGTACTCAGTTCTTTGGCGATCCGGGCCTAGCCGATCGTGCCCCGGTTACAGCGGAAGTGATGCTGCCGACGGGCAGTTGGGAGATCATGGCCACGCCAAGTGGCGGATGGGGCGGCACGCCGCCCAATGCGCTGCGGCTCTATCTCTGGATACTGCTTGCTGGCTCGCTGGTGATGATACCGACGCTTCTCAGCGGCCGTCTCATCGACGAACGGCAACGCAACATCAAGAAGTTGAAAGAACGCGAAATCGAGCTGGAGAAGCTCTCGCGCAGGCATGGGCTTGCCCTCGAAACCTCACAGGTCGGCGTCTGGGAACTCAACATAGAGAACAAAGACCTTTTCTGGGACGCGCGGATGAACGAGCTTTATGGCTATGAGCGCGAAGGCACGCGGGACTACTCCCACTGGGCTCAAAGGCTGCATCCCGATGACAGGGAGCGCGCAGAAAGGGAATTCGCCGAAACTCTCCGAACCAGAACCAAGCATCATTCGGAGTATCGGCTTTTGCTGCCCGATGGCGGCGTCCGCCACATTCGAGCGATCGGTACCATTTACCAGTATGCCGGCGGGCCTGCACGGATCGTCGGGGTCAATTGGGACGTCACGGAAGACGTCCGCCGCAACGAGGAACTGCGCAAAGCCAGCGCATTGACCGAAGCACGCAATGTGGAGCTCGAAGCCGCGAGAAAGCGCGTCGAACACACCGCCATGCACGACTCGCTGACGGGGTTACCGAACCGCCGTTATCTCGATGACGTGCTGGCCGAGCATGCCAAGAACTTCGCCGATGGCGAACGCGCCGCACTCCTCCATGTCGATCTCGATCGCTTCAAGCAGATCAACGACACGATGGGACATGCCGCCGGCGATGCGATGCTGGTTCATGCAGCCGACGTGCTGCGAGCCACGGTGGCGAAGGACGATTTCGTTGCACGGGTCGGCGGAGACGAATTCGTCATCGTACGGCGGCGGCCCGAAACCTCCAGGGACATCGAGGTCGAGCAGCTTTCCGATCTGGCGGAACGCATCATCAAGGCCATCAAGTCGCCAATCCGTTTTGAAGGCCACGAGTGCCGTTGTGGCGGGTCGATCGGCATCGCGCTGGACACATCTTCGGTCGCCGACCCCACCCGGCTTCTCGTCAATGCCGACATTGCGCTCTACCGCGCCAAGGCGCGGGGGCGGAACCGCTTCCAGTTCTTCAACCAGTCCCTGCGCAAGGAAGTGGTGCGAACCAAACGTATCGCCGACGACATCCTCGCGGGTATCGAGCGCCACGAGTTCGTGACGTGGTTCCAGCCGCAGGTTGACGCGACATCCCATGAGATCATCGGCGTCGAAGCACTGGTACGCTGGAACCATCCCACCGAAGGCGTCTTGCCCCCGAGCGCGTTCCTGAAGATCGCCGACGAACTCAACGTTGTCGGCAGCATCGATCGTATTGTGCTGGAGCAGACACTGGAATGCCTGGCTCGCTGGGAAACCGACGGCGTGCCGGTCAAGAAGGCGTCGGTCAACGTGTCGGCGCGGCGACTGAACGACGACGGCCTGGTCGCCAGCCTTCGCGATCTCACCATCAATCCCGGCATGCTGTCCTTCGAACTGGTCGAGTCCATTTTCCTCGACGAGCACGACGACGTCATGTCCTGGAACGTCGAAACCGTGAAGGATCTCGGCATCGATATCGAGATCGACGATTTCGGCACCGGTTACGCCTCGATCGTGAGCCTTCTCAAGCTGAAGCCGAAGCGGCTGAAGATCGACCGGCAGTTCGTCATGCCGATCCTGCGCTCGCCCGCGCAACGCCAGCTGGTCGGCTCCATCATCGAGATCGGCAAGTCGCTTGGCATCGAGGTGCTGGCCGAAGGCGTCGAGACGATGGAGCACGCCCGTATTCTCAAGCAGCTCGGTTGCCAGTCCCTGCAGGGCTATGCCTTCGCAAGGCCAATGCCGGCAGACGAGATCGCGGACTTCGTCCGCAACCAGAGCTGGCGCAAGGCATCCTGAGGCGAAAAAGGACCCTCGTTCAGCAGCTTACGCGCCAAACCTGATTCTGTCGGTCAGGCAGCTGTGTCCCTGGCCGCCTCCTCGAGCAGCGTGAACGCATAGTCCGAAAACGAACGCCAGACTTCGAGCCGGAAGGCATCGGCGGCGGTTCGATACAGAACGATCTCCACCTTGCCGAAGACGGTCCGCGAGGCGGCCCCGACCGGAAATGCGCCAGGCGACAGATCGCGCGGGCACCCGGCCGCCAACACATCCTCGACCGCCGTGCCGGAAACCAGGATAGCACCGTTGCGGTGGGAGACGTCGACAGCGGAATGCAGGGCCGGAACCTTGGCACAAGCGGCCATCAGGTCCCCCTCCCCTCCATCGATGACGAGCCATTCATCCGGCCCGAGCCAGAGCGCATGACGTTCGCCCTTCGACGCGGAACTCCCAGGCCTTTCCGGAAGCTTGATTGCGAGAGCCTTGGACAGCGCGGACAGCGAAGCCGCCGGTGCGCGCAACGACAGGCGCGTGGCGGGAGCCGCAGGCTGAATGGCGATCCCGTTGCCTGAAAAGTTTCGATGTTCGAGCGGCTGGATGCGGGTTGCCGTTTCAGCCATGGACCCTCTCCCCTTTCTCGTCGAAGAACACCGGGCTGGTCACTTCGACCTCGATCACCGTGCCGGGCATCGGCACGTGCAGCGTCGAGCCGACCAGCGAACGGCCATTCTCAACCAAAGCCAGCGCGATCGAACGGCCGCAATTCTCCGACCAGTAGGAGGACGAGACGTGGCCGATCATCTTCATCGGCACGGGCTGGTTGGGATCGGCAACGATCTGGGCGCCCTCCTCCAGCACGGTCTTCGGATCCTTCGTCTTCAGACCCACCAGTTGCTTGCGGTCGGGGGCAACGAGATCGGGCCGCTTGAGGCCGCGAATGCCGACGAAGTCGGCCTTCTTCGATCCGATCGCCCAGTCCAGGCCGAGATCGTGCGGCGTCATGGTGCCGTCAGTCTCCTGGCCGACGATGATGAAGCCCTTCTCGGCGCGCAGCACGTGCATCGTCTCGGTGCCATAGGCACAGGCATCATGCTTTTGCGCTTCGGCCCACACCGCCTCCCAGACGGCACGGCCGTAATCGGCTGGCACGTTGATCTCGAAACCGCGCTCGCCGGTGAACGACATCCGGAAGAGCCGCGCCGGCACCCCGCACACCTTGCCCTCGCGCACCGACATATGCGGCATGGCGTCGTCGGAGATGTCGATGCCCTCGACCAGCGGCGCGACGATCTCGCGCGCCTTCGGGCCCTGGACGGCAACAACCGCCCATTGCTCCGACACCGAGGTGAGCCACACGTTCAGATGCGGGAACTCGGTCTGGAGATAGTCCTCCATGTGGTGGAGAACGCGCGCGGCACCGCCCGTCGTGGTGGTGACGTGGAAGCGGTCTTCCGCCAACCGCCCGACGACACCGTCATCCATGACGAAGCCGTCTTCGCGCAGCATGATGCCATAGCGGCAGCGGCCTACGCCGAGCTTCTGCCAAGGATTGGTGTAGAGAAGTTCCATGAAGGTGGCAGCGTCCGGTCCGACCACCTCGATCTTGCCGAGCGTGGAGGCATCGAAGACGCCCGCGGACTGACGCACGGTCCGGCACTCGCGCGCGACGGCCTTGTGCATGTCCTCTCCGGCCCGCGGAAAATACCAGGCGCGCTTCCACTGGCCGACATCTTCGAAGACGGCGCCCTGTTCCGCCGCCCAGGAATGGGTCGGGGTCTTGCGCGTCGGATCGAACAACGCGGCCCGGCTGTGGCCAACGATGGCGCCGAAGGTAACGGGCGTAAACGGCGCGCGGAAGGTGGTTAGCCCCACTTCCGGCATCGGCTTGCCGAGGATCTCCGACGCGATGGCAAGCCCGTGCAGGTTGGACGTCTTGCCCTGGTCTGTCGCCATGCCATTGGTGGTGAAGCGCTTGACGTGCTCGATCGAGCGCATGCCCTCGCGCACGGCCTGCCCGATATCTTTGGCGGTGACGTCGTTCTGGAAATCGACGAAGGCCTTGACGATCTTGTCGGGCTCCGCGCCCGGGGCAGAACCCGACATGCCACCCGACCAGGATTCGGTCGTGGCAGCGCCAAGCTTGATGGCCTTGCCCTTCTTGCCGCCCGATGCCTGCGCCGCCGTCTCGCCGGCCGCAAGAGCCTCGGCCACCGTATCGGCCAGGGTTTCGGTGCCGTTGCAGGCGCCGATGGAGATGCAGTCCTGCGCGGCAGTCCCCGGCAGGAATATCTGGCGGGCGGCGTCGAAGGAGAGCTTTCCGCGCGACTGCGAGAACAGGTGGACGGACGGGGTCCACCCGGACGAAACGAGCAGTGCATCGACCGGGATGGTCCGCTCCGTCCCGCCCTGTCTTGGCGCAACGGACATCGATGAAACACGCAGGCGCCCGCCGGTCTTCATCACGGCATGGCCGGTCATGACCTCGATGCCGGCAGCGCGGGCCGTCTCGATCGCCTCGCCCTTCGGATCATCGCGGAGATCGACGATGGCAGCGACCTTGGCCCCGGCCTTGTGGAGATCGAGCGCGGCGCCATAGGCGGAATCATTGGCGGTATAGACGCCGACATCGTGCCCAACCGCGACGCCGTAGTGGTTCAGATAGGTGCGCGCGGCCGAGGCGAGCATGATGCCCGGCCGGTCATTGTCGGCAAAGACCATGTGCCGCTCGATGGCGCCGGTGGCGATCACCACGCGGCCGGCCCGCACGCGCCACAGTCGCTCGCGGGGCATATCGGGATCCGGGGAGGCCAGATGCTCGGTCACCCGTTCGACGAGACCGACCATGTTCTGCGCGTAATAGCCGAAGGCGGTGGTGCGCGGCAGGACACGGACATTGTCCATGGACGACAGCTTCGCGACTGCCGCCTGCGCCCAGTCCCAACCGGATTGGCCGTCTATGGTCGCGCCCGTCTCGTAGTGGAGCGCACCGCCGAAACCTGCCTGCTCGTCGCACAGGATGACCCGCACGCCGGTTTCGGCAGCCGCAAGGGCTGCAGCCAGTCCGGCCGCGCCGCCGCCAACCACCAGCACCTCGCAATGCGCATGGCGGGAGGCATAGTGGTCAGGATCAGGCTGGTCCGGCGCCGTGCCAAGCCCTGCCGCATTGCGGATCTGCGGCTCGTAGAGATGCTTCCATGCCGCCTTCGGCCACATGAATGTCTTGTAGTAGAAGCCGGCCGAGAAGAACGGCGCGCCCAGATTGTTGACCGCGCCGATGTCGAGCGAAAGCGACGGCCAGCGGTTCTGCGAGACGGCGGTCAGCCCGTCATAGAGTTCCTGCACCGTGGCGCGGACATTCGGCGTCTTGCGCGCGGCATCGCGATGGACGCCAACCAGCGCGTTGGGTTCTTCCGAGCCGGCAGACAGGATGCCGCGCGGGCGGTGATACTTGAACGAACGGCCGACCAGGTGAATGCCGTTGGCGAGCAGCGCCGAGGCGAGCGTATCGCCTTGACGCCCCTCGAGCGCGCGGCCGTCGAAGGAGAAGCGGGCGGTCCGGGCCGCACCGAGGCGGCCAGAATTGGAAAGGCGGAAGGCGGTCATCCCTTCTGCTCCTCGAGCGGCGGCTTCTTCTCGCCGGCCTTGTAGGTCACGATGAACCGGTCGGACACCGTGTCACGAGCGGCGTTGAAGAAGCGACCGCAGCCGTGGACGTGACGCCAGCGCTCGAAAACCACGCCCTTGGGATTGGCGCGGAAAAAGAAGAAGCGCTCGAACTCTTCGTCCGAGATATCGGCGATGTTCTCCGGCCGGGCGATATGCGCCTCGCCGGCATGGCGGAACTCCAGCTCCGGCCTTTCTTCTTCGCAATAGGGACAGCGGATCAACAACATAGGCGCGTTTCCCGATTCAGTGCGCGACAGCGGCAGCCGCCGCCTCGTCGATCAGCCGCCCGTTGCGGAAGCGCTCCAGCGTGAAGGGGGCGTTGATCCGGTGCGGTTCGTCACGGGCAATCGTATGAGCGAAGACATGACCGGAACCGGGCGTTGCCTTGAAGCCACCCGTGCCCCAGCCACAATTGACGTAGAGACCCGGCACAGGCGTCTTGGCCAGGATAGGCGAACGATCGGGCGTGACGTCGACGATTCCACCCCAGGAGCGCAGCATCTTCATGCGGGTGAAGACGGGAAACATCTCGCAGATCGCATCGAGCGTGTGCTCGAGGATGTGCAGCCCGCCCGTCTGCGAATAGGAATAATATTGATCGGTGCCCGCCCCGATGACCAGTTCGCCCTTGTCGGACTGGGAGATGTAGGCATGCACCGTGTTGGACATGACCACGCAAGGAAAGACCGGCTTGACCGGCTCGGAGACGAGCGCCTGCAGCGGGTAGGATTCGAGTGGCATGGCAACGCCCGCCATCGCCATCAGCACAGACGTGTGACCGGCGGCGACCACGCCGATCTTGCGGGCGCCGATCGGGCCCTTCGTGGTCTCGACTCCTGTGACATGGCCATTGGCCGAACGGCGGATGGCGGTGACCTCGCAATTCTGGATGATGTGGACGCCGCGATCGGCAGCAGCGCGCGCATATCCCCAGGCCACCGCATCGTGACGCGCTGTGCCACCGCGCCGCTGCAGCGCGGCGCCCATGACGGGATAGCGGGCCGACGGCGATATGTTGAGCGGCGGGCAGTATTCCTTCGCCTGCTCCGGCGTCAGCCATTCATTGTCGACGCCGTTGAGACGGTTGGCGTGGATGTGCCGCTTGAAGACCTGAACATCGTGGACGTTGTGGGCAAGCATCATGACGCCGCGCGGCGAATACATGACGTTGTAGTTGAGCGCCTGGGAAAGCCCGTCCCACAGCTTGACCGCATGGTCATACATCGCCGCAGATTCGTCGTAGAGATAGTTGGAGCGGATGATGGTGGTGTTGCGGCCGGTATTGCCGCCGCCCAGCCAGCCCTTCTCCACCACGGCCACGTTGGTGATGCCGTGTTCGGCGGCGAGATAATAGGCTGTCGCAAGCCCATGTCCGCCGGCGCCGACAATAACGACGTCGTATTCCTTGCGCGGTTCGGGCGAGGACCATTGTTCGGGCCACCCCTTGTGGCCACGGAGTGCTTCGCGCGCGATGGCGAACGCGGAATATCTACGCATTTTCCAGCCTCTCGTAATCCCTGGCGACGACCGCGAATTCCGGTCATCACTAACGAAATCGCGCCCGCGCCTTTGCCCTGAATGCGACGGCGGACGGCGTTTTGGGAGCGGGCCGGCTTTGCTTGCGACCAGGCGAGTGGAGACAAGTGCTCAAGGCCGTTTCTTCTTGTGGACAAGAATAGGTGATTCTGCTAATGCCAAGATCAATCCGCCGCGCCTGACGCAGCGGAACCGCTTGGCTTTTGCTCCAGAGAGAGGGCCATTCGGAGGATCAGCAACCCGGCCACTGCCGCAACGCAACGACAGGAACGCACGTGCAGGTACTCGTCCGCGACAATAACGTCGACCAGGCGCTTCGCGCATTGAAGAAGAAGATGCAGCGCGAAGGCATTTTCCGCGAAATGAAGATGCGCGGCCATTATGAGAAGCCATCCGAGAAGCGCGCCCGCGAAAAGGCGGAGGCTGTGCGCCGCGCCCGCAAGCTGGCACGCAAGCGCGCCCAGCGCGAAGGCCTCGTTGGCGGTGGACGGGTCGCGCCGGCGCGCTGATGCGCCGCGATTTCGTCCTTTTCGGGCAGTAGACAAGGTGGCGCGATGCGAATCGTCGCCGCCTTTTTCGTTTGGAACGGGTTCGTTCCCACAACGGACAGAGCAGCAGAGGGGTTAGGACCGCGATGACGTTGTTTGGCAGGATGACCGGCTCGACCAGGATCGTCGCCGCACCGGCTGCGCTTCTGGCGCTTGTCGCGCTGGCGGGCTGCCAGACGGCGACCGGGCCGCTTGGCGAGGTCGCCGGCATCGAGGCCGCGCAGGCATCGGAGGAAAACATCTCCTCGCTGTCCGCCGTCATCCAGCGCAACCCGAACGACGCCGAGGCCTATAATGTTCGCGGCTCGGCCTATGGGCGCGGCGGCCGCTACCAGGAAGCGATCTCTGACTTCAACCGGGCGATCGAACTCAATCCCCGCTTCTACCAGGCCTATGCAAACCGCGCCCTGATCCACCGCTTCATGGGCAACCAGCAGGCCGCGCTTGCCGACTACAACCGGGCGCTGGAAATCAACTCGCGCTACGACGTCGCCTATATCGGGCGCGGCAATCTCTATCGCCTCGCCGGACGTTCGAACGAGGCATTCCAGGATTTCGAGCGCGCCATCCAGCTCGACACCACGGATGCGCGCGCCTTCCACAATCGCGGGCTGCTCTACCAGGGCCGCGGCCAGCACGACTACGCGATCGAGGACTTCGCCCGGGCGATCTCGCTGGCACCCGGAACCGCTGCGCCCTACAACGCGCGCGGTCTCTCCTATCTGGCGCGCGACGACGAGGACAACGCGCTGTCCGACTTCAACACCGCGATCCAGCTCGACCGCCGCGACGCGGAAGGCTGGACCTATCAGGGACTCGTCCTGGAGCGCCGGGGCGACCGCGAGAGGGCATCGCGCTCCTTTGCGGAAGCGGTGCGGCTCGACCCCGATTTCGAACCGGCGCGAAACGGCCTGGCCCGCACGCGCGGCGCCAGCTGATCTGGCAAGTCCCGGCGTGAACTGCCTCGTCGTCTTTGCCCATCCCCTGCCCGACAGCCTGAACGGTCGGTTCCTGAAATGCGTCATGGCCGAGCTCGAGGCTGCAGGTCACGACGTCACTCTACTCGATCTCTACCGGCTCGATTTCGACCCGCGGCTGAGTTCGGCCGAGCGGTCGCTCCATTACGATGCGGAAGCGGCTCGGGGCATCGCCCATGAGCACACGAGACTGCTCGAAGCAGCTGACGCGCTGGTGCTGGTCTTCCCGACCTGGTGGTTCGGCCTTCCCGCCATCCTGAAGGGCTGGTTCGACCGCTGTTTCGGCCCCGGCGTCGGTTTCCTCCATGCCGAGGAAAAGGGCGGACCGATCCGGCCGGCCCTGACCGGGCTGAAGCATTTCCAGGCCGTCACCACGCTCGGTTCGCCCTGGTGGATCGACACATTCGTGATGTGGCGGCCGGTGCGGCGCATGCTCAAGATCGCCCTTGCCAAGGGCTGTGCCCCGCAGGCGCGGTTCGACTTTGTGGCCCTGCACGGGGCCGACAATGTCGAGGAAGCACGAGCAGCTGACTTCGAGACGAAGATCCGCCGCATGCTGGCAGGCCTCAAGGGCTGAGCCCCCTATTCCAGCAGATGCCGGATGGAATTGGCGTAATAGGTCAGAAGAAGCTTCTCGTCGGGGTTGGCGCGGTAGAGCCATTCGTCATTGGCGACCACCAGATGGCGCAGGGTGAGCATGCGCAGGCCGGCGCCAACGGCATAATCGCGGTCGGCGCGCGGAATATGGACATGGGCGCCCTCGGCCTCCAGCCGCTCGATCAGGCCGAAGACCGCCGATTTGAGCTCGAACTCGCTGATCCAGCGGTCTCCGCTTTGAAGGAACACATAGGATGCGAGCGCCACGGGCAGCGCCGGCACGATGGCACCGATCGATGAAATCAGGTCGCGGCCGAGACGCTCGATGGCAGCGAACCGTTCCTCGCGCGGCAGTTCGGCGAAGGCCACGCCATGGTCGCGCTGCCATTTTTCCAGCGAGATCGGCCGCCCGAAACTGACGCAGGCATAGCCGAAACGATAGAGTCTGCCCTGGAAGCGCAGCTTGATCAGGTTCCAGGCGAAGCCGAAGATGGCGCCAGCCCGCACCCGGAAATCGCGGCCAGTGATTTCCCGTTCGGCCTTGGCTGTCAGAATGCGGTCCTCGATGACGCGGTCATAATTGAGACCTACCGGCACGAAGACGATGTCGCGGGCGCGCGGATCGAACTCGGAGACCATGTAGGAGAGCAGGCCGAGGCGCGGCTCCTTCAGGAGACCGTCGCGCGTCAGCCCGCCTTCGGGGAACACGGCCTGTGTGACGCCCTCGCGCGTCGCCATCGCCACATAGCGGCCGAGCACGCGACGGTAGAGCTCGTCGCCGGAATTGCGGCGGATGAAATAGGCGCCCATGGAGCGGATCAGGCTCTGCAGCAGCCAGACCCGCGCCCATTCGCCGACCGCATAGGAGAGCGAGGCGCGGTTCGACGCCATGTAGGTGACCAGCACGTAGTCCATGTTGGAACGGTGGTTCATGACGAAGATGACGGTGGCCTCGGGATCGATGCCGCGCAGCGCCTCGTCGTCAGAATAGCCGAGCCGGACGCGGTAGACGAATTCCGACAGCCAGCGTGCGGCACGCGTGCCGAAGCCGAAATAGGTATTGACCGAGAAGGACGGCACGATCTCGCGCGCATAGCGCTCCGCCTTCTTCATCACGACGGCACGCGGCGAGCCGGTTTCGCGCGCTTCGGCCTCCACGGCCTCAAGCACCTTGGGATCGTAGACGAGACGGTCGACATGGGTCTGCCAGCGCGTCAGCCGGAAGGGCTGGATGCGCAATTGCAGGCGATCGTTCAACTCGTCGATCGCCTCGTTGACGCGGCGGCGGAAAAACCAGCGCACCGACGGCGCGAAGATGCGGTCGGCAACGCCGATGGCGGCGAAGATGACGAGCAGCACCACCAGCCAAAGCGGCAGGCCGATCGAAGAGGTCATGCCACCGCGCCCTCCCTCGGTTGGATACCGCGCACAGGCTGGTGCATTGCCGGCCGGATTGCAATGCCGGCAGCAGATCGGAAGTGACAGCCATGTCGGGTTTACGACGCGGCTTCATGACGTGTCGGGTGCCGGAAGCGCGGCCGGACCGAACCAACTCGAACCTCCACAGGCGCGGCATGAAGGCTGGACGCGATCGATGGACGGCGGCGCCGGTGGCGGCGAAAGGATTTCCGTCGTCCAATGTGCGAGGATAAGAGCGAGCACCCGCAGGCTGAAAGCCAGGCGGGCAGCCTCGGCGGGACCGGACTGCGCCGCGAGAGGCAATCGGGGCGGTATCGGCTGCAGCGGCGGGCGGCCCGCTGCAGCCAACGGAATGCCGCAAGCGAACGCAAAGGCAACCGTTTCGGCATGGCGCAGGACGGCGAGAACGATGACGCGGACGGGCACAGCCATGGAGCCCGCGCGTTCGGCGAGCTGTGCCAGGGCAAGCAGCAGCGCGACGATGCGCCGTAACGCTCTTGCCTCGCCTTGCACGTCCCACCTCATCTCCATCTCCCACAACAAGCGAGTGGGATTCTACGATGGGCGCAAAAAGCGTGGATAGAATTTTTCCGCGCGGCGGCCAGAGGGCCTTGAGGAAGCTAGGCCGGGAGCGCCGAACGGATGTCGGTCTGGGAAAAATCGTTGCCGACATAGAGCAGCGGCCAGTCGCGCTCGGCGGCCAGCGCGTAGGCAAAACAATCGCCGAAATTCAGCGAGGCGGGATGAAAACCCCTGCCCCAGCGGCGATAGGCGTCTGCGACGAGCATCACCCGAGCGGCCGAAACCTCGACGATCTCCATTTCGATACCGCCGACAAGTCGCTCCAGGTTTTGGCGCAACCCGCGACCGTCAGCAACGATCAACGATTCCACAAGCGTGGCGGCCGAGATCGCGAGAGCGCCCCCCGTTTCGAGTGCGGACTGACAGGAATCCGCCTCCGGCTCATCGAGGATGATGGCGATGAGCGCGGACGAATCGACGACGATCAACCGGGCAGCCCATCATCGCCGTAGAGAAAATCCTGACTGCGCGCGGCGCACGGTCCGGGAAGCGCCTTTCCCCGGCTGGCCGCCCTCACCTCATCGATCACGGCCCGGCGCTCGGCCGGCGTCCGCATTGGCTTCAGCGCAACCAGCTTTGCGGCCGGCTGGCCGTGCCGCGTCAACACGACCTCCTCGCCGGCTTCCGCCCGCCGGACGAGTTCGGTGAGCTGTGCCTTGGCATCGGTGACGGATATGTTCATGGGGATAAAATGGTCCATTGAATGGTCCAGGTCAATGGACGTGATCGTCGGCCGCACTGGGCCGATGATCCCTAGGACAAATCGGCAAGCCCTATCGCCTCGCGCAGCACTTCCACATGAGCTTTCGGCCCGTATTTCCCGGGATTGGGGCCATCAAGGCGCTTTCCCTTCGCCAGAAGCGACCAATAGAGGGTGTGCGTAAAACAGCGGTCGCCCAGGACAGGGCATGGGCGCCGCATTTCGACGGCAATGTCGCGGATGCCTTGGCCGAGGCAGCCCGGCGCGCTGCCGTCGAGATGGTAATCGGGGTGGCTGCCGACACGGCCCGAGATGAGGTCGCCCTGAAAGATCTTCCAGCCCAAGGGATGCGGATCATAGATGTTGGTCCACCTTGTTGCTGCGAAAACGGTCGCATGATGCGGAAAGCGCTTCTCGGGCGCTGTCCCCTTGCCGGGTGCGAAGAAGCTTTTGCTCTCGTCCGCGGGTCCTGGCGGGCAGATCGGCAGCTGGCGTTCCTCGATGCGGTTGGCGAGGTCGACGTTGTCCTTGGCCATCAGGAATTCCGCGTGAGATAACGGGCTGCCAAGCGTGATGAAGTCGCTCACCCGCCAGCCGAACTCCTCTCTGGCCAGCGCACGCGAGACCGCGCGTTGACGAGACCGGTGTTCGTCGAGATTGAAGGTCGGTAGGCCACGGTGCTCCGAGACATAGGTGTCGAGCGCCACGAGCGCAGCGCGCGCTTCGGTGCCAGGAGGATTGGCACGGTTCGGACCGCACTCGGTCCAGTAGTGGTTGAGGATGTCATAGGCGATGATCGAGCCCAGGCTGTGCGCCACCACGACGATCCTGTCATATCGATCGGCGCCTTGCGAGCCACGATGCAGAGCCCGAAGCAATTGCAGGCCACGCTCGCGGACCTCCGCACGGCGGGCAATCGTGTCGGGCGCCGCCCGAACATAGTGCGCAACGTCACCGAAATAGGGGACGAGAAAGGCCTGCGTCACCCAGCCCACGACCAGGGACGCGATCAGCAGCAGTGCCGGAAGCGTGAGGATCGAAGCCCAAGGAGCAAACACGATGAAGATGACCGCAAGCGCAATTGGCACGCTCCAGATCAGCAAACGATCCCTGACCGGGTCGGGTTTTGGAAAGTCGGCAGCCAACCCTGCCGCCCATAGGGCCTCCAGCGACGCCTGGCGTGCCCGAAGGGATCGCTCGTATCGCTGCAACAACAGATAGATCGCGATACCGGCCAGGACGACGCAGAGCACAGCCCCGATCACACCAGCGGTGATGTCGCCAAAGCGGTATGTCGGGATGAAGGAACCCGGAAGCAGCCCTCCGATGCCGCCGAGCGCCAAGGCAAGCACCAGCAGCGTACAGAACCAGAGAACCACCCAGGCGACCTTGACCCTTTGCGGAACCTGATGCGGCCAGCGCAAAAGAAGGCCAGAGAGCCACGCTCTTAGATGGGCTACGGTAGTGCCTTCCATGATATCGGACCAGTAGAACTCGTAAAAGTCGGCCCTTGTCTGCGTGGTCTTGTTGCTGGCGAAAAAGGGTGGCGTGGTGATGCGGTAGAGCTCGAGCGACCCGGTGCGTGTGTCGGGCACGAGCCAAGCCGTGCGATTGAGGGCAGAACCATCGGCAGCAGGCGCCAGGACGATGTTCTCGTCATCCTCCCACACCGCGTCCACGAAGCTGCGCATCGTGTCCATCGGGACAGGCTCGCCCATACCGTGAATGACGACCACGGCCTGCTTGCGGATCTCTGGCGTGGCGGTCGCGGCTGTCTGATGCGCACTCTCGGCTTTCGGCTGGCTCATCGCTGCCCCCTCGCGAGCGAAAGCCAATTCTAGCGCGAGTATGACGTAAAGGAAATGCAAATCTAAGGTTGCATTGACGACCAAGAAAAAAGCCCGGCGGGGCCGGGCTTTGTTCAAGTCCTTGCGGATCAGTGATCCATCGCCTTGACGATGTCCTCGGTCATCTTCTTTGCGTCGCCCAAGAGCATCATCGTGCCGTCCTTGTAGAACAGCGTGTTGTCGATGCCGGCATAGCCGGAGCCGAGCGACCGCTTGACGAAGAGGCAGGTCTTGGCCTTGTCGACGTCGAGGATCGGCATGCCGTAGATGGGCGAGGCCTTGTCGTCGCGCGCCGACGGGTTGGTGACGTCGTTGGCGCCGATCACATAGGCGATGTCGGCCTGGGCAAACTCCGCGTTGATGTCTTCCAGCTCGAACACCTCGTCGTAAGGGACGTTGGCCTCGGCCAGAAGCACGTTCATGTGGCCCGGCATGCGGCCCGCGACCGGGTGGATGGCGTATTTCACTTCCACGCCGGCCTCCTTCAGCTTGTCGGCCAGTTCGCGCAGCGCGTGCTGGGCCTGGGCGACCGCCATGCCGTAGCCAGGCACGATGATAACCTTGGACGCATTGGCCATGAGGAAGGCCGCGTCGTCGGCCGAACCCAGCTTGACGTTGCGCTCGACGCCGTCATCGGCGGCAGCCGCCGTCTCGCCGCCGAAGCCGCCGAGAATGACCGAGATGAAGGAGCGGTTCATGCCCTTGCACATGATGTAGGACAGGATCGCGCCCGAGGAACCGACCAGCGCGCCAGTGATGATGAGCGCGAGGTTGCCAACCGTGAAGCCGATGCCGGCCGCCGCCCAGCCCGAATAGGAGTTGAGCATCGAGACCACCACCGGCATGTCGGCGCCGCCGATCGGGATGATGAGCAGGATGCCAATGGCCAGCGACAGGATGACGATCAGCCAGAAGACGGTCGGGCTCTGCGTCGAGACAAGGACGACGACCAGAAGCAGGATCGCGATGCCGATGCCGGCATTGATCATGTGGCGCATCGGCAAAAGGATCGGCTTGCCGGACATGCGCCCGTCAAGCTTGAGGAAGGCGATGATCGAGCCGGTGAAGGTCACCGCGCCGATGGCCGCGCCGATCGACATTTCGATGATGGCCTGGGTCTTGATGGCGCCGACAATGCCGATGTCGAAGCTTTCCGGCGAATAGAGCGCGGCAGCCGCCACCAGCACGGCGGCAAGACCCACCAGCGAGTGGAAGCCGGCGACCAGCTGCGGCATCGCCGTCATGGCGATGTTGCGCGCGATATAGGCGCCAACCGAACCGCCGATGGCGATGCCGACGATGATCATCAGGATGCCGCCCCAGCCCGGCGTGGTCAGCGCGAGCGTGGTGATGACGGCGATGCCCATGCCGACCATGCCGTAGACATTGCCCTGGCGGCTGGTGGTGGGATGCGACAGACCGCGCAGCGCCATGATGAACAGGACGCCGGAGATCAGGTAGAGAAAGGAGGCGAAATTCTCGCTCATCGGGCCGGCCTCACTTCTCTTTTTTCTTGTACATCGCCAGCATGCGCTGGGTGACGAGGAAGCCGCCGAAGATGTTCACCGAGGCGAGCACCAGCGCGATGAAGCCGAAGCCGGTCGCAAGGCCCGAGGCCGAGATGCCGACGGCCAGAAGCGCGCCGACCACGATCACCGAGGAAATGGCGTTGGTGACCGACATCAGCGGCGTGTGCAGCGCCGGCGTCACCGACCAGACCACGTAGTAGCCGACGAAGATCGCCAGAACGAAGATCGCGAAGCGGAAGACGAAGGGATCGACGCCAGCAGCGTAACCCAGCGCGGCCGCGGCCTCTGCCGCCTCCTCTGCGCGGATCTGGGCGATCGCGTCGCGGATCGCTTCCGTCGCGCCGTCGAGCTGTTCCAGCGCCTGTTCGAGTTGGTTCTCCGCCATCACGCACCTCCCTCGGGCTTGGATTTCGGCGCAGCCTTTTGGGCGGGGGCCTTGCGCGCGGGCTTCTTCGGCGCCACGTCGAGGCCGGGCTCGGTGCCCTTGGCCGCTTTCGCGGTCTCGGCGTCAGGCAGGGCTGCGGCACCGGCAAAGGCCGGATGCACCACGGCGCCGGAATGGGTCAGGAGCGTCGCCTTGACCAGCTCGTCCTCGAGATTGGGCATGACGGCCTTGGCTTCCTTGTCGACCATCGTCTCCAGGAAGGCGTAGAGGTTCTTGGCATAGAGCAGCGAGGCGGAAGCTGCGACGCGGCCGGGCATGTTGAGATGGCCGACGATCTTCACGTCGTTCTTCGTCGTGACCACCTTGCCGGCAACCGCGCCCTCGACATTGCCGCCGCGCTCCACCGCCAGATCGACGATGACGGAGCCGGGCTTCATCGAGGCCACCATGTCGGCCGAAATCAGCTTGGGCGCCGGACGGCCGGGAATAAGCGCGGTGGTGATGACGATGTCCTGCTTGGCGATGTGCTCGGCTACCAATGCGGCCTGCTTGGCCTGGTATTCCTTCGACATCTCCTTGGCGTAGCCGCCGGCCGTCTCAGCTGCCTTGAACTCCTCGTCCTCGACCGCGATGAACTTGCCGCCGAGCGAGGCGACCTGTTCCTTGGCGGCGGGGCGAACGTCGGTGGCGGTGACGACGGCGCCGAGGCGCCTGGCGGTGGCGATCGCCTGCAGGCCGGCCACGCCCGCACCCATGACGAAGACACGGGCGGCAGGCACGGTGCCGGCAGCCGTCATCATCATCGGCATGGCGCGGTCATATTCGGCCGCCCCGTCGACGACCGCCTGGTAACCGGCGAGATTAGCCTGCGAGGACAGCACGTCCATCGACTGCGCGCGGGTGATGCGCGGCATGAATTCCATGGCGAAGGCCGAGATGCCGGCCTTGGCCATGGCGGCGACGGCGGCATCGTTGCCGTAGGGGTCCATCGCGGCCAGCACCACGGCACCCTTCTTGTAGGATTTCAGCTCGGCATCCGAGGGGCGGCGCACCTTCAGGATCACGTCCGCCTTGCCGGCGTCGGCTCCGATCGTGGCGCCCGCCTTCTCGAACTCGGCATCGGTAATGCGCGAGGCAATGCCTGCGCCTTTTTCGACGATCACGGAAAACCCGAGACCCGAAAGCCGCTTCACCGTATCGGGAGAGGCTGCGACGCGCGGTTCCGCTGCGTCACTCTCCTTGGGTATGAAAATCGTCTGTCCCACCGCCACCATCCTTTCGGCCGGGCCTGATCCTCCCCTTGCCGGCCATTCCTCCCCGGCGCGGAACGGATGCGACTATCGAAGGAAATATGCCCCAACGGCGCAGATCAGGACGAAGAGGATCGTCGCCGAGAAGAAGCCCGCCGTGGTGAAGAAACCGAAGGCCATGGCAATGAGGAGCGCCACGACAATGAGGGTCACGTATTTGGTGATGTTCAGGAAGAGATCGTAGGTGCTCTCGTGCTCCTGGTAGTCCATCTTGGCGCCCATCTCGGCGGGCTCGTTCGACGCATGATCGGCCATATGCAAAAAACCTCCGGCAATCCCTTTCGCGCTGATAGCGAAAACGGCTGCGAAGGGCAATGGCAGGATTGTCGCGCCGCGCAAAGCTTCATGCTAGAACCTCTACATTAGTTCAGGACATGAGGGGCGCCGCGTATGAGGACCGGAACGAGGATCGCCCGCGACCTGTCGGTCGGCGAGGTGGCGCAACGAACCGGCGTCGCGGTCTCGGCGCTGCATTTCTACGAACGCAAGGGGCTGATCACGAGCTGGCGCAGCGACGGCAACCAGCGCCGCTATGGCCGCGACGTGCTGCGCCGCGTGGCGGTGATCCGCATCGCCCAGCAGGCCGGCATTCCGCTGGCACGGATTCGCGCCGCGCTCGAAACCCTGCCCGAGGGGCGGACGCCGAACGCCGGGGATTGGGCAAGGCTTTCAACGGCATGGCGCAACGACCTGAATCAGCGCATCAGGCACCTCACCCATCTGCGTGACCGGCTCGACGGCTGCATCGGCTGCGGTTGCCTGTCGATCGACGACTGCCCGCTGCGCAATCCGGACGACGCGGCCGCGACAGAGGGGCCAGGGCCGCGCTTCCTCGTCCCCGATGGCTGAGCCCCCCGCCAAAATTCCACCCGATTGGCCGGCATGATCGCTCCGGAAAAGGGCGATGGGGCGGGATGAAGCGGATTGCATTTCTCTGCGCGCTGTCATGCGCGACGATGGCGGGCGCGGAGGAGACTTCCGACGCGCGCGTGGCAAGCCATGTCTTCGGCGCGCTGGCGATCGAGCACGACCCCACCGTCTGGAGGGTCGAGGACGAAACCACCATCGCGCGCTGGGAAGAAGATCGCCGGTACCATGTCGTCACGCTCGAGGTGCTGCCGGCCGATGCGGCCCCCTGCTCCACCGAGGCGATGGAGGAACGCGCACGCGGCTCGTTCGGGCTCGAAACGATCGGCCGGGGGCCGATCACGCAGGGCCGGGACGGGTTCGACATAAATGTGGGCATCGTCGATCTCGGCTGCCGCAACTGGGCCGGCGCTCCCGTGGCCGCCTGCGCGGTGGTCGACGGCCGATTGCACCTGATGACCTCCCGCGACGGCTGCCACCTTCATCACACCAATGCCGAACGGGTGCTGGAACTTCTCGAAGGCGTGCGGTTGAAGTGAGGCTGGCTGATGCGCTTCGCGACCTCCCAGATTCGCTCTCGACGCTTCAGCCCTTTGTTTTGTCGCATGTCGTTGTCCCGAAACCGTTTCCCGCTTTCGGGCGACATGCTTTACGACAGCCAGCGCTTGCGGCGCTTGTAGTGCTTGACCGACTTGAAGGACCGGCGGCCCTCGCCGCCGACGCCGAGATAGAATTCCTTCACGTCCTCGTTCTCGCGCAGGGCCTTCGCTTCGCCGTCGAGCACGATGCGGCCGGATTCCAGGATGTAGCCGTATTTGGCGTAGCGCAGCGCGATGTTGGTGTTCTGCTCGGCGAGCAGGAAGGAGACGCCCTGCTCCTCGTTGAGCTTCTTCACGATCTCGAAGATTTCCTCGACCAGCTGCGGGGCAAGCCCCATGGAGGGTTCGTCGAGCAGGATCATCTTCGGCCGGCTCATCAGCGCGCGGCCGATCGCCGTCATCTGCTGTTCACCACCCGACGTGTAGCCGGCCTGGCTCGATCGCCGCTCGCGCAGGCGCGGGAAATAGGTGTAGACCATCTCCAGGTCTTGGCCGATGGCCGAAAAGGAATCGCGGCGCGTGAAGGCGCCCGTCATCAGATTGTCCTCAACGGAAAGATGCGCGAAGCAGCGCCTGCCTTCCATGACCTGGATGCAGCCGCGCCGCACCAGCGCGTTGGCGGACATGGACTGGACCTGTTCGCCCTCGAAGACGATAGAGCCCTTGGTCACCTCGCCGCGTTCGGCGCGAAGCAGGTTGGAAATCGCCTTGAGAGTAGTGGTCTTGCCGGCGCCGTTGGCACCCAGGATCGCGGTGATGCCGCCCCGCGGCACCGTCAGCGAGACGCCTTTGAGCACGAGGATCACGTGATCGTAGATGACCTCGATATTGTTGACCGACAGGATCGGTTCGGCGGCCTCTGCGGCAGGGGTCGCGGCTTCGCTGCTCATCCTCGGTCTCCTGTCTCTTCCTTCACCAGCCCGGCCAGCCGCCTGGGCGCGATCAGAACATAGCTGCGCCGGACCAGTCGCTCGACCTCGTCCCAGTCCGGCCCTGCATCAAGCCGCATGCCGACCCACCCCTTGTGTCCGACATAGGGCGGTACGAAGAACGTTTCCGGGTCCGCCTCAACCAGGATCGCCTGGCTGCCCTCTGGCGCCTTGCACCAGACTGACGTTCTTCCATCCCCGATCTTCGCCATGGCGAAGATCTTGTCCTTCACCCGGAAGGTCGGGTCGCCCCAGGCCTCCTTCTCGGCGGCTTCCGGCAGGCTGAGGCAGATGCCGCGCAGCCGATCGATAGCAGCCTTGTCCATGGGGTCATGCCTTCATTGACTGCCGGCGAGCCGCAATCGCGGCCCGCCGGCATTTCGCAGATGAACCTAGAGCTGGCACTCCTCGTTCATCGGCCAGGGAGCATTGGCTTCCGCATATTTCGCTGCCTCGGCCTCCTCGAGCGGCGTGATGCGCTCGCGGTCGGCCTGCAAGAGGTCGGAAACACGGTTGAACCGCTCGCCGTCCCACTCGATGATCCAGCCACCACCATGGCCGGTGTGGTTGGCACAGGTGGTCTGGAAGGGCACGATCATGCCCGACATGCCGAGTTCTTCGAGGCGCTCTTCGCTGATGTCGAGGTTTTCAAGGCCCCAGCGCACCTGGGCAGGCGACACAACGGTCTCGTCGAACTCTTCCTGCGCTGCCCGGATGGCCTCTGCCAGCATCATCGACATGGTGATACCGCGCTGGTAGAAAACCCAGTCGATCTCGTTTTCGCCGATGCTCGACAGGCCTTTGTCGATCACGTGCTCGCGGATCTCCTGCATGACCGGTGCATCCGGCACCGGCACGTTCCACGAGATGGCGCGGTAGCCCGCTGCTGCCTCGCCGGCCTGCGCCAGATCGCCATCATGGCCCGACCACCAGATGCCGAAGAAGCGATCCATCGGGAAGCGCGTGCGCACGGCCTCGGTAACCGCGCCTGCATTCATCGCGCCCCAGCCCCACATGAACACGTAGTCGGGGCTTTCACGGCGGATCTGCAGCCACTGCGCGGACTGGTTCTGCATCTCGGTCACGCCGACCGGGATCGGCAGGAAGGTGAAGTTGTAGTCAGCCGCATAGTTCTCGAACAGCGGCACCGGCTCGCGCCCGTAGGGGGCGTCGAGATGCAGCAGCACGATCTTCTTGCCTTCGAGGCTCGACAGATCGCCGTCGGCGACGAAGTTGAGCAGCATCGAGGCGCCGTCCCAGTAGGAGGATGGCGGGTTGAAGGCCCATTTGAAGGTGCGGCCGTCGGCCATCGGCGAGAAGCCGTAGCCGGGCGCCAGGACCGGGATCTGGTCGACATTGGTACGCGGCAGCACCTGCAGGGTGATGCCGGTCGACCAGGGCTGCGTGACGATGGCGTTGGCGCGCGTTGCCTCGTAGCATTCCATGCCGCGCTCGGTGTTGTAGCCGGTCTCGCACTCGTCATAGTCGATGCGCACGCCGTTGATGCCGCCGTCGCGCTCGTTAAGGAGCGTCATGTAGTCCTTCTGCCCGTTCATCAGCGGCGTGCCGGTCGCTGCGAAGGGACCGGTCCGGTAGGACAGGTTGGGTACGTAGAGCGAATCCTGCGCCAGAAGATGCGGCGCGGTAAACGCCGCCGCGGCCAGCATTGCGGTCGTGGCGACCGCAGTCTTCATCAGTTTTCTCATTTGTCTTCCTCCACTTGTCCGTTTCTCCGTTCGGGAAGGGGCGAACCGACCCCCGTCTCATTGGGCCCGATGGGGCCTGTTGCGGCCGTCCTCAGTGCGGGAACGGCCAGATGATGAGCTTCTCCCGGATGATCTGCCAGAAGCGGGCAAGCCCGTGCGGCTCGACGATCAGGAAGAAGATGATGAGTGCGCCGATGGTCATGACGTTGATGTGCTCGACCGTGGACGAACTGATCGGCAGGCCCAGCGCACGCGGCACGATGTTGAGCAGCACCGGCAGCGCCACGATCAGGATGGCGCCCAGATAGTTGCCGAGGATCGAGCCGAGCCCGCCAATGATGGCAATGAACAGCACCCGGAAGGAGAGCTGCACGTCGAAGAGCTCCGCCTCGGCCGCGCCGCGCCACATGAACACGAACAGCGCGCCCGACACGCCCACGATATAGGATGACACGAAGAAGGCCATGAGCTTGGCCTTCATCAAATTGATGCCGACCAGTTCGGCCGCGATGTCCATGTCGCGCACCGACTTCCAGATGCGGCCGATACGGCCGCGGGTGACGTTGATGGCCAGGATGGTCATCAGCGTGACCACGCCGAGGACAAAATAATACTGGGTCATCGCGGTCGCGGTCGGGCCGGCGACGGTGAT
The DNA here is from genome assembly GCA_046297455.1 of Aliihoeflea sp. Classification (GTDB taxonomy): domain Bacteria; phylum Pseudomonadota; class Alphaproteobacteria; order Rhizobiales; family Rhizobiaceae; genus ZYF759. Next base: position 107,982 of record JBKBIT010000010.1, read on the forward strand.
GCCGAACATCTGGATGTTCGGCACAAGGATCGCGCCGGAGGTGTGGTAGTTGTAGAGCCATCCCCATTTCTGGAACAGCCACACCAGGAAGAACTGCGCCGCGAGCGTGGCGATGGCGAGGTAGAAGCCCTTGATCCTGAGCGACGGCAGGCCGAAGGCCATACCGACCGTGGCCGAGAAGAAGCCCGAAAGCAGCACCGCCACCAGGATGTTCATCTCCGGGAAGATGGTCACCAACTTGAAGCAGGAATAGGCGCCCACACCCATGAAGGCGCCGGTGCCGAGCGAGAGCTGGCCGGCATAGCCCGTGAGGATGTTGAGGCCCATCGCCGCCAGCGCATAGATCAGCACCGGGATCAGCAATGCACGGAAGACGAAGTCGTTCGCCGTCATCGGGAAGACGACGAAGGCCATGATCAGGATGATGCCGAGAAGGAAGGCGTCCTGCCGCACCGGGAACAGCGCGTAGTCGGCCTGGTAACTGGTCTTGTATTGTCCGGCGACGCGGTAGAGCATGTCGTTACACCCGCTCGATGATGCGCTCGCCGAATAGGCCCTGCGGCCTGAACAGCAGCACGATAAGCGCGAAGACGAAGGCGAACCAGGTTTCGGTTCCGCCGCCCATCAGCGGCTGGCCCCAATAGATCTCGAACAGCTTTTCGAGCACGCCGATCATCAGCCCGCCGACAATGGCGCCGGCAACCGATTCCAGCCCGCCCAGAAGCAGCACGGGCAGCGCCTTGAGCGCGACGATCTCCAGCGCGAAGGAGACCCCTGCCCTGGCACCCCAGGCAATGCCGGTGACGAGCGCAATGATGCCGGCGATGAACCAGACCACGACCCAGATCATGGAGAGCGAGATGCCGACCGACAGCGCGGCCTGGTGGTCGTCGCCGAGCGCGCGGATGGCGCGGCCGATCCGCGTCCGGTTGAGGAAGACGAGCAGGCTGGTGACCAGCACGATGGCAGCGACCAGGGCGGTCACATCCAGATGCTCGATGGCGACGAAACCGTCGAACGGCTCGAAGATCGTGCTGCCGGTCGGGATGTAGAGTTCGCGCGTGATCATGCGCTTGGTCTCGCCACCGAAGATGGTCTCGCCGAAGCCGATCAGGAAAAGGGTGATGCCGATCGTGGCCATGAACAGGATGATGTCGGGCTGGTTGACCAAGGGCCTCAGCACCAGCCGCTCGATCGCGACCGCCAGGAAGAACATGACGACCAGCGTCAGCGGCAGGGCCAGCAGCGCCGGCACGCCCATCTGGTAGAGCCCGACCAGGGTGAGCGCGGCAAACACCACCATGATGCCCTGGGCGAAGTTGAAGATGCGCGAGGATTTGTAGATCAGCACGAAGCCCAGCGCGATGAGGGCGTAGAGGGTGCCGGAGACCAGACCTTCCCAGACAACCTGGATCAGGAAGTCGGGCGCGGCGGCCATGTCCTGAAACGGCGTTATGAATATCTGTCTTAGAAGGTCCATTCTCCGGCATCCTCCCTCTCGCGCGTTCCCCTCGCGCTGTTGTCTTTCGTCAGCCCAGGAACTGGGGGAACAGGCCGATCAGCCCGATGATGATCAGGTAGATGGCCACGATGTAGTTGAGCAGTCTGGGTGCGATCAGGATTACGATCCCCGCGACCAGGGCAATCAGGGGTGTGAGCGGCAGGTCTGGCATTGCTTTTCCTTTCAATCATGGTCAGTGCGCAACGCCGAGATATGCGTCGATGACAGCCTGGTCGTTCTTGACCTCGTCTGGCGTTCCGTCGGCAATCTTCTTGCCGTAATCGAGAACGACGACGCGGTCGGAAAGGTCCATGACGACGCCCATGTCGTGTTCGATCAGCGCGATGGTGGTGCCGCGCTGCTGGTTCACGTCGAGGATGAAGCGGCTCATGTCCTCCTTCTCCTCCAGATTCATGCCGGCCATCGGCTCGTCGAGCAGCAGCAGCGACGGCTCCATGGCCAGCGCGCGGCCAAGCTCGACCCGCTTCTGCAAGCCGTAGGGCAGCCGCCCGACCGGCGTGCGGCGGATATGCTCGATCTCGAGGAAGTCGATGATCTCCTCGACCTTCTCGCGATGGGCGATCTCTTCCTTCAGAGCCGGGCCATGCCACAGCATCTGCCAGAAGATGTTCCGGTGCATCATCACGGAGCGGCCGGCCATGATGTTTTCCAGCGTCGTCATGCCCTTGAAGAGCGCGACGTTCTGGAAGGTGCGGGCAATGCCCTGGCGCACCGCGTGGTGCGGGCGCATCGCGCGCCGCTCCTCGCCGCGAAAGACGATGCTGCCCTCCTGCGGCGTGTAGAAGCCGTTGATGACGTTCAGCATCGAGGTCTTGCCGGCCCCGTTGGGGCCGATGATGGCACGGATCTCGCCCTTCCTGACGTCGAAGGAAATGTCGGTGATCGCCTTCACCCCGCCGAAGCGCAGCGAGACATTCTTCACCTCCATCAGCGTGTCGCCCTTGGCGATGCCGTCATCCATCGCGGCGGCCATGGCATGGGGCTGTGCGCGCACGTTCATTCGGCCGCCTCCCGAACCGGTTGCGCCGCCTCGTAGTCGAAGGTGGTGGCGTCGACGATCTTGACCGTGGCGCTGATTCGACCCTTGCGCCCGTCCTCGTAGGTCACCTCGGTGGAAACATATTTCTCGTTCGAGCCGTCATAAAGCGCCTCGATCAGCTCGCCGTAGCGTTCGGCGATGTAGGAGCGCCGCACCTTCTGGGTGCGAGTCAGTTCGCCGTCGTCGGCATCCAGTTCCTTGTGCAGGATCAGGAACCGATGGACCTGCGAGGCGGCCATCATCGGTTCCGTGGCGAGACGCCGGTTGGTCTCGTCGACATCGGCGGCGATCAGCTTGCGCACATCGGGATGCTGGGCGAGTTCCTGGTAGGAACCGTAGGCGATGTTGTGCCGTTCGGCCCAGTTGCCGACCGCCTGCAGGTCGATGTTGAGGAAAACGGCGCAATAGTCCCTGCCATCGCCGAAGGCGACCGCTTCCTTGATGTTGGGGAAGAATTTCAGCTTGTTTTCTATATATTTGGGTGCAAACAGCGCGCCCGAGGCGAGCTTGCCGACATCCTTGGCGCGATCGATGATCTTGAGCTGGCCGTCGGTGTCGAAGAAGCCGGCATCGCCCGTCTTCACGTAGCCATCCGGCGTCATCGTCTCGGCGGTTTTTTCCTCTTCCTTGTAGTAGCCGCAGAACATGCCCGGAGAGCGGAACTGGACCTCGCCATGCTCGTCGATGCGGATATCGACATTGGGCGCGGGCGGGCCGACCGTATCCGCCCTCACCTGGCCATCCTTCTGGACGGTTACATAGAGGAACGCCTCGGTCTGGCCGTAGAGCTGCTTGAGATTGATGCCGAGCGACCGGAAGAAGGAGAACAGGTCCGCGCCGATGGCCTCGCCCGCGGTATAGGCGACGCGGATCTTCGACAGGCCGAGCACGTTCTTCAGCGGGCCGTAGACCAGCGCCTCGCCCAGCGCATAGTTCAGGCGCGCAAAAAGCGGCACCGGGCGCTTTTCCAGGATCGCCTCGCCGTGGCGACGCGCGACGTCGATATAGTAGTCGAACATCCTGCGCTTCAGCCGCCCGGCATCCTCCATGCGGATGGTGACCTGGGTCAAAAGTCCCTCGAAAACACGTGGCGGGGCGAAATAGAAGCTCGGCGCGATCTCGCGCAGATCCTGCGAGACCGTCTCCTGGCTTTCAGGGCAGTTCATGCAGAAGCCGGAAACATAGCCCTGTGCATAGTTCAGATAGTGGTCGCCGACCCAGGCCAGCGGCAGATAGGCCAGCACGCTGTCGTTTTCGGTGACGCGGTCGAACGCGACCGTATCGACAGCGGCCTGCACCGCCGCGCCGGCCTTGATCATCACGCCCTTGGAACGGCCCGTGGTGCCGGAAGTGTAGAGCATGATGGAGATGTCGTCTCCGCTGCCTGCGGCGATGCCCGCTTCCCATTGTGCCGCCAGACCAGGATCGGCAGCGAGTGCGGCCCGGCCGGCCTCCTGCAGGACGGCGAAGTCGTGCAGACCGGTATGGTCGTAATCGCGCATGCCGCGCGGCTCGTCATAGATGACCTGTTCGAGCGAAGGGATCTTTTCGCCAAAGGAGCGGACCTTGTCGACCTGTTCCTGGTCCTGCACCACCGCGAAGCGGACACCGGCATGGTCCAGCACATAGGCCATCTCCTCGGCCACCGCGTCGGCATAGACCGGCACCGGGACACCCCCGAGCGACTGGACGGCGGCAAATGTCCAGTAGAGCCGCGGCCTGTTGCCCCCGACAACGGCCACCTTATCGCCCCGTGAAAAACCAAGCCCGCGTAGACCCAGCGCGAACGCGCGAACCTCGTCGAACTGCTCGGCCCAGGTCCAGCTCTGCCAGATGCCGAATTCCTTGTGGCGCATGGCGGGGCGATCCGCGAACCGCCGTGCGTTCAGCGCAAGGAACTTCGGAAATGTATCAAGAACGGTGTCAGCTCTCGCCAAACCCGCAACCTCCCTCCGGGCATCAAAGGCTCGCCCAGACTCCTCCAATGAAACCGTTGTCCGGCTTCTTCTTTATGTTTCACGATTTTTCACGAAAAAGGCCCCGCGATCAACAAGCTGCTTGACAGACACGGGCGCAGATTGTTGGTTTGGTGAGGGCCTGTGCATATTCGCCGGACCACACTCCCCAAAACCAGAAAAAAACTTACGCGCGCCAAGGTTGCGCGCTCAGGCCTCGTAGGTCATCAGCGCCGCGGGATCGAGCGCGACGATGCGCTCATGCTCGACGCGAATGAGGCCCTCTTCCTCAAGGCTGCGCAGGCTCTTGTTGACGCTCTGCCGGGATAATCCCGCAAGCAGCGCCAGTTCTTCCTGACTGATCTCGATTTCGGATCGGACGCCTGGATAGAGCACGGGGTTGAAGAACCAGGACAGATTGCGTGCCACCCTCTCCTTGGGCGTCAGGATGCGGTCATATTCGATGGTGGCGATGAACTGGCCCATGCGCTCGTTGAGCTGACGCACCAGGAAGCGGTTGAAGCCGACGCTGTTTTCGAAGAGCCACATGAAGGTGGCGCGCGGCATCATGGCCAGCCGGGTCTCGCGCAAGGCGACAATGTCGTATCGTCGCGGCTCGTCCTTGAGCACCGAGCCCTCGCCAAACCAGCTGCCGGCAGCGGTGCCGGCGAAGGTCATGGCCTTGCCTTCACGGGAGATGGCGCTGATCTTGGCGATGCCGGAGATGACGCCGGTCCAGTAGGGCAGCCGGTCGCCGCGATGGCAGATGTAGGCACCCTTGCCAAAGCTCCTCTCGACCAGGCCGCGCCTTGCCCTGTCAAGTTCGTCTGGCGTCAGTTCGCCGGCCCAGATCGCCTCGGCCGCAATATCCTGTTTCTCGCGCATCGCTCACCGGATAGGCGGGGTCGCTCGATCCCCGCCCCTGCCCCGCTTATGGACGCAAGGGCGCGCCAAGACAAGGCAAACAGGTGCGGCCAAAACGGCTCAGGCGGCAAGCCCGGTATAGTGGGCCGTCGGCAGCACCGTCAGCGGCGCCGGTTCGCCCATCCGCGGCGATGCGAACAGCAGCCGCCGTTCCATCGCGGTGGAGCGGAAGAACGGGAAGCGGCGCACGATGCCGGCAAGCTCCCGGGGCACATTCGAATTGTAGAGCATCACCGGAACGGTGAAGGGCGGATAGGTGCGCGGCTCACCGACCTGTTCCTGCCGGAAGACCCGCTTGTAGAAGGACGTGTGCTCGCGCCTGATGAGATTGATGCAGCCTGCGGTCTCGAAATGATGGCTGGCGATGAGGGCCAGGCGAAGCGTCACGTAGGGCAGAACCTTGTGAATGCGGGTCAGCCCCGGGTCGGCGGCGAGCTGGCTGGGGTTGATGAAGGTCTCGCCCTGTTCCAGCCTCGGCTGCAGCACATCACCAAAGACCTGCATGACGGGTGCCTCGGGATGCTCCAGCGTCAGATGATGCAACCGCACCGTGCTGACCAGTTCCCCATCCACGAACACGCCGAAACAATAGCTGTTGGGCAACTCGTCCATCGAATCGGACAACGCCTGGTCAGGCAAGTCCCCTACGAAACCGTGGGTATGGTAAGCCTTGTAGCGCAGCCGGCAGATGTCTTCGAAGTCCTCGCCGGTATCGCAGCGACGATACTCGGTTCTTTCCAGCACCGCCTGAACGGCGCGCACGAAGCTGTTCTGCTCGACGGGGATTTCGATCTTCGGGCTGGAGACGTCCGTCTGCCCTTCGCCATGGTCTCTCGGGCTCATCCGCATACTCCCACTCTCCATGAGTGAAGGATAGCGACGCCCCAAAACTTAGCAAACGATTAAAATGCCGTAGAACGATTAACCTGATGTTAACCTTAATGATTGGCCGCCCCACTACAGGCTGTGGATGGCTCTCGGCTCACGCGTGAAGGGCCAGACGACACTGGACATGGTTTCGATTCCCGAAGCGCTGAGCGAAGCGCCGAACAGGAATCCCTGCGCATAATCGGGCTTCACTTCGGCATTCAGGACCTTGAGCTGTTCGAAGCTTTCCACGCCTTCGATGGTCACCGCCAGGCCGAGGGTTCGCGACAGGCCGACAATGCCCTTAAGGAGATCGAGCGAACGCTGGTTGCTGGCAATGTCGTCGATGAAGGTGCGATCGACCTTGATCTTGTCGAGCGGAAGGATCTGCAGGTAGCCGAGACTGGAATAACCCGTCCCGAAATCATCCAGCGCGATGCGAACACCCAGTGCCTTGAGGTCACCGATAACCTGGATCGTCGACGACTTGTCGTCCAGCACCGCGGTCTCGGTGACTTCAACTTCCAGTCGGTCCGGCCGGAGCCCGTGACGGTCCAGAATGTCGGCGATCTTGCCGACGATGCTGCTGTCCTTGAAGTCTTTTGCCGAGAGATTGACCGAGATGCCGATATGGTCGGGCCATTTGGCGCATTCGGCGCAGGCCTTGTCGAGAATGAAGGAGCTGATTTCACCCACCACGCCCATTTCCTCGGCCAGCGGGATGAAGACGGCCGGCGAGATGGGACCGAATTCGGGGTGATCCCAGCGGCACAGAGCCTCGCAGCTTTCCATGCGCATGGTCTGCATCGAGATGATCGGCTGGAATGCCGCCCGCAAGCTGCCCGTTTCGATGGCCGCGCGCAGATCCGCCTTCAAGGTCTGGCGATTGCGGAAGGCCTCGTCCATCGCGCCTTCGAACAGGCGCCAGCCATTCTTGCCGCGTTCCTTGGCGTTGTAGAGCGCCAGGTCGGCCTTCACCATCATGGCCTCGACATCGAAACAGCCGGCGCGCCCCAACACGCCGCCGGCGCTGAGCTGGACGCGGATGCTGTTGCCGGCAATATCGAAATTGCCCGTCATTTCACCGAAGATGCGCTCCATCGTGTTGGTGAAGTCCACCGGGCGTTCGACCTCGTCGAAATACATGGTGAACTCGTCGCCACCGAAACGGCCCACAACGACACCTTCCGGCGCAAGCTCGGCGAGCTTTTGCGCCACGGCGACGATCAGGCCGTCCCCGACCGCATGGCCAAGCGTGTCATTGATGCTCTTGAAGTCGTCGAGGTCGAAGATCACCAGGCCGCACAGGCGCTGGGCATCGCCCTTGGCGACCATATCGACCAGCATCTCGTTGAAATAGGCGCGGTTGGGCAGCCCGGTCAGGCTGTCGTAGCGGGCCATGTACCGGATCCGCTCCTCGGACTTCACGCGCTGGGTGACCTCCTCGAAGGTGATCACGCCGAGATCGTTGGTGCCGGGGCGTGCGGTGAACTCGAAATAGCGCTGGTCGGACAGAGGAACGAGCAATTTGCGGTCGCCCGTCTGGCTGAGCCCCGAGGAAAGCTGCATCTCGATGTCCTGGGAATCGGCTGCGTCGATCACGCCCGAAGCGACGGCGCGGCGAAACAGGGCGCGAAGCGATCTACCCAGCATCTGACTGGAAGTCGCATAGCCCAGAAGCCGCGCGGCCTCGGCATTCGCCACCACAACGCGACCCTCGTTGGACAGCATGATGAGGCCGTGCGCCATCGTGTTGAGCGCCCAGTCGAAGCGGCGGGCAAGATACGTTGCCTTCTTTTCTTCGGTGATGGCGGCGAACAGGACCGTGCGCACGGTCTTGGCCATCTGCACGGCGATGACGAGGAACGGCACCATCATCAGGCCGAGAACGAAATAGTTCAGGTCGCCCCGCATCATCCACCCGGCGCCGATGGGCAGGATGACGCCTATCGAGAGGATCAGGACGATCGTCCGCGAACCATAGTTGCGACCGACAATGGTCATGCCGGCTGACAGGAAGACGGCCACGGCCGCGACCTCGCCGAACTGGTCTGGCACCAGATAAATGGCGGTGAAGCTGAATGCGCCTGCAGCAAGGCTCTGAACCAGCGTACCGGCCAGGAAGACCCGTTCCCACTGCTTTGCGGACGTCTTGTCGGTGACGACCTCGCCGCGCTTGGCCCAGAGAGCCGTCGCATAGCGCAGCATACCGGACAGAACCAGACCAAGTCCGAGCGCGAGATAGACGGGTTCGCCCGAGGAACGGTAGACCAGCAGCGCCATGACGCCCTGACAGGCCGCGCCCAGGATCAGGATATGGGCGTCCTTGAACAGGGACCGAACGAAACCGACGTAGATCTCTTCCGGTATTTGGGATCGGGTCTGTGACACTGTCTCATCCGCACGGGTAAACGTGACAGTCCCACAAGGCCATTAATAAAGTTTTATCTGCCCCCGGACCTATTCCGCTGCCTGCAGGACCGGTTTCTCGCCCTCCTGCAGCCGCTGCAGCAAACGAACACGCTCGGCGGACGCTTTCTCGGCATTGGCATGCTTGACGTGACCGAAGCCCCGGATGAGCGCAGGCACCGACAGAAGCGCCGCGGCCGCCTCGATCTGGCCCGGCGCAAGCCTGGCACGAACCAGTTCGAGATCGGCCTCGTAGTCGGCCAGGAGCTTGCGCTCCATGCGCCGTTCCGCCGTGTAGCCGAACAGGTCGAGCGCGGTGCCGCGCAGCCTCCTGAACCTGGCCAGAATGCCGAAACCGGTCATCATCCAGCCGCCGAAGCGCGATTTTCGCGGCTTGCCGTCGGAGCCGACGCGGCCGAGGATGGGCGGGGCGAGGTGGAACTCGAGCCGGTCGTAGCTTTCGAACTCGGCGGAAAGCTGCTTCTGGAAGGCGCCATCGGTGTAGAGCCGGGCCACCTCGTATTCGTCCTTGATCGCCATCAGCTTGAAGAGGTTGCGGGCTGCCGCCTCCGAAACCGCCGTCGAGCCTGGCACGGCCTTGTCTTCTGCCTCGCGGATTGAAGCCACGCGTTCCCGGTAGCGCTGCGCGTATGCCGCGTCCTGGTAGGAGGTGAGGAAGGCGGCGCGCTTTTCCACGATCTCCTCCAGCGTGTCGGCAAGCGACGGACGTCCGCCACCGCCGGCGCGCTCGACCAGTGCCCGCACCGTCTCGGGATCGTGGGCGGCGCGGCGCCCCCAGCGGAAGGCGGCGAGGTTCATGGCGACCGCCTGGCCGTTGAGCTCGATCGCCTTCTCGATCGCCTCGGCAGCAACGGGCAGCCCGCCCTGCTGATGGGCAAAACCGAGCAGGAACATGTTGGCGCCGAGCGAATTGCCGAACAGCGCCGACGCGGTGCGCGTGGCGTCGAAGAAATGCGCCTGGCCCTCGCCGGCGGCGGCGCGGATCGCCTTCTTGATACGTTCCGTCGGCAGCGAGAAATCGGCCGAGCGCGCGAAATCGCCGGGCATCACTTCCGCCGTGTTGGCGATGAACAGCGTCTCGCCCTCGCGCACGGCCGACAACACCTTCTTGTTGCCGGATACGACGAGGTCGCAGCCGAGCACGAGGTCGGCCTTGCCGGCCGACACACGGATCGCGGCGATCTTTTCCGGGCTTTCGGCAATGCGGATATGGCTGAACACCGCCCCGCCCTTCTGCGCCAGCCCGGCCATGTCGATGATGCCGCAGCCCTTGCCTTCCAGATGCGCGGCCATGCCGAGGATCGCGCCGATGGTGACGACGCCGGTGCCGCCGATGCCATCCACGATGCCCGACCAGCCGGAGGAAAGCGGTGCCTGGCGCGGCGCCGGCACGCCGTCGAGCGGATCGGCCGAACCGGCAACGCCTGCCGCCTTGCGCAACTTGCCGCCATGGACGGTGACGAAGGACGGGCAGAACCCGTTGACGCAGGAGAAATCCTTGTTGCAGGACGACTGGTCGATGCGCCTCTTGCGGCCGAACTCGGTCTCGACCGGCTGCACGGAAACGCAGTTCGACTTCACGCCGCAATCGCCGCATCCCTCGCAGACGAGCTCGTTGATGATGACGCGCCTGTCCGGATCAGGGAAGGTGCCGCGCTTGCGGCGGCGGCGCTTCTCGGCCGCGCAGGTCTGGTCGTAGAGCAGCACCGACACGCCCTTCACCTCGCGCAGCTCGCGCTGGACGGCGTCGAGATCGTCGCGGTGGTGAACCGTGGCGCCGGCGGGGAATTCGGCCTTGCCGGCATATTTTTCCGGCTCGTCGGTGACGATGGCAATGCGGTCGACACCTTCGGCGCGCACCTGGCGAGCGATCATGTCGACGGTGAGCGCGCCTTCGTGCGGCTGACCGCCGGTCATGGCGACAGCGTCGTTGTAAAGGATCTTGTAGGTGACGTTGGCGCCCGAGGCGAGCGCGAAACGCAGGGCAAGCGAGCCGGAGTGGTTGTAGGTGCCGTCGCCCAGATTCTGGAAGATGTGCTCGCGCTTGGAGAACGGGGCCTGACCGACCCATTGCGCGCCCTCCCCGCCCATGGCGGTGAAGCCGACGGTGGCGCGGTCCATCCACAGCGCCATGAAGTGGCAGCCGATGCCGCCGCCGGCAATCGAGCCGTCCGGCACTTTCGTCGAGGTGTTGTGGGGGCAGCCCGAACAGAAATAGGGCGTGCGGGCGGCAACATCCTGCGTGTCGGCGAGCATGGCCTGAAACTGGCGCATCCGGTTGACGCGCGCCGCAATCTCTTCCGATGGCCCGATGACCTTCAAGACGCGTTCGCCGATGGCGATGGCGATATCGTTCGGATCGAGCGCTCCCTGTACCGGGAACAGCCAGTCGCCGCGCTCGTTCTTCTTGCCCACGATAACCGGCTGCATCGCGGTGCCGTAAAGATCCTCGCGCAGCTGCACCTCGATCAGCGAGCGCTTCTCCTCGACCACGATGACCGTGTCGAGACCCTTGGCGAAGTCGCGCACATGTTCGAGATCGAGCGGCCAGGGGCAGGCCACCTTGAACAGACGGATGCCCAGCTGGTTGCCGCGCGCCTCGTCGATGCCGATATCGTCCAGCGCCTGGCGCACGTCGAGATAGGATTTGCCGACGGTAATGATGCCGAGCTTGGGCTTTCGCCCGCCGGACCAGACGATGCGGTTGAGCCCGTTGGCGCGAATGAAGGCAGCGGCCGCAGCGCGCTTGTATTCGTGCAGGCGACGCTCCTGGCCGATCTGGTCGAGCTCGTGACGGATGTTCAGGCCACCGGGAGGCATGTCCATCTCGGGCAGGATGAAGTTGAATCGATCCATCGACACATCGACGGAAGCCGTTGATTCGATGTTGTCCTTCACGCATTTGATCGCCGACCAGGTGCCCGCGAAACGCGACAGGGCATAGCCATAGAGGCTGTAGTCGATCAGCTCCTGCACGCCGGCCGGGTTGAAGATCGGGATCATGGTGTCGACGAAGAGAAACTCCGTCGCATGGGCATTGGTGGAGGATTCGGCGGTGTGGTCGTCGCCCATCAGCGCCAGAACGCCGCCGTGGCGCGAGGTGCCCGCAAGATTGGCGTGCCGGAACACGTCGCCCGACCGGTCGACGCCCGGTCCCTTGCCGTACCAGACGGAAAAGACGCCGTCATACTTGCCCTCGCCCAGCAACTCGGTCTGCTGCGAACCCCAGCAGGCGGTGGCGGCAAGTTCCTCGTTGATGCCCGGCTGGAAGACGACATGCGAGGCTTCCAGCTCGCGCCTGGCCTTCCACAGTTGCTGGTCGAGCCCGCCGAGTGGGGAACCGCGGTAGCCCGACACGAAGCCCGCCGTGTTGAGGCCCGCGCGCCGGTCGAGCTCGCGCTGCATGAGCAGCATGCGCACGATCGCCTGCGAACCGGAGATGAAGATTCTCTCCTTCGCGAGATCGAATTTGTCGGCGAGCGAAACGTCGTGCAGCGTCATCGAATACCTCCCGACGAGGCGCCGAAAGGCACCCCGAGAACGACAGTGTTTCCGGCGGAACGGGCGGCGTCAAACCTTTTTGGGGGATCGCCCAAATACGCATTCTCAAGCAATGAGCAGGGGATGCTTGCGCAATCTTGTTTCGAGCAACGCGTCTGAAAGGAAAGCTTTTGTCGCCGGCATGCAATGGAGCGGGTGCGGAGGCATTGGCGCGGCGGAAAGAGCTGTTTGCACCTGGTTGCGGATGGGCACGCGATGCCGTTGCCAACGGCGCGTCCGGGCGAGAGCTGACGCAAATGTGATGGTGCGCGTGATGGCTGACAAGGCAACCCGAGCTGATGGAAGGCTGCGTGATGATGCCCCACCGGAACGTTTCAAAGCTTCTTCCGACACGGGTGCAAAGCTGTTAAGAGACCTGCCAAAGATCGCTGGAAGCAGATCGAGAATCAGTTCTCCGGCGAACCAACAAAGGGGAAAATGGTCGACGCGAAACCTGCGGTAAACACGCGGCGCGCATGACCGAAACGGGAGGCCTCCATGGCGCGATCAGGCGATCCGTCCGCTGACGGGCACGATATTTCCAGGCGAAAAGCACCTTCCATGCGTCCCCGCTTCACCCATCCCGTTCGAGAGGGAGCGCCCTGCCCTTGCGTGCAATAGCCCAGATCGTCCGTGCCATCAGCGGGCTCAACTGGCTGATCGGCAACATCTTCTCATGGCTGGCCCTGGCCATCGTCATCGTCTGCTTCACGGTCGTCGTGCAGCGCTATGCCTTCTCGACCACGCGGCTGTGGATGCAGGATCTCTATGTCTGGCTGAACGGCGCCATGTTCACCGCCGTGGCAGGCTTTGCGCTTCTGCGCGGCGACCATGTGCGCGTCGACATCTTCTACCGCACCGCTTCGCTGCGCTGGAAGGCGATTGCCGACATGATCGGCGTGGTGGTCTTTCTTCTGCCCTTCTGCTGGATCGTCTTCATCTATGGGCTGCCCTTCGTGCAGCGATCCTGGCGGCTTTTCGAGGGGTCGGCCAATATTGGCGGCATGCCGGGTCTCTTCATCCTGAAGAGCTTCATCCTCGTGTTCGCCGCGCTCGTCGCCATCCAGGGCATCGCCATGTTCCTGCGCTCGATCCTGGTGCTGGCAGGACGCGAAGACCTCTTGCCGCCATCGCAACGCTATCCGTCAGAAGACGAGGAGTAGGCTCGCATGGATCCCATTCTGCTTGGTGAGATCCTCGCCGGCCTGATGTTCTTCGGCGTGATCGGCATGCTGATGCTGGGCTTTCCGGTGGCGTTCACGCTGGCCGGAACCTCGCTGATCTTCGGCCTGGTGGGCGTCATATTCGGCGTATTCAACCCGACCAATCTCGGTGCGCTGGCCGGCCGCTATATCGGATTCATGACCAATGAGGTGCTGGTCGCCGTCCCGCTCTTCATCTTCATGGGGGTGATGCTCGAACGATCCAAGATCGCCGAGCAACTGCTGCTCACGATGGGCAAGCTGTTCGGCCGCATGCGGGGCGGGCTGGGCATATCGGTGATCATTGTCGGCGCGCTCCTGGCAGCCTCGACCGGCGTGGTCGGCGCAACCGTGGTGACGATGGGACTTATCTCGCTGCCGGCGATGATGCGCGCCGGCTATGACCCGAAACTGGCCTGCGGCGTCATTTGCGCGTCGGGCACGCTGGGCCAGATCATACCGCCGTCGACCGTGCTGATCTTCATGGGCGACATGCTGGCCGGCATCAATGCGCAGGTGCAGATGGCGCAGGGCAATTTTGCCCCCCAGACCGTATCTGTCGGCGACCTGTTCGCGGGTGCCTTCTTTCCCGGCCTGCTTCTTGTCGGTCTGTACCTGGCTTGGATGATCTTCAAGGCGATCTTTGATCCCGAATCCGCCCCCGCCACGCCCGTTCCGGAGGAAGAGCGTCGCGGTCTGTGGCTGGAGGTCATCACGGCATTGCTGCCGCCCCTGGCCCTTATCGTCGCGGTGTTGGGCTCGATTCTCGGCGGTATCGCAACGCCGACAGAGGCAGCTTCGGTCGGCGCTGTCGGCGCGACCCTGCTGGCGGCGCTGAAGTGGCGTCTGTCCTTCAAGGTGCTGCGCGAAGTGGTGATCGCCACCGCGACCATTACCTCGATGATCTTCATCATCCTGTTCGGCGCCTCGATCTTCGCCATCGTCTTCCGCCAGATGGGTGGCGACAACCTCGTTCACGAATTCCTGACCGGCCTTCCGGGCGGTGCCATCGGGGCGATGATCGTGGTCATGCTGATCATGTTCGTGCTGGGGTTCATTCTCGACACGTTCGAGATCATCTTCATCGTGATCCCGATCACCGCTCCCGTCCTCCTGCTGCTCGGGCTCGATCCGGTGTGGGTGGGCGTCATGGTCGGCGTGAACCTGCAGACCTCGTTCCTGACGCCGCCCTTCGGTTTCTCGCTGTTCTATCTGCGCGGGGTGGCGCCAAACCGCATATCGACGGGCATGATCTATCGCGGCGCGATTCCCTTCGTCGTCCTCCAGATCATTGCGATCGCCCTGCTTTTCATCTTCCCGGAAATCGTACTCTGGCTGCCGAGAACGCTCTACGGGTGAGGCCCGACGGCTCCACGTCGTCGACCCGACAAGAAAAAGGGCCCGGCGCTGCCGCCGGGCCCTTTTCCGTTTGGAACGACAGCAGCCGTATCAGCTGATGTCGAAGAAACGCTCGCGGGCGCGCAGGAAGGTGGCGTCCGTTCCTTCGGTGCGCGAGCGCACGAGGTTGAGGCCCTCGACGAAGCTTTCCGCGGTGCGCTGCGTCAGCGAATCGCTGCTGCCGCGGATCTCTTCCAGCAGTTCCTTGGATGCGGCTGCGCCGGCTTCCAGAATGCTGTCGGGGAACTCGGGATGCAGGATCACGTCATGCTCCTGGACCAGCGTGCGCAGGGCGCGCGGGTCGTTGGCGTAGAAGTCCGAGGCAACCTGATCGTACTCCGCCTGGCAGACATCGGTGATGATGCGCTGCAGGTTCGGCGACAGCTCCTGGAACTTGGCCTTGTCGACGACCAGCTCGGTCGCCAGGCCCGGCTCGATGAAGCTCGACGTGTAGTAGTGCTTGCGCACCTGGTGGAAGCCGAGCGCCAGATCGTTGTAGGGGCCGACGAACTCGGCCGCATCGAGCGCGCCAGACTGCAGGGCCTGGAATATCTCACCGCCGGCAAGATTGGTCACCGAGGCGCCCATCTTCTGCCAGACCTGACCGCCGAGACCAGGCGTGCGGAAGCGCATGCCCTGAATGTCTTCGATGCCGGAGAGCTCGTTCTGGAACCAGCCGCCAGCCTGGGTGCCGGTGTCGCCCGACAGGAAGCCCTGCAGGCCGAACTGGTCGTAGATCTCGTCCCACAGCTCCTGGCCGCCGAGATAGCGCACCCAAGCGGCCATCTCGCGCGAGGTCATGCCGAACGGCACACCAGTGAAGAAGGACAGGCCGACGCTCTTGTTCTGCCAGTAATAGGCAGCGCCGTGGCTCATCTCGGCCGAACCGTCGATGACCGCGTCAAGCGCCTGCAGCGGCGGCACCATCTCGCCACCGGCAAAGACCTGGATGGTCAGCTGCCCATCGGTGGCTTCGGTGATGCGGTCTGCAAGGCGCTGGGCGCCGACGCCGAGTCCGGGGAAATTGCGCGGCCAGGTGGTGACCATGCGCCAGGTCTGGTTGCCCTGGGCGATCGCAGGCGCGGCAAGAGCCGAAGCCGCAGCAGCACCGGCACCGGCCAGGCTTGCCTTCTTCAGAAATGAACGACGATCCATGAATTACCTCCCATTCTGGATTACTGGACCATTCAAAAGCGGTATTGGGTATGGGACGCCTGTTGCGCTTCCTCCCCCATGCCGACCCGCATAAATACATGCGTCCTTGCCCAAGTCCAGCCGGAACCGGTCCATTGCGGCAAGTTGCGCCGACGCGGTAAACGCGCCTCACCGCGAAGGAAACCGTTGGAAAAGAATGCCGGCTTGATTATGTGAGAAACCGAGGCCGACGGGCCGCATCCCTCTCTGGAAGACGCATCATGACCCAACCGCTGGTCGCCGTATCGACCGACACCCGCCAATTCGAGAACTACAACTGGCACGCTGCTCCCCAGCAATATCTTGCTGCCGCGCTGGAAGTGGCTGGCGTGTTGCCGGTCCTCGTTCCCTCCTTCGGCGAGCGGCTCGACCTCGACGGCCTGCTCGACCGGGTCGACGGGGTGATGCTGACCGGATCGAAGTCGAACGTGAACCCAGCGCTCTATGGCGGCGATGCCGGCGAAAAGAACGGCCCCTATGACGACGCGCGCGACGCCACCACGCTGCCCCTGATCCGCAAGGCGATCGCCCGCGGCGTGCCGCTGCTGGCGATCTGCCGCGGCATACAGGAAATGAACGTGGCGCTGGGCGGCACGCTGGCGACCGAGATTCAGGACATGGAGGGGCGCATGGACCACCGCGCCCCGCAATCCGACGACCAGGACGAACGTTTCGCCATCCGCCACCCGGTGCGCATTGCCGAGGGCAGTTGCCTGGCGGGCATCTTCGGACCCGGCGAGATCATGGTGAATTCGGTCCACCGGCAGGGGATCGGCGAACTGGCGCCGCGCCTTGCCGTCGAAGCGGTGGCCGAGGACGGCACGGTCGAGGCGGTGTCGGTGACCGGTGCGCCGGGCTTCGCGGTCGGGGTGCAGTGGCACCCTGAATACTGGGCCGGCACCAACGAGGATTCGGCGCGCATCTTCCGCGCCTTCGGCGAGGCCGTGCGTGCCCATGCCGGACAGAAGTCGCTGCGCGCAGCCGAGTAGAGAAGGCGGCCAGGCCCTGCCCCACGTAAGGCGCGGGGGTATCGGCGGCGTTGCCGTCAATGCCTCTCCCGCCTTCAGCCCTTGCGGGACCCCGGCACGACATGGGCGGTCTCGGGCACCGGTGTGACCGCCTTGTTTGTCGAGAACCATGAGATCAGATTGTCGACCTGCAGATCGGCCATTGCGCCGCGCGTGTGCTGGCTCGACGATCCCACATGCGGAAACAGTGTCGCGTTGGGCAGATCGATCAGCGCCTGCGGCACGCGCGGTTCGTCACGAAACACGTCGAGGCCCGCAGCCATGATGGTGCCGTCCGAAAGAGCGGCGATCAGCGCGTCTTCGTCGACGGTGCTGCCCCGCCCCATGCTGATGAAGATGCCCTGCGGACCCAGCGCTTCCAGCACCTGACGGTTGACGGCCTTCTCGGTTTCAGGCGTGCCCGGCGCGATCGAGATCAACGTGTCGACATGGGTCGCCAGTTCGATCAGCGAAGGGAAATAGGCGTATTCGACGCCTTCCACCTTACGACGGCTGTGATAGGCGACTTCCAGACCGAATGCCTCCAGCCGCCGGCCAACCGCCTGGCCGATTCGTCCCAGTCCAAAAATGCCGACCTTGCGACCGCGCAGCGTCGAGCGCGACAGGGGGAAAGGCCCATCCTTTTCCCATCTTCCCTGACGCACCCACTGCTCCGCCTTGCAGAAATCGCGCGCGGTGCACAGCAGAAGGCCGAGCGCAGTGTCGGCCACCTCCTCGGTGAGGACGTCGGGCGTGTTGGTCACCATCACGCCGACCTTGCCCGCATGCGGCGCATCGACGAAATCATAGCCGACGCCGAAATTGGCGACGATCTCCAGCTGCGGCAGGGCGTCCATGCACGCCGCGTTGACCGGGGTGAATGAGGCAACGCCACGGATTCTGTCGCGCTGTTCCGGCGACAACAGCGACGGATCGGCACGTTCTGCCCTTATCACCTCGAAGGTCTGTTCAAGCCTCTCGACCGTGCGCGGATGAGCGGGACCGGGGATGAGAACGGCGACGGATTTCAGATCGGCCAAGGGTCAACTCCATGCAACTGAGGGCGCGACGCGCGCAACCGGCCTCACGGTTTAGAGACGAAGGCCGCCGCCGACAAGCGGGGCACCAGGGCTAACGCTCCACCGGCTTGCCGGTCGACTGGCGGACATGGAGCTCGGGCCGGATGAGTTCCTGCCCGCCCTTGACCTCCTTGCCGGTCAGCCGGTCGAGAAGCGCGCGCGCGGCACGGTGGCCGACATCGCGCTGGCCGTTCCACACCGTGGTGAGCGCGGGCATCGCGATTGCGGCTTCTTCCAGATCGTCGTAGCCGGTGACCGAGATATCCACCCCCGGCCTGAAGCCCGCGCGCGCCAACCCGTTCATCAGCCCGATCGCCACCAGGTCGCTCCAGCAAACGGCGGCGGTCGGCTGGTCCTTCATCGCCAGGAAGGCTTCGGTCGACTCGAAGCCGGCCTGCTTGCTGCGCGGCCCGGGGATGCGCCATTCGGGGCGGACCTCGAGCCCTGCCGCCTGCATGGCAGCCACGTAACCCTGGTAGCGGTCACGGCCGGTGGAGGTGTCGTCGGTCCCGCCGATCATCGCGATGCGCGTATGACCCAGCGAAATCAGGTGCTCGGTGGCGAGTCCTATTCCATAGGCGTCGTCGCCGCGAAACACGGGCACGTCCGCGCCCTCGACGGAGCGCGCCACCAGCACCACCGGCAGGCCGTTCTCCTCCGCCATCGCGATGTCGGAGGCCGGCGTCCCGATCGCCGGCGACATGATCACCCCGTCGGCGCCGAGCTGCAGCAGCGTGTCGATGAAATTGCGCTGCTTTTCGAGCTGGTCGTAGTGGTTGGACAGAAGAAACGTCTGGCGCGAACGGTCGAGCTCGTCCTCGATCGCTCCCAGAATCTCGGCATAGAAGGGATTGATGATGTCGCGCACGACGACGCCGAGAATGCCCGAGCGCGATGTGCGCAGGCTGGCCGCGCGGCGGTTGTAGATATAGCCGATCTCGCGGGCATGCGCCTTGATGCGTTCCCGCGTGCCGTCGGCGACCAGAGGACTGTCACGCAGCGCCAGCGACACGGTCGCCGTGGAGACGCCCAACGCTTCGGCAATGGTCGACAGCTTGATCTTCTGTGCCAGTGCCCTCGCCTCCCCTAGCACTTAAACCGTTTAAAGATCGGGTTAAGGCAAGCGGGCCTCAAGAGTCAAAGCTTTTTCGCCAGATCGCCGGTCTCGGTGTTGGGCGCGGTGCGGTTGGCAAGGCGCAACCGGTGTTCGCGATGGACGATGTAGAGCCCGCTCATGACGATGACGGTCGAACCTGCAAACGTCCACAGATCGGGCAGATCGCCGAAGACCAGATAGCCGGCACCGATCATCCAGACCATCTGCAGATAAGGGTAGGGCGCCAGCGAAGTGGCAGTCGCCTGCTTGAAGGCCTTGATGACGAACCAGTGGCCGAGACCGCCGAACACGCCGAGCGAGAGGAGAAGGATCAGGATGAACGGGCTCGACGGGATCTCCCCCTGCAGGGGAACGGCGGGCAGCATCAGGATGACCGGCGCCAGCGCCGAGTAGAAGATCAGGCTTTCGGCCGTCTCGGTCGCGCCCATCTTGCGGGTGAGGATCGTGTAGAAGGCGTAGGACAGCATCGAGCCAAGCGCAAACAGATGCCCGATGCCGAAAGCCCCAAAGCCCGGCCGCGTGATCAGAAGCACGCCGACAAAGCCGGCAGCGATCGCCGCCCAGCGCCGCCACCCGGCCCATTCGCCGAGCATCGGACCGGCCAGGGCGGTGATGACCATAGGCGCGAAGAAGAAGATCGACACCGTCTCCGCTAGCTGCAGCGTCTGCAGGGCAAGGAAGTTGAAGAAGGTGGAGCCCAACAGGCAGGCCGCGCGGATCGCCTGCATGGGCAGGCTTCGCGTGCGGAACAGCCGGAGGCTCGACCAGACCCGAAACAGTATCAGGACGAGTACGAGATGAACCGCATAGCGGACCCAGACCACGAAATAGACGTCGAGGCCGCTGACGACCAGATATTTGGCCGTGGTGTCGAGGCAGGTGAACAGCAGCCCGGTGCAGACCATCAACACGATGGCAGACAAAGGCGCGGCGGTTTCGGTGGTGGATTTGGGGGCGTTCACGGCAACCAGACGGACAAAGCGGAAACTCACCCCTACAACCGTGGGGGCCGCCCCCGCAAGGCCGGGAAGACCTCTCCCCAACCTATCAGGCGACGGGCTCGGTTTCGATGACCTCGTCCGGCTCTTCGGCCTCGTCCTCAAGGGTCATCTCGGAAAGATTGGCTTCCACGCGGGCCAGCAGCTTGGCAAGCTGCTTCTGCTCTTTCTTGTCGAGCCCTTTGAAGGCAAGTTTCTCGGTCTTGCGCAATGCCTTCTCGATGGCCTTGATCGCCTCGCTGCCGCGTTCGGTCAGATGAATGTTGGCCTGGCGCTGGTCGTTGACCGAGGCACGCTTCTCCACCATTCCCTGCGCCTGGAGACGCGAAACGGTCTTTGTCACGGTCGGCGGGCGCACGCCCAGCCGCTCCGACAATGCACCGGGTGTCAGCCCGTCTTCCTCGGCGAGCGCAATCATCACCTGATCCTGGCCAGCATAGAAGCCGTGTGCGATCAGCCGCGCGGCGAGCGCTGTGCGGGTCAAACGTGCGGCCGTCTGAAGCCGGTTCAGGACGTTTCCGCGCTTGGTCTTTGACATCGCCATTCTCCCTGCACCCGCCGGCGCATCCGTGCCGGGCTGCATCCAGCTTGCTCCACTCACCCCTCGCGGGCTAGCGTCCGCCAAGCCGATTGACCGTATCGCAAAGCGACATTTCAGAAAGATGACAGCCAGCAAAACAATATCCACTCCCGAAATCGCCCTGCTGCCGCTGGGCGCGACGGAGCAGCACGGCCCGCATCTGCCTTTCGAGACGGATACGATCATCGCCGGTGGCGTGGCGGCGCGGCTGGCGACAAAGCTGCCGCATCCGCAAAAGGTGGCTTTCCTGCCGGTGGAAGAGATCGGCTACTCCCCCGAACACTTGGATTTTCCGGGCAGTAGAAGCCTGGGCTACGA
Organism: Aliihoeflea sp.; assembly: GCA_046297455.1. GTDB lineage: Bacteria > Pseudomonadota > Alphaproteobacteria > Rhizobiales > Rhizobiaceae > ZYF759. The sequence goes on from JBKBIT010000010.1 coordinate 129,152, forward strand.
GGAGGCGATCGAGCGCTGGATCGGCATCGGCAGGCAGGCGGCCGAACGCGGCATGCGCAAGTTCGTGATGCTGAACGCACATGGCGGAAATTCGCCGCTGATGACCATCGTGGCGACGGAATTGCGAGTGCGCCACGGCATGCTGGCGGTGGGAACCAGCTGGACACGTTTCGGCTATCCGTCGGATCTGGTTTCTGAAAAAGAACGCTCGATCGGCATCCATGGCGGTTTCATCGAGACCGCCGTGATGCTGGCGCTCAGGCCAGACCTCGTCGCCATGGGGAAGGCGCGGGACTTTCCCTCCGCGCAGAGCCGATTCGCGCGCGATTTCCAGCATCTGCGCGCCTACGGCCCGCACGCCTTCGGCTGGAAGATGGGCGACCTGTCGAAGGATGGCGTGGCGGGCAATGCGGCGGCCGCCTCCGCGGAGGCTGGCGAGCGGATACTGGATCACGCTGTGGCTGGGCTGGCCGCGCTGATGGGGGATGTCGAGCGGTTCGATATGGCGCAACTGCAATGAACCGTGTTACGTTGTGTACATTCGAACACAACGAATAGTGGCATGAGCAGCACCACGATGACAGTCCGCCTCCCAACTGAGGCCAAGGAGCAACTGGAGCGTCTCGCGGGACACACCAACCGCAGCCTGTGATTCCTCACGGCCCAAGCTATCGCCGACTATGCCGAGCGCGAGCTTTCGATTGTTGAAGGCATCGAGCGGGGCTATCGGACGCTGCGCAAGGCAAACTGGTGCCGCATGAGGACGCCATGAGCCGCATCGGGGCCGCAATCGAAAACGCCACGCCAAGGAAATGAGACGGCTCGTCTGGGCGGAGTCGGCTTTGGCGGATTTCGAGCAGGCAATCACCTATCTCGCACAGGAAGACCGCTCGGCCGCAAGGCTTGTGGCGAAGCGCATCGACCACGCATCACGTCAATTGGCTGCGATCCCAACGGGTGGCCCGGGGCGCGTGGCAGGCACCTAAGAAAAATCCGTGGCACGCTCGCCCTACATTATCGCCTACGCGTTGCAGGCCGAAGCGGTCGTTATTTTGCGCGTCATTCACAGTGCCCGGAACTGGCCTGCCGAAAACTGGCCGGAATGAAATGGTGCAAACGACCCGCGTCATCACTATATCGCGGACCTGAAACACTGTCCTATCCGAGGCCCCTATGTCCGACCAGCAAGCGCAGATCCCCGTTACCGTGCTCACCGGCTATCTAGGCTCCGGCAAGACCACGCTGCTCAACCGCATCCTCAGCGAAGACCACGGCAAGCGCTATGCCGTGATCGTCAACGAGTTCGGCGAGATCGGCATCGACAACGATCTCATCGTGGAATCCGACGAGGAAATCTACGAGATGAACAATGGCTGCATCTGCTGCACGGTGCGCGGCGATCTGATCCGCACCGTGGAGGGCCTGATGCGCCGCCCCGGCCGTTTCGACGCGATCCTGGTCGAGACGACGGGCCTGGCCGATCCGGCGCCGGTCGCCCAGACCTTCTTCATGGATGACGACGTGCGCTCCAAGACCAAGCTCGACGCCGTGGTGGCGCTGGTCGACGCCAAGCACCTGCCGCTAAGGCTCAAGGATTCCACCGAGGCGGCCGACCAGATCGCCTTTGCCGACGTCGTCGTGCTGAACAAGATCGACCTCGTCAACGAGGACGAGTTGCGCGAGGTGGAGGCCTCGATCCGCGCGATCAACCCGGCCGCCCGCATCCACAAGACCGAGCGCTCGGGCGTGGACCTGAAGGAAGTGCTCGACCGCGGTGCCTTCGACCTGAAGCGCGCCGTCGACAACGACCCGCATTTCCTGGATGGCGACGACGATCACCACCACCATCACCACGTGGAGGAGTCCGGCGTCAGGTCGGTGTCGCTGCGCGCCGGCGACATGGACCCCAAAAGGTTCTTCCCCTGGATCGAGAAGACGACGCAGATCGACGGACCGAACATCCTGCGCCTCAAGGGCATCATCGCCATCAAGGACGATCCCGAGCGTTATGTGGTGCAGGGCGTGCACATGATCCTGGAAGGCGACCACCAGCGCGAATGGCGCGAGGGCGAGAAGCGCGAGAGCCGGCTGGTGCTGATCGGCCGCGACCTCGACGAGGAACGCCTGCGCCGTACCTTCGAAGCGTGCCAGGCCTGATTCATGCCCACAGTCGCCCCGCTCGATCTCGACGCCCACTGCATTGCCGTATCATGGCTGGGCGACGTCCCTCACTTTGCGCTGGCGGACGGTGTCGTCCACCGGCTCGATGGTGGCCACAAGACGGTGGAGGCCCATGACGGGCTGCTGGCCGCCACCCGGACGCTGGACGGCAAGGCGCTCTTGACGGCCGGCGAGGACGGACGGGTCTGCAAGGTCTCGCCCGACGGCACGGTGGAGACACTGGCCGAGATCGGCCGCAAATGGGTGACCAGCATCTCCGCCGGCCCGCTGGGCGCGGTCGCCTTCGCATCGGGCCGCGTCGCCCATGTGCTGCTGCCGGACGGCAAGCAGAAGCAGTTCGAGCATCCCCGCTCGGTGGAGGGCATCGCCTTTGCGCCCAAGGGCCTGAGGATCGCGGTCGCCCGCTACAATGGCGCCACACTTCATTTCCCCGCCACCGAGGGCAAGCCGACCGAACTGGAATGGGCGGGCGCCCACACGGGCGTCACCTTCTCGCCCGACGGCAATTTTCTCGTCACCGCCATGCAGGAAAACGCGCTGCATGGCTGGAAGCTTTCCGACGGCAAGCACATGCGCATGTCGGGCTATCCGGCCAAGGTGAAGAGTTTTTCGTGGAGCGCGAAGGGCAAGTGGCTCGCCTCCTCCGGCGCGCCGGCGGCCATCGTCTGGCCGTTCCAGGCCAAGGATGGGCCGATGGGCAAGGCGCCGCTGGAACTCAGCACGCGCGGCGACACGATGGTTTCCTGCGTCGCGTGCCACCCCGAGGCCGATATCCTCGCCATCGGATATGGCGACGGCATGATCATCGCCGCCCGCTTCGTCGACCAGAAGGAGGTGCTCCTGCGCCGGCAGGGACAGGGTGCCGTCACTTCCATGGCCTGGGACGGGGCCGGCCAGCGCCTGGGCTTCGGCACCGAAACCGGCGAGTGCGGCGTCATCGACATTTCCGCTTGATCCATAATCACATCAAAGTTAAATGCGCGGGGATCGCAAAGAACATATCATGAACAAATGCCTTCCCCGACCCTGCGCGAAAAACTCGCCATCCTCGCCGACGCCGCCAAATACGATGCTTCCTGCGCCTCGTCGGGCGCGGCAGGCCGCAATTCGCTGAAGTCGAAGGGTATCGGTTCGACGGAAGGCTCCGGCATCTGCCATTCCTACGCGCCGGACGGGCGCTGCATCTCGCTGCTGAAAATCCTGCTGACGAATTTCTGCATCTATGACTGTGCCTATTGCATCAACCGCTCGTCCTCCAACGTGCGCCGCGCCCGCTTCACGGTGGACGAGGTCGTCCAGCTCACGCTGAATTTCTACAAGCGCAATTATATCGAGGGCCTGTTCCTGTCCTCGGGCGTCATCCGCTCGCCCGACGAGACGATGGCCGAGATGGTCGAAATCGCGCGGCGACTGCGGGTCGAGCACGGCTTCCAGGGCTACATCCACCTGAAGACGATCCCCGAGGCCTCGCCCGAGCTAATCGAGCAGGCGGGGCTGCACGCCGACCGGCTGTCGATCAACGTCGAACTGCCGACCGACGAGGGCGTGGAGCAGCTGGCGCCGCAGAAGCGGCCGGCCGTCATCCGCAAGCAGATGGCGGGTCTGCGCTCCAAGATCGAGGAAAAATCCGAGCCGACGCTGAAGACCCGGCGCCGTATCCGCTTCGCGCCGGGCGGCCAGTCGACCCAGATGATCGTGGGCGCCGACGCCACGACCGATGCCGACATTCTGGGCACCAGCGCACGGCTTTACGGCAGCTACCGGCTGCGCCGCGTCTACTACTCGGCCTTCTCCCCGATCCCGGATGCCTCGGCCGCGCTGCCCGCGATGAAGCCGCCCCTGATGCGCGAGCACCGGCTCTACCAGGCCGACTGGCTGATGCGCTTCTACGGCTTCGACCGCGCCGAGATCGTAGCCGGCCGACCGGATGGGATGCTCGATCTAGCCGTTGATCCGAAGCTTTCCTGGGCGCTCGACAATCGCGGCCTGTTCCCGCTCGACGTCAATCGCGCCTCGCGCGAGATGCTGTTGCGGGTGCCGGGCTTCGGCACGCGCACGGTCGACCGGATTCTCCAGTCGCGGCGCCACCGGCGGCTCAGGCTGGAGGATGTCGGACGCATCTGCCCGTCGGTGGCCAAGGTGCGGCCCTTCATCGTCGCGGAAGGCTGGTCGCCCGGCCAAAGCCTCGACGGCGAGCGGCTGCGCGAGCACCTGGCCCCGCCACCCGCGCAGCTCGACCTTTTCGCCGCATGAAGGCGCATCCCACTCCCGCCCGCCATTCGGTGCGGCTGGCCGGCCCGGTCGATGTCGACGGCTGGCGCGATGCCGCAAGGCGACTGGTCGCCAACGGCTTTCCCCCGCACGATGTCGACTGGCCGATCGACGGCGCGGGCGACCTTTTCTCAAGCCCGGCCGACCTGCCGCCGATGCCGACGAAGGCACCAGCTCTCAACGTGCCGCGCGCCTTTCCCGAGCGGGCGGCGACGGTGGCCTGCCATTCGGATGCGGACCGCTATGCCTTTCTCTACCGGCTCCTGTGGCGGCTCGCAGCCGAGCCGAAGCTGCTTGAGATCGCATCAGACCCGGACGTTGTGCGGCTCGTGCGGATGGAAAAGGCAGTGCGCCGCGACTGCCACAAGATGAGGGCCTTCGTGCGTTTCGTGGAGATCGGTGAAGGCGCGGAGGCCCGCTATGTCGCGTGGTTCGAGCCGGAGCATTTCATCGTCGAGCGGAACGCGCCATTCTTCATGCGCCGCTTCACCGGCATGCGATGGGCGATCCTGACGCCGAAGGGTTCGGCCGACTGGGACGGCGAGAACCTACTGATCGGACCGCCCGCCAGCCGCGCCGACGCGCCGGGCGAAGACGCCCAGAGCGAACTCTGGCGCACCTATTTCGCCTCGATCTTCAACCCGGCGAGGCTCAAAGTGAAGGCCATGCAGGCGGAAATGCCGAAGAAATACTGGCGGAACCTGCCCGAGGCCTCGCTCATTCCTGATCTCATCAAGGGTGCCGAACGATCGGCAAGGGAGATGATCGACCGCATGCCTACCACCCCTGCCCCGCACCACGCGAAGGTTCAGGAGCGCTACTGGACCAAGGCCGAGGACACCGCACAAATCGATGGCGAAGCGGTCACGCTTGCCGAACTCGCCCGCCAGGCCGAGGGCTGCCGCCGCTGCCCGCTCTGGCGCGAGGCGACGCAGACCGTGTTCGGCGAAGGGCCGGAAGACGCGCGCATCGTCTTCGTGGGCGAGCAGCCGGGCGACCAGGAGGACCTGGCGGGCAAGCCCTTCGTGGGGCCGGCTGGCCGCCTCTTCGACCAGATTCTTCAGGAGGCCGGCCTCGACCGGCGCATCACCTATGTCACCAATGCGGTGAAGCATTTCAAGTTCGAGCCGCGCGGCAAGCGCCGCATCCATGCCAAGCCCAATGCAGGCGAGGTGACGGCGTGCAACTGGTGGCTCGGCAACGAATTACGCCTCATCAAGCCGGATCTGTCGATCGCGCTCGGTGCCACCGCTGCGCAGGCGCTGCTCGGCCGGGCAGTCCCGGTGACCAAGGAACGCGGTCATATATTGACGCGCGAGGATGGGCTGAAGGTGTTCGTGACCGTCCACCCGTCCTATCTGCTGCGCCTGCCCGACGAAGCAACGAAGGCGGCCGAACGCGGGCGCTTCCTGGACGACATGCGCAGGGTGAAGGGGCTGATGGTGGCATGAGGCCCAGCTTCCGCAGAAACCACGTGCTGTGCTGTCCTAAGCTTCACGAAAGGTGTTCAGCATGACGGCACGCACCATTAGCAAGATCATCTGCCGCGATCCCGAGATCATGGGCGGCCGCCCGGTTTTCCGCGGAACCCGTGTGCCGATCGATGTCGTGTTCGACAATCTGGCGGATGGCATGTCGTTGGACGAGATACTGCGGGAGTACCCGACACTGGAGCGGGACGACGTGGTTTGCCTGTTGCATGAAGCTGAAACCCGCCACTAAACGACCAGCACCGCCCTCAGATCGTTGACATTGGTGCCCGTCGGCCCCGGCACGAAGAGGTCCCCGATGGCACGGAATGCCGTCCAGGCATCGTGCCGGGCAAGCAGGGCGCGCGGGTCTAGGCCGGCGGCGCGGAGGCGGGCGGCCGAGGTGGCGTCGGCGAAGGCGCCGGCATTGTCCTCGGAACCGTCGACGCCGTCCGTGTCGGCGGCGAAGGCATGGATGCCCTCGATGCCGTCTATGGAAAGCGCGAAAGCGAGCAGGAATTCGGTGTTGCGGCCGCCCTTGCCGCCCTTTTCGCGGATCGTCACCGTCGTCTCGCCACCGGACAGAAGAAGCACCGGCTTTCGGAACGGCCGGTTGCGGGTCGCGATCTCGCGCGCGATGGCGGCGTGGACGGATGCCACCTCGCGTGCCTCGCCTTCCATGGCGTCCGACAGGATGACGGCCTCGATGCCCTGGCGCCGGGCCTCTTCGGCCGCAGCTTCGAGCGACACGGCGGCGGAGGCGACGATGTGGATGTCGTTGCCGGCAAAGCGCGGATCGGCGGGGTTCGGCGCATCGGCTGCCGGCGAGGAGAGATGGCGCATAGCGGCTACCGGCAGCTTCATGCCATAGGCTTCGACGATGGCGGCAGCGTCCTGGCGCGTGGCCGCATCGGGCACGGTCGGCCCGGAGGCGACGAAGGCGGGGTTGTCGCCCGGAATGTCGGAGACGATCAGCGAGACGACGCGCGCGGGATGCGCGTAGAGTGCAAGCCGGCCGCCCTTGATGCGCGACAGATGCTTGCGCAGCGTATTCATGGCCGAAATCGGCGCACCGGAGGCAAGCAGCGCCTCATTGACCGCGATCTCGTCTTCCAAAGTCATGCCCTCGGGCGGGGCCGGCAGGAGCGCGGAGCCGCCGCCGGAGATGAGCGCGACCACGAGATCATCTTCGGTGAGGCCCTCCACCGCGTCGAACAGGCGGCGGGAGGCTTCAAGCCCGGCTTGATCCGGCACCGGGTGGGCGGCCTCCAGAATCTCGATGCGCTGGCAGGGCGTGGCGTAGCCGTAGCGTGTCACGACGACGCCCTCGAGCGGCGCCTCCCAGGCCTTTTCGAAGGCGCGCGCCATCTGTGCCGACCCCTTGCCCGCGCCGATGACGATGGTGCGGCCCCCGGGTTTATCGGGCAGGAAATTGCGGATGGTGCGCTCGGGATCGGCGGCAGCGACGGCGGCGGAAAAAAGGGATGTGAAGAGGGCGCGGGGGTTGGCGGTCACAGGCATGGCGCCTTTCCTGCAAGCCACGGTACCCTATGGCGCCCCCCTCTGGCTTGCCAGCCATCTCCCCCACGAGGGGGGAGATAGGTAGCGGCGATGTCGCCGCCCCTTCTCCGATTTGGGTGATTGGCGAAAGGTGTCGCGACGTCCGATCCCCCCCCTTGAGGGGGAGATGGCTGGCAAGCCAGAGGGGGGCGCGAAGGGGCGTGGCCTTTCAGCATGAACCCTACCTACAGCCCAGCCTTCGCCGCCTTGCCCGCGACATAGGTCTCGACAACCGCCCGATCATCACCCAGCGTCTGCAGCAGGAAGAGTTCTTCCGCCAGCGTCTCGATGCGCTCCATGCGCAGCTTCATGTTGGGCGTAGCGGCGGAATCGAGCACCACGAGATCGGCGTTGGTGCCGGGCTCCAGCGTGCCGATGCGACGGTCGAGCGAAAGCGCCTCGGCATTGCCGCGCGTGATCTGCCAGAAAGAGGAGAGCGGGTCGATCTTCTCGCCCAGAAGCGCGATGATCTTGTAGCCCTCGTCCATGGTGCGCAGCATCGAATAGTTGGTGCCGCCGCCGACATCGGTCGCCGCCGCCACGCGCAGCTTCTTGTCGCGCTTGCGGTAGCGCTGCCAGTCGAAGAGGCCGGAGCCGAGGAAGAGATTCGAGGTCGGGCAGAAGACGGGCACCGAGCCGGATTCCGACAGCGCGTCAGCCTCACGCTCGGACAGGTGGATGCAGTGGCCAAAAAGCGCCTTGTCGCCGAGAAGGCCGTAGCGCGCGTAGATGTCGGTATAGTCCTTTGCCTCCGGATAGAGGCTGCAGGCAAGCTCGATCTCGGCACGGTTTTCCGACAGATGGGTCTGCATGTGGAGGTCTGGATGTTCGCGCATCAACGCGCCGGCCATCTCCATCTGCGCGTGCGAGGAGGTGATGGCAAAGCGGGGCGAGACGACGTAGTTGAGCCGCCCCTTGCCGTGCCATCTGGCGATCAGCGCCTTGGTCTCGTCATAGGAGGATTGTGGCGTGTCGCGAAGACCGTTGGGCGCGTTGCGGTCCATCATCACCTTGCCGGCGAGCACCAGCATGTCGCGCGCAAGCGCTTCGGAAAACAGGGCGTCGGCGCTCTGTGGATGCACCGTGCAATAGGCGGCGACGGTCGTCGTGCCGTGGCGGATCAGCTCGTCGAGAAAGTGTTTCGCGATGCGCGCGGCGTGGTCCGGGTCGGAAAAGCGCGTTTCTTCGGGAAAGGTGTAGTTGTTGAGCCAGTCGAGCAGTTCGGCCCCGAAGCTCGCGATGACCTGCATCTGGGGCATGTGGGCGTGGGCGTCGACAAAGCCCGGCAGGATCAGATGCGGGCGGTGGTCGATCACATCCAGGCCCCTGCCCTCGCCCTGCGACAGCGAGGCGTAATCGCCGATCGCCGCGATCTTGCCGTCCCGGATGAGGAGCGCGCCCTCCTCCTCATAGCGGAAGGCGGCGTGGTCGTCGACGCCTGTCGGCGCACGCAGGAAGGTGAGGAGACGACCGCGGAGGAGATAGGGCACGGTCATGAGGACTCACCATGGACGGCTGGCGCCCCCTCCACCGCCTTCGGCGGTCCCCCTCCCCCGTAAACGGGGGAGGATCGAGGTTGAGCCCGTCTGCGCCGCCAAATCCTCCCCTGCGAAGCGGGGGGGCCGAAGGACGGGCGAGACAAGTGGCTCGCCCCGGCAAGGGACCATGCGAAGCACGGTGGAGGGGGCGAAAAATCCAACCTCATCGCGCTCTCGCTTCCTCGAACCACATTGCCAACAACGCCCTCTCCTCACGCGTCATGTGGGTGAGGTTACCCGGCGGCATGGCGTGGCTGCGCGCGGCCTGCAGGTAGATCTCGTGGGCGCGTTCGGCGATGATCTCGTCCGTATCCAGCAGGACACCCTTCGGCGCGACATGGATGCCCTCCCAGGCGGGTTCGGCCGCATGGCACATGGCGCAGCGCCCCATCACCGTGTCGCGGGCAGCGACAAAATGGGTCGACGCCATGAAGCGTTCGGCATTGGCCGAGGCACGGTGCTCGCCGGTCAGGACCGAGGGCGCGGTCGACAGCCAGGCGATGATCAGGAACAGGACAACGGACGCACCCCAGGTCCAGTGCGGCTTACCCTTCCTGGCATGCATCGAGTTGAAATAGTGCCGGATCAGCACGCCGATGATGAATATCAGCGAGGCGATCACCCAGTTGAACTCGGTCGCGAAGGCCAGCGGGTAGTGGTTCGACAGCATCAGGAAGATGACGGGCAGCGTCAGGTAATTGTTGTGCAGCGAGCGCGTCTTGGCGATGCGGCCATATTTGGGATCGGGCGTGCGGCCGGCCTTGAGGTCGGCGACCACGATCTTCTGGTTGGGGATGATGATCAGGAAGACATTGGCCGTCATGATCGTGGCGGTGAACGCGCCCAGATGCAGGAAGGCGGCGCGACCGGTGAAGAGCTGCGTGAAACCCCAGGCCATGAAGACCAGCACCGCGAAGAGCACGATCATCAGAAGATTGTCGTTCTGGCCGAGCGGCGACTTGCACAGCTGGTCGTAGACCAGCCAGCCGATGCCGAGCGTGGCAAGCGAGATAAGGATACCGACCGGCGCCGACACATCGAGCACGTTGCGGTCGATCAGATAGAGGTCGGCGCCGGCATAATAGATGATGGCGAGCAGCGCGAAGCCGGACAGCCAGGTGGCGTAGGACTCCCATTTGAACCAGGTCAGGTGTTCGGGCATGCGCGCCGGCGCGACCAGATATTTCTGCACGTGGTAGAATCCGCCGCCATGGACCTGCCATTCCTCGCCATGCACGCCCTCGGGCATGCCAGGCCGCTTCACCAGCCCCAGGTCGAGTGCGATGAAATAGAAAGATGAGCCGATCCACGCGATGGCGGTGACGACGTGCAGCCAGCGCACGGCGAAATTGACCCAGTCCCAGAGAATCGTGAATTCGTACATGGCGCGCCTGTCGGTTGGTCAGGCGAGATTACGGCTTCGCCGCCAAAGCGGAAGGGGAAAGGTCGCCGATTACTTTCAAAAAAAACATGAAAATGATAGCCGACCAAATCCGTTTGGGGCTAAGTCGCCAGCATGGCCTATCTCGACAATATCGCGGTCTTCGTCCGCGTCGTGGAACTGGGGAACCTGTCGGCGGCAGGCCGCGACATGCGCATTTCGCCGGCAGTCGCCTCAAACCGCATCAAGGAACTGGAAAAACATCTCGGCGTGCGGCTGTTCAACCGCACCACGCGCCAGCTGATGCCCACCGAGCACGGCCGCGCCTTCTATGACGGCGCCAAGAAGGTGCTGGATTCGGTCGCCGAGGCAGAGGCTGCCGTGGCGGCGATCTCCGGTCAGCCGCGCGGCACGATCAGGGTGACGGCGCCGCTCGGCATGGGGCGCCGGCTGATCGCCTCCGGCATCCCCGAATTCCGCGACCGCTATCCGGACATCGAGGTCAGGCTGCGCCTGTCGGACCACAATGTCGACATCATGCGCGAGGGCATCGACGTCGCCTTCCGGCTCGGGCTGCTGGAGGATTCCAGCCTCAAGCGGCGCGGCATCATGGAGTGCGAGCGCGTGCTGGTCGCCGCTCCCGCCTATCTGGAGAAGCGCAGCGAGCCTGCCGGTCCCGACCAGCTGGTCAGCGATCGCCACGACTGCCTGATGCTGCGTTTTCCCGGCGCCCGAGAGCATTACTGGATGCTGAACACACCCGATGGGCCAAGAAAATTCGAGGTCTCCGGGCCTTTGGATTCCGACGATGGCGACGTACTTACCGGCTGGGCGCTGGCCGGGCGCGGGATCGTCAACAAGCCGCGTTTCGACGTCGAACCCTTCATCCGCGACGGGCGGTTGAAGATCGTTCTGTCCGATTACCCGCCCTTGCCGGCACAACTGGCTGCCGTCTACCCGCACAAGAACTACCAGGATCCCAAGGTCCGGCTTTTGCTCGACTTCATGGCGGAACGCTGCCAGCGCATGATCCGCGAGATCATGGCAGGGCGATAGGCATTACGTCTTCTGGCCATGCCAACAAATCAGATGGCGCCGGGTTTCACGAAAACCTATTGTAGGCTCAGTCTGTCGCACCGAGGCCCACCATGCCACTGCTCTTCCTCCGGTCCTTCCTCTTCGCGCTGTTTGGGCTGATCGTGGTTCCCATTGTCGCCTTCTTCGGCGTCCTGGCCCTTGCCTATGCGGCGGGCGGATGCGGACCGGGAGACGCGGGCGGCTGCCAGATGGGCGCCGCAGGCTTCGCCATAGCGTCCGCGATCCCTGGTTTTGCGATCTTCTTCTTCGTCACGCTGATCCGCGGCCTGATGAGGCGGAAAGTGCACGCAACAGCTCCGCCGCCACCAGAGCCGCAATGATTGCGGGACGCTTGTCGTCGACGTCGCTCCCGCCTATCGGACAGACCACGCGGGCAAATCGCCGCTCGTCGCCCTCGGCCTCCTTGAGATACCAGCGCCGCAAGGTCTCTTTCTTGGTCCTGGACCCGATCATTCCGACATAGGTCGCATCCTCGCGCTTCAGGGCCTCCGCGACGATCAGGAAATCGAGCGCGTGGTCGTGGGTGAGAACGATAAAGGCCGAGCCGGACGGCGCGTCGCGGACGGAGTCCTCGGGCACCGGGGTAAGCCGCGTCACCACCCCTTGCGGCATGTCGGCCAGCGCATCCTCGCGCGTTTCCACGACCATGACGTTGAGCGGCAGCAGCGACAGCGCTGCAGACAGCGCGCGCCCGACATGCCCCCCGCCGAAAAGATAGACATGCGGGCGGGCCGCATCCTCATCCTTGACGTTGCGTAGCAGCTCGTTACGCTTCGCGGCGTCGGCAATCGAGATGCCGATTTCGACCCGCCCGCCGCAGCACTGGCCGATCTCGGGACCGAGCGGGATGTCGAGCGTGTGGCGCGCGCCCTCGCCAGCAAGCAATGCACGTGCGGCATCGATCGCCATGAATTCCAGCTGCCCGCCGCCGATCGTGCCGAAGATGGCATCGGGCGAAACCAGCATCCACGCGCCCTCCTCGCGCGGCGTCGAGCCTTTGGCGGACGAGACTTCTACGAGCGCCACGGCGGGGGCAGCGTCGAGGAAGGCATGCAGGGAGCGAGACAGGGCGGTCATGGGTATTGTAGCTGCTTTCACTCTCTGAAAAGATCGGCGTGGCTGCCCGTGCGGGCAAGCTGCAACTCTCCATCTGCGATGCGGTAAAGCAGCAGCCAATCCGGCTCGATAGGGAGATCGCGAAAACCGTTCCAGTCGCCGCGCAAAGGATGATCCCTATGGTGCGCCGGCAATGGTGCCTCTGCCAAAAGAAGCATCAGTACCGCCTTGAGCTTTGCCATGTCCTTGCCGCGCTTCTGCATCCGCTTGACGTCGCGCTTGAAGCGACCGGAGCGGACAAGGGCGAGCATCGGTCAGATGTCCAGATCCTTGTACAGGGCCTCGGCATTGTCGAAGCGCTTGCCCTTGCCCTGCTGCAGTTCCTTGATCGCCCTGGCGGTGGCCGGCCGGGCCACCTTGACCTCGAATGGAAGGCGCTGCTCTTCGGCAATCCGCATCATCAACAGCCGGATTGCGTCAGACACAGACAAGCCCATGGCTTCCAGAGCGGTTGTTGCTTCCTCCTTGGTACGGGAATCGATCCGTGCGCGCACCACGCTATCCGATGCCATGACTCAATCCTCGCTGTTCACCAACCATCATGTAGCCACATTGTAGCTACAGTCAAGCTTTCCCCCCTGCCTCCCTCTTCACCCTCTCAACCGCCATCAGCACGCGCTCGGGTGTGGCCGGGGCATCAAGGCGGGGACAGATGCGGTGGTCGGCGACGCTGGCGACGGCATCCGACAGCGCGTGCAGCACGGCCATGCCCAGCATGAAGGGCGGTTCGCCAACCGCCTTGGACTTGTGGACCGTGTCCTCGCGGTTTTCGGACCAGTCGGCCAAGGTCACGTTGAAGATCTTCGGTCGATCGGAAGCGAGCGGGATCTTGTAGGTCGAGGGCGCGTGGGTGCGCAGGCGACCCTTGCCGTCCCACACCAGTTCCTCGGTGGTGAGCCAGCCCATGCCCTGGATGAAACCGCCTTCGATCTGCCCGATGTCGATCGCCCTGTTCAGGGAGCGGCCGGTCTCGTGGAGAATGTCGACGCGCTCGACCATGTATTCGCCGGTCAACGTGTCGATGGAGACCTCAGCGCAGGCGGCGCCATAGGCGAAATAATAGAAGGGCTGGCCACGCCCGACGGAGCGATCCCAGTGGATTTTCGGTGTCTTGTAGAAGCCGGCGGCCGAAAGCTGCACGCGCGCCATATAGGCCTGCCTCACGAGATCGCCGAACGGGATCTCCTGATTGCCGACACGCACACGGTTGGGCAGGAAAACGACCTGCTCCAGCGGCACTTCGTATTTCTCGGCCGCGAAGAGGCAGAGCCTGTCCTTGATCTGCCGGGCCGCGTTCTGCGCCGCCATGCCGTTGAGATCGGAGCCGGCGGAGGCTGCCGTTGCCGACGTGTTCGGCACCTTGCCGGTCGTCGTAGGCGTGATCTTCACCCGGTCGAGATCAATCTGGAACTCTTCGGCGACAACCTGCGCCACCTTGACATAGAGCCCCTGCCCCATCTCGGTGCCGCCGTGGTTCAGGTGCACCGAACCGTCGGTGTACACATGGACCAGTGCACCGGCCTGGTTGAAATGGGTGGCGGTGAAGGAGATGCCGAATTTGAGCGGCGTCAGGGCGAGGCCGCGCTTGACGATGCGCGAGGTCTCGTTGAACGCGGCGATTTCCTTCCGCCGTCCCGCATAGTCAGCGCTTGTCTCCAGCTCGCCCACGATGCGGTCGAGAATGTTGTCCTCGACGGTCTGGTGATAGGGCGTGACGTTGCGGTCATGCGTGCCGTAGAAATTGCGCTTGCGCACCTCCAGCGGCTCGAGCCCGGTGGCAAATGCCACCTCGTCGATCACGCGTTCCATGCCAATCATGCCCTGCGGGCCACCGAAGCCGCGAAAGGCGGTGTTGGAGACGGTGTTGGTGTAGAGCGGCGCCGACATCGCCTTCACGGCGGGCAGGTAGTAGGCGTTGTCGCAGTGGAAGAGCGCCCTGTCGGTGACTGGCCCCGACAGGTCGGACGAAAACCCGCAACGCGCCGCATAGACATAGCCCACGCCGAGAATGTTGCCCTCATCGTCGAACCCGACTTCATAGTCGACGAGGAAATCGTGGCGCTTGCCGGTCGCGATCATGTCGTCGTCGCGGTCTGGCCGGATCTTGACGGCGCGTTTCAGCTTCTTGGCGGCAATCGCAGCAATCGCGGCAAACTGGTTGCCCTGCGTCTCCTTGCCGCCGAAGCCGCCGCCCATGCGACGAACCTCGATGGTCACGGAATGCGACGAGATCCCGAGCGCATGCGCCACCATGTGCTGCACCTCGCTGGGGTGCTGGGTGGAGGAAAAGACAGTCACGTCCTCGTCCTCGCCCGGGATCGCCATGGCGATGTGGCCTTCGAGGTAGAAATGATCCTGTCCGCCGATGCGCATCGATCCCTTCAGGCGACGGGGGGCGGCCGCGATGGCGGCTGCAGCATCGCCGCGCGCAAGCGTCAGCGGATCGGCGACCAGCCGGTCCTCTCGCGGGTCGAGCCCGGCGATATCGGTGACGAAAGGCTTTTCGCTGTAATCGACTTTCGCCAGCAGGCAGGCCCGGCGGGCTTCCTCTCGCGTCTCGGCGACCACGGCGAAGATCGGCTGACCGAAGAACTGCACGCTATCCCCGGCAAGAAGCGGCTCGTCGTGCTTGCCCGAAGGCGAGATGTCGTTTTCGCCCGGCACGTCGTCGGCCGTCAGCACCGCAACCACGCCGGGGGCGGCGGCGACCGCGGACAGATCCATCGACAGGATCGTGCCGTGGGCGACCGTCGACAGACCGAAACAGGCATGAAGCGTGCCGGCTGGCTCGGGTATGTCGTCGATATAGACCGCCTCGCCGGCAACGTGCTTGCGGGCGGAATCGTGGCGGCTGTCGGACCCGACGCCACCCGTGATCTTCTCGGCCTGGAGGTTGGGCTGGTGGTGTGTCATCACGCCTCCTCGTAACGCTTGACCTGAACATCGCTTTCGCCGGACGTCTCCAGCAAGAAGCGACGTATCAGGTTTCTTGCCGCCAGCCGGCGGTATTCGGCGGATGCGCGCATGTCGGAGATGGGGGTGAAATCGCGGGAGACGGCATCCATGGCCATCGCGACGGTTTCCTCGTTCCAGGGCTTGCCCACCAGCGCGGCCTCGACGGATCTTGCCCGCTTCGGCGTCGCGGCCATGCCGCCATAGGCGATCTGAGCAGCGGAAACCTTGCCGTCTGCCAGTTCGACATGGAACGCGCCGAGCACAGCAGTGATGTCCTCGTCGCGGCGTTTGGTGACCTTGTACACGGCGTAATGCGCGTCTTCCCTGGGCAGCGGGACCGTGATGCTCTCCACGAACTCGCCTGGCTGGCGGTCCTGCTTGCCGTAGTCGATGAAGAAGTCTTCCAGCGGAAGGCTGCGCGTCTCCGCGCCCCTGCGCAGGGTCAGCGTGGCACCGAGTGCGATCAGTGGCGGCGGCGTGTCGCCAATGGGCGATCCGTTGGCGATATTACCCCCGATCGTGCCCATGTTGCGCACCTGGTCGCCTCCGATGCGATCGAGCAATCCCTGCCAGGCGGGAATGCGTGCGGCAATGGCCCTGTAGGCGTCGGTATAGGTGACATTGGCACCGATGGTGATGGCCTCGCCACTCTCCGAAACCCGGCGCAATTGCGACAGGCCGCCAATGAAGGCGATCGGCGCTATCTCGCGCATGTGTTTCGTGACCCACAGCCCGACATCGGTGGAACCGGCAACGATCGTGGCACCGGGTTCGGCGGCGAGCAGTTCGGCAAGATCATCGACCGAGGCGGGGATGACGAGGCGCTCCCTGCCCTGCCCCATTTCAACCCGTTTCCCATCCTGCAGAGCGGCGAGCCTGGCCGCCATCTCGGCGCGTTCCGCGGCCAGCGGATCGGCAGCGACATCGCCATAGCTCCCGATCGACAACGCCGCCTTCACGATCGGCTCGTAGCCGGTGCAGCGGCAAAGATTGCCCTGCAGTGCCTTTTCGATCATCGGGACCGTGGGCGCGGGTGCACGCATCCAAAGCGCATAAAGCGACATCACGAAACCGGGCGTGCAGAAGCCGCATTGCGAGCCGTGGAAATCGACCATCGCCTGCTGGACGGGATGAAGCGTGCCGTCGGGGCGCTTGAGATGCTCCACCGTGACGACATGGCACCCGTCAAGCGAAGCCAGGAAGCGGATGCAGGCATTCACGCCTTCATAAACGAGCCTGCTGCCATCGAGCCGTCCGACCAGCACCGTGCAGGCGCCGCAATCGCCTTCCGCGCAACCCTCCTTGGTGCCCCGCAGCGACCGCCGCAGCCGCAGAAAATCAAGCAAGGTCTCGGTCGGGCGCACGTCCTCGAGCGAGACGTCCTCGCCATTCAGGATGAAACGGATTTCAGAACGGACCACTTAGCTTCCCCGGTAGGTTGAATAGCCGAAAGGCGAGATCAGCAACGGCACGTGGTAATGCGCGCTTTCGGCCATGCCGAAACGGATCGGTATCTGATCGAGAAACAGGGGATCTGGCAGCGCCACACCAAGGCCGCGAAGATAATCCCCGGCAAAGAACACGAGCTCGTACTGGCCAGGCTTGAATTCAGCGCCTTGCAGAAGCGGCGCGTCGCAACGGCCGTCTTCGTTGGTCACGGTTTCCTTGATCTTGCGGTGCGAGTTGCCGCTCACCTTGTAGAGAGCGATCTTCATTCCCGCCGCAGGCCGCCCGGAGGCCGTGTCGAGAACATGCGTGGTCAGGCGTCCGCCCGAGGCGTCTGGCATTGTCTATCCTCGTCCATCGATACTCACGTTCCCATCCGAACCTAAAGCACGCGGACGGGAAGGAGAGAGCCGCCAGACCCCGAAAGACTTTCAACATTCCAAGGGGGAATGACCGGCGATTGCTTTGGTCTATCATTGCGCCCGAGCATCAGCGATGACAAGCGCGGAGGAAACGAAGAGATGCGATACCCCAGGGACATGCGTGGCTATGGGGCCAACCCGCCGGACCCGAAATGGCCGGGCGGCGCGCTTGTCTGCGTTCAGTTCGTGGTCAATTACGAGGAAGGCGGCGAGAACTGCGTCCTGCATGGCGACGCTGCCTCCGAAGCGTTCCTCTCAGAGATCGTAGGTGCAGCCCCCTGGCCGGGCAAGCGCCACTGGAACATGGAATCGATCTACGAATATGGAGCGCGCGCCGGCTTCTGGCGGCTGCATCGCATGTTCACGCAGGCCGAGGTGCCCGTCACGGTCTACGGCGTGGCGACAGCACTTGCCCGCTCGCCCGACCAGGTGGCGGCGATGCAGGAGGCCGACTGGGAAATCGCCAGCCATGGACTGCGTTGGATCGACTATCGCGACCACGCTGAAGAAGACGAGGGCCGCGATCTCATCGAGGCGATCCGTCTGCACAAGGAAGTCACCGGCGAGCGGCCGCGGGGCCTCTATCTCGGCCGCACCTCGGTCAACTCCGTGAAGCTCGCAGCCGCCGAAGGCGGTTTCGACTGGATTTCAGATACTTACGACGACGACCTGCCCTACTGGCTCGACCATGACGGTCAGGGCAACGCGATCTCGCCGCAACTGGTCATTCCCTATACGCTCGATGCCAACGACATGCGCTTTGCCACCGCGCAGGGCTTCAATTCGGGCGACCAGTTCTTCGCCTATCTCAAGGACGCTTTCGACACGCTTTACGCGGAAGGCAAGGCCGGCAAGCCGGCGATGATGAATATCGGGCTGCATTGCCGGTTGGTCGGAAGGCCCGGACGCGCCGCCGCGCTCAAGCGTTTCATCGACTATGTGAAGAGCCACGAGCGCGTCTGGCTGGCGCGCCGCGCCGACATCGCCGAACACTGGATGAAGACCCACCCCTACCGCGCGCCGGCACTGCGACCGAGCCGCATGGACCGCGAGACATTCGTGGCCAAGTTCGGCGGCATCTTCGAGCATTCCTCCTGGATCGCCGAGCGCGCTCACGGGCTGGCACTGGGGCCGGCGCACGATTCGGCCGGCGGGCTTCACAATGCGCTGGCCCGCATCTTCCGCTCTGCTTCCGAAGACGAACGGCTGAGCGTACTCAACGCGCATCCCGATCTTGCCGGCAAGCTGGCCCAGGCCAGGCGCCTGACCGCGGAATCGACCGCCGAACAGGCCTCGGCCGGACTGGACGCACTGACCGACGAGGAACGCGAGACCTTCTCCCGCCTCAACGCGGCCTATGTCGACAAGCACGGCTTTCCCTTCATCATCGCGGTCAAGGACAACACCAAGGCGAGCATACTCGCCGCCTTCCAGACCCGCATCGACAACGACCGAGACGCCGAATTCGCCACCGCCTGCCGGCAGGTCGAACGCATTGCGTTCCTGCGGCTTCGCGACATCCTGCCGGAGTGACATCCTTGACCGACCGCTCCTATTTTGCCCCCCGGGGCGGGCATCCGCCACAGACCCAGCTCCTGACCGGCCGGGCCATCTTCACCGAAGCCTATGCCGTGATCCCGGCCGGCACGATGCAGGACATCGTGACCAGCTTCTTGCCCTTCTGGGACAAGACCCGCGCCTGGATACTGGCGCGCCCGCTTTCCGGCTTTGCCGAGACCTTCTCGCAGAAGATCATGGAAGTCGCGCCCGGCGGCGGCAGCGAGCGCCCCGAGCCTGATCCGAAGGCGCAGGGCGTGCTGTTCGTCGTCGAAGGCGAGTTGACCGTATCGATCGGCGGCAGCGATCATGTGCTTTCGCCCGGCGGCTATGCCTACCTGCCGCCTTCCTGCGGCTGGACGGCGCACAACCGGGGCACCGCGCCGGCCCGTTTCCACTGGATCCGCAAGCGCTACGAGAAGGTGGACGGGCTCGACATGCCCGACCCGGTCTTCACCAGCGACGCTGACGTGGCACCGACGCCGATGCCCGGCACCGAGGGCAAATGGGCCACGACCCGCTTCGTCGATCCTGCCGACATGCGCCACGACATGCACGTGACAGTCGTCACCTTCGAGCCGGGCGCCGTCATTCCCTTCCTCGAAACCCATGTCATGGAGCACGGGCTCTATGTGCTGGAGGGCAAGGCGGTCTATCGGCTGAACGGCGACTGGGTCGAGGTCGAGGCTGGCGACTTCATGTGGCTGCGCGCCTTCTGCCCGCAGGCTTGCTATGCCGGCGGACCAGGCCGCTTCCGCTATCTCCTCTACAAGGATGTCAACCGTCACCCAAGGCTGGACCGACCATGACAAGACGTCTCACCGCACAACCGCTGACCCGCGAAGCCTTCGCGCCGTTCGGCGACGTGATCGATACAGACTGGTCCGACCGGTTCGAGATAAATGCCGGCATGGCGACACGCTTTCACGCCATTGCCTCGGCCGAGACTGATGCGGCCGGCAGCGTCATCATCTCGCTCTTCCGGGGAAACCCCTACGCCTTCCCGCTGGAATTGAAGATGGTCGAGCGCCATCCCCTGGGCAGCCAGGCCTTCATGCCGCTCACACCTGCCCCCTTCCTGGTGGTGGTCTGCCCGGACGGGCCGGACGGCCCCGGCGAACCCGTCCCCTTCCTGACCGCCCCGGGCCAGGGCGTGAACTACCGCCGCAACGTGTGGCATGCAGTGCTGACGCCGATCGGCCAGAAACAGGATTTCGTGGTCGTCGACCGCGGCGGCGAGGGCAAAAATCTGGAGGAATTTCACTTTCAGGAAGCGTGGGAAATAGCCCTGCCGGAAGCCTGACCGACGCACGCGAACCAGCCGGTCATCCCACTGTCTTCTGGCTCGGCGAGAGTGCCGCGGCGGAGCCTGGCAGATTTTTTTCCTATAAAATTCGCTGCTTAGGTTGCGCCAACCGTCCGCCGGCGGCTATTGAAAGGGCCATGGGGCACTCCCGGCAAATGCGGCGTCCGATGTCGCAGATGACCTTGCGGTAGCTGCTGTTTTGGCGTCATTATCGACGTCAACGAGGCGCGCACACGTGCCCGGCGGCATTCCTGCCGCGTCCGAACAACAGAGTGAGGAACCGATATGTCCAGAGAACTCAAGTACCTGAGCCAGCGTGTTGCCGCCGGCAAGTTGAGCCGCCGCGATTTCCTGGGTCGCGCCGCCGCGCTTGGCATTGCCGCACCCTTTGCAACATCGCTGCTGACCAAGGCAGCCGCAGCAAATCCGCAAAAGGGTGGCCATTTGCGCATGGGCCTGACGGGTGGCGAGTCCACCAACAGCCTCGACCCGGCAACCTGGCTTACCCAGGTACCGCAGAATTTCGGCACCACCTGGGGCGAGACCATGGTGCTGCAGTCGCCAGAGGACGGATCGGCCCAGCCCGCGCTTGCCGAGTCCTGGGAGGCATCGGACGACGCGAAGGAATGGCATTTCAAGGCGCGCCAGGGCGTCACCTTCCACAATGGCAAGGAAATGACGGCCGAGGACATCGCCCAGACGCTCCGTCGCCATTCTGATGAAAACACGGAATCGGCTGCACTCGGCGTTCTGCGCGACATCGAGAGTGTTGACCTCGACGGCGACTATGTCGTGCTGAAGCTCAGCCGTGGCAACGCCGACCTCCCGCTGCTTCTGACGGATTATCACCTTGTCGTGCAGCCCAATGGCGGCATGGACGAGCCGGCCGCCGGCATCGGCACCGGACCTTACAAGGTCGAGGTCGACGAGCCGGGCGTACGCCATGTCAGCACCAAGTATGACGGTTACTGGCGCGACGATGTCGGCCATGTCGATTCCGTCGAGGTGATCGTCATGAACGATTCCACCGCCCGCATGTCGGCCCTGCAGTCCGGCCAGGTGCACATCATCAACCGCGTCGAGCCGCGCACGGTCGACCTGCTGGCGCGCGCGCCTGGCGTGGTCATCGAAGCCACCCCGTCCAAGGGCCATTACGTGTTCATCATGCATTGCAACACGCCGCCCTTCGACAACCGCGACCTGCGCATGGCGCTGAAGCTGGCGATCGACCGCGAGCAGATGGTCAACCAGATCCTGCTCGGCCATGCCTCGATCGGCAACGACTTCCCGATCAACGAGGCCTATGCCCACTTCCCGCAGGGCATCGAGCAGCGCGCCTACGATCCCGAAGAGGCCCGACACTACTACCAGCGCTCCGGCCATGATGGCCCGATCCTGCTGCGCACGTCGGAAGTCGCCTTCCCTGGTGCCGTCGACGCAGCCCAACTCTTCGCCCAGCAGGCCGCCGCCGCCGGCATCGACATCCAGGTCCAGCGCGAACCGGGTGACGGATACTGGACGGAAGTCTGGAACGCGCAGCCCTTCTGCGCCTCCTATTGGGGCGGCCGTCCGACGCAGGATTCGATGTACTCCACGGCCTACACGTCTGGCGCCGACTGGAACGACACCCGCTTCTTCAATGATGATTTCGACAACATCATCTTCGAGGCGCGGGCCGAACTGGACGACAATCGCCGCGGCGAGCTCTATCGCGAGGCCGCGATGATGGTGCGCGACGATGGCGGCCTGATCCTGCCCATGTTCAACGACTTCCTCGACGCCCGCCGCGAGGAAGTGCAGGGCTGGGTCCGCGACCCAAACCACGAGACCTCCAACCTGAGGGCCGCGATCCGCGTCTGGCTTCAGAGTTAAGGTGTCTGGACCCTTGAGGGGCTGGGGTCCCATACTGCTGCTCATCGCCCAGCGCATCGCGCAGGGCGTGCTGCTGCTCTTCGCCGTCTCGGTGCTGATTTTCGTCGGCACCGAGATACTGCCAGGCGACGTGGCCTCCTCGATCCTGGGGCAGGCTGCGACGCCGCAGGCGCTGGAAAACCTGCGTCGAGAACTCGGCCTCGATCAGCCGGCGATCGTCCGCTATTTTTCCTGGCTGGGCGGTGTATTGACCGGCGATCTCGGGGTTGCGCTTTCAAACCGGCGCGACATCGCAACCGCCATCGCGCCGAGGCTTTCCAACACGCTGTTCCTGGCCTTCTGGGCCGCTGCGGTATCCGTGCCGCTGGCGATCCTCCTTGGGCTGATTGCCGTCCGCTACCGCAATGGCGTGGTCGACAAGACGATTTCCGGCCTCGCGCTGGCCTCCACGTCCCTGCCTGAATTCTTCGTCGGCTATGTGCTGATCTTCATCTTCGCGGTCACGCTGAACTGGTTCCCCAGCTTCTCGACTGTCTATGAGGGGATGCCATTCTGGCAGCGCATGCAGGCGATCGCCCTGCCCGCTGCCGCGCTGACACTGGTCGTGCTCGCCCACATGATGCGCATGACCCGCGCCGCGATCCTCAATGTGATGCAATCCGCCTATATCGAAACGGCGGAATTGAAGGGCATGTCGCAGTTTGACATCATCCGCAAGCACGCTTTCCCCAACGCGATTGCGCCGATCGCGAACGTGGTCATGCTCAACCTCGCCTTCCTCGTGGTTGGCGTCGTCGTGATCGAGGTCATCTTCGTCTATCCTGGCATGGGGCAGTATCTGGTCGACCACGTGTCGAAACGGGACGTGCCGGTGGTGCAGGCAGTCGGTCTCATCTTCGCCGCGGTCTATATCGGCCTCAACCTGCTCGCGGACATCGCTGCCATCCTCGCCAATCCACGCCTGAGGCATCCACGATGACGCTTTCCCTGCCCTGGCTCGGGAAGGTGCCGATCGGCGCGGCCATCGGCCTGTTCTTCACGATCCTGTTCCTGTTCTGCGCCATCTTCGCACAATGGATCGCCCCCTATCCCGGATCGCTCATCATCGGCGGCGTCTGGGAGTCGGCATCGTCACGACACTGGCTGGGCACCGACAATCTCGGTCGCGATCTGCTGTCGCGCATGATCTACGGCGCTCAGGTCACCGTCTTCATCGCCGCAATGGCAACCGCCCTCGCCTTCTCGCTGGGCTCGATCCTCGGCTTTGCGGCTGCCGTGATCGGCGGTTGGTTCGACACGATCCTGTCCCGCTTCGTCGATCTGCTGATGTCCATCCCGACGCTGATCTTCGGGCTGGTGGTTCTGTCAGTGCTGCCTTCGACCATCCCGATCCTGATCCTGGTGATGGGCATTCTGGACGCTACCCGCGTCTATCGCCTGTCGCGCGCGGTAGCCGCCGACATCAACGTGATGGATTTCGTCGAAGCTGCAAAACTGCGCGGCGAGGGCAAGGGCTGGATCATCTTCCGCGAAATCCTGCCCAACGCGCTGTCGCCGCTGGTATCCGAACTCGGGCTGCGCTTCATCTATGCGGTCCTGTTCCTCTCGGCTCTCTCGTTCCTGGGCCTTGGCGTCCAGCCACCCAATGCCGACTGGGGCGGGATGGTGCGCGAGAACCGCGACGGAATCGTCTTCGGCATCGGCGCCGCCCTGATCCCGGCCGCTGCCATTGCCGCTCTGGCCATTTCGGTGAACCTTGTTGCCGACTGGGTCCTGAACCGCACCTCCAGCCTGAAGGGAGGCCGCGGTGGCTAAGCAGCCCAAAAATTCCCGAGCCGACGGTCCGCTGCTCGAAATCCGCAACCTCAGGATCGAGGCAACGGTCTACCCGCCCGACGAGGATCCGCATGACATCGTGATCGTCGATGGCGTCTCGCTCAAGCTCGAGAAGGGCAAGGTGCTGGGCCTGATCGGCGAATCGGGCGCCGGCAAGTCGACCATCGGTCTATCCGCCATGGCCTATGGCCGCGGCGGGGTGAGGATCACCGGCGGCGAGGTCCTTTTGAACGGGCGCGACATTCTCAAGGAAAGGGTGCGCGGCATACGTCGCGTGCGTGGAGCCGAGGTGTGCTATGTCGCCCAGTCGGCCGCTGCCGCCTTCAACCCCGCCCACAAATTGATGGACCAAGTGGTGGAAGCCACGGTCGAGCATGGCCGGGCTTCGCGCAAGGAAGCCGAGAAGCGCGCCATTGCTCTCTTCCGCAAGCTGAGCCTTCCCGAACCGGAGAAGATCGGCAACCGCTATCCTCATCAGGTCTCGGGCGGGCAGTTGCAGCGCGTGATGACGGCGATGGCGCTCTGCTCCGAGCCCGACCTGATCGTGTTCGACGAGCCGACGACGGCGCTCGACGTGACCACCCAGATCGACGTGCTGGCCGCGATCAAGGACGCGATCCGCGATACAGGCGTGGCCGCCCTCTACATCACCCACGACCTTGCCGTCGTCGCCCAGGTCTCCGACGAGATCATGGTGTTGCGTCACGGCAAGATGGTCGAGTGGGACAAGACCGAAAACATCATCAAGCGGCCGAAAGAGGACTACACGCAGAAGCTCGTTGCCGCCCATGCGATCGACCACGAGGAGCAGATACCGGGTACCAATCCGGCCCTCTCGGTGAAACACGTCACGGCGGCATATGGCGGCGGCACGATCGACGTGCTGAAGGACGTTTCGGTCGACATCTATCCTGGCCAGACGCTCGCGGTCGTCGGCGAATCCGGCTCGGGCAAATCGACGCTGGCGCGCGTCATCACCGGTCTGCTGCCCCCACGGGAGGGCGAGATCGAGTTCGCAGGCCGTACCCTGTCGCCAAAGCTCGCGCAGCGCACGCGAGACGATCTGCGCGAATTGCAGATGATCTACCAGATGGCCGACACGGCCATGAACCCGCGCCAGACGGTGGCCACCATCATCGGCCGGCCGCTGGAGTTTTATTTCAATATGCGCGGCAAGGAACGCGACCGGCGCGTGGCCGAACTGCTCGACAAGATCGAGATGGGCACCGGCTATGCCGACCGCTACCCGGCCGAGCTCTCCGGCGGGCAGAAGCAGCGCGTCTGCATCGCCCGCGCGCTGGCCGCCAAGCCGACGCTGATCATCTGCGACGAGGTGACGAGTGCGCTCGATCCGCTGGTGGCGAACGAAA
>JBKBIT010000011.1:0-145163 GCA_046297455.1 Aliihoeflea sp.
CACGGAACTCGCCGAAATACTTCGTGATCGCAGCCGTCAGAGACGTCTTGCCATGGTCAACATGACCAATCGTGCCAATGTTCACATGAGGCTTATTGCGCTCGAATTTGCTTTTGGCCATGTGAGTTCTCCACTTCTGTCAGCCGCTTGCGGCTTTGATTTATTGTCCGGGTTCGCCTGATCAGGCGAACTTCTTCTGAATTTCCTGGGCGACCGCGGTCGGCACCGGCTCGTAATGGTCGAACTGCATCGTGTACTGGGCGCGGCCCTGGGACATCGAACGCAGTGTGTCGACGTATTTGAACATGTTGGCGAGCGGCACCATCGCATTGATGACGGTGGCGATGCCGCGTGCTTCCTGGCCCTGGATCTGGCCACGACGACCGTTGATGTCGCCGATGACGCCGCCGACATACTCTTCCGGGGTCACAACCTCGACCTTCATGATCGGCTCGAGCAGCTGAGCACCGGCCTTCTGGGCACCTTCACGGAAAGCCGCACGCGATGCGATCTCGAAGGCGAGAACGCTGGAGTCGACATCGTGGTACGCACCGTCAAGCAAGGTCGCCTTGACGCCGAGCATCGGGAAGCCGGCGAGCGGACCGGAAGACAGAACGCTCTGAATGCCCTTCTGAACACCCGGGATGTATTCCTTCGGCACGTTGCCGCCAACGATCTTCGATTCGAACACGAACTCGTCGCTCTCGGGGTTTGGCTCGAACACGATCTTGACGCGCGCGAACTGGCCCGTACCACCGGTCTGCTTCTTGTGGGTGTAGTCGATCTCGGCAGCACGCGTGATCGTCTCACGATAGGCAACCTGCGGCGCGCCGACATTGGCCTCGACCTTGAACTCGCGCTTCATGCGATCGACGAGAATGTCCAGGTGAAGCTCGCCCATGCCGGCGATGATCGTCTGGCCGCTTTCCTCGTCGGTCTTGACGCGGAAGGACGGATCCTCGGCAGCGAGACGGTTGAGCGCGAGGCCCATCTTCTCCTGATCGCCCTTGGTCTTCGGCTCGATCGCGATCTGGATGACCGGATCGGGGAATTCCATGCGCTCCAGAATGACCGGGTGCAGCGGATCGCACAGCGTGTCGCCGGTGGTCGTGTCCTTCAAGCCGGCCAGCGCGACGATATCGCCCGCAAAAGCCTCTTCGATGTCCGAACGCGAGTTCGAGTGCATCTGCAGCATGCGGCCGATGCGCTCCTTCTTGCCCTTCACAGTGTTTTCAAGCGAGACGCTCTTCTTCAGGACACCCGAATAGATGCGGCAGAAGGTGAGCGAACCGACGAACGGGTCGTTCATGATCTTGAAGGCCAGCATGGACAGCGGCTCATCGTCAGACGACTTGCGCGTCAGTTCCGCCTCGTTCTTCGGATCGATGCCACGAATGGCGGGAACGTCAATCGGCGACGGCAGGAAGTCAACCACACCGTTAAGAAGCGGCTGCACACCCTTGTTCTTGAAGGCAGAACCGCAGAACATCGGGAAGAACTTGACTTCGATCGTGCCCCTGCGGATCAGCGCGCGGATCTCGTCGTTGGAGGGCATCTCGCCTTCCAGATAACGCTCCATCGCGCCTTCGTCCATCTCGACGGCGGCCTCGATCATCATCTCGCGATACTGCTCGGCCTTTTCCTTCAGGTCGGCGGGGATCTCGACGACGTCCCAGGCAGCGCCAAGGGTCTCTTCGCGCCACACCAGCGCATTCATCTCGATCAGGTCGACGACACCGACGAAATCGCTTTCGGCGCCGATCGGCAGCTGCACGACAACGGCCTGCGCGCCCAGACGCGACTTCACCATCTCGACCGAGCGGTAGAAGTCTGCGCCGATCTTGTCCATCTTGTTGCAGAAGATCATGCGCGGAACGCGATACTTGTCGGCCTGGCGCCAGACAGTCTCGGTCTGCGGCTCAACGCCGGCATTGGCATCGAGGAGAGCGATCGCACCATCCAGAACGCGCAGCGAGCGCTCGACCTCAATGGTGAAGTCGACGTGTCCGGGCGTGTCGATGATGTTGAAGCGGCGCTTCTTGCCGTCGCGACCTTCCCAGAAGGTGGTGGTCGCAGCCGACGTGATCGTGATGCCGCGCTCCTGCTCCTGCTCCATCCAGTCCATGGTCGCAGCGCCATCGTGGACTTCGCCGATCTTGTGCGACTTGCCTGTGTAGAACAGGATCCGCTCGGTCGTCGTCGTCTTGCCGGCGTCGATATGCGCCATGATGCCGAAGTTACGGTAATCTTCGATCTTGTATTCGCGGGCCATGGGAGAGTGCCTTTCGAGTCTCGATCGCGCCGGGTTACCAGCGATAATGGGCGAAAGCGCGGTTGGCTTCGGCCATCTTGTGGGTGTCTTCGCGCTTCTTGACGGCAGTACCGCGGTTGTTTGCGGCATCCATGAGTTCGCCGGAAAGGCGCTCGATCATGGTCGTCTCGTTGCGGTTACGGGCCGCCGTGATCAGCCAGCGAATGGCCAGCGCCTGACGACGCTCCGGACGCACGTCGACCGGGACCTGATAGGTCGCACCGCCAACGCGGCGGGAACGCACTTCCACGTGCGGCGCAACATTGTCGAGCGCCTGATGGAAGACGACGACCGGCTCCTGCCGGGTCTTTTCCTGAACCTGATCAAGCGCGCCATAGACGATGCGCTCGGCAGCCGACTTCTTGCCGTCATACATGACGGCATTCATGAACTTGGTGATCACCAGATCGCCGAACTTGGGATCCGGGTTGATCTCACGCTTTTCTGCACGGTGGCGTCGGGACATGTTCTTTGTCTCTCACGATCGTCGGCCGGCGCTTCAAAAGAAAAGCGCCGAAGCCGGAAACCCTACTTCGGACGCTTGGCGCCGTATTTGGAACGGCGCTGCTTGCGGTTCTTCACGCCCTGCGTGTCGAGCACACCACGAATGATGTGGTAGCGAACGCCCGGCAGATCCTTCACGCGACCGCCGCGGATCATCACGACGGAGTGCTCTTGAAGGTTGTGACCTTCGCCTGGAATATAGCCAATCACCTCGAAGCCGTTGACAAGACGAATCTTGGCAACCTTGCGAAGGGCGGAGTTCGGCTTCTTCGGCGTCGTCGTATAAACGCGCGTGCAGACGCCCCGCTTCTGCGGGTTTTCCTGCATTGCCGGAACCTTGTTGCGCTTCACCGGCGCGGTGCGCGGCTTGCGGATCAGCTGGTTGACGGTAGGCATCAAACCTTCCTTCTGTCTCAATACCTGTGTCGAGCCCAATGGGCCGTTCGACCATTTCCATGCACAAATCCGAGCAACGCACCGCATCATTGCGGTCCCGCCCGAACAAAACGCAGAGGAAGCGCCAAGGGCGCCTCATGCAGCCGGAGATGTCATTCGCTCGTAGAACGAACCCTGTTTGAGGCGAACTCCAGTGCGCGACGCACCGAACGAACAAGCCTCACATCGGCTCAGACGAGGCGGCTTCTAACCCCACACCCCTGCCCCGTCAACCCCGCAACGCCGAAAATCGCGCCGGATCGGGGGTTTGCGTCGCTGGCGAAAGGAAATTTCGCCATCCTCGCATTCGGCATCCGAAAAATGCGGCCACCTGGAGTGCCATAGGTCGTGCCGGCATGCGAAACTTCACATATCGTCGGCATGAAATCCCA
Organism: Aliihoeflea sp.; assembly: GCA_046297455.1. Taxonomy (GTDB): domain Bacteria; phylum Pseudomonadota; class Alphaproteobacteria; order Rhizobiales; family Rhizobiaceae; genus ZYF759. Next base: position 3,643 of record JBKBIT010000011.1, read on the forward strand.
TCGCCGACTCAGATGGGAATGGGGTGACCGAATCGCAAGCCAACAAGAGGAGAATCGGCATGAATGACAATCAGGGAGCGGGTGTCACGCTGATTTCCGGGCGCGTTCGGCGGGAAAAAGGCGGATCCAGCGAGGGTGTGCACATATTGCTCCGCGCGCCTGATGACGATTCGGCGGTGCGCATCGCACTCGACGCCCTTGCGCAGGAGGGATATGCCGAAGTGGAACTCGACCAGATAGGCGAGATGGAGGGGCAGCCGCTGGAAGAGCCGCACCAGTCCGCCTGGCAGGGCGCCAATGAAGGCGATGTGTCGGTGATCACATTCGAGGAGAGCGACTGAAAAGGACATTTGGCGCAACCAAAAAAGCCGCGGATCTCTCCGCGGCTTTTTGATTTGGTTGAAACCCTTGGGTTCCGCCTCAGTGGGCGAGGACCGCCAACAGCAGCAAGGCGATGATGTTGGTGATCTTGATCATCGGGTTCACGGCCGGGCCGGCTGTGTCCTTGTAGGGATCGCCCACCGTGTCGCCGGTGACTGCAGCCTTGTGAGCCTCGGAGCCCTTTTCGTGACGCACGCCGTCCTTGTCGACGAAACCGTCCTCGATCAGCTTCTTGGCATTGTCCCAGGCTCCGCCGCCCGCCGTCATCGAAATGGCGACGAAGAGACCGGTAACGATCACACCCAGCAGCATCGCACCGACGGCCGCAAAGGCCTGGTCCTTGCCGGCGACGAAATAGAACGCCAGGAAGACCACGATCGGCGAGAGAACCGGCAGCATCGAGGGAACAATCATCTCCTTGATGGCAGCCTTGGTCAGTAGGTCGACGGCGCGGCCGTAATCCGGCTTCACCTCACCCTTCATGATGCCAGGATTCTCGCGGAACTGGCGCCGTACCTCTTCCACGATCGCGCCGGCAGCGCGACCGACAGCGGTCATCGACATGCCACCGAACAGGAACGGCAGAAGACCGCCAATCAGCAGACCGGCAACCACGTATGGGTTGGACAGCGCGAAATCGACCGACACGCCCTCGAAGAACGAACCCGGCTCTGCCGTGGCGGCAAAGAAGCGAAGGTCCTCGGTATAGGCCGCAAACAGCACCAGGGCGCCGAGACCGGCGGAACCGATCGCGTAGCCCTTGGTGACAGCCTTGGTCGTGTTGCCGACGGCGTCGAGCGCGTCGGTCGTGTTGCGGACTTCCGGCGGCAGATCGGCCATCTCGGCAATGCCGCCGGCATTGTCGGTTACAGGACCGAAGGAATCCAGCGCCACGACCATACCCGCCAGCGCCAGCATGGTGGTGACTGCGATGGCGATACCGAACAGGCCGGCCAGCAAATAGCTAACAACGATGCCCGCCACGATGACCAGCGCTGGCAGCGCCGTTGCCTCGAGCGAGACGGCCAGACCCTGGATGACATTGGTCCCGTGGCCGGTGACCGAAGCCTGCGCGATCGAGCGGACCGGGCGATAGCTGACGCCCGTATAGTATTCGGTGATCCAGATGATCAGACCGGTGACCGCCAGACCGACGACGCCGCAGACAAACAGCGCCGCACCCGTGAAGCTGGTGCCGTTTTCCATGGTGAAGGCGGTGTCACTCCCGAGCCAGCCCCACACGATGAGCGCGACCGCGACGACCGAAAGGCCGGCCGTGGCCCAGAAGCCCTTGTACAGCGCGCCCATGATGGAGTTGTTGGATCCGAGTTTGACGAAGAAGGTGCCCGCGATCGACGTCACGACGCAAGCCGCGCCGATTACCAGCGGGAACAGCATCAGCGTGAAGGCGGTGTCGCCGGTGAAGAAGAGCGAAGCCAGCACCATGGTCGCGACCATGGTCACGACATAGGTCTCGAACAGATCGGCGGCCATGCCGGCGCAGTCGCCTACATTGTCGCCCACATTGTCGGCGATCGTTGCCGGATTGCGCGGGTCGTCCTCGGGAATGCCGGCTTCAACCTTGCCGACAAGATCGCCGCCGACATCGGCACCCTTGGTAAAGATGCCGCCGCCCAGACGCGCGAAGATCGAGATCAAGGAAGCACCGAAGCCGAGCGCCACGAGCGCATCGATCACCGTGCGGCCGGTTGGCTCAAAACCCATGCCGATAAGTACGGCGAAATAGACCGAGATCGACAGCAGCGCGAGGCCGGCCACGAGAAGTCCGGTAATCGCACCGGACTTGAAGGCGATGTCGAGGCCTGCCGCCAAACTGTTGGAGGCGGCCTGCGCGGTGCGCACGTTGGCGCGGACCGATACGTGCATGCCGATGAAGCCCGCCGCACCCGAAAGAACGGCACCGATTAGGAAACCAACGGCCGCAGCCCAGGTCAGCAGCCACCAAGCCAGCACGAAGACCACAGCGCCAACGATGGCGATGGTGGTGTACTGTCTTGTGAGATAAGCCTGAGCGCCCTCCCGGATCGCGCCGGCGATTTCCTGCATGCGTGCATTGCCCTGGTCGGCTGCGAGAACCGACTGTGTTGCCCAGATGGCATAAAGGACAGAAAGCAGACCGCAGGCGATGACGACATAAAGCATTGTCATTGCCAAAAATCCCTGAATTAGGTCCGAAAGTACCCCTCCCCGGACCGTTGAAGGCGGTCGGAATCGCAAGGTGAACACCGACCATCGCACGGGCTTATGCGAAACGGCCCCGAAAACGTCAAGATAATGTTGGCATTAGCCCCCGCCGTACAGGGGTCAGGAGGTCGCCAGTGGTGTCTTGCGGGCAATCGCCACGAGATAGGCCAGCGCAGCGAGACAAAACACAGTTACCGGGAAAACGATCCAGTTGAGCATGTCCCAACCCCAGATCGTGTAGACCACGCCGGACATGAACGATCCGAAGGCCACCGTGGAAAACAGAATGAAGTCGTGGAAACCTTGGACCTTGTTGGTCTCGGTCGGACGATAGGTCTCGGCAACCATTGCCGTCGATCCGATGAAGGCGAAGTTCCACCCCACACCGAGCAGGACCAGGGACGTCCAGAACTGCCAGAGTTCTATGCCAGACAAGGCAACCATCGCTGAGCCGATCAACAGTACCATGCCCGTCGTGATGATGGTCTCCTTGCCGAACCGACCAATCAGGCGGCCCGTCACGAAGCTTGGCGCGAACATTGCGAGCACATGCCAGGAAATGCCGAGCGCGGCCTCGTCTGCGGAGAATCCGCACCCGACCATGGCCAGCGGCGCGCCCGTCATGACGAAACTCATCAGCGCATAGGAACCGACACCGCAGCTCATGCCGGCAATGAAGCGCGGCTGCGAAACGACCTCCCTGAGCGGGCGTGCCGGTATCGCCGGGGTGGCCGTGGCGACCGCCTGGGAAGCGTCGGGAACGCGCAGGAAGGAGAGAACGAACAGACCGATCAACGCCAGTCCGATAATGGCCGCGAACGCGCCCGCAAACATGACCGGCGCGAACAGATCCCGCGTCCAGATAACCGCCTGCGGGCCGATGATGGCGGCAAAGACACCGCCCGCCAGAACCCAGGAGATGGCGTTTGCCTTGAACTTCGCCGGCGCGTTGTCGGCGGCAGCAAAGCGGTATTGCTGCACGAAGGAATTGCCCAGCCCCACCACCAGTAGGCCGATGGCGAACAGCCAGAAATTGCTCTCGAACAAGGCAAATGTAGCCACCACGCCGCCGAGAGCCGTGACCAGGGTGCCGCCCATGAAGCCGTTGCGGCGACCGAGCCACCGCATCAGCGCAGCAGCAGGCAGCGCGCCGAGCGCAACGCCGATATTGAACCCGGTCACCGGAGCCGTTGCCAGCGATTTGTCTGCTGCCAGCAGGTAGTAACCCGCCAGCCCGCCCAGCGAAATCGTGATCGGCGCAGCCGCGCCGACAACTGCCTGCGAGACAGAAAGCACGACCGCGTTGCGCTTGGCCTCGCTGGACGACAGCACAGTCACTGGCTTGCCCCGCCAGAACGCCCCTCGCCGCGCAGCCTCAGCGCAACCCTGTCGAGAACGGCATTGACCATCTTCGGCTCGTCTTCCACGTAGAACGCCTTCGCAATGTCCACATATTCGGAAACCACAACCGCGACCGGCACGTCATTGCGTTTCATCAATTCGTAGACGCCGGCGCGCAGGATGGCGCGCAGCGTGGAATCCAGCCGCGACAACGGCCAATCTTCGGTCAGCGCCTGACGGATGACGGGATCGACCACCTTCTGGTTCTCCACGACGCCCGACAGGATGGCCCTGAACCATTGCGGATCGGCTTCGCGGTAGAGGTTGCCGTCGACTTCCTTGCCCAGCCGGAAGGATTCGTATTCGGCCGTGATCTCGAGAAGACCGCTACCCGCCACGTCCATCTGATAGAGCGCCTGCACGGCTGCGAGCCGCGCTGCGCCACGCTTGTTGGCCGGACGCGGCGCCGCCTGGCCACCGGATGTGCTTTTGTCAGCGTTCACCGTCAGGCCCCCAGCCGATCCCTGAGCGCAATCATCGTCAAGGCCGCCCGGGCCGCGAAACCGCCCTTGTCGCCCCGATCGACACTCGCCCTCGCCCAGGCCTGCTCTTCGTTCTCCACCGTCAGGATACCGTTGCCGATCGCCAGCTCTTCTTCGACCGAGAGCTGCATGAGCGCGCGGCTGGATTCGTTGGCGACGATCTCGAAATGATAGGTCTCACCGCGGATCACGCATCCAAGCGCGACGTAACCGTCATAATCAGAACCGTCTTCGTCCAGCGTGAAGGCGATAGCTGCGGGAATTTCCAGCGCACCGGGCACGGTGACCACGTCGTAGCTGGCGCCTGCTTCGGCCAGCGCAGACCTCGCACCTTCCAGCAGCGCGTCCGACAGATCGTCGTAGAAGCGCGCTTCCACGATCAGCAATTTCAGTGAATCGGGCTTGGCCATTTGTGTCTCCGGAAATCGCGGGTCACTTAGGCCGTTATCAAGGTATCCGCAAGCGGTTCATTGGCCGCATCGCCATCGGCGGATCATCGCGGCATCGCAAACCGCCCTATCCAGCCTCGACCTCCATCAGCCGCGCCGCGTAGCGGGCCATGGTGTCGATTTCCAGATTGACCTCGTCACCGACAACCCTGTCGCCCCAGGTCGTGACGGAAAGCGAATGCTGGATCAGGAGCACGTCGAAGACATTGCCCTCGACGCCGTTCACGGTCAGCGAGGTACCGTCGAGCGCGACCGAGCCTTTTTGCGCGATGAATTTTGCCAGGTGAGCGGGCGCCTCGATACGAAACCGGACCGCATCGCCCTCTTCCTCACGGGCGATAATTTTGGCCATGCCGTCGACATGTCCAGAGACGATATGCCCGCCCAATTCGTCACCGACCTTCAGCGCCCGTTCCAGATTGATCCGCCTGCCCTTCCCCCAGCTTCCCGCCGTGGAGAGCCGGAGAGCCTCCTCCCATGCTTCCACCTCGAACCAGCGGTCGTTTGAACCTGTCTGGGGCAGCGTGACGACGGTCAGGCACACGCCGGCGCAGGCAATGGAGGCGCCGATCTCGATGCCGCCAGGGTCATAGGAGGTTGCGATCCTGAACCGACGACCTTCCGGCAAAGGCGTGATGCCATCGACGGTTCCAATATCGGTTACGATGCCGGTGAACATCAGCTGCTCCTGACGAATTCGCGATAATGATCCTCGCCGAAAAGCTGCTCACGCAACAGCGAGTAGCCCACAGGCAGGGCCGACGGGTCGAGCGGCGCCGGAACGCCATCCGTGCCGATCTCAATGCGGCTTTGAAACACGCAGATCCGGTCCACGATCCCTTCCGCCAGGAAGGCTCTTGCCACTGTCGCTCCGCCCTCGACCAGCAAGGTGGCCACGCCACGCTCGCTGATGTCTTCGAGCAATTCTGGCAGAGCAATTCGTCCCTCGTGAATCTCCGCGCCCATCAGATCGACGCCCGCCGCCGACAGGGCGCCAAGCTTCCCGGCATCGGCGTCGGGGCCGGCAACGCTCCACACAGCAACTTCTCGTGCCGAAGCGACGAGCTTGGAAGATGACGGAAGCCGCCCTTTGCTGTCGAGAATGATACGTGCCGGAGAGCGATGCGACATGCCAGGCAGGCGGCAGGTCAGCTCGGGGTCGTCGGCGAGCGCGGTACCGATTCCGACGAGAATGGCATCGGCCTCCGCGCGCATGAGATGCACCTGCCGGCGTGCGATGTCCCCGGTAATCGCCACCTGGCCGGCACCTTGGCGCCCGATCATGCCGTCGGCAGAAATTGCCATTTTTAAAGTGACTTCCGGACGTTTCTTGACAGACCGTGTGAGATAACCGCGCATCACGTCGGCTGCTTCGTCGCGGCAGATGCCTTCGTCCACCTCAATGCCTGCATTGCGCAGTATGGCGTAACCGCGTCCTGAGACCCTGGGGTCGGGATCGCTGGCAGCGCCGACAACCCGCGTGACACCGGCTGTGACCAGCGCCTCTGCGCAAGGCGGCGTTCGACCGTGATGGGCACAAGGTTCCAGCGTCACGTAGGCGGTCGCGCCACGGGCCAGGGGGCCGGCCTCATCGAGTGCCTGGGTCTCGGCATGCGGGCGCCCGCCCCTTGCCGTAACGCCGCTTCCCACGATGCGCAGCCCCTGTCCGTCATCGCGCACGATGAGGGTCGCGACGGAGGGGTTGGTACCGGTCAGGCCAAGATGCTTGCGCGACAGGCGGATGGCCGCGTTCATGAAACGGCGATCCGCCTCGGACGAGGGCAAGGACATGTTCAGTCCTCCCCGCCCTTCAATTCGCCCAGGAGTTCCTGGAAGTCGCGTGCCTCGCGAAAATCTCGATAGACGGAAGCGAACCGCACATAGGCAACGTCGTCCAGCCCCTTCAGGGCCTCCATCACCAATCGCCCGATCTCGCCGGCGGCAATCTCGGTCTCGCCCGAGCTTTCCAGTTGCCGCACGATGCCCGATACGGCGCGCTCCACCCGTTCGGGATCGACATTGCGCTTCCTGAGCGCCACCTCGACCGATCGCATCAGCTTGTCTCTGTCGAAGGGAACCTTGCGACCGGACTTCTTGAGCACAGTCAGTTCGCGAAGCTGCACGCGTTCGAACGTCGTGAAACGCGCCCCGCAATCAGGACACACGCGCCGCCGGCGGATGGCAGTGCCATCCTCGGCGGGGCGCGAATCCTTCACCTGTGTGTCCTCGGACTGGCAGAAAGGGCAACGCATGAAACCTACTCAGTCCACGATGATCAGGACGGGCCTCATCCCAGATAGGGATAGAGCGGGAAACGATCGCAAAGAGCAGCGACCTTAGCCCTGACCGCCTCTTCGACCGCGGCATTGCCGTCGTCAGAATTGGCCGCCTTGAGCCCATCCATCACCTCGGCGATCAGCCTGCCGATCTCGGCGAATTCTGCTACGCCGAAACCGCGTGTGGTGCCCGCCGGGGTGCCAAGACGAATGCCCGATGTCACGAACGGCTTTTCGGGGTCGAAGGGAATCCCGTTCTTGTTGCACGTGATATGGGCCCGACCGAGCGCGGCTTCCGCCCGCTTGCCGGTGGCATTCTTCGGCCTCAGATCGACTAGCATCGAGTGGTTGTCGGTTCCGCCGGACACGATGTCGAGACCGGTCTCCTGCAGGCTGGAGGCGAGCGCCTTCGCATTCGCAACCACGTCGTGCGCATAGGTCTTGAACTCAGGCCGCAGCGCCTCGCCGAAAGCGACCGCCTTGGCGGCAATCACATGCATCAGCGGACCACCCTGGAGCCCCGGGAAAACCGCCGAGTTCACCTTCTTGGCGATCTCCTCGTCATTGGTGAGGATCAGGCCGCCGCGCGGGCCGCGAAGCGACTTGTGCGTGGTGGAGGTGACGACATGGGCATGAGGCAGGGGTGAAGGATGGGCACCACCTGCCACAAGGCCGGCGATATGCGCCATATCGACCATCAGATAGGCACCGACCGAATCCGCGATCTCGCGAAAACGCTTCCAGTCCCAGATACGGGAATAGGCAGTGCCGCCGGCGATGATCAGCCGCGGCTTGTGCTCCTGCGCCAGCCGTTCGACTTCATCCATGTCCAGCAGATTATCGTCTTTGCGAACGCCGTAGGACACGACATTGAACCACTTCCCGCTCATGTTCACAGGCGAGCCGTGGGTCAGGTGCCCGCCCGAGTTCAGGTCGAGACCCATGAAGGTGTCGCCCGGGTTGAGCAGGGCCAGGAAGACGGCCTGGTTCATCTGGCTGCCGGAATTCGGCTGCACATTGGCAAAGCGGCAGTCAAAGAGCTGCTTGGCGCGCTCGATTGCCAGCGTCTCGGCGACATCGACGAATTGACAGCCACCATAGTAGCGCTTGCCGGGATAACCTTCTGCGTATTTGTTGGTCATCACGGAGCCCTGCGCCTCCATCACGGCGCGGCTCACAATGTTTTCGGAAGCGATCAGCTCGATTTCGGCGCGCTGACGACCGAGTTCGCCGGAGATCGCTGCGAAAATCTCCGGATCGCGTTCGTGGAGCGGCTGGGAGAAGAAGTCGTCGGCCTCAGCCGGCCTCATTGCAGCGTTCGCCATGTCGCATACACCTTTCTGGTCATTGCTTGGGGGGACCGTGAAGGGCCGCGCCTTAGCACAGTTGCCGCAAGGCTTCCATGCGGCATGCTGGTTTTTCATGTACGGCCAATGAAGCAAATTTGCTCCAGCGCAGAACGAGAAAAGCCGCCTCCCCAGGGAGACGGCTCATTCAAGAAGTCGTGACGCTGATCAGAGCGCGGTCGAGATCTGCAACTCGTCGACACCGTCCTTGCCATAGATGTCGTCGCGGAAATGCACGACGTTATGGCCTGTCGACCAAGCTGAGAAATATGTGAAATAGACCGGCACCGGATCGCCGAGCCGGATGGTGACATCAGCGTCGTTGTGGATCGTGTCCTCGAAACGACGACGATCCCAGCCTTCCGTCCCCTGAAGCATCCAGGTCACCAGGTCGCGCACGTTCTGGACGCGCACGCAGCCGGACGAATGGAAACGCTCGATGTCGTTGAACAGGCTCTGCTGGGGCGTGTCATGCATGTAGACCGAGTGCGCGTTCGGGAAATCGATCTTCACCGATGCCATCGCATTGATGCGGCCGGGGTCCTGGCGGAAGCGAAGTCTCGTCGCCTCGTCCGTCGACCAGTCGACCGTCATCGGATCGACCTCGTTGCCGCTCGAATCGATCAGGCGAATCGCGTTGTCGCGCAGATAATTGGGGTTCTCCCGCATCAGCGGAATGATGTCGCGGCGAACGATCGAGACCGGCGCGTTCCAGTAGGGGTTCACGATGATCTGGTTGATCTTGGATTCAAGGATCGGCGTCTGCCGGTCGATCTTGCCGACAATGGCTGTATGCCGCGACACGACGCGACCGCCTTCGACGGCCTCGATCTGGGCAGCCGGAATGTTCACCATCACGTAGCGGGCGCCGAGATTCCCGTTGGCCATCGAATTGAGCCGAACGAGGTTGGTCTCGAGTTGACCGAGCCGGACCTGCGTCGAGACATTCATGGCAGCGAAGGTGTGCTCGGAGGTCACACCATCGGCTGGCAGTCCATGCCGGCTCTGGAAGCGCTTCAATGCGGCATCGACATAGGTGTCAAATGCCGGACTGATGCCGGCACGCTCCGAAAGATCACCAGAGAACATCAATCGGCGACGCAGAACCTCCACATCCGGATCAGCCACGCCCATCTGAAGGCGCTTGCGGGCGGGAACCATCGGCCAGCCACCCTGCGCTGCAAGATTCGAATAGTGCGCAATTGCCTGCTGAACGTTGAAAAGCGTCTCGGGGCTCATGATCGGCTGGTTGGTAACGAGCGATCCCGTTACCCCGCCTGCCCCGCTGCTGTCACCGCTGACGCGTGCATCGAATTGCTCGTTCCAGGCACCGCGGCGCGTCGATCCGAAAATCTCGTCCAGCACACCCTGGGCATGGGCAGAGGTTGCGACTGCGGAAGCAGCTATTGCTCCGGCGCCGGTAATGAAACTACGTCGATTGGTTTTCATCGATGGTCCCGATAGCCAAGGAAAAACGTGCCCGCGCAGCTTGGCGCTTCGGCAAGGCTAGATCGGGTAACCTTAACAAATTCCCCCATCCGGTCCACCGCGCCTGACTGCAAGATGACAAAAAGTTCATCTTGGGGATCACATCCCAATAAGGCGGTATCGTGGCCGCATGCTCTATTGCCGCGAAAAAGACCCCGTCGCCTGAGGCCGGCTGTCAGCCGGCCTCGAGGACGAGAGAGGCGCTTTCGCGAAACTACATCCGATAGGCGATCGTATCGTTCCAGAAACGGTCCAGCCGCTGGAGAGCGCGGTTCATCTGCTGGAATTCATCGAGATTGATGCCACCGACCTGCTCGATCGAGCCGATGTGGCGCTCGTAGAGGCCGTTGACGACCTCGGCGACTTCCCTGCCCTTCGGCGTCAGGCTGACGCGCACCGAACGGCGGTCCACCCGCGAACGCTGGTGATTTATGAAGCCTAGTTCGACCAGCTTCTTCAGGTTGTAGGACACGTTGGAGCCGAGATAGTAGCCACGCGTGCGCAATTCACCCGCCGTGAGTTCGGCCGAACCGATATTGAAGAGCAGCAATGCCTGGATGGCATTGATGTCACTGCGGCCCTGTCGCTCGAATTCATCCTTGATGACATCAAGCAGTCGGCGATGTAGACGCTCGACCAGCTGAAGAGATTCAAGATAGAGCGACCGGATTGCGTCCTTGCGATCTTCTTTGCCATCGACGGCTTTTGCCGCCATACGCGGGTTCATCATTGTGGTGCCTCTCGTTAACGCCTGGTGATGTGTTTTTTGTTCTCACCTTGGCGCCACACTATCGAATGCACCTAAAATTCGACTTAAAGCGCAGCCTTAATGGAGCCTTACGGCCTGGCAATCGGAAGGTTGGCCAAAAAAGTGTTAACGCGCGGCCTTCCGCTTTTGCATCGCGATGACGACACGGAAGCCGACATAGAGCATCGCCACCAGTACGTGCGAGATGACCAGGCTCGGGCGCGAACCGAACAGTTCGGGGAAGCCGACATACATCACCAACTCCATCATGGCGCAGATAAACCAGATGACCGGCCCCCACGACGCCAACATCCACAAACCGCTAGCCGCGAAGGGAAAAAGAACCGCCAGGGTCGCCGCCGCAATCTGCCAGTGCACGGGCATCAGATCGAAACGCCAATCGGCCCCGTCGTGGACGCCCACCAGCCTTATCCAGTAGAGGAGGCCGAACAGCAGGCAGTAGCCCGCGACCAAACGATGAAACCACTGGAAGGCGATTTCGGCCGTGCTGGGCTGCAGCCCCGCACCTCTCGTCTCGCCACCGATCGCCGACATGACCGCCCCCAATCCTTCCTGGCCAAACGCCATTGGACGTGCCCCGGAGATTCGCCGGCACAATAGTAGCCGCTGCCAGATGAGAAAAGGCTGTGATGGTGTGCACCGGCTTTGAGGAAGAATGCCACCGTGGTAGAGCGTCGAACAGTCAAGGGAGACTGCCATGAACAGGATGACGCGGATTCAAGCGCCAATGCCGCGCACCGTCGACGAAATCACCGAAGGCCGCCGGCTGCGGCGCATGCGCAAGGCCGACTGGTCACGACGCCTGGTGCGGGAAAACCAGTTGACGGTAGACGATCTGATCTGGCCGGTCTTTGTCATCGATGGGGAGAACAGGCGCGAGGCTATAGCCGCCATGCCGGGAGTCGAACGCATGTCTCTCGATATTCTCGGTGCAGAGGCAGAAAGAGTTGCCCAGTTAGGCATTCCGGCTCTTGCCGTGTTTCCCAATGTGGACATGTCGCTGCGCGACGATACCGGCTCCAACATTCTTGATCCCGACAATCTGATCAACCGAGCCACGCGTGCCATCAAGGCCGCCGCACCCGCAATCGGGGTCATCACGGACGTCGCGCTGGACCCGTTCACCAGCCACGGGCATGACGGCATCCTGCGCGACGGGATCATCGTAAATGACGAGACCGTAGCCCAGGTAGCGGCGGCGGCCGTGCTCCAGGCGGAGGCTGGTGCCGACATCGTCGCGCCGTCGGACATGATGGATGGGCGCATCGGCGCCATTCGCGACGCGCTCGACGCGGCAGGTCATCAAGACGTGGCCATCATGTCCTATGCGACCAAGTTCGCATCTGCCTTTTATGGCCCGTACCGTGAAGCGATCGGCACTGGCGGGCTGCTGAAAGGCGACAAGAAGACCTACTACATTGACCCCTCCAACAGCGACGAGGCGGTGCGCGAGACAGAACAGGATCTGGCCGAAGGGGCGGACATGATCATGGTCAAGCCCGGCCTGCCCTACCTCGACATCGTTCGTCGATTGAAGGACGAGTTCGCGATGCCGACCTTCGCCTACCAGGTGTCCGGCGAATACGCGATGATCGAGGCGGCGGCGGCGAACGGATGGCTCGACGGCGAACGCGCCATGATGGAGTCATTGCTCGCCTTCAAGCGAGCAGGCTGCGACGGCATACTTACCTATTTCGCGCCAAGGGTGGCGGAACTGCTCAGCCGCTGAGCCGTTTGCTTGAACGGAGCCGGCCAACCCCCATCTAGGGGAGAGGTTCGACCCGGACCGACAAACTGGACGAAATCGACATGAACACCCGCACGCTGGACGGCGAGATTATCACTTCGAGGCTTGATGACGTTCGCACCTATGACGGCGTGCGGACACGGCGGGTCTTTGCCTTCATCGTCGACTATCTGATCGTCGCGCTGCTTTGCGTGCCGTTTGCGATCATCGTTTTCCTTTTCGGTATCCTGACGCTCGGTCTTGGTTGGATGCTGTTTGGTGCGCTGTTCCCGACGGTCGCGCTGCTTTATGTCTGGTTCACCCTCGGCAGTTCCAACCAGGCGACGGTCGGCATGTCCATGATGGGCATCCGGCTCGAGCGGCTGGACGAGCGCCCGCTGGATGGCATGCTGGCTCTTGTACACACGGTGCTGTTCTGGGCCGCCAATGTCATCCTGACCCCGCTGGTGCTGCTTCTGACGCTGTTCCTCGACCGCAAGCGCACGCTTCACGACCTGCTTCTTGGCACTGTGGTAACGCGGATCGACCGCTGACCCGTCAATTTGCACCAATGTGATTGCAACGGGCTTGCAAAGCCGGGCAAGTTGACGTTTTCATTGCAAAATCGAAAATCCAGTTCGGTGCCGGGAACGCCGAATCGGAACCTGTCGGTCGACGGTCCATGACGCATCAGCCAACACACACGCCGCAGTTCTTCCTGACCGCCCCATCGCCCTGCCCCTATCTGCAAGGCGAATTCGAGCGCAAGGTCTTCACGCACCTCGTCGGAGAGAAAGCTCCCGAACTCAACGACCTTTTGACGCAAGGCGGGTTCCGTCGTTCGCAGAACATCGCCTACAGGCCCGCCTGCGAGACCTGCCGGGCATGTGTGTCGGTCCGTATCCTCGCGCAGGAATTCCAGCCCACCCGCAACATGAAGCGCGTCTGGCAGCGCAATTCGGATCTGATCGGCGTGGAGCACCGGGCCGAACCGTCGACCGAACAATATTCCCTCTTCAGACGCTATCTGGACGCTCGTCACAAGCGTGGCGGAATGTCGGACATGACGGTTCTCGACTATGCGATGATGGTCGAAGACACCCATGTCGATACCCGCATCGTGGAATACCGGCGCCGTGGACCCGCCTCCTTCATTACCGGCAAGGGTGAAGGTGACCTGATCGCCGTGTCGCTGACCGACCGCATGTCGGACGGCCTGTCGATGGTATATTCCTACTTCAATCCCGAGCTTGAGGATCGCTCGCTCGGTACTTTCATGATTCTCGACCACATCGAGCGGGCGCGCGCTGCTGGCCTGCCGCATGTCTATCTGGGCTATTGGGTCGATGGCTCGCCCAAGATGGCATACAAGATGCGCTTCCTGCCCCAGGAGCATCTCGGTCCCAGGGGTTGGGACAGGTTCGAGCGCAATACCGACTAGCCTCAACTTCTCTGCTTTCGCCTTATCTGGTGGAGACTGGCCGGCTGCTCAGCAGCCAAGCGGAACCGGGACAGTTGCGATCCGTTGTGGCAGTCTGACACCCCATCCTGGCGGCAGAAGGTATCCATGCGCTGTCACGTTCTCTTCAATTCCCAATCCGGCACTGCGCACGAGCTCGGCTTGACGGGAGCGGCATTGCAACAGCGACTGGCAGCAGCAGGACACGAGGCAACCGTCGATGACGATGATCGTGATCTGCTCGCGCGCATCGCCGATGCCATCGCCGCCGAAGCCGAAATCGTGGTCGTGGCTGGCGGCGACGGCACGGTGACGGCCGTAGCCCAGGCCATGCTCGACAGTGACAAGACGATGGCGGTGCTTCCGATGGGGACAGCCAATCTGCTGGCGCGAGACCTCGGAATTCCGCTCGATCTCGAAGAATGGCTGGCCTCATTCGAACTGATGAAGCCTCGCAGGATCGATGTCGGCGAGGTCAACGGCATGGTCTTTCTGCATAAGGTCGTGGTGGGCTTTGTGCCGGGCATCGCGGCCGGGAGGGAGCTGTTGCGGGGGCGAGACGGATTTGGCGCGCGCCTGGCGTTCCTGCATTATTTCTTCCGGCGGTTGTTCCGGTCCCGGCGGCTGGCGGTGGAAATCGCAACGCCCGATGGCGAACCACGGATTCACCGCGTTCAGGCTGTGGCAGTTGCCAACAATGCCTACGAGGAGGGCTTTGCACGCTTCTTCTCGCGCCTGCGGCTCGATACAGGTACCTTGACACTCTACGTCCTGAAGCATCTGGGGCTTGGTGATCTCTTCAGGCTCTGCATCGCCTTCCTGCTGGGGCGCTGGCGCAGCGACGAGGCCTTGGATATTGAGAGCGTGGAAGCAGTCAGGATCAGGAGTCGCAAGAAATCACTGAATGTGATGCTGGATGGAGAGGTCACAGCATTGCGGCCGCCCCTGTCTTTCACGATCAAGCCGGGCGCCTTGAAAGTGCTTGCACCGCCGATCGCTGACAGCGATGCCAAAGTTGGAGAAGACGCGGCTCTGCCGGTCGAGGAGCAGTGAATACGATGCGGATTGCACATCTTTCCGATCTGCATTTCGGCAAGCACGACGAAGCGCTTGCCGAGGGTCTGGCCAATGAAGTGGCAGGACAGGCGCCCGATCTCGTGGTCGTCAGCGGAGATTTCACGCAGCGCGGGACCGTCCCGGAATTCGAGGCTGCGCGCGCATTTCTGGATTCGCTCGACACGCCGTTCTTCGCCGTGCCGGGCAATCACGACATTCCGCTCGCCAATGTCATGAAGCGTTTCGTCAATCCCTATGGCCTCTACCGACGCTACATCGCCAGGGACATCGAACCCTTCCTCGAAATGGAAGGCGTCGCTCTTGCGGGATTGCGCACCTCACGAAGGGCCCGACTTGGGCTCAACTGGGCAGACGGCACGATCAGCCGCGACCAACTGGCCACCCTCGAGAAGCGATTTGCGAAATGTGCGCCCGATGTGGTGCGGATCGTCGTGGCCCACCACCCGCTCATGCACCCGGAAGAGCCGATGGCCAAGCCGATGCGCCGCGTCAAAAGGGCGGACCTCGCATTGGCGACCTTCGCGCGCATTGGCGTTCGCCTTGTGCTTTCCGGCCACTTCCACATGTCATATGTGCGCAAGCACGAACGTGGGGCCGAGATCGCGGCCGGAGCGCCCGTGGGCGCCAACGAGGCCGCGGCCGCTCCGGTGCTGGTCGCGCAGGCCTCGACCACGATTTCCACGCGTCGGCGCGGCGGTCACCTGAACGCCTACAATCTGATCAACATCGACGAGGGAGAGATTTCCGTCAGCCTGCGTGAATGGAGCGGCAAGGCCTGGACCACTCGTGAAGGCCAGCCCCCGGCGCCGGAGAAGTCGTCCGGCAAACCGGCGAAGCCGGCCGGGAAAAGGGCTAAGCCCGACGCACCGCGCCCCAAACGCTGAGCACGACCACCGAGCCCACGATGGCGCCCAGGAAGCCGGCCGCCTCACCCTCGCCGTACCAGCCGATTTCCTGGCCGACCCAGGTTGCGACAACGGCGCCAAGGACGCCCAGGATCGTCGTGATGATGAAGCCGCGCGGATGATTGTCGCCGGGCGTCACCAGCTTGGCGACAACCCCGGCGAAGAAGCCGATCACGATGGTCCAGACGATTGACATTCCACCCTCCAAGAAGTGCTGATCGCACATAACGCGTTTGTCCTGGCAGCGTTGCGTCGCGCTGCGCTTAGCTCCCCTGCCCGGCTCTGCCCTCAATCTGGGCCAGAACCACTTCGCCGGCGATCTCGCGCGCAGGGCGATCGGTGGACAGCGCCGCGCGCACCTGTTGAAAGCCATCCATCTGCGCTCGCCTTGCCGGCGTATCCTGCCACAACTGCTCGATCTCGCGCACCAGACGCGCAGGGCGCAGATATTCGTCGTAATATTCCGGCACGATGACGCGGTCAGCAATCAGGTTGGGCAGTGCGCCTGCCCACGTCGTGATGAGCCGCCTCGCCTGGCGCATCATCCAGTCAGTCCGGTAGCAGGAAATCAATGGCACGCCAGCCAGCGCAAGTTCGAGCGTCACCGTTCCGGAAGCAGCCAATGCCACATCGGCAGCGGCAAAGGCCTCCCATTTCGCCTGGTCGCCGATCACGATGCTTGGACGTACCGGCCAATTGACAGCGGCCTGCTCGATCGATTCCCGCAATTTCGGGAGCGTGGGAACGATGATGCTAAATTCGTTGCCTCGGTCGGCAAGCAGTTTCACTGTCTGGCCGAAAGGATCCAGCAACCGGGCCACCTCCGATCGCCGCGATCCGGGCAGCACCAGAAGTGTCGGCGGGCTACCGCCGGGCTTCCGGCTTTCCCTTGATAGGGCAATGTCGAGAACTGCCGGATGACTGGCCAACCTGTGACCGACAAAGGTTCCAGGCGGTCCATCGAGCCTTTCGAGCTCGGCCGGTTCGAAGGGCAACAGACAAAGCACATGGTCGACTTGCGTCTTCATTTTGGGCGCACGCCACGGCGCCCACCCCCAAACACTCGGACAGACATAGTGGATGATGGGTACCGTTGGCGCTCGAGCCCTGATGCGACCTGCAACCCGCAAACAGAACGCCGGGCTGTCGATGGTCAGTACGCAATCCGGTTCGAATTCGGCGATCGCATGGGCCACCTGACCGATCCGCTTCAACAGCCGTGGCAGATCCCTGATCACGGCGGATATGCCTATCAGCGCGATTTCTGAGCCATCGAACAGTGGCTTGAGGCCTTTCGCCTCGAGATGGCGTCCGCCAACGCCACAAAGCATGATGTCGCGGCCCGTTCGTTTGCGCAATTCGTCGACAAGATCGGCCGCCAGCAAATCGCCGGACTCTTCGCCCGCTACGATACCGATACGGAGCGGTCGGGACCCGTTCATTCACGTCCCTCCCTGTGCCGTCCGACGACGAAAAGTCCGAGTTCATCGGCACGAGCGATCACTCCTGCGGCGTCGAGAACCAACGTGCGGCCAGCTTCTACTGCGATACCAGTCAAGCCTGCCTTGTGCGCGCCATCGACCGTGCCTGGGCCGATGGCCGGCAAGTCTGTGCGAACCTCCTGTCCTGGCTTCGAGCACTTGACCAGGACCCCGCCCGCACGGCTGGCAAGCCGCCCATGCCCTCGCATTCCGGCCATCCGCGCCAGAAGCCCATCTGTGCCTTCGATACCCTCCAGAGCGACGGCCCTGCCGCCGACGGCAATGGCCGCCTGACCGACGTCGAGGCGACCGATAGCGGTTGCCGCCTCGAATGCAGCTTCGATGTCGCGCTCATCGTTGCGGGTAGGTACCCGGCTGGTCAGCGCGCCGAGCGGCGCCAGCAGGTCCGGCAGAATTTCGTGGGCCCCCAGCACGGTAAAGCCGCTTGCTTCCAGCTCCATGACAATGGCCCGCAACAGCGCATCGTCCCCGCGACCCATCACCTGAAGGATTTTTGGGATGAGCCTGAGCATACGAAGGCGCCATCTCATCCGTGACAGGGCCGGCCGCCGCTTCACTTCTCCAGCGAACACGACGTGGCTGGCGCCCCCGCGGCGCAGAAGCGGTATCAGGTCGCCGAAGGCCTCCAGCTGCAGCTCAGCCGTCTCGGAACCGGAGAAATCCACAGGCCGCGCTTCCCCTTCCAGAAGGATCACGAAAGGCGCGTGGCCAGCCGCCACAAGTCCGCCGACAACTTCGATCGGAAGCGCGCCGCCGCCAGCGACGACGGCCACCCGCTCGCCCGTGGCCAGCGCGTGGATGGTCGGCCGATCAGGCCTCATCCGCATGATCGTCAGCGCCACCGCCCTTGCGGGAAGGGACGACAAGATGACGCTTGCCGTCGGCGGAGAGGAAGTCGATGATCTCCATCGCAGGCGCAAAGTCGGCGAAATCCTGCGCTGCCTTGGCAAGATTGTCGGCAAAGACCCCGTCATCGGAAAAGATGGCGCGATAGGCTTGCCGCATCCGGGCAAGCTCGCTGGCGGACCGACCGGCGCGGCGCAGCCCGATCACGTTAAGCCCGCGAAGGCGCGCCCGATTCCCGACCGCCATGCCATAGGGGATCAGATCGCCGACGACTGCCGCCATGCCTGCGATGAAGGCACCCTGGCCGACCCGGACAAACTGGTGAACCGCCGACAACCCCCCGATATTGACCCGGTCGCCGAGTTCCACATGACCACCCAGCGAGGCAACGCTGGCCATGACGACGCCATCGCCAACCCGACAGTCATGTCCGATATGAGCGTGGTTCATGAAGTAGCAGCCGTTGCCGACGCGGGTCTCTCCATGATCCGTGTCGCTGCCGGCATGCATCGTGACCCCTTCCCGGATCGTGCAATCGCGACCGACGATCAGTCTTGTGACCGAGCCCTTGTGCTTGAAGTTCTGGGGCGGCGCGCCCAGAACTGCCATCGGGTACACAAGACAGCCCTCGCCAAGCGTCGTCGCGCCCTGAATGACGACATGGGACATGAGACGGACGCGATCCTTGAGAACGGCGTGAGACGACACATGGCAGAACGGTCCGACGTGAACGCCTTCTCCCAACTGCGCCCCCGCCTCCACGACGGATGACGGGTGGACGAATGTGCCGGTTGAATCGGCCATGCGGCCTACTCCTGCTTGGGTGACATCATGGCCGAAATCTCGGCCTCGGCGACCTTGCCGCCATCCACGATGCCCTGGCAGGCAAAGCGCCAGATATTGCCGCGCTGCTTCAGCTTCTGCACGTGGATCTCGAGCCTGTCGCCCGGAACGACCGGCTTGCGAAACTTGGCGCCATCAACCGTCAGGAAATAGACCAGCGAAGGACTGTCACCGCCGTTCTTGCGCATCGAACTGGCAATGCAGATGGCGCCTGCAGTCTGGGCCATGGCCTCGATGATCAGCACGCCGGGCATCACCGGTTGACCCGGGAAATGCCCCTGGAAATGAGGCTCGTTGATGGTGACGTTCTTGATGCCGATGGCCGAGTTGTCGTCGTCGATATCGACCACCCGATCGATCAGCAGGAAGGGATAACGATGCGGCAAAAGCTCCATGAGCCGCATGATGTCCATGGTGTCGAGCACATCCTCAGCCATTCTTGCTTTCCATATCTTTCGACGCGCCGGCAAGCCGGCTCAGTGTCAGTTGCTCCCGAAAGAAGACCTTCAGCGGCTTGGCGGGGGTCCCCGCCCAACGCTGCCCGGCCGGTATATCATGCATGAGACCGCTGGAGGCTGCCAGTGCCGCGCCGTCGCCTATGGTGACGTGATCGGCAATGCCGACCCCGCCGCCAAGCATCACCCTGTCTCCCAGCACCACCGAACCCGAGAGCCCGCAATTGCCGGCCACCACGCAATGACGCCCGATCCGGCAGTTGTGCGCGATCTGCACGAGATTGTCGATCTTGGTTCCCTCCCCGATGATCGTGTCGCCCAGCGCGCCCCGATCCACGGTCGTGTTGGCCCCGATCTCGACGTCGTCCTGGATGACGACCCGCCCCAGCTGCGGCATCTTTTCAAGCCCGCGGGCGCCCGGCACGTAACCAAAGCCATCCTGCCCGATCCGGCTTCCCGGCCCGAGTATAACGCGATCTCCGATCACGGCGCATTGAACGGACGAACCCACACCGACAAATGAGTCGCGCCCGATGCGGCAATGGGCGCCAATGACGGCATGGGAGGCCACGATCGTTCCGCGCCCGATAGCGACATCGGGGCCGATCACGGCTCCCGGCTCCACGATCACTCCGTCTTCGAGCGATGCAGAGGCGTCCACATGGGCCGCTGCGGAGATACCGGTCTCGCCGGTCAGCGTTCCGGGCCGTGCTGCCGAGGGAAACAGCAGGCGAGCAACCTGGGCGAAGGCAGCCTTTGGATTGTCGACCGTCAGGACGGCAACCCCATCCGGGGCAAGCCTGGCATCACGGGGGGAACAGAGAAGAGCGGCCGCCTGGAATGTACCACGATCATTGCCGTGGCTCTTGGCATCCAGAAATACCAGCATCCCCTGGCCGCCCTCAGGAAGGCCTGTCACACCGACAATTGCATTACTGGCCAGAGCCGGGTCGGTGAGTTCCGCGCCGGTCATCGCCGCAACTTCGCCAGCGGTCAATGACCGCGACGGCTCGAAAAATGCCGGATCTTTCATGCCTGCCTTTTGTTCCGGGCCAGAATTGGCCCGGAAGCAATCTACACGGGATCAGAACCGGGTCGAGATGCCAAAGTTGATGTTCTGGACCCGGTCACCCGGCTGCTTCAGCACCGGCACCGCGTAGTCGATACGAAGCGGACCAAAGGGCGAGGCCCAGAGGATGCCCGCGCCGACCGATGCGCGCCATGCCATCGACGTGCCCGTCACGCCAGGCTGTCCTGCAAACGGGCTACCATACAGCGTGGCGGCGTCCGCGAAAACCGCGCCCCTGAGGCCAAAGTCCCTTGGCAGCGCCGGAAGCGGGAACTGCGCCTCCGCCGAACCGTGGAAGTATGTCGTGCCGCCGAGATGCTGGTTACGCACGCCGACCGTGTCGTAGGGGCCGATTCCATTGAAATCGAAGCCGCGAATGATGCGGTCGCTGCTGGTGAACAGGTCGAAAATCCGAAGCTGCCCGCCCGCGATGGTGGCCACGTGTCCACCACCGGCGGTGAGCACGCCTACCACGTCCAGTTCATCACTGAGCGTATGGTAGTAGCTACCGCGACCGGTGACCTTCACGAAGCGCGCATCACCGCCAAGACCTGCGATCTCGGCATTGACCGTCGCAAAGATGCCGCTGCGCGGATTCTGCATGTTGTCGATCGTGTTGTAGGTCAGGCCAGTGCTGACCGATGACCGCATCCATGTGCCTTGGTTCACGGCCTGCGCGATGAAGCGCGACACGTTACAATTTGCGGGAACTACGGGACCCACGCAGGGGATCGCGCCGCTTCTGTAGCGGTAGCGTTCCTGCACCAGATTGTAGGCCACGTTGAAGGTCAGGGCCTGCGTTATCGGCAAGCCGAACCGAACCGTGCCGCCAGTCGTCTCGCTGTTGTAGTTGGAGTCGGAGAAGCTGCGGGTGTTGTGGAAGAGATCGAAGCCCGCCGATATCCGCTGCCCAAGGAAGTAAGGCTCGGTGAAGGACAACGAATAGTCACGCGAATTGCGTCCACCGCCTGCCGAGACCCGGATAGCCTGGCCACGACCGAGGAAGTTGCGCTCGGAAACCGAACCTTCGACCGAGAAGCCACGGCTCGCGGGATCGCCACCGGTCGTGTAGCCACCACCGATAGAGAACTCGCCGGTCGACTTCTCAACCACATCGACAATCAGCACCACCTGGTCGCCAGCAGAACCCGGCGCTGTGGAGATGTTGATGCTTTCGAAGAAATCGAGTGCCTCGAGACGGCGACGCGCACGCTGCACCAGCACCTGATTGAAGGCATCACCCTCAACGAGATCGAACTCGCGACGGATCACGTAATCGCGCGTCCGCAGGTTGCCGCGGATCTCGATGCGCTCAACATAGGCTCGCTGTCCCTGATCGATCTGGAACACGATCGAAATGGTGCGATTGTTGAAGTCGCGATCGCCACGCGGCGTAACCTCGGCAAACGGATAACCCAGCCCGGCCAGGTGCTCGGCCAGCGCCTCCAGCGAATTCTCCACCTCGTTTGCACGATAGGTGCCGCCTTCGCGAGTGCTCAGCAGACGGCGCAGGTTTGCCGAATCAACGCCCGGGATCGTGCTTTCGATCTCGATAGAGCCGTAGGAATAGCGCTCACCCTCATCGACGGTGAAGGTGATTGTGTATTCGTTGCGCACCTCGTCCAACTCGCCGAACGACGATACGACATAGAAATCCGCATAACCGCGATTGTAATAGAAACGGCGCAGCGCTTCCTCGTCGGCGCGGAGGCGATCCTCGTCATAGATGTCGTTGCGGGTCAGCCAGGACAGGATATTCGACTGCTTGGTCGTGATGACGTCCCGCAGACGGCCATCGGAAAATGCCGAGTTGCCAACGAAGTTGATCGAACCGATCTTGGTGCGGCCGCCTTCCTGAATGTCGTAGATTATATTGACGCGGTTGCCGCCGATATTGACGACGTCATAGGTGATCACCACGTCGCCTCGACCTGTGCGCGCATAGGCAGCACGGATGCCTTCGACGTCCGACTGCAACGCTGCTTCCGAATAGGCGCTGCGCGGCTGAAGCCGGGTCGCGGCCACCAACTGGTTGTCCCGCACGCGTCTGTTGCCGCGGAAAACGACCTGGTTGACGATCGAGTATTCGGCGACCTGAACGACCAGCGTTCCGCCGGACTGCGTGATGCGCACATCGGAAAACAGGCCGGTCGCGAAAAGGCGCTTTACCGCTTCGTCGATATCCGCGTTGGAGAACTGACGTCCGGGCACGATTCCGACATAGTCACGAATCGTAGCTGCCTCGACCCGCTCGTTGCCCCGAACAGAAATGTTGGAAACGACAGCGGCGACGGCCTGCGTCACGCCGGCAAACTGCACGACCCCCGCGCCCGAAAAAATCAATCCGGCCGTAATTGCTGCCGCAGAAACGGCGGCCCTCAAACTGGAAGTGGCCTTCATCTGATGCTCAAACCCTATTCTCGATGTCCCCACGGCGAGAAGTCCGGACGCCACGGCATTAATGGGCTACCGTAATAGCCGGATTTTCTCCACAAGCAAGGGAAACGGTTAAATCCCATTTACTAATCGGCAGGGCGTGGCATTCGTGACACGCCAATCCGGGAGCATGGTAAACGAGCACTCAACGCCCGCCTGCGGGCCACTCAGCAACCAAAGATATCGTTCCAGAACACGAAAACCATGAAACCCAGCACCAACAGCAGTCCCACTCTGTAGACGGCTTCCATGACATTTTCAGAGACCGGTCGTCGCAAGACGGCCTCCAGCCCATAGAACACAAGGTGGCCGCCATCCAGCGGCGGGATGGGAAGCAGGTTGAGAATGCCGATGCCAACCGACAGCAAGGCCACCAGCTGGACCAGCCATACGAACCCGAGAGAGGCCGCCTGCCCCGACATTTCCGCGATTCGCACCGGCCCGCCCAATTGGCATCGATCCTCGCGCCCGACGACGAAACGCTGCAGGAACTGACCCGTACGCTGGATGATGTGTCCAGTCTCGACGACGCCCTGCACCAATGCTTCGGCCGGATTGTAGGTGATCAGACGCGGCTGTCCCATTTCCTCGTTATTGACCACGCCGATGGCCCCTATCCGGATCGTGTTGCCAAGCGCGTCGGTCTGTTCAAAAAGCTCGGGCGTGGCCACAAGCTCGACTTCCTCGCCGTCTCGAAGCATCACGAAGGTCAACTCGTCACCGGCGCGACCGGACACCAGCCGCTGCACGTCCGTGAATGTCTGAACCCGGGACCCGTTGACCGATACGAAACGGTCACCCGGCAGAAAGCCGGCAGCCTCGGCGGGGCTGTCGGCACGCACTTCTGCCACGGTGGGCTCCGTGACCATCTTTCCGTAAAGCGCGAACATCACCGTAAAGACGGCTATCGTTAAAAGGAAATTTGCCATTGGCCCGGCAACCACAGTCGCCGCACGTTTCCAAACCGGCTGCAGATGAAACGCCTGCGCCCTTTCTTCCTTGGAAAGCGCTTCGGTGGCTTCCTGGCTGGGCTCGCTGGTCACGGCCATATCGCCGACAAACTTGACGTAACCGCCAAGCGGTATCGCGGAAAGCTTCCAGCGCGTTCCCTTTCGATCCGTGAAACCGACAAGTTCCGGGCCGAAACCTATCGAGAATGCGCGCACGCCGATGCCGCACCAGCGCCCAACGAGATAGTGCCCCATCTCGTGCACGAAGACGACTACGGTCAAAACGAACAGGAACGGCACAAGGATGCCCAATAGCAGTCCCTGGGTGCCGAATATTCCTGCAAGCAATTCGCCCATCACGTTTCCCGCTGTCTCGTCCTGTGCCCAGGATCACATTCTAGTATCGGATAGCCAACGACAGGGCCTCGCAGTTTCGGTCCCGTTCTAGCCTGCCGCGAAGAGCGCATGAGCCGGTGATCCCGGTCCGGCAAGCACGGCGCCCATGACATAGAATGTGACCGCTGCCGCCACAAGGCTGTCGACCCGGTCCATGACGCCACCGTGACCGGGAATGAGGTTGCTGGAGTCCTTCACGGCGAAACGGCGTTTAAGGTGCGATTCGAACAGGTCTCCGCACTGGGACACGATCGACAGGACGAAAGCCATCAGAACGAACACTGGAAGCCCCACAACCCTGTCGGCAAACATGGCGACAACCAAGCCACCAATCGCCCCGCCGATCGCGCCGCCGACTGCCCCGCTCCAAGTCTTGCCGGGCGATATGCGGGGTGCCAGTTTGGCGCCGCCTATGGCTCTGCCGACGAAATAGGCTGCAATATCGGTTACCCAGACAGTCGCGAAGAGGAACAGCAGGGCCCACAGCCCCGCCGTGTCTCCACCGCGCAGCATGGCAAGCGCGATGGCGCCGAGCCCTGCATAGAGAAGCCCGCTGGGCGGCCAGTAGGCGCGTTGCCCAAAACTGGCCTCCACAAAAACCAGTGACGCTCCAACAAGCAGACCCGCCAGGACTAAGGCCGGCGACAGGTTGGCAACCAGCATCAGCATGACGACGCCAAGCAAGCCTGCCACCATCCAGTGCCGACGTGTCCAGTCACGCCCGGCGGTGATCGTCAGCCATTCGTAGACGATCGCCAAAGCCATCACTGCGGCGAACAGGCGAAAAGCCAGTCCACCGACCCACGTCACCGACAAAACGATGATGGCCAGTACCACGCCCGAGATGACACGAAGTTGCAAATTGCTTGGACCGGAAGGTTGCACCGGGCCGCTGGATCCGGAGGCCGCCATTACGAGGCCACGTCGCGGGCCGCAACGCCGCCATAACGGCGATCGCGCGCGGCGTAGGTCTCAATGGCTTCCGCCAGGCGATCGGCATTGAAGTCTGGCCAGAAACAGGGCGTGAAGACCAGTTCGCTATAGGCGCACTGCCACATCAGGAAATTCGAAAGGCGTTGCTCGCCGCTGGTGCGGATCACCAGGTCGGGGTCGGGCATGCAGGCTGTATCAAGAAAAGCGCCGAAATTCTCCGAGGTGATCTCTTCAGGATCGAGCGTTCCGTCGGCTGCAGCACGTGCAATGGTTCGTGCGGCACGGGTGATCTCATCCCGCGACCCGTAATTGAATGCAATGACGAGGTTCATCGCCGTGTTGTTGAGCGTCAGTTTCTCGGCCTCATCCACCAGTGCGCGAATGTCGGGCTCCAGTCCGGACCGGTCGCCGATCATGCGCACGCGCACGCCGTTCTGATGAATCTCGGCCAGGTCACGCCGCAGGAAAAGCCGCAGAAGCGTCATCAAGTCGCTGATTTCGGCACGCGGTCTGGACCAGTTTTCCGAAGAGAACGCGTAGACCGTCAGCCAGTCTATGCCCATGTCGCCAGCCGCACGCACCGTGCGGCGCAGCGCCTCGACGCCTGCGCGATGTCCGGCCGCCCTTGGCAGCCCGCGAGCCTTTGCCCACCGGCCGTTGCCGTCCATGATGATTGCGACATGCGCGGGTTTCAAAACGCGGCTTCCTTTCCGGCTTTGGGGGCCGCCCGAGTTCGAAGCGCTTAAATCTGCATGATCTCGGTTTCTTTTTCGCTCAACAGCGAATCGATCTGGGAAATCGTGTCGTCGGTCAGCTTTTGCACGCGGTCAGATTGTGTGCGGGCGTCGTCCTGGCTGATATCGCCGTCCTTCTCGGCCTTTTTCAGGTCTTCCATCCCGTCTCGACGCACATGGCGGGCGGCAACCTTCGCGTTCTCAGCATATTGATGCGCGATCTTGACCAGTTCCTTGCGCCGCTGCTCGTTGAGTTCCGGCAGGGGTATGCGCAGATTCGTGCCGTCGACAATCGGATTGAAGCCGAGGTTGGATTCCCTGATGGCGCGATCGACTGCGCTCACGAGTGCCTTGTCCCAGACATTGACGGAAATCATCCGAGGCTCCGGCACCGACACGGTCCCGACCTGAGAGATAGGCATGGTCGAGCCATAGGCCTGCACCTGGATGGGATCGAGCAGATTGGCCGATGCCCGCCCCGTCCTCAACGAAGCCAGATCATGCTTGAAGGCGCTGATGGCGCCATCCATGCGCCGCTGCAGATCTGAAAAATCGGCTCCGGAACTCATGAAGATCTCCCTGTCTTGCCGGGGGCTGCTTGCCGGGCCGTCGATGGACCCATGCCAGACATTGTCAGCTGTCCGCCACGAGGGTGAAGTGACCCTCGCCTCTGAGGATCGCGCCGAAGCCGCCCTTCTCGTGAATCGAGTAAACGATTATCGGAATGTTGTTCTCGCGCGCAAGAGCAATTGCCGCGGTATCCATTACCGCCAGCCCTTCGCGCAGCACCTCGTCATGGGTGATGGTGTCGAAGCGCGTGGCATCGGGGTCCTTCTTGGGATCGGCGGAATAGACACCGTCGACCTGCGTCCCCTTGAACAGCGCATCCGCGCCGATTTCGGCGGCTCGAAGTGCGGCCGCCGAATCCGTCGTGAAGAACGGATTTCCGGTGCCGCCTGCAAAGATCACCACCTTGCCCTGGTCGATATAGGCCGTTGCCTGGCGCTGCGAGAAGCTTTCGCAGAGTTCGGGCATGGCAATCGCCGACAGGACGACCGCATCCACGCCGAGCTTCACCAGGGAAGTACGCAAGGCCAGTGAATTGATCACCGTGGCGAGCATGCCCATGTGGTCGCCCGTCACGCGGTCGCCACCCTTGGACGCGACCGCGACGCCGCGGAAGATATTGCCGCCACCGATGACGACCCCCACCTGCACGCCCAGTGCCCGTGCCTCGGCGATATCGGACGCAATACGATCCGCTACCGACACATCGATGCCAAACCCTTGTTCCCCCATCAACGCCTCACCGGATGCTTTGAGCAGGACGCGCTTGTAACGGGGCTTATCGGACATGGCTCTCTCTCGGCGGCGGTGTTTTCGGGCGCCTCGATACACGAGGGGCGCCGCGATGTCACGCGGCGCCCCTTGGCATTTTCCAGACTGTCTTAAGGCTTAGCTCTTGACCGCAGCCGCCACCTCGGCGGCGAAGTCCGACTCTTCCTTCTCGATGCCCTCGCCCAGCGCGAAGCGGACGAAACCGGTGATCTTGGCGGGCGCGCCGATCTCGGCCTCGGCATCCTTCAGCGCCTGTTCGACGGTCACGTCAGGATTCATGACGAACGACTGCTTGAGAAGAACGACCTCCTCGAAGAACTTGCGCATGCGGCCTTCCACCATCTTCTCGATGATGTTCTCGGGCTTGCCGGACTGGCGGGCCTGGTCGGCATAGATCGCCTTCTCGCGTTCCACGGCCGATGCGTCGACCTCTTCGGCCGTAAGCGCCAGCGGGTTGGTGGCGGCGACGTGCATGGCAACCTGACGCGCAAAGCCGCGCGCGGCATCCGCATTGCCTTCGGTTTCGATGGCAACCAGCACGCCCATCTTGCCCAGATTGTCGGCAACGCCGTTATGGACATAGTTGGCGACCGCACCCTTGGCCACGGAGAGCTTCGCCGAACGGCGGAAGGACATGTTTTCGCCGATCGTCCCGATCGCGTCCTTGATCGTGTCCGACACGTTCTTGGCCGATGCAGGATAGCGGGCGTCGGCGACAGCCTCGTCCGAACCATCCGTGGTCAGCGCGACTTCGGCGATGTTGCGCACCATCTGCTGGAAAGCGTCGTTGCGGGCAACGAAGTCCGTCTCGGAGTTAACCTCGACGACAACCGCGCTCGACGCATCGGCGGCAACGCCAATCAAGCCTTCGGCAGCAGTCCGGCCGGCCTTTTTGTCAGCCTTGGCAATGCCCTTCTTGCGCAGCCAGTCGACTGCTTCATCGATGTTGCCATTGGTTTCGGCGAGCGCGGCCTTGCAATCCATCATGCCGGCGCCGGTCATGTCGCGGAGTTGTTTGACCTGTGCAGCGGAAATGCTCATCTTCGTCTCGTTCCTTCATGTTCCAGAAAAGAGCGCGGCGCACCTTGGCTTTCCCAGGTGCGCCGGCCGTGAAATTCTGACAGCCGGCTTACGCCGGCAGTCGGCGCTAGACCTGCTTGCCGGCTTCGTCGCTGTCCTGAGCGGCAGGTGCGTCCGCGGCAGGCTCGGCCGGCGTCTCGTCCAGTGCCGGCTCGACCGGAGCCTCGACGGAAGCGCCGATGTCGACGCCCAGAGCGCCCTGCTGGCGTGCAATGCCATCGATTGCGGCCTTGGCAATCAGGTCGCAGTAAAGCGAGATCGCGCGAGCGGAATCGTCATTACCGGGGATCGGGTGATCGACCCGGTCCGGATCGCAGTTGGAATCGATCACCGCGACAACCGGGATACCCAGACGCTTGGCTTCCTGGATGGCAATCGCTTCCTTGTTCGTGTCGATCACGAACATCAGGTCCGGCGTCGAACCCATGTCCTTGATGCCGCCAAGCGCACGGTTCAGCTTCTCGCGCTCGCGCTCCAGATTGAGGCGTTCCTTCTTGGTGAAGCCGGAGGCCTCGCCGGCCAGAAGATCATCGAGCTGACGCAGGCGCTGGATCGAGTTGGAGATCGTCTTCCAGTTCGTCAGCATGCCGCCCAGCCAACGCGAGTTCACGTAATACTGGGCCGACCGCTGCGCAGCATCCGCAACGATCTCGGAAGCCTGGCGCTTGGTGCCGACGAAGAGCACGCGTCCACCCTTGGCAACCGTGTCGGACACGATCTTCAGTGCCTGATGCAGGAGCGGCACCGTCTGCGAAAGGTCGATGATGTGGATATTGTTGCGAACGCCGAAGATATAGGCGTCCATCTTCGGGTTCCAGCGGTGGGTCTGGTGTCCGAAGTGTACACCAGCTTCCAGGAGCTGGCGCATGCTGAAATCAGGCAGAGCCATTTTAGTCTTTCCTTTCCGGTTCAAGCCTCCACGGGCCAACGGCGAAGGGTCACCCTGCGCCACCGGGGGCGTCCGCCGGATTTCTCCCGGACGGAAACCAAAGCCCGTGTGTGGAATGCGCGCGCATATAGCGGCTGCGTCGCTTCAATGCAAGCAAAAGGGGGCAAGCGCCCGGGCCCGCCCCCTTGCAGATGCCTGATTTTGCTATTCAGCGCTGATCCTGACGTTGAGAAGGTCGATCAACCGGCCAGGGTCATCGCCATCGGCAGCCTCCATCAGCGCCATGATCGGGACGGGTGCGTCCGGCAACATGGTCAGCCTCAATGTTCCGGGTTCCGCCAGAAATGTGCTTGCCGCCGTTGTCAGCGCGGTCAGGAACTCCGGCCGCTGGAGCGGTGCGGCGATGAACGGAATGATCCCCAGAGCCTGCGCACGCATCGTCGTAACGTCAGTACCCTGATCCTCCGCGAAAAAGGCCAGCGCCCGCTCCGTCAAGGAATCGTCCTCGAACTCCAGCGTCGCCTCGTTGAGCGTCATGGCGAAGGCCAGGAACATGAGGCTCATCGGGTTTTCCAGCGCCTCCCGCGGGATACCGCCAACCGTGGCCGTCAGCCTCAAGCGGCCGCCGTCGACCAGCACGTTCTCGGAACGCAACGCGATGGTCTGGTCGGTCTCCTGCCAGACGAGTTCCAGATTGCTCGAGCTCGCAATCTCGTCATAGCCGAGACTGGCCATCATCTCGGCGCTGTCGTCGTCGAGCATCCAGGTCGGCAGGCGCAGATCGTCGATCACGCTGCCGATGCGGGTCGGGATCGGACCAATATGATCCGAGCTCTCTATTGCCGCGCGTTTCAGGCTCAATTCGGCCACGAAAGGCACATTCACAAGCAAGTCGGCCAACGAGATGCCCCCGATCTTCGGGATCGCGGCGAGCATGGTGTCGATGTCGCCCTCCTCTTGCGCCCGCTCGAAATTCATCAGCGCGCCAAGCGACGGGAACAGGAAGTTGCTGATCGTAAAGTCGCCTAGCTTGGCCTCCACCTCACCGCTGCCGTCACTCGCCTCAAAGCCGCGATAGAAGATGCTCTCGATACCGTCGGCTGACAGCCCGGAGACGCCAACTGATGCGAGCGAACCGTTGAAGTCTTCCGAAGACCCCTCAACATCCCTCAGTTCCAGCAACCCCAACCGGAACATGCCATAGAATGCGGCTACCAGTTCGATGACTTCTTCGGGATCGGGATCCTCACCGGTATCCACCGCCCTGATGTAGAGATCGTCAAGCCGAGCCAGGAACGGAATGGTCGGGCGCCTCAGTCCCAATTCCTCCATCCGTAGGTCGCCAACCGAGAAGTCGGCGCCTTCGGCGGTCAATCCCCAGTCATACATGGAAACCATGCCGGCAACGGTTTCATAGGGCTCGTCGCCCGTGCCCGGCTCAAGCGTCGGATCGAACAGGCGGATCATGTCGCCGTAATTGTAGGTCTCGGCCTTGAAACCACCGATGTCCATAAGGAAATCGGTGGCGTCGGATTCTCCCTCCGACGTGAACGCCTCAACTGCTATCTCACCGACTTCCATGTTCGACATATTGCCGCGCACGGTCTGACCGATGCGTCCCGCTCCGTAGGTCACCACCGTGGAAACGTCGGGCTCGGATGTCTCGGAGACTATCTCCAGGGCTCCGAATTCGGCCGCGTCGAAACTGACATCGACCAAAGCCGCAACCAGCGGATAGAAGCGCGACACCGGGCGGAGTGGATCGTCCTCGATCTCGGGCAGTCGGGCCCAGCGCGCATTCGTGACAGACAGGCCATCATAAGCCCCTGTGCTGGTGGTCGACCCTTCGGTCGCGTTCTCAACGGTAAACTCGATATCGAGCGTGTCTGCACGGATCGCACTTGCCGTATAGTAGTCGCCGTCGATGCTCAGACCGTCAAAGACCAATGCCGGAAAACTGAACGAGTAGCTGAAATCGACTGTCTCGGCCGTTGCGGAGTCGCCCGTATCCGTGGACATGCCAGGCAAATCGTAGCCGGCCACGACGATCGTGAGGCCATTGATCGTTGTGATGCCACTGGCTGCATCATGTTCAACGCCATCATGGCTGATCGTGACCCATTCATAGGCCTCAGTTTGCGCGATCCACCCCTCGACGATACTGACCGGGTCTGCCCAGGCCGATTGTCCTGAACCAAGCATGGCAACGGCGACGCCGGTGACCACAAAAGACTGTCTGCACATCCCCAACATGACGCCCTCGCGACCAGAAAAAAGCCGGCGGGATTTAGCGCAGCAAAAAAACGGTTTGGCAAACACAAATTACGTGGCGGAATGGAGCCAACCGCTCCATTGGCGACCGCTAGTTGCAATCGTTTCGCGGCTCGAATGTTTCCAGCTCGACGAGTTGGCCGGCGATCGCGAAATCTCCGTAGTCCATCACCAGGTCATGGCTGATGCCGCCTTCATGGAGCTTGAATTCGATGCGGTAGGTCGGCATGCCCTCGCCCGATCCGTCTCCGTTTTGCAAGTCGAAATAGGCAATATTGACGGGCCAGAACCGCGGTTCGCCAAGTTGGGCCAGCAGGTCGTGCTCGCCGTCGCTTTCAGGCAGCGTTCCCTGCCGCCCGACCACAACCGTGGTTGTCATTACCTTGCTGCCGGCCTCGGACCCGTCGAAGAGTGTGGTCTCGTAGAAGGTTCGCCCCTCGCCGATATGGCCCAGCAGATCCTTGAGATGCTGCGTTGGAAACAGGCTCGGCCCCAGTTGATGCTCCATCGGCTCCGGCTTTTCCACCGCGACATGCGTGCCGCCATCTTCGGGTGTCGCGCTGCCACGCGTTTCGCGGTCGAGATTGCCGTCGATATATGAGCGCATCGCAAAATCGAAGGACTCCCCGCCCGGACCTTCATAGGTGGTCGACTGTTCGTCGATCAGGCGCGAGAAATCCTCGGTATCGAACTGGGTGACAAAGCGGAAATTCACCGTGTAGCCGTCGCAGGGCGAACCGTCGAAATCATACACCATCCGCCCGCTGATCGCGGTAATACCTGCGCGGTCGGTACGTTCATGAAGGCTGAGGTCGTAGACTGCACGGTGCGGGATAAGCTCGGCCGCCGCAACGCTGGTCGCCATACCCAGGGCGAGGACCGGCGTGGCTAGGGCAAGATGAAGGGCCGTGCTGCGCATCGTTTGTTCTCCGAGGAATTGGCTGGACCGGTGTCCACACAAGGCGAATTTCGTGGCACAAGCACGGCGGGATTCGCAACCGGCACCGATCAAATAGGTGCCGGGGCCGAAAATAGGAAGAGATGATGACACGGACGATCGAACAGCGCCTCCACGATCTGGGTGTGGAATTGCCAGAAGTGGCGAAGCCCGCAGCCAACTACCTGCCATTCGCTTCCAGCGGAAACCTTGTGCTAACAGCCGGGCAACTCCCGCTCAAGGACGGCAAGCTTGTCGCCACGGGGCTTCTCGGTCGCGACCTCGATACGGAGGCGGGCAAGCTGGCGGCTCGGCAGTGCGCGATCAACATATTGGCTGCCGTGAAGGCCGCGCTCGGCGATCTGGAACGCGTTGCAGGCCTGGTGAAGATCACCGTCTTCGTCGCCTCCGAACCCGGCTTCGCCGAACAGCATCTTGTGGCCAACGGTGCGTCCGATTTCCTCGCCGAGGTACTGGGCGAACGCGGCCTTCACGCCCGTTCGGCGGTCGGCGTCGCCATGCTGCCGCTGAATGCCCCGGTCGAGATCGAGGCAATCGTCGAAACCCGCGCTTGAGTGGATCATCATGACGGATCTTTCCTGGTTGACCGCACGCCCAATCGCCCATCGCGGCTTTCACGACCTCAACAAGTCTCGTTGGGAAAACACGCTGTCCGCCTTTGAGGCGGCAGCCACCCGCGGCTATGCGATCGAGTGTGACGTCCATCTTTCGGCGGACGGGGTGCCGATTGTTTTTCACGACCGAGAGCTGGACCGGCTTTGCGGTCGCCCGGGCCTTTTGTCCGACCTCAGCGCCGCTGCGATCGCCGGCCTGAAGGTGGGCGGAACGGAAGACCATGTTCCCACACTGCGCGAAATGCTGAATCTTGTTGGCGGCCGGGTTCCGCTCGTCATCGAATTGAAGAGCAGCGAAGGCAAAGACGATGGGCTGGTCGCCGCGGTTGCCAAAGAACTGCAAGGATATGACGGCAAGGTCGCCATCATGTCCTTCGAGCACCGTTTCATCCGCCTGTTCGGCAAGCAGGCTCCTGGACTGGCCTGCGGGCTGACGGCCCATGGACGCACGCCGGCCGATCTCGAAGCACATTTTTCAATGCTGGCGCATGGCATCGATTTCGTGTCGTTCCACGTCGCCGACCTGCCCAATCGCTTCGTCGAGACGATCAGGGAAAAGCTCGCCATGCCCGTTATCACCTGGACCGTGCGTGACGAGTGGGCGGTCGACCTGACCAGCCAGCACGCCGATCAGATGACGTTCGAGGGGTTCGAACCTTAGGAACCGGTCGCTATTCTGCCGCTGGGCGCCGGTCGCGTTCGGCCTTCCGCAGTGCTTCGGCTGCAAGTCTCTGGGTGGTCTCGTTGTACTCGGGCGACACCAGCCCGGCAGAAATCACCAGCTTGGCCCCCTCTTCCACCGACATGGTCAGTTCGATGATGTCGGCCTTGGGGACGAAAAGCAGGAAGCCGGAGGTCGGGTTGGGGGTTGTGGGCAGGAAGACCGCTACGGTCTGCCCGGCATGGTCACCGACCTTGGCCTGAACCTCGCCGCCGGCCTCCGTTGCCATGAACACGATGGCATACAGGCCCTTGCGCGGATACTCTATGAGCCCGACCTTCTTGAAGGTGTTGGACTTGTCCGAAAGGACGGTCTCGATGATCTGCTTCAGCCCGTTATAGATTGACCGGACCAGCGGCATTCGGCCCAGAATGTGCTCGCCCGTCGACAGAATCTTGCGGCCGATGATGTTCGCCGTCAGAAACCCGACGAGCGTGATCAGAGCCAAGCCGACGATCAGTCCGACACCTGGCACCCGGAAGGGCACATAAGCGTCCGGGTTGAAGGTCGACGGGATGAAAGGCACGATCCAGGAATCCACCCAGCCCACGAAGGCCCAGATGAGCCAGATCGTGATTGCCAGAGGCGCGCACACGATGAAGCCGGTCAGGAAATAGTTCCTGAGGCGATGCATCAGAGAATGGCGTGGCGTGTCTGTCATGAAGAACGATCTGAAGGCCCCGAATACCCATATCTAGGATAATTCGGGATGGGATTGAATAGCAGACTGCCCGGTGCTCTCGCGCCTATTCGACGGTCACCGATTTGGCCAGATTGCGCGGCTGGTCGACATCCGTGCCCATCAGAACCGCCGTATGATAGGCGAGCATCTGGATGGGCAGCGCATGGACAATCGGTGACGCGATCTCTGGCACGTTGGGCAGCACAATGGTTTCCATCGTGTCCACGCTGGAAGCCGCCGCCCCCTTCTCGTCGGTGATCAGGATGATGCGCCCACCACGGGCCGCAACTTCCTGCATGTTCGAAACGGTCTTCTCGAAAATTCTGTCATGCGGCGCGATGACCACCACCGGCATGGTCTCGTCGATGAGTGCGATCGGTCCGTGTTTCAGTTCGCCCGCAGCATAACCCTCGGCATGGATGTAGGAGATTTCCTTCAGCTTGAGCGCCCCTTCAAGCGCCAGCGGATAGTTGGTATCCCGTCCGAGATAAAGGACGTGGCGCACCTGCGAGAGTTCGCGTGCCACACGCTCGATCTGATCGTGCAGCTTGAGCGCCTGGTTGATGAACTTGGGGACTTCGGCCAGCGCCCGCACGAGCTTCTTCTGCTCTTCGTCCGATGCATGGCCGCGCTGGACGGCGGCCATCACAGCCAGCGAGGCAAGGACCGAAAGCTGGCAGGTAAAGGCCTTTGTCGAAGCAACGCCGATTTCCGGCCCGGCAAGCGTCGGCAGGATGGCATCGGATTCGCGCGCCATGGTCGATTCGCGGACATTGACCACCGAAGCGATCGGCATGCCGACCGCCCGGCAGTAGCGCAGCGAGGCCAGCGTGTCGGCAGTCTCGCCAGATTGCGAGATGAAGATCGCCGCATCATTCGCCGACAGGGGAATCTCGCGATAGCGGAATTCAGACGCCACATCGATGTCGACCGGCAGCCGTGCCAGCCGCTCGAACCAGTATTTGCCGATCATGCCGGCCAGATAGGCCGTGCCGCAGGCCGAGATCGCCAACCTGCCGATCTTGGCGAAATCGAACGGCAGGTGGAGCGGCTTGACCTTGCCGGTCGTGAAATCGAGGTAGTTGGCGAGCGTATGGGAGATCACTTCCGGCTGTTCGTGGATCTCCTTCTCCATGAAGTGGCGGTAATTGCCCTTGTCGACCAGGAAGCTGGTTCCGATCGACTGCTGCCGCTTGCGCTGCACAGGCTGGCCGCTCATGTCGAAGATCTGCATGCCGTCGCGGCGCACCACCGCCCAGTCGCCGTCCTCGAGATAGGTGATCGAATCGGTAAAGGGCGCGAGCGCGATCGCGTCGGATCCCAAGAACATCTCGCCCGTGCCGTGCCCAACCGCCAGAGGCGGGCCATGTCGGGCACCAACGATCAGGTTTTCCTCGCCCCCGAACATGATCGCGAGCGCAAATGCGCCTTCGAGCCTCTTGAGCGCGGCAAAGGCGGCATCCGTCGGCGCAGCGCCCCGGCTGAGTTCACGCGACACCAGATGTGCAACCACTTCCGTGTCGGTCTGCGAGACGAACTGGTAGCCATCCGATGCCAGTTCCTCGCGCAGTTCCGCGAAGTTCTCGATG
This sequence comes from Aliihoeflea sp., assembly GCA_046297455.1. Taxonomy (GTDB): domain Bacteria; phylum Pseudomonadota; class Alphaproteobacteria; order Rhizobiales; family Rhizobiaceae; genus ZYF759. Next base: position 39,913 of record JBKBIT010000011.1, read on the forward strand.
ATCCCGTTATGGACGACGGCAACCTCGGCCGAGAAATGGGGATGTGCGTTGGTCTCGTTCGGTACGCCGTGGGTTGCCCAGCGCGTGTGGCCGATGCCGGTCGTGCCGTCCAGCGGCTGCGCGCCGATCAGCCTCTCCAGATTTACAAGCTTGCCTTCCGCGCGCCGACGCGCAAGTTGGCCGTTTTCGATGGTGGCAACGCCGGCGGAATCATAGCCGCGATATTCGAGCCGCTTCAGCGCGTCGACGATGAGCGGCGCGACCGGTTGGCTGCCGACAATACCAACGATACCACACATTCAGGCTTCTCCCTCACGAGGGGCAGCTAAGGCCCCAAATCACCCTCGATCGGCCATTACGCATAAGCGGCGATCCGGCGAAGTAAATCTTGGTTTCGTTGTGTGACTTAGCGACATGCGCACACGGCACAAGCATAGCGAATGGCTGTGACCAATTTCTTGTCGAATATGGCAAGAGTTTTACGAAATCGCTTTCTTCAGCGCGCGCAGCCGTGCCGCCCTGCCTTCCTTGACCACTTGGCGCGCCCGCCCGAAGGCAAGCGAGTCGTCGGGCACGTCTCCGGTAATGACGCTGCCCGAGGCGACATAGGCGCCGACGCCGATGGAGACCGGCGCCACCAGCGACGAATTCGAACCGATGAATGCGCCGGCGCCAATATCGGTGTGATGTTTGTTGGAGCCGTCATAGTTGCAGGTGATCGTTCCCGCCCCGATATTCGCCCCTGCCCCGATGCGGGCATCGCCGACATAGGTCAGGTGGTTGACCTTGGCACCCTCTTCGACTGCCGCGTTCTTGACCTCGCAGAAATTGCCGACCTTGGCCTTCGTTCCGATATCGGCTCCGGGCCTGAGCCGCGCAAAGGGGCCGATCTCGGCACCTGAAGCTACGGCCGCTCCTTCCAGATGTGAAAAGGCGCGGATGCGCGCGCCGCCTTCCACCACGACGCCAGGCCCGAATACCACATTGGGTTCGATGAGCGCGTCTGGCCCGATCTCGGTATCGTGGCTGAGATGGACCGTCTCCGGCGCCAGCATGGTCACGCCCGAGACCATCAGCGCCTGGCGCCGGCGCCGCTGCCAGATGCCTTCCGCCTCGGCGAGTTCAGCCCGGCTGTTGATGCCGAGCGCGCTGTCTGCGCTGGTCTCGGACGCCATCGCCCTCAGCCCCTTACGATTGGCGATTTCGACGATGTCGGTAAGATAGAATTCGCCCTTGGCGTTGTCGTTTCCAACCGCCTCCAGAAGGTCGAGCGCATGGCGACCGTCGATTGCCATCAAGCCGCTGTTACAGAAATCGATCGCCAGTTCTTCAGCCGAGCAGTCCTTGGCCTCGCGTATCGCCACCAGCCGGCCATCCCTTTCGATCAAGCGCCCATAGGCGCCGGGCACATCCGGCCGGAAGCCAAGCACCACCACGGCGGCCCCCTCTTCCTGCATCCGCGCGCGCGCCGCCACCAGTTCCGCCGGGTCGAGCAGCGGCGTGTCGCCGAAGACAACCAGCACGTCGTCGTGGCCCTGCGCCAGCGCCTCTCGCGCAGCCAAAACGGCATGGGCGGTGCCCAGTCGCTCGGACTGGATGAAGAAGCGCGCGCCCGGCGCAAAGCCGGCGGCAGCCTCGCGAACCTTTTCAGCACCATGACCGACCACGATCGCCACGTCACCGCCGCCGGCAGCCTCGACCGCCCGCACCACATGGGCGAGCATCGGCAACCCCGCGATCGGGTGCAGCACCTTTGGCAATGCGCTCTTCATGCGGGTGCCCTCACCGGCGGCGAGCACGATGGACAGGCAGCTTCTTTTGCTCATGTCTGATGGTCCGGAAAATGCGGGTTGATCGGGTGGGGCCGACTCTTTACCACGGTCGTCCAGTCGATCAAATTGGCTGCCATCAAAGGAATACCGGATTGCCTCCGCCTGCTCCCGGCCGTCATCGACTGGCCCTTCTGGTCATGATCGTGACGCCGCTCTTCTTCTCCACCAACCTCATCTTCGGGCGTGGCGTGGTCGACGAGATCGCGCCCTTCACCCTTGCCCTGATCCGCTGGGCCGCTGTGGCGCTGGCGCTGTCGCCTTTCATTCTGATGGAATGGCAAACCGTACGCGCGCTTGTCACCAGCAATTGGCGACGATTGTTGCTTCTCGCCTTTCTCGGCATGTGGATCTGCGGCGCCATCGTCTATCTGGCGCTGGGCTGGACCAGTGCCACCAACGGCACGCTCATCTACACGACCTCTCCGGTCATCATCATCGTTCTCGAAGCCATCTTCTTCGGGCGCCGCATCGGCTGGCGCGAGGCGACAGGCGCGCTCATCGCCTTCTTCGGCGTTGCGACCATCGTGCTACGGGGGGATCCCGGCGCAATCCTGACGCTCGATTTCAACCTCGGCGACCTTCTGTTCGTCGGCGCCGCAGTCTCCTGGGCCGTCTATTCGATACTCTACCGCTCCGGTCCCTTGCGGCAGATCTCCAACATGACGCTGTTCGCGATAGTCGCCGCGGGTGGGGCTTTGCTGCTGCTGCCAGTTGCTGCCGTCGAATGGGCGATGGGGGCAACCCTGCCGACCACAGCGTCCGCCTGGGGAGGCATTGGCGGCATCATCGTCTTTGCCTCGCTGCTGGCGTTTTCCGGCTTTCAGTTCGGCGTGCGCGAATTGGGTGCTCCGCTGGCCAGCGTCTTCATGTACCTGCTGCCGCCTTACGGGGTTGGCCTGGCAGTCGCCTTTCTCGGCGAAAGTCTCCAAGCCTTTCATGTCGCCGGCATCGCATTCGTGATGGCTGGTATCGTGCTCGCCACGCTACCGGCAGGCATTGCCAGAAAAGCGAATGTCACCGACAAGAATGCTTCACATGCGAAATAAATATGCCGGACATCCCTTAACGCGTGAAGTAATTATAGGCTTTATACTAGCTTGCGCTTTGTTGATCCTGCTGCTTATTCTCCCGCAGCGCGCCGCGTCGACCAAGTTTGGGGAACCTGCCGCGTGAAGAGGGCCGCCGGCCGTCGCCGCCATGGAAGAGGTGAAAAGCACCCGCCTTGGTTTGCTCGGCCGGCACTAGCGTTACGGGAGGAGAAGTCATGAAACGCGCACTTATGTCCGGTGCCGCCGTCGCGGCACTGGCCGCTGGAATTGTGTCCACGCCAGCAGTGGCGAACGAAACATGGAACCTGCAATCGACCTATCCGGGCTCACTGACACAGCTCGGTACGCTTGGTATCAGGATTGCCGAACAGATCACCAAGATTACCGACGGCGAGATTCGCGTGGTGTTCCAGGAGCCGGGCGCGATCGTACCAGCGCTCGAAGTGTTCGACGCGGTCGGCACAGGCGCCGTGGAAGCCGGCTGGTCGACCCCGGGGTACTGGGCTGGACGTGTGCCGGCGCTACAGCTTCTGGCAGCAGTGCCCTTCGGCCCGCAGGCTGGCGAGTATCTTGCCTGGGTGAAGTTCGGCGGTGGACGGGAACTCCTTGAGGAGTTGTGGGAACCGCACAACGTCATGTCGATCCACTGCGCCATCATCGCGCCCGAAGCCGCAGGCTGGTTCCGCCAGCCGATCGAGAAGGTAGAGGACTTCCAGGGCCTGACGATGCGTTTCTTCGGCCTCGGTGCAAAGGTGATGGAGAAGATGGGCGTTTCGACCCAGCTTCTTGCCGGTGGCGACATCTTCCCTGCACTTGAGCTTGGCACCATCGACGGCGCCGAATTCTCGATGCCGGCGATCGACCTCAATCTCGGCTTCTACCAGGTGGCAAAACACTATTATTTCCCGGGCTGGCACCAGCAATCGACCCTGTTTGATCTGATGATCAACCTGGATCTCTGGGAAAGCCTGGATGAATCGACCCAATTCAAGATCCGCACAGTCTGCGATGCCAATATCGCGTACGGCCTGGCCGAAGGTGAGGCGCTCCAGTATGCGGCACTGGCCGAATTGGAAGAACGAGGCGTGACGATCCACACCTTCTCGGACGAAATCCTCGAGGCGCTGGAAGCGGCCTGGAAGGAAGTCGCCGAGGAGCAGTCGGCAGCCGATGCGGACTTCGCTCGTGTATTCGAGAGTTATTCGACCTTCCGCGAGAACTATCGCCGCTGGGGTGAGCTTGGCTATCTCCGCTAAGTCCTTGTCCCTTTCAATGTGATCCGATCGGGGCCGCGCGCGGACAGTTCCACGCGCGGCCTGCCGCAACAAGTGGAGTCGCTAATGGCCCTTCGCGGAGCATTCGGCACCGTGGGCGCTGTGCTTGCGCTGGCTGCTGCCATCTGGCTGGTGGTATTGCCATCGGACTCGCCTCAGATCTTCGCCACCGTGGCAATTATCTTGGCGGGTCTTGCGGCCTCGTGCTTCCTGCGCGGCGACGCGGCCACTTTTGCAGCCGCCAGCGTCCTGGGATGGTTCGCCGTCATGTTCGCCCAACCCTTTGCGCTCACCACACGCGAGATCAATGCCCTGCGGCGCGTGGCGAACCGCGGTGACGAGCAGGCCGAAGCGCTCCTCGCCTATTATGAGACCATGACACCCTACGCGCCCTATCTGATGGTTGCCCTGACCGTCATCATTCTGGGCATGTTCGCGTATGGCATGGCACGTGGAAGACGGTCCGTTTTCCAGAACATGCTGGATGCCAGCAATGGCCTGGCGTCGTTCCTGACCCGCGTGGGTGTGACTGCCGCCGTAGTCCTGTTGTCCGCACTCATCTTTGCCATCATGTACGACGTCATCCAGCGCCAGTATTTGGGCTACAACCCGCAATGGACGCGAACCGACTGGTACCGGATGTTCAGCGCCACTCGGGTGCAGGAGATGGAGTGGCACCTGCATGCCGCCCTCTTCCTGCTGTGCCTCGGCTATGCCTACGTCAAGGACGCGCATGTCCGTATCGAGCTCGTCCGCGACACCTTGCGCCCGCGCACAAGGGTCTGGATCGAACTGGCGGGATGTCTGCTGTTCATGGTGCCGTACTGCTACGTGGTCATGCAGTACGGGATCGAAAACGCCGTTCGGTCCTGGAACATCGGCGAAAGCTCCGCTGCCATGACCGGCCTTGATCATCGCTTCGTCATCAAAGGCATGCTCCCGCTCGGTTTTGCACTCATTGCGCTGGCCGGCATGTCGGTAGCGCTGAAATGCCTGGTCTATCTCTTCGGCCCGCCCGAGCTGAAGTCGCAATCGAATTACTACGCCTACAGCCACCAGAACCCGGCGCCCCCCGAAGAGGGACTGCCGCCGCAGGCGCAGGCAAGCTGACAGCGGGCGGGGACGAGGGACGAAGGACCGATGGAATTTCTTGTTACCTACATGCCGCTGGTCATGTTCGCCGTTTTGGCGGCGCTCCTTTTCACCGGCTACCCGGTCGCCTTCATCCTCGGCGGCATTGCACTGCTGTTTGCCGTATTGGGCGATCTTGCGGGCACTTTTCGCCTCGACCAACTAACGCTGATCCCCCTGCGCATCTATGGCGGGACCATGGAAAGCCTGGTCCTGGTCGCCATCCCCATGTTCACCTTCATGGGAACGATGCTGGAAAAGTCGGGTGCCGCGCGCGACCTGCTCTACGCACTCCAGGTCATGATGCGGCGCGTGCCCGGAGGGCTTGCCCTGTCGGTCACGCTGATGGGCACGATCATGGCTGCCACCACCGGCATTATCGGCGCCTCGGTGGTCATGATCACGTTGATGGCGCTGCCGGTGATGATGAAGGCGAACTACAATATCCCGCTTGCGACCGGCACCATCGCATCCTCCGGCACGCTGGGAATCCTTATTCCACCCTCCATCATGCTGGTCATCATGTCCGACCTGCTGTCGGTTCCGGTCGGCACCGTGTTCATTGCCGCGCTGATACCCGGTCTGCTCCTTGCGGCGCTGTATTTCGTCTACCTGCTGACACTGTGCGGCTTTCGCCCTGAACTCGCGCCCCCCATGGCGGACGATATCGGGCCTGCCACCAGAGGCGAGTTCTGGGCGATGGTGCTGCGCAGCTTCCTGCCGCCCATCTTCCTCATCACCATGGTCCTGGGTTCTATTTTCCTGGGCTTCGCGACACCGACCGAAGCTGCCGGCGTGGGGGCCTTCGGTTCGCTTCTGCTGGCCGCCTTCAACAGGCAGCTGACCTGGACCAATTTCGTCGATGTCTGCCGCCGCTCGGCCCTGACGGTGGCGATGCTGTTTGGCATCTTCGTCGGTGCAACCGCCTTCGCCTTCGTCTTCAAGTCGATCGGCGGCGAGGCACTGATCGTCGACTTCATCCGCGAAACCGGTGTCGGCCCGTGGTCGATCCTGTTCGTGTTGATGGCGATGATCTTCCTGCTGGGCTTCTTCTTCGACTGGATCGAGATCACGCTGATCGTCATGCCGATCTTCGCGCCCATCGTGTCGCTGTTGGATTTCGGTGGCCATGTCGGCATGTGGGACGGCATCAGCAACCCGATCATGATCTGGTTCCTGATCCTGGTCGCGGTCAATCTGCAGACCTCGTTCCTGACCCCACCCTTCGGCTTCGCCCTCTTCTACATGAAAGGCGTTGCCCCGCCCGAGGTGAAGATCCAGCAGATCTACCGTGGCATCATACCATTCGTCATGCTGCAGCTACTTGGCCTTGCCCTGTGCATCGCCTTCCCGGCCTTCGTGCTGTGGCTGCCCAGCCTGATCCTGGGCGGCTGATCAGCCGAGAAGGCCGAGCGCAGGAAAGGTCTCCAGCAGCCAGAATGCTGCCCATTCGATGCCGCCGGTCATGAACAATATGCCGGCAAGGACCAGCAATGCGCCCATCACCTTCTCGACCACGCCGAGATGGACACGGAACCGCGACAGGAAGCGCATGAAGGCGCCCGAGAACATCGCCGCGATCAGGAACGGGATGCCGAGGCCAAGCGAATAGGCGCCGAGCAGCATGGCCCCCTCGCCCACTGTCTCGCGCCCGCCGGCAAGCGTCAGGATCGGCCCCAGAACCGGCCCGATGCAGGGCGTCCAGCCAAAGGCGAAGGCAAGTCCCATGACATAGGCTGCCGTCGCGCTGGCAGGCGAGCCGGATGCCTGGAAACGCGCCTCGCGCGACAGAAGCGGGATACGAATCACCCCGAGGAAGTTCAGCCCCATCAGGATGATGATCGCGCCGGCGACCAGCGCCAGTTCCTGCTGCCACATGCGCAGGAACCCGCCCACTGCCGAGGCGCCGGCGCCCAGCGCCACGAACACGGTGGTGAAGCCAAGCACGAAGGCGACGGAAGCGCTGATCAGCGCAAGTCGTGCCGGATTGGCCGCCACGGCAGCCCCCCCGGCCCCGCGCGGCTCGGCGCGAAAATCCTCCATCGACACACCCGCCATGTAGCACAGATAGGGCGGCACCAGCGGCAGCACGCAGGGCGACAGGAACGAGATCGCTCCCGCCATCACCGCGCTTGCATATCCGACGTCGAGTGCCATTTCCTGCCGCTCTCCTGTGTCCCGGTCACCAGCCGACCCGCATATAAAGGTCGTGCGACCTCATGGCCAAATCACCAATGCGTGGCAAGGCGTCGCGGCGGCTCCGGGCAAGAGTGCACGACGCGCGATCTTTGGTTGACCGCGTGCCCCGCCCTGCATATGTTCCGCCGCATCCACGGGGCCAGCCCCGCCGGGAGCGCGTAGCTCAGTTGGTAGAGCAACTGACTTTTAATCAGTAGGTCCAGGGTTCGAGCCCCTGCGCGCTCACCACCGCAAACATCAGCCACATATCCCGGGGAACTGCCAGCCTATTGCTGCGGCGCGTCGGCTTCTTCTTCCTCCGGCACCACCGGTGCCTCGCCTGCCTGCGCCTCCAGTTCGGCGATCAGTGCATCGCGTTCGACGAGGTCGGCGCGCGCCGTCTCCAGTTCCTGAGCCAGTCGCTGGTTCTCCGCGGCCAGCGTCTCGGCCTCGGCGGCCATCGAGCCGGCGCGTTCATTGGCCTGTGCCATCTCGCTTTCCGCCGTCGACAGGCGCGCCTGCAGGTCGCCGACCTCGCCCTGCGCAACGAAATAGCCGATCGCCGCGCCCACCACGAGCGCGATCACGGCCGTGATCCAGGTTCTCCCGTCACCCATGCCAGCCTCCTTCGCGTTGAGACCGACCGCAATCGTACCAATGGCACGCTGCGCTCGGTGTGTAGATCAAGATTGCAAGTATAGGTCGAAACTGCCCGGCCCGGCCAGCGGCCGGCTACGGTGCGCCACTCACTGCGACTGCGCGGCACTCGGCGGCGGCACGTCCGATTCGGCCTTGCAGTTCTTCAACCACACGTCATAGACGGCGTGTTCGACCGCGTTCAGCCCCGGGCTTTGCGCGAACATCCAGCCCGAGAAGATGCGCCTGATGGTGCGGTCGAGCGTGATCTCGTCGACCTCGACGAAGGAATCGGTGCGCGGCTCCTCGCCATCGGGCGTCGACAGGCAGACGCGCGGCGTCACCTGCAGCGCGCCGAACTGCACCGTCTCGTCGATATAGACGTCGAAGGTGATGATGCGGCCGGTGATCTTGTCCATGCCGGTGAACTCGGCCACCGGGTTCTCGATCCACTCCATCGGCTGCGCGGCGACCGGGGCGGCGATCCGCTCCACCGGCTGCGCGGCCGCCGGCAAGCCGGCGATCGTCAGAGCCGCCAGCGCAGCACCCGCCATTCCTGTCGCAAATCGCTGTCTCATTCGCCTGCCTCGCGGGGATCCTGCCCGATCCGGTAGACCCCAATTGTGGCAACAAGCGTCACCAGGCCGCCCGTTCAATTCCCGGGCGTCCAGGCATCGTAGTCGCCGGTCACGCGCGGCCGCTGTTCGGGCGTCAGCACCGAGCCGCGCGGGCGGTAGGCGCCGTCGGTCCCAGTCAGATTGGCCACATGCGGCTTTTCCCAATCGCGCGCGACATAGTCTTCAGCGCTCGGCGGCGTGTCGACCCGGTGATGCAGCCAGCCGTGCCAGCCCGGCGGCACGGTCGAGGCTTCCGAATAGCCGTTATAGATCACCCAGCGCCGCGTGCGGCCTTCCGAATCGGTGCCGCCCTCGTAATAGACATTGCCCCGCTCGTCCTCGCCCACGCGCTTGCCCTTGCGCCAGGTGTGGAAGCGCGTGTTGAGGTTCTGCCCGTTCCACCAGGTGAACATCTGGGCCAGCAGCGTCTTCATGGTCGTCCTTTCGGCACTTGCCATTTCTGGGCTCTTATGGCGACTGACCTTCGCCATTGCAAGGCCCGAAAAACGGGCAGAAGATCGCATCAGGCACGATCTTTCGAAAGGACGCGGACATGAAGCTGGCGGTCATTCTCGCGGGGGCGCTCGCGCTCGCCCTTCTCACCCCGCAGGCCCATGCGCAGCGCGTCGGCATCGCCGTCGTCGAGGCGCCCGAACAGTCGAGCGGCGTGTGCTTTGCCGACAATCTCGACCGCGGCTTCGAATGCGCCCGCGCCCAGTGCGTGGAAGGCGGCGCCGATCTTGGCGATTGTCTGCGCGTCGCCTGGTGCTATCCGGCCAACTGGAGCGCCGATATCTTCATGCAGAACGAGGAAGGGTTTCACTGGCACGAATATCTGTGCGGCTGGGCCACCCGCGCGGCACTCGAAGCCGCCGCCCGCGTCAAATGCGAACAACAGGGCACCATGACGCTGATCGAATGCGAGATCGTGCGCCTGTGGGACGAAGGCAACGAGATCGGACTTTATCCGGGCGGGGAGTAGAGGGCTGCTTGCGACCCCATCTCCGTCGTTCCCAGGTCGCTTACGGCTTCCTAAAAGCTGCCGCTCGTGGCGCGCACAACCAGAACACCACCGATCGAACTCGACCTATCCAAGAATTCCGCCGACGGCTGTTGACCCAGGTCAATGACATCACTGCCGGCCACGACATGATGTCATTGCCAGAACGTGGCATGGCAGGCTGTCAGTGACGGTTCGGATCTTGGTCCACGAAGGAGCGGACGCTATGGGAAGCACCAGCGACAAGGCTGCAGGGCTCGCAAATCAGGCAGCTGGAAATGTCAAACAGGCGGTCGGCAAAGCCGTCGGCAATGAGCGGCTACAAGCTGAAGGGACGCTACAGAAAGCCAAGGGCAAGGTTCAGAAGTCTGTTGGCGATGTGAAGGCGGCCACAAAAAGCGCCACCAACAAGGCGGCGGCCGCGATCAACAAGAAGCTCTGATCTTCTCTGTGGTGTCGCCGCCTCGGCAGGATCATCTACGCGTTGTGAAGCGCAGTTCCCGCCAGTTGCGGGTCGAAGCGGCTGCCGGTTGGAAAACGGAGCGCCGGGGTCCGCCGCTTAGCTCCTGCACAATGGTTCCGCCGCCGAGACATGATCGCAGCAATGCTTATTCGTCCGGCAGTTCACCGATGAGTTCGATCCCGAAGTCCTGAGCCGTCGCCATGACTTTGTCCCAGTCAACGTCGTGGGTGGCGGGCAGCCCGCTCGCGTCCGCGGGAAGTGAAATGGCACGGTAGAATTCGCCGTGATGGGCCGTAGTGAAGATAAGGTAGCGCGCGGTCTCAGACGTGATCCGGAACCCATGAATGGCCCCAGCAGGCACATGCAGAAATGAGCCTGGGCCGCTGCGGATTCCAGGCTGCCATCAATATGGAAGGTGATCTCCCCCTCCAGCACATAGGAGGATTCGACTTCCTTCTCGTGTCGGTGCAAAGGGACGGCCTCTCCAAGCTTCGCTGTCTCTTCTACCAGGCAAAACTCACCGTTGGTGGTTTTGCCGGTGCCCAGGAAATGGGTGCAGGTCTCGCCCATCCAGCGCACTTCGCTCGCGACGGCGCTGGAGAGGTAAACACCTGACGTATAGAGCCGGAAAGGGCTCGTTGCCGACGGAGTTGGTTGGGCTGGTGAACGGCAGCCTTCGCGGCGTGGCCACCCGAAACCTGCCTGTCCGCAACCCACCCATCTCCGCCAGTCTCCGCCCCGCCGCCCCTCACTCTGCCCACAGAATCGGCCGCTCGAAAATCGCCGCCGGGATGCCAGACCCCGCCTTCCCGCAATCTGCCGTATTGCCCACCTTGGCAAAGCCCTGATGCAGGTAGAAGGCGACCGCCTTTTCGTTCGCCTCCTCCACTTCGAGCCGCACCTTGTCGGCATCGGGAAAGCAGCTTTCGATCTCGTCGAGCAGCATCGCCCCGATCCCCTGCCCCTGCAGGCCCGGGCGCACATAGAGCTGGTGCAGCATCACGGTCTTGGTTTCGGGATCGGCGGTGGCGAACGCCATGCCGCCGATCGTCTTGCCGTCGTCGGCAACGAGGAATTCCGCCTGCGGGCGCTGCAACCGCGCCTTGAGCGAAGCGATCGAATGCCAGTCGGCGGTGATCTCGTTCACCCGCTCGACACCGTAGATCGTGTCATAGGTGTCGTGCCATGTGGCGACCAGAAGGTCGCGCACGGCCTCGATATCGCGGTCGGATGCGGTGCGGACGAACATTTGGCGCTCCTTCAAAAGAGGCGCAATTCACCCGCCGGTCGGCTCCAGGTCAAGCGATTGTCGAGATGGAGGTCATCGCCGAGACGGAGCCGATCGACCCGCCGCCCAGCAGCCACAATGCCGCGAAGAAGAAGCCGGCAAAGACCAGCAAGGCGATCTCGAACTCAAAATTTCTGCGGCTCATGTCCGTCCCCACGGTGCGACCCTCTCGATAGGGCGCAGAGTTAGGGGCCGGACGGGACGGATTTTCGGCGCGATCTGGGCCTTTCCGTGGCTTTTCGGTTAACGCGGGCCGGCGCCAGAGCCTGAACTAAAGCATGTCGCCCGAAAGTGGGAACCGGTTTCGGGACAACGACATGCGACAAAAAAAGGGGCTAAAGCGTCGAGAGCGAATCTGAAAGATCGCGACACGCTTTAGAAGTCCAAAGCGCCCTGCCCCGCATCCAGCAGCCCGATCACTTCGGCCGCCAGCGCCCGTGAGATGCGGCTCTTGCGCTCCAGCGCCAGCCGGTCGAGCCGGTCGACGACCGAGATCGCGGTCGCCAGCGAGCGTTCGATGCGCCGTACCACATAGTCGATCACATGCGGCTCGACCTCGACCTGCCGGTCGGCGAAGAGTTTTGCGATGATGGCGGCCAGCAGCGCATCGTCCGGCTCGCCGATCTCGACGAGGGCCGCAGCCTTCAAGCGCGATTCGAGGTCGGGCAGCGCAACCTGCCAGGAGACCGGAAACCGCCTTGCTGTCATCAGCAGGTGCGAGCCCGCCCCGCGCACCGCGTTGATGAGGTGAAACAGCCCCTCCTCGTCGAGCGGCCCGGCATCGGCATCGTCGATCAGCACCGGCCCCTTTGCCGCCGCCGCCAGCGCGTCCTCGCCAAGTTGCGCGGCAAGAAGCGCGCTCGCCCCGCTGCGTTCGCGCCACACCGCGCCCATATGCGACTTGCCGGCGCCCGCCGGCCCCGCCAGCACCACCACCGGCGCCGGCCAGTCCGGCCAGCGGTCGATCAGGGCGACCGCCGCCTGGTTGGATTGACCGACCACCAGATCCTCGCGCGCCATGCCGGCCGCACCCGCCAGATCGAGCGGCAATTGCCGCGCCCGCGTTGCGCTCAAGGTTCGCGCTCCTCACCCGAGCCGCTGCCCCGGTAAAGCGGCGACATCAGGTAGCGCGACAGCGCGAACCGCACCAGAACGCCGACGGCGGCCGCCGCCGGCACCGCGATCAGGAGGCCCACGAAGCCGAACAGCGAGCCGAAGGCGAACAGCGCGAAGATGAGCCATACCGGATGCAGCCCGACGCTGCGCCCCACCAGTTTCGGCTGCAATATGTTGCCCTCGATCGTCTGGCCGACGACGAAGATGCCCGCCACCACCACGATCAGGTGCCATTCCGGCCAGAACTGCACCAGCGCCACGCCGACCGCCAGCACCAGCCCGACCGCAGCCCCGACATAGGGGATGAAGGACACCAGCCCCGCGAACAGCCCGATCAGCAGGCCGAAATTCACCCCCACCAGTGTCAGGCCGAGTGCATAGTAGATGCCGAGCAGAAGGCACAGCGTGCCCTGCCCGCGCAGGAAGCCGGCCAGCGAACGATCGATGTCGGTGGCGATCTGGCGCACCGTGTTGACGTGGTCGCGCGGGACCAGGCTGTCGATGCGCGCCACCATCCGGTCCCAGTCCAGGAGCATGTAGAAGGTCACCACCGGCGTGATCACGAACAGGCCGGCAATATCGATCAGCGCGCGCCCGGAATTCCACACCGACTGGAACAGCCCGGTCAGGAACCCCGCCGCCTGGGTGAGCAGTCCCGACAGGCCCTCGCGCAGGCCGGCCGGCTCGACCCCGATCGTCTGGGTCAGCCAGTTGGGATCGAAATCGGTAAAGATCAGCTGCAGCCGCGCCACGTAGGAAGGGATGCGGCTGATGAATTCGGCCAGTTGCGAGGCCAGGATCGGGACCACCAGCATCAGCGCCAGCACGAAGGTCACCAGCAGGCTGAGCACGATCAGCGTCGTCGCCAGCGCGCGCGACAGGCCGAGCCGTTCGAGCCGGTCGGCGACGGGATCGAGGAAATAGGCCAGGATCATTCCGGCCACGAAAGGCAGGAGAATCGACCGGAACAGATAGAGGAAGCCGACGAAGACCAGCGCGGCGATCAGCCAGAACACGGCCTGGCGCCGCAGCGTCGCCGCGTCGCGCGCCAGTGCGCCGTCCTCAGTCCCTGCTGCCTTCGGATCGTCCATCGTCGCCCATATGCTTGAGCCAGGCCACGAGATAGGCCGCGGTTGAAGTCACGGTCAAGTCGGGCTTTTCTCGGGCCATGCCGCCAGCGTTTTCCTCTTTGACTTGCGAGGTCCATGCCTTCGTGCGAATAGCCGGCCACGAGCCAAAGCGGACAGGGTCGATGAGCGAAGACGGAAACGGACTCACCTACGCCCAGGCGGGTGTCGATATAGATGCCGGCAACCGGCTGGTCGAACTCATCAAGCCGATGGTCCGTTCCACCCGCCGTCCGGGCGCCGATGGCGAAATCGGCGGCTTCGGCGGCCTGTTCGACCTGAAGGCAGCCGGCTTTTCCGATCCAGTGCTGGTTGCAGCCAATGACGGCGTCGGCACCAAGCTGCGCGTGGCCATCGAGGCAGGCATCCACGATACGGTAGGCATCGATCTCGTCGCCATGTGCGTCAACGATCTCGTCGTTCAGGGCGCAGAGCCGCTCTTCTTCCTCGACTATTTCGCCACCGGTCAGCTCAATCCCGAACAGGCCGCCGCGGTGGTTGCCGGCATCGCCGAAGGCTGTCGCCAGGCTGGCTGCGCGCTGATTGGCGGCGAAACGGCGGAAATGCCCGGCATGTATTCGCAAGGCGACTACGATCTCGCCGGCTTCGCAGTCGGCGCGGCAGAACGCGGCAGGCTGCTTCCCACGGACAATATCGGCGAAGGCGACGTACTGCTTGGGCTCGCCTCTTCCGGGCTGCATTCCAACGGCTTTTCGCTGGTGCGACGGGTCATCGAGCATGTCGGCGCCGACCTTCATGCGACTGCGCCATTCGATCCCGACAAGCCACTCGGCGCAGCACTCCTGGTGCCGACCCGCATCTATGTGCGACCGCTTCTGGAAGCGATCCGCGGCACCCATGGCATCAAGGCGCTGGCCCACATCACCGGCGGCGGCTATCCCGAGAACATCCCGCGTGTCCTGCCGAAGGGTTGCGCGGCCGAGATCGACCTCGAGGCAATCGACGTGCCGCCCGTCTTTTCCTGGCTTGCCAAGGCGGGAGGCATTGCGCACGGGGAAATGCTGCGCACCTTCAATTGCGGCATAGGCATGGTTGTGGTGGCCGATGCCGGACAGGCCGCCCAGGTTGCCGCGGTTCTTCAGAAAGCAGGCGAGACGGTAACCCCGCTCGGCCGCGTGGTACCGCGTCGCGACAAAGGCGTAATCTACAGGGGACATCTCGACCTATGACGAACAGGAAGAAGCGGGTTGCCATCCTGATTTCCGGCCGAGGGTCCAACATGGCTGCCCTCATCGCTGCCGCTGCCGAACCGGATTTCCCGGCCGAGATCGCCGGCGTCATCGCCGACCGGACAGATGCCAGGGGCCTGGAGCGCGCCGGCGCGCTCGGCGTGCCCGTTCAGGCGATCACGCCGCAGGAACACCCAGACAAGCAGGCGCTCGACTCAGCCCTTGACGCGGCCCTCGGTAACCTCGGCGCTGAATATGTGTGTCTTGCCGGCTATATGCGGCTGCTTTCTCCAGCATTTGTTGAGAAATGGAGCGGCAGGCTGATCAACATTCACCCCTCGCTGCTACCGCTTTTCAAGGGGCTCGACAGCCACAGAAGCTGCCTGGAAGCCGGCATGCGCATCCATGGCTGCACGGTACATTTCGTTACGGCCGAGATGGATGCCGGTCCGATCATCGCCCAGGCGGCAGTTCCGGTTCTGCCCACTGACGATGAAGATGCCCTATCCGCGCGCGTGCTGAAGGCCGAACACGATCTTTATCCGCTTGCCCTGCAACTGGTTCTCGACGGCAAGGTCCGTATGGAAGATGGTCGTGCCGTGCACGAGTATCTTCCCGGCGAAGAGGCAACTGGAACGCTGTTTTCACCCGCTCACGATGTTCTGGCCGGCCCGGCTGATATCGAGAGCCTTGCAAGGTTCACGCCTTAGGCCTTCCGCAGCCACACCTTGTTGTCGTGGAAGGCAGGGCCGCCACAGGGCGCGGCGGCATCCGCGCCAGTCAGCACGTTGATTCCTTCGCCGCGCTCATGCGCCGAGTTGGGCCAGATGCCTTCCGCGATCACCACGCCCGGCCGCACGTCCTCGGAAAGCCGGGCATGAAGCACCACCTCGCCGCGCCGGTTGCCAATCTCCACACGCTCGCCGTCATCGATCCCCAGCGATGCCCCGTCCTCGGGATGGATCATCAGTTCCGGCCTCTTCTCGCGCTTTAGCGATCCGGGAGTCTCTGTGAAGCTCGAATTCAGAAAGGAGCGCGCCGGCGACGTCGCCAGCCGGAACGGATGCTCGGCATCCGCCGTCTCGATCAGTTCGACATGGTCTGGAAATTCCGGCAGCCGCTCGTGCGGGCCGAGAAATCCCACCGAGGGTGGCGGCAGGTTGGGCACCGCCGTCCCCGTCCATTGCGGGCGAAAGCGGAATTTGCCGTCAGCATGCCCGAAGCCATTGAGGTAGTGCGAGGTCTCGAAATCCGGCTGCATGTCGACGAAGCGATCCGCCTTCATCCGGCCGAATGCTCCCGCCTCGCCCAGCATGCGATCGATATGCTCTTCCTCGCTCATGCCGAAACCGGGCATGTGAGCCACGCCCAGGCGCCTGGCCAGTTCCTCGATCACGTACAAATTCGTGCGCGGGCCTTCCGGCGGCTCCACCAGCTTCGGGCCGGGGATCATGTACTGGTTGCCGCCGCCCTTGTAGATGTCGTCATGCTCAAGGAACATGGTGGCCGGCAGCACGACGTCGGCGAGCTTCGCCGTGTCGGTCATGAACTGCTCGTGAACGCAGGAGAAGAGGTCTGCGCGCATGAAGCCTTTCGTTACGAGCCGCTGCTCGGGGCACACATTGACGGGATTGGTGTTCTGGATCAGCAGCGCCGTGACCGGTGGACCGCCGCGCAGCGCCTCGGCGTCGCCCGTCAGGACCCGTCCGATCTGCGACTGGTCGAGGAAACGCACTGACGGGTCGCGATAGGCCGTGCCTTCGAGCACGCTCTTGTCGAGTTTGTAGATGGCGCCATTGTTGTGGAAGGCGCCGCCGCCCTCATATTGCCAGGCGCCTGTAACTGCAGCGATCGACGCCGCCGCGTGCATATTGACCGCACCATTGCGCTGGCGTGCGAAGCCATAGCCGAGCCGGAAGAAGGTCTTCTTCGTCGTGCCGACCAGCCGGGCGAATTCCTCGATCTCTGCGACCGACAACCCGGTGATCGCGGCCGCCCATTCCGGTGTCCGCGTCTCGAGATGCGCCTCCAGCCCCATGGGGTCGTCGGTATATTTTTCCAGATAGTCCCGATCAGCCAGCCCCTCGCGGAACAGCACATGCATGACCGCGCAGGCCAGCGCCCCGTCGGTGCCGGGTCGCACCACCAGCGCCATGTCGGCCTGCTTCATCGTGGCGTTGTCGTAGATGTCGATCACGACGATCTTTGCGCCGCGTTCCTTGCGAGCCTTCACTGCATGGGTCATCACGTTGACCTGGGTGGCCACCGCGTTGGTGCCCCAGATCACCACGCAATCGGCCTTGGCCATCTCGCGTGGATCAGGACCGGCAAGCCTGCCAGTGCCCATGACATAGCCCGTCCAGGCGAGATTGGTGCAGATGGTGGAAAAGAAGCCTGAATACTTCTTCGCATGCCGCAGCCGCTCAATCGAATCGCGCTGCACCAGCCCCATCGTGCCGGCGTAGAAATACGGCCAGACGGCTTCGGCCCCATCCTTTTCTTCGGCCTTGCTCAGCTTTTCGGCCACCAAGTCAAGCGCGGCTTCCCAGCTTGCCTCCTTCCAGGAGCCTTCGCCCTTGGCACCGGCGCGCACCAGCGGCTTCATCAGCCGGTCGGGATGGTGGATGCGCTCGGCATAGCGCGCCACCTTGGCGCAGATAACGCCGTCGGTGTAGCTGTTGTCCTTGGCGCCAGACAGCCGACCGATCCGCCCGTCAGGCAGGATCTCGACATTGAGGGCGCAGGTCGACGGACAGTCGTGCGGACAGGCCGAATGTCCGATTCTGATATTTGCGGGCGCGTTCATGCCGATCTCACTAGCGCAATTTCGTCCGGCGGAGTAGGCACCAGCATGCCTGTTAGATTGACACAGTTGCCGCCCCGCACCCTCCCCGACCGAGGCGGCCGGTTATGAACTACCGCCACGCCTTCCACGCCGGCAATTTCGCCGACGTCCTGAAGCACGCCGTCCTGGCGCGCATCGTGGCCTATCTGCAGCGCAAGGAAGCCGCATTCCGCGTCATCGACACACATGCCGGCATCGGGCTCTACGACCTGACTTCCGATGAGGCTGGACGTACCGGGGAATGGGAAACCGGCATCGCCCGCCTTTTGGCAGCCCCCGCTCCCGCCGCAGCGGCCGAACTCCTCGCTCCTTATCTCGACATCGTGCGGGCGCTCAACCCGGAGGGGCTCAGGTTTTATCCCGGCTCCCCGCTTGTCACCCGCCGCCTCTTGCGCAAGCAGGATCGGCTGACGGCCATCGAACTGCACCCGGCAGACGCGACCATGCTGAAGGCAAATTTCACAGGCGACCACCAGGTGCGTGTCATTGAACTCGATGGCTTTCTGGCGCTCGGCGCCCATCTTCCGCCGAAGGAGAAACGTGGTCTCGTCCTCATCGATCCGCCGTTCGAGAAGCCGGACGAATTCGACACCATCCTGAAGGGTATTGCGAAGGCCCACCGCCGCTGGCCCGGCGGCACCTATGCGATCTGGTACCCGATCAAGAAAACCGGCGAGGTGGACCGTTTTCGCGACGGCCTGGCCGCGCTTGCGATCCCCAACATACTCGATATCCGCCTCACCACCCGCGCGGCCACGCCGGAACCCCGGCTCCACGGCTGCGGCATGGCGGTCACCAATCCGCCTTTTGTGCTGGAATCCGAAATGGCGACGCTGTTGCCCCATCTCGTGGAGACACTGGGACTGGATGCGTCGGCTGCGGCCAGCACCGTGTGGCTGGCCGGCGAAACGTAGGGCCCACTCCGTTGAACGGACCTGCAAGGCCGTGCGGCAGCTACCCCGCGAACGTCACCTTCACCCCACGTTGACGGAAATAGGCTTGCATCATCTTCCTGCCCTGTCGGTTGCTCTGGGCAAGTCTGGCCGGATCGAACACGGCTTCCTTCTGGCCCTCCCGGGCCATGGCACGCTTGAGATCCGCGATATGCTCGTCGATGCCTTCATTGTCGGCCTCGAGCGAGGCATAGATGTTCTGGGTGATTTCAGCCACGCTTGGCTCGCTCACGGCGTTGTCTCCTCGATGATTGCTGCGGCCCCGCTAGCACATATCTGATGGGCCACCTACTGCAACATCGCCTCTTTCTGTCGGTGACCGCACGCCGCGCCGCAATTGCGCATGTCGCTGGCCGCCGGACCTCTCTTAGCCTTGACCTTCCGGCCATCATCGGGGAATCTCTGCTCCTGCGCTTCCCACAAGGATTCCCCGGATGAAGTCTTTCGCTCGAATAGCTGCCGCGCTGGCGCTCAGCTGGGCATTCATTGTGCCGAGCGTCGCGCTTTCGGCAGATCTCATTCGGGGTGTGCACGTTAGAGACCCCGGCGTTTGCGGCCACGAGCGGGTGCTGAATCGTATTGCCACGCGATTCGATCATCAGGTCCGCAACGTGCCCAACCTTCCCCAGGTCGCTATTGCCGGCTTTCACAACATCCGCGAGAACCGGCACCGCCCGGCGATGAAGGATCGGCCGATCGACCGCCGTTACTGCCATGCCGTGGTTTCCCTTACCAACGGACACAGCCGCGACGTCTGGTACCTGATAGAAGTACCGATGGGCTTCGCCGGCATAGGCAGCAATGTCGAGTTCTGCGTTTCGGGATTTGACCGCTGGTATGTGTATGGTGGCAGCTGCCGTATCCTGCGCTGAGCTGCCGGTGCGACGATCTCCGTCGCTTTTGCTGCTCGCCTTCTTTCTAACGGCCTGCGGCTCTCAACCGGAGCCCACCCCGACACCGTTCGACTTCTACGTCCTGGCGATCTCCTGGTCCCCAAGCTATTGCGCCGCCGAAGGGGCATCGGCGAATCGGCGCCAGTGTGAGGCACGCCCCCCTCATGGCTTCGTCGTTCACGGCCTGTGGCCTCAGCATGAACAGGGCTGGCCCGAATTCTGCGCACCGGGCAGCGAGGAATGGGTCGCGGACGAACTCGCCCGATCCATGCTCGACATCATGCCGTCTTCCGGGCTTGTCGGCCATCAGTGGCGCAAGCATGGCTCCTGCTCCGGCCTGTCGCAGGAAGACTATTTCGCACTCACGCGCGCAGCGTTCGAGCGGATCGCCCTGCCCGATCCAGCACCTCTAACCCCGCTTGTCGATCCCGTACGGCTGGCCACGATGGTTCGCAGTGCCAATGAGGGCCTTGAGGAGGGTCAGATGGCCGTTACCTGCGACGCAACCTATCTGCGCGAGATCAGGATCTGCATGACTGGGAACCTGGATTTCCGTGCCTGCCCGGAAGTCGCTGCACGCGCTTGTGTCCTTGATCAGGCCCGCATGCCATCTCCATAGGCCTAACGCAAAAAGGCCGGGCACGTGGCCCGGCCTTCAAGCTTGCTAAGCGAACGACTGCTTAGAACTTCACACCGATGCCGACGCCGACGCGATGATTGCGGTCGTTGACCGAAGAGGTCACGCCACCGAAGTTGAAGTTCCGGTTGCCGTAGTCGGTGTAGCGGTACTCGACGCGGCCGAAGACCTGGTCGGTCAGGCGCGCATCCATACCGGCACCGACCGTCCAGCCGATCATCGCCTGCGTGTCGGCAGGGGTGACGCCGGCCGGGTCAACGGTCAGACGCTGAGCCGCGATACCACCGGTACCGTAGATCAGGATGTCGTCGGTGATTGCCACACCGGCGCGGGCACGCAGCGAGCCTTCGAGGCCCGAACGCGACGTATCGCCAGTGGCATTGGTACCGCTGAAGCGGCTGTAGTTCAGATCAGCCTCGGCACCGTAGACGAACATGTCGTTCTGCAGATTGTAGCCGAGGAACGCACCGCCGAACCAGCCGTCGGTGTTGGAGATCGGGCCACCCAGCGCGGGGCTGTTGACGCGACCGCCGAAGCCGTAGCCGAACTGGAGACCCGCATAGGGACCGGTCCAGGTCGCGATGGGGCCAAAATCCATCGGAGCGGCGGGCTGCGGAGCCGGCGGCTCCTGGAACACCACGTCAGCCGCGTAGGCAGGTGCCGCTGCGAGAACGGCAATGCCGAGAGCCGCAGCGAAGGGCTTGGCGAGAATCTTGCTGGCTTTCATTCTTCTTACTCCTGAGCCAAAGGAAACGCGGTACGCTTCCGCCTTGTTGGGGCATCTGGAACCGAACCTTGGGAACGAACGGTTCAAGACGCCTGCGGTTCCGACACTGATGCCGGAATAGGGCTGAAGGACACCAAAATAGTGAAGTTTTCCTGTCTGAATTCAGGCGGAACCATGACGTTGCATTCCAGCCACACCACTCAAACCGTCTCGATCGGACATCAATGGCACTTGGTGGCGGGATTTCGCACACTTATATGTCGGCCAGCACTCACCTCCTTTTCCCGTCGGATCCCCTCATGTTTCTCAGCGTCCTGTTGCTGCTTGCCGGAATGGGGCTCCTGTTCTGGACCGGCGATGTTCTGGTCAAGGGCGCGGTAGGTCTGGCCGAGAACCTGGGCATCCCGCAGCTGGTGATCGGCCTCACGGTCGTCGCTTTCGGCACATCCGCCCCGGAACTCTTCATTTCGGTCCAGGCAGCATTGGCCGGCCAGTCAGGCATTGCCATCGGAAATGTGGTCGGCTCCAACATTGCTAACGTCCTTCTGGTCATCGGTCTGCCTGCCTTGCTGGCACCCGTTCTGGCCAACCAGCCGGGCCTGCGCCGCAACATGACGGCGATGCTTGTCCTGACCGTCCTCTTCATGTGGTTTCTGTCAAATGGCATTATCGGCCGTCTGGAAGGTGCCTTGCTGGTTGTCGCGATTTGCCTGTTCATAGGCTGGCAGATCTACGAGGCGATGGTGGCCGAGCGAGCGCCCGTACTGGATTTCCAGGACGAACTGGGTGAGGCACCACACCAGGGATGGAGGATAGCCGCCTACCTCGCCGTCGGCATCCTCGGGCTGCCCTTGGCCGCACATCTGACGATCACCGGCGCCGTTGACGTCGCGGAGTATTTCGACATTTCCGACGCGGTCATCGGACTGACGGTCATCGCCATCGGAACCTCCCTGCCTGAACTCGCAACCACCTTCATGGCGGCCATCCGCAACAGTGGTGGCGTCGCCATCGGCAATATTGTCGGCTCCAACATCTTCAACATCGCCGCCATCATGGGCCTTACAGCGCTGATCATGCCGGTCACCGTGGCCGACCGCATCGTTGCCATCGACATGTGGGTCATGCTGGGCACGTCGATCATCCTGGCCGTGCTTGCCTATGCACGCATCACGGCCGGAAAGCTGATGGGCATGGCTTTGCTAGTCGGGTTCGGCGCCTATATTGCCAGCTTCATCTATTGATAGGCTGGCTGAAGATATGCGGATGCAAGGGACCGTTCTGGTAACGGGAGGCGCGAAACGCGTTGGAAAGGCGATCGTGGAAGACCTGGCCGCACACGGATTTGCGGTCGCGATCCACGCGAACCGGTCCGGCAGGGAAGCGAACGAACTGGCGGCCGGGATTGCCTCGCGCGGAGGCAGTTCCACCGTGGTCACGGCTGATCTGACAGACGAAGCCGCAACCAGGGCACTAATCGACCAGGCAGAGAAGGCGCTCGGCCCGGTAAAGCTTGTGGTCAACAACGCGTCCTTGTTTCGCGATGACCGTGTCGAGGACGGTTACTGGCCCGATTGGGACGCCCATTTTGCGGTCCATGTGAAGGCACCCTCGATCCTGACGGCGGAAATGGCCAAGCGCCTGCCCGATGGCAGCGAGGGGCTCGTCGTTAACCTGATAGACCAGCGTGTATGGTCGCTGACCCCGCTGCACTATTCCTACACGCTGTCGAAATCTGCGCTGTGGGCCGCGACACGCACGATGGCGCAGTCGCTTGCGCCTCGTATCCGCGTCAATGCAATCGGCCCCGGCCCGACACTTGCCAACGAGCGCCAGAGCCCGGCGGACTTCGATCGCCAGGCCGCTGCCGTTCTGCTGCGCCGTTCCCCCGACCTGTCGGAGTTCGGCGACACGATCCGCTGGCTTTGGCGGTCGCGTTCGGTTACCGGACAGATGATCGCACTTGATGGCGGCCAGCATCTGGCCTGGGAGACCCCAGACGCGGTGGACACACACTGAACAATGTCACGACATCCGTCCCTATCCGTCGGCAGCAGGCCCCGCGAGGTCGATCATGACCAGCCTTTGGAAACCGATCCCGACCACATGACCGATGGCGACGACGACATCATCGAAGAAGTCGCGCCCAAAACGCCTGCTCTTCAGATGGACTGGGACGATGGTGGCCGTCCGGCCGCCGGCAAGAGCGGCATCGAGCTGGTGCAGGCATTGGTGAAACGCCTGCCCAACGCGCCAGGCGTCTACCGGATGATGGATGCGGCGGGCAATGTTCTCTATGTCGGCAAGGCCCGCAGCCTCAAGAAGCGCGTCACCAACTACGCCCAGGGTCGCGGCCACACCAATCGTATTGGCCGGATGATTCGCGAAACGGCGGCGATGGAGTTCGTCGTCACCCGCACCGAAACCGAAGCGCTGCTACTGGAAGCCAATCTTATCAAGCGCTTCCGACCGCGCTTCAATGTGCTTCTGCGCGACGACAAGTCATTCCCCTACATTCTTCTGTCGGGCGATCATCCCTCCCCCGGCATCTTCAAGCATCGCGGTGCACGCAGCCGAAAGGGTGAGTATTTCGGCCCGTTCGCCTCTGCCGGCGCGGTCGGACGCACCATCAACGCGCTCGAACGCGCCTTTCTGCTGCGCAGCTGCACCGATTCGGTATTCGAAGGCCGCAGCCGGCCCTGTCTCCTGTTTCAGATCAAGCGTTGCTCCGGGCCCTGCACCGGCGAGATTTCGGCGGACGACTATGCCGAACTGGTCAAGGAAGCGCGCGATTTCCTCTCAGGGCGCTCTGGCAAGGTGAAGTCGGAGATCGCCGCCGCCATGCAGCAGGCATCCGAAACGCTGGATTTCGAGCGCGCGGCATTGCACCGGGATCGCCTGGCGGCGCTGTCGCACGTGCAGGGCCACCAGGGCATCAATCCGCGGGGCGTGGAGGAGGCCGATGTCTTTGCCATCCACCAGGAAGGTGGGCAGAGCTGCATCGAGGTGTTCTTCTTTCGCACCGGTCAGAACTGGGGCAACCGGGCCTATTTTCCCAAGGCCGATCCAGCGCTCGGACCTGACGAGGTTCTGGGCGCATTCCTTGCGCAGTTCTACGACGACAAGCCAAGCCCGCGTGCCCTGCTACTCTCGCACGAGGTCGAGGACCAGGATCTCATTGCCGAAGCACTCTCGGCGCGTGCGGGACGCAAGGTCTCGGTAACCTGTCCGCAGAGAGGCGAAAAACGTGATCTGGTCGACCACGCCCTCGACAATGCCCGCCAGGCGCTTGGCCGGCGACTGGCCGAGACGTCCTCTCAGCAACGTCTGCTGGCCGGCCTGGCCGAAGCGCTCGGGCTACCGGCGCCCCCGCGCCGCGTCGAAGTCTATGACAATTCCCACATCATGGGCACGAATGCGGTCGGCGCGATGATCGTGGCCGGGCCGGAAGGCTTCGTGAAGAATCAGTATCGCAAGTTCAATATCCGCAGCGAAGACACCACGCCGGGTGATGACTTGGCGATGATGCGCGAGGTCATGGAACGACGATTCTCCCGCCTGGTCAGGGAGCATGGCGATGCCGACACCGCACCACCAGTTGACGATGGTGACGATGCAGCCCTGCCCGCCTGGCCTGATCTCGTTCTCATCGACGGCGGACAAGGGCAGATTAATGCGGTGCGTAGCGTTTTCCTCGAGTTGGGTATCTCCGACAGGGTCACTGCAGTAGGCATTGCCAAGGGCGCCGACCGGGAGGCCGGAAGGGAACGCTTCTTCCTCGAAGGTCGCGCGCCGTTCACTCTCCCGGTACGAGACCCGGTGCTCTATTTCGTCCAGCGCCTGCGCGACGAGGCTCACCGCTTCGCGATCGGGTCGCACCGGGCACGCCGCAAGAAGGAGATGGTGAAGAACCCGCTGGACGAGATTCCTGGCATCGGCCCGACCCGGAAGCGCGCCCTTCTGCACCATTTCGGCACTGCAAAGGCGGTCAGCCGCGCCGGCATCGAGGATCTTCTGCGCGTTGAGGGCGTATCGGAGGCCATGGCCCGCACGATCCATGACCATTTCCATACAGGCGGCTGACCCAGGCGACTTTTGCGGATTGCGCCAATGTCGGCATGGCGGTTGACCCGCCGCATGCCTATCTGCTTTTTGTCTAGCGACCCAGGAACGGACCAAGCAATGTCGAAGCAGGCATTCAATCTGCCAAATCTGCTGACCTATGCCCGGATATTGGCGGTGCCGCTGATCGTGCTGTGCTTCTTTATCGAGGGCGCGCTCGTGTCGAGCGATTTCGCACGCTGGACCGCATTGGCGATTTTCGTTGCTGCGAGCATAACCGACTATCTGGACGGCTATCTCGCACGCATCTGGGAACAGACCTCCAACATAGGTCGCATGCTGGACCCGATCGCCGATAAGCTCCTCGTGTCGACCTGCCTCCTGCTCCTGGCCGCCAACGGCACGATTGCAGACTGGTCTCTCTGGGCCGGCATCATCATCCTGTGCCGCGAAATCCTTGTTTCGGGCCTGCGCGAATACCTTGCAGCGCTCAAGGTGTCGGTTCCCGTCACCCAACTGGCCAAGTGGAAGACCACCATCCAGATGCTGGCGATCGGCTTCCTGCTGGTCGGGCCGGCAGGAGACATCGTCTTTCCCGCCGGCTACACATTGACGATCGGCATCACGCTGCTGTGGATATCGGCCATCGTCACGCTCTACACGGGCTACGACTATTTTCGCGCCGGTCTGAAACACGTCATAGCCGATGATTGAGGGCCCGGTATGAAGCTCGTCTATTTCGCCTGGGTGAGAGAGCGCATCGGCAAGGCCGAGGAAGAAATCGACCCGCCGGCCCATGTCGGAACCGCGGCCGACCTGTTGAAGTGGCTGCGTGAGCAGGGCGAGGAATACCGCCATGCCCTGGAGCGACCCGAGATCATCCGCGTCGCCATCGACCACGAACACGTTGCCCATGATCACCCTCTGGCGGGAGCCGGGGAGATTGCGCTTTTCCCTCCCATGACCGGCGGCTGATTTCCGATGCCCGACGCCGTCATCCCTTCGATCAAGATCCAGACCGCAGATTTCGATACCGCGGCAGAGATCGCGCGCTTGAGCGATGGCCGGACCGACATCGGTGCCGTCGTATCGTTCACCGGCTTGTGTCGCAGCGAAGAGGGGCGCCTGTCCGCGCTTGAACTCGAACACTATCCCGGCATGGCCGAGGAGGAGATCGGTCGCATCGCCGACCAGGCGCTTCAACGCTGGCCTATCGGCGCCCTTACCGTCATCCATCGGGTCGGCACGATCATGCCGGGCGAGAACATCGTCCTCGTACTTGCTGCTTCGGCTCATCGTCAGGCCGCGTTCGACGCCGCCGCATTCGTCATGGATTTTCTGAAGTCACGCGCCCCGTTCTGGAAGAAGGAACACGGTGTCGATGGCAGCCAGGGCGCCTGGGTCGAAGCACGCGATGCTGATGAACAACGACTTGCAACCTGGTCGCTAAGTTCGGATTAACCACTGACGCCATTGTTGCTTCTGTGTTAGGCGTTTCTTGAACAGAGATCGATTAATGTGCACGCCTGTTTTGGCTAGGGCGGGCGCATGCAGTTAGGGCTGCTGACTTCTGCGGATTTCTTGCTCGATCGACAATGGTTGTCGATTGTCGGCATTGGCGTGTTCGTCGCCGCGTTGACGGCCCTTCTCTGGTATCGCGGTCTCTATCTTTCCATCCGCGACGAGAACCGGAACGCCCGGGAGCTGATCGAAAACCTGTCGGAAGGGATTTACCGCTCGACGTTGGAGGGAGGTATTCTATCCGCAAACCCTGCCCTCGCCCGCCTCAACGGTTGCGACAGTATTGAAGAACTCCGCGCGTTGGTGAACGACATCGGTGCTGAGTGGTATGTTGCGCCCGGGCGCCGCGACCAGTTTCGCCGCATTCTCATGCGGGATGGGCAGGTCAAGGATTTCGTGTCCGAAGTCTATCGTTACGGTACGCGCGAACGCATCTGGGTTGTCGAGAGCGCGCGACTGGTCCGCGATCCGATCAGCGCACGGCCGCTCTACTACGAGGGATCTGTCCGTGAAATCACCGAGACGGTGAAACGCCTCCAGCTTGAGCAGTTCTATAACAAGCTGATCAACCAGGTGCCTGGTGGCCTGTTTCAGGTCATGCGGGATGCCGATGGAACGGGCCGGATCAATTTCGTCAGCCCAGGCTTTCGCACGATCATGGGTCTTGATGGAGAGGACACCCCGCCCCCCATGGAGGATTTCTTTGCGATGATCGCGCCCGATCATCGTAACGAATTCCGCGCCGCGATAGGCAGGTCGGCCCGCGAACAGTCGCGGCTGGAATTTGAATGCGAAGCGGTCGATGGCAAGGGCGTCCGCAAATGGATACGAATCGCCGCCACTCCGGAGGCGGACGACGATAGCGTCATCTGGCATGGGTATTTGACAGATTGCTCGCTTCGCAAGCAGCACGAACTTGCCATCGAACGTTTGGCCTATAACGATCCTTTGACCGATCTGCCCAACCGCCGCATGCTGCTGGAACGGGTCGGAAGCGCGGTTCGCAAATGCGCTCGCACCCGTCGCCACGGTGCACTGCTTTTCCTCGATCTCGACAATTTCAAGGAACTGAACGACGGCCACGGCCATCATGCCGGCGACGCATTTCTCAAGCTCGTGGCTGAACGCCTGAAATCATGTGCTGGCGAAAACACCGTCGTAGCGCGAATGGGCGGGGACGAATTTGTGGTGCTGATAGAGAACGCTGGAAAGGACCAGGCTCGTGCCGCACAGATGGCCATGCGAATGGCCAGCCAGTTACTGGCAGAACTCAGACGTCCCTACGATGTACAGGGTATAAGCCACGTGGCGTCGGCCAGCATCGGTCTCGTCGTGTTCGACGGACTGGCTGACTCGGCCGACGACATCTTGAGAAAGGCCGATATCGCCATGTATCGGGTCAAGGCCACCGGTCGTGACGGCCTGGCGCTTTTCGATGGTGGAGATGCGGAACCCCTGCCGCAAGTGCCGCCCCGCCAGAAGGTGGCGCGGCGGCAGCGGCGCCTCAGCGCATAGGCCTCAGCCGACGATTTCGGTCTGAGCGAACCAGTACGCGATTTCCTCGGCAGCGGTTTCCGGCGCATCGGAACCGTGGACCGAATTCTCGCCGATCGACTCGGCGAAGGCCTTGCGGATGGTGCCCTCTGCCGCATCGGCGGGGTTGGTGGCGCCCATCACTTCACGGTTCTTGGCGATGGCATTCTCGCCTTCCAGAACCTGGACGATGGTCGGGCCCGAGCACATGAAGTCGCACAGTTCGCCAAAGAAGGGGCGGTCCTTGTGCACCGCATAAAAGCCTTCGGCCTCGCGGCGGCTCATCCATACCCGCTTCGATGCGACGACGCGGAGGCCCGCATCCTCAAGCATCTTGGTGATCGCGCCGGTCAGGTTGCGCTTGGTCGCATCCGGCTTGATCATCGAAAAGGTGCGCTCGATCGCCATGTGATTTCCTTTGATTGTTGAAAGGGGAGAAGATGGCGGGGTCTATACAGCCGCGCCCCAGAACTGTGAAGGGGTCATGCGGCCTTCACGCGCGCACCAAGCCCGCCATGCAGCGAAAGACAGGTCTCGAACCATCTGCCGACCGGGTCGCCGTCCTGCAACACCCGGAACGGCGAGGCAACCCTGGCCCACTGCAGCATGCCGGCGACCACATAGTCGCAAAACAGCGCCCTGTCGCCACCGAGAAAAGGCTGCACGGTCAAGGTTGCCCGCACCGGCTCCAGACACTTGGCCAGTGTCTCGAGCCTTCCCTCGCGCCCGAGTGCGATGTCCTCCAGACGATTGCCGAACCGCGCTTCCCGGGTGGCACGAAAATAGGCCTTGTCGTCGTCGTCGAGCAGCTCGTGGATATCCATCAACAGCATGGATGACAGGAGCGGCGCCAGCATCGATTGCGACCAGCGCTCGATGAACCGCGCCATTGCCTTGCCGCCTTCGCCGAGGAAGAGCGACGGCCTGTTGGGATAGGTCTCCTCCAGATAGAGCGCTATCGCAAAACTCTCGGCGACAACGGTCTCGCCATCGCGGATGACAGGGATCGTCTTTGAAAAACCACTCTCCACCTGGGGTATTTCCGTGAACGAGGTGGGCACGCTCTCGAAGTCCAGTCCCTTGTGGGCAAGCGCAAAGGCAACCTTCCAGCAGTGCGGGCTGAACGGCCGGGTCCGGTCCTTGCCCACAAGATCGTACAGACGGATGGTCATTGGCAGAAATCCCCCCGCAATGTAGTGCTCGCCATAATTACCGCACCTATGGGGCAACTTCCATGCATCAGCATTTTGCAATGATGGCGGCCTACAATCGCTGGGCGAACCGGCTCGTCTACGCCGCGGCGGGCGATCTCGCCCCCGCAGATCTGGTACGTCCGACCGGCGCCTTTTTCGGTTCCCTTCTCAACACGCTGAACCACGTCCTGGTCGCTGACCGCATCTGGCTGAAGCGCTTCACCGGCGAGGGCGATGCACCCAAGCAGCTGGACGCGATTCTCTACAACGACCTCGCCGAGCTGACAGCAGCGCGCGAGGACGAGGACCAGCGCATCGTTTCCTGGATCGGCAGCCTGGACGCGGAAAAGCTGGCCGGCCGTTTCACCTATACGACGGCGACCGACATGCGAACCGTGTCGCAGCGCCTCGCTCCGGCGCTCGCCCATTTCTTCAATCATCAGACACATCATCGCGGTCAGGCCCACATGATCCTGACGTCGCTCGGCGCCCCCTCGCTGGCGCTCGACCTGATCTATTTTCAGCGCACGGAGGAAGGCCGGCCCTTCGCCTGATCACGCCCGCAGGCGGATAGCACCCGCCAGAATGCTGATCCTCGCGGGCAGGAATCCTGTCGTCTCGCCATCGGCTTCAAGCCCGACCCGGCCTGCCGGCGTCTCCACCTCGATGTGGCGCCCACGCGCGAACGAACAGATGTCTAGATTGCGGTGCGAGCCGTCATAGACGCGTCTCAGCGCCCTGATCAGGCTCAGCCGGCCTGCATCGCGAACTGTGACGACATCGAACACCCTGTCATCCATCAGCGCGTCCGGTGCAATGCGCATGCCGCCGGCAAAGGAATGGTTGTTGGCCACCGCCACCAGCGGCGAGGCACCGCAAAAGACCTCTTTTCCGTCAACCCGCAGCACCAGATGCGGCGCCTGCAGGCGCGCCAGTTCCTTCAGCGTGTGCCAGGCAAACAGCAATTTGCCCGGCAATAGTCGCTTTGCCGACGCGTTGACGGCAAAGGCAATGTCGGCCGAAATACCGATACTGGCGATGTTGATGAAGTGACGCATCACTGGCCTGCCGTCATCCCCCACACATTCGATCATCCCGGCATCGACAGGTCGCGCGGGACCGTCGGCGATCCGCGCCGCGATCGCACTGGCGTCAGCCCCAAGCTTGAGCGTTCGCGCAAGGTCGGCCCCGGTGCCCACCGGCGCTATGCCAAGCTCCACCGATCGCGCTGCCTCACCCTGGCTCAGCATTCCGTCAACGATCTCGCCGACCGTACCGTCTCCGCCGGCCGCGATGAGTAGATCCACCCCATCTCCGACAAGCTGCGCAGCCAGCGCCCTTCCCTCGCCCTGACGCGTGGTGAAGGCCACTTCGAGCGGTCCCAGCCTATGGCGCAGCGCAGCCTCGAAACCGGGCCACATCCGCGCCATGCGCCCGCCTCCCGCGACGGGATTGACGATCACGCCAACTTTCAAGTTACCCCCCAAGGTCCAACAGACCGAGCACCTTTCGTCCCTCAATCGTGGCTCCAGCGCAAGCCTATCGCGCTCTCCCCCTTGCGCGCGCCTCAAGGCTCCGCCAAACAGGCGCCATGCTGATCCTAGACGACATTTCCCTTCGCGTGGCCGGAAGGCTTCTTATCGACCATGCTTCGCTGACCTTGCCGGCTGGCGCCAAGGCCGGCCTTGTCGGTCGCAACGGCACCGGCAAGACGACGCTCTTTCGCGCCATCACCGGCGATCTGGCAACCGAGTCCGGCTCCATTTCCTATCCAAAGGGTACCCGCATCGGCCAGGTTGCGCAGGAGGCTCCCGGCACCGAGGAGCCGCTGATCGACATTGTCCTTGCGGCCGACCGCGAACGCCGTGCGCTCTTGCAAGAGGCAGAGACGGCGACTGACGCTCACCGCATCGCCGAGATCCAGACCCGTCTTGCCGATATCGACGCCCATTCCGCCGAGGCGCGCGCGGCTACCATCCTTGCCGGTCTCGGCTTCGACGCGGCGGCGCAGAAGCGGCCGGCCTCCTCCTTTTCCGGCGGCTGGCGCATGCGCGTCGCGCTCGCAGCTGTGCTGTTTGCCGAGCCAGACCTTCTTCTTCTCGATGAGCCGACAAACTATCTCGATCTCGAAGGCACCATGTGGCTGGAAGGCTACGTGGCCAAATACCCGCATACTGTCCTTCTGATCAGCCATGACCGCGACCTCTTGAACAAGGCCGTCGATTCAATCGTCCATCTGGAATCGAAGAAGCTTACCTTCTGGCGCGGCGGCTACGACCAGTTCGAGCGCCAGCGCGCCGAGAAGATGGAGCTCCTGCAGAAGAGCGCTGCCAAGCAGGACGCCAAGCGCAAGCACATGCAGGCCTTCGTCGACCGTTTCCGCTACAAGGCGTCCAAGGCCCGCCAGGCCCAGTCGCGCCTCAAGGCACTGGAGAAGATGGCGCCTGTAGGCGCCATCGTCGACGAGCACGTCCAGCCGTTTTCCTTCGCCGAACCGGTCAAGCAGGTCGCCTCTCCCATCGTCGCGCTCGACAAGGCGGCCGTCGGCTACACGCCAGGCAAGCCGGTCCTGAAGAACCTGACGCTGCGGATCGACCATGACGACCGCATCGCCCTGCTCGGCGCCAACGGCAACGGCAAGTCGACGCTGGCAAAGCTCCTGTCGGGCAGGCTTTCGCTCGAACAGGGCACGATGACGGTCGCGCCGGGCCTGAAGGTTTCGATCTTCGCCCAGCACCAGCTCGACGATCTGCGCCCGGAGGAAAACGCCGTCGAGCATGTGCGCCGCCTGATGCCGGACGCGGCGGAGGCCAAGGTGCGGGCCCGCGTCGCCCAGATGGGACTGGCGACAGAAAAGATGAACACCCCCGCCAAGGATCTGTCGGGCGGCGAGAAGGCCCGCCTTCTGATGGGACTTGCGAGCTTCGACGGGCCGAACCTCTTCATCCTGGACGAGCCGACCAACCATCTTGATATCGATTCACGCCGCGCGCTGATCGATGCGCTGAATGAGTTCTCGGGGGCCGTCATCATCGTTGCCCACGACCGCCATCTGCTCGAAGCGACCGTCGACCGGCTCTGGCTGGTCTCCAATGGAAGCGTGGCGCCCTATGAGGGCGATCTGTCCGACTATCGCAGCCAGATCACCGGCGGTCAGAGCGACAGGCGTGAAAGACGCGAGGCCGACAAGGCTTCCAAGGCCGACCGCCGACGCGAGGCTGCGCAGAAGCGCGCCGCGCTTGAGCCGCTGGCCAAGGAGATCAAGGCCATCGAAGGATTAATTGACCGCACCCGCAAGCGCATGGCAGCGATCGAGGCCGAGTTGGCCGATCCCTCACTCTACGAGCGCGATACGGCCCGCGCGGCCAGCCTGGCCAAGGAACGATCGGACCTTGCCGACCGGCTCGCAAAGCAGGAAGATCGCTGGCTGGAGCTTTCGTCCCAATACGAGGAAGGAACGGCGGCATGACCGTCCGCACCGAGACGCATGGCGAGACGCTGGTCGTGACCATCGACCGACCGGAGGCGCGCAATGCCGTCAATCCGGAGATGGCGACCGCTCTGTTCGAGACCTTCACTGCATTTGACCGCGACGACAATCACAAGGTTGCCGTGCTGACAGGCGTGCCGGGCGCCTTCTGTGCAGGCTTCGATCTGAAATACGCCGCCGGCGGCATGGACGAGCGCTGGTATGCCGCCCATGAGCTCGACGCCGGCTTCGACGATCCGCGCGCCCACCCCTCCAAGGGACCCATGGGACCAACGCGGCTATTGTTGTCGAAACCCGTCATCGCCGCCATCTCCGGCCCTGCGGTAGCCGGCGGCATGGAACTGGCCCTGTGGTGCGATCTGCGCGTCATGGAAGCGTCCGCCTATATGGGTGTCTATTGCCGGCGCTGGGGCGTGCCGCTGATCGATGGCGGCACGGTGCGCCTGCCCCGTATCGTCGGCCACGGCCGCGCCATGGATCTGATCCTCACCGGCCGCAAGGTCGAAGCTGAGGAATGCCTGTCCATCGGCCTCGCAAACCGCCTTTGCGCGGACGGCGAGGTCCTTGCAACGGCACTTGAACTGGCCGCCGAACTCTCCCGTTTCCCGCAGGCCTGCATGCGCGCCGACCGCCTGTCGGCAATCTCGCAATGGTCGCTCGATCCGGCCCCCGCCCTGGTGGGCGAATGGAAGAGCGCGGAAACCTTCCGCGCCGAAGGCGTTAGCGGCGCTGCCCGTTTTGCTGCCGGCAAGGGCCGTTCGGGCGATTTCGGCGAAATCTGATGACTCGCTCGCTGACCACCATCGGCTTCGACGCCGACGACACGCTCTGGCAGAACGAGCAGTTCTTCCGCCTCACCCAGGAGCGGTTTCAGGGCCTGCTGGCCGATCACGCCGAGCCCGACCATATCTCCGAGCGCCTGCTGGAAGCCGAAAAACGCAACCTCGGCAAATACGGGTTCGGCATCAAGGGCTTCACCCTCTCGATGATCGAGACCGCCATCGAGATTACCGAAGACCGCGTGCCCGCCGCCGTCATCAGGCAGATACTGGATGCCGGCCGCGAAATGCTCGACCACCCGGTCGAAACCCTGCCCCATGTGCACGACACGCTGGAGCGCCTGACTGGCCGCTACACGATCGTGCTGGTCACCAAGGGCGATCTGTTCGACCAGGAGCGCAAGCTCGCCGCCTCGGGCCTCGGCGACTTCTTCGATGCCGTCGAGATCGTCAGCGACAAGCACCGCGCTACCTATGAGCGCGTCTTTGCCCGCCATGGCGACGGTGCGGAACGCGCCATGATGGTCGGCAACTCGCTCAAGTCGGATGTCGTGCCGGCAATCGAGGCCGGCGGATGGGGGGTCTTCGTCCCCCACGAACTGACCTGGGTTCTGGAACATGTCGAACCGCCGCACGCAGATCCCCGCTTCCGCGAAATTCCAGATCTTGGAAAGCTCGAGGGCCTGATCGCAGCCATTGAGGCGAGCTGAAAACGCTAGGCCTTCTTGTGCCAGCGCCGGTCGGGTCCCTGCTGCCAGTATGTCACTTCGTGACCGGCTGATTTGAGCGCGGTCCAGTGCCCCCGGGCAGCGGAAAGCTGCGCTTCGTGATGTCCATCGAACATGATCACCCCGCGATCGTAGCCGGAAAGATCCGGTGGCTCCGCACCTTCAACGACGAAGCGCACTTGAGCGTGGTTGGCATTGCCCGGCCCCGTCGTCAGCAGCACCGGCTGCTCGCCCGCATGCGGCTCGCCGTCGGTGCCGTGGGCGAGAAACGAATCGTCGCGATAGGTCCACAGCTGCGCGTCAAGCGCGTCGCGGCGCTCCTCGCTACGTGTCTGAACCGCGGCGCGCCAGCCGCGTTCGAGGCTCTTTTCGAGAAGCGCCGGCAGCGCCTCCTCCAGCGTCGACTCCGTGAGGTGGTAGAAGAGCACCTCGGTCATGACACGCCTATGTCTCGTAGTTCTCGCTCACCAGCCGGTCGAGCAGCCGGACCCCGAAGCCCGAGGCCCAGGACTGGTTGATCTCACTCGATGGCGAGGCCATGCCGGTACCGGCAATGTCCAGATGCGCCCAGGGCGTGTCCTTGACGAACCGCTTGAGGAACTGGGCGGCGGTGATCGAGCCGGCATGGCGTCCGCCGACATTCTTCATGTCGGCATTCTTGCAATCGATCATCTTGTCGTATTCCGGTCCCAGCGGCAGCCGCCACAGCTTCTCGCCGGTCGACAGCCCGGCCGAAAGAAGCTTCTCCGACAGATCGTCGTCGTTGGAGAACAGCCCGGCATGGACATTGCCGAGCGCCACTAGAACCGCGCCCGTCAGCGTAGCAAGGTCGATCATGAAT
Source organism: Aliihoeflea sp. (assembly GCA_046297455.1). Taxonomy (GTDB): domain Bacteria; phylum Pseudomonadota; class Alphaproteobacteria; order Rhizobiales; family Rhizobiaceae; genus ZYF759. The sequence goes on from JBKBIT010000011.1 coordinate 75,016, forward strand.
TGCGGCTTGAAGCGCTCGTTGCAGTACCAGAGCGCATCGGCCAGCACGAGCCGGCCCTCGGCATCGGTGTTGATCACCTCGATCGTCTGGCCCGACATGGAGGTCACGATGTCGCCAGGTCGCTGTGCCGTTCCGTCGAGCATGTTCTCGACCAGCCCGATAATGCCGACCACGTTGGCCTTGGCCTTGCGCGCTGCCAGCGCGTGCATCAGACCCGTCACGGCAGCAGCACCGGCCATGTCGCCCTTCATGTCCTCCATGCTGGCGGCGGGCTTGATCGAGATGCCGCCGGAATCGAACACCACCCCCTTGCCGACAAAGGCGACCGGCTTGTCCTTCGCCTTGCCGCCGTTCCATTGCATGACGACCAGCCGCGGCGGGCGCGCCGAACCCTGGGCGACGCCGAGCAGCGCGCCCATGTCGAGCTTTTTCATTTCCTTCTCGGTCAGGATCTCGACCTTGACGCCCAGGCTCTCCAGTTCGGCTGCCTTTTCGGCAAACTCGACCGGTCCGAGCACATTGGCTGGCTCATTGACCAGATCGCGCGCCAGCAGGACGCCCTCGCCAACCCCGGACAGGCTCTCGAAGGCGCGTTTGGCAGCCGCCGGCTCGGAACACATGATCGTGATCTTGGCCGGTTTGGTCTCCGGCTTCTTGCCGTCGCCATCGCCGTTCTTCTTGGTCTTGTATTTGTCGAAGGCATAGGACCGCAGGAGCATGCCCAGGGCGACATTGGCGACGTCCTCTCCACCTGCTTGCTTGCCGGCAACGTCAAGCACCAGCGTTACCGAAGAAGCCTTCTTCGCGGCGGCGAATGCCGAGCCGCCGATCCGGCGCCATCCATCCTCGTCGAGATCAGCGGTCTTGCCGGCGCCGATCGCCACCAGCCGGTCATATTCCGTGCCGGTAGGCGCCAGAACCTCCATTGAGGAAGCCAGGCTTCCCTTGAATTCGGCCACCTTGCCGGCGCGCTCCAGGACAGAAGCGGGATCGCATGCCTTGGCGGCCTCGGACAGGCCATCAGTATCCGCCGACAGCACGATCACGGTCCCCTTCGAGGGCTTTCCGATCTTGGTGAAACCGATGGACGGGCGCTGGGTCATGAGTTCTCCGGCTTGATGATGGTCGGCTCCACCCGAAACAGGCGTCGCGCTGGTGATGCACCGGCATAGCCTTTTCCGTCGGTCGCCTCAACCGCGAGGTCTCCCCACAGGCTGCGTTTCGGCAGCAATGCGCGCCGACGTCTTTCGGACGTCACCGAAGCCGTGTATCCAAGGGTCGAATCTGCGCCACCCGGCGCCCGCCATTCCCGTGGGAGCAGTGCCGACCATATGGTCGAACAAACCAACCCGGACACCATGTCGTCAAAACAATCCTTGTCTCGGGAAGGCTATCTGTCGCCTTTCTCAGATACGCGGGTGATGCTGGCCTTCGCGCTGGCTGCCTTATGTGCGTTGGTCTTCTTCAACAGGTTTCCGCAAATCGACATCTGGGTGAGCCAGCTGTTTTTCGCCCCGGCCGACTGTCCGCCGGAACAGGCCGGCGCCGTGTGCGGCAATTTTCCTGCAGCACTTGATCCCATTCTCGTGGCGATCCGCGACGTCCTTCATTACACCCCCGTGGTCATCGGGATCGCGCTGATCGGGGCCGCGCTCGCAGCGGCACAATCGTCGGAGCCGCGACTGCGCATGTTTGCGAAGGGCGCCTGGACGGCAATCGCCACCCTGCTTCTCTCCGGGCTGTTGCTGGTCAACGTCGTTCTCAAGGAGGTCAGCGGCCGCCCCCGTCCCGTCGACACGGATCTGTTTGGCGGCGACTTCCCTTTCGTTGAGGCAGGACGCTTCGTCGATTACTGCCAGACAAACTGTTCCTTCGTCTCCGGCGAGGCTGCTACTGCCATGTGGCTCGTCTGTCTCGTCGCGCTGGTGCCGCCTGGGTTTCGTCGGATTGCATTGGCCATAACACTGCCGGTGGCCGTTCTGGCCATTGGCCTTAGAATTGCCTTTGGCGGTCACTACCTCTCGGACACCGTGATCGCGGCCCTTTTGACGATGACGGTTTTCGCCGCTTTGGCGACTATCGGCCGTCGTGCGGGATGGTACGAGACGAGGGCCAGACCGGGACGGAAAAGCAACTGATCGTTAACCCTGCCAATAGGTCGAATTCTTCTTAATTTGTCGCTACCGTCCTCCCGGGAAACAATGCCGGGAGCGGGCGCCGAGGACACGAGCTGGCCTTTGGGCCACCGAGGAAACGAGGGATAACCGACAGCGTATGCCTGTTGCCGAGAGGTACATACTGCGCCATCTGGTGGTGACGACCTGCATTTCGCTGGGCGTTATCCTTGGCCTCGTGATCATCTCGCAGCTGATGATCTTCCTTCAGGTCGTCACCAATTCCAGCGACGCCCTTGCCACGATGATGGCGATGGTCGCCTTCATGACGCCCTCGCTGGCTACCGTCGTGATCCCTTTCGCGCTGCTGATCGCGATCTGCCACACCTTCAACCGCATGCACTCGGATTCCGAGATCATCGTCCTGGAGGCAGCGGGTGCGCCGCGGTCTCTCCAGAGCCGTCCGGTCCTATTGCTGGCGGGCTTCCTGTCGGCCTTGATGCTGTTCAACTCGCTGGTCGTCGAGCCAGCCTCAAGCCGGAAGATGCGCGACCTGATATACAGTTCGGCATCCAACATCATCAGCCTGGCGATCACCTCCGGTTCCTTCCATAGGGTCCAGCAAGACCTCTACATCCAGTTTGCCGGCCAACATCCCGAAGGCGGCTTCGAGGGCATGTTCATCGCCGACATGCGCGAGCCTCAGAGCGAGTTCATCTATTACGCAAGCCGCGGGCGCGTCGTCAGCCAGGGCGACGCCGAACTCCTGGTCATGTCCAACGGCGAAATCCAGCGGCGCAACGCCAGGACCGGCGAAGTCTCGACTGTCGCCTTTGCCACCTACGCGCTCGACCTGGCGGATTTTTCCCCCTCTCGCGGAGCGCCGAACTACCAGGCTAAGGAACGCTCCACCGCCGAAATCCTCAATCCGGACCCGGATGATCGGGTCTATCAGCTCTACCCGCACCAGTTCCGGGGCGAATTGCATCGCCGATTGTCGGACTGGCTCTACCCGATCGCCTTCGCAATGACGGGATTGTTCTTTTCGGTGGGCGCCCGTTCGACACGCGAGGAGCAGATCTGGGGGCTCACCGCAGCCGTTGGTGTGGCGATCGCCTTCCGCGGCGGCGCGTTCCTGTTTGCCAATGATGCCGGACGAACGTGGCTGGCCACGGTCATGACCTATGCCCTGCCCTTGTCGTGCATCTTCATCTTCGGCGGCATGCTCATGGGCGGTCGACGCGCCCGCATCTCGCAGCGCTGGCTGGACCAGATCGCGCAGGTCACGGACCGTATTCAGAGCATCAGGGAAAAGGGTCTGTCGGCTGGGTTCCGTGGCGCCGGAAAGGCGGCAAGATGATCGCCGGCGCGACGCTTTCCTCCTATTTCGCGCGCCGCTATCTGGCCACGACGCTTCAGTTTTTCGTCGGCGTGGCGGTGATCATCTTCCTGGCCGATTTCACCGAGCTTACGAGGCGGGCATCCGCCCATCCCAGCTATACGGTGATGCTGGGCATGATCGTGTCCGCATTGCGCCTGCCGCTCATTCTCCAGATGGCGATGCCCTTCGTCATCCTGCTCGTCTCGATGACCACGCTGATGGCGCTCAACCGCAAATACGAGCTGGTCGTCACTCGCGCTGCCGGCGTTTCTGCATGGCAGTTCCTGGCACCGCTCTGCATTGTCAGCCTGCTCCTGGGCGTCATGTCGACGGTCGCCCTCAATCCGATTGCGGCCCGCGCACTGGCAAGCGCGCAGGAGATCGAGGCTACGTTGATGGGCAGCGGTGCCGCCCGCCCCGCCATGAGCCAGGTACCATGGCTGAGGCAAAGCACCGACGAGGGCGCCACCATCATCGGCGCCGCCCACTCCGCGCGAGAGGGCCAGTTGCTCTCGGAAGTCACCTTTATCCGGCTTCACGAAAACGGCACCGTGCGCGAACGAATCGACGCGCGACAGGCCGAGCTGGTTCCAGGCGCGTGGGAAATTCGCGATGCCATCGTGATGCGACGTGGCAACACGCCGGAGCAGATCGAGAGCATGCGGCTCAAGTCCAATCTCGATCCGGTTTTCCTCGAGGAACGCTTCACCCCGCCCGAGACCGTTTCCGTCTATGACCTGCCGCACAAGATTGCCGCCGCCCGATCCTTCGGATTGAGCGGCAACGCCTTTGCCACGCAGTTCCATTCGCTGGTTGCCCTGCCATTCCAGCTGATGGCGATGACCTTGATTGCCGCGACGGTCACCATGCGTTTCACCCGCATGGGGCAACCCATTTCAATCATTGTGGGTGGCATCGTCACCGGCTTTCTGCTTTATGTCGTCACCGCCGTGATGCGGGCGTTCGGCAGCGCCGGTATTGTGCCGCCCATGGCAGCGGCATGGTTCCCGGTCCTTCTGGCGGGGCTTTATGGAGTGACGTTCCTTTTGTACAAGGAGGACGGTTAGTGGGGACGGGAATGGGACGCGCCAGCAGTCGTGCGCGTAAGGCGCTCTTGGCAAGCGTCGCGGTGCTTGCTTGCGCCGCGGCCATGGATGCCGTCCATGCGCCCGTCTATGCCCAGCAATTGGACACCACGATCCGCGCGACTCCCGGCGCACAGATGCTGCTGGAGGCGGACAATCTCGTCTACGACAACGACCGCAACACGGTGAGCGCTGTCGGCGGCGTACAGATCGATTATGATGGTTATCGGCTGGTCGCCAATCGCGTTACCTATGATCGCAACAGCGGTCGGCTCATCGCCTCCGAAGGCGTCGAGATCGTGGATCGCGACGGTAACCGCATCCAGTCGCAGCAGATCGACATCACCGAGGATTTTCGCGACGGTTTCGTTCAGGCGCTTCGTGTCGAATCGGCCGATCGGACCTATTTCGCCGCCGAAAGCGCAGAACGGCGCGACGGCGAAGTGACGACCTTCCAGCGCGGCATCTACACCGCTTGCGAACCCTGCGTCGAACAGCCCGACAAGCCGCCGACCTGGCGCATCGGCGCCCGGCAGATCATCTGGAATGGGCGCACCCGCACCATACGGTTCGAAGGGGCCCGGTTCGAGTTCTTCGGGTATCCGATCGCCTTCCTGCCGTTCTTCGAGATTCCCGATCCGACGGTCAAGCAGAAGTCCGGCTTCCTGTCGGGCTCCATCGGCTACTCGTCCAATCTCGGGTTCAGCACCACCGTTCCGTATTATTTCGCGCTCTCGCCCACCTATGACCTGACGGTGCGGGGAACCTACTACACGCGGCAGGGCTTTCTCGGCGAAGCCGAATGGCGGCAGCAATTCGAAACCGGCGGCTACAATCTGCGCGTCGCCGGCATCTGGCAACAGCAGCCTGGCGCTTTCGGCAATCCGGGCGTCAACATCGATTCCAGCGTGCGCGGCCGTGGCATGATCTCGTCCACGGGCCACTTCAACATCAATCCGCGCTGGTCGTTCGGCTGGGATGTGATGGCCCAGAGCGACAAGAATTTTGCCCGCACCTATGGGCTGGAGGGCAACAATGCTCTCGTGCGCACCTCGCAGATCTATCTGACAGGGCTCAACGACCGGAACTGGTTCGACCTGCGGGCACAGCATTTCCAGGTTCAGGAGAACCTTCTCGACAGCAACGCCGCCTCGCGCAACACGCGCCAGCCCTGGGTACTCCCTTCCTTCGACTATCGCGTCGTTGCCGACCGGCCCGTGGGCGGCGGCGAGCTGTCCTTCACGGTCAACGCGCAGAACCTCTCGCGCAACACGCTAGACAGCTCCAATCTCGATCAAACCAACCCGACCACCAATTTGCGCGGCCTTGACGGCCAGTCGGGGCGCTTCACCGCCGAGGCGGAATGGAAGCGTAATATCATCACGCCCGGCGGTGTCGTGATCACGCCGCTGCTGCATGCCCGCGGCGACACGGTCTATACCAATTACGGACAGGCTTCCCTCAACGCCATCGCAGGTCTGCCCGGAGGCCCCGCTACCGACATCCGCTCCAACTACTTCCGCTACATGGCCACTGCCGGGCTGGAAGCGCGCTGGCCGCTCTTGTTCGCCACCGCCGGCACCAGCCATGTATTCGAGCCGATCGGCCAGCTCTTCATTCGGCCGGACGCTCCTTTCGGCAGCACGCTCGGCATCCCCAACGAGGACGCCCAGAGCCTGGTCTTCGATGCCACCAGCCTGTTCGAGCGCGACAAGTTCTCCGGCTATGACCGGATCGAAGGTGGCACGCGCGCCAATCTCGGGTTCAGATATTCCGGAGATCTCGGCGGCGGCTGGACCACCAACGCGATCTTCGGCCAATCCTTCCATCTCGCCGGTCGCAACCCCTACACCGATCCCGACTTCGTCAACGTAGGCGCCGCCTCCGGCCTGCAGACGGCCCGCTCCGACTATGTCGGCCAGATCGGCCTGCGCACACCGGTTGGTCTCTACCTGTCCGCCGGCGCCCGCTTCGATCAGGCCAATTTCCAGCCCCGCCGCGCCGATGTCAGCGCCAGCTACGCCACCCCGCTGCTGTCGCTTTCGACCCGCTATTCCTACATCGCGGCGCAGCCTGCCTACGGCTTCACCTCCGACCGCCAGGAAGTTCGGGTCGCCGGTTCGCTGCAGTTTGCCGAGCATTGGCGCGCGCTTACTTCTGCCACCTACGACTTCGAGAGCCGCACGGTGGTCAACCGGTCGATCGGCCTCGTCTATGACGATCAGGAATGTTTCCTGGTCTCGTTCAGCTATACCGAACGCCAGCCGACCGCGGCCTCCTCGGTCTCGCGCAATTTCGGCTTCCGGGTCACGCTGCGCACCCTCGGCGACTTCGGAACGGATTCGACGACGCTCGGCGCGCTGTGACGTTTGCAGTCTTGTCATGCTTTCGCCCCAGAAGGCCCTGACAATTGCAACGATATCGGCTAGCCAGAGGCCAGCACCACGACAGTTGGGAAAGAATTGAGATGAAGAAGGTTGCCAGAAGCCTGTTGTTCGGCACCATGACGCTCGCACTTGCTGCGGCTTTTGTTCCTGCGGGCATGTCCGGCCCCGCCCACGCCAACGAGATTCGCGTGGTGGTCAACACCGCCCCCATTACCAGCTTCGACATCCAGCGACGCCAGGCCTTCCTGCGCTTGCAGCAGCAGGGTGCCAGCGCCGAACGCGCCACCAACGAGATGATCGACCAGGTGCTGCGCCTTCAGGAGATGCAGCGTCTCAATGTCCGCATCAGCGACAGCGAGGTCAACGACGCCTACGCCAACTTCGCGCGCTCGAACAATCTCACCATCGCGCAACTCAACGACATTCTGGCGCAGTCGGGCGTCACCCGTGAGCATTTCCGCCAGTTCATTCGGACCCAGATGGGTTGGTCACAATTGCTTCAGGCCCGTGCCCAGTACGAGCAGGGAGGCGGCCAGCTCAGCGAACAGCAGGTAGCCCGCCGCATCATCGAACAGGGCGGGCAGAAGCCTTCCGCAACCGAATACATGCTCCAGCAGGTGATTTTCGTGGTTCCGGCCGCGGAGCGGAGCGCGCGCCTGGCCCAGCGCCGTCGCGAAGCCGAACAGATGCGCTCGCGTCTTCAAGGTTGCGAAGGCACGCGCGACGCCGCGCGTGGCATGCTCGACGTGACCGTTCGCGACCTCGGCCGCGTTCTCGAGCCGCAGCTGCCGCCGGACTGGAAGAGCCACATCACGTCGACGCGGCCCGGTGCAGCGACTGCCCTGCGCGACACCGACCGTGGTGTCGAATTCATCCAGGTTTGCAGCGCGCGGGAGGTCTCCGACGATTTCGTTGCCAGGCTCGTCTTCCAATCGGAAAGCGCCAGCAGCAGTGGCATGGAAGATATGGCCAACAAGTACCAGGCCGAGTTGCGCGACCGGGCACAGATCACCCGCCGCTAGAGCCTTGTGCGTGCGGGCGGGATCGTCTGCACGCATCACAACGGGATCGGCAGCCCCTGCCCTACATCAGGCTGATGAAGAACCTGGCCGAGATCACCAGGCAGAACAGCCCGAAGGCGATCTCCAGGTGCCGCTTGTCCATCCAGTGGGCAATGCGAACCCCATAGGGCGTCACCAGCAGCGAAATCGGTATCAGCAGCGCGACGACGATCCAGTTGATGAAGCCGGTCGAGCCGTTGGGCAGCAGCGGATCGCCCCAGCCAGCCCAGATATAGCCGATGGTACCGGGGATCGCGATCAGCACCCCAACGCCGGCCGACGTCGCCACGGCCTGGTGCATCGGGCGGCCGAACAAGGTCATGAAGGTGTTGTTGAGGATGCCGCCGCCAATGCCGATCAGCGTCGAAAAATAGCCGATCAGGACGCCCACCACGGAGCGGCCGCCAGTTCCCGGCAGGTCGCTGCCCAGCCGCCAGTTCTCGCGGTTGAAGAGCAGCCTCAGCCCGACCGCGATCATCACCACCGCGAAGATGCTCCTGAGGCCCGCACTCGAGATGAAGGCGGCGGTCAGCGACGCCAGCACCACCCCGATCGGCACAGGGATCAGGAAGCTCTTCAGGACACCCATGTCGACCGCGCCGCGCGCCTTGTGCCCAGCAAAGGACCGGATCGATGTCGGCACGATGATCGCCAGCGACGTGCCCACGGCCAGGTGCATGCGAACGCTGTCGTCGATACCCAGCATGCCGAACACCTGGAAGAAGACCGGCACCAACACCGCCCCGCCGCCGATCCCGAAGATCCCGGCCAGCAGTCCGGCCACGACGCCAGCAGCGGCCACGGCGGCAATGAACGGCGCAAGTTCGCCGGCAAGTGAGATGATCTGTTCCATGATGAGCCGTCTTTCGGGAGGTCAGGCTCGCTAGCCCAAACGCGCCGCGAAGTAAATCGCCCGTCAGGCGGCGCGTTCGGCCGTGCCGACGGCGACGGCGGCAAAAGCCTTGCGAAGCACCTCTGGCCCGGCTCCGGGACGAGTCGCGTCCGTCGACAGGATCTGGCGAAAACGCCGCGCGCCGGGCTGGCCGTGAAACAGCCCGACCATATGGCGGGTCACATGCGACAGCCGCCCGCCCGCAGCAATGTGGCGTGCCGCGTGTTCGGCCATGGCGTCGATGATGGCGGCATGATCGATGGTGCTGGCAGGCTCGCCATAGATAAGGTGATCGACCTCCGCCAGCACGGCCGGGTTGTGATAGGCCGCACGCCCCAGCATCACGCCGTCGACCATGGGCAGCTGCACCAGCACTTCGTCCATCGTCTGAACGCCCCCGTTCAACCCGATGAATCGACTCTCGTTTGCCTGCTTGAGGCGATGCACGCGCCCGTAGTCGAGCGGCGGAATGTCACGGTTTTCCTTGGGGCTCAGGCCCTCGAGCCAGGCTTTGCGGGCATGGACCCACAGCGCGTCCGTCCCCTCTTCCCAGACCGCATGGGCAAGCGCGTCGAGCGCCACTTCGGGATCCTGTTCATCGACGCCGATGCGGCACTTCACCGTCACGGGCACGTCGACGGCCCGCTTCATGGCCGCGATGCAACGCGCCACCAGATCGGGCGTCCGCATCAGGCAGGCACCGAACGTTCCGCTCTGCACCCTGTCCGAAGGGCAGCCGACATTGAGATTGATCTCGCCATAGCCGAAATCGGCGCCGATCCGCGCCGCCTCGGCGAGCTTGGCGGGATCGGATCCGCCGATCTGCAATGCCACCGGCTGTTCCACCGCATCGAACCCAAGCAGGCGCTCACGCGGTCCGTGGATGGCTGCGTCGGCAACCACCATCTCGGTATAGAGCAGCGCCCGTTTCGAAAACTGACGATGCAGGAACCGGCAATGCCGGTCCGTCCAGTCCATCATCGGGGCTACAGCCAGGACAGGTGCCGCGTATGTCGCGGCTCCCGGTTGGCGCTGTGGGTCTTGTGCCATCGTCTCGTCTCAGCGTGTCTGCCACCTGGAAAACGCGAGGCCGGCAGGTGTCACCGGCTATATAGGGACAAAACACATAAATCGAGCCGCGTCGCACGGGCGGCACGTCGCGCCTGCTACGTCAGGACACCGCCAGTTTGCGGCTGATTGAGCATCGGAGGATGATCACGGAATCCCGTCTGTCTGCACTGCTCTGGCCTCGAGCAGCTGGTTGGCCGGCCCTTAGCCTGCAGCCGCCAGCGTGACAACGGGATCATTTTCGAGAGCCAGCGCCGTCATCTGGTCTTCGGCCCAGAAGCGTACGTCCTGCCTTACCACCATCTCGCGCAGCGCGGCCATCCGGTGACGCCGCTCATCCTCACCCATCGACAGCGCCTGGAGAACGCCGTGGTCCATGGACCGGTTGGAGAAGGGATTGGTCAGGATCGCCGAATCCAGCTGCACCGCCGCCCCGGCAAATTCTGAAAGTATCAGGACGCCATCCCCATCGACACGCGCGGCACAGAATTCCTTGGCGACCAGGTTCATGCCGTCCGCCAGCGGCGTGATCCAGGCGATGTCGGCGGCTTGATAATGGGCCACGAGGCTCTCGAAAGGCAGAGGCCGCGAGATCAGCGTCACCGGCTGCCAGTCCAGCCGCCCAAAGCGGCCATTGATACGGCCGGCGATCTGCTCGAGATCGTTCTGGATGTTTTCGTAAACCGTCATGTTGCGGTTGGCCGGCACCGAGACATGCATCAGCCGGACCGTGCCGCGAAGCTCGGGATTGCCCTCGATCAACCGCTCGTAGCTTTCGAGTTGCTCGATGCCACCCTTCGTGTAGTCCGTCCGGCCGACGGACAGAAGCAGCCTGGCCTCGCCCAGCTCGTCGCGAATATTGGCCGTACGCGCCGCCGTTTCGGGCTTCTGCGCGATCGCCTCGATATAGTCCACATCCACGCCTACCGGCGATGCCTGAAGCGCGACGGTGCGGCCTTCGAACTCCAGCGCCGTCGGCACGGTCTGCTCCGACAATGCGGTGGCGCGCGAAGACATGCCCTCCCTGACCTTTTGGCGTGCCACGACGCTGGTCTCGAGCAGGCTGCGGGCCGCCGACACGAAATTGTTGACGTAACGGGGAATGTGGAAACCCACCACGTCGCAGGCGAGCAGGCTTTTCAGGATTTCCTCGCGCCATGGCAGCACGTTAAAGATATCCGCGCCGGGGAACGGCGTGTGATGGAAGAACGTGATTTTGACGTCGGGCCGCAGCTGGCGCAGATAGCCCGGCACGAGCCACAGATTGTAGTCGTGGATCCACACCACAGCACCGTCAGCTGCCTCCGCAGCGGCGGCTTCGGCAAAGGCCCAGTTCACTTCGCGAAAGGTCGGCCAGTCGACGGGATCGTAGTTGTAGCGTTCCTTGAAGCCATGCAGGATCGGCCAAAAGGCTTCTTTCGAACTGACATGGTAGAAGCTCTGGATCTGTGCCGCCGTCAGCGGCAGGCGTGATACTGTATAGCGCCCATAGGCGTCGTCGATCTCGACCACCCGCTCGAAATCGGGGTTGGAGACATCCTCCGCCTCCTTCCAGGCAACCCATGCCCCACTCTCGAAACGACCGAAGAAGCTCTTCAGTGTCGGTACGATGCCGTTCGGACTCTTGTTTTCCTTGAAGACGATCTTGCCGTCTTCAACGACCTCTTCATAGGGCTGGCGATGATAGACGATGACGAGATTAGATGGCATGAGCACTTCTTTCCGGAATGTCGTGAAGTTCGAAGGCGGCGATCGCCTCCATGATGCCCGCCGCGCCGTGCGCGCGGGCCTTGTGGACATGGGCCAGATCGGCCACGTGTCGGATCAGTTCGCCCTCGGAATTGCCGACAGCGACCGCCTTCAGGCCGCAGATCAGCATCGACAGATCGTTGAGCGTGTCGCCCGCGGCAAGTACGCGATCCTCGGGGATGGCGAGATGCTCGATGAGGCGGCGCAGCGACGGGCCCTTTGAAACACCGCGCGGCAGCACGTCGAAAAAGCGATTGTCGGATACGAGGCTGTCGAGCCCCAGTTCCTCGACCTTCTGGACGGCACTGGGATCGAAGGATCTCGCATCGAGATCGTAGCTCACGCGGTAGCGGAAGGGTGTCGGCTGCAGCGTGAGGCCAGGGTGCCCGTGCAGCGTTTCGCGCACCAGGTCGCCCCGGTTCTGCCAGCGCGCCGCGATGTCCTGCTCCAGAGTTTCGATCGGCTCCACCCGCCCGTTTTCACGGTTGACGCCGGCGATGGTTGTGCCCACGTCCCCCACCACGAGCTCGGGCCACGGAAGCCCCTTCTGCGCGCACATGTCGACGATGAACTCGGGATCGCGACCCGTCACGAAGATCAGCCCGACGCTTTCCCGGTTCTTCTCTATCCAGCCGTAGAGAGTTTTCCTGTCCTCACCGGACCCACCCAGAAAGGTACCGTCCAGATCGGTGGCAAGGGTGAAGCGGCGCGCGGAAAGCGGCGGCAAGTCGTTTGTGGCTAGGGGATTCATGCTGTGTGGGCCTTGAAATTGAAGGGAGCGGTCGGGCCTGCATCGGCGAATGAAAGTTCCAGCGCGCGCGGCTCGGCCTCGATCGGGCGCGACCAGAGCGCGGAGAAGGTTTGAGCCAGATCGGCGCCCTCATGCAGCACCGCATGAACCGTCTGGCTGATCGGCATGACAACCCCGATCCGCCGGGCGAGATCGATGACCGAGCGGGCATTTGCCTCGCCCTCCACGACGATGGGTTGACCGTCGAAGCAATCGCGGCGCGCTATGCCCTGCCCCAGTTGCAGGCCGAGCGACATGTTGCGCGACGTCGTCGACGAGCAGGTCAGCGTGAGGTCTCCCGCCCCCGCCAGCCCCGTGACCGTCTCGCGCCGCCCGCCCAGCGCCTCGGCCAGCACCTTCATCTCGTCGATGCCGCGCGCGATCAGCGCGGCGCGGGTGTTTTCGGCGAAACCGGCGCCCGACATCATGCCGCAGGCAATGGCGATCACGTTCTTCACGGCGCCGCCCACTTCGACGCCGACCAGATCGTCCGACACATATGGACGAAACCCGCCGCCAGACATGGAAACCGCTAGCCGGACCGCCGGCGCGGAGCTCGGATCGAGACGATGCCCATAGTTGAAGGGAAAGGCGACCGTCGCGGCAGTTGGATGGTCGAGCGCCGTCTCGCGGGCAAAGGTCGGTCCCGAAATGGCGCCCACGGGATGGCCGGGCAATTCCTGGGCCACGACTTCCGAAAGCAGAAGCCCGGTGCCGCGCTCGATCCCCTTGCAGCACAGCGCAATTGCCGCATTTGGTTGCAGGTGGGGACGAATCGCCCGTGACATCTCGCGCAGCGAGGTCGACGGGGTGACCATGAGCACGGCCTCGACGCCCGCAAGTGCTTCGGCGATGTCCGACGTGGCGGAGACGTTGCCGGGGAGTGGCACCCCTGGCAGGTAGGCGGCATTCTCACCGGAGGAATTGATGGCGTCGGCAAGTTCGGCCCGGCGCGCCCACAATGCGACCGGACGCCCGGTACGGGCAATGACGGTGGCTAGGGCTGTTCCCCAGGCGCCTGCACCGATGACGGCGAAACGACCATAGGGAATGGGGGCGGGCTGTAAGAGAGGGTCCTGGATGATGCTGGCCTGTTAGCTCTATTTCGTTGAACGCAACCAGCAGCCCGGAGCACGCGGCCCGCCGTCACCCGAGGGCGCGAGAGGGTTCTCATGCAGCCGGCCAACCAGTCGCTCTGTTTTGGCGCAGCCTTAGTTTTAGCGCCTTGTCGCCACATTGCAAGGTTTTTGCTGCAGCGCAGCAATGGCGATAGGTCGAGCGGGAGCACTTCGGCTACGAAATCCGCGCCTTGGCAAGGGTGCCACCGCCTTTGCAGCGCCGCGGCGGCGCCGGCATGTTTACCTGCGGGATAGGGAGCAAGCGGCAACGGCGTGGGGAGCACGCCGTTGCCTTCGTTGATCGCCCCTGCGGGCTGTCAGCGCAGCAGATCGTTCACGCCCTGGGCAGCCTGCTCGCGGGCTTTATCCGGACCGATCTGACCGGCCATCTGTTCCTGAAGCGCATCGGTGATCACCGCATGGATGCGAAGTCCGTTTTCGCCAGGAAACGCATACCAGGGGCCGAGCACGGGAAGCTGCTCCAGGCTGAGCGCCTGGTTCGGATTAGCGTCGTAGAATTCCTGCATGCGCGCGGCAACCAGCGTGTTCGGCGGCATGTAGCCGGACGAATTCACCAACACCTCGCCGCCGTCAGCCGACGAGACGAAGCGCACGAACTCCCAGGCCGCCTTCTGACGCTCGGGATCGGTGGTGAGGATCATGTTGACATTGCCGCCGGCCGCGAGCGTGCCGTTGGGGTCGTTGCGCGGGAACAGACCGGTCTTGATCTCGAAGCGACCGCCCACATTGTCCGTGTGGCGCTGCAGCCCGTTGATGGACTGTAGGAAGATGCCCAGGCGCCCGGCGTAGAAGAGCTGGACAGCACTGTCCATGCTGGTGGCCGGCATCCCGCCCTCGTCCAGCATCGACTGGAAGATGTCGAAGGCCTGCGCGCCGGGTTCCTTGTCGAACAGAACTTCCGTGCCATCCTCGTTGGCCATCGCGCCGCCGGAACCGTAGACCAGCGACTGGAAGATCCAGTCTTCGTCGGCCGTCGTGTAGAGCCCGTAAATGTCGTCGCCGAGAGCGTTGATCTGGGCTGCCAATTCGATCATCCCGTTCCAGTCGGTCGGGAAGTCGTCGATATCGCCAACCGCCTGGCGCACGAGATCCATGTTGAAATAGGCAACCGGCGAGGAGAAGGCGACCGCCAGCCCATAGGCCTTGCCATCCTTGGAGGCGACTTCCGTCACCGGCCCGCCAAAGCCCTCGCCTTCCCAATCGGCTTCTTGCTCGATGAAGGGCGTGAGGTCGACGGCGATGCCGCGGTCGATCAGGCTGCGCTGGCGGTTCAGCGCCTGGTTGGTGACGTCCGGCATCTGGCCGGTGATCGACTGGCGCAATACCTGTTGCAGCCCGTCGTCATAATTGGCGTAGGGGGGCAGGTAGGTGACGGTGTATTCGGGATGGGCTTCCTCGAAGGCCACCTTCATGGCCTGGAAGATGCCGTCCATCCACGGCACGTACTGCACGGTGATTTCGGTCTGGGCATGCACGGGCATCGCCGTGGCAAGCATCAGCGCGAGCGCTGTCGCTGTCTTTCGCATGGGTTCCATCTCCAATGGACGGGCGGATGTATCAGCCGCCCAGGGTTGCGGTTCAGGTGGGGAGGTAATGGCCGAGCAACGGCTCAGCCCTTGATTCCACTCAGCGCGATGCCGTCGACGAAACGGCGTTGCGCCAAGAGGAAGGCGATGACCAGCGGTGCGGTGACGATCATGGTCGAGGCCATCATCGGGCCGAAATCGACCCCGGTTTCGTCGCGCCGGAAATACAGCACACCGAGCGGCGGCGGTGCGAGTTCGACCGACTGGATGACGATGAAGGGCCAGAACAGATCGTTCCAATGGCTGGTGACGGAAAAGATGCCGAAGGCTGTCACGGCTGGCCAGGAAGCGGGCAGGATCACCCGCCACACGATGGCCCACTCGCTGAAGCCGTCGACACGCGCCGCCGCAATCAGTTCGTCCGGTATCGAGGCGAAGAACTGCCTGAACAGGAAGATGCCGAACACGGAGATCGTGAAGGGCGCGATCAGCGCAGCATAGGTGTTGAGGATGCCCAGATTGGCGAAGGCGATGTAGAGCGGGATCGCCGTCACATGAATGGGGATCAGAAGCCCGATCAGCACCATCGCAAAGATCGTCGTGCGCCCGGCAAACCGGGTCTTGGACAGCGCATAGGCGCACGGCACGGCAAACAGGATCTGGAAGAACAGGATGCCGAAGCAGACGATCACCCCGTTCAGGAGAAACAGCCACAGCGGCGCCATGGTCAGGGCCTGGCGGTAGTTCTCGACGCCGTGGAACGTCTCGGGCCACAGCGAGATCGTGCCCGACCAGATTTCCGCCGGTGGCTTCAGCGATGCCGAAAAGCCCCACACGAACGGCATCAGCACGATGACCGCCCCGAGACCGAGCACCAGCAGGCGGATCACCCGGCCGGCCGTCCATCGGCGCATCCGAACAGCTTGAGGCGCGTTCATCGGCCCTGCTCCTTGCGTCCGAAACTGCGGATCTGGATCACTGCAATGACCAGGATGAGTGCGAGAAACACCATCGTCATGGCCGACGCGAAGCCGGTGCGGAAATAGACGAAGCCTTCTCGGTAGATGTTGAAAAGCAGCACGTTCGAGGCGTTGGCCGGTCCGCCCTGCGTCAGCGCCGCCACCGTGTCGAAGACCCGGAACGAGTAGAGCGTCGTGATCAGCACCACGAACAGCGTGGTTGGCGCCAGCCCCGGCCAGGTGACCAGCAGGAAGCGGTCCATCGCGCGGTCCGCGCCATCCACCTTTGCGGCCTGGTAGTAATCGCTGGGGATCGCCTTCAGCCCCGCCAGGAACAGGATCATGTTGTAGCCGGTCTGCTGCCACACGAAGATGAACGCCAGTGAGGAGAGCACATGGCGCGGGTCGGACAGCCAGTCGGGACCCGCGATGCCGAACACCCGCCAGAGCAGCTGGTTCACCAACCCGAGGTCGGGGTGAAGGATGAATTCCCACACCGTCGCCATGGCCACTAGCAGCGCTGTGACAGGCAGGAAGTAGACAGTGCGGAAGAAGCTCCGGCCTGTCGTGTCGCTCTCGATCAGCAGCGCCACGGCCAGCCCCAGCGCCACCGAAGTCGGAACGGTTAGGAGCGTATAGTAGAGCGTGTTGTTGAAGGCCCGCCAGAACACGCGGTCGGCGAACATGTCGGAAAAATTCTGCAGGCCGACGAAATTGATCTGGCGCGCGCCGAGCTGGTAGTCGGTCACCGCCAGCAGCACGGCCGAGAGCGTTGGCACCAGGATCATCGCCAGCATCAGGATCGTCGCCGGCAGGGCGAGGCCCCATCCGGAGACTGCCGCGCCGACGGCCCGCAGCCGTCGCGCGCGCCCGATCGCGGGGGCAAAGGCATCAGCCATATTGCACCTCCGCGACGCGCTCCGACGACGTTGTCGCGGCGACCCTCTTGCCGGCCGGATCGAACAGATGCACGTCGGACGGTGCGGCGGCGAGCTTGACCTTGCCGTCCACGGACAGATGCGCCACGTCCTGCGGGGCCTGCTTCACGGTCACCTGCAAGTCGGGCTCGTCGAGAACGACGTGCAGGAAGACCTCCGGGCCGGTGTTTTCCAGAAGCGACACGGTACCCGTCACGCCCGGCACGGCGTTGGCCACCAACCTGAAATGTTCTGGCCGGATACCGATACGCAGATCGGTTCCAGGCGCCAGGTCAACCCGCCCCATGACCATGCCGGCGGGCGCAGTCACGATGCCGCCCGCCCCGACCTTGCCAGGCAGGATGTTGATCTTGGGGCTGCCGATGAATTCCGCCACCCTGATGTCGGCTGGCTCGGCATAGATCCTGCCAGGCTGATCGACCTGCAGGATCTCGCCCTCCATCATGACCGCCACATGGGTGGACATGGTCATCGCCTCGATCTGGTCGTGAGTGACATAGACGAAGGTTGCGCCGAGGCGCTGGTGCAGCCGGGTGATCTCGGCCCGCATCTGCACCCGCAATTTGGCATCGAGATTGGACAGCGGCTCGTCCATCAGGAAGACTTTCGGATCGCGCACCATGGCCCTGCCGACGGCAACCCGCTGTCGCTGTCCGCCGGAGAGCTGGTAGGGCTTGCGGTCGAGCAGTTCCGACAGGCCGAGCATTTGGGCGGTCGCACGCACCTCGCGGTCGATCTGCACCCGCACCGCCGAGGAGCCCGGCACCAGGCCGCCGATGAGTGGCAGTCGATGGGCAAGCCCCAGCCTGCGCAAAACCAGCGGCACGGCGATGTTCTGGTAGACCGTCATATGCGGGTAGAGCGCATAGGACTGGAACACCATTGCCATGTCCCGGAGCTTGGGGTGCAGGTGGGTGACCGATGCACCGTCAAGGCGCACGTCCCCTTCGTCCTGCAGTTCGAGGCCGGAGATAATACGCAGGAGCGTCGATTTCCCGCAGCCCGAAGGACCGACCAGCGTCATGAACGCGCCATCGGGCACTTCCAGGGAAACAGATTTCAGTATGGGTTGCGCGCCGAGCGTCTTGCTCAGCGACATGATGTCGAGTGATGCCACAATTCTCGCCTGATCCGGTTGCCAAACATGGCTTGCGCCCGCCACCGATGGCGTGCGCAAGGCGTCGAACAACCGACCTGGCGCCCTGGAGCCGGGAACGTCCTCAGTAAGGACGGTCCCTATTCAGAGGCCGTGCGTCAGACCGGATGTCGTGGAACCTAGAGGCGCTCCTTGACAGCGCGATGAAGCCAATATGATCGTTTTGTTGCAGCCAGATATCAGCTGGACAGCCCCTCCTGGAGCAGCGGCTTCGGGACCCGAGCCGGACAGGCCACAACCGTTGCCGCTTGCTCGATGTCGACATGTCCATCTTGCCGATAGGCTGGCAGCAGGCTACTCCTGCCGCCCGATCCTGCTGGCCTGGAGGCCAGCTGGGGGTCTGGAGGATTTGGGGGAATTTCGAATGGAATTGCTGAAAGACAAGCACTGCCTGATCACCGGCGGTGCCGGCAGCGTCGGATTGGCATGCGCTCAAGCGTTTCTCGATCATGGTGCACGCGTCACTCTGGTCGATCTGCATCCTCGTGACGGTCTGCCTGACAGTCTGGCAGGCTTGGAGGACCGCGTGCTCTATCTAGCCGCCGACGTATCCGACGTTCAGTCGACGGCGAACTACATCGCAGGCGCTGTCGACCGTTTCGGCAAGATCGACGTGCTGATGAGCAATGCGGGCAATTTCGGCGGCGTCTCGCCGATCGAGACCTTTCCGGTCGACAATTTCGATCAGGTGCTGGCCGTCCATGTGCGCGGCGCGTTCCTGGCCTGCCAGCACGGCGTGCCGCATATGCGCGATGGCAGCAGCATCATTATCACGTCAAGCGTCGCCGGCGTCACGGGATCGCCGGGCGTCCACGCTTACATCACCGCCAAGCATGCCCAGGTCGGCTTGATGCGCAGCCTCGCCAAGGAACTCGCGCCCCGCGGCATTCGGGTCAACACGTTGCATCCCGGACCGATCGACAACAGCTTCCAGAAGGCCGTCGAGGATGGATTCACCGCGGCGACCGGCCATGACGGCACGGAATACTTCAACAGCATCATCCCGCTGGCGCGCCATGCCCTGCCAGCCGAAATCGCAAAGGCCGCGCTGTACCTCGCCAGCGACATGAGCAGTTTCTCGACCGGCACGTTGCATATGGTCGATGGCGGCATGAGCATCTGATCGCGCCGCGCGACGGTGGGTTGTCTTCTGAAAAGCCCTCCCGTGCCGTCCGAAAAGAGCAAGCCAATTGTCCAGATGGGACAACGACGCGTGCGATCAATCCGACTATTCTTCCCACAGCGGTGAAAAATCACCACAGGTTGGCGATCGCCTTCGGGGATCGCCGCCGAACTGCCGGAGCGCGGCGATACGATTGGCCGAGAAGGTCGAGACGGGAGGCCGGCGCGCTCAGGATGGTTGCGAAGAGGGAGGAAGCATTGGCGTCTTTGCAGAAGATGTTCGATGTCCGTGGCAAGTCGACAATTGTCACGGGCGGCGCCAGTGGCATCGGCCGAGCCTACGCGGAGATCATGGCCGAACAGGGTGCCCGCGTGTGCATCTTCGATCTCGATAAGAAGGGGCTCGACCAGGCGGTCGACGAAATGTCCGGGGCCGGCGGCGACGTCTGGGGCCAGCAGGTCGATGTGACCGACCGTCCCGGTCTGGCGCGCGCATTCGATGCCGTGGCCGAAAAGCATGGCCGCATCGATGTCGTCTTCGCCAATGCGGGTATCGATGCGGGGCCAGGGTTCTTGTCGCCGGAAGGCGAGCGCAATCCGGAAGGCGCGATCGACGCCATGGATGAGGCGGTCTGGGATCGCTCCATCGCCGTCAACCTCACCGGTGCGTTTTTCACCTTGCGCAATGCTGCGCGGCACATGAAGCAGACCGGTGGCGGAAGGATCATCGTCACGTCGTCGGTGGCTGCCCAGATCAACGAGGCGATCGTCGGGACGCCTTACATGCCCGCCAAGGCCGGCCTCGATCATCTGGTGCGCAACACCGCAATGGAACTCGGCATGTTCGGCATCCTGGTAAACTGCATTTCGCCGGGGCCGTTCATGACCAACATCGCCGGCGGCCGTTTGAAGATCCCCGCCGACCGCAAGGCGTTCGAGGAGCAATCGCTCATCGGGCGCATCGGTCACCCTGACGATATCAAGGGCCTGGCACTGTTTTTGGCCTCGCCGGCCTCATCCTACGTAACTGGCGCGCAGTATGTCATCGATGGAGGATCGCGCCTGCGCATCATGTGAAACCGCGCATCTGCTTTAAGGGGGCGGGTGCGTCTGGGGTGCATAATCCCTTGCAGACTCTGGGAGGATGACATGACTAAAAGCAGTTTGATCAAATCCGGCCGTGCGTCTCGGCGCACGATTCTCAAGGGCCTTGGCGCTGGCGCCGCTGCGCTCGCCATGCCCTATGTCGCGCGCGCACAGTCGGCCGGCACGATCAAGATCGGGTTCGTCACGCCGGCAACCGGGCCGATGGCCCTGTTCGGCGAGACCGACGGTTTCGCTCTTGATCGCATCCGCGCCCTGGTGGCCGATGGTCTCGAGGTCAACGGCGACCGCTACAATGTCGATATCCTGGTCCAAGACAGCCAGTCGGACTCCAACCGTGCCGCGGAAGTGGCCGGCGACCTCATCCTCAATCAGGAAGTCCACATGATCATCCCGGCCTCCACCACGCCGACGATCACGGCGGTGGCCGATCAGGCCGAACTCTTCGAGACACCCTGCGTGTCGACGGCGGCGCCCTGGCAGGCGATCATCTTCCCGCGCGGCGGCGCCGACGATCCGTTCGATTGGACGTACCACTTCTTCTGGGGCCTCGACGAAGCACTCAACACCTTTGTCGGCCTCTGGGAGACGATCGACACCAACCGCAAGGTCGGCATGCTCTTCCCGCAGAACATCGACGGCGAGACATGGGGCAATCGCGATTACGGCCTTCCGGCGCCAACCGAAGCCGCCGGCTTCGAGGTTGTCGTTCCCGGCTTCTTCCAGCCTCGCACCAACGACTACTCCGCTCAAATCGCACGCTTCCGCGACGAGGGCTGCGAGATCGTCGGCGGCATCGCGACGGTGGATGATTTCCGTACCTTCGTGAACCAGTGCAACCAGCAGGGTTACCACCCCAAGGCCATGACCATGGCCGCTGCGCTGTTGTTCCCCTCCGGAGTCGAGGCGCTTGGCGATCTCGGCGAGGGCATGTCCTCGGAGGTCTGGTGGACGCCGGCATTCCCGTTCGAATCCTCGCTCACCGGCCAGGTCAGCCGTGACATCGCCGACGAGTGGGAGGCCGAGACCGGTCGCCAGTGGACGCAGCCTCTCGGCTACAGCCATGCCATCTGGGAGGTTGCTTTGGACGCCCTCAAGCGTTCGTCCAACCCGCTCGACAGGGAGTCCATCCGCGACTCGATCCGCCAGACCAATCTCGACACGCTGATCGGCAACGTGAACTTCTCCACCGGTCCGCATCCGAATGTCTCCACCACACCCATCTTCGGCGGGCAGTGGAAGCGTGGCGACAAGTGGCGCTATGATCTGAAGATCGTCGACAACTCCGTCAACCAGCTGTTCGAGCCGGAAGACCAGATGGCGTTCCTGCCCTGGGCGCAGTGACGGACTGATGCAGGACACCGAGGCACCGATGAGCGCACCGCCATTGCTTGAAGGCAGCAATCTCGGCAAATCCTTCGGGGCCAACCGTGTCCTGCACGAGGTCAGCTTCGAAGTCCGCCCCGGCGAGGTTCTGGGTATCCTGGGACCGAACGGGGCGGGCAAGACCACGCTGTTCAACCTCATTTCGGGGGATCTGCGTGCGAGTACGGGCGATGTCCGCTTCGACGGAAAGTCGCTCGGCAACACCCCACCCTACCGCCGCGCGCAACTGGGCATCGGCCGGACCTATCAGATTCCCCTGCCCTATGGCGGCATGACCACTTTCGAAAACCTGCTGGTGTCGGCAAGCTTCGCCGGCTGCAAGAACGAGAAGGAGGTCTACGACCATTGCGCCGCGATTCTGGAGGATTGCGAGCTGCTGCCGCACGCCAACAAGATGGCAGCTTCCCTCACGCTGCTCAATCGCAAGCGGCTTGAACTGGCGCGCGCCCTTGCCTCACGGCCAAAGCTCTTGCTTCTCGACGAGATCGCCGGCGGGCTGACTGACGAGGAAGGCAAGGATCTCGTCGCGCTGGTGCGCAAGATCAGGGATGCGGGTGTCACGATCGTCTGGATCGAGCACGTGCTGCACGCGATCATGGCCGTGGCCGACCGCATCATGGTGCTGAATTTCGGAGAGAAGATCGCCGAAGGCCTTCCGCGGCAGGTGATCGAGGATCCCGAAGTCAAGCGTGTCTACATGGGAGTGGAAGCATGACCTCTCCGTTGCTTTCCACAAAGCAGCTCAAGGCCTTTTACGGCGACTTTCAGGCCCTTTTCGGTATCGATTTCGAAATCGCTGCGGGCGAGATCGTTTCTCTCATCGGCGCCAACGGTGCCGGCAAGTCGACCTTCCTGAAAAGCATCATGGGCGCGATCACGGTCGAGCCCGGCATGGTGCTGCTGGACGGCCAGCCCACCGGCGGTGCGGCACCCCACAAGATGGTGGCCCAGGGCGTTTCCATCGTGCCGGAAGGCAGACGGCTGTTCACCGGCATGTCGGTCGAGGACAACCTGCGGGTGGCCATCGACCACGCGGCTCGCGGGCAGGAATCGTGGAGCCTGACGGCGGTCTATGACCTCTTCCCGATCCTCAAGGCGAAGCGGCGCGACCTCGTTCAGAGCCTGTCGGGAGGACAACAGCAGATGGTCGCCATCGGCCGTGCCTTGCTCAACCAGCCGCGCGTCCTGCTATGCGACGAGATATCCCTTGGACTGGCACCGCGAGTCATCGGCGAGATCTATGCCGCGATTCCCTCCATTTCGAAGGCCGGCACGGCCATCGTGCTGGTCGAGCAGGATGTCGGGCTCGCAAAGAAGGCATCCGACCGACTCTATTGCATGCTGGAAGGCAAGGTGACCCTGACCGGCCGATCATCTGACATTTCGCGCGAGGACATCTCCGCGGCCTATTTCGGAGTTCATGATGAGGTGGCTTGACGCTCTCATACAGGGGGTCCTTCTCGGCGGCCTCTATGCGCAATATGCCTTGGGCATGGCGCTGATGTTCGGCGTCATGCGCCTGGTTAACCTGACCCATGGCGACCTCGTCGTGCTTCTTGCGCTGATCGGCGTCTCGCTGGCCGTTTCCTGGGGGCTCGGACCGCTGGCGCTTGTTTTCGTCCTGGTGCCGATCGCCGTAGCCATAGGCTATGTCCTCCAGCGCGCCATCTTGAACAATGTCGTCAGCCAGGACCCCCTACCCTCCATCATCGCGACCTTCGGCCTGTCCATCGCACTGCAGAACGCGATGATGCAGGTCTGGTCGGCCGACACCCGCTCCATCCCCGGCTTCGGCATCGAACAGGCCTCCTGGCAGATCGGTCCGATCTATGTCGGCGTCCTGCCAGTCATCGTGCTGGTGGTCGCCACACTTCTGACGGCAGCGATCGACGCGCTGCTGCGCTTCAGCCGGTTCGGCCGCGCAATCCGCGCTTCCGCCGCCGACGTCGAGGCCGCCGCGCTTACCGGCGTCAACCCCAAGGCAGTATACGCCTGGGCGACGGCGATCGCCGTCGGCATCCTGGGTTTTGCCGGCTTGTTCCAGGGCCTCAGATCGACGGTAGCGCCATTCGACGGACCCGCGCAGCTGATCTACGCCTTCGAGGCGGTCATCATCGGCGGCATGGGTTCCATCTGGGGCGCCTTTGTCGGTTCCATGGTGCTCGGCATCACCCAGGCCATCGGCTTCCGTATCAATCCGGGCTTCGGCATCCTGGCTGGCCATCTGGTCTTCCTGGCTGTGCTTGCCATCCGCCCGCAGGGCATTTTTGGACGGTCGTGACATGTCATTGTCGATGAACTCCAACATCGAACTGCCGACCGCACGGGTACAGACCCAGACGGCATCCGGCATGGTCGCCATGATTGTCGGGATCGGCCTGATGGTCGCCCTGGTCTCGATGCCATGGTGGGCACATCAAGGCACCATCCGTTCCGTGGTCGAACTGTGCTGCTACATTGCCATCGCCCAGATGTGGAACCTGATGGCCGGTTATGGCGGCTTGGTTTCGGTCGGCCAGCAGGCCTTCATGGGCGTGGCCGCCTACGCCATGTTCGCCCTGGCACAGAACCACGGCATCGACCCCTTCGTCGCCGTCGGGCTCTGTCTCCTCGTGCCGGCGCTCCTGGCCGTTCCCACCTACGCGTTGCTGCACCGGCTGGACGGCCCCTATTTCGCCATCGGCACCTGGGTGGTCGCGGAAGTCTTCCGGCTTATCGTCACCAACATGCCCTACCTAAACGGGGGCGCCGGCATGAGCCTGCGCGTGATGACCCAGTACAGTGCGCATGAGCGCGCCATCGGCATCACCATATTGTGCGCCATATTGCTGCTCGTCACGGTGGGCGGCAGCTATTGGCTGTTACGCTCGCGTTATGGGCTGGCGCTGACTGCCATGCGCGATAACCCGGTGGCTGCGGCCAGCCAGGGCGTCAACGTCAAGAAGCTGCGCTTCCTCATCTTCATCGCCGGCGCGGTCGGCACGGGCCTGGTCGGCGCCATCTATTTCATGACGCAGCTGCGCATCACGCCGGAATCGGCCTTCTCGTCCAACTGGGCCATGATCGCCATCTTCATCGTCATGATCGGGGGCATCGGAAAGATCGAAGGCGTCATCATCGGCGCGCTGATCTACTTCTTCGCCGAACGCATCTTCGGTCCCTACGGCTCGACCTATCTCGTCGTGCTCGGGCTGCTCACGCTCGTCATCGCCATCTATGCACGCGGCGGCGTCTGGGGACTGCTGTCGAAGGTGGTCAACATACCGCTGTTTCCAACGCGGCGAACACTCGTATCGAGGGATGAAAAATGAAGGCGGCATTGTTCGACACGGTGGGTCGGCCACTGCGGATCGACGAGGTGGCGGACCCCGAGCCCGCGGCAGATGAAGTCCTGCTGCGGGTATCGGCCTGCGGCATCTGCGGCAGCGATCTGCACATGACGGAGGACCCGGCCGTCTTTGGCGTCGGCCAGGGAACCGTTCTCGGCCACGAATTTGCCGGCGAAGTGGTGGAGACAGGCGCAGACGTGGCCAATCTCCGCCCCGGAGACCGCGTCGCGGTTGCCCCCATGCGCGGATGCGGGAAATGCGCAAGGTGCCTGGCCGGGCAGCCGGCCTGGTGCAGCGAAATGGTGCTGATCGGCGGCGGCTACGCCGAACTGGCCGCCGTTGCAGCGCGCCAGTGCCGCAAGCTGCCCGACGATGTCTCGTTGTCCGATGGCGCGCTGGCCGAGCCGACCTCGATCGGGCTTCACGCGGTAATGCGCTCGCAACTGCGCCCCGGCGAACGCGTGCTGGTGCTTGGTGCCGGCCCGATCGGCCTCCTGGTCGCGTTCTGGGCCCGCCGTTTCGGTGCTTCTCACGTGATCGTCGCCGACATCAACGAACACCAGAAGGAACGCGCCATTTCGGTCGGCGCAACCGGTTTTGCGCTGTCGGGTCCCAAATTGGCAGAGCAATATGCCGACCTCGCCAGCGGCGCGCCCGATATTGTCTATGAGTGCGTCGGCAAGAAGGGCATCATCGATTTCGCCATCGAGCAGGTCGCCGTTCATGGGCGGGTCATCGGCATCGGCCTTTGCGTCGGCGGCGACCAGTGGGATCCGTTTGCCGCGATACACAAGGAGGCATCCATCGTCATGTCGGCCTTCTTCGACATGCACGAATTCGCGCTCGCCCTCGACGCCCTGGCCTCGCAGGGACCCTACCGGCCCCAGTCGCTCATCACCGAGCGCATCGACCTGTCGAAGGTACCGGATTCCTTCGAAGCGCTCCGCAAGCGCACCAGCCAGTGCAAGGTCTTGATCGAAGCCTGACCACTATTCCAGCCTTGCGTCCTCCCAGGAGCAGAAGGGGCGCCACGCAAAAAGCGGGCGCCCCTTTGCTTTGAACCGGTTACCGGCATCCGCTCAGATGAACATGTCCTGATTGATCGGCAGGCCGTTCTCTTCGCAATATTTGGTGTAGTGGTTGATGAACCAGAAGCAGTCGAACGTCTCGTCGAAGCTGCCGTCGTCCTTGTAGAACTCGATCGGACCGTTGATCCAGAACAGCGCCTTCATGCCGTTCGGGTCATCCGAATAGAGCGTGTGGGCGCTGCCCGGCAACTCGTAGACGAAGTCGCCCGGACGTGCGACCCAGTCATATTCGTAGTAGCCCCACGAACCTTCTAGCGTTACGGCCGACACCACGCCGCGATGCTTGTGCGTACCGATGCGGCCTCCCCCCTTCACCCAGAGGATGTTCGCCACCGAATTCGTCCGCACGTCGAAGCACAGATGCTTGATGGCCGCCGCCTCGCCAAAGGGAACCCACGGGTTCTTGGCGTCGTCGCCGGGGATATAGGCTCCTTCCTTGGCGTATTTGCGGATGGCATCCTCGTAGGAATCCTCCGGCAGCTTGACGATGTTGGTATGCTTGTTCATGGGCCTCCCTTTCCTGGCTGGCTTGATCAGTCACTTCTTGCCGGGTCGCGCCCGGCCTTGACCGCTCCAGCCGCAAAAGGTCCGGGAGCGGAAACTACTGGTCCCTCATCTCGCTCGGTGCGTAGCCGAAATGTCTGCGGAAGCTTTTCGAGAACTGCGAGGGTCCTGAAAAACCACAGCTATAGGCGAGCTCGGAAAGGCTCGTGCGACCGCGGCGGTCATAGGAAATGATCTCCCGGGCGCGGTTGAGCCGCTCGCTCACGATCAGCTTCTTCACGGTCATTCCATGGGCTGCCAGGATCCGGTTAAGCTGGCGCGAGCTCATGCCGATCTCCTGCGCCACCTGTTCGGTATTGAGCGCCGGATCGCCGATATGCGCGCGCACGAAGCCCCGTACCCGCTGCAGGATGCCCAGGTGATAGGAGGTCAGGTCCTTGCCGCCGAAGACCAGATCGTGGGACATCTCGAGCGCCGACCAGATGTCATTGACCAGGTCAGGCTCGGGCGCCAGGTACTTGCGGGCGCGGACGTTGGAATAGGTATTCCGGACCGCCCGCGCGATGGCCGTGCCGCTGTTGGTGCTGCCGTCGATGTGGACGGCGTCGCGCAGGTCCCAGCCGGGGAACCGGCTCCGGAACTCGCTGCCGGGCACGTCGAAGACAACCTGCCGGGCCAGGCGCGGGAACCCGTGCATATAGGGCGTGTTGGTGTCGTAGAGCATCAGATCCCCGGCCTTCAACATGTCGAAGTTGTGTCGCCGGTTCACGAAGGCTTCGCCTTCCATGAGAATGGTCAGGAAAACTGAATCCTTGTCATATTTGCGCACGGTCTCAGCCGAGCGGCAGATGACATGAGGCTGTCCGCTGATGTCATAGACGGTGAAACTGCCGAAATCATAATAGTCAAATCGAGCCTGGAAGCCCTCCTCCTCGGTGGTAGAGCACTTCAGTCCGATAAGATCTGCCGAACAGCACGCCTCCCAGTAATCGATGCGCTCGGCCTTAAGGACACCTCTGGTGTCGAAACTACCCGTATTTACGAAGCCCATCTGACACGATCCTCCCTAATCGCTTCAGTTAGCACTCACAGGCACAGCATGCCCTCCGAAGAGGGTTTAGCCAAGTGAAAGCGCATCTGGCGACAGATGAATCGCATGGTCACACCGTCAGATATCCACCGTCGACCGGCAGAACCGCGCCGGTGACGTATCGCGCCATCGATGAAGCCAGGAACAGGATCGGGTCGGCCACCTCCTCCGAAGTGCCCCAACGCGACATCGGAATGCGCGCCATGATTGGGTCGGCAATCTCCTTGTTGTCGAAAAGCCCGTCGGCCAGAGGCGTGTCGATCCAGCCGGGCGCGACGGCGTTCACGCGTATGCCCTGTCCTGCATATTCGACCGCGAGCGATTTCGTCAGCTGGACGATCCCACCCTTGCTGGCGGCGTAGCCCGGCCTGTCGGCGGCACCGAAGGTGGAATACATGGACGCGATATTGATGATCGAGCCACCCGACTTCGCCAGCTCCGGCCTGGCAGCCTGGCTTGCACGGAACACCGATGCGAGGTTGACGTCGAGGACAAGATCGAATTCGGCCTCCTGCCATTCGTCGCGGTCCCGGCTGATGCCGGCACAATTGACCAGCACATCCAGCCGATCGAGCGACGTGAAGAAGTCATGCAGCCCAGGACGATCCCGCACGTCGAGTTGACGGCACTCCACCCCGCCATGTTGTGGGGCGTGCCTGCCTGCGGCATCGAGCCCGACAGCCAACACCCGCGCGCCAAGGGCGGCAAACCGTACCGCGGTGGCGGCC
Organism: Aliihoeflea sp.; assembly: GCA_046297455.1. GTDB lineage: Bacteria > Pseudomonadota > Alphaproteobacteria > Rhizobiales > Rhizobiaceae > ZYF759. The sequence goes on from JBKBIT010000011.1 coordinate 103,612, forward strand.
CCTATCCCTGAGGTGCCGCCTGTCACCACGACCACCTTGTCAGCAAACGCTCCCTCGGAAAGAGTCATGCGTTCAAGCTCCGTTTCTGGCTTGATCCCCGCCTCAGGCCGGCAGCCGATGCTGCAGTAGGGCCGAGGCGGGTGGTCCGAATTGTCGGACCGGCTGGAAACCGCGCGATCGTCGTCGCGACTACCTGAAGAGCGTGTCGATGTAGTCCGCGCCGATACCGACCTTGTCGTAGTGCTTCTTGCACATGTCGATATACATATGGACGTCGAAATAGCCGTCCGGCTCGCCGTTCTCATCGAGCCAGATGAGCGGCCCAGTGACCTTGAAGTGAACCTTCATCGGATCTTCGTGCTCGTAGGCAACGAGCGTATGGCCTTCGCCCGGCGTTTCGTAGACGAAGTCACCGGCAGTCGCGACCCAGTCATGCTCGAGATAGCCCCATTTGCCGGAGATGGTGTAGGCGAATACCTCATGCGGGTGATAATGCCGGTTCACCAGTCCAGGTCCCTTTGCCATCAGCACGTCGCACCACATGTTGCGCGCCGGCGATATCCAGAGCGGCTTGGTGAAGACCGTCTCGGTGATCGGCACATAGTAGCGCTCGTCGTCATCCGCGACGTTAGGCAGATAGACTTCGGGCTGAGCATCCGGCTGGAACACCTTTTCGATGGGCTTCAGTCCTCGCCAGAACTCCGTGTTTGCTGCCTCGGCCATGTCTCCTCCTCCTGTGGCTTTGCGTGGGCTCCCCGGGGCGCCTCCGCGCGCCGGCTCGCTCTAACTTCGACCGTGAAGATAGACCCAGCCGTCGAGAGTGTCTTTGCAGGCTCGGACATAACAGGCGCCATTTTCGGACATTTTGAGAGCCGGCTGTATACCTTCTTCAAGGCAGGCGCTTTCGCCGCAACACACATTGCTACGTAATTTCAATTATTTACCGCCGCACTGGAAGCGATTCCTGCAGTGGATTGGCTCTCGACAGCTATGGATTGGCGAAATTTCTGCGGCCCTGTATACAATACACTGCGTTATCGAGGATCGCGTGGCAGACGGCCGGTACACCGCAAGGGTTTTCCTGCACCTGCCCGAAGGCGAAATGCCATGATCCGCGGTAGCGACGCTCACCGGCGAGACTTGGGAGGAGACGCTGATGGGTTCGATCGAGAAATTCACGACGCGCGGAGTAGCTCCCGCACAACGCCTCGACTACTGGAACCGGCTTTGCTGTGAGTCCCTGGCCCGCACGCGCGTGGATTCTGCCAGCGAATCGTTCCGCGCCGAGATGTGGCGCTGGTCGATCGGGGAACTGCTCATGTTGCGTCCCCGCTCGGAGGCCTCGCATGTAACCCGCTCGGGCCACTCTGGTCCGGACGGACAGGCCAATATCGTGCTGCACTTTCAGCACCATGGTCGCAGCCGTCATCGCCAGGGACGGCAGGAGGCCGATCTTGTCCAGGGCAGTTTCATTCTCTCTGCCGGCGACGAGGACTACGCCTTCGAGCTGGGTACGGAACACGAGCTTCTGGTGGTCGAGATGCCGCGCGCGCGGCTCCTCGAGAGAATGCCCGGTCTGCAAGACCACATGTGCCGGACGATCCAGGCCAGCGGTGCCAGCGGCCGTGTTTTCCACGATTTCCTGCTCTCGCTCTGGCGCCAGGGAGATCAAAGCCAGGCCGACCCTCAGTGGCAGCACGGCATCTCCAACGTCTTCTACGATCTGGTCGCTATGGCCGTTATGGGGCAGTCGCATGGTGCGTCCGAGCATGCAGACCGGCAAGGTCACCAGGCCATGGCCGCCCGCCTGATAGATCTGATCGAGATGCGCCTGTCCGATCCCGATCTCGGCACCGGAATGCTGGCCGCCGAGGCGGGGGTCTCCGCGCGAACCGTCCAGAATGCCTTTGCAGCGATGGCGACCACGCCGTCCGGCTTCATCCTGCAGCGTCGGCTGCAGCGCGCCGGAGACATGCTGCGCGCCGACCGGGAGCGCAGCATCACCTCGATTGCCTACGATCTTGGATTCAACGAGAGCGCCTACTTCACCCGCTGCTTCCGCCAGCATTTTGGCACCACGCCCAGCCAATGGCGGAACAACCACTGAGCCGGCCGGCAGCCCGCGGTTGCCATTTGCGCGTCAGTGCATGTCGCCTTTCGCTGTGGTGCAAGCAAGACGCAGCCGTTTCTCACATGGTTGGGTTTCCAGGGAGGAGCTGGTCAGCCGCGCGGAAGCCCGGCCACCGATCGTGCGCGCATGTCCTCCCCGATTGTCTCGAAGGAGTTGGACAATGAGCGAAGCAGTAATGAAGGCACCGCCATCGACCGCGTTCAAGATCGTGGACGTCCCGGATCCGTTCAAGCATGTTTTCGATCGGCGCGGCTGTCAGGGCACTTTCGTAGGCCCCTCCGAGAAGGAAAGCCCCTGGGTGCCGTTCGGCGACAACGCCGCCATCCGCCATCTCGCCTTCGACGTGCGCAATAACGTCTATTCCAACATTCTCTGGATCAAGGGTCCGGGCGTCATCGGCACGCACTACCATCGCGGCCGCATCGTCATGCTCTGCCTGGAAGGCAGCGCGCGCTACCTCGAATACGACTGGGTCGCAGGTCCCGGCGACTTCATCCAGGAGGTGCCCGGCGAGGCCCATACGCTGGTCAGCGAGCACCCGCAGGGCACGAAGCTGTTCGGCTGGATGCAGGGCGCGATCGACTTCTATGACGAGGAAGCCAGTTTCGTCATGACGGCGGATGTCTGGTGGTTCATCAACCACTATGAGAGCTACTGCCAGGAACATGGCATTCCCATCAACCCGCAACTCTACATCTGAAGCCGTGGGTAGCGACCGGTTCCATGGCGGGAAGGCCAGTCGGCGCCTCGGCGCCATGACCGGCAGATCCCGCCTCCCGGTCGCGCATGCGACCATGACCTGCAAACCGCCCTGCCCGCCGACGGATGCTCGCCAATGAGACGCCTCGTCAACACCATCGTGGCACGAGCCACCGACATTGCCATGGCACTCGCCGAACTGGCGGTGTTCCTGATGATGATGCATGTCGTCATCGAGGTCGTCTCGCGACGTCTCCTCAGATACAGCCTCGACAGCGTCCCCGAGATCGTCGCCTACTACTACATGTCGACGCTGATCTTCCTGGCACTGGCCTATGTCACCAGGGCCGACAGCCATGTCTCGGCAACGCTCTTCACCGATCTTCTGCCTGAACGGGCACAGCGAATCCTGACCGGGATCGTCTTCGTGATCCTCGCCGCGACCATGCTCGTCATGGCCTGGCAGATGGGTCAGGAGGCCCTGCGGATGACCCGCATCGGCGAGTTGCACCAGGGCGCGACCATGAACCTCCCGCGCTGGCCCACCCGATGGTTCGCGCCGGTCGGCGCAGTCCTCATGGCGCTGGTGGCGCTGCTCATGGCGCTCGACTGCTTCACCAACCGCAAGACCTTCCCCGGCGTGGGCCAGGAAGATCGCACGCCGGAACAGCAACTGGCCGAGGAGAAGGCTTCCAATGTCTAACCTGGCGATCGGTTTTTCGGGTTTTGCCGCGATCATCGTGCTGATCGCCCTGCGCATGCCCGTCGGTCTTGCGCTGCTTCTGGTCGCCTTCGGCGGGCTGACATTGGTGACCAATATGGGCATCGCGCTGTCCATGCTGCGCGTCCTGCCCTATGATTTCGTTGCCAACTGGGACCTGTCGGCAGTCCCGATGTTCCTCCTGATGGGAGCCATCGCGCACCGTTCCGGCATGACGGCCAGCCTTTTCGACGTGGCCAGATTATGGTTCTCGCGCCTGCCCGGCGGCCTGGCTGTGGCAACCAACTTTGCCTGCGCGGGCTTTTCCAGCGCCTCCGGCTCGTCGCTCGCCACCACCATGGCCATCGGCCGCATCACCATCCCCGAGATGCGCAAATACGGCTACGACCCGGGCCTTGCGGCGGGCATCGTTGCCTGTGGCGGCACGCTCGGCGTGCTCATCCCACCGTCGATCATCCTGGTCATCTACGGCATCTTCGCCGAGGTATCGATCGCCAAGCTCTTCATTGCTGGCATCATCCCCGGCCTTCTGACCGCCGCCATCTATGCCGCCCAGATCGTCATCCGCTGCTATCTCGATCCGAGCCTGGCGCCGCCGGTCCCCGACCAGCCGACATGGGGCGAACGCTTCCGTGCCCTGCGAACGATCTGGCCGCTGCCGCTTCTGATCCTGGCCGTGGTGGGCAGCATCTATTCCGGCCTGGCAACACCAACCGAGGCCGGCGCGCTCGGCGCCTTCTTGGCCGTGGTCGTTGCCATGGCGCAAGGCCGCATGTCGCTGGCCGTGTTCCGCCAAGCGGCGCGCGAAAGCATCATTGCCACCGCGTCGATCTTCTTCGTCGCCATCGGTGCGGTTCTGTTGACCCGCTTCATGGCCTTCAGCGGCGTGCCGACCTTCCTCGCCGGGTTGATCACGGAATACTCGGTCGATCTCCTGACCATGATCCTGATCACCCTGGTCATCTATCTCATCCTCGGCATGTTCCTGGACCCGCTCGGCATGATGCTGCTGACGCTCCCGGTACTGCTGCCCATGTTCCAGGCTGCCGACATGAACCTGATCTGGTTCGGCATCCTCTTGGTCAAGTTCATCGAAATCGGGCTGATCACGCCACCCGTCGGACTCAACGTCTACGCGGTGAAGATCCTGGCCCCGGACTTCAAGATTCAGGCGATCTTCCGCGGCGCGCTTTGGTTCCTGCTCGCTGAAATCGTCATCATCGGCCTGCTCATCATGTTCCCGCAGATCACGCTGTTCCTGCCGAGCATCATGTAGCCAACCATCGATCGACCGAACCAACGGCGACGCAGTTTTAGAGAGGAGACAGACATGAAGAAAACCGCAAGCCTCGCGCTCTGCGCTGCGCTCGTGCTCGGCACTGGGCCGGCCCTTGCCACCGAGTTCAACTACTCGTCCTGGACGCCGCCGCCGGCCCCGAACAACCGCCTCGGCACCGTTCCGATGTTCGAACGAATTCAGGAACAGACCGCCGGCACCGAAGATGAGATCACCTTCAACAATTTCATGGGTGCCCAGCTGTTCAACAGCGGCACCACGCTGGCCGGTATCCGCGACGGCGCCGTCGATGGCGGCATCCTGGTCCCCGCCTACAATTCGGCGGAGCTCAAGACGCACGTCACGCTCGGCGAAATGCAGGCACTGATCCCCGATGGTTTCGCGGGCGCTGCCGCCGGCACCGAGACGCTGCTGCTGAACTGCCCGGATTGCCTTGCGGAATATGCGGAACAGAACGTCTACCCGATGGGTGTCTACGCCTCGACGCCCTATTACCTGATGTGCAATTCCGAGATCAGCAGCTTCGAGGAATTGCAGGGCAAGCGTTCGGCCGAAGGCAACCCGATGTTCAACCGCTGGGCGGCCAAGCTTGGCATGTCGCGCCAGTCGCTCGCCCCGCCAGAGTTCCAGCAGGCGCTGCAGCGCGGCACCGTGGACTGCGTCTTCGCGGCCAAGGACTGGCTGGTCGCCTACAGCCTTGCGGACGTGGTCAAGACCATTGTCGAGGACGTACCCCATGGCGCCTTCGCCGCTGTCGTGATGATGGCGATGAACACCGACACCTGGGATGGCATGACCGAGGGTCAGCGCGAGGTGTTCCGTCGCGAGGTGCCGCAGGCCCTGATGGACGTCACCAACGGATACTATGTCGATGAAGAGCGCGGCATGGCGGCTGCCAACGAAAACGGCGTCATACTGGTGAATTTCGGCGAGGAATACGCCCGTCTCTGGGACGAATTCCAGCAGGAAGAGCGCGCCGCGATCATCGAGGCCGCCAATGCCCGCGGCGCCACTTCGGGCGAGTCGATCGTCGACCGCAAGATCGAGCTGATGGCCGAGTGGCAGGCCATCGTCGAGGAACTCAACTACGACAAGGATGCCCTCGCCGAGCGGCTCTACGAGCGGGTCTTCTCGCAGCTGCCCTTCTGACGGGCAACACCTGGCCCGCGCGCCTCTTTCGGCGCGCGGGTTCCAGCGCCGCGGCTTGGACCGGCGCTGTGACCCAAGCCGGCGACCACGCCGCCAGACCACCGGAACATATGGGAGGGGCCGACATGGTCACCGAAGCAGACTACGTCATCGTGGGCGCAGGCAGCGCGGGCTGCGTGCTCGCCAACCGCCTTTCGGAGAATGGACAGCACCGGGTGGTCCTGCTCGAGGCCGGCGGCGACGACCGCCCGCTGCGCGAGCCCGGCCAGTTCATGTCCAACCTGATGATCCACGTGCCGATCGGCTTTGCCCGGACGCTGAACGATCCCAAGGTGAACTGGCTCTACGAAACCGAGATCGACGAGGGCACCGGTGGGCGCCCCCACAAATGGCCCAAGGGCAAGGTCCTGGGCGGATCGTCGTCCATCAACGCCATGCTTTATGTACGCGGTCAGGCGGCGGACTATGACGGTTGGGCGCAGATGGGGGCGCGCGGCTGGAGTTGGGACGACTGCCTGCCCTATTTCAAGAAAAGCCAGAACCAGCAGCGCGGCGCCTGCGACATGCACGGCACAGGCGGCCCTCTGGCTGTCCAGGATTTTCCGGAGATGCACGAGGTGTCCCGGGCCTTGCTCAAGGCCTGCGAGGAAGCCGGCGTCCGGGCCAAGGCCGACCTGAATGACGGCGACCACGAAGGTTGCAGCCCCTTCCAGCTGACCACCCGCAACGGGTTGCGATGCTCGACCGCCGTCGCGTTTTTGCACCCGGCCATGAAGCGCACCAATCTCGACGTCGAGACGCATGCCATGGCGACCCGCATCCTGTTCGAGGGCAAGCGGGCCGTTGGAGTCGAGTTCGTCCAGAAAGGGCAGAAGCGCATCATCAGGGCACGCCGCGAGGTCATCCTGGCCGCGGGCGCCGTCGAGTCGCCGAAACTGCTGGAAATCTCCGGCATCGGCCAAGGCGCGCTTCTGCAATCACTTGGCGTGGAGGTGATCCATGATTCGCCGATGGTCGGCGAGAACATGCAGGATCACGTCATGATCGGCGTGCAGGTGCGCCTGAAGGAAGATGCGCACTCCATCAACCACCGCACCCGCGGCCTGAATCTTATCGGCGAGATCCTCAAATACGGGTTCACGCGCAAGGGCGTTCTGGCGATGTCGGTGGCGCACGGCCACGCCTTCCTCAAGACGCGGGAGGACCTGGCAACCCCGGACGTACAGTTGCATGTCATGGCGGCTTCCATGGACCTCGAGGCGCTCGCCACGAAACAGGCCATGCAGCTGGAAAAGGAGCCGGGCCTCGCCTGCACCCCTTGTCAGTTGCGGCCGGAATCGCGCGGCTCGATCCATGCCAGGTCAGCCGACGGCATGGTCAATCCGAAGATCGTGCCGAACTATCTGTCGGCGCCCTACGACCAGGAAATGGCGGTCACCCAGCTCAAGATCATCCGCAAGATCGTCGGACAGCCCGCCCTGTCCCAGTATCTGGCCGCAGGGGTGCCCTTTGGCGAAACCGACGAGGAGATGTTCGAATACGCCAAGGTCGCCTCGGCCACGCTCTACCATGCCGTCGGCACCGTCGCGATGGGACCGGACGAGCGCTTCCCCCTCGATCACCGGCTCAAGGTGCGCGGTGTGGACGGACTGCGCGTCGTCGATGCCTCGGTCATGCCGAGGATCACCAGCGGCAACACCAATGCGGCGACCATCATGATCGCCGAAAAGGGTTCGGACCTGATCCTTCAGGACGCCCGCCAGCCAGCCTACGCCTGATTTCCATTCCAACGCCTCCTCGAAAGGAAACAAAACCATGGTCGAGAGCAGAACGCAGCACTACATCGGCGGCCGTTGGGTCGACAGCATCGGCGGCCACCCGCACGACGTCATCAATCCGGCAACGGAAGAGGTCACCACCCGGATCACGCTGGGCAGCCCGGAGGACGTCGACGCGGCGGTCAATGCCGCGCGTGCGGCATTCGACAGCTTCTCGCGGACCACCCCGCAGGAGCGGGCCGCGCTCCTGGAGCGCATCATCGAGGAGTACAAGGCACGCATTCCCGATCTCGCCAGGGCGATCTCACGCGAGATGGGTTGCCCGATCTCGGTCGCACAGACGGCACAGGCCGGCTCGGGCGCCGCCCATCTCGGCCAGGCGCTTGCCGCCCTGAAGGCGTTTTCCTTCCACGAAAAGGTCGGCTCGAACACGGTCGTGAGGGAGCCGATCGGCGTGGTAGCGCTCATCACGCCCTGGAACTGGCCGATGAACCAGATCGTCGCCAAGGTCGGCCCCTGCCTTGCTGCCGGCAACACGATGATCCTCAAGCCCTCCGAGGAAGCACCAACCTGTGCGGCAATCTTTGCCGAGATCATGGAAAAGGCTGGCGTACCAGCGGGCGTCTTCAATCTGGTTCAGGGCGATGGCCCCGGCGTTGGTACTGCGCTGGCGAGGCATCCCGGCATCGACATGATCAGCTTCACCGGCTCGACCCGCGCTGGCATAGCGGTAGCCAAGAACGCCGCCGACACCGTCAAGCGCGTGTCGCAGGAACTCGGCGGAAAATCCCCCAACATCATCCTGCCGGGTACGCCGCTGGACAAGGCCCTGCCCGGCGGCGCCGGCGGCGTCCTCCTGAACTCCGGACAGAGCTGCGTCGCTCCCACCCGCATGCTCGTCCATCGCTCGCAATATGACGAAGCGGTCCGCATGGTCGGGGAGATTTTTGCCGGCAAGAAGGTCGGCGATCCCGCGATAGAAGGAGATCACATCGGCCCCGTGGTCAATCAGCGTCAATGGCAGCGCATCCAGGACCTCATGGCCAGGGGCATCGAAGAAGGTGCCAGCGTCGTGGTGGGTGGCCCGGGTCGTCCCGAGGGCCTGGACAGCGGCTACTATGTCCGCCCGACCGTCTTTTCCAACGTCTCCAACGACATGACCATCGCGCGCGAAGAGATTTTCGGCCCTGTCCTGGTGGTCATTCCCTATGACGACGAGGAAGAAGCCATCGAGATTGCCAACGATACCCCCTATGGTCTGGGCGCCTACATCGCCGGCGATCCCGGCAAGGCAAGGGATCTGGTCAATCGTCTGCGTGCCGGCTGTGTCTATGTGAATGCCGGCGGCCTGGCCTTTGACATGCCTTTCGGCGGCTACAAGCAGTCAGGCAACGGACGCGAGTTCGGCAAGTTCGGTCTGGAGGAATTCTTGGAGACCAAGTCCGTCATCGGCGAGCTGGAACTTGCCTGACACGGTCACTGGGATCCTTGCCGGCGGTCCGTCTGAGGCGGCTTCCGGCAGGCTGTTGCAGCACTCGTGCACAGGATAGCCGCCCGCGATGACGCGGGCGGCTTTGTCTGCAACCTGTCAGTCGCAGGTCCAGTAGTAGCGCGAGAAGTCGAACTCCACGCTCTGCATGGGCACCCACTCGAAGCCTTCCAGGCAGACATGCATTGCATGGCGCTGTTGCTGCGTCAGCATCCACACCGACCGCTGGTCCTCGACCAGCTTGGTGTAGACTTCCTGGTAGAGTGCGTTGCGCGCATCGTCGTCGGTTTCGCGACGCGATGCATCGATCAGCGCATCGACTTCCGGATCGTTGACCCAGTCCATCGAGGCCCAGGTGCCGGCCGAAGCCGAGTGATACTGCACGTAGAACACCGAGTCGGGCGACGGATAGGTCGGACCGTAGAAGACCTGCGAGAAATGCGGTGTCGTCTCGACCGACGTCGCCAGGTCGGTGACGCGGTTCCACGGTTCGGGCTGGATCGTGACCTGGAATCCGATCTGTTCCAGGTTGGAGACCAGCAGCAGCGCGATCTCCTCCTGGAAGGCGGTGTTGGCCACGTGCGTGTGAATCAATTCGATCGGGTTGCCGTCGAAATAGGGCGACTTTTCAAGCTCGGCCCGGGCGGCCTCGAGATCGAAGACCGGCGCTTCGGCATCCGCCGGCACCGCATCGGCGAAAGCGCTGGCCAGCGGACCTTCCATCACGCCACCTGGATAGATGACGTTGCGGATCGTCTCGTAGTCGGTGGCCAGTGCGATGGCGCGGCGCACATGGACGTCGTCCGTCGGGGCCCGCTGGTTGTTGAGCTTCAGGTAATAGCCCGTCGCCGTCGGCGCTTCGACGATGCGGTAATTGTCCTGCGCGCCGATACCGTCATAGGTCTCGCTCGACTGATACTGCGAGGACATGCCCAGTTCGCCGCGAACCGCCAACGAGCGAACTGTGGACTCATCGCGCGTCACGACGAAGCGGATCTCGTCGATCGGCCGCTCGTTCGGCCAGCCGGCATGGTAGTTCTCATTGCGCTCGATGATCATCTCCGAGCCGCGGTTCCACTCCGCCAGCATATAGGGACCGGCACCTTCCGGCCGATCGGCCAGGTGATCTTCGCCCCAGGGATCGGCTTCGGTGGTCTCGAGCGCGCCCTCGTTCACGACGAAGAGCAGCGGCGTGACGCTGATGAAGGGTGCAAAAACCTCCTCGAGCGTGATCTCCACCGTGCGATCGTCCACGGCGCGTACGCTGTCGGTCGTCACGATGCCCTCGAACAGGTGGCTCGCACCCTGCTGCAGGGTCAGAAGACGCTGCATCGAATAGACGACGTCCGAAGCCTGGACCGGCGAACCGTCTGTGAAGGTCGCGCCTTCCTTCAGGTGGAATGTATAGGTCAGACCGTCATCGGAAATGTCCCAGCTCTCGGCCAGCTGCGGAACGACGTTGCCGTCGCCGTCGACCGTGGTCAGCGCGTCGTAGAGGTTCACTGCCGCCATGTATTCCGTGTAGTCGGTGACCTTGGCCGGATCGATCGAGCCGAAGATCTGGACGACGTTCACTGTCATGCGCACGGGATCCTGCGCGGCCGCAGGCAAGGCAATGGGCAGCGCAAGCGCGCCGGCCAGTGCGGTGGTTACAAGCAATCTCTTCATTGGTTCATCTCCAGGTTCAGCGCTTTCGTTTGCGGCGTGCGTTGGTTCGCAAGCTCTTCGAGTGGTTTGAATGGGTGGGCGTAGCCAAAGTAGCCAGGACCGGCGAGTTCGAGCCCGCCGGGGCTGCGCCATTGCGGATCGGCCGGCAGGCCGATCAGTTGCAGGGCCAGGCCGAAGCGCAGGCTTTCCGTGGTCACCGGCAGGCCGCCATCGGCGTCGAGCGCGCAGATCAGGTCGGGGGTGAGCGCCAGCGGGTTGCCCTCGCCGTCCTCCAGGCAGAGGAACTCGTTCTGGAAGGACAACGCGAACTCGCGCCCTTGGTCGCGGTCGAGCCCGCGCAGGATCGCCTTGCCCCGCGCAAATCCGCCGGTGGTGCGCCGCTCGATGTCGACGACGCGCGCCGTGCACAGCTCGAAGCCGTTGCAACGCTTGATGAGTGCCGCGGCCGGATGTCGGTTCTCCTTGCGCTCGGCGATGATGGTGCGGCCGACCTCGTGCACCAGCGACAGCGTGCCGTGCAGAAGCCCCTTCTTCATCTGGGCGCCGGTCATCGGATAGAGCGCGACCAGCGCGGCGCCGCCCATCTCGACCGTCACCGAGCGGGCCAACCTCTCGGTCCAGCGGTTGGAAATGGCGTTGAGCACGCCGCTATTGCCCTTGTCGTCGGCGATCACCATCGGCGTGGCCGCGATGTCGTGCAGCGTCAGGCTCACCATCTGCAGTTCGGGGAAGGCGCGGCCCATGCCGTCGCCGTCGATCAGCGGCAGCCCGGTCGCGGCCGACACCGCAAAGGGAATGGTCGAGTTAAGCCCGCCCGCCTCGATGCAGATGAGATAATCCGCCTTCTGCCCCAGATAGGATTCCAGCGCCCGCAGCGCGGCCAGCGCCTCCTCGCCATTAGGCAACTTCTCCACCATGACGGTCGGCGCTCCCATCATGCACACAGGCACGCACAGCGCATCGTCAGGTACCTCGGCGGCATCGACCACCTGTACTTCGACGCCTTCCGACGCCATCATGGAACGGGCCATCAGCTTGCCGATATAGGGGTCGCCGCCGCCGCCCGTGCCGAGAAAGGCGCCGCCAAGCGCGATCGCCTCCATGTCGTCTGGTCCGATGGTGAAGTTCATGCCGGTTCGTGCTCCATTTCCTCGACCATGGGCCGATAGGTGATGTCGGGATGTCCGAAAGCCGCCGGACCGATCACGTCGAGCGCCTCCGAGGTCCGCAGCAGGCGGTGGCAGGGCAGCGCAAGAACGGCCACGCGCTGGCCGTAGCGCAGCATTTCCGTGGTGATCGGCAGGCCGGTGTCCAGTTCCAGCACGACCACTAGATCGGGCACGCAGACCTCCATCGCGCCGTCGCGGCTGAAGATCAGGAACTCGTTCTGGATCACGATCTCGGCCGTCGATCCGGCGCATTCGGCAAGCCCGCCGAGTTGCGCGATGCCGACATTGAACCCGCCCTTGAAGTGGCGCGTCAGGTCGGTGATCTTGCCGGAAAAGACGTGCCTACCGCCCTCACGCCGGCAGATCGTCTCGATCGGGTCCTCGTGCAGGCGCCTGGCGTCGAGCACGGCCCTGCCAAGCCCGATCGCCTGGCTGTAGGTGTTGGGAATGGCGTAGCGCTTCATGAAGGCGCCCGACATCGGTGCGCCCGCCAGCACCGACGAGCCGCCCTGCGCGATCACGCAGGCACGCGCCAGCGTCTCGTGCCACTTCTCCGAGATGGCGTGTTCGAACACCACCACATTGCCGTGCAGGTCGCACATGACCGACGGCGTCGAGCGGTGCCCATAGATCGAGTAGGTCGTCATCTGCATCTCTGGGAAAGCGCGGCCCATGCCGTCGCCGTCCACCACCGGCAGACCTGCCATTGCCGCGACGATCAGCGGCTCCATCGAGTTCTGCCCGCCGATCTCCTCGCAGCCGACGGCATCGGCCTGGAAGTCGAGATGCTTTTCCAGAGCCCGCAGGCAGCGCAGGCCTTCCCTGCCCTCCTTGATGCGCTCGAACGAAATCAGCGGCGCGCCAATGCCACCGAGCGGCACTATGCGGGCGTCGTCGTCGAGGGTCTCCAGCGGCGCCAGCCGCATCTCGTAGCCCTCGCGCAGGATTTCCCGGGCGCGCAGCTTGCCGATATAGGGGTTGCCGCCGCCGCCCGTGCCGAGAATGCCGGAGCCGATCTCCAGCGCCTCGATATCCTCGACGGTCAGGCTGCGCCCGTAGAGGTCGTCAGCCATGAACGCTCTCCATTTCGCCGACCACCTTGACGTGGATGCGGGTGGCGTTACCGGGCAGGTAGGCGAGCGGCACGTCCTCGCGCTCGATCACCTCCAGCGTCTCCTTCTTGGCGCCTGCGGCAATCGCGATGGCACGCGCTTCCTCGTCGGCCTGCGACAGGCATTCTTCGCGCGTGCGGCCTTCCAGCGCGAAGATGCGGTCGACCTCGCCAGAGATCTGCGCGATCGCCGCGCCGACGGCATTGGCGACCGCAAAATTCTCCGGCCGCAGCACTTCCAGGTCGCCGATCCGGTCGGGCGCCAGGATCGAGCCGCCGCCCACCGCGATCACCGGCAGCGGGTCGGGGCTGATCCGGCTGCGCTCGACCGCAGTCTCCAGCATCTCACCGATCCGCGCCTTGGCCGCTGCCACGATGGCGGGATCGAGATCCGCCACCTTCGAGGCATCTCCGATCTTCGCCATGCCGGCCGCCACCGCGATATCGGTGCAGGTCAGCGTGGAGCCGCCGAACACCAGCGCCTCGCGCGACAGGCGGTAGCCCACCGATTTGGGTCCGACCTTGATCGCATCCGCCGTACCCTCGACACGTGTGCCGCCGCCAAGCCCGATGGAAAACACGTCCGGCATCCGGAAATTGGTGCGCACACCGCCGACATCGACCACGGTCGAGGCCTGGCGCGGAAAACCATGCTGGAGCGCGCCGACATCCGTCGTCGTGCCGCCAATGTCGATCACGATGGCGTCCTTCACCCCCGTCAGGAAAGCCGCCCCGCGCATCGAATTGGTCGGGCCGGAGGCGAAGGTTAGAACCGGGAAGCGCCGCACCGTGTCGGCCGCCATCAGCGTTCCGTCATTCTGGGTCACGTAGAAGGGGCAGGTCAGCCCGGCATTCTTCAGCGCGTTGGCGAATGCCGTCACCGTGTGATCCGACAAGGTAAGCAGGCTCGCATTCATGATCGCGGCGCTCTCGCGCTCCAGCAATCCGATACGGCCGATCTCGCTCGACAGCACGATCGGCAGGTCCGGGCAGCGCTCCCGCAATATGTCGCGTGCCTTTTCCTCCATCGCCCGGTTGATCGGCGAAAAGACCGAGGAAATGGCCGCGGCACGGATGCCCTTGGCCTTGATGTCCTCGGCCACCCGCACCAGCCCGTCCTCGTCCAGTTCGGCGATCTCGCGGCCGTCGAACTCGTAGCCGCCCTGAAGCAGGTAGCGGTGGCCGCCCACCTCTTCCACCAGGTCCTGCGGCCAGTCGACCATCGGCGGCAGGCAGGCGGTCGCCGGAAGGCCAAGCCTGATAGCAGCCACCGAATCCAGCGCCCGGCGCTCGATGATGGCATTGGTGAAATGGGTCGTGCCGATCATCGTGACGTCGATCGCGTCGCGGGCGACGCCGGCCTCCCCTATCACCTTCTCCAGGGCTTCTGCGATGCCCGACATGACGTCTTCCGTCGTCGTCGCCTTGACGCCGGCCAGGACCTTGCGTCCTTCCAGGATGACGGCGTCGGTGTTGGTGCCCCCGACGTCGATGCCCAATCTCAAGACCATTCGTTTCGCTCCATATTCATTTGGCCTCCCGGCGATCACGCCGCCGAGGAGACGAGGAATTTCTGTTTTTCTTCCTGGCTGACGGCCGGCTTGGCGGCCTCTTCGGCTTCGCTGATCACGGGAATCGCGGAGATCAGCGCGCGGGTATAGGGGTGGACGGGATTGGCGAAGACCTCGGCCGGCCTGCCCTGCTCGACGATCTCGCCGCGCAGCATGATGGCGATGCGCGAGCAGAAATTGCGCATCAGCGAGAGATCGTGGCTGATGAAGAGATAGGTCAGCCCCAGTTCCTCGCGCAGCTCTTCCAGAAGCGCGATCACCCGCTTCTGCACCGAGACGTCGAGCGCCGATGTCGGCTCGTCGAGGACGATCAGCCTTGGGTTGGCCGCCAGCGCGCGGGCGATGGCGACGCGCTGCTTCTGCCCGCCGGAAAGCTCGTGCGGATAGCGCGACACATAGTGCGGCGCCAGGCCCACGCGATCGAGCAGGCTTTCGGTGCGCGCCTTCATCTCGCCGCGCGGCGTGTCGGAAAAACGCAGCGGCACTTCCAGGATCTGGCCCACGGTGCGCTTTGGATTGAGTGAGGTTCCCGGATTCTGGTAGACGATCTGGGCCAGCCTGCGGTCGACACGACCGTCGAAGGCCTCGTCCAGCGGCTTCCCGTCGATGATGACGCGCCCCGAAGAAGGCCGCATGATCCCCATCACCATCCTGGCGACCGTGGTCTTGCCCGACCCGCTTTCGCCCGCCAGCCCGAAGATCTCGCCCCTGCCGATCTCGAGATCGACCTTCTTGACGGCATGGCTGCGCAGTGCCGGCCGCAGCAGACGATTTTCGACAAAGACCTTGTCGACGTTTTCCAGCTTCACCAGCGCGCCGTCCTGCTGCGCGGCAACCGGCTGATCCTTGACGCCCTGGCCGTAGAGAGGCGGGATCGCCTCGATCAGTTCGCGCGCATAGTCGGTCTCGGGCGTCTTGAAGATGCGTTCCAGCGGACCGTGCTCCACGATCTCGCCCTTGCGCATCACATAGACGTCGTCGGCCGTCATCCGCACCACGCCCAGATTGTGGGTGATCATCAGGAGCGACAGCCCCTCCTCCGTCACCAAAGCGTTGAGCAGCTTCAGGATCTCGTCCTGCGTCGTCACGTCGAGCGCGGTTCCCGGCTCGTCGGCGATCAGCAGTTTCGGCCGGTTCATCAGCGCCAGCGCGATCAGCACGCGCTGCCGCATGCCGCCCGAAAGCTGCATCGGGTAGGCGCCCATTACTCGGTCGGGATCGGCAAGCTGCACCCGGCGCAGCACGTCGCGAATATGGGCGGCGCGCCCTGCTTTGCCGCGGGAGGTGCCCTTGCGCCGGTCAGCCCAGTACAGCACGTCGTCCAGATGCCGGCCGATCGTGAAGACAGGATTGAAGGAGGATAGCGGGTCCTGCATGACCACCGACATCTCGACGCCCTTCAGCGCCTCGCGCGCCCCGTCGGATTTCGTCGTCAGGTCTTCGCCGCGCCACAGGATGCTGCCGCTTTCGACCTTGGCGTTGCGGGGCAGCGTGTTCAGCACCGCCTTCGAGGTCACCGACTTGCCCGACCCCGTCTCGCCGATGAGCGCCACGCGCTGGCCCTCGCCAACCTTCAGCGAGACGTCCTTCAGGACATGGGTGCGGATGCCGTAGCTGGAGAAGGCGACATTCAGATTGTCGATCTGAAGAAGGCTCACGCTCAGACCTCCACGTCGAACATGTCGCGCAGGCCGTCACCCAGAAGGTTGAAGCCGAGCGTCGCGTAGAAGATGCCGAGCGCCGGAGCCAGAACGCCCCACCACATCTCGGGCAGGAACTGCCGGCCGTCGGCCACCATCGAGCCCAGATCCGGCGTCGGCGGACGCACGCCCAGGCCGAGGAAGGAAAGCGTGGCGCCGAACAGGATGATGAAGGCTGCGTCCAGCGTCGACTTGACCGAGATCACGGCGATGCAGTTGGGCAGGATTTCCTTGGTGAGAATGTGCCAGTGCGAGGCACCCGCCAGCCGCGCCGCCTCGATGTAGTCTTCCGCCGCCACCGACTTGGCGACGCGATAGATCAGCCGTGCGTGCCAGGTCCACCACAGCAAGGCGATGGCGAACATGGCCGTGATCAGGTTGGGGTTGAGCACGTTGCCGACGGCCAGCGCCATGACCAGCGGCGGGATGGCCAGCATGACATTGGTAAAGCCGGTGATGAGGAATTCCGTCCGGCCACCGAAATAGCCAGCCGCCAGCCCCAGCGCCGCGCCCACGGGAACCGCCACGCCCAATACGCCAACGATCAGGAGCAGAGAGATCCGGAAGCCGTAGATGACGCGGGTGAAGATGTCGCGGCCCACCTTGTCGGTTCCCATCAAATGGTCGACGCTCGGCGGCTGGTGCCGGTTGGCAAAGTCGACGATGCCGCCCGCGTGGGTGGGATAGGGCGCAATCCATGGAGCAAATGCGACACAGAACAGGACCGACAGAACCATCAGCGCGCCGATGATCGCGACCGGGTTGGACCGGAACCGCAGCCAGGCCATGCGGCGTGCCGACAGCACCACCGTCTGATCCCCGTGATCGGTGAGAACGGACATGCTAGCGGCCCTCCCTGAGGCGCAGTCGGGGATCGATGAAGCCGATGATGACGTCGATGACCAGATTGGCGACGACGAAGAAGACGCCCGACAGCATGACCACAGCCATGACCGCGTTCAGGTCCTTTTGCAGGATCGATTCCAGCCCGTGCGAGGCAAAACCGCCCCAGGCGAACACCATCTCCACGACGAAGGCGTTTCCGATCAGCGAGGCGAATTCCAGCCCCATGATCGTCAGCGGCGCCACCGAGGACAGTTTCAGCAGGTAGCGGAAGGTCACGACCCTTTCCGGTACGCCGAAACTGCGCAATGTCTGCACATGGTCGCGACGCTGGTGCTCGATCATGGCCGAGCGCGTGATGCGCATGATCTGGGCGATGCCCGATAGGGCCAGCGCGATGGCCGGAAACAGCATGTATTGCAGCGCCGTCAGCGTCACGTCGGGCCGTCCGGCAAGCAGTCCGTCAATGGTCAACAGCCCGGTCGGACCCGTCGGCGCGCCGATGCCGCGTTCCATCCGCCCGAGGATGGGCCAGTCGGTCAGGTAGTAGGCGGCGAAAAGCTGCAAGAGGATCGCGGCGAGAAAGGCGGGCATCGTGACCCCGATCAGCGAGACCAGCCGCAGCACCGTGTCGGGCCAGCGGTTCTGGTTTCGGGCCGCCAGCACCCCGAGCGGCACGCCGAAGAGCAACATCAGGAACAGCGTGGCCAGCACCAGTTCCAGCGTCGCCGGCAACAGCGCCAGAACCTCCTGCGTCACCGGCCTGCCTGAGATGAGCGAGCGTCCGAAATCGCCCTGGACGGCGCCGGAGAGGAAGTTCAGATACTGGATCGGCAGCGGATCGTTGAGCCCCATCTGGTCGCGCATGGCCTCGACCTGCGCCTGGCTTGCCGCCGGCCCCAGCGTCATGCGGGCCGGATCGCCGGGCACCACGCGTGCCAGCACGAAGATCATCAACGAGAGCACCAGCAGCACGGCAATGAAGCCGAACAGGCGGCGGATCAGGAATTCCGCGAAGCTGGCTGGCATGCGCCAAATCTCCCCTGCAACAGCGGGGACGCCTTCTTGTCCCCAAGCCAGCAAACTATCGCGCGGGAACGACCCTTACGCCACGCTTCACAGGGATAGGTTTTGTACTCATGGGAATAGGTATAGTCCGCTCGCAAATCAAGCAGAGCACCTCGATGCACAATAGACTGGCAGTCGGATCAGGAATCGATCAGCGCATTGCGCCTTGCCGTGTCCACGGCTGAGCGCCGGTCGGACACGCCAAGCTTGGCGTAGAGATTCTTCAGGTGGAACTTGACGGTCGGCAGCGACACCATCATTTCACGCGCGATTTCCTTATTGGAGCACCCCTCGGCGAGAAGCAGCAGAGCACGCCACTCCTTGCGCGACAGCGGCCCGCCCGCCAGTGGGTTTGGTTCGGCCGAGCGCAGCCCGGAGGGAACCGGTGCGGTTCGCATCGGTCCGCCCGCCATGCGCGGGTCGTTGACCAGCGGGACGACCAGCAGTCTCTCTTCGAGCAGCGGCGCGCGACAGTCGCGCGCCACGCATGTCGACAGCGCATCGGCCAGCAACTGGCGCGCGGCAGGTACCTGTCCTCTGCGCCGTGCGACCCAGGCTTGCCAGATGGCCAGTTGCCGGCGCTGGCGCCACGACAGATGCGGGTTCTTGTGCGCAAAGGCGAGCTTCTGCTGCAGCGCCTGGTCGCGCGGCCGTTCGAAAACCTGCTGGCGCAGCCAGATCAGTGCCTGTGCCACGTCTTCGGGATCGCGGAGGTCGGCGAGGTTCTCGCCGGCGCTGTCGATCCAGATTGCACCGATGCGCGTTGCCATGGCTTCCAGCTTCAGCCGCGCCTCGCGCCAGCGGCGGGCGCTCTGCAGGATCAGCACCTCGCGCTGCTCGATCAACAACCGAAAACGCCGGGTCCGCCAGGTCTGTACCCGCCAGGCCTCCAGATAGCGCAAGGCTGCCTCCGTGCCTCGCAATTGCAGCAGAGCCTCGGCGCCGAAGGCCAGAGCCAGCGTGGCGATCGAAGGCCAGAGCTCTCCATAGGCGAAGCGTTCGAAGGCAGTCTCGGCAAAATTGGTCATTGCCGTGCCACGGCCCTGCTCATAGGCGACCTGCGCCGTGAGGAGCGCCAGGAAACGGTCGTCCTGCGGGGTTTCAAAGGGGGTGGCGGCCAGTTCGCGCCTTGCCTCCTCCAGATCCTTTGCGGCTTCGGCCGGCGAGCCGGACAGAAGATGCATGAGGGCGAGGTGCACATGGATGTAGAAGGACAGGTAGGGCGCCTGCCCTGCACGGTAGTGAGACAATGCGCGTGCGGCGGTGGCGATCGCCTCGCCTTGGCGCCCCGCCCTGATCTGCTCGTCCAGCGCGACATTGTAGATCGAACCGCGCAGAAGATGGCTGTCGGGTGGCAGTTCGGCCAGCAGCGCGGCATATTCACCGTGGAAGTCGGTGCCTCCCATCGGCCGGTCGGAATACACACCGAGCAGAAGCCACGACATGCGCATTTCGGGGGCTAACCCGCCGGGATCAGGTGGTGCGCTGGCAAGGCCCGACGGCGTGGCCGCTCGCATCGCCTGCTCGATAAGCCGCGCGGCATGGCCGGTATGCCCGGCTTTCATCGCGGTCATCGCCCTGAGCGCAACCACACCATGGTGCGGTTCTTCGCCGAAGGCTTCCAAAACCGCCCGCGCTTCGTCGGGGCCGTGCAGGTGGCCGAGCATCACGCCGCCCGACCGGTCGAGAACGCCAAGCGCCCCGGCGCGGTCCCCCGCCTCAAGGCAGGCTCTGATCGCTGCGGCCGGTTCGCGCGCGCGCTCCAAAAGACCGGCCGTCCGGGCACCCTGCGCACGGCCCGCAAAGGCCGCCTCGAACAGGCTGCGCAGGGTGTCGGTTCGAAACCGAAAGGTCCCGTCCCTGGCAACGACAAGCGGGGCGAGCCGGGTCGCAGTCTGGGCGGATGCCTCGTCGAGCCCGCCGGCGGGAATGCCTCTGCGGGCCAGGGCCAGCGCATTCAGGAACACGCTGGCCGCCTCGTCCACCACCGGCAGCACAGCCTCGCGCAGGAAGGCCACGGCGGTCGCGGCATCCTCCGGCAGTCGCACGAAATGCGCCGACAGCGCCGGCCATCCTCCGGCGCGCTCGAAAGCGGGATCGTCGGCCTCGCCGAGGAAGAGATCGCCATTACCGATCTCGAGCAGATCGCCATAGAGGCGCAAACGTGCGTGGTCGGCGATCTGCTGGCGTCCTGCACTGACGACAGCCCGGCCTTGCACATCGCGAAGATCGAGGATCGTTCCGGGCGCAAGATCGATCAGTTCCAACCCGTCGCTGGCTCCACCATGATCGGGCCATTGGCGGATGGCCGCCCCGGTCCTTGCCGCCAGTTCCCGCAAGAGCAGGCTCTTGCCGGTGCCCGGCAGGCCATCGATCAGCGTGAACCGGGCACCCCCGCCCAATATGCGGTCGGCAAGCGCCGCGATCCTGGCGCCGGCCTCCGCCGTGCCTGGCCTGCCTTCTGCCTCTTGCTCTGTGCTCTGCCGCGCTTGCTGCATGGCAGACTGCTATGCTGAAGGCGCCAGTGAGGCAAGCGCGCCACCCGGCAAGGGCGGCCTAGTCCAGCACGATCCGAGGAAAATAGAACGAAACCGCCCAGTTCGGCGCATCCACGATCTCGCTGATCCGAAGATCGCCGGCCACGCTCGACAACATGTAGGCCTCCACGGGCGCCATGCCGGTACGTTTGGACAGGAGTTCCACCATCTGGCTGACCGCCTCGCGGGCGGCCTGCATCAGGTCCGGTCCGATGCCGGTCGTCACGTCATAGCCTGCCCCATCGAGGTGCCGGGTCACCGGCCCCCTTGTCCGGAAGCGCGGGAATTTCGGCGCAGCTGCCTTTTCCAGCTCGAATTTCAGCGCCACCGACATCGGGCTTTCGATCGCCGTGCCGCAGACCTCGCCATCGCCCTGCGCGGCATGCGTATCGCCGACCGAAAACAGGGCGCCTGCCACCTCGACCGGCAGCCACAGCTCGGTCCCCTCCCCGATGTCGCGAATGTCCAGATTGCCGCCCACCCTTCGCGGCGGCACCACGCTGTGCGTGCCGGCTTCGGCCGGCGCCAGCCCGATCGTGCCGCAAAACGGCTTTAGTGGCACCCGCCCACCGGGCCCGAAGGCGGCCGGTGCCATCGTATTCGTGTCGTAGCTCCACAGATGCAGTGCGGGGTCCGGAAACTCGTCGGCCAAGAGCCCGAAGCCCGGAATATTGGCCGTCCAGCCCCAACCGCTCGGCGCAAGTCCCAGGATGGTCACCTTCAGCGCGTCGCCAGGTTCCGCACCGTCGATGAAGACCGGCCCCGTCACCGGGTTCACCTTGCCGAAATCCAGGCCTGCAATGTCGGCAGCTGTCGAACCGCGCGACAGCTGCCCGCCCGAGGCGTCGATCGTGTCGAACTCGACCGTCTCGCCCGGCGCAATCGTCAGCGCCGGCGCGTTCTCGCGGTCCCAGCCATGATGGTGGATCGTCTTGATGAGGGAATGATCGCAGCTGTGGCCCATGGGAACTCCGCCTGTTGCATGTCCAGGAGGCCACCTTGGCCTGCCCTGTTCGACGGCTCAACCCCGGCGGCCTGCTTCCCGTTCCGCCGCTTCGCGTTCCAGCCCGTCCAGCTGAAGGCGGATCTGGTTGGCTTCGGCCGCCGAGCCCGCCAGTGAGATGGCGCGGTTGAAGGCCTCCTTCGCCTCCCCCTTGCGGCCCAGCTGCTTCAACAACCAGCCGCGCACGCCGTGAAAATGAAAATAGGCTCCCAGCCGTTCGCCTAGCGGCTCGATGAGGTCCAGCGCGGCCTCCGCCCCACGCGCCTTGGCCACCGCCACCGCCCGGTTCAGCGTGATGACCGGCGATGGCTGCATGCGCTCCAGCGCGGCATAGAGCAGATCGATCTGCGCCCAGTCGGTGTCCTCGGGCCTTGTCGCCCTGGCATGCGAGGCGGCGATCGCCGCCTGCGCCTGGTAGGGTCCGGGCGCACGGTGCCGCACTGCCTTGTCGACCAGCGTCAGGCCCTCCACGATCATGCCCCGGTTCCACAGGCTGCGATCCTGGTCCTCCAGCAGAACCATCTCGCCTGCAGCATCGTGCCTGGCCTTGTGGCGTGCGTGCTGCAGCAGCATCAGCGCCGTCAGCCCCATGATTTCGGGCTCGGTCGGATACATGCGCAGAAGCAGCCGCGCGAGCCTTATCGCCTCGTCGCAGAGTGTCGCCCTTTCGGCGACATGCTCGCCGGTCGCCGAATACCCCTCGTTGAAGACGAGATAGATCATCGCCGCAACCGCGCCCAGCCGCTCTGCGCGCTCCACCGCGTCCGGCGCGCCGAAAGGCACGCCCGCAGCAGCGATCCTTGCCTTGGCCCGAGTGATCCGCTGCTCCATCGCCGCCTCGCTGACGAGGAAGGCGCGCGCAATGCGCGGCAGCGGCAGGCCCGACACGATCCTCAGCGCCAATGCGATCTGCCGCGTCGGCTCCAGATCCGGATGGCAGCACACGAACATCAGTCTCAGCACGTCGTCGCGATAGTCCGACTCGTCAAGCGCCTCGACAAGCTCCGTTTCCCGGTTGCCATCGTCGGACAGCGCCTCCTCCGGCGGCATTTCTGCAAATCGCGCCGTTTTGCGCTTCTCGTCGATGCCGGCATTGCGCCCGACCAGCACCAGCCAGGCGACGGGATCGCGCGGCGGGCCGTTTGTCGGCCAGTTCTTCAGCGCCCGCAGGCAGGCGTTCTGAAACGCCTCCTCGGCCGTGTCGAGATCGCGGAAATAGCGCAGCAGCGCGGCGAGCGCCTGGGGACGGGCGGAACTGATCGCCGCATCTATCCAGGCAAGCTCGCTCATAGCGTTGCCGCAACCGGCGAATAGAGGCCGACCGGCCTGACCTCGTGCGTGCCGCCGGGATTGGCGATCTCAAGCTGGCGCGCCACCTCTATCGCCTCGTCGAGGTCCTTGCACTCCACCAGATAGAAGCCGAGCAGCTGTTCCTTGGTCTCGGCAAACGGACCGTCGATCACCAGCGGCTCGTCGCCCTTCATCCGCACGCTGGCCGCCGCCGTGGTCGGCAAAAGACGCGCCACCGGCCCGAGCCGGCCTTCCCGGGCAAGCTTCTCCTGCACGGAAGCGAGCCTGGCCATGCAGGCATCCTCCTCCTCGCGCGTCCAGGCACCGACCACGTCTTCCTTGTGGTAGCAGAGAATGGCGTAGAGCATGACGAAGCCTTTCATGTTGCTAGGACGATGGAGTATTGGCCTAGCCGACACGGCCCCCCGCCGCAATTCTCGGCTCGGGCTCCAGACAAACACCCGCAGCGTTTGTTTTGATCCCGTTTCGTGCCATAGGATGAGCAACGGGCCTTCGGCCCCGCACCCTGTCGGCAACAAGAGTTGGATGTCATGGCCTCGCAGGCAAGCGAACCCATCGAAACCAGAGGCGCAAGCCTGCATCGTCTGACGCCGGCACAGCCGGCATCGGAAGACACGGCCCTGCCCCGCAATCCCGGCATGCCTCTCGATCTCGGCTGGCTGGAAGAAATGCGCCACGTCAACCGCTCGGCGCTGGAACGTCGCGTCGGCACGCTGTCCAAGCGCCGTTCCATCAAGGCCGACAACCAGGCCGCCTGGCTCCTGCGCGCCATCTCGCTGATGGATCTCACCACGCTGTCGAGCGACGACACACCGGAGCGCGTCCGCCGCCTCTGCGCCAAGGCGAGAGATCCGCTGCGCCCGGACATCGTTGAAGGCCTCGGCCTCGGCGACACGGTGATCCGCCCGGCCGCAATCTGCGTCTACCATCCCTTCGTCGCCACCGCCGTCGAGGCGCTGCAAGGCACCGGCATCCATGTCGCCGCTGTATCCACCGCCTTCCCGCATGGCCTGGCGCCGCTGCAGACCCGGCTTGCTGAAATCATCGCCTCGGTTGGCGACGGCGCCGACGAGATCGACGTCGTCATCCCGCGCGGGCTGGTGCTGGGCGGCCACTGGCAGGAGCTCTATGACGAGATCGCCGCCTTCCGCGAAGCCTGCGGCGAGGCGCATCTGAAAGTCATTCTGGGCACCGGCGACCTCTCGACGCTGCGCAACGTCACGCTTGCCTCGATGGTCGCGATGATGGCCGGTGCCGACTTCATCAAGACCTCGACCGGCAAGGAAAGCGTCAACGCCACGCTTCCCGTCGGCCTGGCCATGACACGCTGCATCCGCGCCTATCGCGAGCGCACCGGCCATCTGATCGGCTTCAAGCCGGCCGGCGGCATCTCGACCGCAAAGGCCTCGCTCGACTGGATGGTGCTGATGCGCGAGGAGCTCGGCCGCCGCTGGCTGGAGCCAGACCTGTTCCGCTTCGGCGCCTCCAGCCTCTTGACCGACATCGAGCGCCAGCTCGAGCACCATCTGACCGGCCGCTATTCAGCCGCCCACCGCCACGCCATGGGCTGAGCGAGACTTTCATGAACATCCTCCAGCGCTACCACGACATGGATTACGGCCCAGCACCTGAATCGCGCGCCGAGGCCGATGCCTGGCTGAAAAGCCGCGATTTTTCGGCTGCCCTCTTCATCGACGGCAAATGGCGCAAGGCGGCCGAGGGCAAGACCTTCGAAACCAGTGATCCCGCCACTGGCAAGGCGCTCGCCAAGGTGGCCGAGGCCAGTGCTGCCGATATCGACGCCGCTGTCGCCGCCGCGAAAAAGGCCCTGCCCGCCTGGCGCAAGGCCTCGGGCTATGAGCGCGCCCGCGTGCTCTATGCCATTGCCCGCGCCATGCAGCGCCATGCCCGCCTCTTCGCGGTGCTGGAATCGCTCGACAACGGCAAGCCGATCCGCGAAAGCCGCGACATCGACGTGCCGCTCGCCATCCGCCATTTCATCCACCATGCCGGATGGGCGCAGGCATTGGAGGACGAGTTTCCCGGAATGCAGGGCGTCGGCGTCGCCGGCCAGATCATCCCCTGGAACTTCCCGCTCCTGATGCTCGCCTGGAAGATCGCGCCCGCGCTTGCCGCCGGCTGCACGATAGTGCTCAAGGCGGCCGAGTTCACTCCGTTGACCTCCATCCTCTTTGCCGAGATCTGCGAGCGCGCTGGCGTGCCCAGGGGCGTCGTCAACATCGTCCAGGGCGGGCCGGAGGCCGGAGCGGCCATCGTCGAGCATGACGGCATCGACAAGATCGCATTTACCGGCTCGTCGGAGGTCGGCAAGATCATCCGCCGCGCCACCGCCGGCTCGGGCAAGAAACTGTCGCTGGAACTCGGCGGCAAGTCGGCCTTCATCGTCTTCGAGGACGCCGATCTCGATTCAGCCGTCGAGGGGCTGGTGGACGGCATCTGGTTCAACCAGGGCCAGGTCTGCTGCGCCGGCTCGCGGCTCCTGGTGCAGGAGAGCATCGCCGAGCGCTTCCTCGCGAGGGTCCGCGAGCGCATGGGCCAACTGCGCCTCGGCGACCCGCTCGACAAGAACACCGATATCGGCCCGCTGGTCGACAAGGTGCAGCTCGATCGCGTGCGTTCGATGGTTGAGAAGGGCGAAAAACAGGGCGCCACGATCTGGCAGCCCGACTACCCCCTGCCCGAGACCGGCTGGTTCCACCTGCCGGTGCTTGCAACGGAAGTCGGCACGTCGAACCTGCTCGCCCAGGAAGAGGTCTTCGGCCCGGTTCTTTCGGCCATCAGCTTCCGCACCACCAGCGAGGCGGTCGAACTCGCCAACAACACGCGTTACGGGCTCGCCGCATCCGTCTGGTCGGAAAACGTCAATCTCGCCCTCCATGTCGCCCCGCAATTGAAAGCCGGCGTGGTCTGGGTCAACGGCACCAATCTCTTCGACGCCGCCTGCGGTTTTGGCGGCTTTCGCGAGAGCGGGTTCGGGCGCGAGGGCGGCCGAGAGGGCATGCTGGAATATCTGGCGCCCGCAGCCGCCAAAAAGGCCCCCGCGATCGAGGCCTGGCCCTTCCCCGGCGGCGCTGGCTTGCAGGAGGCTGGCGACGGCGCCTTCATCGACCGCTCCCCCAAACTCTTCATCGGCGGCAAGCAGGTCCGTCCTGACGGTAACTATTCCTACCCCATCCACGACGCCAAAGGACGCCTTGCCGGCGAGGCCGGCATCGGCAGCCGCAAGGACATCCGCGATGCGGTCTCGGCAGCCCGCAAATCCGGCTGGGGTTCCGCCACCGCGCATAACCGAGCCCAGGTGCTGTTCTTCCTGGCCGAAAACCTCTCCATCCGCGCCGACGAGTTCGCCGCCCGCATCGCCTCGCTCACCGGCGCCTCGGCCAAGGCCGCCCGCGACGAGGTGGAGACATCGATCGAGCGCATCTTCGCCGCCGCCGGCATGGCCGACAAACTCGAGGGCTCGGTCCACCAGCCGCCCATGCGCGCGATCGCGCTTGCACTTCACGAACCCGTCGGCACGCTCGGCATCGTCGCCCCCGACGACCAGCCGCTGCTCGGCCTCGTCGCCATGCTGGCGCCCGCGCTCGCCATGGGAAACACGGTCGTCGCCTTACCCTCGCCCCGGCATGCGCTGGTCGCGACCGACCTCTATCAGGTCTTCGAGACCTCCGACCTGCCCGCCGGCGCCGTCAACATCGTCACCGGCAAGCCCTCAGAGCTGGCCATCGTGATGGCGAAACACGACGATCTCGACGGGTTGTGGTGCGTGGCGGATGCCGAGACCTGCCGCATGGCGGAGTTGGAATCGGCCGGCAATCTCAAGCGCGTCTGGACGAGTGGCGGGCGGGCCGTCGATTGGTCGGGAAGCGCCGGCAGGCCGGCGTCGTGGCTGCGCCGCGCCATCGAGATCAAGAATGTCTGGGTGCCTTACGGAGACTGATCGCCGACATCGACTGGAGGAGGAACCGATGACCCTGGTGACGAGCACCGATGCCAAGCCGCCCCCCATCCACGACCTGCCGGCCGACACGGACCGTTCGCTGGCAATCGCCCTCACCCGGGCGCGAGAATCGGTCGTCTCACGCTTTCGCCCGCTTCTGGCCGAAAACGGCATGAGCGAGCAGCAGTGGCGGGTGCTGCGGGTGCTGGAGGAGGAAAGCCCCCTCGATGCCAGCTGCGTTGCCGCCCGCGCCTGCATCCTGGCGCCCAGCCTCACGCGGATGATCAAGTCGCTTGAGGACCGGCATTTCGTCAAGCGCATGCGCGATGCCGATGACGGTCGCCGCAGCCTTCTGTCGATCACGACCGGTGGCCGCGCCTTCATCGCCAGCCTGGCACCGGCGGCGCTTGCCATCAATGCGGATCTGCGCAGCCGCTACGGAGCGCAGCGCTGGGAGGACCTCATCGACATGCTGAACGATCTTGCCGGCCTCGATGCCGGCCCCGCCTACCCCGGAAGAAACCCACGATGAGCCGTGTTGTCCTGCACAATTATTTCCGGTCCTCGACCTCCTACCGGGTGCGCATCGCGCTCGCCATGAAGGGGATCGACTACGATTATGTCGCTCATCATTTGCGCCACGGCGAAAACCGTAAGCCCGAATATCTGGCCGTCAATCCGCAGGGTCTCGTGCCCGCGCTGGTGTGGGAAGACGGCACCGTGATCGCGCAATCGCTGGCGATCATGGAATTCCTCGACGAGATGGTGCCCTCTCCGCCGCTGCTGCCGGCCGATCCGCTTGGTCGCGCGCGGGTCCGCGCAATCTGCCAGATGATTGGCTGCGACATCCATCCCGTCAACAATCTGCGTGTTCTGAACGCATTACGCTCGCGCTACGGCGCCGACGATGCGGAGATCGGCGACTGGTTCAGGCATTGGGTCAACGAAACCTTCCAACCACTTGAAAGGATTCTGGCCGACAGCCCGGACACCGGCCGCTTCTGCCACGGCGACATGCCCGGCATGGCTGATATCTGCCTGGTGGCCCAGGTCGCCAACAACGTCAGGTTCCACGTCGATATGAGCCCTTATCCGCTGATAGGCCGTATTCGCGACGCCTGCATGGAGTTGCCGGCCTTTGTCGATGCCGCCCCGGCTCACCAGCCGGACTCCGAATAGCTATTCGACTATGACCGTGTCTGCGGCGATGGGTGCCTGCACGATCACGGCGCGGGGCGCCGTATCCGTCTCGCCGTAAAAATGGAACGCACCCCAAACCAGCGCGGCCATGACAGCCACGACAATTGATTTCTCGAACATGGTAACTTCACTCTGCGATGTGGCGCGCCGGGAACAATGTTCCTGGCGCAAAGACCCTTCACTTGTGAAATCCCAAATCCCGAGAAACGTTCCCTCGACGCAGCCGATTTGAGAGGTCTTGCGTGCGCTATTTGGGGCCAAACCCCTTGCGCATGTCCTCCATGCTCTCGGCGATGCGCTTGCGCAGGATTTCCAGCGATTCCTCGCTCGACTTGCGCATCAAATCGGCCATTTCGCTGGTGTTCTTGACCGTGGTCTCAAACGCCTTGCGGGCAAAATCGGCTTGCAGGCGCATGGCTTCGCCTGGATCGGCGCCCGGCTGCATCGACTTGGCCATGGCGGTGAAATCCGCCAGCGTCTGTTCCAGTATCTCGCGCTGGCGCGCCAGCACCTTGGTGGCGCCTTCTCCGGTGGCCCTTGCGCTCTGCTCGAAGGCTTCCAGGTTCTTGCGGTGCTCCTCGATCACGCGTTCGATGTCTGGCGCGGGCATTTTCATCTGTTCGCCCATGCGCGCGAACATGTCGACAACGGATTCCGATTGCGGCTTGCGAGCCATGGCTTCCTCCTCAGACCAAGGGAATGGGGAGTGTAACCCGAAATTGCGCCGCTTGAAACGCCGCCCGGCAGGTCTCAGGCCGACAGGCGCATGTCGCCCAGACGGTCGAGATCGGCCATGCGCTGCAGATGGATCTCGCCCATCGTGGAGCCGTCCTCGAAGAACAGCCGCGCGTTGAAGGTGCGCGCCAACCGCTTCATCGCTTCGTTCTGCGGATGGGTCGTCACCAGAAGCCGCGTATAGTCGAGAGCGTGCGCATGCAGGATCAACCGCCGGAAAAGCCGCCGCCCGATACCGCGATGCTGATGCTCGGGTTCGACCGAGAACGCGATCTCGCCCGTGTCGGAGAGTTCAGGCCGCTCATGCAGTTCCGCGGCACCGAGCACCGCGCCGTCCTGGCCCAGATAGCCAATCACCGTCGTGCCGTCGTGAAAACAGCGCTGCGCATAGGCCGTCAGCATCTCGTCACCGGCCGGTCCATTGAACCGGTCGCGACGGCTGTCGCGGTCGAGCCGCAACAGATGCGCGCGAAAGAGGGGTAGATCGGAAGGACGCAACTGGCGAATGCGGCCTTCAATGCTGTCGTTGGTGTGTCTTGCAGACATGGTGCGCTCCTCGAGAGTTCCTCCCCGAGTCGTCGCAACGCGACCAGCGGAATATTGTGCAATGCAGCATGGATTTCAAGCTGCTCCACGCATGGCAGCCATGCGTTTGAAAAAACATGACTGACACATTCATATATTCTTGCAATTGTCTGGAATAGTTCTAATCTAAGCGCAATCGAATCCGCAACCCGCTCCGGAGGCCGGAAACCATGCGGTTGACCCGCCAGACCAACTACGCCATCCGCATTCTCATGTATTGCGCGGCAAACGACGATCGGCTGAGCCGCATCGCCGACATTGCCGCAGCCTATTCGGTTTCCGAACTGTTCCTGTTCAAGATCCTGCAGCCCCTTGTGGAACACGGCATGATCCAGACCGTGCGCGGCCGCAATGGCGGCGTCCGGCTCGGCCGCCCAGCCGCGGACATCAACCTGTTCGAGGTAGTGCGCGTCACCGAGGACAATTTCGCGATGGCCGAATGCTTCGAAAACGATGCCACCGACTGCCCGCTGGTTGATTCCTGCAAGCTCAACGAGGCGTTGCGCAAGGCACTCGGCGCCTTCTTCGAGGTGCTGCAGAGCTACACCATCGCCGATCTGGCCGCTGCGCGACCGAGCCTGCGCCACCTTCTGCAGATCGAGGACGGCCCTGGCGCCATCCGCGCCCATTGAATTCACCACGAGAAGACCGGAAGGACCGCATGTATATCGCGATGAACCGCTTCAAGGTGCGCAACGGCGCCGAGCAGCAATTCGAGGACGTCTGGAAAAACCGCAACTCCACCCTCGACGAGATGAAGGGTTTCCGTTCCTTCAATCTGCTCAAGGGACCGGTCAACGAGGACGAGGGCTATACGCTTTATGCCTCCCACACGATCTGGGAGAGCCACGACGATTTCGTCGCCTGGACGAAGTCGCAGAATTTTCGCGATGCCCACAAGAACGCTGGCGACCACAAGCCGGCCTATATCGGCCATCCGGCATTCGAAGGCTTCAGCGTCGTCGAAGGCGCCTGAGCCGCACCCTCGTCATCCCAGGGCGCGCGAAGCAGAGCGCAGCGCGACCCTGGGATCTAAGCCTGAATGGCACATGACGAGCGAGGCGTTGGCAGTCCCCTCTCTTGCAATTTCTGACGTTTGGCCTTCGCTGCGCTCGACCAAGCCATCGAAATTGCTTTCTCTCCCGCAAAGGGGAGAGTGAGGAGCGTTCGGACGAAGGCCGGCGAAAAGCCAACGATTTGGCTTTTCGAGCGATGAACGCCCGGAGCCATAGCGGAGGGCCGCCTCCTGCATTTGCGAGCGGGCTTGTCCCGAGCAAGTGCTTGGAAAACGCCAGAGAGGGGATCGCCAAGCGTGGACGGAATCCAGCCGCCTTTCCCCCACCCCTTGATTCCCCTCACTTTCGTATTTTTCTCGCCCGCAACTTATCCACACCCCTGCCACCTCCCCGATAATCCCCCCATCGCCCTTGCGGGAACCCGGCTCCGGACCGGGGTGTCGGGAAGGGTGACGGTGTCCGGGTCGGCCGCGCAACGGTAGCGTGGCTTGGTGGGAACCGACCCACCACAGGTCCGGGCCTCGGTGAAGGTCTGGCCGGTAAGGTCCGTCGGACCCTCGCGCTTGCTCCCTTGGGAGCAAGGCGGGACCGGCGGGACGAGCCCGGCCCACCCATCCGGGGCGAAAGCACCGGCGGGGCGCGTGGTTTGCGCCAACAAAATTACTAGAGAGGCACGGACAACGCGCCCCGCTTCCCAACTGAACAAGAAGCCAGACCGGAAACGGGGCGTGGCAGGGATGAAACGCGCCGGTACTTCAGGAATGGAGGAAAGAAGGCAATGCCGCGTCCTTCACGCCCCCCTCTGCCTTGCCAGGCATCTCCCCCACACGGGGGGGAGATTGGCAGCTCCACCGACGCCGCCTCAATCTGCAACGTCTGCAATTGGCGAAAGCCGTTGTGACAGCTGATCTCCCCCCTCGTGGGGGAGAGATGCCTGGCAAGGCAGAGGGGGGCGCCGTAGAGTGCA
Source organism: Aliihoeflea sp. (assembly GCA_046297455.1). Classification (GTDB taxonomy): domain Bacteria; phylum Pseudomonadota; class Alphaproteobacteria; order Rhizobiales; family Rhizobiaceae; genus ZYF759. Next base: position 135,321 of record JBKBIT010000011.1, read on the forward strand.
ACCTTGGCGACTGGCCCCGCCATCCGGCCGAAGGCCGCAAGCCCAAGGGGCGCCCGAGCCTTTGCGAGGCCCCGCGGAGGCCAGCCGCGCAAGCGGCGCTCGGCCGTGAGCGAAAAGAAAGTTTCCCCTCAACTCGCCGCAAGCAGGCTGGCATTGCCGCCGGCCGCCGTCGTGTCGACGCAGACCGCACGTTCATGCGCATAGGCCGCCGGGTGGGCCACTTCCGAGACAATCGGCACGATCGGCCCCTCGCGCGCTGCTAGCGCGGCGCGGTAGCCTCGCAGCGTTTCCGCCTCGCCCGCAAAAGCCACAAGATCGATGTCCAGTCGGGTCAGCGCGGCTGCCTCGACCTGCCCGTCGAGCACAGCCAGCGGCAGTCCCTTGCCGGTCAGCATCTTCAGCGCGGTCTCCGCACCAGGCGCCACCGCCAGCACCGCGTTGCCGGCGCCAAGCGCTTGAACCGCCTGCCACATCAGCGTTTCGGCATCCGGCCCCAGGCAAAGAACCCGGCCACGTGGGAAAAGCGCCAGCGTGTTGGCCTCCCCCGTCGGCCCCGGCAGGTCGACCGGCCCGAAATCGAGCGCCGCGACGGCAGTCATGGCGTCGGCGGCCTTGCCGCGCAGATGCTTGCGCAACATGGCGATCCGGTCCGGCCGGCTGGCCCAGTTGCCGCGCGACGCGTCGGGCATGTGCTCTGCCAGCGTCCGCGGCGCCACGACACTGCCTTCCGGCTTGCCAGCAGTGGCGGGCTCCGCGCGCCGGAACCGCCTGAGATAGTGCGGCCCGCCCGCCTTCGGCCCCGTTCCCGAAAGCCCCTCGCCCCCGAAAGGCTGCGAGCCGACCACCGCGCCGATCTGGTTGCGGTTGACATAGACATTGCCGGCATGGATCCCGTCGACGATCCGCTGCACGCGTTCCTCGATCCTTGTGTGGAGGCCGAAAGTCAGGCCGTAGCCGCGTCCGTTGATCGCGGCCACCACCTTGTCGAGTTCCTCGGCCTCGAAACTTGCCACATGCAGGACCGGGCCGAATACCTCGCGCTCGATCTCCCCGATGCCCGCCACGCGGAACACCTGCGGCGCCACGAACAGCCCATCCGCAGGGGCATCGATCCGGGCAAGAAGCCGCCCCTTGCCCTCCATACCGGCGCAATAGGCGGCAATGCCGTCACGGGCCTCTTTGTCGATCACCGGGCCGACATCGGTCGCCACCTGCCACGGGTCGCCCACTGCCAGTTCCGCCATCGCGCCCTTCAGCATGTCGAGCATCTTCTGCTCGACGTCCTTCTGGACGTAGAGCACCCGCAGCGCCGAGCAGCGCTGGCCCGCGCTCTGGAAGGCGGAAGCGAGGATGTCGCGCACTGCCTGTTCCGGCAGGGCCGTGGAATCGACGATCATCGCGTTGAGCCCGCCGGTCTCGGCGATCAGCAGGGCATCGGGCGCGGCGGTCTTGGCAAGCTGCCGCTCGATGATTCGCGCCACCTCGGTCGAGCCGGTGAAGCAGACCCCGGCAATGCGCCGATCCGCCGTCAGCGGCGCACCGACCGTCTCCCCGTCGCCGGGTACAAGATGCAGAACCTCCTTCGGCACGCCGGCAGCCCACATCAGCTCGACCGCGCGCGCGGCAATCAGCGGCGTCTGTTCGGCGGGCTTGGCCACAACCGCATTGCCGGTCACCAGGGCAGCGGCAATCTGCCCCGTAAAGATCGCAAGCGGAAAATTCCATGGCGAGATGCAGGCGATCACCCCGCGCGCCGCACCGGTATTTTCGGCCCGCACGGCTTCATTGGCATAGTAGCGCAGGAAATCGACCGCCTCGCGCACCTCCGCGATACCGTCGAAAAGCGTCTTGCCCGCCTCGCGCGTGGCCAGCGCGAAGAACTCGTCTGCATGCTGTTCGTAGAGATCGGCAATGCGGCGCAGGATGTCGCCGCGCGCACCCACTGGCGTCGCAGCCCAAGCGCCCTGTCCCTTCGCGGCCGCCTCAACCGCCGCCGCGACTTCCTTTGCATCGGCCTCGACCACAGTGCCGACGATGTCGCCGGGCATCGCGGGGTTCATCACCTGACGTCTGGACCGCGCCTTGGTCGCCTTGCGCCCGGCATGCCAGCGATACGGGGCGGCAAAGCGTGCCCTGCCCGCGTCGATCTCCCCAAGCGTCACCCGATCGGTTACATCCCAACCCTTGGCGTTGGTGCGCCCTGCCCCGAAAATCTCGGCAGGCATGGGGATCGCCGGATTGTGCGCCGGCCCCTGTCTGGCGACCACCTCGAAGGGATCGCGCGCGATTTCCTCTGCCGGCACGCTCTCGTCCACGATCTGGTGGACGAAGGAGGAATTGGCCCCGTTCTCCAGCAGCCTACGCACCAGATAAGCCAGCAGATCCTCATGCGCGCCCACCGGTGCGTAGATGCGGCAACGCGTGCCTTCCTGAATGCGGACCGCCTCGTGCAGCGCTTCGCCCATGCCATGAAGACGCTGGAACTCGAAACTGTCGCGCCCGTCGGCCATGGCCAGGATGGCGGCTATCGTATGCGCGTTGTGGGTGGCGAATTGCGGGTAGATGCGATCGGTCATCCCCAAAAGCTTCCGGGCACAGGCAATGTAGGAGACGTCCGTGTTGGCCTTGCGGGTGAAGACAGGATAGCCGGCAAGCCCCATCACCTGCGCTCGCTTGATCTCGGTGTCCCAGTATGCGCCCTTGACCAGGCGCACCATGATGCGCCGGTCGAGCCTCCCGGAAAGCTCGTGGAGCCAGTCGAGGACAAAGGGCGCGCGTGGCCCGTAAGCCTGCACCACGACGCCGAAACCATCCCAGCCGGCAAGCGCCGGATCGGCCAGCACCTTCTCGATCACGTCGAGCGAGACGTCGAGCCGGTCCGCTTCCTCGGCATCGACGTTCAGGCCCATGCCGGCATCGTGGGCCGCATGGGCAAGCGACGAAAGCCGCTCGACCATCACCGGCAGCATGGTTGCGGCTTTCACCGCCTCGTAGCGCGGATGGATCGCCGACAGCTTGACCGAGATGCCCGGATTGGTCCGGATGTCGCTACCTTTGGAGTGTTGCGCCAGAGCCGCGATCGCATCGGCATAGGCCTTGTGGTAGCGCAGGGCGTCGGCCTCCGTGCGGGCCGCCTCGCCCAGCATGTCATAGGAATAGAGATATCCCTTCTTGGCTTCGTCGCGGCCACGCTTGACCGCCTCCGTGATGGTGCGGCCGAGCACAAACTGATCGCCCATCTCGCGCATGGCGGCAGCCACCGCGGTGCGGATCACCGGCTCGCCCAGCCTGCGCACCAACGCGCGCAGCGTGCTGGCCACGCCCTGCTCCCCGTCTTCGAGCACGCGGCCGGTCAGCGCCAGAGCCCAGGTCGAGGCGTTGACGAAGATGGAGCTAGAAGAGCCGGAATGGGCCGACCAGTCGTGCGGGGCGATCTTGTCGCGGATCAGGTCGTCGACCGTTTCCGCATCCGGCACGCGCAACAGCGCCTCGGCAAGACACATCAGCGCTACACCCTCCTGGGTGGACAGGCCGTATTCGCCGAGAAACGCCTCCATCAGCTTCGGCTCGGAGGAGCCGCGCACCTTGCGCACGAGATCGGCCGCAACCGACGAGATCGCCGCGCGCTGCTCTGTGCCGAGCGACGCTGCCTTGGCCAGCGCCTTGAGCGCACTCTCCTCGTCGGTGAGGTAATGCCGGCGGATTGCCGTCCGATGCTGCTCAAGTCTGTCCCGGCTCATGCTGTGTGCCTTTCTGTCAGCGTGTCAGGCAAATCTATCACGAACCTGCAATGCAATCGGCCTGATATTGCCACCTTTGCAGACCGCTTGATCTGCCGCTATGACAGAACAGGCAGATATCATCCCGCATGGACGAAGCTGATGGAACGATTGGACCGCCTGGACCGCAAGATACTGGCTGCGCTGTCGCGCGAGGGGCGCCTCTCCATGGCCGCGCTCGCCGAAAGGGTGGGCCTGTCGAAGACGCCTGTCCAGGCCCGCGTGCGGCGGCTGGAGAAAGAGGGCGTGATCCGGGGCTACACCGCCATCATCGACCGCGAGAAGACCGGCGAAGGCCATGTCGCCTTCGTGCAGGTGAAGCTTGCCGATACGCGATCGGTCGCACTCGACGCCTTCAACAAGGCCGTGCTCGACGTGCCCGAGATCGAGCAATGCCACATGATGGCGGCTGGCTTCGACTATCTCCTGAAGGTCCGCACCAGGGACATCGCCGCCTACCGCCGCGTGCTCGGCGAACGCATATCCGCCCTGCCCCATGTCGCCCAGACCTCGACCTTCGTGGCCATGGAGACGGTCAGGGATCGGTGATGGTGTCGGGCTCGAGCGTCTCCAGGAAGGCGATCAGCGCCCGCCGGCCGCGATCGGTGAAGACAACCGGCGATATCTGGCTGATCCCCGACACCGGCTCCGGCGCGGTGCTGTAGTGGTCGATGACCTCTTCCAGCGTGGCGATCTGGCCGGAATGCATGTAGGGCGGGCGCGAGGCGGCCCCTCTCAGCGAGGGCGTCTTGAAGGCCCGCTCCAGTTCCTCGCTGTCGGTCAGCATGAAACGCAGTTCGGCGCAATCGTCTTCCGTCCCGTCGCTGAAGGGGCCGAGACAATTGAACGGGTCCCCAATCAACTCCTGGATAATGCCGGCCCGGCCCCGATCCTGGGGCAGGCCCGGTACCGGCGGCACGGCGGTGTTGTGGAAATGGTCGTCAGTAAAGCGCGGACCATTGTGGCAGTCGATGCAGTTGGCCTTGCCGATGAACAGCCGCAGCCCCTCGATCTCCAGCGGCGTCAGCGCGTCGTCGCCTTCCGGCGTGCGGCCCGCCCCGACCGCATCGGCGAAGCGGTCGAAGCGCGTCGGCTCATGGCGGATGGTGCGCTGGAAGGCATCGAGCGACTTGCCGATATTGGCAAATACGGTGTCGACCGCAAAACGGTCCTCCTCGGCCATCGCCTCCCAGGCCGCCCGCGCGGGCTCGTCGCCCTTCGGCCCGGCGCTCTCGGGAAGGCCTTGAATGTCGGGCAAGGGACCGAAGACCGTTTCGTAGCGCTCGCCATAGGTCTCCGCCACATAGCGCACCAGCGCGGTGCGGTCCGAACCATGCTCGACCGCGTCTTCCAGCGGCCCCAGCGCCTGGCTCCACAGGCTGTCCTTGCGTCCATCCCAGAACTGCCAGGGGCTGTAGGCGACATTGGCGAGCGGCATGGTGCGTCGATCGGTGGTGCCGATGCCCTGCGCGAGCGGCAAATCGTCCTGGAACTGGCGTTCAGGCAGATGGCAGGTGGCGCAGGCAACTTCGCCATTGGCGCTCATGCCGGTGTCGAAGAACAGCCTGGCGCCGAGAGATGCCGCCACCTCGCTGTCGGCCACACGGTTCGTCGGGTCCGGCGGCAGATTGCCCAGCGACGACAGCGACAGCGAGGCGATGACGCGCTTTTCCTGCTCGGTGAAATCGGCCTGGCCGCAACCCGACAAAACGGCAACGACCGATCCAAACACAATCGGTGCCAGCGATCGCCGCCAATCCTTCATGACTATTCGATCACCAGGTTGAACGTGACGCCGTCATCTCCGGCCGGCGAGGAGATGCCCAGGTGAAGCTCCCACCATCCGCCCATGTTGAAGCGTACGCCCTCGATAAGGTAACGCCCTTCGCCCTGATGATCGGTCGCCTGCGGGCTGGTCGGCAGGCCGTGTCCATGTTGCGGCATGCCGCCATCGACCGTCACCGTCGCATCATCGACGGCAGAGCCGTCCGGCAGCCGTATGGTCGTGACCCAGCTATGCAGGGCCCCCTGAACCACCGGCCCGATCTGCGGCGCGATGGCCACCTGGTAGATGCCCGCTTCGCTCGCCTTCTCGCGAGCAAGATCGAGATCGGCCGGCGGCGGCGCCATCATGCGCCATGCCATGAAACCGACCACCGCCACCACAAGCAGCGCGCCACCACCCAGAATCCATCTCAGCATCGTGCCTTCCCCTTCTTCAGAAGCTCAAATGGACCTTCCGGCAACGGGAAGGTCAAGAGCGGGAAAGTTTGAACGGATGCCGGGCGGCAGCCGGCCTCAAGCACGCGGCTCGTGAGGCAAACGGAAGCGATACTCCGTCACCTGACGATAGACCTCGCCAGGTCTAAGGACAGCCTGCGGAAAATGCGGGAAGTTGGGCGAATCCGGCCAGACCTGCGGCTCGAGACAGAAACCGGCGCGCGCGCCGTAGCTCACGCCATCAAGGCCGCGCCCGCCGCGCGGGGTGAAAGCGCCGTCGAAGAACTGCAATCCCGGCTCCGTGGTCCAGACTTCCATCTCCACACCCGAACGCATCCCCTGCACCCACGCCGCTTGCCGCAACGGGCCACGCTCGGCCGCCAGGCAGAAATTGTGATCGTAGCTCATCGTCTCGGCTTCCCATTCCAGCCGGATGGGCCGGGGCAAGACGAAATCGAAAGCCGTTCCCTCCACCGGAACGACATATCCAGAAGGCAGGAGCTCGTCGTTTACCGGCAGATAGGCCGATGCCGCGATGGCGAGCCGGTGATCGAGTATGTCGCCACGGCCACCGTCATCGAGATTGAAATAGGAGTGATGGGCGAGATTGCAAAGCGTCGGCTGATCCGTCCGCGCCTCGACGTCGACGACAAGCGTGCCGGGCGCCTTCAGACGATAGGTACAGGTGATCTCGAGTTTACCCGGATAGCCGTTGTCGCGATGCGGATCGACAATGCTCAGGGAGCAATGGCCGGGTCCGAAACCTGAAACGCGCCAGCGCCTGTCATGAAGACCAAACGCCCCGCCATGGAGTGCATGCGGAAAATCGCCTGCCTCCACTTCAAACCTTGCGCCGTCAATGGCGAAGCGCCCGTCCCGGATGCGATTGGCGCAGCGACCGACCATGGCTCCGAAGAACAGCGAATGGTTGAGATAATCGCTGAATTCCTCGAAGCCCAGGACCAGCGGCGCATCGTGGCCGGAAAGCCTGAGATCCTGAACGACCGCACCATAGTCCAGAATGGAGGCCGTCAGGCCACCGCCGGCAAGAGTCAGGCGGCGTACGTCCTCGCCCTCCCCGGTTACGCCGAAGAACTCGCTCGCCGCCGCGCTCAAATGCAGCGCCTACAGGCCCAGTCCGCCGATGCAGACATATTTGGTGTCGACATAATCCTCGATGCCCTGATGCCCACCTTCGCGGCCGATACCGGATTCCTTCACACCGCCGAAGGGCGCCTCCGGTGTGGTGATCAGACCCTCGTTGACACCGACCATGCCATATTTCAGGCCTTCCATCACGCGGAATGCCCGGCCGAGATCGCTTGTATAGAAATAGCACGCGAGGCCGAATTCGGTGTCGTTGGCGAGCGCGACCGCTTCCTCTTCCTTCTCGAAGCGGAAAACCGGGGCAACGGGGCCGAAGATCTCGTCTTTCATGAAATTCATCTCCGGCGTGGCGCCGGAAATGACCGTCGGCTGGAAGAACGACCCACCGAGCTCGTGCCGGTTGCCGCCGGTTTCAACCTTGCCACCCTTCGCCTTGGCGTCCGCGATGAACTCTTCAACCTTCTCGACCGCCTTGTCGTCGATCAGCGGCCCCTGCTGCACGCCGTCTTCCAGTCCGGGTCCGACTTTCAGTTCCGCGGACGCCTTGGCGAATTTTTCCACGAAACGGTCATAGATCCCGGCCTGCACGAAGAAACGGTTGGTGCACACGCATGTCTGGCCGGAATTGCGGTATTTTGCCGTGACGGCGCCTTCGACAGCCCGGTCCAGATCGGCGTCGTCGAACACCAGGAAGGGCGCGTTGCCGCCGAGTTCCATCGACACTTTCTTCACCGTCGACGCCGACTGTTCGATCAGCATCTTGCCGACCTCGGTCGAACCCGTGAAGGTGATCTTCTTCACCAGGGGATGGGTGGTGAGTTCCTTGCCGATCTCCGACGCGGAGCCGGTAACGATATTCACGACACCGGCCGGGATCCCGACCTCCTCGCAGAGCGCACCCCAGGCCAAGCCCGAATAAGGGGTCTGGGTCGCCGGCTTGACCACCGAGGTGCAGCCGGCGGCGATCGCGGGGCCGATCTTGCGGGCAAGCATCGACGACGGGAAGTTCCACGGCGTGATGGCGGCGATCACGCCAACCGGTTCCTTGGTCACCAGAATACGCCGATCTGCCCAGGGCGACGGCACCACGTCGCCATATACGCGGCGGGCTTCTTCAGCGAACCACAATATGTAGGCGGCCGACGAAGCGATCTCGCCCTTCGATTCGGTCAGCGACTTGCCCTGCTCCAAGGTCAGCAATTCGGCGAGCGGCTGCTGGTTGTCCATCAGGGCATCGTGAAGCGCGCGAAGCATCTTCGACCGCTCGGCGGCTGTCGTCTTGCGAAAGCTCTCGAACGCCTTCTGGGCTGCCTCAATGGCGCGGATGGTCTCCGCCTTGCCCGATTTGGGAACTGTCCCGAGCTTCAACCCGGTGGCGGGGTTGGTCACGTCGATTGTCTGGCCGGAATCCGCCTGTACCCACTGCCCGCCGATCAGGTTGGCCTCGCGCATGAAATGACTGGTTTTCTGAAGCATGAGGGTTTCTCCATTCGGTTGCGAGGGCCGCGTTGATCGGCCACGGTTGTTGTCACTGACATATGCCCACGTCGCGCCAACGACAATAACCAGCCAAGGTTCCGGCTTGGCTCAGCCGAACACCATCTCCGCGACCAATAGCCAGAAGGCCGTTGTCAGAACCGCCCCTGCCGTCGTTATCGTCATTGTGTTGGATGCCAGCGCTTGGCCGGTGCCGAAACGGGTTGCGATCAGATAGGGGTTAACCCCCGTGGGCATCGCCGCGCCAACCACAGCAACCTTGGCGACCAACGGCGGCAGGCCGAAGGCCATCGCCAGAACGAGAACGATTGCAGGCATGGCAAAGAGTTTGAGTGGCGCCAGGGCCAGTGCCGGCAGAACCGCGCCCCGAATGCCGAATTGCACCAAGCCCAGCCCAACCGCAAACAGCGCGACCGGTCCGGCAACGGAGGCCAACGCATCGACCACCGGCCTTGCGACATAGGGAATCGGCCAGCCGGCAAATCGCCACGCAATGCCCGCGAGAATACCGACGATAAGGGGGTTGCCGAGGAAGACGCGAAGAAACTGCCGCAGCAAAGACAATGGCGACAACCCGCCACCGGCAGTCCGGTCCACCCAGGCAAAAAGGACGATGGACGATGCCATCATGATCGGCAAATGAACAATGACGATCAGGGAGAGAACCTCGAAGCCGGCTTGCCCGAAGATGCCAAGCACCAACGGCGCACCGAGCAGTACGAGGTTGGAAAACGAGGCTGCGACCCCGCCGACGATCGCAGCGCGAGCATCACGCCAGAACACCCGTCTGACGATGGTTTGTCCGACAATCCAGGCAAGGGCAACCGAGCTGAAATACGCTCCCCAGAGCGCCCAGGGACGCGCACCGGAAAAATCCGCTTCCACCAGCGTGCGGAACAGGAGCACCGGAATGCCAACAGTGACCGCAAAATCGGTCAGCCCATCGCCGGTGCGCGTTCCAAGAAGTCCAGCGCGCCCAAAGGCATAACCCAGGGCAACCAGGCCGAACACGAGCAGCATTGTTTCAAAAAGAGGCGGCATGCGACGATCTCCATCGCATGCCGTGCGCATGAAGCAAAGTGTGGCGGGACCGGACCGATGAAAGGCCCGGTCCGGCCAATCAGAACTCTTCCCAATCCTCGCTGCTTACCGCCAGGGCAGCGTTGCCCTGGGTTGCCGGCATTGGCCGTGCGCGGGAAGGTGCGGGCGAGGCTGCTTTGGGGGCGGCCTTCGCCGCCTC
>JBKBIT010000012.1:0-121600 GCA_046297455.1 Aliihoeflea sp.
TGGGCAAACACCGTCCGGCCTGGCCCTCCAGGCCCCCCTCTTCCGCGCCTGTCACCCCCCCCCCGGGGGGGGGGGAGATGCCTGGCAAGGCAGAGGGGGGCGCCGTAGAGTGCAACGCTGGCGTTTGGTTCCCTCCCCGCGAGCGGGGAGGGAATATTCGATACCCGCCTCAGAAAACCGGCGGGAAGGGCCGGCCGCCACGGTCGAGCGTGATCCAGCGCGTCTCGGTGAACGTCTCCAGCGACCAGCGACCGCCATGCTTGCCAACGCCCGATGCCTTGAAGCCACCGAAGGGCACGTGCGGCTCGTCGTTCACCGACGAGCAGTTGACGTGGCAGTTGCCCGTATCGAGACGGTTGACGATGGCAAGCGCGCGGCTTTCGTCGCGGCTCATGACGCCCGCCGACAGGCCGTATTCGCTGTCATTGGCAATCGCGATCGCCTCGTCGTCGGAGCGGAACGGGATCACCGGAACGACTGGCCCGAAAGTCTCGTCCTGGTAGATTTTCATGTCGGGGGTCACGCCGGTCAGGATGGTCGGTTCCACGAAACGGCCGTCGACCTTGCCGCCGAGTTCCACCTTGGCGCCCTTGGCGATGGCGTCGTCGATCTGCTCCTTCACCTTGGCGGCCTGCTTGTCGTTGATCAGCGGGCCGATCACGTGCTCCTTGCTCTTGGTCGGATCGCCGACCTTGAGGCGCGCGGCGCGCTCGACGAACTTCTTCAGGAAGTCGTCGAAGATCTTCTCGTGCACCAGCACCTTTTCGACCGACATGCAGATCTGGCCCTGATGCATGAAAGATCCGAAATTGGCGGCCTGGGTGGCGCGCTCCATCTCGGCATCTTCCAGCACGATGAGGGAGTCCTTGCCGCCGAGCTCGACGCAGCACTTCTTCAGGTGGGCACCGGCCTTGGCAGCAATCTGGCGGCCGACGGCGGTCGAACCGGTGAACGAGATGCCCTTCACGTAAGGATGCTCGATCAGCTCGTCGCCGACTTCCTGCACGTGGTCGCGCGAGCAGGTCACCACATTGAAGACGCCCTTGGGCAGGCCGGCTTCCTCGAAGATCTCGGCAAACAGGAGACCGCCCAGATAAGGCGTCTCCTCAGACGGCTTCAGCACGATCGTGTTGCCGGCCGCAAGCGGGAACAGGAAGCCGCGCGCCGTCAGGATGCAGGGGAAGTTCCAGGGCGAGATCACCGACACGACGCCCATGGGACGGCGCACCGCCATCGACACCTTGCCGTATTCCGAAGGCAGCACCTCGCCGGTCGACTGCCACACGGAAGCGGCTGCGGCATGGAAGACCTCGGTCACATAGCCGGTCTCGAACATGCCCTTGCCGAACCAGCCGCCGCCTTCGGCCTGGATCGCGTCGATGATCTCCATCTTGCGGCGCTCCCAGATCTCGGCTGCCTTGTGGAGGTAGTGCGCCCGCTTGGAGAAGGGCAGAGCCGACCATTCCGGGAAGGCGGCATGGGCAGCCTCGATTGCGGCGGCGGTCTCCGCCTTGCCGGAATCCGGCACCTCGGCCCAGACCGAACCGTCGGCGGGGTTGTAGTCCTTGAAGGTGGTGCGGGCCGCGGACCATCCGCCGCCAATATACATTCCCTCGAAAACGCGTGCCATGATGTTGGCCTCCTTGTGCTTTTCCCGCCCGGGTGGCGGGATCGATGGTCAGTTGGTGCCCCTTCCCTGTCCGTCATTCGACGACGGCTGGAAGGTCTGCACGGTGAGCGTCTTGCGGTTGGCCTTGAAGTGGGCGGCCTGGATTGCGGCCGCTCGTTCGGCGAGCGCGGCAAAGTCGAACCCGCCCGAAGGCGAGGAGGCGGCGGGCGCCTTGTCGTCATCCTCTTCGATGTCGAAACCCGCGCTGTTGTGGCCGAGCAGCGGCGAGGCTTCCGGACCGTTGGCGCGTGGTTCCGGCTCCGGAGCCGGCTCGGGACGGCGCGATGGCGTCGCCCTTGGCAGCGACAGTCCGGCGGCGGCGCGCTGGCGGCGAACGTGTTCGGCCAGCCGCTCGCCGGCGCGGCGCGTCAGCTCGGTAAAATCCATCCCGCCGGAAGATTGCGCTGCGGTCTCCGCCCTTGCCGGCGGCGCCGCCGGTTCGGGATCGGGCGCAGGTGTCGCTCGTTCGCGGGCGGGCGCGGCCTGGCGTTCGGCGTCGCCTGTGCTCTCGCGCATATTGGCGAAGGCACTGGGGCGTGGCGCCGACAGCCTGCTCGAGCGGATATGGCGTGCCAGCCGCTCGGACGCGGCATGGGCCAGCCTGCCGGCATCGGTGGACAGGTTGCGGGCATCGTTCGAAACCATGGGCCTGCTCCTCTCTGTTGGTATCGAGTGCGTGGGCGCTGCGATCGCTTCGAAGGGATCGGCGCCCGCACGCGGGTCATGGCGCCCGACAAAGGCGCTCGGCACGTCCGCCTCGCGCCGCAGGAAGCGGATGAAGGCGGCGTGAATGGATGTAGCGCGGCTTGCCAGTTCGCCCATGAACCGTCCCATCGCCTCCAGCGTGGAGGGCAGCGCGAAGGGAGCCGGCAGCTTGATCTTGCGGCTTGCGGTCTTCTTCGTCTCGGTCGCACCGCCAAGATAGGCGTTGACGACCGCCGGATCGTTGGCGAGCGCGGCAGCCGTGTTCTCGCCGGTGATCAGCCCGTTCTCGATCAGATATCCGCGGTCGGCGATCTTCAGGCTCTGCTTGGCGTTCTGCTCGACAAGCAGGATGCCAACGCCGCTCTGCGCGATCGCCTTCAGCGACTTGAACAGATCCTTGGTCAGAAGCGGCGACAGGCCGAGCGAGGGTTCGTCCAGCATCAGGATCTCGGGCTTCGACATCAGCGCGCGGCCAATCGCCACCATCTGCTGCTCGCCGCCCGACATGGTGCGCACGACCTGCGCCTTGCGTTCGCCAAGCCGCGGAAACAGCTCGTAGATCTGCTTGAGCGTGACCGATTCCTGGTTACGGGCACGACGGGCGAAGGCGCCCAGCTGCAGGTTCTCGGCAACGGTCAGGTCGCCGAAAATGCCCCTGCCCTCGGGGACAAGCGCGATGCCTTCCTCGACGATCTTGTGCGGTTTCATGCCGGTGATCGTCTTGCCGTTCATGACGATGCGGCTCGTCTCTTCGGCCTTGACCATGCCGGCAATTGCCTTCAGCAGGCTCGACTTGCCGGCGCCGTTGGCGCCCAGGATCACGCAGATCTCGCCCTTGTCGACCTTTGCCGAAACGCTTTCCAGCGCCAGGTGATGGCCATAGCGGACGCCGAGATTCTGGATCTCAAGCATCGTCGTCATCTCCCAGATAGGCGCGCATGACTTCCGCGTCCGACAGCACTTCCGACACGCCGCCCTCGGCGATCTTGCGTCCGGTATTCATGACCACGCAGCGGTCGCACAAGGCGCGGATCGCGTCCATGACGTGCTCGACCATGATGATGGTGCGGCCCTCCTTGCCCAGTTCGTCGATGAGCGCGATGCCGATCTGCAACTCGCTCGGGTTCAGGCCTGCCAGCCACTCGTCGAGAAGCAGCAGTTTCGGGTTGGATGCCAGCGCGCGCGCAAGCTCGATGCGCTTCTGGTCGATATAGGTCATGGCGGCGACGGGCATATGACCGCGCTTTTCAAGACCGACCCGCGCCAGCAGCTCTCTCGCCAGCTCACGGGCTTCGTTTCCCCACAGGCGGTTGTGGCCGAAAACCGCGCCCGCCATCACGTTGTGTTCGGCGTCGAGCGAGGGAAGAACGCGAACCAGCTGGAACGTGCGCGCGACCCCCTTCTGCGCGATCTCGTGCGGCGACTTGCCGGAGATCCGCTCGGTCCCGAGCCGGATCTCGCCCGCGGTCGGCTTCAGCGCGCCAGAGATCAGGTTGAGCATCGTCGTCTTGCCGGAGCCGTTGGGCCCGATCAGGCCGAGAAGCTCGCCTTCGCGAACCTCGAAATCTACATCGTTGACCGCGATCAGGCCGCCGAACTGCTTGCGCGCGGCGTTGACGGTGAGGGCTGGCGCGTTCATGCGTGCTTCTCCTCGATTGCCGTTTCACGCTTGCCGTACCGGGTCCGCAGCCACGATCTGAGTTGCTCGAGCCGGCCGGTCACCCCGTTTGGCAGCAGATAGACGATGGCAAGGAAGGCGATGCCCATGACGATATAGGTATGTTGCGGGAAGCGCGCCGACACCAGGTCCATCAGGATCGTGAACGGAATGACACCGACCAGCGGGCCCCACAGCCTCTTCGTGCCGCCCAGAAGCGCCATGATCACCACCAGGAACGAGATCATCGGATTGAAGGCTGACGGCGGCTCGATATAGGAATAGCGCGGCGCCATGATCGCACCGGCGATCCCGATGAAGGCACCGGAGATCATGAACAGGATGATCTTGGCGCGCGCGGTGTCGATGCCGGAATGCCGGGCAACCGTCTCATCATTGCCGATGATCTCCATGGCAAAGCCGAGCCGCGATCGGTTGATCAGCCAGCCCGTCAGGAACACGACGACGGTGAGCGCGAGCAGCATCCAGAATATGTGCATCTCCCGGATGTCGGTAAACACGTAGAGGCCCATGCGCGTCGAGTACTTGGCCTGCGACCAGGAGACGAGCTGGCGCACCAGTTCGGCGAGACCCAGCGTGAAGATGACGAAATAGACGCCGGAGATGCGCAGCGTGGCCGCGCCGACGATACCCGCCAGTGCCGCAGCCCCCAGGCCGCCCAGGAGCACGAGAAGGGGATAGGGCAGGCTGTCGATCCAAAGGCCCACCGCATAGGTGCCGAGACCATAGAAGGCAGCCGTTGCCAGCGACACCAGATGCGTCGGCCCGGAAAACAGCGACCAGGCAGTGCACAGGGCCGCGTAAAGCATGATGTTGACGGCAAGCGACAGATAGAAGCCTTGGTCGACCAGCGGCAGCATCGCGGCGGCTGCCACCACGGCGGCTGCGAAGAGCCCGATGCGGATTTCGTTCTGGGTGAGACTGATCACGACTGCTGCCTCCCAAAAATGCCCTGCGGCCGGAACAGCAGCACGAGAATGAACAGCGCATAGGTGGCGGCTATCGTCAGGCCGGGATCGATGAGGCTGGCGACCGCCGTCTCGGCAATGCCCAGCACGAGTGCGGCGATTACGGCGCCTCGCACATCACCCACGCCGCCCATGATCACGATGATCAGCGCCTTCATGGTGAAGACCACGCCCATCGAGGCGTTGAACGTGTAGAAGGTCGACAACAGCGCGCCACCGCAGGCGGTCAGTGCGCCGCCAAGCGCAAAGGCGATCATGGCAGTGCGCGCCACGTCGATCGCCACCAGATTGGCCGATGTCGGATCGACGGCGACGGCGCGCACGGCCGTGCCCTGCCTCGTATGGAACAGATAGATGTAGAGCCCGATCGCGATCACGGCAGCCGCAACAAAGGCAACGACACGGTTGAGGCCGTAGGGGCTGCCCAGGATCATGAAGCGTTCGGCAAGGAAGGTGTAGGAGAAGTACGCCCCGCCGAAGGCCAGGATCATGATGCCCTGCAGCAGGAACAGAAGACCGAAGGTCGCCAGGATGGAATCGACCTCCAACTGGCCTCGGTTCTTGGCCCGGTCCACCAGCGGTTTCAGCAGATACCAGTAGATGGCGCCATTGATCACGAACGCGGCCGGCGCGATCACGAGCAGGCCCAGGAGCGGATTGATGTGATAGGCCGTGAACAGCCAGAAGGCGATGAAACACGCCGCGACAAGGGTCTCGCCATTGGCGAGGTTCATGATGCGCGCAACACCGTATTGCAGTGTCAGGCCCATGGCGATCAGCGCATAGGTCCCGCCCAGCAATATGCCCGTGACGATGATTGTCATGCCTTCTCTCTGCTGCCCCAATTTGAGCGCCGGCGCGACCAGGCCGCGCCGGCGATTTCGGTTTCAGTCGAAAACGATCAGTCCCAGCCTTCCTTGCGCACCGGGTCGGCCGCGATGTCGAGGCCATCGGCCGAGACCGCGCGGAACACGCCGTCCACCCACTGTCCGGTGGTCCAGACATTCGGGTTGGCGTTGTTCTCCAGCGTCATCTCGCCCAGCACGGTGTCGAACGTGCCGGTACGGATCTGCTCGATAACCGCTTCACGGTCGAGCGACCCGGCTGCCTCGATCGCCTGACCCAGGATCTGCAGGCCGGCATAGGTGTAGGCCGACGCCCAGTAGTCGGGCTCCTGGCCGGTGGCGGCCTGGTGGCGGTCGATATAGTCTTGGATGCGCTCGTCATCGATATTGATGCCGCCGATGCCCATGATGCCCTCGGCCGCATCGCCGAAGCGGTTGCGGAAGCTCGGGAAGGCGGTGCCGACGCCGGTGTAGAACGCGCCGACCTGCATGTCCTGGATCTGGGCCTGCTCGGTGAGCGCGAACGTGTCACCCGGGTAGGAGAACGCCACGAAGGCATCCGGCTCGGCCGCGATCGCCGCAGAGATGATCGGCGCGACGTCCTGGGTGCCCAGCGGATAGGAGCTCTCATAGACGATCTCGAAGCCGGCTTCCTCGAGGGCGGGCTTGCCTGCGCTCATCAGTTCCAGGCCGAAGGCATCGGCAACGTGCACCAGTGCCACGCGATTGCCGATCTCGCCGGCCTCGCGCATGCGCTCGAGCGCGCTGACCATGCCCATGGCCAACTGGCGCGAGGTGCCCAGCAGCCAGAAGGAGTTCGGCCAACGCTCGACGAATTCCGGCACGCCGTCGGTCGCCGCCGAAGTGGTGATGTGCGGGTAGTTGTACTGGGCGATCATCGGCGCCGTGGCGATGTTGATGCCCGTCGAGTACGGCGTGACGATGAAGTCGACCTGGTCCTGGGTAGCCAGGCGCTGAATGTTGCGCACGGCCTCCTCGTTCGAGGTGCGATCGTCATACTCGATCAGTTCGATCGTCATCTGCTGGTCGCCGACCTGCAGGCCGCCGGCCTCGTTGATCTCCTCGACCCACATGCGCACGTTGGGCCAATGGGTCATGGCGGCGCCGCCGGCCAGCGGGCCGGACTGCGGTGCGCTGGCGCCGATCTTGATCGTGTCGGCCGATGCGGCACCGGCCAGGGAAAGTGCCGCTGCCGAAGCAGCCAGCGTCAGGAATGTACGTCTGATCATGTCTAAACCTCCCTATTCATTCGCACTGTAAGGACACATGCGGGACACCCCGCGTGCCAGAAGTCAGATCGGATAGTCCACCTTTCCGCTCTGAATCGTCAGCCACCGAAGCTCGGTGAATTCGTCGATGCCGGCCTTGCCGCCGAAGCGGCCATAGCCCGACGACTTGACGCCGCCGAAAGGCATTTGCGGCTCGTCATGGATCGTCGAGGAATTGATGTGGCAGATGCCGGATTCAAGCCGCCGCGCCACGTCGAGCGCGCGGGTAACGTCGCGCCCGAAGACCGCGGCAGCGAGCCCGTATTCTGTATCGTTGGCGATCGAGACCGCCTCATCTACATCCACAAACCGGATGATCGAGGCAACCGGGCCGAACGTTTCCTCGTGATAGACGCGCATGTTTGGCATGATGCCATCGAGCACGGTGGCATCCACCCACACGCCCTGCTGGCGCCCGCCGGCAACGAGCCGCGCGCCCTTCTGCAACGCGTCATCGATCAGTCCCTTGACGCGGATGGCCGCATGTTCGCCAATCAGCGGACCGATGCGGCTCTCGTCCTTGCTGGGATCGCCAGCGGTGATCGCGTCGGCAAGCGCGGCCAGGCGTTCGATGAAGGCATCGGCGATATCGTCATGCACGATGATGCGCTCGGTCGACATGCATATCTGGCCCTGGAAGGCGAAGGCACCATAGGCGGCTGCCTTGGCGGCCTCCTCGATATCGGCGTCATCGAGCACGATCAGCGGTGCCTTGCCTCCCAGTTCCAAGAGCGCCCGCTTGAGATGGCGCGCGCACAGATTGGCGATCACGCGTCCCGTCCTGGTGGAACCGGTGAAGTTGATGCGGCGCACCGCCGGATGGGCAATCAGCGTTTCGACCACTTCGGCGGCGGAACTGTCTGGCGTGTGAAGGATCGACAGAACACCGTCTGGAAGGCCGGCGGCGGTGAAGATCTCGCCCAGCATGGAATGGATCCCGGGGCAGAACTCGGACGCCTTGAAGACCACCGTGTTGCCGCAGGCCAACGGCATGGCCAGCGCCCTGCAACCGAGCACGACCGGCGCGTTCCAGGGTGCCATCGAGAGCACGACGCCGCAGGGTTGGCGCACCGACATGGCAAGCGAACCGGGCCGGTCGGCGGGAATGACCTCGCCCGAGATTTGCGTCGTCATGGCGGCGGCTTCACGCAGGATGGCCGCGCCGAGCTTGATGTTCAGTTCGCCCCAGGCGCGCGTCCCGCCACTCTCGGCGCAGATCATCGCAATGACATCCTCCGAGCGCTCGACCATGATGTCGGCGGCGCGCGCGATGATCTCGCGACGGGCGGAAGGCGACATGTTCGACCATTTGGGGAAGGCGGATGCGGCGACATTCGCGGCATGGCGCGCATCGGCGACGGAGGCGGCCGGCACGCGTGTCACGACCTCGCCCGAGACGGGATTGGCCCGCTCGAGATATGGCCCATCCGCAACGGCGGGGGGCCGCGTCCTGACTGACGCGTGGTCGTTCAATGCAAACCTCCCTTGGCGAGATCACGTCGATTTTCGCCGTCCTACCCCGGCTACTTCGTCTTCTCGTCGTTTTGCGATACCAAATCCGAAAAACAGGGCTTCCGAGAACGCAAGAATTTGGCTATTTCTTGTAAAAATCTGGTCAAGCCTGGCTGTTTCGCCGGAAAGGTTAGCGGAACATCGACGGAGTCACCCTGTCTGCATGCGCACTGAACCGATCGACAGCAGCCTGCATCCCCGCTTCTGGTCCTACAACCGGCGTCCCGACGAAGCCGCGCGCCAGGCCGTCCTGCTGCTCGATGGCGCCGGGGAAGCGGAAAACGACGAGACGCGTCACGTCGTCGCCGCTCCCGCCCTGCTGTGGCTTGGTGACCTTGCGCCCGGCCGCCTCAGGACCGAGGCGGGTGCTACCGGTTTTCGCAGCACGGTATCGAACGACCTCATCATCGCTGCGATCGGGGACCAGCCGGAATCGGTGGATCTGCGCTATCTCGTTGACCGCAATTTTGTCCTGTCGCTTGCCGGCAGCTCGGAACAGATCGGCGTCTTGGAGCGCTGTTTCAACGCGATCCTGGCCGAGAGCAGGCAACCGCGCGAGGCCTCCCCATTGCTTCTGTCGGCCTTGTTGCGCATCATCCTTGTCGTCATGCTCAGGCTGTCCAGCGGCAGCGACCTGATGCTCCCCGGTGTGGGCGAGAAGGCCGGCATCCTGCAGCGGTTCCGGCAGCTGGTCGAAATGAACTTCCGAAGCCACTGGACCATTGCCCAATATGCGGACGCGCTCGGCATCTCGACCGACCGGCTGCATGCCATCTGCACGACTGGCATCGGCAAACCGCCCAAGGCGCTGGTGTCGGAGAGGCTGGCGCAGGAAGCGGTGCAGCGCATGGAGCGATCCTCCATCACCATGCAGCAGCTGGGCCATTCGCTCGGCTTCAACGATCCGGCCCACTTCTCCAGCTTTTTCAAGCGCATGACCGGCATGGCGCCGAGCCGATATCGTGAGTTGCTGGCGCGCTCGCGCGGCGAAGGCCAGAACCCGGAACCGAAACGCTTCGCCGACTGGCCCTAGGGATTTGGTGCCTGGTGGCGGCGACTGACGGAAGTCGGGCGCCCCGGCAGAGACAGTTCGGCATGGCCAGGCACCGATCGCGATACCACCTTGCCAGACGCAATGACGTGCAGGCGCCTTGCCCGCAGCCTGATCGCCTCAATCGCATCGCCCGCGTCGAGTACCACGAGGCTCGCCTTCTTGCCGACCTGCAGCCCGTACTCGTCCAACCCCATGATGGCGGCATTCTCCACCGTCACCATGTCGAAACAGCGCTTCATGTCGGCGGGGCTGGTCATCTGCGCCACGTGCAGGCCCATGAAGGCGACGTCGAGCATGTCGGCGGTGCCGAGCGGATACCAGGGATCGAGCACGCAATCCTGGCCGAAGCCGACGCGGATGCCGTGCGCAAGCATCTCGGGCACACGCGTCATGCCGCGGCGCTTGGGATAGGTGTCGTGGCGGCCCTGAATGACGATGTTGATCAGCGGGTTGGGTACGGCCGACACCTCGGCTTCGGCCATCAGCGGCAGCAGCTTGGAGACGTAGTAGTTGTCCATCGAATGCATGGAGGTCAGATGCGAGCCGTTGACGCGGCCCTGCAGGCCAAGCCGCTGCGTCTCATAGGCCAATTGCTCGACATGACGCGACATCGGGTCGTCGGTCTCGTCGCAATGCATGTCGACGCGAAGTCCCCTTTCGGCCGCGATCTCGCAGAGTTCGGTCACCGAGCGGCTTCCGTCGGCCATGGTGCGCTCGAAATGCGGAATGCCGCCGACGACCTCGACGCCCATGTCGAGCGCGCGGATCGTGTTCTCGCGCGCAGTGGGCGACCGATAGAAGCCGTCCTGCGGGAAGGCGACGAGTTGAAGGTCGATGTGCGGCGCGACCTGCTTCTTCACCTCCAGCAGCGCCTCGACGGCAAGCAACCGGTCGTCGCAGGTGTCCACATGCGAGCGGATCGCGAGCAGGCCCATCGAGACGGCCCAGTCGCAATAGGCGAGCGCCCTCTCCTTCACCGCCTCATGGGTCAGAAGTGGCTTCAACTCGCCCCAGAGCGCGATGCCTTCCAGAAGCGTGCCGGACTTATTGATGCGCGGGACGCCGTAGGAGAGCGTGGCGTCCATGTGGAAATGCGGATCGACAAAAGGCGGCGAGACAAGGCAGCCGGTCGCGTCGACGGTCTGTCCCGCTTCGGCGACAAGAGCCGGCTCCACCGCGGCGATGCGATCACCCTGGATGCCGATATCCGCCTTTTTCCCGTCGGGCAGCGTTCCGCCCTTCACGATCAGGTCGAAGCTCATCTCTCGCCTTTCTGGTAGGGCACCATCAGCGCCTTGGGATAGGCTGCGCGGCGCGACATCACGATCAGCGCCAGGATCGACAGCACATAGGGCATCATCAGGAAGGCCTGGTAGGGGATGCCCTCCGCCACCTGCTGAAGCCTGATCTGGTAGGCGTCGAAGGCAGCAAACAGGATCGCACCGAGCAGTGCCTTGCCCGGCCGCCACGAGCCGAACACGACCAGCGCGATGCAGACCCAACCGCGCCCGTTGACCATCTCGAAGAAGAAGGACGAGAAGGCCGACATGGTCAGGAACGCGCCGCCCACTGCCATCAGTGCGCTGCCCACCATCACCGCACCCATGCGGATGGCGGTGACCGACATGCCCTGCGCCTCGACGGCGGCCGGGTTCTCGCCGGCAGCCCGTACGGCAAGCCCGAGCGGCGTGCGGTAGAGCACCCAAGCGACCAGGGCCACGGTGATGAACGCCAGATAGGTCAACGGCGTCTGGTTGAACAGCGCGGGGCCGATGAGCGGGATGTCTGACAGATATGGCACAGCGTAGGGCCGGAACGGCTCGATGCGCGGCGGCGAGGTCACTTCCGGCAACGCCACGCGATAGACGAAATAGGTCAGGCTTGTGGCGAGCAGCGTGATACCGATGCCGACGACGTGCTGCGACAGGCCGAGCGGCACGGTCAGCGTGGCATGAAGCGCGCCGAACATGGCGCCCGCAAGTGCCGCGACCGCAACGCCGGTCCACAGATCGCCGCCGGAATAGACCGTGAACCAGCCGGCAAAGGCTCCGGCCGTCATGATACCCTCGATGCCGAGATTGAGCACGCCCGCCCGCTCGCAGATCAGTTCGCCCATGGTGGCGAAGATCAGCGGTGAGGCGATGCGGATGGCGGCGACCCAGAAAGAGGCGGTGAAGAGGATTTCGAGCGCTTCCATCAATTCCACCTGATCCGGAAGCGCGACAGCATGATCGCCGTGACCATGGTCAGGAGCGCGGTCGCCACCATCACGTTGGCGATGTAGGAGGGCACGCCGGCCGTCCGGCTCATCGCATCGGCGCCGACGAAGATGCCGGCCACGAAAATCGCTGCCGCCACCACGCCGAGCGGGTTGAGCATCGCCAGCATGGCCACCACGATGCCGGTGTAGCCGAAGCCCGGCGAGAGCTCGAGCGTGAGGTTGCGCGCCGTGCCTGCCACTTCGGAAAAGCCGGCGAGTGCCGCCAGCCCGCCTGAGATCATCGCCGTCTTGAGCAGCACGCGGTTGACGGGGATGCCGGCAAAACGCGCGGCCTCGGCATTGTGGCCGACGGCTCGCATCTCGTAGCCAAGCGTCGTCTTCTTCATCACGAACCAGACCGCGACCGCCGCCACCACCGCCAGCACGAAGCCGTAGTGAAGCCTCAGCCCGGTCACCACCCGAGGCAGCCGCGCCTCGGCAATCAGGCTCGCCGAGCGCGGCCATCCCAGCGCCATCGGGTCCCGCAACACGCCTTCCAGCAACATCGACACGAAGAGCAGCACGACGAAATTCAGAAGCAGGGTGGTGACGACCTCGTCGACGCCAAGCCGCACCTTCAGGAAGGCAGGGCCGAGCAGCATCAGCCCGCCGCCGATCATCGCCGCCACGATCAGGATTGGGATCAGCAAGGGTGCGGGCAGCGGCAGTGCACCGGTGCCCAGAACCACGGTGACGACCGCGCCGACATAGAGCTGCGCTTCCGCGCCGATGTTCCAAAGCTTGGCACGGAACGCGACGGCGACGGCAAGGCCGGTGAAGATCAGCGGCGTGGCACGCGTCAGCGTCTCAAGTGCTGCGAACTGCGTTCCGGCCGCGCCCACCAGCACCAGATGGAAGACGGAGAAGGGCGACGCGCCTGCCGCGATCACCAGAAGCGATACCAGCACCAGCGTCACCGCCACCGCACCCAGCGGATAGGCAAGCGATGTCGCGAGCGAGGGTGTCGGCTTGGCCTCTAGCCGCATCAGGCCGCCTCCCCTATTCCATGTCCCGCCATCAGTTCGCCCAGTTCCGCCACGCTGCGCTCGCCGCGTGAAGACGGCGCCGAGACGCGGCCCTGATAGGCCACGATGATGGAATCCGACAGCGCCAGCACCTCGTCCAGGTCTTCCGAGATCAGGAGGATGGCCGCTCCGCGATCGCGCGCCTCCAGCAGCTTGCCATGCACATAGGCGACGGCGCCGACGTCCAGCCCGCGCGTCGGCTGGTTGGCGAGGATGATGATCGGGTCGGGATCAAGCGCCCTGCCCAGGATCAGCTTCTGCATGTTGCCGCCCGACAGGAGCCTGATGCGCGTTTCCGGCGAGGGGCATTTCACGTCGTAGTCGGCGATCAGCCTTTCAGCGAAGCGGCGTGCCTCGCCCCAATTGACCACGCCAGCCCGGCTGAACGGTTCCTGCCGGTATCGCTCCGAGACCACGTTCTCGGCCACCGACATGTCGGCGATCGAGCCCACGGCGTGGCGATCCTCCGGTATCCGCGCGATGCCGGCCGAAAGGGCCGCGCGCGGCGACCAGTCGCCGATCTGCCTGCCCTCGACCAGGATGCGGCCCGATACCGGCCGCTCGGTCCCGGCGATGATGGCGGCAATCGCTCCCTGGCCGTTTCCGGAGACGCCCGCCAATCCGGTTATCGTGCCGGCGCGAAGGGCAAAGGAGACCTCGCGCAACGGGCTGCCGCCTGGCCGCTGGCCGGTGGACACATTGTCGAATTCAAGCAGCGGCGCACCCGGGCTTGCCGGCCGCGGCTCGGGCATGCGTACCTCCTGCCCGACCATCAGCGAGGCCAGTTCCTGGCGGGTGGTGGCGGATGTTCGCCGCTCGCCCGCGAGTCGTCCGCCGCGCAGCACCAGCACGCGATCGGAGACAGCCATCACCTCGTTCAGCTTGTGGGAGATGAAGATGATCGACAGGCCTTCGGCCACCAGCAGCTTCAGCGTTGCAAACAGCGCTTCCGTCTCCTGCGGGGTCAGCACGGCCGTGGGTTCGTCGAGGATCAGGATGCGCGCGTCGCGATAGAGCGCCTTGAGGATTTCGACGCGCTGGCGTTCGCCCACCGCCAGCAGCGACACCTGCGCGGCCGGATCGACGGCAAGGCCGAAATCGGCCGACAATTTGCGGATGCGTGCGGTGGCGACGCGCCGGTCCAGCCGCCATGACCAGGGGCTCTGCGTGCCGAGAACGATATTGTCGAACACGCTCATATTGTCGGCCAGCGTGAAATGCTGGTGCACCATGCCGATGCCGGCCTGCAGCGCTGCCTTGGGATCGCCCGCAGGCAAAGGCTGACCGAAGGCCTCGATATGCCCCTCGTCGGCGACATAGTGGCCGAACAGGATGTTCATCAGCGTCGTCTTGCCGGCGCCGTTCTCGCCAAGAAGCGCCACCACCTCGCCCTTCTTCAGGTCGACGTCGATGCCGTCATTGGCCACCAGCGCGCCAAAGCGCTTGGTGATGCCGGAGAGCTTGAGGACGGTTTCGGGCATGAGCGAGATAATGAGGTGTTGCGGATCTGCGCCCTGCCCTCCCGGTCAATGGGCAGGGCGGCCACGATGCTGCCGGGTGGAGGCCCGTCATGCCCTCCACCCGATCGTTGAATGTGCCCCCTACTTGGGGGAGAGGTGCATCAGCCCGAGCGCGGCTCGTCGTCGTTGATGTTGACCTCGAAATCGCCGGCCTTGATCTCGGCCTCGCGCTGGGCAACCAGCGCCTTGATCTCGTCGGAGACCCGGTCCTCGAACGTGCCGAGCGGCGCCATGGAGCAGCCGCCATGCTTCATGAAGGAGTAGATGCCGTAGTCCTCCGCCTCGAACGTGCCCTCGCGCACGCGCTCGATCGCGGCGTCGAGCGTCGGCTCGAAATGCCAGATCGCGGACGCCGCGACCGTGTCCGGATAATCGGGCTGGGTGTCGATGACATTGCCGATGGCCAGGATGCCGCGCTCCTGAGCGGCTTCTGCAACGCCGAAACGCTCGGCATACATGATGTCCGCGCCGGCATCGATCTGGGCGAACGCCGTTTCCTTGGCCGCCGGCGGGTCGAACCAGGAACCGATGAAGGAGACCTGGAAACGCGTGTCGGGCGCGATCTCGCGCACGCCGTCCATGAAGGCGTGCATGAGACGGTTCACCTCCGGGATCGGATACCCGCCGACCATGCCGATATTCCTGCTCTCGGTCAGCGAGCCGGCCACCAGGCCGGTCAGGTAGGCCGCGTCCTGGATGTAGTTGTCGAAGACCGCGAAATTCGGGAATTCCGGGTCTTCCTTGAAGCTGGATCCCATCAGGAAGGCGGTGTTCGGATAATCCAGCGCGACCTCGCGGGCCGCATCCTCGACGCCGAACACCTCGCCGATGATCAGGTCGTGACCGGCCTCGGCATATTCGCGCATGACGCGCTCGTAGTCGGTGTTGGAGACGTTCTCCGAGAAGACATACTCGATGTCGCCGCGGTCGCGGGCAGTGTTGGCGGCCAGATGGATGCGGCTGACCCATTGCTGCTCGGTCGGCACCGTATAGATCGCGGCCACTTTCAGCGGCTCCTGCGCGATCAGGCGGCTCGGGAAAGTGCCGACTGCCGCGAGGGCTGTCGCTGCACCGGCGGCCTGCAGCAATCGCCGGCGTGACACGTGTAACTTCTTTCTGGGATTTAGAATTTTCGACATGGGTACACCTCTGGAGGATGGGGCTTTGCCCCGTTGCTTTTTTATCGTTTGGTCAAGATTATTTCAGTTCCGCGTGATCGGCAATCGGCCGCTGCCGCAAACCACAGGCCAATCTAAGCCGGCTACCTGTCGGAGACGGCGCGGGCGATCGCCTCACGCACCTCTTCGAGCCCGCTGCCCTTTTCCGAAGAGGTTGCCAGCACCTCCGGATAGGCGGCCGGCCGCTTGGAGATCTTGGCAAGTGTCTCCGAGATCAGACGCGGCAGGCCCGCCTGTTTGATCTTGTCGGCCTTGGTCAGGACGAGTTGGTAGGAGACGGCCGCCTTGTCGAGCAGCGCGAGTACCTCCTCGTCGTTCTTCTTGATCCCGTGGCGCGCGTCGATCAGCACATAGACGCGCTTCAGCGTGACCCTTCCCCTCAGATAGTCGAGTACCAGTTTCGTCCACTCGTCCACCTTCTCCTTGGGCGCCTTGGCATAGCCGTAGCCCGGCATGTCGACGATGGCGAAGGGCGGCAGATCGCCGGGCTGGCCAGAAAACCCGTCCGGCACGAAATAGTTGAGCTCCTGCGTTCGGCCAGGCGTGTTGGAGGTGCGCGCCAGCCCCTTCTTGCCGACCAGCGCATTGATGAGCGACGACTTGCCGACGTTGGAGCGCCCGGCAAAGGCGATCTCCGGCGGGCCTTCGGGCGGCAGGAACTTCATGGCCGGCACACCCCGGATGAAGACCCAGTTGCCGGTAAACAGCCGCTCGAACGGATCTTGTTCTTCGATATCCATTGCCGCCTACCCTGCCCTTTCTAAAGCATCCACGTCGCCGCCTCGCACAAGATCGAGGTTGCGGCTGATTTTGTCGATCGGCCATTCCCACCATGCAATCGCCAGCAGCCGCCTAGTCGTCTCGTCATCGAAGCGACGCCTGACCACGCGCGCGGGATTGCCGGCCACTATCGCATAAGGCGGCACATCGCTTGCCACCACGGACTTCGCCGCCACCACCGCGCCGTCGCCGATGGTCACGCCCGGCATGATGGTGGCGTCGTAGCCGATCCAGACATCGTTGCCCACAACAGTGTTGCCACGGAGCTCATCGTCCCACGTCTTTGGATCGAACCCCGACTCCCAGCCACGGCCAAAAATGTTGAAGGGATAGGTCGAGATGCCCGACATGGCGTGGTTGGCGCCGTTCATGATGAACAGAATGTCCGAGGCAAGGGCGCAGAACCTGCCGATGATCAGCCTGTCTCCGATGAACTCGTAGTGATGGGCGACGCATTTCTCGACAAAACGCTCTGGCCCGTCAGGGTCGTCGTAATAGGTGAACTCGCCGATCTCGATCAGCGGATGATCGACAAGCGGCTTCAGGAAGCCCACCCTCGGGTGGCCTTCCATCGGATGAGGATTGTTTGGGTCGGGACCATTCATGGCCGATACTCCATTTGCCTTGGCGAGATAACGGGGTGAAGGCTGGAGGCGATCCGTGTTCGCGCCCCCCGGCGCGAGCGATACGGACCTCTTTAGTCGACCATGTTCTCGATACTCCGGAGAGGAAGGGTGTTGCCTGAGACATCCGGCGAAGTGCCGGACGGGGCGCTCTTAGCGTCGAATGAGGGCAAAAGAAAGGGCCGGTCTCCGCGAGGGTCGTTGTGGAAACCGGCTCGGAACGGGCGGTCAACTGGACCGCCGCTCGTTACATGGCGGGCAGCAGCACGCCATTGACGACATGGATGACGCCGTTCGACTGATTCACGTCGGCGATCGTGACGATGGCCTCGTTGCCATTGGCATCGACGATAGCGACGCCCTGGCCGGAAGGAACGACGGTCAGCATGCCACCCTGTACCGTGGTCAGCATGGCATCATCGCCTCCCATCTGGGCCATGCGGCCGAGTTCTGGTCCCGACAGATTGCCGGCGACGACATGATAGGTCAGCACGCCGGTCAGCTGATCGCGGTTTTCTTCCATCAACAACGTGTCGACGGTGCCGGCGGGCAGCATCTCGAATGCGGCGTTAGTCGGCGCGAAGACGGTGAACGGGCCGGGGCCCTGGAGTGTCTCGACGAGGCCAGCGGCCTGCACGGCTGCCACGAGAGTCGTGTGGTCGGCGGAATTGACGGCGTTTTCGACGATGTTGCGCTCGGCGAGCATCGGCGCGCCGCCGACCATCGGGTTTTCCTGGGCCTGTGCCGCTGCCGTGAATGCCAGCGCTGCCGAGAGGACAAGTGTCTTGAAGGTTAAGCTACGCATTGAAGGGTCTCCCTGTGTTTGCGTCTACACAGGGGCTACACGGCAGAGCGCCCTTCGGATGCAGCCCTTCATCACATGCGTGTGAGGCCGGATTGACCGGCCTCACCAAGCTCTTCAGGCAGCGGCCGAACTATTCGGCCGGCTGCTTGGGCTTCTTCTTGAACAGGGCCACCAGATTATCCCAGAGCTCGATCTTGGCGCCCTGGCGCTTCATGATGATGCCCTGCTGGAGGATCGACAGGAAGTTGTTCCACGCCCAGTAGATCACCAGACCGGCGGGGAACGTCGCCAGCAGGAAGGTGAACACCACCGGCATCCAGTTGAAAATCATCGCCTGTGTTGGGTCGGGCGGCGTCGGGTTCATGCGCATCTGCAGGAACATTGTGATGCCCATGATGATCGGCCACACGCCAACCAGCAGGAAGGCAGGGACGTCGTAGGGCAGGAGCCCGAACAGGTTGAAGATCGACGTCGGATCCGGCGCCGCCAGATCCTGGATCCAGCCGAAGAAGGGCGCATGCCGCATCTCGATGGTGACGTACAGCACCTTGTAGAGTGCGAAGAAGACCGGGATCTGGATCAGGATCGGCCAGCAGCCTGCCAGCGGATTGATCTTCTCCGTCTTGTACAGCTCCATCATCGCCTGCTGCTGCTTCATCTTGTCATCCGCGTATTTCTCGCGGATTTCCAGCATCTTGGGCTGGACCTTCTTCATGTTGGCCATCGACACGTAGGACTTGTTGGCCAGCGGAAAGAAGACGGCCTTCACGAGGACGGTGGTCGCCAGGATCGCCAGGCCGAAATTGCCGAGCAAGCGGAACAGCCAGTCGATCACATAGAAGAGCGGCTTGGTGATGAAATAGAACCAGCCCCAGTCGATCAGCATCTCGAACTGGCGGATATTGTGCTGCGCTTCGTAGCCGTCGACGATATGAACTTCCTTGGCGCCGGCGAAGACCATGTTCTCGACGGTCACCGCCTGACCGGGCGCAACGGCGATGCCATCGGTCAGAAAGTCAACCTGGTAGCGCTCGCGGCCATCGTCGAAAAAGGCATAACGCGGCTGGAAACTCTCGCCGCCACGGGGAATCAGCGTCACGGCCCAGTATTTGTCGGTGATGCCGAACCAGCCGTCACGCGAGCGGCCGGGCTGGATCTGTCGTTCGTCGCGAACACGCGAATAGTTGATTTCCTGCAGCCCTTCCTCGCCGGTCACGCCGATAAGGCCTTCGTGCAGGATGAAGAAGCCTTCGATCTGCGGCGTGCCGATGCGGGTCACCCGGCCATAGTTGAACAGGTTGACCGCCTCGTCGCCCTCGTTGCGCACCACGTCCGAATAGGTGAACAGGTAGTTCTCGTCGACCGTGATCGTGCGCTCAAAAGTGATGCCGGCATCGTTGGTATAGGTCAACGTCACCGGCGTGTCGGGCGTCAGCACCGCGCCGGCAGTGGCCTGCCACTCGGTCTGCGGTCCCGGCAGGCTGCCGGCCTGCTGACCACCCGTGTAGCCGATCTCGGCGTAGTAGCCATCCGACAGCGACGACGGGTTCAACAGTTCGATGTTGGGCGAATTGGGTTCAACGGTGACGCGGTAGTCCTTGAGGACCAGATCGTCGATGCGTGCACCCGTCAGGTTGATCGAGCCGGCGAGCCGCGGCGTATCGATGTTGACGCGCTGCGTGGAAGCGAGCGCTGCCTGGCGACCCTGGCCGGTCGGTACCGTGGTGCCGGCGCCTGGAACGGAGGGCTGCGCGGCCGGCTGCCCTGGCAGGTCGGGATCGACCGGCTGGGGAAGATCGGACGCTTCGCCCGGCTGAACCTGCTGCTCGGACGCCTCGATGCGCGCAAGTTCGCGCTCGCGCTCGGCCTCGATGCGCGGGTTCATGTAGAACAACTGCCAGAGCGTGAGGATCAGAACCGACAGCGCGATCGTGATCAGGAAGTTGCGGCTGTTTTCCATCGGAGATCCCTGGACCCTAACCAGCGCCGCGAATGCGGCGCGAGAGTTCTCGCTTCAGTGACTCGAAAGGCACGTCGAGCACCTCGTTTCGTCCGACGACCACATAGTCATTTCCGGTCGCCATGTCATTACCCGCATATTGGCGCACCGCTTCGCGGATGCGCCGCCGGATGCGATTACGGACGACCGCGTTGCCGACCTTGCGGGTCACTGTAATGCCCAAACGCGGCGGGTCTGCGTCCTTCCGGTCAAGTACTTCGAGCAGGAACAGCCGGCCGCGGCGCTTCTGGCCTGCTCGCACGGCCAGAAACTCCGAACGCTTCTTCAGGCGGCCGATCGTTCGCTTTTCGGCCGGCCGATCCTGCAATGGAAGAACCTGCGGATCAGGCCGACAGGCGCTTGCGACCGCGGGCCCGGCGGGCTGCGATCACGCGGCGTCCGCCGCTGGTTGCCATGCGCGCGCGAAAGCCGTGACGGCGCTTGCGGACGAGCTTGGAGGGCTGATAGGTGCGCTTCATTTGTTTAACTACCGCGGAGTGCGGCCCTTCTTGTATCTGACTCTTGAATGAGCAGGAGCATCGATCTTCTATCTGCGGCCAAGCCAATATGCGCCGGGCGTGCGGACCGATCGTGGCGCGGCTTATAATTTCGTAGCCCGCGCGAGTCAACGTGTCGGGTACCAGACGAAGCCTGCGCGTCATGGAATCACGTTGCGGTGAGAATTGGGCCCAACACCGACAATTGACGTCCCTTGGGCGTGCTGGCCGTTGCATTGCCAGGCTGCGGGGTTCATGTGCTTGCCCATGAACAGCAGCGAGAGCCAACGCACGGTCGAGGGTGGCCGGGAAGACCCACGCGCCGCCGTGCCGGCTGACCCGGCGTTGGGGGGCGGCACCGCAACGTCCTGGACACGTCGACTGCTGCCGGTAGCGATCCTGATCGCCGCTCTCATCGCCGCCTATATTGGCGGGCTGCATCAATATGTCGGCATCGCCTATCTGGCCGAAAGCCGCGAAGCGCTGAAGCAGTTGGTTGCCGATCATCCCTTGCTGGCGCCACTCGTCTTCGCCGCGCTCTATGCGGCTGCCGTGGCAGTCGCCTTTCCGGCTGCTTGGGTGCTCACCCTGTTCGGCGGCTTTCTGTTCGGCTGGCTCCTGTCCACCTTTCTTGTAGCCTTCGCGGCCACCTTAGGCGCGAGCCTCCTGTTTCTGGCTGCCCGCAGCGCATTCGGCGAGAGTCTTCGCGGCCGGTTCAAGGGGCGACTGGCCTCGCTTGCGGAAGGTTTCGAACGCAACGCCTTTTCCTACCTGCTGGCGCTGAGGCTGGCACCGGTGCTGCCCTTCTTCCTCGTCAATGTCGCGCCCGCCTTCTTCTCGGTCCGGCTGGGGACCTATGTTGCAGCGACCTTCATCGGGATCCTGCCCGGGGTACTTGCCTATTCCTGGCTCGGACAGGGCCTTGAAAGCGCGCTGCTCGCGGCCGAGAGATCGGGCGAATCGCTGACACCTGCCGACCTGATCACGCTCGAACTGACGATCGGCATGTTCCTGCTCGCGCTTGTCGTGGTTGCAGGCGCTGTAATAAAAAGCCTGCGCACGGGCTGATGGACAACTGGCATCGACAACCGGGCGCGCCTGTGGGGGCGGGCGCCGAGGGGAGCATCGACAAGAATGGCGAAACCGCTCAGGCCTGACATCTGCGTCATCGGCGCAGGATCCGGTGGGTTGACCGTTGCGGCGGCGGCCGCCTCCTTCGGCGTACCGGTGGTGCTGATCGAGCGCGACCGGATGGGCGGAGATTGCCTGAACACGGGCTGCGTGCCGTCCAAATCCCTGCTGTCGGCCGCGCGAAGCGCCGAAACGATCCGCCACGCCGCCGATTTCGGCTTGCATGCTGCCGTGCCGGAGATCGATTTCAAGGCCGTGAACCGGCATGTCCAGACGGTCATCGACGCCATCGCGCCCAACGATTCGATCGAGCGCTTCACCGCCCTCGGCGTGCGCGTGATCAAGGGGGAAGCGCAGTTCGTCGATCGGCGTACCGTGCGCGTCGGCGATGTCGAGATCAGGGCCAGGCGATTTGTCATCGCCACCGGCTCCTCGCCGATGATCCCGCGCATTCCCGGCATTGAGGATGTCCCTTATCTCACCAACGAGACGATCTTCGAGCGCAAGCGGCGGATGCGGCGGCTGGTCGTGATCGGCGGTGGCCCGATCGGCCTGGAAATGGCGCAGGCGCATCGCCGGCTGGGCTCCGAGGTCACGGTTCTGGAGGTAGGCCGGATCCTGTCGCGCGAAGACGACGAGATCACTGCCATCGTCCGGCGCCGGCTTGCCGCCGAGGGCGTCGACATCAGAGAGCGTGTCCGGATTCGACGCGTGGAGCCCTGGGGCAATACGGGCGCCCGCATCCATGTCGACGACGATGGCGCATCGCACACGATTGACGCCACCCACCTTCTGGTGGCCACGGGGCGCAAGCCCAATCTCGACGGCCTGGGGCTGGAGGCGGCGCGCGTGCGTCACACGCCCAAGGGCATCGCGGTAAACGCCCGGCTGCGCAGTTCCAACCGGCGCATCTATGCCATCGGCGACGTTACCGGCAGGGCCGCCTTCACCCATGCGGCCAACTACCATGCCGGCCTCGTCCTGCGTTCGATCCTGTTCCGCCTGCGCACCAATGTCGAGGCGGCCGCCATTCCCCGGGTCACCTTCACGGAACCGGAAATCGCCCATGTCGGGCTGAGCGAGGCCGAGGCGCGCGATGCCCGCTACCGCCCCCGTGTCCTGCGCTGGCCCTATGCGGAAAACGATCGCGCCCAGGCCGAACGTAAGACGGAAGGCCATATCAAGATCGTCGCCGACCGGCGTGGCCGGATCCTGGGCGTGTCGATCGTCGGCGCCAATGCCGGCGAGATGATCGCCATGTGGGCGCTGGCCGTGTCCAAACGAATGCGCGTCGGTGACATTGCCAACCTGGTTTTCCCCTACCCCACATTCAGCGAAATTGGCAAAAGAGCCGCCATCGCCTATTTTTCTCCTGCGACACGCCGTCCGGCGGTGCGCAGGCTGATTCGCTTCTTGCGCATCTTCGGTTGAAGGGACGGGCCATCGGCCCGTCGGGGAGCACCGGATCCTATGAGTGGCGCCGTAAATGACGACAGGCAGGAGGACGGAGCAAGGCCGCCCAGCGACGTGCCATTGTCGCGCGGGCTGTCCACGAAGCTCCTGCTGCTCACCGTGCTGTTCGTCATGCTGGCCGAAGTGCTGATCTTCATGCCGTCGATCGCCAATTTCAGGATCGGTTGGCTGCAGGAACGCTTGTCGACCGCGGCCGCCGTCGGTCTCGTGCTGGTCGAAAGCGAACCGGTCAACCTGTCGCGCGCGGCCCAGGACGACGTGCTGATGGCGATCGGCGCGCGCGCGGTGGCGGTCCGCGACGAAGGCGCCTCGAGCCTGCTGGTTGTCTCCGAGATGCCTGAAATCATCGATGAACATGTCGAACTCGGCGCGGTGACGATGGCCAACGCCATGTCGGCCGCCCTCGACACGCTGATCTTCGGCGGCCAGCGCACCTTGCGCGTGTTCGGCCCGGTCGCCGAAAGCGACAAGGAGTTCGAGATCATCATTCCCGATGCCGCTTTGCGCCAGGCGATGCTTGTCTACGCGCGCAACATCGCCATCCTGTCGCTCATCATATCGCTGATCACGGCTTCGCTGGTCTTCTACGCCATCACGCGGATCATGATTCGCCCGATCCGGGCCATGACCCGCTCCATCCTCTCCTTTGCGGAGGCGCCGGAGGATCCTGGCCGGGTGATCCGACCGGCTGCGCGCGACGACGAGATCGGCGTAGCCGAACGCCAGCTCGCCGAGATGCAGCGCGAACTGCAGCGCACGCTGGCGGAAAGACGGCACCTGGCCGATCTCGGCCTGGCCGTCTCCAAGATCAATCACGACATGCGCAACATGCTCACCTCCGCGCAGCTGATATCCGACCGTCTGCGCGGGGTAGACGACGAGACCGTGCAGCGGCTGGTGCCCAAGATGGTGCGGGCTCTGGACCGGGCGGTGTCCTATACGCAGGGCGTGCTGGCCTATGGCCGTACCCAGGAAGCGCCGCCGGCCCGCCGCCGGGTCCGGCTGAAGGCGCTTGTGGAGGAGGTCTTCGAACTGGTCGAGCTTGCCGCATCACCCGACACCGTGCTGGTCAACGACATTGGAGATCAGTTCGAGGTCGATGCCGACGCCGACCAGCTTTTCCGGGTGCTGGCCAATATGTGCCGCAACTCGGTGCAGGCCATGGCGGGCTCCGGCGATGCCGGCATCGTGGTCCGCCGGCTGAGCGTTGCCGCCTCGCGCGAGGGCAGCGTGGCGCGCATCCTTGTCGAGGATACCGGGCCGGGCCTGCCCAAGAAGGCGCGCGAGAATCTGTTTTCCGCCTTCAGGGGTTCGGCGCGCACCGGCGGGACCGGGCTTGGGCTTGCCATCGCCCATGAACTCGTGCGCGCGCATGGCGGCGCAATCGAGCTCCTCGAGAGCCGCGGCGGGCGCACGGCCTTCGCGCTGACCATTCCCGACCAGCCCGTCCTCCTGGAAGAAGCTCGCGGCCATCTGCGGCGGCCGGCCTGAGACGCGGACGTCGCTGCAGCGGACGTCGCTCGGCTGCCGCTGCATCGAACGGATTTCGTTGGCATCGCGCTTTTTGCAAATCCCTCGCTTGCATTTGCGCGCGTGTGTAGCTAGGTAACCGGCTCATCGACGCGGGGCGCGCGCCCCGCCGATGAAATGACCTTGAAGGTCATGCGCGCCCGTAGCTCAGCTGGATAGAGCACCAGACTACGAATCTGGGGGTCAGAGGTTCGAATCCTTTCGGGCGCGCCAAATCCTACAACTCCGAAATGAGCCTGGGCATCGATCAGCGGTCTGCTTCGGGGTGAAAGCGGAATGGTGGCTTTCGGATTGCCGGGCTGGAAAGCCGCCCTCACCGCAAAAATCCCTTGGAACTCACCTACTTTTGCAACCGAAATTGGCCGTGGATTTCAGGGCGACCATTCTGTGGCGAAAACTCTAGGATATTCGCGACAGATCGGCGGCTAAGCGGACGGTCAGCAGGATTGAAGTTCTTGAAGCCAAGCATGCCCCGGATGCAGCGCCTCCAGCCAGCGGCATAGCGAGGATTGCTCGCTGGAGTTCAGCCGAGGCAAGGCATTGCGGAAGTCCAGATGATCTTTCTCGCGGGCGTGCTTGGCTTTGAAGAGCAGGACGATATGCGGCGCCAGATACCGGATGCCACCCGCTGTTGCACGTATGGCTTTGGCTCGCGGCAGGGTGAAAGATGGATCGCGCTTGTAGACCCACATGTCCGGCAATCCCCGATCGACCATCATGTCGACGCGCCAGCGCCTGGCACCAATATCCGCGCCCCACAGCTGCCAGACACCTATGGGCAGAGTTTCACCCAGGGGTAGATGATCACACCTTCCATCCTTCACGGTGAAGAACTCCAGACCCGACAGGATGCCGCGATAGCGGTGAGTCTTGCTGACAGGCACCGAGAACTCCAGGTCTTCATGCGCACGGGTCGGCTCACCGTGCCAAAGGTCCAGGGCCCAGCCGCCTACGACATACCAGTCCGTGTCTGATCCACCGAGACGGGCAAACAATTCATCCGGGGACCATGGTTCCCAAGCGTCATCTGGTGGTGGCTGCAATGAAGCGTTGCTCCTGATCGGACGGAGAATGCCGGATACGTCAACCGGTCCCCCCTGTTCAATAGCGGCTTTGGGCTCAAACGGACTGTCGCGAAAACTCCGGCCAACATGATGGTTCCGTGCCGAACTTCTGCGACAGATATCGCCGATGCGGCGAGCACCAGCATTGTCCGGTTCCAGGAGCAATCACCGCCGGCACGCCTTCCCTTCTGCTGCGCGTTCATGACCGATGGCAGCTCCGCCCTGGGGAACAGGTCGTACCACTCGGCCTCGAAAGCCTTTGGGCTTGGTGCAACATCCGCCATCGTCAGTTGCGGACCAGGCATCTGGTTGGGGACGTCGCGCTAGGTGATCGGCACCCTGCGCACATCAGGGCTCGATCTCGGGCGTCCTTCCCGACACGAGATCGGCCACGACGCGCCCGGTACCGCATGCCTGCGTCCAGCCATTGGAACCATGCCCGACATTGAGAAAGAGATTGCGGGGGCCGGCCTGGCCGAGCCGCGCCGGCCCGTCCGGCGTCATCGGACGAAACCCGCACCAGAAGCGCGCCGTCCGATAGTCGGCGGCGCCAGGAAACAGGGCTTCGACGCGATCGCGCAGCGCCGTTGCCGCATCGTTAGGAATCCGGTCGTCGAAGCCGGCGATCTCGGCGACACCGGCCGCCCGCAGGCGCGATCCGAGCCGGGTCGCCATCACCTTGGAATGCTCGTCCATGACCGACGAGCGCGGTGCCGCGTCCACATCCGTGATCTCGCAGGTCATCGAATAGCCCTTGACCGGGTAGACCGGCAGGTCGATGCCGAGCGGGCGCAGCAGCTGCCGCGCATGGGGCCCCGTCGCGACGACATAGGCATCGGCAACTACCGGGCCGGCGCTCGTCTCCACCTGGCTGATTCGGTCGCCTTGGCGGGCGAGGGCCGTGGCGCTCACGCCGAATCGCATCTCGCAGCCGCGCTCGCGCAGCAATTCGGCAAGGCGCACGCTGAAGAGATGGCAGTCTCCGGTCTCATCGTCCGGCAGATGCAGACCGCCGAGGAGCCGGACATTCGAGCGCGCCAGCCCCGGCTCGATCTCGCGCATCCGCGCGGCGTCGACCAGCCGGTGCGGAATGCCAAGCTCCTGGAGGACCCGCGCGGCACGGCCGCCGCCCTCCATCTCGTCTTCGGTCGCGAAGACTTGCAACACCCCTTTCGACGCATTGTCGTAGGCAATGCCCGTCTCCTCGCGCAGCGCCACGAGACACGCCTTGCTGTAGTGCGCCATGCGCTGCATGCGCGCCTTGTTTTGCGCGAAGGCCTCTGGCGTGCAGTTGCGGACAAACGCCGCCAGCCAGCGCCACTGGTGGAGCTCGGCGCGGGGCCGCCATTTCAGAGGCGCCTGGCTCCTGAACAGCCATTTGAATGCCTTGAACGGCATGCCGGGCGCTGCCCAGGGCCCTGCGAAGCCCGGACAAACGCCGCCGGCATTGCCGAAGCTCGTCTCCAGCGCAGGCCCATCGTTGCGCTCGATCAGGGTCACCTCGTGTCCCTGCTTGGTCAGGTACCAGGCGGTCGTGACGCCAACCACGCCGGCGCCGAGCACCGCGACCCGCATCGTCAGTACGTCCCCGGATAGCTGCCGCCGTCGATCAGCAGGTTCTGCCCGGTGATGAAGCCGGCATGCTCGGAGCAGAGAAAGGCGAAATAGGCCCCGATCTCCTCGGGGCGGCCGTAGCGGCACGCCGGGTTCGACATGGCCCGCTCCTTCCAGACCTCCTCGAAGATCCGGCCCATCTCGTCCAGCATTCCCGCGATGTGCTCGCGCTGCGCGTCGCTGTCGAAGATGCCGGGAAGCAGGTTGTTGATGGTGACATTGGCCGCGACGGTCTGCCGGGACAGGCCTGCCACGAAACCGACGAGGCCGGAGCGGGCGCCGTTTGACAGGCCGAGCTCAGGCTGGGCGATCTTGACGCTGCGCGACGTGATGTTGACGATGCGACCGAAGCCGCGCTCCATCATCCCGTCGACGGTTGCCTTCATCATCTCGATCGGCGGCAGCATCATCAGGTCGATCGCGGCGATCCAGTCATCACGTTCCCAGGTCCGGAAATCGCCCGGCGGCATGCCGCCTGCGTTGTTGAGCAGGATGTCGGGTGCCGGACATGCGGAAAGTGCCGCGCGCCGCCCGTCGGGGCTGGTCACGTCGGCGGCCACCGGTGTCACCTCCACGCCCGTCGCGTCGCGGATTTCCTGCGCCGTCTTCTCCAGCGTCTCGCGCCCGCGCGCGACGATTGTGACCGCCACGCCCTCGCGCGCCAGCGCCATCGCGCACGCCTTGCCCATGCCCTTGCTTGCGCCGGTCAGAAGCGCCTTTCGTCCCGCCAGTCCGAGATCCATCAGTCCACCTTTCCATTCGCTTCGACCCGGTCGACCCGGGTAATCCGCACCAGCGTGCTCAGCGCCGCGCAGGCCTGGCCGAGCGCCGATGTCCGCCTGTTTGCGGTCAGCACGTTCGGATTGCCGTTGCACTCCAGTGCGGGATCCGTTGCATCCGGCTCGAACCAGGCGCCGGTCGCCATGACGAGCACGCCGCGGCGCAGGGTGCGGCTCACCTGCGCGCGCCCAAGGCACGCGCCGCGGCGGTTCTCGATCCTCACCAGATCGCCATCGGAGATGGCGCGCGCGGCAGCGTCGCCGGCGCTGATCGTGACGGGTTCGACGTCATTGTCGGTGCGCGCCGCGTAGAGCTGGCTGTGCAGCCGCTTCGCCGGCTGATTGGTGACGAGATGCAGTTCGTCGTCCTCGGCTGCGCCCAGCCACTCGGCCGGTTCCAGCCAAGCGGGATGCGGCGGACAGTCGCTATAGCCGAAGCCGGCGATGCGCCCGGAATGAAGCTCGATGCGCCCGGACGGCGTTGCAAGCGGGTGGCTCGCCGGATCGGTGCGGAAACGCTCGAGCATGACCTCAGGGCGCTCAGGCGGCGGCACTTCGAACACACCCTGTTCCCAGAACGTGTCGAAATCCGGCACCGCGATGCCTTCCCGCGAGCCGAAGTCTTGCGTCTTCGCCCAGAGCCGACGGAGCCATCCGAATTCGTCGAGGCCAGCACTATGGCTTTCCGCGCAGCCCAGCCGCTCGGCCAGGTCGGCAAAGATCGCGAAATCGTCGCGCGCCTGCGCCACCGGAGGGATAAGCTGCGGCATGGCGAAGACATGCGGGTCGCGCGACGATCCGCCGATGTCGTTGCGCTCGACGGTCGTCGTCGCGGGCAGCACGATGTCCGCCCGGCGCGCGGTCGGCGTCCACCATGGCTCGTGCACGACGATGGTCTCGGGCCTCTGCCATGCCCTTTGAAGCTCAAACAGGTCCTGCGCGTGGTGGAACGGGTTGCCGCCAGCCCAGTAGACCATGCGCACGTCGGGAAGGGTGACCGTACGGCCGTTGAACTGAAGTTCCTCGCCGGGGCGCAGGAACGCGTCGATAACCGCCGCGACGGGGATCGCGCTCGCCGCCGGATTCGGCAGGCTCTCCATCGTTGGCACATAGCCGCGCCGCGCAGCCGCGCCCACCCCGTTGAGCGAGCCGTAGCCGAAACAGAACCCGCCGCCCGGCAGGCCAATCTGGCCAAGGATGGCGGCAAGTGCGATGAGCGCCCAGAACGGCTGTTCACCATGGTCCGCGCGCTGCAGGGACCAGGACGCCGTCAGCATCACCCGGCCCTGGCGGATCAGCCCCCAGAGCGTTTCCAGCTCGTCGACCGCGATGTCCGCGATCGCCGCCGCCCAGGCGAAGGTCTTGTCGACGCCGTCGGTCTCACCGGCGAGATAGGCGGCGAAGGCGTCGTAGCCCTCGACATGACGGTCGAGAAAGGCCCGGTCCGCTCTTGCCTCGACGATTGCCCGACGTGCCAGCGCGAGCATCAGCGCGGTGTCGGTGTTTGGCCGCGGCGCGATCACCAGCGCATCGATGCCCGCAGGCACGTCGTCGGCATTGGGTGAGACCACGACGAACTTCACGCCTCGCGCGGCCGCCTGTTCGACGAAGCGCGGCATGTGATGATGGCCGGCCCCGCCGGAAGTGACGCGCCAGTTCTTCGGATTGAGGCCGCCGAAGGCAACCACCACGTCGGTCTCGGCGGCAATGGTCCGCCAGTCCGTGGCGTCAGACGACACGGAATCCGCATTCCCCAGCACATGAGGGAGGATCGCGTGGGCGGCGCCCCAGCTGTAGTTACCGATCTGGTCCGTAAATCCGCCGGCGGCGGCGAGGAAGCGGCGCACCTGGCTGCGTGCATGATGCAGGCGGCCCGCGCTCGACCAGCCGTAGGATCCGCCGAAGATCGAAGCCGGCCCGTAGGTGTCCCTCACCCGCTCGACCTCAGCCGCGACGAGCGCCAGCGCGGTGTCCCAGTCGACCGGCAGCATCTCCTCGACGCCCCTGCCTTGGCCGCCGGCCCGTTCGCGATGGCGCAGATAGCCGGCGCGCACATGCGGCCTGTCAATCCGCAGCGGCGAATGGACCAGGCGCGGCAGCGCCCCCACCATGTAAGGGTCGGCGCCGCCGCCGCGCCAGGGCCGGGCACTCACCAGACGCCCGGCCTCGACGGTGGCCTCGAACGCACCCCAGTGCGAGAGGCTGACATGCGGTCGCGGACCCATGGTCCTACTCCGCGGCGAGCGCCGCCGTGTTGACGCGGAAACCGTAGCGATCCTCGAGACCGAGATCGCGCACCGCGTCGAGCCCGATCTGCAGATGCTGCGCCGAAATCGGCTGGAGCGGCTTG
Source organism: Aliihoeflea sp. (assembly GCA_046297455.1). Taxonomy (GTDB): domain Bacteria; phylum Pseudomonadota; class Alphaproteobacteria; order Rhizobiales; family Rhizobiaceae; genus ZYF759. Next base: position 30,349 of record JBKBIT010000012.1, read on the forward strand.
CGCAGCGGTCCGGCGGGCAGCCCGATGGCGCGCATCAGCGACTTGATGGCGACCGGATTGATCGCCGAATAGGCGAAATGCAGCATCGGCAGGTTCGTCAGCCACGCCTCGCGGCAGGCGAAGGCGTCGTCGCCGCTTTCCCACTTCTTCGAGATGACCGCCATCTCGCGCGGGATGATGTTACCGGTCATGTTCGCAGTGCCGTCGCCGCCGAGCGCCATGGTCGGGATCACGAGGCCGAGATTGGGCGAGCAGCAGCACATGATCGCCATCTCCGGCTTCGCGGCGCAGACCTGGGCTACCTGGCCGACGCGCGTCGTCGATTCCTTCAGCACCACCATGTTGGGGTGCTTGGCCAGCTTGAGTATGTCGGTCCAGTGGAGGTCGGTCTTCACGCGCGGCGGGTTGTTGTAGAACCCGATCGGGAAGTCGACGGCGTCGCAAACTTCCCACGCGAAATCGGTGATCGCCGCGTTGTCGGCGCAGATATAGGCCGGCGCGGCGATGATCGCCCCGTCGCCGCCTTCCGCCTTGGCGTAGCGCACATAGTCGATGGTCGTCTGCGTATTGTTGCCCGTGCAGCCATAGTAGAACAGCATCTTGCCGCTCTTCATTGCCGCCGTGCGCGAGATGATCTCCCGGCGTTCCTCGGGCGACAGCATCGACACCTCGCCGGTCGATCCCATGATGAGGACAGCTTCCGTGCCGTTGTTCTCGTGCCAGTCGAGAAGCGTGCGGAAACCTTCGTAGTCGATCGAACCGTCCGCGTTCATCGGCGTGATCAGCGCTACGAAGGAGCCCTTCGGTCTTACATGCGTCATTTGGTGATCCTCTCTAGAAGAATTGCGGGACGAACCACATGGGCAGTCCGAGAACGATCTGGGGGAACCAGAGCGACAGGCAGGCAACCAGAAGTGTCAGGGCGCAGATCGGCAGCACCGCCAGCATCGCCTTGCCGAGCCTGACCTCGCCGATCTGCGAGGCGATGAGCAGGCAGATGCCGTAGGGCGGGGTTACAAGCCCCACGGACAGAACGATGGTGCTCAGAACGCCCAGGTGAACCGGGTTGTATCCGGCCTGATTTCCCAGCGCCTGGATGATGGGCAGGAAGATGAGCGTGGCGGCGATCGGATTGAGCACGGTGCCGACCAGGAGCAGGAACCCGATCAGCATCAGCATGATCCCGTAGGGATTCTGGGTCACGCCGGTGATGAACTCGACCACTATCTGCGCCGCACCGAGATAGGCGATCATCCATCCGAAGATGGCCGCGCCCGCCACGGTGAAGATCGGCACCGCGAAATCCACGGCGCCGTTGGCGAGCATGCGCGGCAGGTCGCGCAGGGGGACGTCGCGATAGAGAACGAAGGTGAGGAACAGCGCCCAGAACACCGCGATGATGGAGCCTTCGGTCGGCGTCACGAACCCGCCGATGATGCCGCCCAGCACAAGAACCGGGATCATCAGTGGCGCAGCCCCCCTCACGAGAGTTCCGCCAAGGGAGCGGAAGCCTGCGAACGGGATCGCCGGGTAGCCGTGCTTCACTGCAAGGACATAGGTGTAGCCCATCATGAAGAGCCCGATGAGCAGACCGGGCACGATGCCGCCGAGAAACAGGGCTCCGATCGACACGTTTCCGAATGCGCCATAGACGATAAGGATGATCGACGGCGGTATGATGACGCCCAGCGTGGAGGACGCCGCCGTCAGCGCGACCGCGAATGCGGGATCATACCCTGCCTTCTTCATCGCCGGTATGAGTATCGATCCGACACTCGCCGTATCGGCGGCTGCGGAGCCGGAGAGGCTGGCGAACACCATCGACACGAAGATGTTGACGTGTCCCAGCCCACCGCGGATGTGGCCCACCGCGCCATCGGCGACACGCAGGAGACGATGGGTGATCGAGCCTGCGTTCAGGATACGGCCCAGGAACATGAAGAACGGCACCGCCAGCAGCGTGAAGCTGTCGATGCCCGAATACATCTGGTTCACGACCGAGGTGAGGGGTAGCCCCTCGACGAGCATCACCAGGACAGAAGAGATGATCAGCGCGAAGGCGATGTTAATCCGGAGGGCGATCAGCAGGAAGAACGACAGCAGCAGCAGGACGAGCGGGTTCATGCCTTTTGTGGTCTCACGATTTTCCAAGCGGCTTCGATCAGGAACAGCAGCATCAGGCTGCCACCCAGCGGGATCGGCATGAACATCCAGCCGCGCGAGATCGCCAGCGATTCGACCTTGCCGCTCCAGCGTATCTGCATCAGCGTCCAACCATGGCGCATCAGCACGTAGACCACGACTGCGCCGACCAGCAGTCCGAGCAAACTCAGCGCAAGGTCGAGCCTCGGCGTGTTATCGGGCCAGACGTTGACCGTGTAGTGCGCCCCTTTCCTGAAGGCGACTGCGGCGCCAATGAACACGAGCCAGGAAAACAGGAGTTGCGCCAGGTCGAGGGTCCAGATCAGCGGCAGGCCAAGGAGGTTGCGCCCTGCCACCTGCAGGCCGACCGTGACGATGAGCGCCAGAAAGCTGACCGACAGGAAGGCTTCGGCGGCCCGCATTATGAGATCGTTGAAGCGTCCGAGCATCGGCATGCCTGTTCAGATCAAGATGAGGGCCGCCAAGCGCTTACTGCGACTTGACGAGTTCGAATTCGGCGACGAGATCCAGTCTCTCGGCGAGGCTCGCCTGGATCGGCTCGACCACCGCCATCAGCGCAGCCTTGTCGGGACGGGAGACGTTGACGCCGTGGTCGTTCTGAAGCGTCTCGACGAGTTCGGCGTCGTACTGCTTGGCCATTTCAAGACCGTGCGCGTTCGCTTCCTCCGCCACTTCCTGCACCAGGGCCTGGAGATCCTCGGGCAGCCTGTTCCAGGTCACCATCGAGATCGAGGTATGGTTCACCTGAATGACGTGCTCGGTCAGGGCGAGGTTGGGTGCGACCTCGAAGAGCTTGGAGCCGGTATAGCCGGGCAGAGAGCTTTCGAGCGCGTCGGCGACGCCGGTCTGCATGGCTGCATAGAGCTCGCCCCAGGCGACGGTGACGGGCAGCATGCCGAATGCCGACCACGTCTCCGAATCCATCGGCGACGGCGGCGTGCGCATGCGCAGGCCGTTGAGATCGTCCGGCCCCTCGACCGTGACCGAGCGCGTGGACATGCTGCGCGCACCCGAGCCTCCCAGGGCCAGGAGTTTCATGCCTATGCCGCGGCTCTCATAGGCCTTCTCGAAGTGGTCATGCACCGCCGTGCCCGGCCCGACCCGCTCCAGCAGGTCGTCCATGTCGGTGAACAGGTACGGCATTGTGAAGATGGAGTATTCGGGTACCTGCTGGGCGGCATTGCTGGTGGTGCTGATCATCATGTCGATCGTGCCCAGGCCGACTTCGCTGATCACTGCCGGATCCTGGCCAAGCTGGCCGGAATCGAAGATGCGGATCTCGATGCGGCCGTCGCTGCGCTCTTCCAACTGCTCCTTGATGTAGGCGGCCATGTCATTGTAGGGGTGCGGCGATTGCACCAGCGTGTGGATGCGCAGGTTGAAATCAGCCGCGAATGCCGACGATCCGGCGAGGATCGAGGCGAAAGCTACACCGGTGGCGCGGAGTCTTGCGCTCATCATGGCTCTCCTTGAGATGGTTGGTTGACGGACACGTTGGTTGGCAACGGACTTCATCGTGTACTCGGCCCGCCAAAATTCAAATACAATCTGGTTCAGAGGTCATCCGCATATGTTATGGGCCGAGGCGGGACACTTCTTCGAAGGTCTCCAGCGTCCTGAAAAGATGGCCGCATAGCGCGCGTGCGGCTCTGGAGAGAGGCGCCTCCGCCGATCTGAAGACATGGAAGTCGAAATGGATCTCCGGACATAGCGGAACCAGCCGCAGTTCCGCGCGGAATGCGCGTGGTGTGAGCGGATCGACTATGGCCACGCCGACACCGGCGGCCGCGAGCCCGCATGCGGTATAGGAGGGCTGGCTTTCCACCACGATCTCCGGCTGCACGTTCTCCTCGGCGAACATCTGGGTGATGTAACCCGCCACGACGGTATGGTGAGCAAGCGCCACCAACGGATACCCCGCCAGGTCACGCGGCCAGAGTTCCCGGCGCCCCGCGAGAGGATGGTCCGGCGCCATCGCGCACACACAGCCGGTCCGGTAGGAGGCGATGATCTCGATGCCCTGCCGCTCGCCGACAATCTGGCCTATGCCGAGATCCACCTGTCTTGAAGCGACAAGATCCAGGATGCGGGCAGAGCCGTGAACATCATGAGTGATGCGGATGCCACCTCCCTCGCCCAGAAGCCGGGCGATCGCCTTGGGTACGACTTCGAGGCTGATCATCGGCATGGCAGCAACATTCAGAACGGCGCGACGAAGGTCGCGAATCTCGCGCGCCACCTGCCCCATTCGCTCGAGGCCGTAGAACATGCGCTCCACCTCCTGCATCAGCAGGCTGCCCTCGGCGGTTGGTTCCACCTTGCCGCCCTTGCGCAGGAACACCGGAAAACCGACGCTGCGTTCCAGCTCTGCGATAAGCCGGCTGACAGCCGGTTGCGAGATGTTCAGCGCCTGTGAAGCGGCGGTCACGGAGCCGTGTCGCATCACAGACCGAAACGCGCGCAACTGTCTCTCGTTCAACGTTTTTTCCTTCCGTAGCCAAGACTGCGTCTAGCACAGCGTCTGCGCATCAGAACGCAGCATACGGGAGAACGAAAGGCACAGAAGACCCTGCGACCGCATGAAAGCGGGAATTCGGTTCTGTCGAGCGGCAGCGTGGATCTTCGATGCGCAGACCGCATCGCCGCTCAGGCTGCCTTGGGCGAGAAGATCGCGCGCTGCGGGTCGACGTCGTAGAGCGCGACGAAACGCGCGGCGTCGGTGGCGAGTTGGCCTATCGAATCGAGAATGAAGTCCACTTTCTCGTCGCTGAGCAGGACGCTGAGATTGAAACGCACGAAACCCGGCTTCTCCGTTTCGCGTCCCTCGGCGATCGCGGTCCGTATCGCGTCCGAACGGGCTGGATCGATGTCCAGCAGACGGTGGACGTAGGGGCCCGCGCAGGCGCACCCGCCCCGCGCCTGGATGCCAAAGCGGTCGCTCAGCATCCGGGTCACGAGCTGGTGGTGCACGAAGCCGTCGCGCCCGTCACGCAATCGGATCGAGAAGATGGGCAGGCGCGGGGCTTCGACATGGCCGAGCAGCTCGACATTGTCCATCGACGCAAGCCGCTGCATGGCATGGCGGGCAAGGTGTGCGTTGCGCATGGCCATCGGCCCGGCGCCGATGGCATCCTTGACCAGGAAGGCAAGTGCCGCACGCACGTCGCCGACGACGTTGGGCGTGCCGGCCTCCTCGCGCGCCTCGAGGCTTGTGCTGTAGTCGTGCCCCCAGGGCGAGACGAAGCTGACCGTCCCTCCGCCGGCCCAGGTCGGCCGTTCCGAGACCACCACGTCGCGCCGCACGATCAGGATGCCCGACGCGCCCGGCCCACCGATGAATTTGTGCGGCGAGACCACCGCGGCGTCGATACCGCACGACATGTCGATCGGGACATAGGGGCCGGCGCCCGCGAAGTCCCAGACCATTAATGCGCCCGATGCCTTCACGAGGCGGGTGACGGCGCCGATGTCGGCGAGGATTCCCGTCACGTTGGAGGCAGCGGAGAAAGAACAGACCGTCAGGCCCGGCGCACGCGGATCGTTAAGGGCAGACTGGAGGCGCACGAGGTCCGGTCCGCCCTCTGCGGCCTCCGGAATCTCCACGATCTCGGCGCCGGATTCCCGCCAGGGCAGTATGTTCGAGTGATGCTCGTAGGGGCCAACGATGACGCGCGCCGGCGCACCATCCGCGCCCCGCCGCGTGACGCCGAGCAGGTGAACCAGACGGTTGATCCCGGCAGTCGCGCCGCTGCCGGCGAAGATCACCGCATGTTCGGGGCCCGCCCGGCAGCATCCGGCGATCGCGGCCCTCGCCTCGCGTCGCAGCCGGGTCATGAAGCCGCCGCAGTAGGACGCCTCGGTATGGCTGTTGGCATAATAGGGCAGCACCTGTTCGAGCACGAAGCTCTCGATCTGCCGCAGCGCCCGTCCCGAGGCGACGTAGTCGGCATAGACGAGTCGCTTGGGCCCGAACGGGCCGTCGATGCTGGCATCGTCGCCGATCAGGCCGCCCCGCAGGGCAGCGAACACGTCACCGCATTCCAGGTCGGTCCGAAAGGTTTCGAGGAGACTTGCATTCAGATTACGCGGTCGATCCAGCACGGCGATTTCCCTGTCGAGGTGTCGCCCGATGATACTATGCGTCTCGCCGAGAAAACTTCGCTTGATTTGACATCCATCGCCCCTATTATCGTTCAAATGAACGAAGATCGGCCAAAAATCGATGTGATTGATCGATGCATTCTATATTCGCTGCAGCAGGACGCATCGCTGTCACAGCGCGAGCTGGCCGAACGCGTGGGTCTTTCGCAGAACGCCTGCTGGCGCAGGGTCCAGCGGCTGCGTGCCGAGGGAATCCTCGGCCGGTCGGAGGCGCAGGTCGACCTTCAAGCCCTGGGGCTCGATCTGGTCGTGTTCGTGATGGTGCGCACGAGGCACCACTCCGTCGACTGGTCCGAGCGGTTTCGCGCCCATGTCGAGCGGCTGCCCGAAGTGACGGGCTTCTACCGGATCGGCGGAGACTGGGACTACCTGATCAAGGTGGTAACGCGTGGCATGCAGGGCTACGACGCCTTCTACAAGAAGCTGACCATCGATTTCGACCTGGCAACCGTGACCGGCTTTTTCTCCATGGAAGCGATCATCGACGAACGGCCTGTCGACCTCTTGCGCATGGGCAGGTGAGTGCCCGGGGCGGCGCCGGCAACGTCCGCATTGCGACCAGGGATGGCAGCCAGGCCTGTCTGTTGGGTTGCCGTTTCGGAAGCGCTTCACCTCGACACGCCGAATAGAGAACAGCCCCTGGGTATTCCAACCCGGGTTTCCTCATCGGAGGCTGAACCGGACGGGCGCCGTGATGCTCCTGTTCACTCCGGCAGGCGCTGCCCTGCCGCACGTTGCTGATCTGCAACGATGACTGCGTGTGTCGGTCGACCACCATGACACGGTGCGCCAGCCAAGGCGTCTCTGCAAAAGTTTCCCAGACCTGCCTCAGCGATCCACCTTTGTCGCCAGGATCACCGAGGTTTGAGTCCGTTCCACCCCTTCGAGATTGCCGATGTCGTCGATCACCCGGTCCAGCGCTTCGACAGAGGCCGTGGCGACAATGGCGATCAAGTCCACCTCCCCGCTGACGGAATGAAGCATGCGCACCTCGTGCATAGCCGAAAGTTCGGCGATGGTTCGTGCCGCCGATTTCGGCTTCATCGTAATCAGCACGTGCCCCTTGATCAGCGCCTTCTCCGCCGCAGCGCCGCGCCGCAACGTATAGCCGGCAATGATCCCCCCTCGTTCCAGGCGTTCGATGCGGGCCTGGATCGTGGTGCGCGACACGTTCAACCTGCGGGCCAGTTCGGCGATCGGCGTGCGCGCGTTCTCCGCCAGCAGGGCGAGGAGTTCTTCATCCTTCGTCATATATGCATTCCGTCCAGACAGCTTGTCGAACTGTAACATCTTATACGTCGGAATAGTCAAACTGACGGTTTGAAACGCAAAGCCCGACATGGCCTGATGCATCCGATTCCAAACGAAACGGGTGCATTTCCATGAAAAAGATCGTTGTCATCGGCGCAGGCAACATTGGCTCGACCATCGCAACCATGCTTGCCACTGCGGGAGGCTACGAGGTTGTCGTCGGCGATCGTGACGCGGGGCGTTTCGCAATGATCGAGCCACATCCCGCCGTGAGCACGCGGACGGTGGACATTGCCAACAAGGCCGAACTGGCCTCGTTGCTGGAGGGCTGCTTTGCTGTCCTGAGCGCGGCGCCGTTCCATTTGACGACCCTCACTGGTGACACCGCGGCGGCGTTGGGTGTCCACTATCTCGACCTGACCGAAGACGTTGCGTCGACGCGGCATATCAAGGCGCTGGCGGCAGAAGCGACGTCGGCCTTCATTCCGCAGTGTGGGCTTGCCCCGGGCTACATCTCCATTCTCGCCAACGACCTGGCCCGCCGCTTCGACACCCTCGAGACGGTGCGCCTGCGTGTCGGCGCGCTTCCCCAGTACCCCTCCAATGCGCTGAACTACAATCTGACCTGGAGCACCGACGGCGTCATCAACGAGTACATCGAGCCTTGTGAAGCGGTAGTGGAAGGCAAGCTGACCAGAGTTCCCGCCATGGAAGAGCGCGAGGAGTTCTCGCTGGACGGCGTGACCTACGAAGCCTTCAACACGTCGGGGGGACTCGGGACGTTGTGCGAGACGTATGAGGGCCGTGTTCGCACACTGAACTACAAGACCATTCGCTATCCCGGCCATGCATCGATCATGAAGGCGTTGCTGAACGATCTGAACCTGCGCAACCGGCGCGACACTTTGAAGGACATACTCGAACAGTCGCTGCCCTCGACCAGCCAGGACGTCGTGGTCGTGTTCGTCACCGTGAGCGGCTACAAGAATGGTCGTCTCGTGCAGGAAACCCACGCGCAGAAGATCTATAGCGCCGTCATTGGCGGCCGGCTCTACAGCGCCATCCAGATCACCACGGCGGCAGGCATCTGCACCGTTCTGGACATGCTTGCGGATGGGGTCCTGCCGCAATCGGGCTTCGTGCGCCAGGAAGACATCGTGCTGGCGGATTTCCTCGAGAACCGCTTCGGTCGCCACTATGCCGGCGGTCAGGCTGCATCAAGGGCGGCCTGAACGACATCGACGCGGGCCGCTCGTATCCAGGCGGCCTGCGCCCCGGTTTGGTGCATAGCGCAGCGCGCTGTCAGTCGACGTCGTCCTGTGACGCACGGCGCAGATGCCGGCCCAGCAGCGCCGAGGCGAAGGCGAAGTCGCCGCGCCCGATTTCATCGAGAATTGCCAGATGATCGGCGCATGCTTCGCGCGGGCGCCGTTCGCTGATGTGGGAAAAGTCGCTCAGTTCCGTCATGCGCCTTAGGCTGTTCTGGCGGCGAACGCTCTGGATGAGAAAGCGATTTCCCGACCATGCGACGATTGTCTCGTGAAAACTGGCGTTGGCGTTGAACCAGTCTGATCGCTCGATGTTGCTGATCGGGCGGGCTGCAATGTCGGCCTGCTCGTTTTTCAGAGTCGCCAACTGGGCCGGATCGGGCCGATTTCCGGGAACGAGCAATGCACCGCACTCCACGATGAGTCGGAATTCGTAGCTTTCGTCGACCGCGCGGTCGGTGACGAGACATTCGGCAAATTGCCATCCATGGCCGCGTCGCCGATCCACCAATCCTTCGGCAGACAGTCTCATCAAGGTTCTGCGCACCGCGCCGCGTGTCGTGGAGAACCGCTCGACCAGTTCCGTCTCCGAAACCTCTTCACCGATCTCGCCACTTGCGCGTGCGGCCATGATCCCGTCGTACAGCGTTTCCAGATCCGACGCGGGTATTGCGTCCTTGATGCGGTCTTCAGGATCGAGAGGACGGGCCAGAATGAAACCACGGTTCTCGACGCTGGACAGCAGGCCGCGTCGCTCGAACGATTGCAGCGCCTGGCGTACCGGAGTTCGTGAAACCTCAAAAGCCGACACCAGCCAGCCCTTTCGATAAATTCTCTTTATGGCCTACATTGGGTTTTACGATTTGACGGCTGTCGGACCCGGGCGCAGGATCACGGCTACTGATCGAAAAGGGAACTTTCATGACCGACCGGAAGCTGTATCTGACCTTTGTGGAAGCGGGCGTCACGGGCATTCTCACGCCCTATTGGGACACCGCGCCGAAGACGGCGGAGGCCATCTGGGGAGCACTGGAGACCCCGATGCGCGTGACCGCGAGCCACGCCATCTTTTCAGGCCCTGAAATCATGATGGGCCTGCCCGAGAGCCACCGGAACTTCGACGGTGCCAACCTGCCGCCGGAAAACCAGACCGTGCTGCCGCAGCCCGGTGACATGCTCTGGTTCTTCCAGCCGAAGAACTTCTTCAAGATCGATCCCGACGAGTTCTGGGAGATCGGCATGTTCTACGGTGAGGGCGGGCGCACCTTCGGCCCTACCGGCTGGATCCCCGTGACCTATTTTGCACGCATGACCGAGGGCCTCGACGCCATCGCCGAGCAGTGCCGGCTGATCCGCAAGGAAGGCATCAAGACGATTGAATTGGGCAGAGTGAGCTGACGACAAACGACATCTGCCGGGGGTTGCGCCACCGCCCATGGCGTCCCCCGACAAAACCGACAACTCAGGGAGACTTGCCATGACCCGTTCGCTTCTTCTCTCCTTCTCCGCGATCCTGGCGGCCGGCACGGCCGCCAACGCGCAGACGATCACAATCAACAGCTTCGGCGGCGCCTATGAAGAGGCACACCGCAAGTGCATCATCGAGCCCTTCGAGCAGGCCACCGGCGCTTCGGTGCAGATCGTGACCGCCTATTCGGCCGACGGCTTCGCCCAGCTGCGCGCCCAGCGCGAGGCGCCCCAGTTCGACGTCATCCACTTCTCGGGCGGACAGGAAATCATCGCCGCGCAGGAAGGCCTGCTGGTGCCGATCGATCCGGCCAGCCTCAGCAACGCCGGCGACCTGGTCGCGGCGGCGCGTCCCAATCTGGAAGGCGGCGAAGGTCCCGCCTATTCGATCGTCGCCATGGGCCTGCTCTACAATTCCGACGTGATCGAGACCACCCCCACCAACTGGGCCGACCTGACCAATCCGGAATGGCACGAGAACCTCGTCCTGACCGACATTTCCAATACCTACGGCATGCAGGGCTTCCTGATGCTCAACCAGGTTGCCGGCGGTGACCTCAGCAACATCCAGCCGGGCCTCGACCTGGTCGGCCAGATGCTCGATGGCGGCGCCATCGTGGTCTCGACCTCGCCCGAGATCATGCAGGAATTCGCCCAGAACGACGCCTGGATCGCTCCCTATTCCTCCGACTACGCCTTCGTTCTTCAGGATGCTGGCCTGCCCATCGGCTTCGTCCAGGGCGCGGAAGGCACGCCGGGCGTCTACATCACCGCCAACCTCGTCGCCGGTCGCGACAATGAGGAACTGTCGCTGCAACTGATCGACCGCTCGATCTCGCCCGAGGCGCAGGTTTGCTTCGCCGAGGAGATGAGCTACGCTCCGACCAACGTGCGGGCCGAACTCACGGGCGAAGTGGCCGAGAACACGCCGTTCGGCGAGGAAGCGCTGTCCGGCCTGATCCGCTTCGATCCGCAGACCGTCGAGGCAGAGCGCTCGAACTGGGTCGATGCCTGGAACCGCACCATCGCGCGCTAGGCAAAGGCCACGCGTCGCCGACGCGTGATATCCAATATCCCGGGCAGCGGACCACAAGGTGCCGCTGCCCGGCCTGCCCATTCAACAGCCGGGGCTCCTCGTGACCGATCGTCGGGAAAATCTGATCCTGGTGGCTCCCGGCCTGCTCCTGCTGGCCGTCGCCTTCTTCTGGCCGATCGGCCAGATGCTCATGCTGGCCTTCGAAGGCCCGGACGGCCCGACACTCGACCATTTCCGCCGTTTTCTGGGCGATGAATTCTACCTTACCGTTCTGTGGCGCACGGTGCGCCTGTCTCTCCTGATCACGCTCATCTGCCTGCTGATCGGCTTCCCGCTTGCCTACATCATGGCCCGCGTGGGACCGCGCGCGCGGCTGTGGCTGATCATCATGCTGATCCTGCCGCTGATGACGTCGGTGGTGGTTCGCACCTTCGGCTGGATGGTGGTCCTGTCGCGCTCCGGGCTGCTCCCGTCCACGCTGCGCGACATGGGGCTGGTCGGCCGCTCCTATGCGATCATGCACAGCGAACTGGCAATCGTGATCGGGATGGTCCAGGTCCTTCTGCCCTTCATGGCACTGTCAATCCTCGGCGTCCTGCTACGGCTCGACATCAGGCTGGAAGAAGCCGCGCGCACGATGGGCTGCAGCTTCCTTTCCTCCATGCGCTCGGTCGTGCTGCCCCTGTCGGCGCCCGGCATCCTCGCCGGGTCGCTGCTGGTGTTCACCCTGTCGGCGTCCTCCTTCGTCACGCCCAACCTTTTGGGCGGCCCGAGGGTCCAGGTGCTCGCCGCGTCGATCTATCGGCAGGTCACGCAGACGCTGGACTGGAATTTTGCGGCGGCGCAGGCTGTCATCCTCTTTGCCGGCGTCGCCTTGGTGCTCATCCCCTACATCATGCTGATGCGAAGGCCCGCCCATGGTTAGCGCGATCCCCCTTCCCCTGCGCATCGCTGCCTGGGTCTTCGTCGCCTTCTGCGCGCTGCTGCTGATCGGTCCGCTGATCGTCGTCGTCGGCGTCTCGCTGTCGGAAAGCCGCTTCATCGCTTTCCCGCCCGATGGCCTGAGCCTGCGCTGGTATGCGCAGGTGCTGAGCTCCGACGCCTATCTCGCCGCCGGCTGGCTGTCGCTGCAACTGGCGGTGCTCGTGACGGTGTCCGCCACGATCCTCGGCGGCGCGGCGGCGATTGCCATCCACCGCCGCCGCCTGCCCGCCTCCGAGGCGATGGCAACCTATTTCCTGTCGCCGCTAGTGCTGCCCACGATCATCTACGCGCTCGGCATGCTGATGCTGTGGAGCGCGTTTGTGGGTCCGGTGTCGCTCTTGACCCTGTGGATCGCGCATTCCGTCATCGCCGTTCCCTATGTGGTGCGCACCACGCTGGCCGTCCTTGCCGATTCCGATCCCTTCCTCGAGGAAGCCGCTGCAACGATGGGCGCCGGGCGCGTGCAGCGGCTTTGGCTGGTCCTGTTGCCGCAGTGCCTGCCCGGGCTTGCAGCCGGGGCATTCTTCGCCTTCAACCTCTCCTTCGACGAGGCGGTCGTGTCGCTCTTTCTGCGCCGGCCGGGGCTGACGACGCTGCCCGTCCACATCTACAACCAGCTCGAATTCAGTCCCGATCCCGCCGTCGCGGCCGTGTCGACGATCATGATCGGCCTGACGGTGTTCCTCATCCTCGTCATCGACCGCCTTGTCGGCGTCCAGAAAGTGGCAAGCAACTAGTCATGGCCGACCTCTCCCTCCAAGACATCCGCAAATCCTTCGGTGCCGTCGAGGTGCTGCGCGGCATCTCGCTCGAGATACCGGCGGGCAGCTTCGTCAGCCTGCTCGGCGCCTCGGGCTGCGGCAAGACGACATTGCTGCGGATCGTGGCCGGGCTGGAGAGCGTGAGCACCGGCAAGGTGATGATCGGCGGGCGTGACGTCACCAGCCTGCCGCCCGAGCAGCGCGACATCGCGATGATGTTCCAGTCCTATGCGCTGCTGCCCCACCTCAACGTCGCCGAAAATGTCCGCTTTCCCTTGCGCATGCGCCGTATCGGCAACCCTGCCGAACAGCGCGAACGCGTCATGGACGCGCTCGAGACCGTCCAGCTTGCACATCTTGCAGATCGGCGCCCGCGCCAGCTGTCGGGTGGCCAGCAGCAGCGCGTCGCCCTGGCGCGTGCCATCGTTTCGCGTCCGACCGCGCTGCTCCTCGACGAGCCCCTGTCGAACCTCGATGCACGCCTGCGCGAGGACATGCAGGTCGAGCTGATCGAAATGCACAAGCGGCTCGGGCTGACCACCCTGTTCGTGACCCATGACCAGGAAGAGGCGCTGTCGCTGTCCGACCAGATCGTCCTGCTGAATGCCGGCACGATCGAGCAGCAGGGTGCGCCCGCCGACATCTATTCGGCCCCGACCTCGGCCTTCGCGTCCTCGTTCCTCGGCTCCTCCAACCTGATCCCGGCCATCGCCGCCGACGGCAAGCTGCAACTGGAAGACGGGCAGAGCCTGCCGCTGCCGGCGGGCGATTACCCATCGGGGCCGGTCACGGTCGCGCTGCGCCAGGAGGATGCCTCGCTGCTGCCGGAAGGCGCCAAGGTCCCGTCGGGCTGGGTCAGCCTGAACGGCCGTGTCGGCACGCGCGTCTATCTCGGCGCGCGCAACCGCTATATCGTGCATCTGGGCGAAGAACGCCTGCGGGTGCTGACGAATGCCGGCATCCAGCTCGAAGCAGGCACCTCTGCCCGCTTGGCGCTCGACCCTTCGCGACTTAGAGTGCTGCCCCGCGACAAGAGTTGATCAGGGCAAGGAGACCCGATGCGCGAGATCGACATGCGTACGTTCGTGTCGCTGGCGCGGACAAGGCATTTCGGGCGGACAGCCGATGAAATGGGCGCCACGCAGCCCGCCATCTCCAGCCGCCTGGCCGCGCTGGAAAGCGATTTCGGTTGCCGTCTCGTCCATCGCAGCGACCGCGCCTTCGCGCTGACGGCGGCAGGCAAACAGGTCCTCGCGCAATTCGAGACCATGCTGCGCGAGATGGAGGATCTGCGCCGCTCGCTGCGCAACCAGTCGCAGCTGCGCCGCGCCCCGTTGCGGCTGGGCGCCATCGATTCCGTCTCCGCCACCTTCATGCCCGCCCTCATCGACACGTTGCGGGCCGCCGTGCCCGACCTGCGCATCGAACTGACGGTCGATGGCACCAGGCCGCTGGTGGAAGGCATGCGTCGCGGCGAGCTGGACATGAGCTTTTGCCTCCACCCGGTGCTGGAGGATGGGTTCCGCAGCTATATTGCCTGCCATCTGCAGATGGTCTGGGCCGGTTCCCCGCGGCTCATCAACCCGGATCGCCGCTACGAGGTCAGCGAACTCGCCGCGCTGCCCATCATTTCGTTCCCTCGCGATTCACCGCCATTCCAGATGATCGCGCCCTTCTTCCATGACGAACAGGTGCTCGCCTCCAAGCTGACGAGCTGCAATTCGCTTTACGCGATGGTCAACCTGCTCATCGACGGATTCGGCATCGGCGCGATCCCGACGGTTACGATCCGCCGCGAGATCGCGCAGGGCCTGCTGCATTCGATCAAGGTGGCGAAGCGTTTTCCGCCAATGCCCATCGTGGCAAGCTACCAGGCGCGCACTGACCAGGGCTTCCTGCGGCAGGTCGTCACCCAGGCCAAGGCGGTGGTGGCCGATTACTGTGCGCGGGTGGACCCGCAACTCGCCTGGCTGGACAGGAGCGAACGGCCGGGAGACGGCGCGGCCCAGATGCTCGTGGAAGGCGTCGAGAGTGCGCCGCAGGACGCCTGATCCTCAGTTTCTGGCGCGCCCGAACACCAGCCGGTCGGCCGACAGAATCCCTGCGCCATAGACCATCAGCGCCAGCGCCATCGCCGCCCATGGCAGGTGGAAATTCGCCCAGCCGGCCGGAATGGTCAGCTGGATGATGATCGTCATGACAAAAAGGCCGAGCGCTGCAAACCGCGTGAACAGGCCGACCACCAGCAGCACCGGCAGCACGATCTCGCCGATCGAGGCCGCCCAGGCCATCAGCAGCGGAAACGGATAGGCATAGGCCTGCCCGAACAGGTGCAGCTTGAACTCGTTGGCGAACAGGAAACGCGTTCCCGGCGACACGCTCAGAAAACCGTCGAACTTGGTCAGGCCGGAGCGGAAGAAGGGCACCGCCAGCGCCACGCGCAGGACGAACAGCGCCAGGGAGGCGGGAATGGCGGCAAGAAGATCGTCGGCGCGGCGGTAGAGCCGCGTACCTTCGGTGGCGATGGCGTTCATGATTCTGGACCCTCGGAACGGATGGATATTCGCGTGAAGGCGCCCAATGCCAGCAGCCCGCGCAGCGTCCGCCCGGCATCGAAACCGGGATCTGCCGAAAGGGCCTGCCAGGCTGCCTCGCCAAGCGGCGCTTGGTCGAGCAGGCTCGTCACGAAAGGAATGTCGGCATGCGGCAGCACGGTTGCCCGTACCTCGGCCTGCGGCCTGGTCACGAGCACGGCCTCGGCGCGGCCCGTCTCGACGGGCTTCACGGTCTCGGCCTGGTGCGCGGCCCAGATCGAGCCGATCGCATGGTCCGACCGGACCAAAGCCGTTGCCGGATGGGCGAGGAAACTCAAGCCCGGCAGTTTGTCGGGCGCGTGCCCAAGCACCTCGCCGGCATCGAGCGGTGTGGCTTCGGCGGCGTGATAGGCGTTCAGCCAGGCGCGTTCAAGCCGGGCAAGATCGGGGAGATAGGCAAGGCGTGCGGCAGGCGGAAAATCAGCCACGAAGTCGGGAAAATTCCGACCATAGGCGATCAGCACCGGGCTCGTCGGCTTGTGCAAGGCGACATAGGCACGTGCCATGGCACGGAAGAATTCCTCGCCCACCAGCCGCCTTGTTACCGGAAAGGCCTTGGCAAGCGCTTCCACCAAGCTGACATGCACATTGTTGCGGTAGACGGCGAAGCGCAGCCGGTCGGGTGCGCCGCGCACGCTTGTCAAGCCTTCGGGCACCGGCAGGGCGGGATCCCTTATCGCCGCGGCAAGGCGGCTTTCGATGGCCAGGGCGCTCATCAGGCGACCCGCCTTGCCGCCGGGCGTATCCGCACGAGTGCCGCCTCGACGCGTTCGGCCTCGCCCTTCAGCGTTGCGAAGGCAGGCACGTCATTGTCCCACTCGACCAGCGTTGGCACCGGACCCGTGCGGCCCAGGGTGAATTCGTAGAGCTCGAAGACATCCGGCCGCACCGCGCTCGCATGGGCATCGATCGCCAGCCGCTCGCCCGCTTCGTCCTCGGCCTCGTCATAGCCGGCCAGATGGATTTCCCCGATCTTCTCGACCGGGAAGCGGTTGATATAGTCACGCGGGTCGAGGCGGTGGTTGATCGCCGAGACCATGACATTGTTCACGTCGAGTAGCAGCCCGCAGCCGGTGCGCTCGGAAATCTGCGCCAGGAAGTCGACCTCGTCGATCGTGCTTTCCTCGAAGAGCAGATAGGTGGACGGGTTCTCCAGGAGCATGCGCGTGCCGAGTTCGTTTTGGACCCTGTCGACATGGGCGCAGACGCGATCGAGCGTCTCGGCCGTGTAGGGCAGCGGCAGCAGGTCGTTGAAAAAGGCGCTTTCATGCGTCGACCAGGCCAGATGCTCGGAGAAGGAGGCGGGCCGGTAGCGCTCGATCAGCCGCTTCAGCCGGGCCAGATGATCCGCATCGAGCGGCCCGCTACCGCCGATCGACAGGCCGACGCCGTGCAGCGACAACGGATAATGTTCCGCAATCGCAGAGAGATAACGGTGGGGCGGGCCGCCATCGCCCATGTAGTTCTCTGCATGGATTTCGAAGAAGCCGATGGCCGGCAGGGTCGAGAGTATCTCGGCATAGTGCTCGGGCTTCAGCCCAAGGCCGGCGGCCGCTGGCAGTACGGGGTGGGTCGACATGGCTTCCTCCTGCTTCGACGCGAAAGGCCGGAGCGCCAGTGCGGCGCCCCGGCGGTCCTGGAGGGTCAGGACGGAAGATCGCGGTCGAGTTCCTCGAGGCTGCCCATGCGGTCGCCCGGCAGTTCCATGTCGGCGCAGGTGCCGGCCGGGACCAGCGTCCAGGCATTGCCCTGATAGTCGACGGTCGAGGTTCCGGCGCAGGTGGTGCCGGGGCCTGCAGCGCAGTCGTTCTGCCCGGCGAGCGACACGCCGTAGCACTTCTCCATGTCGTCGGCGGCTGCATGGCCGGTCGCGGCGACAGAAAGGCCGGCGGCGAGCGAGGTGGCGAGGGCCAGCGAAAGGACTTGACGATTCATGACGGGACTTCCTCCGTGTTGGTCAGAAGCCGGACATCGGCTCCTGCAGGTCAGTTCGTCGCCGCCGCGACTTCGTTACACGGTCTCCGCCGCTACACGCCGATGTGATCGGCGCGTGAGAAACCGAGGCAGTTCACCGCGACGTCAGTTCGACCGGACCCGCTTCGGTCAGCACGGTCTGTCCGGGGTGAAAGGCATGCACAACAAAGGCAAAGGTGATGTCGTGCACCAATGGCGAGCCGTCGCCTTCGTGCACCGCGTCGACGGCGCCCACCTCGCGCCCCCCTTCGATCATCCGGGAATCGAGGGCGGAATTGACGCCTTCGCTCCACGTCAGGACAACCGCGTCCATCTCGACACGCCCACGCTCGCGCAGGTGCGAAAGCGTCACCGCCCTGATCTCGTCGCCCAAGTTGACCACCACGACGCGGCTCATCGGGTCGAGATTGGAAGGCAGGTCGCCTGTGTAGAGCGGATAGGGCATGGAGCGGCTGTCGTAGCCGACATAGGGATTTTGCCCATAAGGCCGCGCGCGGGGATCGTTGGGCACCAGCACCTGCGCATCGGGGTCGGCCTCCAGCAACTGCGCGAAACCGACCACGCGGGATGGGATCATCTTCAGACGCTTGCCGGCATGCTCCCCGACCACGCCTTCGCCGGTGAATTGCTGCCACCAGCTATCGCTCTGCCGGTCGTACATGATCATGTCGGAGTGCCGCAGCAATCCGCTGACGCCGAATTCGAGTGCCTCGCCCGTCTCGATTCGTCTGTCGAAGACGATTGCGGAATTGCACAAGGGACAATAGGTCACCGCGACCGGCAGCCCAGCGATCTCGTCATTGACGATTTCATGCCATGTGAGGATGCGCAGCGGATATCCGCGCACCTCGCCGTCGACCTCCAGCCGGATCAGCGGCTCGTGCGGTCCCAGTTCGGTGAGACTATGCGCCGGCTCGAAGATCGGATCGTCGATCGAAGGAATGCCGTCGCGCGGCGGGCCTCCTGCAATGATTTCGGAGAACTCGACCAGGCTCCGGGAAAAATCGGTCTGCCAGCCTGCCGCCCGCCAGCGATCCGGTTCGGCCGCCGCCGTCTGCGCGAAGAAGAGCGCCGCTGCGATCATGCCTGCAAGTCGTTTCATCGGTTGCCTCCCGCGCCGTAATTGTTTCATTTGCCATGGGAAGCAATTCGTCGCGCAAGTCCCGTCCGTTACAGTA
Organism: Aliihoeflea sp.; assembly: GCA_046297455.1. GTDB lineage: Bacteria > Pseudomonadota > Alphaproteobacteria > Rhizobiales > Rhizobiaceae > ZYF759. The sequence goes on from JBKBIT010000012.1 coordinate 49,186, forward strand.
CCGGCCGGTCCGCACGCGGATGTGATTGAAAATGTCATGCGTCTTTGACGATTTGCCGGGATCGGCTGTAACGCGCGGCCATCGTGGCGCGAATGGGAGGTAGAGCTTGTCGCCGGAAACGGATGCAAGGCTGTCGGAACTGCTGCGCGCCGCGCTCGGTGGCGACGAGGCGGCCTATGACCGTTTCCTGCGAGACATCGCCGGGGTGGTCAGGGCGGCGGCGCGCCGGCGACTCGGCGTGTCCACCGAACCCGACCCGGAAGACATTGTGCAGGAGACCTTGTTGGCGATCCACATGAAGCGACATACATGGCGCCCCGATGGACCTGTCGGTCCGTGGGTACATGCGATCGCGCGCTACAAGATGATCGACGTCTTTCGCCGCAAGGGTCGGGTCGTCACCGTCGATATCGACGATTTTGTCGATGATCTTGCCGGCGAGGAAGCCGAGACGGTTCACGAGCGGGACATCGAGCGGGCGTTGCAGGGCCTGACAGACGGGCAGAGAGAGGTGGTTTCCTCCATCAGCCTGGAAGGCAGGTCCATCGCCGAGACGGCCGCAAGGCTGAACATGAAGGAGAACGCAGTGCGGGTCGCACTGCATCGCGGGCTGGCTGCGATCGCGACCCGCTTCGGGAAATCGGACGGATGAAGACAGACGACCTCATAAGGGCGATGACGGCCGATGCCGGCAAGCCGCCAGTATCGATGCGCAGCGTCTGGCTGGTGGCGCTCGGCGGCGCCATCCTGATCGCGGCGGCCGTCTTCGCGCTGTTCCTGGGGCCGCGCCCCGATATTGCCGCGGCAGCCGAGACGTCTCGTTTCCTGTTCAAGTTCGTGGTCACGGCGGCGCTGTTCGCCTCCGCGATCCCGGTGCTGCGGGCACTTGCCCGGCCGGCGGAGGCGGCGCCGTTTCCCTTGATGCTGGCAGCGCCGTCCCTGCTTTTGATGGCAATCGCGCTGGAACTCGTCGCGCTGCCGCAGGCCCAGTGGCGTCCGGCCCTTGTGGGCACCAACGCCTTCTACTGCCTGACGCTGATCCCGCTGCTCGGCCTTGGCCCGCTTGCGGCCATGCTCGCTGCCTTGAAGCGCGGTGCGCCGACCAGCCCGGTCCTTGCCGGCGCCGTCGCCGGCCTTGCGGCGGGCGGTCTGGCGGCCATCTTCTATGCCGCCTATTGCACCGACGATTCACCGCTCTTCGTGGCCACCTGGTACAGCCTGGCGGTCCTGATGCTGACCGTGCTGGGCGCGGTCGCCGGGCGCATGGTCCTGCGCTGGTAGTCCCCGTTTGCAGCAGCCTGCCGGTCGTGGACAAAAATCCGCCCGCGACACCCCCTGTCATTTCTTTTCTATAATTATTTCAATTACTTGCTCGATTTCTGCGGCCTGCCGACGCTGCTTTCTATCCACGTTTTGGCCCCATCCCCTATCCTGTTCCCGCCTGATCGTCGGGGCTTGGGTGGCCGCCGGGTTGACTGAGGAGAGGGTGGCGTCGGATCGGCCGCGTACGGAGCGCGGTCCGGGGGTCGTGCCCCGAAGATCCGTTCCCTGTAATTCCGGGCCTTTACGGCGGTGCTTCGCCCAGAAGGTGGCCGACTAGGGGAACAGAGCGCCGGCGGTGCGCCCCTGTTGCGCAGCGTTTGATTGAAAAGGCCTTTCGGTTCGCCGGCAGGCCAGCGCACCGCCTCCCCGATTGTCCGGGGACGCGTCAGGAGCCAGGCTCCCTTGAAAGGGGAGAGCGTGGCAACGATCCTGCGCGTCCCCGGCTTTTCTGGCTAGTCGTGTCCGCCCTGCGATCTGTCAGTTTTCCGTCGAACCGTGTTGCACAGGCCTGTCATTTCACTGCTATGATTATGGTGTTCCGTCTCCCCGAGATTCCTCCCCGCTCCTGAGTAAACGAGACCCCCTGAAGATGCTGATTGCCCAGATTTCGGATGCCCATATCGGCGTGCCCGGCACGTTGTTCTACGGCCGCTACGACACCTCCGCCGCCCTGCAACGCGCCATCGAGGCGCTGAATGCGCTCGATCCGCGCCCGGATGTGGTGCTGTTCACCGGCGACCTTGGCGACAAGGGCTCGCCGGAGGAATATGTCCATATTCGCGGTCTGCTGTCGGCCCTCGAAATCCCGCTTCTGGTCATCCCGGGCAATCACGACAGTCGTGACGCGATGCTGGAGGCGTTCGCCGATGCGCCCTACCTCGATGGCGCCAGCGAGTTCTTCCATTACGCAGTCGAGGACTACCCGGTCCGCCTGGTCGGCCTCGACACGGTCAACCCGGCCGAGTTCGGTGCCGGCGAGATGTGCACGGCACGGCTCGAATGGCTGGACCGGACGCTGGCGGCTGCGCCCGACCGCCCCACCGTCATCTTCATGCATCACCCGCCTTTTGACACCGGCATCGGCCATATGGACCGCATCAAATGCGCCAATGGTGAAGCCTTCGCTGATGTGGTCTCGCGCCATTCACAGGTCGAGCGTGTCCTGTGCGGGCATGTCCATCGCCCTATCCAGATGCGCCTGGGCGGCACCATCGCGCAGATCGCGCCTTCCATTGCGCATCAGTTGCCGCTCGACCTGCGGCCAGACGGCCCCTCCGCCTTCGTTTTCGAGCCACCCGCTTTCATGCTGCACCAATGGCGCGAAGGTCAGGGGCTTGTTTCCCACATGCAGTATATCGGCGATTTCGGCACCCCGATCAGCTTCAGCACGGGCGAGCCCGTCGCATGATCGCTTCCTTCGACGACGCCGCCATGCAAGCGGTGACGGGGCTTCTGCGCGAGGTCGCGCAACGCGAGATCAAGCCGCGCTTCGGTACGCTGGCCAGCCACGAGATCGCGCAGAAGTCCGCCGTGAACGACCTCGTGACGACCGCTGACCTGGAGACCGAAAAAGCCCTTTCGTCCGCGCTCTGCAAGCTGTTTTCCGGTTCGACGATCATCGGCGAGGAAGCCGTGGCGGCCGATCCGTCGCTGCTCGACACGATCGGCGATGCAGAGCTTGCCTTCATCATCGACCCCGTCGACGGCACCTGGAACTTCGCCCACGGCGTGCCGATGTTCGCGACCATGGTGGCTGCCGTGCGCAAGGGCGAGACGGTCGCCGCCTGGATCCACTACCCGATGAGCGACGACACGCTCGCCGCGACGCGTGGCGGCGGGGCCTGGCGGATCGATGTCGCCGGTCGCGCGGTTCGCTGCCGCGTTTCCGGCCGCACCCGGCTTGAGGAGATGTCCGGCTTCATGGCGCTGCCGCTGTTCGAGCCGGCGCATCGGCGTTCGCTGGCCGCAAGCCAGGTAGGCCTGGCCGGCGTGACGAGCTATTTCTGCTCGGCCTACGAGTATCGGATGCTGGTCACCGGCGCCAAGGAGTTCGGCCTCAACGGACGGCTGATGCCGTGGGATCACGCAGCCGGCCAGTTGCTGCACACGGAGGCCGGCGGCCACGCAGCCCTGTGCGACGGGCGCGCCTATCGGCCCACCATCACCGAGGGTCCCTTCCTGCTGGCCCCAGACCAGTCAAGCTGGGAAGAGCTCAACACGCTTCTTGCCCGCCCCGACTGAGCCGGATCGCGGGGGGGGCGACGCCGCGAGCGCCCGCTACTGGCTGTCGAGTTCCTGCTGCAATGCCTCCAGGTGGGGTTCGGCTGCGGCATGGGCGGCTCGTTCGATGGCCCGGTAGCGGGCCACGATAGCCAGTCCAACGGGCGTGAGGTCTGCCCGTCCTCCGCCCGGTCCACCCTTCTGGGTGGCGATGACGGGCTTGCCGAAGATCCGGTTCATCTCCTCCACCAGGCCCCAGGCATGCTTGTAGGACATGCTCATCTGGCGTGCGCCGGCCGAGATCGAACCGCATGCGGCAATCTGTTCGAGAAGTTCGATCTTGCCGGGGCCGATGCGCCCTTCGGGATCCAGGTCGATGCGCAGGCTGAGTTGGGGCATGGCGAATCTCGCTCCGGTTTCAGGGGTGCGGCGCGGAGGCCGAACGCGCATCGTCGCGCGCGATCGCCATCGCCTTGATGATCGCATGGCAGGAAACGCCCGGCGCCAGTTCCAGCGCTGCGACGGAGCGGGCGGTCAGGCTGGCGAGGATCTCGCCGCCCCCGACATCGAGCCGCAGCACGACGCCCGGCCCCTCGCCTGCCACCATCCCGGTGACGGTGCCCTGAAGCACGTTGAGCGCCGAAATACCCGCGGGCCGCTCGCGCGCGATCATGACGTCATGGGCCAGAATGCGCAGCCTCACCTGCGTGCCGGGATCACCGTCTGCGCGCGGCAGCCAGACCGGGCCGGCCGTGGTAGAGAGCCGGACCAGCCCGTCTTCCTCGCGCGCCTCGATCACGGCCGGCAGGCTGGCGCCGACATCCCGATGCCCCATCGCCTTCAACGCGCCTGCGTCGAACATCACCTCGGCCGTCGTGCCGGCGGCGATCACACGGCCGTCTTCGATCACCACCATCCGGTCGGCCAGAAGCCGCGCCTCTTCCATGTCGTGGGTCACCAGAATTGTCGGCATGGCCAGATGGGACCGCAGTTGCGCGATCTCCCGGTAGAGGCGTTCCCTCGTTGCCCGGTCGACCGCCGAAAACGGCTCGTCGAGCAAGAGCGCAGCCGGCTCGCGCGCAAGGGCACGGGCAACCGCGACACGCTGCTGCTGGCCGCCCGACAGGGCAGCCGGCCTGCGCTCCTCCAGCCCTTCCAGATTGACGAGCGACAACAGCCGGCGCGCCCTCGTCTCGCGTTCGCTGCTCGCCACATGCCCCATCGCCGCCATCACGTTGGCCAGCGCCGTCATGTGAGGAAACAGCGCATAGGACTGGAAGACGATGCCCACCCGGCGCCGGTGCGGCGCCAGGTCGATGCCCTTGGCCGTGTCGAGCCAGGCCTCGCCATTGACGGCCACTCGTGCTTCGGTCGGCTTCCAGAGCCCGGCGATCGTGCGCAGCATGGTCGATTTGCCCGAACCGGAATGCCCGACCAGCGCCAGCAGCTCCCCCGGCTCCACCCGGAAGGCGATGTCGAGCGGGATGGGCCCGGACGCCCTTGCGATCACGTCCAGCGCCATCAGGAAAGCCTCCGGCCGATCCGGGCCGACAACCAGAAGGTGGCGGTGATGGTGGCCAGCGAGATGGCGAGCAGTGTCGCCGCCATGATCCCGGCGGATCGGTCGTCGAAGGCCTGCACCCGGTCGTAGATGGCGATCGCGATCGTCTTGGTCTCGCCGGGTATCGAGCCGCCGACCATCAGCACGATGCCGAACTCGCCAAGCGTATGGGCAAAAGTCAGCACCATCGCCGTCAACACGCCCGGCCAGGCCAGCGGCAATTCAATCCGCATCAGCGAGCGCCACGGCGACAGGCCGCTGCATTGCGCCGCCTCGCGCACCTCGATCGGGATCGCCTCGAAACCGCGCTGGGCGGGCTGGATCGCGAAAGGCAGGTTGAAGATGACCGAAGCCACCACCAGCCCCTCGAAGGTGAACACCAGCTGATGCCCGAAGGTCTCGCGCCAGAACTGGCCGATCGGGCTGTTGGCACCGAAGGCGACCAAGAGATAGAAGCCGAACACGGTCGGCGGCAGTACCAGCGGCAGCATCACCAGCGCCTCGACCAGGCCCTTGGCGCGGAACCGGCGATAGGCGAGAAAGCGCCCCATCAGGATCGAGACCGGCAGCAGGATCAGAACCGTCCAGCCGGCGAGCTGAAGCGACAGCGAAAGCGCGGTCCAATCCATGCCTATTCGTCTCCCGGCAGGACGAAGCCGTAGCGTTCCATGATTTCACGCGCCGCCGGTCCGTTGATGTAGTCGTAGAAGGCTTCCGCCACCGGCCCGGCATTGTTCAGCAGCGCCATGCGCTGGCGCAGCGGCCGGTGCCATTCCTCGGGGATCAGCTCATGCGCACCACGCTCGCGCACATGCGGTGCCAGCACCAGCGAATAGGCGATGATCCCGCCCTCCGCGTTGCCCGACAGCGCGAATTGCGCTGCCTGGCTGACATTCTCGCCAAGCACCATGAAGGGCTGCAGATCGTCCCACAGTCCCCTCTGGCGCAACACTTCCTCGGCCCGCATGCCATAGGGCGCGTGTTCGGGATTGGCGATGGCGAAGCGGTTGATCCGACCGTCTTGAAGTGCTGCAGCCAGCGTATCGAGACTGCCGTCGGCCTCCAGCGCCGAACCATGCGGGACAACCATCACCAGGCGACCGATGGCATAGAGATCGCCCTCGTCGCGCGTGAAGCCGTCCGCATGCAGATCCTCGATGAATGTCTCGTCGGCGGCCATGAAGATTTCATAGGGCGCGCCTTCCCGGATCTGGCGGGCGAAATTGCCGGTCGACCCCATCGAGAGCCGCACCCGCATGCCGGTTTCCTCGGCAAACGCCGCCGCGATCTCCTCGACCGCGAACTGGAGATCGGATGCGGCGGCGATGATCGGATCCTGGGATTGCGCGGACGCAGCGCCGGCCGACAGGCCGAGCAAAAGCGCCATCACTCCCGTCATAACAAGCGACCTCATGCGCGTTCCCGCCACCCTGCAACCTGGATATGTTTACTCAAACATATCCAGGACGGCGAGGCAACGAGAGGCCCGCCGTGGCCCGCAATCGGACACGGAGGGCCGGTCGGTCGGCGTTGCTAGAGCCTGAGCAGCTTGCGCGCGTTTTCCTTCAGGACGAGGGGCCGCACCTCGTCCTTGATGTCCAGCTTCTCGAAATCGCTCAGCCAGCGATCCGGCGTGATGGCCGGCCAGTCGGAGCCGAACAGCATTTTGTTCTTCAGGATCGAGTTGGTGTACTGGACCAGGATCGGCGGGAAATATTTCGGCGACCAGCCCGACAGGTCGATATAGACATTCGGCTTGTGGGTCGCGACCGACAGCGCTTCCTCCTGCCAGGGGAAGGACGGGTGCGCGAGGATGATCTTCATGTCCGGGAAATCGACCGCCACGTCGTCGATATACATCGGGTTGGAGTATTTCAGCCGCATGCCCATGCCGCCCGGCATGCCCGAGCCGACACCCGTCTGGCCGGTGTGGAAGAGCGAGATGGCGCCTTCTTCGGCGATCGCCTCGTAGAGCACGTAGGCCGAGCGGTCGTTCGGGTAGAAGCCCTGCATTGTCGGATGGAATTTGAAGCCCTTCACGCCATAGTCGCGCATCAGGCGGCGTGCCTCGCGCGCTCCGGCCTTGCCCTTGGCCGGATCGATCGAGGCAAAGGGGATCATGATGTCGCTGTTGGCGGCCGCGATCTCGGCCACTTCCTCGTTCTTGTAGCGCCGGAAGCCGGTCTCGCGCTCGGCGTCGACCGGGAAGATCACGCAGGCGATCTTGCGGTCGCGGTAATACTCCGCGGTCTGCTGCACGGTCGGCAGCATGCCGTCGGCGCCTGCCGGATTGCGGAAATATTTCGCCATCGCAGCCTGGAATTCCAGGTAGCCATCGTCGCGATGCCCTCCGCAGCAAGGCTCCTCGGCATGTGTGTGGATGTCGATGGCGACGATGTCGTCGAGATTGATCATTGCACGTTCCTTTTTTCGCCCTGGCCGGCCTTCCAGCCGGCGATTTTGCGGCACAGCGTCAGAAGCTGCGCGTATTCTCCGTCATCCAGCATGGAGAGCGCCTGGCGGTCGCGACGGCGCATGTCGTCGGCAAAGCTCGCGCAGGCCCGCGCCCCATCCTCGGTCAACCGCAATTCGACCGCGCGTCGGTCGTTGCGGGGTATGTGGCGTTCGACCAGTCCCTCTTCCTCGAGGCTGCGGACCAGCTTGGTCATGTTTGGCCATTTGATCTTCAACAAATCCGCCAGCACGCCCTGCCGGATGCCCGGGTTGCGCGAGATGGCAAACAACACGGTCTGCTCGCTGAGACGCGATCCGCCGGGCGTGGCCAGGGAAAACAGCTGCTCGAAAGCCGTCAGTTGGGCAATGCGCAGCGCAAAGCCCGCAATCTGTTCCAGCTCTGCAAGCGTGGCATCGCGCCCACCCTCCCCGGCGGCAGTCTGTTCCGACAGGGTGGCCTCGAGCGACATCAGTCGCCGCTTCGCTTGCCGGGCGCCGCGACGCGCGCCGCACGCTTCTCGACGAAAGCCCGCATGCGGTCGATTGCTTCCGGCGTCGACTGGGTCAAGGAGGCGATCATGCTCTCGAAGAACATGCCCTCGTCATAGCCGCTGTCATGGATGCGCTGCAGCGCGTTGATGGCGGCATAGTTGGACAGCGGCGCGTTGCCGGCGATTGCGCGCGCCAGTTCCATTGCCTTGGCCAGCGCCTCGTCCTTGCCGACCAGATAGCTGACCACACCGTAGCGTTCGGCTTCGCTGACATCCAGCACGCGGCCGGTCAGCATCATGTCTGTCATCCGCGCCACGCCGAGCAGGCGGCTGATATTCACCGAACCGCCGCCGCCGACAAAAATGCCGCGCTGGCCCTCGGGCAAGGCAAAGAACGTGTCCGGTTCGGCCACGCGGATATGGGTGGTCGAGGCAATCTCCAGCCCGCCGCCGATGACGGCGCCCCTCAAGGCGGCGATGAAGGGAATCCGCCCGCGCTGGATGCGCGCGAACACGGCGTGCCACGCCCGCGAACCCCAGATGCCGTCCATCACGGACTTCTCGGAATGCTCGGCAAGATCCAGTCCGGCACAGAAATGCGGCCCGACGGCCGAAAGCACCGCGACTTTGGCCTCGCTTTGCGCGCGATCGACGGCTTCGCCCAGTTCGGCGACCATCGCATCGTTCATCGCATTGCGCTTTTCCGGACGGTCGAGCTGCAGCAGCGCCACCTCGCCATCGAGTTCGTAGCGGACAAGTGCCATCCGGTGTCTTCCTCTGCCTAGGTCGGCATGAAGCCGCCGACATTATTTCCTTTCGAATTGTTATCGAATAAACTATCTTCGCCACGCGCCGTCAAGCGCGACCGGCGCGATGGAGGAGATCGCATATGAGTCAGGCTTCACCGCAGGCGCGGGCCGGCGCCGCAAGATACCGTCACGTGCAGTTCTGGGATCCGGCAATCGACGTTCGACGGGAAGAAGACGGCACCATCTACATCGAGGCGAAGACGCCGCTGCCGCCCTACCCCGACCGGGCGACTGAGCCGCTCTTGCACTGGGCGCGCGAAAAGCCGGATGCAACGCTGTTTGCCGAACGCGGGCCAGATGGCGAGTGGCACCGGCTGTCATTCGCGCAGGCCCTGGACAACACGCGGCGGCTTGGCCAGTTCCTGCTCGATGCAGGCCTGTCCGCCGAACGGCCGCTTGTCGTGTTGTCGGGCAACGATCTCGCCCACGCACAACTGGCGCTGGCCGCGATCCATGTCGGCATCCCCTACGCCGCCGTCTCGCCGGCCTATGCGCTGATCGCGTCAGATTTTGCCCGGCTGGAATCCGTTTTCGAGACCTTGACGCCCGGCATGGTCTTCACCGCCGATGCGGAACCGTTCGAAAAGGCGCTCGACCAGGTGGCCGGGCCGGACATCCTCCGCCTGCATCTGCGCGGTGCGCGATCGCCCGCAGAGGACTTTACGACTGCGTTGAAAACCGAGCCGACTGAAGCGGTCGAAACCGCGCATGCGGCGATCACACCGGATACGGTCGCCAAATTCCTGTTCACCTCCGGATCGACGGGCATGCCCAAGGCCGTCGCCAACACGCATCGCATGATCTGCTCCAACCAGTTGATGGCCATCACCTGCTTCGCCTTCTTCAAGGAAGAGCCGCCGGTGCTGCTCGACTGGGCGCCCTGGCACCACACCGCCGGCGGCAACAAGCTCTTCTTCCTGCCGGTCTTCCAGGGCGGGACGCTGCACATCGACGACGGCAATCCGACGCCTGCCGGCATCGAGAAGACCGTTCGCAATCTGCGCGATGTTTCGCCCAACTGGTATTTCAACGTGCCGAAGGGTTTTGAGGCGCTGATCCCGTTCCTGAAACAGGACGCGGCCCTGCGCGAGAGCCTGTTCCGCAATCTGAAGATGCTCTGGTATGCAGGCGCGGGCATGGCGCAGCATGTGTGGGATGACCTTACCAGCCTTGCCGAACAGACGGTCGGCGAGCGGATTGTCATTGGCACCGGCCTTGGCGCGACCGAGACGGCGCCTGCGGCCCTGTTCTGCACCTGGCCGCAGGATCAGGCCGGCAATGTCGGCCTGCCGTGCCCTGGTGTCAGCCTCAAGCTGGTGCCGATGGAGGGCAAGCTCGACGCCAGGGTTAAGGGTCCCAATATCACGCCGGGCTACTGGCGCGCGCCCGACCTGACGGCAAAGGCTTTTGACGAAGAGGGCTATTACTGCTTCGGCGACGCGCTGCGCCCGGCCGATCCCAACGACCTGTCGGCCGGCTTCCTCTTCGACGGGCGCACGGCGGAAAATTTCAAGCTCGATACCGGCACATGGGTCAGCACCGGGGCGCTGCGCACGCGCTTCATCGACCATTTCGGCGGACTGGCCCGCGATGTCGCCATTGCCGGTGCCGACCGTCCCTATCTGTCGGCCATCGTGTTTCCCGACGTCGAGGCGCTGCGCGCCATTTCGGGGCTGGGCAAGGACGCTGCGCTTCGCGACATCTACGCCGACGACAAGGTCCGGGAGGCAATGGGAGGCAAACTATCCACGCTGGCAAAGGAGGCGACCGGCTCGTCCAACCGCGTGCGGAAGATGATCCTGGCGGAAGACCCGCCGGACTTCGCCAGCGGCGAGCAAACCGACAAGGGCTCCATCAACCAGCGCATGGTGCTCTCGCGCCGGCAGGAACTGGTCGACGAGCTCTATTCGGACTCGTCGCGCGTGATCTCGATCTGAGGCATCGCCCTACTCGTCACCCTTCCAAGGAAGTGTCGCGCACGCTGTGCGACGCTTGCTGGGCTCAGATCGGCTGGGCCATCATGCCCATCATGCGGCCGCTGATCTCGCCAACATTGACCGGCGGGATCTTGCGCATCTGGGCATCGCCGATGCGGATCGAATTCTCGACGATGAACTGCACACGCTCAAAGCGGCGCGCCCGATAGGCCGTGAAGGCGGCCTCGACGTCGGCAGCCCGTTCCAGTTCCTCGGTCAGCACGATCGCATCCTCGATCGCCATGCCCGCGCCCTGTCCCAGATGCGGGGTCGAGGCATGGACGGCATCGCCCAGAAGGACAACCCGCCCCTTGTGCCAGGCGCCATCCAGGAAGACCACCTCCAGCGGTCGGCCGACCACGCCGGCATCGTCCACCACCTGTTCGGCGGCTTCCCTGATCTGCGGTGCGGCATTGACGGCGCGCCGGCGCATCTCGGCCGCCGCTCCTTTGATTTCGAGGCGGTAGTCGGCAGCTTCTTCCGACAGGATGAAGACATAGGTCATGCCACGCGCCAGCGGCACCAGCCCCGCATTGCAGGGACCGTGGAAAATCTGGAACTCGTCGGTCGATACCTGTTGGGGCAGGTTGTAGCGCCAGACCCACTGGCCGGTGTAACGCGGCTCCGGCGCACCGGGCATGATCAGGCGCCTTGTCTGCGAGAAGATGCCGTCGGCGCCGACCACGATGTCATAGCGCTTGCTGCTGCCATCGGAGAAGGTGACGACCACCCCTTCGCCGTCGTCGTCCAGCCTGTCGGCCGTCACGCCCAGCCTCAGCTTGGCGCCAAGCTCCAGCGCCCTGTTGCCGAGCACCGTCTGGAAATCGGAACGCCGCACGCCGGCATTGGAAGGGAACTCGGGGCCGGCCAGTCGTGGTGTCTCGAAACTCGTCATCTGGCTTCCATCCGGTCCGAACAACGTGGTCCTGTCGAAGCCCTGCGCCTGTTCGAGATAGGCGTCCAGCAGGTCGAGCGATGCCATGGCGCGGATGACATTGAACTGCTGGGTAATGCCAACGCCATAGACGCCCCATTCAGGGTCGCGTTCCACAATGTCGACGGCGAAGCCCTTGCGGCGCATGGCAATTGCCACGGTCAGTCCGCCGATGCCGGCGCCGACAACGAGTACGGAATTGAGCTGCATGGTAGTCCTCCCTCCTTCCCGTCTAAGGCGCCGCAAGCAAGGTGGAAAATCCAGACTGGAAATGCAGGGCATTCGCGCCATCAATGGGTGGATGCGGCATGCCTGCAAAGCAGCCGAGATACGCGCGATGCGAGCGCATCGACTGCATCTCTTCCGCCAATACAAGGCATCACCTCTATCCATTCGACAAATGGTTCGACGGTGGATAGCGTCGTCTCCGACTGCCTAGGGAGGGCTTGTCGTGCCGCCCTGGCGCGCCGGTCCTGTCGGAAGGTCCAATGATGTCAGGATCCCCGTTCGCCGCCGGCGCCGGGTCTGGCGCGCAGGAGGAGGAGCCCTCGTGGCAAGCAGGATCATCGATCTTTCCGTCGTACTTACCGCTGGCCTGCGGACCGACCCTCCCGGTCTGGAACCGAAGATCAGGCATGTCGCGCATGATGCCGGCGCCCTCGAATTCGAGCGGATGTTCGGCATTCCCGTCGACAAGCAGCTCGACAGCAAGGGGGCTGCGGTCGAGATGTGCGAACTGTCGACCCATAACGGCACCCATATGGATGCGCCCTGGCATTATCATCCCACGATGGATGGCGGGAAGCCGGCAATGACCATCGACGAAGTGCCGCTGGAATGGTGCATGGGACCGGGCGTGAAGCTGGACTTCAGACACCTGCCGGACGGCTATGTGTGCACGGCCGCCGATGTCGAGGCCGAGTTGAAGCGGATCGGCCACGATCTGAAGCCCGGCGACATCGTGCTGGTCAACACGCGTGCCGGCTCGCGCTACGGGCACGACGACTACGTCTCGGCCGGCTGCGGCATCGGCCGCGAGGCGACGCTGTGGATGACGTCGCGGGGCATGCGGGTATGTGGCACCGATGCGTGGAGCTGGGATGCGCCGCTGATGTCGCAGATGAACCGCATCCGCGAGACGGGTGACTGGTCCCTGTTCTGGGAAGGCCACAAGGCCGGCGCGGAAACCGTCTATTGCCATATTGAAAAACTCGGCAATCTCGAAGCATTGCCGTCGACCGGCTTCGACGTGATGGCCTTTCCGGTGAAGGTCGATCGCGGATCGGCCGGCTGGTGCCGCCCGGTAGCGATCCTTAGAGACTGACGCCGGAGCACCGGGGAGGAAGACATGAGATTCGCGACACTGCCGAACGGCACCCCTGACGGGCGACTGCACCTCGTCTCGCGCGACAACGGCCGCGCCGTGCCGGCGCGGGCGGTCGAGACCCTGCAGCAGGCGCTTGAGCGCTGGACTGACGTCGAGGCGATCCTTCAGGCGGAATATGCCGCCCTCAATGTCGGCCCGGCTCTAGGCGAGATCGCGTTCGACCCGGCATCCGCCCTGGCACCTTTGCCCCGCGCCTGGCAATGGCTCGACGGATCGGCCTATGACAGCCACGGCGCTCTGATGGCCAAGGTATTCGGCAAGGATGCGAAGGATGGCAGCGACCGGCCGCTCATGTATCAGGGCGTCTCCGACCGCTTCCTTGGCCCTTGCGAGGATGTCCGCCTGCCTTCCGCCGAGGACGGCATCGATTTCGAGGGCGAATTCGGCATCATCACCGACGCGGTGCCAATGGGCACGACGCCGGGCGAAGCCGCGCGCCACATCCGCCTCGTGGTCCAGATCAACGACTGGAGCCTCAGGCGCATCGCGCCCATCGAAATGAAGACCGGCTTTGGCTGGCTGCAATGCAAGCCGCATTGCTCGATGGCACCCGTTGCCGTCACGCCCGATGAACTGGGCGACGCATGGCGCGATTGCCAGGTGGCGCTGCCGCTTGAGGTGGACTGGAACAACAGCCGTTTCGGGGCCGCGCACGGTCACGACATGTCGATCGGTTTCGACGGACTGATCGCGCATGCCGCCTATTCGCGCGACCTCGTCGCGGGAACGGTGATTGGATCGGGTACCGTCTCCAACGAGAATTACCGGGAGGTCGGCTCGTCCTGCATTGCGGAGCGCCGGGGAATCGAGATGCTGGACGAAGGGGCACCCAAAACTCCCTTCCTGTCCTTCGGCGACCGGGTCCGCATGGAGGCCAGGATGCCTGACGGCGCGCCGGTCTTTGGTGCCATCGACCAGCTCGTGCGCGGAGCGCACTCGTGAACGCCGGGCCGGCGTCCGGGCAGCCAGCCAACATCTTCGAACGCTGGCTGCACACCGGCAGCAATGTCGTTTCGGCGCTGGCCGTCCTCGGCATGTTGTGCGGTGCGATGGCTGTTGTCGCCGACGTCTTGATGCGCTGGATCTTCGGCAGCGCCGTGGTCGCGCTCAACGAAGTGATGGCGCAGGTCTTCGCCATGGCGATCGCCGCCACGCTGCCTGCCGGCGCCGCGCGGCGCGTCAATCTCAAGGTCGATCTCCTGGGCCAGGCTATCAGCCCGCGCGTGAGTTGGTGGCTCAACCTGCTGGGTTCCATCCTGCTGGCGCTGTTCTTCGCACTGCTGGCCTGGCGGATATGGACGCTGGGCCTGCGTTTCCAGGGACAGTCGCGCGCCACGCTGATCCTCAACTGGCCGATTTCGCCGACCTATTTCTTCGTTGCCGCGGCGATGGCGCTGGCCGCCCTGGTGCAACTCGGCAATGTCGTGCTCGACATCGTTCGCCCTGTTCCGGCCAGCACAGCTGAACAAAAGACCAAGCCCCTGGCCACCGCCGTGATCCTGCTTCTGGCCGGTCTGCTGACGGCAACGGCCATCTGGTATGTCGTGGATTACCGGGGGCTCGTCGCCTTCGCCACTGGCAGCCCGGGCTGGTTCGTCATCGTCGCCTTTCTGGTCCTCTGGCTGGGTGTCCTGGCGCAGCTGCCGATCGCGGCTGTTACCGGCTTCATCGGCGTGTTCGGCACCATGCTCTTCATCGGCGGCACGTCGGCAGGCAATGTCTTTGCCACCGACGCGATGGAGTTCCTGATGAACCCCCAGGTCGCGACACTGCCATTGTTTCTCATGATGGGCAGCTTCGCCGTTGCCGCCGGGATCTCCACCGACATCTATCGGTTGGCCTATGCGCTGCTGGGCCGTATTCGCGGGGGACTGGCCTATGCGACGGTCGCCGGCTGTGCCGGGTTCGGCGCGGTCTCCGGTTCGTCCATCGCGACGGCAGCCACCTTCGGACGCATCGCCCTACCGGAAATGGACAAGCGGGGCTATGCGCCCTCCTTCGCCACGGGCTCGGTCGCTGCTGGCGGCACGCTGGGCGCGCTGGTGCCTCCTTCCGGGGCGATCATCCTCTTCGCGCTCCTGACAGAAGAATCCATCGCCACCCTGTTCATGGCAGCGATCGTTCCCGCCTTGCTCGCGCTTGTGCTTTATTTCGCCGCCATCACCCTGGTGGTGCGGATGAACCCTCAGATCACCACGCCCGCCGAAACCGACATCGAGCCGATCCTCCCTGCCCTGATCCGGGCTATGCCGGTCATCATCCTGTTCTCCCTGGTGATCGGCGGCCTCTATGGCGGCATCTTCACCGTGACGGAAAGTGCGGCAGTGGGCGCCATCGGAGCGTTCCTGCTCGCGCTCGCGCGCGGCAAGCTCAATCCCGCGCGTTTTCTGTCTGTAATGTCGGAAACGACAGCCACGACAGCCCTTATCTACGGGCTCATTTTCGGGGCGCTGATCTTTTCCTTCTTCATCAATCTCGGCGAAGCGCCCGATTTCGTCGCCCGCTGGATTGGCGGCCTCGACTTGTCGCCTTTGGTCATCCTCTTGTTCTTCGTTCTGTTCTACCTGGCGCTGGGCGCAGTCATGGATTCCTTCGCGGTGATGGTCATCACCGTGCCGGTGGTCACGCCCATCATCGTGGGGCTGGGCTTCGACATCTATTTCTGGGGCGTGCTGATGCTGATCATCGTCGAGCTCGGCCTGATCACGCCGCCCTTCGGCATCAATCTCTTCGTCATCAAGAGTTTGCAGCCGAAGGTCCCGCTCGGTCAGATCATGCGCGGCGTGCTCCCCTTCATCGCGGCCGACGTGGTGAAGATCGCGCTGCTCATCGCATTCCCCGCCATCGCGCTGTGGCTGCCCTCAACGATGCGGTGACGCGACTGCCGTCATCGCAGCGCATGGTTTATGGCAGGCAATTCGGCCGACTTTCCGAGCCAGCGATCTTGTCGCTGGCTCGGACGAACAGCATGTCCGGCTGCTTGTAAATGGAGGGATGGCCGCCGTCCTGAGAAAGGCGTTCTCAAGCGTTGGCTACATGCAGCTCGCGCAGCTGGATCGACATCTTCTCGGCATCATCCAGCGACCCCTTGGACACAGTCTTCTGCAGCACTTGCGTGTTGTCGAACACAAGGTCGCGGATGAATGCTACGGGCGCGGGCGCATGGTGGAATTGCTTGCCCAGCTTTCGTGCGAATTCCACCTGATGATTTACGTACTTGACACGCTCGGATTCGTACCGAGCGAACGCCTCCGACAATCCCTGCCTGTCGGCGAGGTCTCGGCCACCGAGAGCGCGCGCAAGGAAGTAGCCATCCTCGATCGCCATGCCCATGCCGTAGGCGGCATAGGGTGACACCGGGTGCACGGCATCGCCGACACAGGCCACCCTGCCCTTGGTCCACTTGGTCAGCGACGGCCGGTTATAGATGTCCCAGCGGAAAATCTGCGTTGCAAAATTTGTGTGGTCGGGAAAGCGCGGCATGGGATCGGCGAATTCCTCAAGCAGCCCCCGTAGGTGCCGCTCGACATCGGCGGGTGAGGGCGCCCCTTCCTCGACCGGCTCGACCACCCACCATTCGAAACCCGGCTTGCCGTCATGCAGCATCGGGAAATAGCTTGCCTGCACGCGTCGCGAATGATGCAGCGCACCCACCGTTCTGTCGATCCCAGGCACGTCATCGCACCAGGCCAGCCACAGCCTGAGCCCGATGTGAAAAAGGCCGAGATCGCCGAAGGTCTGTTCCGATACTCGCGAGCGGACACCGTCGGCGCCGATCAGCAAATCGGCTGTCACCTCCTCGCCATTGTGGAACTTCAGGACGATCCCGTCTTCGCGCTCTTCGTAGCTGGAGAACGCGTGATTGGGCACAATGAGATCGGCAGGCAACCTCTCCAGCATCTTTGCGAAGGCCGACGAGCGCAGCACCCCATAGTGCCAGCCCCTGATACCCATGGCCTTTTCGACCTTCTCGTTGAAGGGCAGGCGCACCCTCACCTTGCCGCGGTTGTTGCGAAATTCGGTGACGGTGAAAGAACCGAAATTCTCGATATCAATGCCGTAGCTCCGCAGCACGGCGAGGACGGGCACGCTGAGGAGGACCGCGCCACCCATCGCCTTAGGCTCTTGCTGCCGCTCGAAGACGCGTACGTCGTATCCCTGCTGGTTCAAAGCGATTGCCGCCGAAATGCCTCCCGGCCCGCCACCAACGACCGCAACCCGTTTGCCGGGTCTCCAATCTTTCTGTCCCAAATCAACCTCCCTGGTTCTTTTTGCTAGGTCCAACGACCCGGCGCGTAGACTCCCCTGATCCAGACCGCGCCCTCGCGCAGTTCGACCTCCACCGGCGTCAGGCTCTGGCCAAGACAGGGGCCGAGCGTGCATTCGCCGGTGTCGATGGCAAACAAGGCGCCATGGGCAAAGCACATGATCTGTTTGCCGGACGGATCGAGGAATTCGTCCTTCTTCCAGGCCATCCGGGCACGATCATAGTGAGGGCAATGGTTGCGCCAGGCGTAAACGGCTTCCCCCTGGCGCACCACGAACATCGTGTCGCGCCCCTCGCCCAGCGGATCGAAGCCCCTGGACTTGCCGTCGACGAGATCGTCGAACCGGCACAAGGGCTCGGCGATCTCGCGCGGTTCGACCTTCCGGCGCGAGGCCGCGCTCACCGTCAGTCCTTCTTGCCGGGGGGCGGGCCGCCCGGCGACCACTTCTCGACGTTCTCGAAAAGGAACAGTTGCGCCGCCTCGGGCGACATCGGCGTTTCGCGCTCGACCCACTCGCCATCGTGCAGATCCATGTCGGCATCGTACTCGACATGCGTGCCGAGCGGAGAGTTGAAGTACCAGAACCAGTTGGAGCCGAACTTGTGCCGGCCCGGGCCCCAGAAGCTCTCATAGCCCTTCTTCACCATGCGCGAACCGGCCAGCATCAGCTCGGTCGGTCCCTGCATGTGGAAAGCCAGATGCTCCAGCCCCTGCATGTAGGCCGGTGTCTGGATCATGAAGAGAACGTGGTGGTCGTAGTTGGCCTGCGGGCGCAGAAACGGACCGGTGTTGGTGAACTTGTCGGTGATGACGAATTTCAGCCGGTCGACGTAGAACTTCGTCATCACGTCCATGTCGGGCACGAAATAGACGATGTGAGACAGCGTGCGTGGCTTGGCCTCGGCGTCCTGGTTGGCGCCGATCACATTCGGGCCACGGCCGGGCTTGGCGCCGGGGCTGTTGATCATCTCGGCCGGCAGGTCGAGCTTCGTGCGCGTCGTGATCCGGAAGCCGAGCTCGAAATCGAGATCGTCGCGGCAGGAGAGCGATCCATCGGCTTCGCGCACGACTTCGCGATCCTTCCCCAGTTCGGCTGCGATCTCGTCCAGTGTTGCCTGGTCCTCGACACCATAAATGGTCTTGCGCAGCATGCTGGCGGTCGGCAATGGCTTGGGCAGTGAGGGATCGTCGCGTCGACGCAGCGTCAGTCCCGTCCCGTCGAGAGCATGGTAGCTGCCACCTGCCTCGGTACGCTCGACTTCCGTCAGACCGTAATCCACGAGAAAGGTGCGGCAGGCATCGAGATCGTCGACGCCAAAAATGAGTTCGTCGGGACCAATGATCCGCATTAGGGTTCTCCTTCTTTCGGACGACTTCAGAAGACGTCCAGATCGTTTGGAACGGTGATCCGGCCGCCGAAAGTCGTTCCGATTTCGCTGGTCAGTCGGGCAGGATCGATTTTCTCGGGCGAGCCGGTCGCAATGTGCGCGACGACTAGGTGCCTTGCACGGGCAGCGGTCGCGAGCCGACCAAGATCGCCGGCAACCAGATGATGGTCGGCCAAGTGTCTCCGCATGATGGCCACCGCCTTCTCCGAAAGATCGGGGGACTGTCGAAGCACGCCGGCGACCGTGTCATCGACGTCAATCACTTCACCGATGAGCAGATCGCAGTCCTGCGCCAGCCTTTCGACATCCCGGCATCTTCCGGTGTCGCCGGTATAGACGATCGATCGATCGGGAAGATCGAAACGGAACGACAGGGACTGATGCCTGTCGAACTCTGGCGTACCGGGTTCGAAGGAATAGTGGGTGTTTCGACATGCCATCAGGCGGTACTCTGGAAACTCGAGAACGTCGCCGTGGACGAGGTCGCTGACAGTGGCGATCTGGTCTCGATTAAAGCGCGGCGCGCCGGGCATGCCGTAGCCGGCTTCTATGGCCGGCTCCAGGGCGTCGAGCAGTCCTTGGACCATACGGGCCGTCCCGGGGGCGCCATAGATGGCGAGTGGCTTTGGCGCGTTGGTCTGAAGCCGCAGCGCGAGGATGGCGAACAATCCGCCGAAGTGGTCGCCATGAAGATGGCTAACGAATACCCGATCCAGGCGGCGGCAAAGCACCCCGACAGCGGCCAGTTTGTGGGCCGCGCCGTCAGCGCAGTCGATCAGCGTGTGCTGTCCAGCTGCCGTCAGCAGATATGCCGGTTGGCCGCGACCGGGATGCGGCGTCGGTCCGCCCAGGGTCCCAAGCACCGTGAAACGGCTTGGCGAGACCGCAACACCCGCATCTGGTTCGGTCATGTCGCTTTCCATTGAAATGCTCGACTGGGGTAATTGCCGGCGCTTGAGGCGCCGGCCATGATCGCTACTGCTTGGCCGCCTCGAGTTCCCGCTTGAACATCTCGACCAGTTCCGCGCCGTTCGGCACGCGCTGGGCGAAGGCCGCTTCGGTGCCCGGTCCGAGACGTTCGCGTACGGCGGCGATTTCTTCGGGGGTTGCTCGGGTCACGGTGTGTCCCTCGCTTTCCTCGACGGCGGCAAGCGCCCTTGCTTCCCACCCGTCGACGAACTGACCGAAGGCGCGGCTGCCTTCGCAGCCGGAATGCCGCATGATGGCTTCCTGCGCTTCCTCGGAGAGCGTATCCCACCTCTCCCGGGCCATGAATACGAGGCCGGCGGCGCCACCCAGCGGAATGAGGTAGTGATCGGTGGTGACCTCGTTCAGCCGGAACGCCGGGAAGGCGGTAAAGTTGATAATGGTCCCTTCCGCCGTGCCACGCTGAAGCGCCTCGTACATTTCCTGGATGCCGAACGACAGGGGAGCGCCATCGAAGGCACCCACGATCGCGGCGGAGGCAGGCGTCGTGGTAATGATCTTGCGCCCGGCAAGGTCGTCGAGGCTCGTCAGTTCGAAGCCATTCATATGCGCCGAGGCCTGCGGAAACTCGACCCACAGAAGCGGCACGATGTCATCGATAGCGCCGTCGAACGCGCCCTGCTCGTACATGCTGCATACCGCGATGGTGCCCTGCTCGGAGCTCTCGACGAGGAACGGCAGCGTTGCCACCAGCACTGGACCGAACTTGCCTGGGTTCGTCACCGAAAGGCCCCAGCCGATCTGGATCACGTCATCGATCACGCGATCGTAGAAATTGGTGTGGTTGGCGATGGTGGGTCCGTGGCGGAGCTCGATCGTCACCGCGCCATTGGCATCGGCGTTGATCCGTTCGGCCCACGGAGTCAGGAAGCCGGCATTGATTGGGTGCTGCTCAGGATTCGTCGTCCCAAAGACGAGCGTTTCCTGCGCTGATGCATGTGACGCGAAGACGAGCGCGCTGGAAAGCAGCAAGGCCCTTGTAAGTGTTTTCATCGGATTCCTCCCTAGGACGTGCCCAGCCTGTCGAGGGCAACTGAGGACGCAAACTACACAAGCCGGACGACTTCAAGAAATCCAATGATCCAATGTCATCTATTGACTGGATGAATGCCTGCGCGACATAAACGAGGCTTGGCATGCCGGTTACCGGCGGGAGGAACGCCGCGATGCGATTCAAGAGGCTGGATCTCAATCTCCTGGTCGCACTCGATCTGATGCTGCGACTGCGGTCGATCTCGCGCGCGGCGGAGCAGATGAACATGAGCCAGTCGGCGATGAGCAACGCGCTGACACGGCTGCGCCAGTATTTCGATGACCCGCTGCTTGTACAGGTCGGACGCCGGCTGGAACTAACCCCTCGAGCCGAGGCGATGCAGGATTCGGTGCGGGACATTCTTGTGCGGGTGGACGCCGCCATCTCTTCGGAAGCCGATTTCGACCCGGCCCAGTCGAACCGCGAATTCTCGGTGCTGATGTCCGACTTCACGATGCAGGTCCTGATGCCGCATGTGTTGCGTCTGGCCTACGAAGCTTCACCGTCGATACGCTTCAGACTGCTGCCCCAGCAGACATTCCCCTATCTGGAGATCGACCGCGGCGAAGCCGATCTGCTGGTCGCACCGAAGATATTCTCGTCGTCCGACCATCCAAGCCTGCCCTTGTTCGAAGACGACTATTGCTGCGTGGTCTGGAACGAAGGCCGCCTCGCCGGGAGCCCACTGACCGAAAAGGACTTTGCCGAAGCCGGCCACGTGCGCATGGTGCCAAGCACTGGGGCGATATCGTTCGAGGACCAGTTCCTGGAACGGCGTGGCATCACCCGACGCATAGAGGCGACCAGCTTCAGCTTCACCTCCCTGCCCTATCTGGTGGTCGGCACCAATCGCATTGCCACGGTCCACAGCCTGATCGCCAAGCAGGCGCAGCGGCATCTGCCCATCGAGATCCATCCGCTTCCCTTCCCATGGACCCGGTTGGACGAGGTGCTTCAGTGGCACGGACATCGCAGCCGTGACCCTGGGCTGGTCTGGCTGCGCGGCATCTTCGAACAGGCCGCGTCTGCAATGGCATCCTCGATGCATTGACGCCGCCAATGCCCGCTATCCGCAGTCTTGATTTTGCAAATTGAGCCAAGACGGTTAGGTGGCAGGCAAAGGGAGGTGGCTTATGAAACTGACATCCGTACTCGTGATCGGTGGCGGCATTGGCGGCTTGACCGCGGCCATTGCACTCAGCCGCAAGGGATATCCTGTCGAGATCATCGAAAAGGACCCTGACTGGACGGTCTATGGCGTGGGCATCATCCAGCAGTTCAACGTCATTCGCGTGATGGGTTCGCTTGGCCTTCTCGACGCCTACATGGCCGAGGCATACGGTTTCGACAAAACCGAAATGTTCGCACCCAGCGGCCAGAAGATCGCAGAGTTTCCCACCCCACGGCTGGCAGGCCCGGGATACCCGTCCAATGCCGGCATCAGGCGCACCGATCTCCAGCGGGTTCTTGCCACCAAGGCGAACGAGCTGGGCGTCAAGGTCCGCCTGGGCATCACCGTCGACCGTCTCGACGACGACGGCAACGGCGTCGACGTTGCTTTCTCGGATGGAACGTCGGCTCGCTATGACATCGTGGTTGGCGCCGACGGCGTGCATTCGCGCACCCGCACGCAGATCCTGCCGGATGCCCCCAAGCCCCGCTACACGGGGCAGTGGGTGTGGCGTTACAATTTTCCCCAGCCCGACGACATGACCGGCATTCGCATCTTTACCGGTTCCAAGGGCGCAGGCCTGGTGCCGCTGGGCAAGGGCGAGATGTACATGTTCCTCCTCTCCGAAGAGCCGGAAGGCTTTCGCCTGGCGCTTGAGGGCTCCGCCGCTGCCATGCGCGAGCGAATGGCAGGCAATGCACCGCAGATCGTCGAGCTCGCCGATCAGGTGACAGAGGACCAGAACGTGGTCGGACGACCGCTCGAGACGATCTTTCTGGAAGATGCATGGCACCGGGGCCGCGTCGTGCTCATCGGCGATGCCGTGCACGCCTCGACACCCCATCTCGCACAGGGCGCCGGCATGGCGATCGAGGACGGCGTCGTGCTCGCGGACGAACTGGCCAGTGCCGAAAATCCGGAAGAAGCCTTCAAGGCCTATCGCGACCGGCGCTTCGAGCGCACACGATTCATCGCCATGAACTCCGTGCGCATCGGCGAGAGCCAGATGGGCAAGATCGAACATGTCGACGTTCCCGCACTCAACCGCGAGACGATCGGCCTCATGGCGCAACCGATCTGATCGGCGCCTCCACCCGCAAGACTGACCCACACAGGAGAAGCCAGCCATGGCCATGTTCGACTATTTTCCAAACTATGTCTGGAACCTCTCCATCTCGATCGCCATGGCAAGCGGCGGCGAACTCGGCGAGATCATGGACATGTGCCAGCCTCTCCTGGAGAAGGCGCAGGCCGGCGAGGACGCGGGCACCGACGAGTTCCTCGCCGAATGGATGAAAGTCGCCGACCGGCTCATCGGCCTTGCGGCCGAGGACGAGGCAAAGGGGCGGCTTCTATCCGCCGGCCCGAAACTCCAGCGTGCAGCCCTCTATCTCCTGACGGCGGAGCGCATGCAGGGCCATGGGCATCCCGGCCGAGCCGAGACATATGCCAAGGCGCTCGAAGCCTTCGAACGCGGCACGCGCTACAGCCACGAGAATGTGGAACGCTTCGAGATCCCCTATCAGGGCAAGGTCATCCCCGTCCTCTACACGCGCGCCCAAGGCGTTGAGGGGCCGGCACCGGCGGTCGTCTATCTGAACGGCCTGGACAGCTGCAAGGAGCTCTTGTTCTGGTCGCGCCTGCCGCAGGAACTCGCCCGCCGCGGCATCTCGACCCTGTCGGTCGACCAGCCCGGCACCGGCGAGACGCTGCGCCGTCAGGGACTGCCAGCAACCTGGAAGTCAGAAGAATGGGGCACGCCCGTCTATGAATGGCTGGCGGCACGCGAGGATGTCGACGCCGAGCGGATCGGCATTACCGGCATCTCGCTTGGCGGTTTCTACGCGCCACGCGTCTGCGCCTTCGAGCCGCGCTTTGCGTCCGGTGCCGTGTGGGGCGCCAACCACAACTGGGCCGAGGTGCAGCAGAAGCGCCTGAAGCGCGAGGGCGAGAACCCCGTTCCCCATTACTGGAACCACGTCCAGTGGGTGTTCGGTGCCAAGGACATGGACGACTTCTTCGAGAAATCCTCGGGCATGCACCTCAACGGCGTGATGGAAAAGATCAAGGTGCCGTTCCTGGTCACGCATGGCGCCAACGACCGACAGATCAGCGTCGACTACGCGCATCAGAGCTACGACCAACTCGTCAATTCGCCACGCCGCGAACTGAAAATCTTCACAGCCCGCGAAGGCGGCGTGGAGCATGTCGGTGCCGACAATATGAGCTTTGGCCGCTCCTATATCGCTGACTGGTTCGCCGAGACGCTGGGCGGCCGAACCGACTGACGCGACTGCGACGCCGCCCAGTCAGGCAACGCTGCAATCCAACATCGCCGCTTCGCTCACGCGAGGCGGCGTTTTTTTTGTCGCGCAGATGCTCCAGCTGCCGGGCGTCCGGACAACGGCTCGCATAGCCATCCTGCGATTGCGTTCTTTTCGCCTGAATCGTCGTTATCCCGATTGACATTCAATTATAGCCCTGCTTCAATTTTAGCATAACTAAAGCGGGAGCCGGGATGACGCAGCAAGTCGAAATCGCCGAAGATGGGCTCTCGCCTCTTGGCGACCGGTTGCGCGCCAGACGCCGGGAACTCCGGCTGACGCTGAAGGAAGTGGCGCTGGGCTCAGGCCTTTCCGTCGGTTTCATTTCGCAGATCGAGCGCGGCATCACGTCTCCATCCCTGTCGTCGCTCGTGTCCGTGGCCCGTGTGCTGCGCATGGAAGTCAGCGAGTTCCTGGCCCAGCCCAGGCCGCAGGGGCCCATCACTCGCCATCACCAGCGCCCCGTCTATGCGGTCAGCCCCAATTCGCTGGCCTATGAGCGCATTTCCTCGTCCTTCGAGGGCAGCATTCTGCGCAGCGTGATCATCCACGAACCGCCGGGCCACCGCTCCGAGCCCATCGCACATGAGGGCGAGGAGATGTTCTACGTGCTGGAAGGTTCGGTCACGGTGGAAGTGGCCGGTGAGCGCAACGTCCTGGAGGCGGGCGATTCGCTCCACTTCCAGTCCTCCAAGATCCACTCCTCCTGGAACCATACGGACAGCCCGGCGACCATTCTGTGGGTCGGCACCATGGACGTGTTCGGCGAAAGGGAGCCGCACGGCGAGGACTAGAAATGCCAACGGCGGCCAAGCGTTGGGACCGCCGGCACCAAACAAAAAACGCAGGAAGCTTCGAACAGTCAGAGGTGAACATCATGAAGAGATTTGCACTCCCCCTTTCGGCCGCCCTTCTGGCGGCAACCGCGCTCACAGCGCTGCCGGCGGCAGCCCAGACTGTGCTCAGTCTGGATGAGGTTCCCGTCGGCGAACTCGACCCCGGCAAGGCATCGGACTATGCCGACTCCATCCTGATGTTCAACGTCTACGACACGCTGGTCCTGCCTACCCAGGGCGCGCCTGGCTACAGCCCGCACCTGGCGGAAGGCTGGGAAGTCGACGGCAACGATTTCATCGTTTCGCTGCGCCAGGATGTGACTTTCCAGAGTGGCAACGCGATGACGTCCGAAGATGTCGTATTCTCCTACGAGCGCATGAAGGCACTGGGTCAGGGACTGTCGTTCCTCTTCCAGAACGTCACCAGCGTGGAAGCCGTCGACGACTACACGGTGCGCTTCAATCTCGACGCTCCCTATTCTCCCTTCATCGCCTCGCTTGTCCGGCTTCCGATCGTCGACAAGCAACTCATCATGGACAATCTCGGCGATGGCGACGGCGAGATGGGCGACTGGGGCCAGGCCTTCCTGTCGGAAAACGGTGCCGGCACCGGCGCCTATGTCGTGGTCTCGCACAATCCCCAGGAAGAGACCGTGATGGAGAAGAACGCCGACTACTTCCTCGGCGTGCCTGACGCAGCGCCGGACACGGTGCGCCTTCGCTACGGACTTGAGGCTGCCACGGTACGCACGCTCATCGCCCAGAACGAGCATGACATTTCCTCGCAGTGGCTTCCGCCAGAAGTCCTGCGCTCGCTGGCGGGCACCGGCGCGCAGCTCCTCGAAGAAACCGGCGGCGGCGCCTTCTATGTCAAGCTGAACACCACCAAGGCTCCGCTCGACGACGTCAATTGCCGGCTCGCGCTGGTCAACGCATTCGACTACGATGCCGCACTTCGCATGGTGGCGATCACCGACGACACCGCGCAGGGAAGCCCCTCGACTGGCGCCATCCCCGTCGGCATGTTCGGTGCCAATCCGGCCGACCAGATCCTCGTCCGCGACATGGATGCCGCCCGCGAATATCTCGAAGCGTGCGAATACGACCCGGCCGATTTCACGCTGGAACTTTCCTGGATCGCGGAAGTGCCGATTGAGGAGCGCTTCGCCCTGCTGATGCAGTCGAACTTCAACGAGCTCGGCTTCAATTCCGAGATCCAGCGCGTGCCGTGGGCGATGTTCACCGACCTCGTGTCCAGCCCCGAGACGACCCCGCATATCTCGCAGATCTTCGTCAACGCCGTGACGGGCGATCCCGACACGCTGCTCTACCCGATGTACCATTCCTCGGTTGCGGGCACGTGGCAGTCGCCGGAATATCTGAACGACCCGGAAGTCGACGAGCTACTCGAGCGCGGCCGCACCGCCATGACCGATGAGGAACGCGAGGAAGCCTACAGCGCCCTCAATGCGCGCCTGATGGAGGTCGCCGCAACGATCTACGGCTATGACCGCCAGTCGATCTTTGCCGCCAGCAACCGGGTCAACGTACCTGCCCTCTCCTCGCCGGACTACGCCTTCGGCCTGGATGGCATGGGCTTCTCCTTCCGCCTGATGGAGATGACCACCGAGTAACTCGGGGCCCCCAACGGGAAGCGGACGGCGCCGCCGCCGCTTCCCCTCGAACGAGCAGGTTGCCATGTCGCCCGTCCTTCGCCTTCTCGCGAAGCGGCTGGTCACGTCGATCATTGTCCTGATCGGCGTGTCCATGCTGATCTTCACCATCGCCCGGGTCATTCCGGGCGACCCCGCACGCATTGCGCTCGGTCCCAACGCCACCGCCGAGCAGGTCCAGAACCTGCGCGAGCGGCTGCACCTGAACGAGTCGTTGCCGGTGCAGTACGGCCATTTCATCGCCGACCTGTCGCGCGGGGACCTTGGCGTCTCGCTCTATACGAACCGGCCGGTCACGCGTGACATTGCTCAGTTCCTCCCGGCAACGCTCGAGCTGATCCTGGTCGCCGGGCTGATGATGATCCTGATCGGCCTGCCGCTCGGCGCGCTCGCCGCGCGCTACAGAGATACGTGGGCAGACAGTCTCATCCGTGTCGTCTCACTTCTCGGCGTCTCGGCACCCGCCTTCGTGTGGGCGGTTATCCTGATGCTGCTGTTTGCCTATTTCCTGCCGATCTTTCCAATTGCCGGACGCATATCGAACGCCTTCAGCATTCCGGCAGTCACCGGTTTTCTGCTGGTGGATACCCTTATTGCCGGCAATTTCCGGGCTTTTGGCAGCGCCCTGTCACACATCATTCTGCCTGCCTTTGCGCTCGCGCTTTCCGGCATCGGTCAGGCCGCGCGGCTGACCCGCTCCAACATGGTGGAGACTTATGACCGGCCCTACATCGAAATGGCCAGGTCATATGGTTTTCCCGAACGCCGCATCGCCCGGCGATACGCCTTTCGCCCATCGATGATCCCCTCCATGACGATCATCGGGCTCGATTTCGCGGCGATGCTCGGCAACGCCTTTCTCGTCGAGGCTGTGTTTGCCTGGCCCGGCCTGTCGCGCTACGGCGTCGCCGTCATCCTGCGCAAGGATCTGAACGCCATTGTCGGCACCGTCCTTTGCATCGCTGCGCTGTTTCTGATCGTCAACATCATCGTCGATCTGATCACCGCCTATATCAATCCTCGCATACGTCATTCGCAGAGGGCCTGACCATGCAGCGCACCCTCTACATTCTCCTGCGCAACCCGATGTCGATGCTGGGCCTGCTGCTCGTCTTCATCGTGGTCTTCTCCGCCATCTTTGCAGATTTCATCGCGCCGTTCCCCGCGCACAGGGGTGCCGTGGTCGATTTCGCGAACTTCAACCGCGCGCCGGAATGGCCCTACATATTCGGCACCGATCTCGTCGGTCGCGACATCTTCAGCCGCATCATCTACGCCTTCCGCATCTCGCTTATGCTTGGCGCGGTCGTACTGGCCATTGCGGTGCCGATCGGCGTCACGATCGGGCTGCTTGCCGGCTATCTCGGTGGCTGGACCGAATATTTCCTGATGCGGCTGACCGACGTCTTTCTGTCGATCCCGCCGCTGGTGCTGGCCATGTCGATCATGGGCGTGCTCGAGCCGACGCTCACCAACGGCATGCTGGCGGTCACGGCCATGTGGTGGCCCTGGTACACGCGGCTGGTCTACAACATCACCAGGTCGGAAAAGGAAGAAGGCTATGTGCTGGCTGCCGAGGTGATTGGCGCCTCGCGCCTCCACGTCATGTTCCGCGAGATCCTGCCCAATTGCGTGCCGTCGATCCTGACCAAGATGACCCTGGACCTGGGCTTCGTCATCCTGATCGCATCTTCGCTCTCCTTCCTCGGGCTCGGCGTCCAGCCCCCAACTCCCGATCTGGGATCGATGGTGGCCGAGGGCGCGACCTATCTGCCGGACTCCTGGTGGCTGACGGTGTTCCCCGGACTGGCAATCTTGGTTGCCGTGTTCGGCTTCAACCTCGTCGGCGATGCGCTACGCGAAGTCCTGGGGACTGACCAATGAGCGCTCCGACACTTCGCATCAAGGATCTGCGCCTCGGCTTTCAGGGGTGGTCGGGAACCGTGGAGGTCCTGCACGGCATCTCCATGCATATCCGCAAGGGCGAGCGCGTCGCCCTTGTCGGCGAATCCGGCTCGGGCAAATCGGTTACCGCCCGGATCGTGTTGGGACTCCTGCAGCAATTGCGCAGCGCGCGTGTCTCCGGCCTGGTCGAGTTCGAGGGTCGGGATCTGGAGAAGCTCAAGGCTCGCGAAAGGAGCCGACTGCGCGGCACGGCGATGTCGATGATCTTCCAGGACCCCACCTCCTCGCTCAATCCCGTCTATACGATCGGGGTACAGTTCCATGAGGTGCTGAGAAGAAGACATCCCGACATCCGCATGCCGCAGGCCCGTGAAATGGCCATCAAGGCACTGCAGGATGTCGCGATCCCGGATCCCGCCCGCGCGCTCGATTCCTATTCGTTCCAGCTGTCGGGCGGCATGAACCAGCGCGTGATGATCGCCATGGCGCTGGCCAACGAACCGTCGCTGCTCCTGGCAGACGAACCGGGCACCGCGCTCGACGTGACGGTGCAGGCGCAGACGCTGAAACTGATGCGCGACCTCGTCGAGGAACACCATACCTCCGTGCTCTTCATCTCGCACAATCTGGGCGTGGTCCGGGAATTCGCCGACCGCGTCTACGTGATCTACAAGGGCCGGATCGTGGAGCACGGCCCCGCCGAAGGCCTCTTCGAGGACCCCAGGCATCCCTATACGCAAGCCTTGATGCGCGCCGTGCCGCGGCTGACCGGCGGCGGCATTCCCGAGATTGACGATGTCTCGCAGGATTACTTCGCACCGCTCGTCGTGCATGAGGGCTGCGGCGAACCCGAGGCGGTGTCATGAGCGACAACCTTCTCACCCTGACGTCCGTGTCCAAGGTGTTCCACACGCCATCGGGCGAACTGCGCGCCGTCGACAACGTGTCGTTCGATGTTCGCGAAGGTGAATGCCTGGCGATCGTCGGCGAATCCGGGTCGGGCAAGAGCACGCTCGCCAACATGGTGCTGGGCATCTATCCGCCAAGCGAAGGCGACATTCGCTACCGTAGCGTCACCCTGCCGGCCAGGTGGGACCTGAAGCATCGCCGCGCCATCCAGCTTGTCCAGCAGAACCCGATGTCGTCCCTCAATCCGCGCCGCTCCATCGGCGCGTCGCTGCGCCTGGCACTCGACGTCCACGGCATCGGCGAGAAATCGAAACGCTGGCAACGAGTGGGCGAACTGCTGGAAGAAGTCGGCTTGCCGGGCGACTACCGTTCCAGATCCCCGGCCGCCCTGTCGGGCGGACAGCGCCAGCGCGTGGCGATCGCCCGGGCGCTGGCCTGCCAGTCCGATCTCGTGGTCCTGGACGAGCCGACCTCAGCGCTGGACGTGCTGGTGCAGGCGCGCGTGCTCAAGCTTCTCAACGAGCTGCGCGCCTCGCGCGGGCTCACCTACATCTTCATCACCCACGACCTCTCGGTCGTGCGCAACATCGCCGAGCGCGTGGCCGTCTTCGAGGCCGGCAAGCTGGTCGAGCTCAATCCGACCGAGAAAATCTTCGTCGATCCGGATCACCCCTATACGCGGCGCCTTATCGCAGCCGTTCCCGTCGTCACCAAAGAGGAGGAAGAGCTGCGCGCGCGGCTCGCCAAGACCACGCATGAACAACCCTGACTATCGACAATTCACCACCACGCTCGCCGAACGAAGCGACCAGCCGGTTGCCGCCTTCGATGCCCTGCGTGCCCTCAGCGAAGCGACCGTCGGCGTGAAGCTGTTCACGGTGATGACCTTCGACCCCAAGACGCGGATGGCCCAGCGCATCTATTCCAACATGCCCGATGCCTATCCTGTGTCGGGCACCAAGCCGGCCAACCCGACCGACTGGTCGCGGCTGGTGCTGGAGGAAAAGAAGACCTTCGTGGCCAACGACATCGCTGGCATCGCCAAGGTCTTCGACGACTACGAGCTGATCAGGTCGCTGGGCTGCGAGTCGGTGATGAACGTGCCGATCATCGTCGCCAGCGAGGTCATCGGGACTATCAACTGCCTGCACGAAGCGGGCTTCTATACCCCGGAGAAGATCAAGGCCGCCGAAGCGCTCAAGCTGCCCGGCGCCCTGTGCCTGCTCCTCCAGCAACGCAATTCATCGAGCGGAGATCGATAATGGCAGACAAGACCTTGCGCGTCGCGACCGATGTCGGCGGCACCTTCACCGACCTCGTGTGCTTCGAGACCGACCCGCAAACGGGCGAGTCGCGCATCACGACGGCCAAGTCCGATACCACCCCGCCAAACTTCGAGCAGGGCGTTCTCAACGTTCTTGAAAAAGCGGGTGTCGAGCCGTCTGCGATCAAGTTCCTGGCGCACGGCACGACCGTGGTCATCAATGCGCTGACCGAGCGCAAGGGCGTGAAGGTCGGGCTGATCACGACGGAAGGGTTCCGCGACTCGCTGGAGATCGCGCGCGGCAACCGCCCGGATTTCTTCAATCTGCACTATGAGAAGCCGAAGCCCTTCGTGCCGCGCTACCTGCGGCGCGAACTGCCCGGCCGCATCTCCTACAAGGGCGAGGAACTGAAGCCTCTCGACCTGTCGGGCCTGCCGGCCATCGTTGAGGACTTCAAGGCCGACGGCGTGCAGGCGGTGGCGATCTGCTTCCTGCATTCCTATGCCGATCCGGCACACGAGAAGGCGACGCTTGCCGAACTGCGGAAGCTGTGGCCCGAGGTCTCAGCCGTTTCCTCGCATCAGATCACCCGTGAATGGCGTGAATACGAGCGCACCAACACGGCCGTGCTGTCGGCCTATGTGCAGCCCATTGCCGAGCGCTACCTCGCGCGACTGAAGGACGGGCTTGCCGAGCGCGGATTTGCCGGCAGCCCCTACATCATGCAGTCGAACTGCGGCGTGGACTCGCTCGAGGCAGTCTCGAAGATCCCGATCACCATGGTCGAATCCGGCCCCGCTTCCGGTTTCTGGGGCGCGGCGGAACTGGGCAAGCTGATCGGCGAGCCCAACATCCTGGCGCTCGACATCGGCGGCACGACAGCCAAGTGCTCGCTGATCGAGGACGGTCAGGTCCGCATCATGACCGACTACTGGATCGAGCGCGACCGAACCTTTGCGGGCTACCCGATCATGGTCCCGGTCGTCGACCTGGTCGAGATCGGCAATGGCGGCGGCTCGATCGCCTGGGTTGATGATTTCGGCAAGCTGCATGTCGGCCCGCAATCGGCCGGCGCCATGCCGGGACCGGCCGCCTACGGCCGCGGCGGCACGGAAGCTACCACGACCGACGCCAATCTCTGGCTTGGCCGCATCAACCGCGACTATTTCTGCGGCGGCGAGGTGGTTGCCGACATGGACCAGGCGAAGTCGGCCATCCAAGCCGTCGGCGAAAAGCTTGGCGTCGATGCCGACGAAGCCGCACGCGGCATCATCCGCATCGCCAACAACAACATGGTCAATGCGCTGAAGCTGGTTTCGCTCAACCGTGGCCACGACCCGCGTGACTTCACGCTTGTCGCCTTCGGCGGCGGCGGCGCGATGCATGCGGTGGCACTGGCCGGCGAGCTCGGCGTCAAGAAGGTCGTGATCCCGGCAGGCGCCTCGGTCTTCTCGGCCTGGGGCATGATGATGTCGGACCTGCGCCGCGACTATTTCGTGACGCGCCTGGCCGACCTCAAGGAGGGCGCCGCCAAGGGCATCGAGGCGCTCTTTGCAGAGACCGAGGAACAGGCACGCAAGCAGTTCGCAGCCGAGGGCGTCGCGGCGTCGGAGGTGAAGTTCCTGCGCTACGGTAAGTTCCGCTACCAGAACCAGGAGCACACGACCGAGGTGTTGCTCGACGAGGGTGAGGTAACGGACGCCCGGATTGCTGCCATCGAAGCCTCCTTCCACGAGACCTATGAGCGCGAATACACTTACCGGCTCGATGCCCCCGTGGAGATGGTGGGCATCCACCTGGTCGCGTCGGCCGAAGTCGGCAAGCTGACGGTGAAGGAACGCCAGCCGACCGGCTCCCCGGCATCGGCCGCGCTGAAGGGCGAGCGCAACGTCGACTATGCGCTGGAGGGCGTCCACCAGGCGGCGATCTACGACGGCGCGAAACTCGAGCCCGGCATGGAATTCGTCGGTCCGGCCATCGTCGAGGATCCCGGCACCACCATCGTCATCCATCCCGGCAACAAGGTTCGGGTCGATGGCTACGGTAATATCCACATCGTGCTCAGCGCTTGAGGAGATAGAGATGACGGCCAATAACGACCCCATCACTCTGGAAATCATCCAGAACTCGCTGCAGGCGACTGCCGACGAGATGTTCGCTGCCATGCGCAAGACGGCGATGAGTTCCATCATCTACGAGGTGCTCGACATGGGCACCGGCATCCTCGACGCGCGCGGGCGGCTCGCAAGCTCGGGCGCAGGCATCCCGGCCTTCATCGGCGTGCTCGACAAGGCTGTCCAGGTGCTGGTCGCCAAGTTCGACAAGCCGGGCGATATTGAGCCGGGCGACGTCTTCGTCACCAACGACCCCTATTATGGCGGCGTCACCCATCTCAACGACATCGTCGTTGCGATGCCGGTCTTTGTCGGCGACCGGCTCATCGCCTGGACCGCCAACATCGCGCACAATTCCGACGTAGGTGGCAAGTCACCCGGCTCCCTGTCGGCCGATGCCACCGAGATTTTCCAGGAGGGCCTGCGCCTACCGGCCATCAAGATGATCTCGCGCGGTGAGCCCATCAAGCCGGTCTTCGACATCATCAAGACCAACTCGCGCATGCCAGATTTCCTCGAAGGCGATCTGTGGGCGGCGATTGCCTCGGTTCGTATCGGTGCCAGACGGCTTGCCGAGATCGCCGAGAAATACGGTGTCGACACTTTCGGGAAAGCCATGGAATCCTTCATGGACTTTGGCGAAAAGGTGTCGCTCTCGGAGCTTGCGAAACTCCCGCATGGCACGTTCGAACTGACCGAAGAACAGGACGACGGTCGCTTCTACAATGTGAAGATCACCATCTCCGACACCGAGTTCGTGGTCGACCTGCGCGACAATCCCGAGCAAGACACCGGCCCGACCAATACCAGCCGCGATGGCGTGATGGTCTGCGCGCAGATGATTTTCAAGTCGCTGACCGATCCGTATTCACCAGCCAATGAGGGCTCCTTCCGCCCGATCCGGCTCCTGACGACGGAAGGCACCGTCTTCCATGCCAAGGAGCCGTGTGCGCTCGGCTTCTATTTCGAGACGGAAGTCAGGGTCTACGATCTCTTGTGGCGCTGCCTGGCAGCCCACGTACCCGAGCGGCTGGCGGCGGGTCACTTCTCTTCGATCTGCGGCACCTTCATCGGTGGCATCCATCCCGACACCGGTCGCCAGTACACGATCGTGGAACCACAGATCGGCGGTTGGGGCGCCAGCAGCGGCCGCGATGGCAATAGCGGCATCTTCTCCGGCTTCCATGGCGAGACCTACAATTGCCCGGCCGAGATTTCGGAGGCCCGCAACGGCCTCTTCGTCGACCGGATGGAGCTGAACACCGCTCCTGGCGGCGAGGGCCAGTGGACCGGGGGGCGTGGCATCGTGATGGATTACCGCATCCGCCGCGACAACTCCTTCATGACCGCCGGCTACACGCGCTCGCGCATCCTGCCCTGGGGCATCGATGGCGGCCTGGAAGGTTCGCCCAACTATGTCGAGGTGCTGCGCACCGACGGCTCTTCCGAACGTTATGCCTTTGCATCCGGCATCACGGTGAACACGGATGACGTCATCCGCATCCACACCGGTGCCGGTGGCGGTGCAGGTGATCCAAAGAAGCGCGACAGGGAAGCGATTGCGGACGACATCCGCAACGGCTTCATCACCGCCGAGCGCGCCAGGGAGGTGTACGGCTACACCGCCTGAAGCCAAGAGAGGAGAACGGATATGACCGACAGACCCTTGAAGATCATGTATTTCAGCCCCGTCGCCGGGGACGAGGCACACGACAAGGTCTTCGCCGATATGGCGCGTGACAACAAGCTGCCGGGAACCGAGGTCCATGTGACCTCGCTCCCAGCCAGCGAGGGCGGATTCACCCATATCGAATTTCGTTCCTACGAAGCGATGGTCACGCGCGGCATCATCCGGGCCGCGAGGGCAGCACATCGCGAAGGCTTCGACGCCTTCGCGATCGGTTGCTTCTATGACACGGCGCTCCATGACGCACGCGAGATTTCCGGTGACATGATCGTCACCGCACCCTGCATGGCCTCATGCGAAATCGCCGCAAGCCTTGCCAACCGTTTCGGCGTGATCGTGGGACGGCGCAAATGGGTGAACCAGATGGAAGCGACCGTCCGCGAACACGGTCACGGGCATCGCCTTGCAGGCTTCTACCACGTCGAACTGGGCGTCAACGATTTCCAGAAAGACCATGAAGAAACCGAACGCCGCCTGATCGAAGCCGGCCGCAAGGCGGTCGAAGAAGACCATGCCGAGGCCCTGATCCTCGGTTGCACGATGGAGGTGGGCTTCTATCGCGACGTCGAGGAGCGCTTGGGCGTTCCCGTTATCGATCCGTCCATCGCAGCACTCAAGCGGGCCGAATATGCGGCAATCCTGAAACGGCAATGCGGCTGGATCCCTTCGCGCAAGTGGTCGTGCGAGGCACCGTCCGAGGAAGAACTCGCCCGCTTCGGCGGCTTCGACGAAGGCGAGGCCTTCGGCACCCGCGTCGTCGTACCGGCCGAAACCACATCCATCGGCAAGGCCGCCTGAGGCTGCAGCAAGAGACAACAAAGACAACGAGGAATGCACGCATGAAAGTCGACACCAAGAGCCGCCTCGCCGCGCTTCGTGGCAAGATGGGCGAGACCGGCATCGATCTGGTCGCCATTGCTCCCGGTTCCCACATGGATTGGCTGCTGGGGTTCCATCCCCATCCCGATGAGCGCCCCTGCCTGCTTTTGATCGGGAATGAGAAGGAAACATTCCTGATGCCGGCCCTGAACGCGGAAGGCACGCGCGAGGACACCGACATCTCCTTCCATCCCTGGAGCGACGATGAGGGCCCCGAGGGCGCGCTGATGGCGGCGCTCGCTGACATTGGCGCGACGAGCGCCAAGAAGGTCGTGCTCGACGAGACGATGCGCGCCGACTTCGCGCTGCTCGTGCTCGACAATTTGCCCGGTGCCGGCCACGCCTTCACGACCGAGACGCTTGGTGCGCTACGGATGGTGAAGGACCAGAGCGAATATGAGGCACTGAAAATGAATGCGGGCATCGCCGATCAGGCGATGCTCAAGGCCTTTGCCGCGATCGCCGTGGGCAAGACAGAACGCGAGATCGCCGAGGTCGCGAAGGCGCATTTTGCATCGGAAGGCGCGTCTCCCTCCTTCTGGATCGTCGGCGGCGGCCCCAACGGGGCCTTCCCGCACCACCAGAGCGGAGAACGCAAGCTGCAGGAAGGCGATGCCGTCGTCATCGACATCGGGGCCAAGAAGGCGAGTTACCCAAGCGACATCACGCGCATGGTTGTCGTCGGACACGCGCCTGAAGGCTATGAGGAGGTGCATGCTGTCGTCGAGAAGGCCGTGCAGGCCGCACTGGCCGCGGCGCGGCCCGGCGTGAAGGCGAAGGAAATCGATGCCGCCGCGCGCAACGTCATCGCCGATGCCGGCTATGGCGGATATTTTGTCCACCGCACCGGCCACGGCATCGGCATCGACGGCCACGAACCGCCCTACATCACGGCTACCTCTGAGTCGGTTCTGGAAGAAGGCATGACCTTCTCCATCGAGCCCGGCATCTACCTGCCCGGCCGTTTCGGTATCCGTCTTGAGGAGATCGTGATCCTTCGCGCCGACGGTCCGGAAATCTTGTCGACCCTGCCGCGCGACCTGCACGTCGCCAAGGTCTGAGGAGAATACCGATGCCGCGTGCCTGGCGAATCCACGACTATTCTGGCTATCAGGGCCTCCGCCTGGAGGAAGAGCCGCTGGAGGAACCGGGTGCCGGCGAGGTACGCCTGCGGGTTGAAGCGTTCGCCTTGAACTGGGGCGATCAGGATCTAATGAAGGACAACTACTCCTTCAGTTTTCCGAAGTTCCCTGCCCGCGTGGGGATCGAAGCGGCGGGCATAGTCGATGCCATCGGGCCGGACGTGGAGGGCTTTGCCATTGGTGAACGCGTCTCCACGCTCCCGTATTTCTACGACAATCGTGGCGCCAGCACGGAATCGCTTGTCATCGAGGCCCGCTATGTCGCGAAAGCGCCGCCCAACCTTTCTGCCGTCGAAGCCTCCTCGATCTGGATGCAGTATCTGACGGCCTATTTTCCCCTGGCGGAGGTGACGCCGGTCGGACCCGGAAGCCACGTGCTGGTAACGGCGGCGACCAGCACCGCCGGTGCCGCGGCGCTGGAGATCGGCCGTCTTTTTGGCGCCACCATGATCGGCACAACGCGGGATCCGGCCAAGGCGGACTATCTGCGCGGCATGGGTGCAGATCATGTCATCGTGCCGGGAGACGAGGATGTCGCCGCGCAGATCCTGGAGATATCAGGCGGCAGAGGCGTGAATGTTGTCTTCGACCCGGTGGGTGCCGGCCTCATCGACCGCTACAGCCCGGCGCTTGCCCGTGACGCCAGGATCTATTTCTACGGCACGCTGGACAAGGTGTGGCCGCAGTTGCCGTTCGTCGACATGTTCCAGAAGAACGCAGTGTTTCATCCCTATTCCGTCTTCAACTATGTCGGCGACGAGGCGATGTGCGCCAAGGGCAAGGACTTCATCTACCGCATGCTGGCGGAAGGGCGTATCCGTCCGAAGATCGACCGCGTCTATCCGATGGAAGCCTATGTCGAGGCCTTCGACTATCTCAGCCAGCCGCGCAAGACCCATGGCAAGGTCGTGATCGAAACCGGTCTCTGAACCCCCTCCTCTCGCCAGACAGACACCTGAAGGACCGACATGAACCGGCCGAGCGCAGCCACCGATCCCATCACCTCCAGCGTCATCCAGGCCAGTCTCGTGGCGGCCGCCGACGAGATGTTCGCGGTGCTCAAGAAGACGGCGATGAGTCCGATCATCTACGAGGTGCTGGATGTCGGCACCGGCATCACGGATGCGGTCGGCAATCTGGTCAGCTCAGGTGCGGGCATCCCGACCTTCGTCGGCGTGCTGGACAAGGCGGTGAAGCGCATCGTCGAGATCCATGGCAAGGACGGCATCCGCGACGGCGACATGTTCGTCACCAACGACCCCTATTTCGGCGGGGTCACGCATCTGAGCGACGTGGTCGTCGCCCTGCCGGTCTTCGCAGATGGGCGCTGCGTGGCCTGGACGGCATCGATCGCCCACTGGAATGACATCGGTGGTGCCACACCGGGATCGATGGCGGTCGACGTGACGGAGATCTTCCAGGAGGGTCTGCGCCTGCCGGCCGTAAAACTGTTTGCGGACGGCAAGCCGATCAGTCCCGTCTTCGACATCATCGCCGCCAATTCGCGCCTGCCCGATTTCGTGCGCGGCGATCTTTGGGCGCAGGTCGCGGCCAGCCGCAAGGCGGATAGCCGTATCAGGCAGTTGGTGGAAACCTATGGGCTTGAAGCCTACGAGGCGTCTCTCGATGCGCTCTTCGACGAGGGAGAGCGTCGCGGCCTGGCGGGCCTCGCTTCCCTTCCCGAAGGCCGTTACGAGATCGAGGAAGAGCAGGATGACGGCGCGATGTGGCGCGCCGCCATCACCATCTCGCCCGTTCGCTTCAGCGTGGATCTCACCGGCAATCCGGAACAGCGGGCGGCGCCCTTCAACACCAGCCGTGACGGCGCGGTCATCTCCGCGCAGATGATCTTCAAGGCACTCACCGATCCCACGCTCTTCGCCAATGCCGGCTCGTTCCGCGCGCTGGAGGTGCTGACGGAACCGGGCACGATCTTCCACGCCACCGGCAACGCCCCGCACGGCTATTATTTCGAGACCCGGATCAGGCTCTACGACATGCTGTGGCGTTGCCTGGCAAAAGCGATGCCGGACCGTCTCCCGGCCGGCCACTTTGCCTCGATCTGCGGCACGGTGATCGCCGGAAACCACCCCGACACCGGCCGCCGCTTCACCATGGTGGAGCCGCAAATGGGTGGGTGGGGCGCGACCGCGACTCGCGACGGCCTGGATGCGATGTATTCGGGCAGCCACGGCGAGACCTACAACGCGCCTGTCGAGATATCGGAAGCACGCTACGGGCTCGAAGTCGCCTACAAGCGCCTGTCCGACAGCGAGGCCGGTCGCGGGCGCCACAAGGGCGGAAGAGGCATGGAAACCAGCTACCGGATGCGCGGCGATGCCGTTCTGTCGGCCGGCTACAGCCGCAACCGCCAGCCTGTCTGGGGATCGAATGGCGGCGAAGCCGGCGGCACCAACGGGCTCGCCATCGTTCATGCCGACGGCAGCCGCGAGGACCACGCCTATGCCTCGGGCATACGGCTGCAGCCTGGCGACGAAGTGCTCATCCACACGGCGAATGGGGGCGGCTGGGGCCGCCCCTGAAACTTCGGCTCGACGATCGCTGCCTAGTTGCCGTGATTGCCGTGACCATGGTTGCCATGCCCACCGTGACCTGAACCGCCACCCATCGCCTCGACGGCGAACTCGACTTCTATGGTGCCGGCCTTCTCGAAGGTCAGGCTGCCCTTGAAGGTCTCGCCCGGCGTTCTGGTGCCGGTAAGGTCGAGGAACATGATATGATAGCCGCCAGGCTCGAGCGCGACTTCGCCGCCGCCGGGGATCTCGAGCCCGTCGATCGGCCGCATCATCATCACGCCCTGGGCGTTGATGGTCATCTCGTGGATTTCGGTGCGGCCGGCGATCTCGCCCGTGGCGGCGACCAATCGGTCCGCCTCGCTGCCATGGTTGACGAGCTTCACATAGCCGCCGGCAACGCGCGCACCATCCGGCACCGCACGCGACCAGGGATGGTCGATCTCGATTTCCCCTGCCCGGTAATCATGCGCAAGAAGCCCATGCGTCATGGCGACGAGCAAGGCGAAGGCGAAGAACCCAATTCCGATGCGCTCCTCGAGTGAACGCATGCGGGAAAAAGGCGACAGGGCGACACGGGTCGCCGAACGAAGATTGAAAGACATTTCTTTGATTTCCTCATGCTGGCGCACGATCGAGATCGTACGCGGTCAAACTGATCACGCCGCAAGATTGCGGCTGCGCTCAGGCGTGCAGAGGAGGCGCTCTCGGATTTCCAGGATCGTGATCCGGCAACGTGGCAACCGGCGAAACACTCGTGCCGATGACGATGCTGGTCGGACCGTCGAGGGGATTGGACAAGGCCGCCGGTGCGCGATCTGGCCCGGCGGCCGGCGCGAACATCGAGCAGCCCGGCGTGCAGCAATCGGGCAAGCCGGAATGGCTGTTCTGGTCCCCCGCGTCGGGAACGTCGCTGCTGGTGATGCAGAGCGGATTGCCGAAGGCGTCCAGCATGGGCGAACCAGCGGCGGCGGCGCCCGCGGCGAAACCACCGGCCAACAACTGCACGGCAAGCATCAGCGCCGCGAAGATCGCGGTCGACCGATGGCGATGCTTTCCGGCAAGATGCTGCACGCAAATCCTCCAAGTCCGCATCCAATACCAGCTTCGCGGGGTCCCGAGAACTGGCGGCAGCGTACTGCGCCCAATTGCCGCTCACCGGCGACGTTTGCGAGCGGCAATAGCGGTCGTCAGAGCTTGGTATTCATGCGGTAGCCTGGGGCATAGGACAGACGGACCGAGGTGATCGGCTCCTCACCGTTCCAGGTAATCCGGTCGACCACGAATATGGCCGCGCCGTCGGGCGCTTCCAGCAACTGCGCCAGCTCGCCGGTCGCATTCATGGCGGTCAGCGAAATGTCGCCCGCCGTGTAAGGTGCGTTCTGGATCAGCCATTCATTGGCGCAGACTTGCGAGAAATCGACCTTTTCGACCTCGGGAAGCGCTGCCGGGTTGATCCAGCGGTCTTCGTGCAGGAACGGGTGATTATCCGCGAAATGGATGCTGGTGACGTGCATCATGTTCGTCCCCGGCGCCAGACCGAGCCGGCTCGTCACCTTCAGCGGGGCGGGATGTGAGCGCTGCTCAATCAAGCTGTAGCGCCACACTGCGTTGCGCTGCTCGACTTCGAGCCGGATGATCGGAATATCGATGACGACACGGCTGATGCGATGCAGCGCCACCCGCGTTCCGGCCTTGCGCTTGCGGTCGATCAGGCCAGCGACGGCGAGTTCGCGCATGGCGCGGTTCACCGTAGCCCGCGCGCAGCCGAACTCTGTCGCCAGATCGGCTTCATTCGGCAGCAGGCTCCCCGGCGGCCATTCCCGGTCGTTGATCCGGCGCAGGAGCTCGAGTTGAATGCCGCGCCAGGAATTGGTGTCGGTCGTGCTCACAGGCGATCCCGCAGCGATTGCATGGTCCTGCGATAAGCGGCCTCGATTTCGTCCCGCTTCACATGGCGTCCGCCCTCGACGACATGGTTGCCTGCCGACCAGACGTCGCAGACCATGCGGTCATCGCCGGCGAAGACGAAGCTGTCGAGAATGCCGTCGCCGGTGCGGCCTTCGAGATCGACCGAACTCATGTCGAGCGCCATGAGGTCTGCCCATGCGCCCTTGGCGATCCGGCCGCTGTCGCGGCCGGCGGCGCGAGCACCGCCGACAAGCGCGCCATCCAGCAAGGTGCGGCCCGTCGATAGGGCCGGCATGGCAAGCACCGCGCGACGCCGGTCCCGCAGGCGCTGCGAGTATTCGAGCGTCCGCAGTTCCTCCGACAACGAAATACGAATGTTGGAATCCGATCCAATACCGAATTGGCCGCCATGAGCGAGGTATTCCGCCCCGTTGAAAATGCCGTCACCCAGACTCGATTCGGTGATGGGGCACAAGCCCGCCACCGCACCCGAGCGCGCCAGCATTACTGTCTCGTCGCCTGTCATCTGGGTGCAGTGGATCAGACACCAGCGCTTGTCCACCCCATGATTGTCGAACAGCCATTCCGTGGGACGCCTTCCATAGGCTGCCTCTACCTCCTCGACTTCGGCAACCTGCTCGGCAAGGTGCATGTGGATCGGACCATCTCCCGCCAGGGTGACGCTGGCGGCGATCCCCTCGCGCGTCACGGCCCGCAGCGAATGCGGCGCAACACCGACCCGGAAGTCACGGCGCTGGCCGTTTGCCATCGACCGGACGCGCTCGACCAGTTCGGCGTATCGGTCGACTGAATTGCCAAACCGTGTCTGGCCTGATGCCAGCGGCCGCCCGTCACATCCCCCCTGCTGGTAGAGAACCGGCAACAGCGTCAGCCCGATGCCACTCCGAGACGCGGCAGCGTAGACGCGGGCCGAAAGCTCGGCCGGCTCGTCATATGCGGCGCCCCCGGGCTGGTGGTGGACATAATGGAACTCGGCGACCGAGCCGTAGCCGGCCTCCAGCATCTCCATCTGGACGAAAGACGTTATCGCCTCGATGTCGTCGGGCGTCAGCGCTTCCAGGAAGCGGAACATCAGCTGGCGCCAGGTCCAGAACGTGTCCATGCCCGAGGGACCGCGCCGCTCGGTCATTCCCGCCATCGCGCGCTGGAAGGCGTGCGAGTGTAGATTTGTGGGAGAGGGCAACAGCACGTCCACCCTGCGATCGGTCCGAATATCCTTGGGATCCCGGACAGCGGACACGTCCGCAATGCGTCCTTCCGACCCGATCTCAACGAGAACACCAGACAGCCAGCGCCCCTCGATCAATGCCTGCTCCGCCCAGATGCGTTGCACGGAAAACCCCATTGACAGGTTAATATGTGCAGACATAATATCTTTATACGAAATCTAATCAAGGGGTCATCGTGTCGCGCCTGCTCCTCGAGAACTGCACCCTTGCGACCCTGGAAGCGGGCGGCGGGCCTTATGGCCTGATCTCGGACGGCGCGGTTGCGTTGGAGGGTGGGATCGTTGCCTGGCGCGGCGCGCGCACAGAACTGCCGGACGATTTCTCGCAACTCGAACGGCGTGATCTGGGGGGCCGGCTCGTCACCCCTTCCCTGATCGACTGCCATACGCATCTGGTCTTCGGGGGCGACCGCGCGCGCGAATTCGAGATGCGTCTGGAGGGCGCCTCCTACGAGGAGATCGCTATTGCCGGCGGCGGGATCGTCTCGACCGTGGCGGCGACGCGTGAGCTATCGGAAGACGAACTCGTGGCGGCCGCCCTGCCCCGGCTTGACGCCATGATCGCGGAAGGCGTGGGAACCGTGGAGATCAAGTCCGGCTACGGGCTGAGCATCGAGGACGAATTGAAGATGCTGCGCGCAGCGCGGCGAATTGGACGGGATCGTGGCATTCGGGTCAGGACGAGCTATCTCGCCGCGCATGCGATACCGCCAGAATACAAGGGACGTGCGGACGCCTATATCGACGAGGTCGTGCTGCCGGGCATGGAGGCAGCCGCCCGCGAAGGGCTAGCCGACGCCGTCGACGGCTTCTGCGAGGGCATCGCCTTTTCGCCCAGCCAGATCGCGCGTGTCTTCGAGCAGGCCAAGGAACTTGGCCTACCGACAAAGCTCCATGCGGAGCAACTCTCGAACCTTGGAGGCGCCGGGCTGGCAGCCTCGTTCGGCGCACTTTCTGCGGATCATCTCGAATATCTGGACACGGGCGGTGTCAGCGCGATGGCGAAGGCCGGCACCGTCGCCGTTCTGTTGCCTGGGGCGTTCTACACGCTGCGGGAGACCAAAGTACCGCCGGTAGCGGCGCTGCGCGAGGCCGGTGTGCCGATCGCGATCGCCACCGATTGCAACCCCGGCTCCTCGCCGCTCACCTCGCCACTGCTGGCTATGAACATGGCCTGTACTCTGTTCCGCCTCACGCCGGAAGAAGCACTGGCGGGCCTCACCCGCGAGGCGGCACGGGCGCTCGGTCTACAAGGCGAGATTGGAACGATCGCGCCCGGCAAGCGCGCGGAACTCGCCATCTGGAACGTCACGCACCCCTCGGAACTCTCCTACCGCATCGGTTTCAACCCGCTGCACCAAAGGATCACGGCATGACCGTCACCCTCCGGCCCGGCTCGGTTTCGCTGTTCGAACTCGAGGCCATCTGGCGCGATGGCGGGGCCGTCCAGCTCGACCCTTCCTGCCGCCCTGCTGTCGAGAAAGCCGCCAGGCGCATTGCCGAGATCGCAGGCGGTGACGCGGCCGTGTACGGCATCAATACCGGCTTTGGAAAACTCGCCTCCGTGCGCATCGCGGCGGAGGATGTCGCCACACTGCAGCGCAACCTCATCCTGTCGCATTGCTGTGGTGTCGGCGATCCGCTGGCGCCGGAGATCGTGCGCCTGATAATGGCGCTGAAGCTTGTCTCGCTTGGCCGTGGCGCCTCCGGGGTAAGGCCCGAGATTGTCGAGTTAATCGAGGCGATGCTGGCAACTGAAATCTTGCCCATCATCCCCGAGAAGGGTTCTGTCGGCGCCTCGGGTGACCTCGCGCCCTTGGCACATATGGCCGCCGCGATGATTGGTGAGGGCGAGGCAGTTTTCGCCGGCGCGCGCATGCCGGCGGCACAGGCTCTTGCCAAGGCCGGACTTGCCCCGGTCCAACTGGCGGCCAAGGAGGGTCTGGCTCTCATCAACGGCACCCAGGTCTCGACAGCACTCGCGCTTGTTGGCCTGTTTCGTGCCCATCGCGCTGCCAGGGCCGCACTCGTCACCGGCGCCATGTCGACAGATGCGGCGATGGGATCTTCTGCTCCTTTTCATCCTGAGATCCACAGCCTTCGCGGACATCGCGGTCAGATCGACACGGCGGCCGCGCTCTGGCAACTGCTGGAAGGATCGCAGATTCGCGAAAGCCATCTCGACGGCGACGAGCGCGTGCAGGACCCCTACTGCATCCGCTGTCAGCCTCAGGTCGACGGCGCGTCGCTGGACATCCTGCGCATGGCGGCCAGGACGCTGGCGATCGAGGCCAATGCCGTGACCGACAATCCGCTGGTCCTCTCTGATGGCTCGGTCGTCTCTGGCGGCAACTTTCACGCCGAACCGGTAGCTTTCGCAGCGGATCAGATTGCTCT
Organism: Aliihoeflea sp.; assembly: GCA_046297455.1. Taxonomy (GTDB): domain Bacteria; phylum Pseudomonadota; class Alphaproteobacteria; order Rhizobiales; family Rhizobiaceae; genus ZYF759. The sequence continues at coordinate 94,013 of JBKBIT010000012.1, forward strand.
CGCCGTATGCGAGATCGGGGCCATTGCACAAAGGCGCGTTGCGCTGCTGGTCGATCCCACGCTCTCTTTCGGCCTGCCACCCTTCCTGGCGGCCGAACCCGGGCTCAATTCCGGTTTCATGATCGCCGAGGTCACCTCTGCCGCTCTCATGTCGGAGAACAAGCAGCTGGCCTATCCGGCATCCGTCGACTCCACGCCGACCTCGGCCAACCAGGAAGATCACGTGTCGATGGCATGCCATGGTGCACGCCGGTTGCTTCAAATGACGGAGAATCTGTTTGGGATCATCGGCATAGAGGCAGCGACGGCAGCGCAAGGCATCGACTTCCGCGTCCCGCTCAAGACGAGTGCGGAACTGACGAGCGCGCACGCGGCGATCCGCGCCGTCATGCCGACGCTCACTGCCGATCGCTACATGGCCCCCGACCTTGAGGCAGTCATCGAACTGGTGCGGTCCGGCAAGCTCAATGCGAGTGTGGCGGAAGGGATATTGCCGGTCTTGACGGAGTCTGGTGCATGAACCCCGTCGAAATTACCGAAGGCACATCGCCGGTCATACTGGGCATGCCGCACACCGGCACCCACGTGCCGGACGAAATCCTCGGCCGCCTCAACGAGGAAGGCCGCAGATTGCGCGATACGGACTGGCATATCGACCGGCTCTATCAGGGGCTGTTGCCGAACGCCACAACCGTGCGCGCGACGTTCCATCGCTATGTGATCGATGCCAACCGCGACCCTGAAGGCCTCAGCCTTTATCCGGGCCAGAACACGACCGGGCTGGTGCCGCTGACCGATTTCGACAACCAGCCGATCTGGAAGAACGGCGAGGCCCCCGACGATGCGGAGACCGCGCGGCGCATCGCGGCGTTCCACCGGCCCTATCACACAGCGCTCGAAGCCGAGATCGGGCGGGTGAAGGCCCTACACGGCATTGTCGTGCTCTACGATTGCCATTCGATCCGCTCGCGCTGCCCGTTCCTGTTCGAGGGCAAACTGCCCGATCTCAATATCGGCACCGACGGCGGCCGGACCTGCGCGCCAGCCATCGAGGCCGCCGCCGCGACCATGGCCGAGGCCGCCGAGGGCTACAGCCACATCGTCAACGGCCGGTTTCGCGGTGGCTGGACCACGCGCCACTATGGCCGTCCCGACGCAGGCATCCACGCCATCCAGATGGAGATCGCGCAGTCGGCCTATCTCGACACCGAGACGCCGCCCTTCGCCTATGACCAGGACAAGGCCGCCGCCCTTCGCCTTCACCTTGGCGCCATCCTCGAACGCCTCGAAACGATCGCGCTCGGCATGGCCGCCGCAACCGGAGACCGCAGATGAACGACCCCCGCCACAATATCCGCGAAATCCGCAGCCCGCGCGGCACCGAGATCAGCGCCAGGTCCTGGCTGACGGAAGCGCCGCTGCGCATGCTGATGAACAATCTCGACCCCGACGTGGCCGAGAACCCGAACGAACTCGTGGTCTATGGCGGCATCGGGCGCGCCGCGCGCACCTGGACCGATTTCGACCGCATCGTTTCCGCACTACGCCAGCTTGAGGCCGACGAGACGCTGCTGGTCCAGTCCGGCAAGCCGGTCGGCGTGTTCCGCACCCATGCGGATGCGCCGCGCGTGCTGATCGCCAATTCCAACCTCGTGCCGCACTGGGCCGACTGGGACCATTTCCACGAACTAGATCGCAAGGGCCTGATGATGTACGGCCAGATGACGGCCGGCTCCTGGATCTATATCGGCACGCAAGGCATCGTTCAGGGTACCTACGAAACCTTCGTCGAAGCCGGTCGCCAGCATTTCGGCGGCAACCTCAAGGGCAAGTGGCTCTTGACCGCCGGGCTTGGCGGCATGGGCGGGGCACAGCCACTGGCCGCCGTCATGGCGGGCGCCTGCTGCCTGGCCATCGAATGCGATCCCGACCGTATCGATTTCCGCCTGCGCACCCGCTATGTCGACGAGAAGACCGACAGCCTCGATGAAGCGTTGGCTATGATCGAGCGCTGGACGAAGGCCGGCGAAGCGAAATCGGTCGGGCTTTTGGGCAATGCGGCAGACATCGTGCCGGAGCTTCTGGCCCGCGACATCCGCCCCGACCTCCTGACCGACCAGACGTCCGCGCACGACCCGATCAACGGCTACCTGCCGCAAGGCTGGACGCTGGGCGAATGGCGCGAGAAGCGCCAGAGCGACCCGAAGGCGGTCGAAAAGGCCGCCCGCGCCTCGATGCGTACGCATGTCGAAGCCATGGTCGGCTTCTGGAACCGCGGCGTGCCGACGCTCGACTACGGCAACAACATCCGCCAGGTCGCCAAGGAGGAAGGCTTCGAGAATGCCTTCGCCTTTCCCGGCTTCGTGCCGGCCTATATCCGCCCGCTCTTCTGCCGTGGCATCGGCCCCTTCCGCTGGGCGGCACTTTCCGGCGACCCGGAGGACATCTACCGCACCGACGCCAAGGTGAAGGAGCTTCTGCCAGACAACGATCATCTGCACCGCTGGCTGGACATGGCGCGCGAGCGCATCGCCTTCCAGGGCCTGCCCGCGCGCATCTGCTGGGTCGGGCTCGGCGACCGCCACCGGCTCGGCCTCGCCTTCAACGAAATGGTCGCCAAGGGCGAGTTGAAGGCGCCGGTCGTGATCGGCCGCGACCATCTCGACTCGGGCTCCGTCGCCTCGCCCAACCGCGAGACCGAAGCGATGAGGGACGGCTCGGATGCCGTTTCGGACTGGCCGCTTCTCAATGCGCTGCTCAACACGGCGTCAGGCGCCACCTGGGTCTCGCTTCATCATGGCGGCGGGGTCGGCATGGGCTTTTCGCAGCATTCGGGCATGGTGATCTGCGCCGACGGGACAGACGATGCCGCACGGCGGCTGGAACGCGTCTTGTGGAACGATCCGGCGACCGGCGTCATGCGCCATGCCGATGCCGGTTACGACATCGCACTCGACTGCGCGCGCGAACAGGGCCTCAGGCTTCCTGCAATCCTCTAGGCAGTGGCGAGATTGGCTTCTGCGCGAGCGATTGACCGGACAGGTCGCTCGCGCTAAGCCCATCACATGATCGTGAGTCAGGCCCTCGGAAAACGTCTTGCTGCAGCGTGGATCGCGCTGGCGCTGGCCGTTCTCGGGCTGGGCCACAATCATGCACCGGTCCACCCTTCTGATCCGGTGCTTGCAGCCTACCTGCAGGCCGGCGGCTCCCTCGAGGATCTGTGCCTGTCGGAAGCAGGCGGCCAAGGCGATCCCGCATACGAGCATTGTCCCGTCTGCGCGATTGCCAAAGCGACGACGCTCCCGTCATCCCAGGCCCTTGTGGTCCAGATCGCCGTTGCGGACGCGCTCTTTTTCGCGCCGGCCGCCCGTCACCTGGCGAAGGCCCATGTCCCCCGTGCGCCCCCGGCGCGCGGCCCGCCGTCCCCTCTCGTCTGAAGTTTTGTACGTCCGGTCGACGACGACCGGCACCGCTTCTTTGCGCGAGAGAGTAAGCATGCTTCCAGCACCCAGATAAGCGACGAGACGCCACCGATGCCCTTGGCAGCGGCGACCGTGATTGCGGTCTGCGTTCCATCGGCAACGGCACATCGCGCGTGGCCGATCTGATCCGTGTCGCAGGAGCAACCGGATTACCGACAGCCATTTCGGCGATCTCGTTGCCTTCCAAGAAAGCCCGACGGACGACGCGTTCCTGTCCGATCCGGCCCACGCCAATCCTTGGCCAATCGACCATCCGGCCAGGTCCGGTGCTGCAGCCCCCTGATACCGCAGACCCTTCATGAAACAGGAGAAAAGACCATGAAGAATACTATTGTTGCCCTCGCCACGCTGGCCGTAGCGCTGCCGTTGGCGGCATCGTCGGCTTTTGCCCATGCCACGTTCGAGCAGACCGAGGTCACTCAGAATGCTACCGCAAGAATGGTGGTTCGCGTGCCTCACGGCTGCGGCGATCTGCCGACGCTGCGGGTGCGTGTTGCCATTCCCGACGGCATTCATTCGGTGCAGCCCATGCCCAAGGCTGGATGGGAAACCGAAACGGAACGCGGCCCGTTGTCTGCAACCTACGAGCGCTACGGGCGGGAGATCACCGAAGGTGTTCGCGAGATCGTCTGGACGGGCGAACTGCGCAGCGACTTCTACGACGAGTTCGTCTTCCGCGCCTACATCACCGATGACGTACCGGCCGGCGAGATGCTCTACATCCCCGTCGTGCAGGAATGCCCGGAAGGCGAGGCAGAGCGCTGGATCGAGATCCCGGCGGAAGGCCAGTCGGCTGGCGATCTGCGCTATCCCGCGCCGGGCGTGATGGTGCTGCCCGCCGCCAACCACGGCCACTCGCACGGACACAGCCATGGCCATTCGCATGACGAAGGCGAGGACGACGATCACGGCCACAGCCACGCAAACTGAGGTATTTTCTCAGGCCGGGGGGATCGCTCCTCCCGGCCTCCAACCGTTGGCGCACTGCGCTGCACTTGCCGCCCCTCGATGCATGCAAGACATTGGTCGGGCAGCGTTCGACAGAGAGGTGCAAAATGACCGCCAGACCCCTGCTCGTGCTGCTGATCGCGCTTCTCCTGCCGATGCAGGCATGGGCGCACGCCCAGTTGCGGGGAGCCGAACCGGAAGCCGGTGCGCTGGTCGATGAGGCGCCGACTGAGATCGTGCTGACCTTCAACGAACCGATCGCGCCGCTTCAGGCGCGCTGGTTCGCGCCCGATGGCAGCGCGCAGGACGCCCAATCGCGCGCCAGCGGCAACGACCTTGTCGTCACAGTGCCCGACGGCATCGAACAGGGCACGCAGGCGCTGAGCTGGCGTGTCGTATCTGCCGACGGCCATCCGGTCGGCGGAACCCATGTCTTTTCCATCGGCGTCGAAACCGGGCCGCCCGAGGCTCAGTCCGCGCCCGCCCCCTGGCCTGCCGCCATCGCGCGCGGCCTCATCACACTTGCGCTGGCTTTCGGCGTTGGAGGGTTGCTCTGGCAGGCACTGTCGGGCCTGCCGGTTCCCGGCGCGCGGATGGCGGCACTCCTCACGGTGCCTGCTGCCGGACTGATGCTGGGCACCCAGACAATGGACATGGCCGGTAGCGGGCTGGCCGTTCTGGCCAGCGGTGCGGCCTGGAGCACAGCGCTCTTCAGCCCCTACGGCCCGGCAGTGATCTTCGGCGCGCTTGCCGGCCTTCTTGCGCTTGGCGCGCGCGGCGACAGATGGCTGCTGATGCTCGCCTGGTTTCTGGCAGCTCTGTCCTTTGCGGTGGCCGGCCATGCGGCGCGTGCCGAGCCCGTCTGGCTGATGGGCCCGCTGGTCTTCCTCCACGCGCTTGCGCTGATCTTCTGGGCAGGCGCGCTGCCCGGGCTTTTCTCGGCGCTGCGAGCGCCGGATGCTGCAGAGCGGATGGCACGTTTTTCCAGCTTCGCCCTGCCGATGGTCGTATTGCTTGTCGCCTCGGGCGGCATACTCGCCTTCCGCCAGATCGAGACGCCGCAGGCACTGCTGACCACCGCCTATGGTTGGGTCTTTCTGGCCAAGATGGTCTTGGTGCTGGCAATTCTGGCGCTCGCGCTGCGTCACCGCTTTGCGCTGACGCCGGCGCTTGCCGCCAATGCCGAGGCTGGCCGGCCGGCTTTTGCACGCTCTTTGAGGCTGGAACTGGTGTTGATGGTCGCGATCCTGGCGCTGACCGCCGCCTTTCGCATGACGCCGCCGCCCCGCGCCATCGCCGAGATGCCTGAAAGCCGGGTCGAATTGCATATCCATGGCCCGGACGCGATGGCCGATGTCGTCCTCATCCCTGGCCGTCCGGGCCAGAACAGGGTCGAGATCATGGTGACGGACGGTGATTTTCAGCCCTTCACGCCACTGGAGGTGACGCTGTTCTTCAGCCGGCCCGCCGATGGGCTGGAGCCGATCGAGCTTCGTGCCGAACTTCGTGAGGACGGGCTATGGCACGCCGGCCCCGTCCACCTGCCGCCGGGCGGGCCTCTCGACGTGGTGGCAGATATCCTGATCACGGATTTCCGCAAGGCGCTTATCGCAGGCGAGCTGCAACTGCTGCCCTGAAATCATGGAAAGGCTCGGCGCTGCCACCAAACCCCAGCACCCGCTGCAGTGAATGCAAGTCTGCTGTGCCAGCAAAAATCAAGCAGGCTTGCGGGCGGCAAATCGCGCGCCGCCCAGAACGCTGTCTCCCACCAGGGAAACGAAACGCACATAGGCGCGGTAGAACGCGTCTTCACCGGGCGGCGTGCCGGCGGCCTCGGCCTCTGCTCGCATCCGCTTGAACATCGCAAGCCGGTCGCGAAGGATGTCAGCCCAGTCGGCCGTGAGGTCCTCGACCCGCTCGAGGTCGAAACCCGCGGCCTCAAGCCCTGCCTTGTATTGCGGAATCGACCAGAGATTGACCACGGCGATGCCCTCCTTCAGCAATGCCATGTCGTCCGCCGACGGTGGCGCATGAGCGATCCAGTCCGTGAAGGCCAGCCGCCCACCCGGGCGCAGCAGGCGGAACGCTTCGGCCAGAACATCGGGCTTGTGCGGAATGTGAAGGAAGGCCTCCTGGCTGAGCACCACGTCCGCACTGGCGTCCGGCAGCGGGCATGCCGTCACGTCCCCTTCGATCACGCGAACCTGTTCGCCAAGACCGACCAGCGCTGTCAGGCGCTGGGCGCCGGCAACACGGGCGGGGGTCAATTCGACGCCTGTTACATGCACCCCGTAGCGAAAGGCGAAATAGCGCGCCGGTCCACCTAGCCCTGCGCAGAAGTCGACCACGTCGAGACCCGGCGCGAGCTGCGCACTCGCGGCAAGCGCCTCGTTGGCGGCCAGCCCGCCATAGTGATCCTGATCGTGGGCGAAAAGGTCTTCTGCGGTCAGTCCGTCCAGCCCGCCATGAGCCGCGCGCAGACGCGTCTCGATGATGCCGGTCGAAATTGGATGGCCGGTGTAAAAGTCGATTGTTGAACTCACTGCGCCCCCCGATGCCGTTCAAGCCAGGACGCGCCGGGGCTCGAAGCCTCAGCGCCCAACCCGCTTCCTCCTGGCGGCAGCATCCTCCGGGCCGTCAAAATGATCAAGCCGGGGTTCTCTCGAATCGGGACCGATTATGTGATGGCCAGCCGGGCCATGTGGGCGAGGTCCTTGAAGAAGACCCGAACATGAGCGAGCGGATCGGTGCGCACGAGCCGCTTGTTGAGATAGGATTCCCAGGTCAGACGCTGGACATCGGGATCGTTGCAGATCGCCACAAAACGCTCCCGACGGCGATCGGTCTTGTACCAGAAGCCCTGCATCAGGCCGAGGATCATGAAAACCCGCCCATGTTCGCGCATGAACTTCTTGCGTGGCTGGGCCAGTGCGCGGACCGCTCCAGTGGCGAGAAATGCCGCACCGCCCTCCGCCGCGAGCCTGCCGGCGAGCATGGCATAGTAGATGCCTTCGCCAGAGGCCGGTGCAACGACGCCTGCCGCATCGCCCGCAAGGACCACGTTGCGCCCGTCGTCCCAGCGTCCGAGTGGCTTCAGAGGAAGGGGCGCCCCTTCCTCGCGGATCGTCTCGCAGTCGGCCAGTCCGCTAACCTCGCGCAGCAGGCTTGTGGCCTGCTTCAAGTCGTGGCCCTTGACTGCGGTGCCCACGCCAACGCTGGTCGTCTCTCCATGCGGGAACACCCAGCCATAGAAATCAGGCGACACGCGACCCTGATAGAAGACCTGGCAGCTGCTATCGTCGAAACCTTCCAGCGCAGACGGCGTGCGAATGATCTCGTGATAGGCAAATACATAGGGTGGGCGTTTGTCCGGGCCGAGTGCCTGGCGGCGAACCTGGGAATTGGCGCCATCGGCCCCGATCACGAGGCGCGCGTGTGCCGTCTGCCTTTCACCGTCCTGCGTATAGACGATCTCGACACGTCCGTCGGCAAGGCGGCTCAGGCTTTCGAAACGCCCTTCCGCGAGCACGGCGCCGCTGGAAGCCGCGCGCTGTCTCAGCCATGGATCGAACTCGTCGCGGTCGACCATGCCAACATAGGAGCCGTCGATGGCCATGTCGACTTCAGCCCCCGAGGGCGCGATGATCTTCGCACCGCCGACGCGGCCGGCCAGAAGCGATGGCGGTATGTCGAAATCCGCCAGAAGCCTTGGCGGAATCGCGCCGCCACAGGGCTTGATGCGGCCGGGCCGGTCGATCAGGAGAACCTGGTAGCCGTCACAGGCCAGTTCATGCGCGGCAGTCGCCCCGGCAGGGCCACCACCAACCACGATCGCGTCGAACTGCAGGGCTGGCATGGCTCACCTCATTCGGCTGGGGTTGCGTGTGCGATGGTTTCGGGCGGTCGACTGGCAGGCTCGATCCGCGTCACGGCAATGCGGGCCGCCAATGCTGCGGCGATCAGGAAGACGAACGCCTCGGCGGCGAAGACCAGTCCGTAGGAAAAGGAAATCTGGCCGCTAAGCCAGCGGGCGATGTCGACCGAGGCCGTCCCCACCAGCCCGCCGAGGCCGAAGGCAATCGCCTGCGCGGCGCCCCAAAGTCCCATCCGCATGCCCGTCCGTTCAGGACCGGCGGCCCCCGCCAGCGCCATCATGGAGCCGATGGCGGCGACGGCGAAGACCCCGTTTGCGAAACCGAGCGCGAAGACATTGGCGCGCAGCGGCCAGATCTCGGGATGGGCAGCGGCGAATGTCAGGCAGGCAAGGGCAAGCGCGGACGCGATGCAGCCGCCGACGGTGAAGGCACGCAGCGCGCCGGGATAGCGTCTCGACAGCAGGCTGCCGGCCACGCCCGTGAGCACCATGCCGAGGAAAACTCCACCATGTTGTACTCCCGCAAGCCGTGTCGTCTCCCCCGGCGTCCAGCCGAAGACGAGACCCGCAAACGGCTCCAGGATCAGGTCCTGCGCGCTGAAGGCCAGCATGGAAACAAATACGAAGATGGTGAAGAGGCGCGCTGTGGGATCTGCCCAGGCATCGGCGAGGCTGCGCCGAAAGGAAACCGGCGCGCGCAAGGAGTGCTCGTCGCGGCGGGGCAGCAGTGAAGCCTCCAGCCGCCACAGTGCCAAGGAGGTCAACACAACGGCAGCCACTGCGGTCGCCGCGACAACGGCAATGAGCCTTCCAAACGAGAAGGGTTCGAGCATTCCGCCGGCGATCGTAGCGGTCACCGCCATGCCCGCGATCATCATGAGCCACACTATGGTGGCGGCAGCGGGCCGGCGCGTAGGCGCCACTGTCGATGCCAGCAGTGCCAAAAGTGAGGTGCCGGCCGCACCAACCCCGATACCAATGAGTACGAAATCCAGAAATGCCAGGAAAAGCCCCAGAGCCATATTCTGGGACATTACGGCGACCGCCAGGGAAGCCCCGGCTGCTCCAAGTCCGAGCAGTGCAACACCGCCGATGATCCAACGCGTTCGCCTGCCACCGACATCCGATGCGTGGCCCCACACGGGGCGCAGCATTTGTACACCATAATGGAGTCCGACCAGAAGACCGGGCACGATCGCCGCCATCGACAGTTCGACCACCATGACACGGTTCAGGGTCGCGGTGACGAGAACCACGATCGACCCGATCGCGGTCTGGACGAGGCCCAGCCGCAAAATGCCGATCCATCCCAGCGTGCGGTTCATCATCAGCCTCCCGTCGCCAGCGTGCGCATGGCAAAGGCGGTCACCATCATGCCGAGGACGAACAGCGTGGTGCCCGTCGCGTTGTACCAGGCGGCGAAGCGGCGCGGATCCTTCAGCAACCGTGCCATGCAAGCGACCTGAAGCAGCAGCAGCAGCGCGACGATGCCTGCATGGATGGCAAACCCCCAATGGAGCAGCAGGCCGATCACCGCGACCTGCGGCAGGGCCATGACCCAGCAGGCCAGACGGGCGGCGCGCTCCGGCCCCAACAGGACCGGCAGGCTGTCGACGCCCATGCGCTTGTCGCCCTCCACCGACTTGAAGTCGTTGAGCGTCATGATGCCGTGCGCGCCGACGCTGTAGAGCAAGGCGACAACGACTGTCGGCATGCCGGGAAAGGCGCCGATCGCGGCAGCGGCGGCGGTGAACCAAGGCAGGCCTTCATAACACAAGCCGACCGCGGCATTGCCAAGCCAGCCATTGCGCTTCAGCCGCATTGGCGGCGCGCTGTAGGCCCAGGCCAGAGCCAGACCGACCACGGAAGCCGCAATGACCCACCAGCCCAGAAAGGCAGCAAAGACCAATGAGAGAAGGGTGTTGGCAATTGCCACACGAAGCCCCCAGGTACCCGGCATGCGACCCGACGGTATCACCCGGTGCGGCTCGTTGATCGCGTCCACGTGACGGTCGAACCAGTCATTCACAGCCTGGCTGGTGCCACAGATCAGTGGCCCAGCAAGCAGCATACCCGCCAGGAGATAGGGCCAGCGGTCTTCAAGACTGGCACCGGAGGCCACCATCCCACAGGCAAAGGCCCACATCGGCGCAAACCATGTGATCGGCTTCAGGAGCTCGATGGTGGCCGAGAGCGAAGGCGTCCCGATGGTCGGGTTGGCTGCAACGGGCTGGTTCATGCCGGAAGACTAGGTTGAACAAGCCGGACTGTCAATAAAGATTGACAGTTGGGATCGTCAATCTTCCTTGTCTTCCTGGTCAGGATCAGAGATCCCGTATCGGCGCAGCTTGATGTAGAGGCTCTGGCGCGAAAGCCCCAGCATGTCGGCAGCCGAAGCACGATTATTGTCGGTGAGCTTGAGGGCCGCTTCGATGCAGAGTTTCTCGATAATGTCGGCAGTGTCGCGAACCAGATCCTTCAAGGGAACGCGCCCCACAAGGTCGGTGAACTGGGATGCCGCATCCGGAGAATTTGAGGGCAGGTTCGGCGCGAGCGCCTCATGTCTTCCGCCTTCACGAATGGAAAAACCGAATACCGAGCCGCGCTCGCCCTGAATGCGGGTTGCCGACACTTCCACGTTCTCGGTTCCGCCGAGATCGTCGCGAACGATCGAAGCGAAACGGCGGACCGTACCGTGCTCGCGCAGGTTGGCCATCAGGACCTGCAAATCGACGGCAGACCCCCCGAGCCAGTTGTCCAGCGGCTTGCCCTCGAGCCGCTCCGGCGTGACAACCCTGACCAGATCCAGGAACGCCGAATTGACATCCAGAATCCGGCCTTCGTCATCGGCCACCACCATCGCATCCGGCATGTTGCGGGCAATCGCGAGCAGGCTGGAGACGGTGGAAAGTCCAGCCCCGGGCCGTTCCTCGGCGAGGAAACAGACCAGCAGATTGGTCTTTCCGAATTCGCGAAAAGGGGTCACACGGACTGACATCGGCTCATCGAGCGTCACCGCCCGGATCTTGAAGGTTTCTTCCCTTCGCTTTCGCGAAATGTCGTTGAGTACCTCGAGAGCCAGCGTCTGATCCTGACGGGAAAATGCGATCGATGCCGACGCCCCGACAATCTTCTTCACGGGGCGCGAAAGGAGACGCGCCGCACCTTCGTTCGCATCGACGATCTTCATCGTCTGCGAATCGACAACGAGAAGGGGCTCGTAGGCGAGATGAAACAGGATGCGGTAGCGCGACTCGACATCGCGGATCTTCCGATAATCCTTTTCCATCTCGATCTGTGCGCGGACGAGACGCTGCTGCATCTCGGCGAGGTTGCGCATGTCGGCGCCGAGCGCCAAACGGTTTTCCTTGCCTCGAAACGAAACGACCCGGTACCCGACAGGCAGGTCACGGCCACCTTTGGCGCCGTGATTGAGCTGCCGCGTACGGGTCAGTGGCGAGGTCTGCGCCTCAAGAAGCAGATCCTCGATCTTCTCACGGCTTTCAACGGTGACTGTGTCCGCCCAGTCCCGACCGATCCAATGGTCGAGATCCCAGGCCTTGTAGTCCTTGTCGCGATAGGACACGTCCAGAATGCGTCCGGCTGGCGAAATAACCAGAGCTATGTCCGACCCGGCGGTCGCTACTGCATCAACCGCATCGCCGCCCAGTTCCGAAAAGAATTGCGAACTGTTCCGAAACGAGCGGTAAACGTCGCGCGAAACCTGCTTGTCCATGGTGCGCTTTCATCGACTCGTTTCGTCCCGATTTTGGCGCAGTATGGCAATTGCGTCAGCTTGCTGCAACCGCTGCTTCGGCGAGCGCTAGCGAGTGGGCAACGTCAAGCGCCAGTAGATCGGCACCGGCCGTGCGGATGGCCGAAGGTTGATCGATGACGAGACTACCTCCCGCCATTATGGAAACGGCGGCATTCCGCGAGCGTCGCCGGATTCTGAGAATTGTCGCTGCCATGACCGGCAAAAAGGTCTCCGCACTAATCGACAGTGCAACGATCTGATACTCGTTTTCCCTGGCAAGGCGAAGCATCTGCTCCTCCTCGTCGAAGCCGCAACAATCGACCTGCCAACCGTCACGACGGAAAGCGTCCTCAACAACACTTTGGCCGAAACTGTGCTGCTCACCAGGCACGGGCGAAAAAAGGATGGCGTGCCCCACGCGGCATTCGGCCGAGGGTGGGCACTCGTCCACAAGGCGCCAGAACAGACGCTGTATACGGGACATGCAGACCGTTACCTGCATGAAGTCGCAAACATCCATGCGCCAGTAATCGCCCAGGAGCCGGGCTGCAGGACCAAGATAATCGGCTGCCATTCGCTGCGGATCCGCACCGGAGGCAGCCTCGCGAAAGGCAAAATCCTCGCAGCTGTTGTCATCTTCATCGAGCAGCAGTTGGACGAATTCCTCCACGCGGCAGGCATGGAGGGCGTCGTGGGTTCGATCGACCGGCTGGGGCTTTATAACCCTCGGGGCAATAGCTGAATTCCGGCCAACCAGCAGCGGCACCAAAGTGCCGCACAAGGCATCCACGAATTCCGTATCGTTGAGATCGATATCAATCGGCTTGCGGCGACTTTGCGGATAATCGGCACCGCCCGACATCTTCTTGCGGTTCCGTGCCTGCAGTGACGTAGAGCTGTAACCCATCTCTGGCGGCCCCCCGTCCGCCAACGGCCTGACTGTCCGTGCCATGCCTTGTCGCAGAGCGCCCGAAGGCTCGTTCTGCGCGGCTGCTTCGCAACGTCTTCGCGCGTCTCCTCGAATGTTGGAAGCATACAGGCTCGTTGACGATTGTCGAGTCAAAACTGTCTATTGGGCGTGACATTGTAAACAGACTTATGTGTCATCTTTTGTTGACACACCTGTCGGACCGGGATTATCCTCGCTTCAACTTCGAATGAAGATCGGAATTGGGAGAGGCGATCACGTCCGCAAGCCATGAGCATTCAGGCAAACCACACGATCGCGAACAAAACGCTCTACACAGCAGAGCAGCGGCTGCGTCGCGACGCCTCCCCCTGGACCCTCGTGCAAGGCATTCTGGCGCCAGTGCAGTTCGTCATCTTCATCGCCAGCCTCGTTCTCATCGCACGCTATCTGCTAACCGGCGAAGGCCTGGACCTGGCGCATGCCTCCATCGTGGCAAAGACGCTGGCTCTGTATGCCATCATGATCACCGGCTCGATCTGGGAAAAGGTCGTCTTCGGCAAATATCTCTTTGCCGATGCCTTCTTCTGGGAAGACGTCTTTTCGATGCTCGTCCTCGCGCTGCACACCGCCTATCTCCTGTGTCTCTGGGGCGGCTGGCTGAGCCCGTTCGAACTGTTGGCGCTCGCGCTGGCTGCCTATGCGACCTACGTGATCAACGCGGGCCAATTTCTCTTCAAGCTGCGCATGGCTCGTCTAGAGGCTGCCGCGCAGGAGGCCGCGTCATGACCGTCGTGACGCTCCCACCACACGCGGAATGCGGACCGGCAAACCCTCTGCGCGAGCGTGGGCAACGCGAGGTCTTCTGCGGCCTGACATCAATCATCTGGCTGCATCGCAAGATGCAGGACGCCTTCTTCCTGGTTGTCGGCTCAAGAACCTGCGCCCATCTCATGCAATCGGCGGCGGGTGTCATGATTTTTGCAGAACCGCGGTTCGCAACAGCCGTGATGGAAGAGCGCGACCTCGCCGGCATGGCCGATATGCATGAGGAGCTCGACGGCGTGGTGAAGCGCCTGCTCGACAGAAGGCCAGACATCAGGCTTCTGGTCCTGGTCGGGTCATGTCCGTCGGAAGTCATCAAGCTGGATCTGGGCCGCGCGGCCCAGCGGCTGACCGCCCGTCACGGACCTACGGTGCGCTTCCTGCATTATTCGGGCAGCGGAATCGAAACCACCTTCACCCAGGGCGAGGACAATTTCCTTGCGGCCCTGGCCCACGACCTGCCGGATGAAAAGAAAGACGCCAAACCCTCGCTCATCGTGGCCGGTGCGTTGGCTGATGTCGTCGAAGATCAGTTCCGACGCATTCTCGAGGCGCTCGGCATTACACGGGTATCCTTCCTGCCGCCGCGCAGCGCCAACGCCCTGCCGCCAGTTGGAAAGAACACGCGGGTCATTCTTGCCCAGCCATGGCTGGGCGAAACGGTCAAGGCGCTGACGGACCGCGGCGCGCAACTCCTGACCGCCCCCTTCCCGCTGGGCGAAGAGGGAACGACGGCCTGGCTGAAAACGATCGCCGATGCCTTCGGCGTCGATGCCGGACGCTTCAATGCCATCACCGAACCCGGTCGGCGGCGCGCCCGCAAGGCGGTGGCGGCGCGGCGCGGCGAGCTTGAAGGCCGGAGGCTGTTCTTTTTTCCCGATTCCCAGATCGAACCGGCAATCGCACGTTTCCTCTACCGCGAGGCGGGTGCCGTGCCGGTGGAAATCGGCTCACCCTATCTGCACCGCCAGCATATGGCGCCGGAGTTCGCACTGCTGCCGGACGATGTGTTCGTCTCGGAGGGCCAGGATGTCGAGCGACAGCTGGACCGCTGTCGGGCGCAGCAGCCCGATCTCGCCATCTGCGGCATGGGTCTGGCCAATCCGCTGGAGGCGGAGGGCATCGCCACCAAATGGTCGATCGAACTCGTCTTCACCCCGATCCAGGGCTACGAGCAGGCAGGCGACCTGGTCGAGCTTTTCGTGCGCCCGCTCGCGCGGCGTACCCGGCTGAAACTGGGGGCCTGACGATGCAACTGACGGTGTGGACATATGAAGGCCCGCCCCATGTCGGCGCGATGCGGATCGCCGCCTCGATGGAAGGGCTGCACTACGTACTGCACGCGCCGCAGGGCGACACCTATGCCGACCTGCTGTTCACCATGATCGAGCGGCGCGACACGCGCCCACCCGTGACCTACACGACCTTCCAGGCGCGCGATCTGGGCAAGGACACGGCCGAGATCTTCAAGACCGCCTGTGCCGAGGCCGTCGAGCGCTTCCGGCCGGAGGCGATCATCGTGGGCGCCTCCTGCACGGCCGAACTGATCCAGGACGATCCCGGCGGGCTCGCCGCCACGCTCGGGCTCGACATCCCAGTCATCCCCCTTGAGCTTCCTTCCTACCAGAAGAAGGAGAACTGGGGCGCATCGGAGACCTTCTACCGGCTGGTGCGCGCCTTCGCGCCAGCGCCCGAAACGCCGCGCATACAACGCGCGCCGGGGCAGAGGACCTGCAACATACTGGGCCCGACGGCGCTCGGTTTCCGCCATCGCGACGACATTGTCGAAATTCGCCGGCTCGTCGAAGGTCTTGGGATCAGGATCAACCTGATCGCGCCGCTGGGTGCCAGGCCCTCCGACCTTCCGCGTCTGGCGGAGGCCGATTTCAACATAGTGCTTTATCCCGAGATCGCCCAGGTGGCCGCGGACTGGCTGAAGCGCGCGCACGGACAACCCTTCGTCGCCGTGCCGCCGATCGGCGTGGGCGCGACGCAGCGTTTCCTCGAGGAAGTGATTAAGCTAGCCGGTCTCGACGCGGTGGCGTCGCAATCCGGCCAGTTGCGCATGCCCTGGTACTCGCGGTCGATCGATTCAACCTATCTGACAGGCAAGCGCGTCTTCATCTTCGGCGATGCGACCCACGCACTGGCCGCCGCGCGGATCGCACGCGACGAACTCGGTTTCGAGGTTTGCGGGCTTGGCACCTATTCGCGCGAATATGCCCGCGAAATCCGCGCCGAAGCCAATGAACACGGCATCGAGGCCCTGGTCACCGACGACCACCTGGCCGTCGAGGATGCCATCATCGCTGCTCAGCCCGAGCTGGTTCTCGGCACGCAGATGGAACGTCATGTCGCCAAGCGGCTGCGGATCCCCTGCGCGGTGATCTCGGCGCCCGTGCATGTGCAGGACTTCCCCGCACGCTACTCCCCACAGATGGGAAACGAGGGCGCCAACGTCATCTTCGACACCTGGGTGCATCCGCTGATGATGGGCCTGGAGGAGCATCTCCTGGGGATGTTCCGCGACGATTTCGAATTCAACGATGGCGAGGCGCCGTCGCACCTGGCGCGTGCCCAAGGCGCGCCCGAGCGTGCCCAGCCTGACCCCGACCACGAGCTGATCGTCTTTGCCCGCCCGCTTTCATGGGATGGAGAGGCGGAAAAGGAGCTGAAGAAGATCCCGTTCTTCGTGCGCGGCAAGGCACGGCGCAACACCGAGCGCTACGCTTCCGAGCGCGGCTTGAAGACCATAACGCTAGAGACATTGTACGATGCCAAGGCCCATTTCAGCCGCTGACGCGACACCGGTCGCCGTCACCATCGTGACGCTCGACAGCCACATGGCGAGCGCCGTCGACCGCGCGGCCGCGCTGCTGCGGCGCGAATTGCCGGGACTGCGGCTGACGCTGCATTCGGTGGCCGAATGGGGCGGCGACCAGGCAGCCGAGGAACGCTGCCGGCGCGACGTGGCCAGGGCCGACATCGTGATCGCCAACATGATCTTCCTGGAGGAGCACATCCGCAAGATCCTGCCCTGGCTGGAGGCGCGGCGGGACGATTGCGACTGCCTGGTGAGCTGCATGTCGGCCGGCGAGATCGTGCGCACGACCCGCATCGGCGGGTTCTCCATGTCCGGCAAGCAGGGCGGGGCGCTGGCGCTGCTGAAGCGGCTGCGCGGCGCCGACAAGAAGGGCGGCTCGGGCGGGCGCCAGCAGATGAAGCTGCTGCGCCAGATCCCGCGCATTCTGCGCTTCATCCCCGGCAAGGCGCAGGACGTGCGCTCCTATTTCCTGACCCTGCAATACATGCTGGCGGGGTCGGACGAGAACATCTGCAACATGGTGCGCCACCTGATCGGCCGCTATGCCGCCGGACCGCGCGCGCATCTGCGCCGCGACATCTCGGCCAAGGCGCCGATCGAATATCCGGAAGCCGGGCTCTACCATCCCGCGCTCGCCGGACGGGTGTCGGAGACCGTGGCAGACCTGCCTGGCAGGAACGGCGCGGGCGGCACGGTCGGGCTCCTGATCATGCGCTCCTACGTGCTGGCCGGGAACACCGCCCATTATGACGGCGTGATCGCGGCGCTGGAGGCGCGCGGCCTGCGGGTCATCCCGGCCTTCGCCGCCGGCCTCGACGCAACGCCTGCGATCGAACGCTTCTTCATCGACAAGGGCCGCCCAGCGGTCGACGCGGTCGTCTCGCTGACCGGATTCTCGCTTGTCGGCGGCCCTGCCTACAACGATTCAGGGGCGGCGGAACAAATGCTCGCCCGGCTCGACGTGCCCTATCTGTCGGCCTTCGCGATCGAGTTCCAGAGCCTGGAGGAATGGCGGGCGGGCGAACAGGGGCTGACGCCGGTCGAGACGACGATGATGATCGCCCTGCCCGAGATCGACGGCGCCACCGGACCGATGATCTATGGCGGGCGCGCGGTGCCAAGCGAGGCCGGTCGCGCGGAAGCCGGCCGCCGGGACATGGCAAGCGAACCGGAGCGCGCGGCGATGCTTGCCGCTCGGGTCGACAAGCTGATCCGCCTGCGGCGCAGCAAGCTCGCGGACCGGAAGGTCGCGATCGTGCTGTTCAACTTCCCACCCAATGGCGGCGCGGCAGGCACCGCAGCGCATCTGTCCGTGTTCCGCTCGTTGTACAACACCATGTCCGCGATGAAGCGCGAAGGCTATGAAGTGGACCTGCCGGCGGATGTCGACGCGCTCCGCGACCGCATCCTGCGCGGCAATGCCGATCACCTCGGCCAAGCGGCGAATGTCGCAGCACGCATTCCTGTCGATCGTCATGTCGGTCGCGAAAAATATCTTGCGGAGATCGAAGCCCAATGGGGCCCGGCACCCGGAATTCACCAGACCGACGGGTCGTCGATCCTGGTGCTGGGCGATCATTTCGGCAATGTCTTCGTCGGCATCCAGCCAGCTTTCGGTTATGAGGGCGACCCGATGCGTCTTCTCTTCGAGAAGAGCTTCGCACCGACCCATGCCTTCTCCGCATTCTACCGCTGGCTGCGGGAAGACTTCGCCGCCGACGCGGTCCTGCATTTCGGCACCCATGGTGCGCTGGAATTCATGCCCGGCAAACAGACCGGCCTTTCCGGAGCATGCTGGCCGGACCGTCTTATCGGCGACCTGCCGAACATCTATCTCTATGCCGCGAACAATCCGTCGGAAGGTACCATCGCCAAACGGCGCGCCGGCGCGACCCTGATCAGCTATCTGACGCCACCGGTGGCCAGCGCTGGCCTCTACAAGGGTCTGATCGACCTCAAGGCCTCACTCGACCGCTGGCGCGGGCTTGGTCCGAACGAAACCGACGCGCGGGTGCAATTGGCCGAGACGATCCACGCCCAGGCAATGGAACTCGATCTGGCCGACGAAAACTGGCCTGGCGACAGCGGCGACCGCATCCAGCGACTGGTCGGCGAGGTAACAGAACTGGAAGCCACGCTGATCCCGCATGGCCTGCATGTTGTCGGAGAGGCACCCTCGGTCGAGGAGCAAGCCGACCTGCTCGAACTGGTCGTCGAGGCGCAGGGGTCTGTGCTCGCCAGGGAAGACGCCATTGCACTGGCCGAGGGACGGCAAAGCGGTCGTCAGGGCGATGCGCTCAACGAGATCGTTCGCAAGCTTTCCAATGACACCGAGATCCCGGCAATCCTGACGGCACTGGAAGGCCGTTATATCCCGCCCGTGGCGGGCGGCGACCTGATCCGCTCGCCATCGATCCTCCCAACCGGCCGCAATCTCCATGGCTTCGATCCGTTTCGTCTGCCGAGCGCTTTCGCCGTGGCAGATGGTGCGCGCCAGGCCGAAAGGCTCCTTGCTCGCCATCTCGCCGATCATGGCGCGCTGCCCGAGAGCGTGGCGCTGGTGCTGTGGGGCACCGACAACATGAAGAGCGAAGGCGGCCCTATCAGCCAGGCGCTGGCGTTGATGGGTGCCCTGCCCCGGTTCGATTCCTACGGCCGACTGGCGGGCGCCGATCTCATCCCCCTCGAAGAGCTCGGTCGGCCGCGTATCGACGTGGTGATGACGCTCTCCGGCATCTTCAGGGATTTGCTGCCGCTGCAGACGAAGCTGCTGGCCGAAGCCAGCCTGATATGCGCGGAAGCAGACGAACCGCTGGAGATGAATTTCGTACGCAAGCACGCACTCTCCTATGCACAGCGCCATGGATGCGATCTCGAACAGGCCGCCTTGCGCGTCTTCTCGAACGCTGCCGGAGCATATGGCTCCAACATCAATCATCTCATCGACGGCGGCTGTTGGGACGACGAGGACGAACTGGCCGAGGCCTACACACGGCGCAAGTGCTTTGCCTACGGTCGCGATGGCAAGCCGGTGCAGCAGAGTGCGCTTCTGGCGACAATGCTGGAAGACGTGTCGGCGGCCTATCAAAACCTCGAATCCGTTGAACTGGGTGTCACCACGGTCGATCATTATTTCGACACGCTGGGCGGCATCAGCCGCGCCGTTCGCAGGGCTGGCGGCAAGGACGTGCCGATCTATGTCGGCGACCAGACGCGCGGCGAAGGCAAGGTGCGCACGCTGGCCGAGCAGGTTTCGCTCGAAGCGCGCACCCGCACGCTGAACCCGAAATGGTACGAAGGTTTGCTTGCTCATGGGCATGAGGGCGTGCGCCAGATCGAGGCGCATGTGACCAACACGCTCGGCTGGTCGGCGACGACCGGCCAGGTGGCCCCCTGGGTCTACCGCAACATGGCCGAGACCTTCGTGCTCGACGAGGAGATGCGGCGGCGCATGGCCGACCTCAATCCTCGTGCTGCTTCCAAGCTCGCCAACCGCCTGATCGAGGCGAATGACCGCGCCTATTGGAGCCCGGACGAAGCCACGCTCGACGCCCTGCGTCGGGCCGGAGACGAACTCGAAGACCGCGTCGAGGGCGTGGACGTGGAGGCAGCCGCATGAACGTGTTTACTCACCCCAAGGATCTCAAGCGTGCCGCGCGCGGCGAGGATGGCGAAGGCAGCGTTCAGGTTCGCCTCGATCCCACCGTCAGAATCGACACGGCGAAGGTCTTCGCCGTCTACGGCAAGGGGGGCATCGGCAAATCGACCACCTCGTCCAACCTGTCGGTTGCCTTCTCGAAACTTGGCAAGCGGGTGCTTCAGATCGGGTGCGACCCCAAGCACGATTCCACGTTCACCCTGACCAAATCGCTGATCCCGACCGTGATCGACGTCTTGGAGCAGGTCGACTTCCACACCGAGGAACTGCGCCCAGAGGATTACGTCGTCGAGGGGTTCAATGGAGTGCGTTGCGTGGAAGCCGGTGGCCCACCAGCGGGCACCGGATGCGGCGGCTATGTCGTGGGACAGACGGTCAAGCTCCTGAAAGAACACCACCTGCTGGAAGACACCGATGTCGTCATCTTCGATGTGCTCGGCGACGTGGTGTGTGGCGGTTTTGCGTCCCCGCTCCAGCATGCCGAGCGTGCGCTGGTGGTGGCCGCAAACGACTTCGATTCCATCTTCGCGATGAACCGCATCATCGCCGCCATCAAGGCCAAGTCGAAAAACTACGATGTGCGGCTGGGCGGCGTGATCGCCAACCGCTCGCGTGAGACCGACCAGATCGACCGCTTCAACGAGGCGATCGGCCTGAAGCGGCTTGCCCATTTCGGCGATGTCGATGCCGTCCGCCGCTCCCGACTCAAGAAATCCACCCTGTTCGAGATGGAAGACACGCCGGAAGTCCGCGCCGTACAGGCCGAATACATGCAACTGGCGGAAACACTGTGGGCGGGCACCGACGAACTCGACGCCACGCCCATGAAAGATCGCGAGATCTTCGATTTCCTGGGGTTCGACTGATGTCCGACACCGCCTATATCCGCCGCCGCGGCGAGATCCGCACCTATTTCGACCGCACCGCCGTCGAGGGATGGAAGCGGCTTGCCGGCAACGGACCGCTGTCAGCGATCCGCGAGACGGTACGGCGCGGCCGGGCGGAGATGCGGGCGACAATGTTGTCGGCCCTGCCAGCCGATCTTTCGGGTTGGCGGGTGCTGGATGCCGGCTGCGGCGCGGGCGCAATGTCGGTCGAACTGGCTCGTCGTGGTGCCAATGTGGTCGGCATCGACGTCGCACCGTCGATCGTCGATTTCGCCCGCCAGAACATGCCGGGCGATCTCGGATCGGGGACGATCCTGTTCGCCGCCGGAGACATGCTGTCGGCGGATCTCGGTCGTTTCGATGCGGTGGTGGCGATGGATTCGCTGATCCACTACGAGCCCGAGACTGCGCTCGCGGCGCTGGCGAGCCTGGCTGCGCGGACCGACCGCCAGATCGTTTTCACCTTTGCGCCCTGGTCGCCGGCGCTAGGCCTGATGCACCGGGTCGGAAAGCTCTTCCCGCGCGGCGACAAGTCACCGGCGATCGTCCCGGTCCGGCCGGAGCGCATCGCCGATGGCCTGGCCGGCACGCTCGGTGCGGAAGGCTGGCGCATGGGCACCATGCAGCGCATTTCTTCCGGCTTCTACACCTCGCAGATGATGGAGGTGTCGCGGGCATGAGACGGACCGGAGCCAGCATGGCGCAGGCGTGGATGAGGCTGGGAACGCGGTTCCTGCCCTTCGCGGACGCTGCCACCGCAGGCTTGCCGCTCGGACGCCTGCTCAGACTGTCTCTGTTCCAGATCTCGGTCGGCATGGCGATGGTGCTTCTGACAGGCACGCTCAATCGCGTGATGATCGTCGAGCTTTCCGTTCCCGCTTCGGTGGTTGCGATCATGGTCGCGCTGCCGATCCTGTTTGCGCCGGCACGCGCGCTGATCGGCCATCGCTCCGACACCCATCGCTCCTATCTCGGCTGGCGACGCGTGCCCTTCATCTGGATGGGAACGCTGCTGCAGTTCGGCGGGCTGGCGATCATGCCTTTCGCCCTGCTGGTTCTTTCGGGCGGCGGCGAGGCGGCAGTGCCCTATGCCGGCGTCATCGGCGCGTCGCTTGCCTTCCTGCTGGTCGGCGCGGGGCTGCATACCGTTCAAACGGCCGGGCTGGCGCTTGCCTGCGACCTGGCACCGCCGGAAAGCCGGCCGCGTGTCGTGGCGCTGCTCTATCTGATGCTGCTGGTCGGCATGCTGATCAGTGCACTGGTCTTTTCGGTTATCCTGGCCGAGTTCAGCCATGTGCTGCTGATCCAGGTCATCCAGGGCGCGGCCGTCGTTACCATGGCGCTGAACCTGATCGCGCTGTGGAAGCAGGAAGGCCGCAACCAGGCCGCGACCGACCCCGCCCTGCCCCGCCAGGCCTTTTCCGATGCCTGGGGACGCTTCATCGCCGTGCCGCACGCCAAGCGCCTTTTGGTTGCGATCGCGCTCGGCACGGCGGGCTTCACGATGCAGGACGTGCTGCTTGAACCCTATGGCGGCGAGGTCCTGTCTCTCTCCGTCGGCCAGACCACGCTTCTGACCGCGTTGCTCGCCGGCGGCACGATCTGCGGCCTGGCCCTTGCGGCGAGTGCGCTCGGACGCGGGTTCAACACATTCAGGCTGGCGGGCTTTGGCGGCCTTGTCGGCATCGTCGCGTTCTCGCTGGTGATTGCGGCCGCCCCCTTCGAATCGACGCTGCTGTTCAGGGTCGGTACTTTCCTGATCGGTTTTGGCGGGGGCCTTTTTACCGTGGGCTTGCTGACCGCGGCGATGGACATCGCACGCACCACCGGCAGCGGCATCGCGCTCGGCGCCTGGGGCGCCGTTCAGGCGACGGCAGCGGGACTGGCGATCGCCATTGGTGGCGGGGTGCGCGACGGCGTCGAATTGATGGCCGCCCGCGACCTATTGGGGCCTGTGTTCCGCACACCCGAGGCCGGCTACGCGGTCGTCTACCACATCGAGATCGCGCTTCTGTTTGCCGCCATTGCCGCCGTGGGGCCGCTTGCCCGCTTCGCCGGCACGGCCGAGCACGAGCGCGGGCGCTTTGGACTTGAGAGTTTTCCCGGCTGAAGCCGAAAAGGAGAAAGACATGTATCCCGGCGACTTCACCAGCTACATCGATCTGGCACAGGTCTCGCTGTATGTTTTCTGGTTCTTCCTGGCGGGCCTCATCTTCTGGCTGCGCCGCGAGGACCGGCGCGAGGGCTACCCGCTGGAGTCCGACCCGACCGGACAGGTCAAGGGCATCGATTCCATCTTCATGGCGCCGCCCAAGACGTTCCTTCTGCGCGACGGCACGACCAAGACGGTTCCCAACGACCTGCGCGACACCCGCCCCGTGGCGGCGGCCCGCGTCGGTGCATGGCCTGGCGCACCGCTGACGCCGACCGGCGATCCGCTTGTCGACGGCGTTGGACCGGCCGCCTGGGCCGAGCGGCGCGACGTGCCGGACAAGACCTGGGACGGCAAGGACAAGATCGTGCCGACCCGCGTCGACGGACATTATCACGTGGCGTCCGGCGATCCCGACCCGCGCGGCATGACCGTCTACGCGATGGACGGCAAGCCGGCCGGCGTGGTGACCGACATCTGGGTCGACCGGGCCGAACACGTCATCCGCTATCTCGAGGTCGACCCAGGTCCCGGCAAGGGTCCCCTGCTCGTGCCGATGACGCTGGCGCGTGTCGTCAGCAGCGACTTCAAGCCGACCATGGTCAAGGTGAAGTCGATCACCGCCGCCCAGTTCGCCAACGTGCCGCGCACCAAATCGGCCGATACCGTGACCTTCCTTGAGGAAGACCGGATCTGCGCCTATTTCGCCGGCGGCCATCTCTACGCCACGCGCCAAAGAACGGAGCCGTTGTTCTGATGGAAAACCATGACGATTTCGCCTTCGAACCGATCCGCGGACTGCCCGACCATCTGCCGAAGGGCGAACGGCTTCTGTGGCAGGGCGCACCCGACTGGCGGCTGCTCGCCATCCAGGCGTTCCATGTCCGCAAGGTGGCTGTCTACTTCGCGCTGATTGCCGCCTGGCAGTGGAGCACCGGCATGGCAGACGGCGCGGGCTTCCTGGAGGCCGGCGCCGGGCTGTGGATGCTCGGCCTGTCGGCGGCCGTTGCCCTCGGACTGCTCACGGGCCTCGCCTGGCTCTATGCGCGCACGACGGTCTATTCGCTGACCTCGAAGCGGCTCGTGATGCGCGCGGGCATTGCCCTGCCGGTTACGCTCAACCTGCCGCTGTCGCTGGTGGAGAACGCCACTGTCGCACGCCGGGCGGATGGCAGTGGCGGCATCGCCTTCGAGGTGACCAGGCCCGACCGTGTGGCCTGGCTGGTGGCCTGGCCGAACGCGCGGCCGTGGCATTTCAACCATCCGCAGCCGATGCTGCGCGCGCTGCGCGAGGTCGAACCGATTGCGAAACTGGTGGCAGACGCCCTGTCGACCGGCACCGGCTCCGTCAGGGCCGCCTCGCAGCGCCCGGCATCCAAACCCGCCAACGCGGCTTCCGGCCTGGTGCCCCAGACCGGCCAGCCCGCCTAAGGAGAACGACCATGGCCCGTGCGACCTGGAAACCCGACCCGCTCAAGAAGCCAGCTCTGGCATGTGGCAGTCTCGTTGCCATGGCCATCGTGTTCGCGGCCTTCGGACCCAAGGCCGAGCTGCCGCGCGCCATCGAGAACTCGCCTGTCGCAGAGAGCATCAGCCTGCGTTTCACCGACACTGACGACGGATCGGTGATCGCTGTCGATGCCGGCAGCGGCGAGGTCGTTGCCAGCCTCGGCGTCGGCGAGGGCGGCTTCGTGCGCCAGGCCATGCGCGGACTGGCACGCGACCGGATGCTGCGCTCGATCTCGGACGAGCCGCCATTCCTGCTATCCCGGCTTGCCGACGGCAAGCTGGTACTCAGCGACCCGGAGACCGGCAGGGTTATCGCCCTCGACTCCTTCGGGCGCTCCAACGCCGCATCGTTTGCGGCATTTCTCGATCACGGGAGGGAACCGAAATGATCGAAACTCTAGGCCTTCGCAGGCAACGCGTCGACGTACCCTGCACCATCGAAATCGAACATAGCTGGGAGAGCCTGCACGCACATGTCGAACTGGAAGGCGTGGACGTTGAGCCCGGCGACGAGGTTCACGTCCATGGCGACGTTATCTCGGTACCGTTCGGCGAGAAGCGGGTGCTGCACCGCATGGCGACCGTTACCCGCGCCACCGCTCCGGAACGGCTCTGGGTCAGGATGACCGGCGACTTCGAGTTCATGGAACTGCTCGAGTTCAGCTTCTCTTCGGAGAAGGTGTCATGACGATCGAGAAACTGTCGCTTCGCCCGCGGGATACCGACGGGATGGCCGCCGAGGATACGCTGCTCGCGCCTCGCTTCTACACAACCGACTTCGATGCGCTCGACCATATGGACGTGGAACCGGTCCGCAAGGAATGGGACGCGCTTCTGAGGGAGATGGAGGACGATCCCAACAAGGGCCATTTCAAACGCAACGAGGAATGGGACAAGATCGATTTCGACGCCCTGCCGCCGGGCTTGCGCGACGAGTTCGTCGACTTCCTCGTCTCGTCGCTGACGGCCGAGTTCTCCGGCTGCGTGCTCTACAAGGAGATGAAGAAGCGCGGCAAGAATCCCGAGATGGTACGGCTGTTCTCCTATATGAGCCGCGACGAGGCCCGCCATGCCGGCTTCATCAACGATGCGCTCAAGGAGTTCGGGATCGGGGTCAATCTGGGCTTCCTGACCAAGGTGAAGAAGTACACCTATTTCAGGCCGAAATTCATCTTCTACGCGACCTATCTGTCCGAGAAGATCGGCTATGCCCGCTACATCACGATCTTCCGCCACCTGGAGCGCAATCCAGACAAGCGTTTCCACCCGATCTTCAAATGGTTCGAGAAGTGGTGCAACGACGAGTTCCGCCATGGCGAGGCCTTCGCATTGCTGATGCGGGCCAATCCGGACTATCTGAAGGGCCTGAATCGGCTCTGGGTCCGGTTCTTCCTCCTGGCCGTATTCGCCACCATGTATGTGCGCGATCACGCGAGACCCGAATTTCACAAGGCGCTTGGCGTCGATCCGACGGAATACGGTTACAAGGTATTCCGCATCACAAGCGAGATCTCCCGCCAGGTCTTCCCGCTCGTTATCGACATCGACAATCCCCGCTTTGGCAAGGGTCTGGAGAAGCTGCGCCGGATCAACGAGGCCGTCGCCGCCCTGCCCGAAAAGGGCATCGGCGCACGCCTGCGGAGATTTGGCTACGGCATGGCAGCGGCAAGCGCGTTTCTCGGGCTGTTCCTGATCCCTCCGGTCGAGAACGATCTGCCCGAAACAAGCCGCCTGCAGCCGGCCTGGTAGAGGGACGAGACGCGCCATGGCCTATGCCCTGCCAGCCATTTTCGCCCTTTTCGTCTGGTGGTTCTCCACCGGGGCGATCATCTGGCTGGACGGGCTGCCGAAGCATACGTTCAAATGGAGCATGGCGGGGGCGACGATGCTTGCCCTTGCCGGCTTTTACGGTCTCCATTCGAGCGCCGGCGGGACGGAACTCGCCGATGCCTATATTGCCTTTGCCTCGGTGATGGCGGTCTGGGCGTGGCTCGAGATCAGCTTCTACATGGGATGGGTCACGGGCCTGCAGAAACATCGCTGCCCACATGGCTGTTCGGGCTGGCGCCATTTCGGCCATGCACTCAGGGCCAATGTGTGGCACGAACTGGCCATCGTCGCCTTTCTTTCGGTCATCGCATGGCTGACCTGGGACGCGCCGAACCAGATCGGCTTGTGGACCTTCGTCATCCTGTGGTGGATGCACGAAAGTGCCCGCCTCAACGTGTTTCTCGGCGTGCGCAATCTCAACGAGCATTTCGTGCCGGATCATCTCGACTTCCTGAAGGGTTTTCTCAGGAAGGCGGACATGAATCTCCTGTTTCCGGTTTCCGTCACCGTGTCGACGGTCGTCTGCACCTTCCTGGTGGTTGCGGCCGCGAGCGCGGAGACCCCCTTCGAGCAGGCTGCCTATGTCTTCATGTCCGCCATGATGGCGCTGGCGATCATCGAACACTGGTTCCTGATCCTGCCATTGCCGTTCGAAAAGCTTTGGAACTGGAGCCTAGGCTCCCGCAAAGGGGCTGCAAAAGCAGAACCAACAACAACGGTCCGGGCGCGATCCATGTCGATCGCGTTCGCGTCCGGAAATGATGACTAGATTGCGCCGGGTGCGCGAGAACCCGATGGGGGATGAAATGACCATTTTCGACGCCTTCTTCTCCGACAAGCTGAAGGCCCTTCACGAGGAAGGCCGCTACCGGGTTTTTGCCGATCTGGAGCGGCGTGCGGGGTCGTTTCCACGCGCCAAGAGGTTTGTGGGCGAG
>JBKBIT010000013.1:0-119085 GCA_046297455.1 Aliihoeflea sp.
GAGGCGGCGAAGGCCGCCCCCAAAGCAGCCTCGCCCGCACCTTCCCGCGCACGGCCAATGCCGGCAACCCAGGGCAACGCTGCCCTGGCGGTAAGCAGCGAGGATTGGGAAGAGTTCTGATCGGCCGGACACGGGCCGCTACACCCCGCCTCAAGAAACCGGCCTTGTCGTGTGAAAGCCACTTTCGCATGACAAGGCCTTCACACGCTGGCAGACTGCCCGCGGCAGGATCAACGACAAAGAGGATGACCGAATGGGAGCATTTGCCAGAATGGGCGTGCTTGGCGCAGCGATCGTCGCCCTGACCTTCACGGCGAACGTGGCCTCGGCCCAGCAGTGCAGCAATGACGGTTCGCGGTTCAACGCCTGGAAGGCCGAGTTCCGGCAGGTCGCAGCGGCAAATGGCGTGGGAAGCCGCGGCCTCGCCGCATTGGATCAGAGCAGCTACAACACACGCACAATCTCGGCCGATCGCAACCAGCGCTCTTTCCGCCTGTCGCTCAACGAGTTCATGCAGCGCCGCGGTGCCGATCAGATCACCCAGCGTGGCATCCGGCTGAAAGGTCAGCACGCGGGCCTGCTGCAGCGCATCGAACAGCAATATGGTGTACCTCCGGGCCCGCTGCTTGCCATCTGGGGCATGGAGACGGCGTTTGGCGGCTTTCTGGGCGACCAGAACATCGTCTCGGCGATCGTGACGCTGACCTATGACTGCCGCCGCAGCGACTTCTTCCGCCCGCACGCGCTTGCTGCCCTGCAGCTTGTCGATCGCGGCTGGCTGTCGCCCAACGCCCGTGGCGCGGCACACGGCGAAGTCGGCCAGACTCAGTTCCTGCCGGGCAACGTGATCCGTTTCGGCGTCGATGGTGACGGTGATGGCCGGGTGGACCTGATCGGCTCGGTACCCGACGCGCTGGCGTCGACGGCCAATTTCCTGCGTGCCCATGGCTGGCAGCGCGGGGCAGGCTATCAGCCTGGCGAGCCCAATTTCCGAGCCATTCAGGCCTGGAACGCAGCGGGCGTCTACCAGCAATCCATTGCCATCATCGGCAAGCGCATCGACAGCCGCTGAGCCTAGCTCAGCCCGCCAACGACAATGATCTCCCTGGCATCGTCCTGCCAGGGAGCCCCCGTCCAGTCACCGAGGATCCTGTCGATCCTCAGCCCGGCTGCCCCGACCAGCTCCTCCACCTCGACGCGCTCGGGGAAAGCGATCCGCGCACTTGCAGAATAGCGCCTGCCGGTCGTCTCGGGCTCATAATGGGTCGCATAGGTGACGATGCCGGTTGCGGCATCGAGCGCAACATCATCCCAGATCACGATCTTGCCCAACTCTGCATCCTGCAGCACCCTTTGCGATCGCTCGGGTGTCCATTCTTCCCATTCGCGACATAAAGGGTTGCGCGTGTCGAAGACGAAGCGACCTTCAGGCGCCAGATGCGCGGCTACCGTCCTGAGGGCGGCTAGGCGATCGTCTGGGGTGAGGAACACCTGGAAAGCGTGCCCCGTCATCAAGATCAGGTCGAAAGACTGTTCCAGCCGAACTGTCCGGGCATCCGCGCACACCCATGTGACGCAATCGCCGCCGGGCCGCGACCGCGCGATGTCCAGCATCGGGTCAGCGGGGTCCACGCCAACGACCCTGCGCGCCCCGTCATTGGCAAGAACGGCCGCAAGCTGGCCTGTGCCACACCCCAGATCGAGTACCGACAGCGCCCCCCGCGCCATCCCGACGCAATAGTCGAAGTCCTCGCGCCACCCGTTTTCCAGGTCATAGAAGCACGTCAGGTCGTGATCATGATAGAGGCTGTCGTTCACCGTTTTACCACTTTGCGATCTGCACGATCAATGAAATCACTTGGGCCTCATCCGGCTCTCGTCGGTGTTGAGGCCAGGCCTGCGTGCGATGTCTTCGAACCTCTCAGGCCCGCACAGGATGACATGGAACGAATAGGGGCTGGGGCGTTCCACGGCCAGCACGAACTGGCGATGGATGCGGAACGGGTTGAATCTGATCCGGGCATAGTGTGCAGGATCCAGCTGATGGCGGAACCGCACGCTCATCGTACGCACGCTAGCCGGTGCGCCTGCGCCGAGAACCGAGACGGGGTTGCTGCGGAAAAAATTGATCGGATCGGCCAGCGACTGCACGTCGAGCCAGCAAAGGCCATGCCGGGCAACTTCGGCGACTTCGGCCCGGCGGGGCATGGCAGCGGGATGCAGCGCCACCTGCAGCAGCGTGGAACCGACGGTCAGCACGTGCGGACGGCATGCGCCGCCCCTGGTGACCCTAGCGGCCAGCCCGACCGCGAGCACCGCGCCAATACTGTGCCCGGCGACGATGACCTCGTTGAACCTGCCCTCGGCCCAACGGCGTGAGACCGCCTCGGCCAGGCGGTCGACCGCAAGTTCGACTCGCCTATCACGGCCCCGGGCAAGATCGGCCGCGAACGTCCACAGGTCGAGCGCGAGCAGAAGATGGAATTGCCAGACTGCTGCCACGAGCGCGACCACGGTAAAGGTGGCTGCGCTCAGGTAGACAACAGCTGGGGTGGTGATCGCAGACCCAACGATCAGAGAACCGAGCCAACCGGCCAGCGCGGCGAGAAACAGGCAGAAGACCGGGAAAAGAAAAAAGAGAACGAAGCGCCAACTGGTCCGCGCAAAGCGCCAGACCGTCCCGGTCAACAGGAAATCCGCCAACGCACCAAAACCGGAAACGAACCGGGTCAGTGGATCCTTCGCACGGTGGGGGCCAAGTGCACGGTCGAGATCGGAGAAGATGATCTCGGCCACGGTCTCGGCCCCATCGCAATGCGTGCTCATCGTGGTGATGGCGCCGATATCGAGCTCGTGGAACCCGCCCGCCGCCGACACATCCAGCCCATAGACTGCAGCGGCCGCCTTCGCTTCGCGCACGAAGCGGCGAGCATGGGTGAGCGGGGCAAGCGCCTCGAATCCGGGAAGAACGACCACCAGCCGCCGATGGACCGGTGCCGCGGACATGGCTACCGGCTACGGTTGCGCGCCGCCAGCGTGCGCAGACGCAACGCGTTCAGGCGAATGAAGCCCTCGGCATCTTTCTGGTCGTAGGCGCCGCGGTCGTCCTCGAACGTGACCAGCGCGTCCGAATAGAGCGATTTCGGCGACCGGCGGCCGGTCACGATGACGTTGCCCTTGTAGAGCTTCAGGCGGACATCGCCTTCGACGTCTTCCTGGCTCTTGTCGATCAGTGCCTGCAGCATCTGACGCTCGGGAGAAAACCAGAAGCCGTTATAGATGAGCTCTGCATAGCGGGGCATCAGCTCGTCCTTGAGATGGCCGGCGCCCCGGTCAAGCGTGATCGATTCGATCGCGCGGTGGGCGGCAAGCAGGATGGTGCCACCGGGCGTCTCGTATACGCCGCGGCTCTTCATGCCCACGAAGCGGTTCTCCACGAGGTCGATCCGGCCGATGCCGTTGTCATGCCCAAGTTCGTTGAGCACGCCGAGCAGCGACGCCGGGCTCATCTCGCGACCATTGATGGCGACCGCATCGCCATTCTTGAAGGAAACCGTGATCTCGGTCGCCTTGTCGGGCGCATCCATCGGGGAGATGGTGCGCATGTGCACATATTCCGGCGGCTCGATCCACGGATCTTCCAGCACCTTGCCTTCCGAGGACGAGTGCAGGAGGTTCGCGTCGACCGAGAAGGGCGCCTCCCCCTTCTTGTCCTTGGCTACCTGGATCTGATGCTTCTCGGCGAAGTCGATCAGGTCAGTGCGTGACTTGAACTCCCAGTCCCGCCACGGCGCGATCACCTTGATGTCAGGATTGAGCGCATAGGCGGAGAGCTCGAAACGCACCTGATCGTTGCCCTTGCCGGTGGCGCCGTGGGCAATGGCGTCCGCGCCGGTTTCCTCGGCGATCTCGATGAGCCGCTTGGAAATCAGCGGCCGCGCGATCGACGTGCCGAGAAGGTAGGTACCTTCATAGACCGCATTGGCCCGGAACATCGGGAACACGAAATCGCGCACGAACTCCTCGCGCACGTCCTCGATATAGATCTCCTGGACGCCCATCTGTTCGGCCTTGCGGCGCGCTGGCTCCAGGTCATCGGCTCCCTGGCCTAGATCGGCGGTGAAGGTCACGACCTCAGCGCCAAGTTCGGTCTGCAGCCATTTGAGGATGATCGAAGTGTCGAGACCGCCCGAATAGGCGAGCACGACCTTCTTCACGTCAGGAAATTTCGACATGTAATGCGGGTCCGTTTGCTTGCGGCCGTCCCCGACGACCGGAATTGCGATCGTGGCGACTTTTATCAGGAACCGCGCTTGCGACAAGTCTTGCCACGCCGGCTTGCGGTCATCGGGCGGAACGTTACCATTATGTCCTGATTCTTCGATGGGGTGAGATATGGGGGTCTTCTTCCGCACGGTAGCACTGCCTTGCCTGTTGGCGGCAGCGACCGGCCTCGCCGTGCCAGCGACCGGCCTCGCGCAAGAGCGCTGGGTTGCTGACGAGACGCAGGCAAGGGCAAGCCTTCCTTCCCCCGGCGGCACGACCGCCATACTTGCGGCCAGCATGGTATGCGCCGGGTCGATTTGGTCTTTTGAACTCGACCTCGATCCGCAAACCAATGCCCCGGAAGGGGCCGCCCTGATGGTCGTCGACGCCAACGAATTCGAGACCGAAGCAAGCGCCTCTCCCGGGCGGATCGAATTGCAGGTACCCATGGCGGCCCTTGAGCCCCTGAAAAGGGGGCTGCGGCTGTCCTTCACTTTCGACGGAGAAGACGGCGCGCTCGGACAACCTCAATTCTCGCTGGCAGGCTCACGCGTCGCGATCACAGCGATGGAGGACATCTGCTCGAGGCCGGACATGTCTGCCTATCGTGCCGTAACCTTCACGCCGTTTTCCTCCTACATGGCATTGGCGCGCGAACTGCGCGAGGCCGACATCGAACAGTTTCGACTGGCCACGATGTCGGAGCCGGAACTGAGCGTGGCCATGACCGAATTCGGAAACGGACGCCGTGTCCTCTTCACGCGATTATGCGGCTCTTCCTGGTATTTCGGACGCTCCGGCTGCAACGTCACCGGGTTCGCCCCTTCAAACGGCGAGACGCCATGGCGTGTGGCCTATGATTCCGAGGGCGTGGCGCTGCACATAGACGACGGCAGCGATCAGTATGGATGGCCCGATCTCGTTACCTTGCCCCTGCGCGGCCAGGGCGTTGCATCGACCTGGCGGTGGGAGGGCTCATCCTACAGGCTGGTCGCGGACTAGGGATGGCCCCGTCCCTGATTAGCCGCCCTCTTTGGCTGCGCACGTGCCGATGTTCGTCGGCTTAGGCTTCAGGGTTGCATTTGTCGGCATGACGCGCGACCCTGCCGGGACTGGAAATGTCACAAAGGACGTCGCGAATGGTTGATCGCGGAGATGTCTCGGAGGACGCGGACGCAGTTCTCATCCCGCTCCATGAAGCGCGGCAAGCGCGACTGGAGCAGCAGGTCACCTTCCATCGACGCGAGCTCGATCTCATCTTGAAGGTCTATGGCCGAATGGTCGCCGCTGGCGAATGGCGGGACTACGCTATCGATCATCTGAAGGATCGCGCCGTTTTTTCGGTCTTTAGGCGTACCAGCGAAGTGCCCCTCTTTCAGATCGTCAAGGACCCGTCGCTCGCCCGTCGCCAGGGCGCCTATTCCGTCGTTGCGGCCAGCGGCCAGATTCTCAAGCGCGGCCAGGAACTGGATCGCGTGTTGACCGTGTTCGACAACAAGCTTCGCCTGGTCAAGGCCTGAGCCTGGCAGCCCGGAAGCGCCGCTCGGGCAGGCTGCCGGGGTCCGGCGCGGCAGCAGGGCCGCCATTCATCTCAAGCTGCATGAAACCGGTATCGAGCCAGCGCCCATGCTTGTAGCCGGTGCCCTTGAGCAGCCCGGCATGGGAAAAACCCATCCGCTCGTGGAGCCTGACGGAAGCGCTTTCGGGGCGCGCATCCCCGATCACTGCCAGCATCTGGCGGAAACCGAGGCCGCGGCATTCCTCGATCAGCTTGGCAAGCAGGCCCCGCCCGACGCCCTGCCCCTTGGCGTCCGGCGCGACATAGATCGAGTCCTCGACCGCAAAACGATAGGCCGGCCGGGGACGAAAGGCACCGGCATATGCATAGCCGAGTACCCGCCCCTTCGCTTCCGCAACGATATAGGGGAAGCTGCCGGCCACGAGCGCCTCGTAGCGCTGGGTCATGTCGGCCAGGCCCGGCGGATCGAGCTCGTAGCTTGAGGTGCCGTTTTCGACCGCATCGGCATAGATGGCGGTGATTGCCTCCAGATCGCCTGCAACCGCCGGGCGGATCGAAAATGCGTTCAAGTCCCCCTCCACGAAAAAGGGCGGCACATAGGCCGCCCTTAGATCGGATTATCCAGCCGTCCTATTCGCGATTGCCCAGGAACTGGAGCAGGAACAGGAACAGGTTGATGAAGTCCAGATAGAGCCTGAGCGCGCCCATGATGGCCTTGCGGCCGGCCACCAGCGTGCTGTCGCCCTCGAAATACATCTCCTTGATCTTCTGCGTGTCGTAGGCGGTCAGGCCGGCGAAGACCAGCACGCCGATCGCCGAGACGGCGAACTGCAGGGCAGACGACTGCAGGAAGATGTTGACGATCATCGCGATGATCACGCCGATCAGGCCCATGAAGAGGAACGTGCCCCAGCCGGTCAGGTCACGCTTGGTCGTGTAGCCCCACAGCGAAAGCGCGCCGAAGGCGGTCGCGGTGATGAAGAAGGTCTGAACGATCGACTGCGCCGTGTAGACGAGGAAGATCGAGGAAAGCGAAATGCCCATCAGGGCGGCGAACGCCCAGAAGGTGCCCTGCGCGGCCGGTACGCTCATCTTGTCGATCCGGAACGACATGAGCATGACGAAGCCGAGCGGCGCCAGCATGACGACCCAACGCAGGGCCGAGCCGTAGAGCGCTGCGCCGAGAGACGTCAGCATGTGTCCGTTGCCGAGCGTGGCGACGGCCTGGGAGGGGTCGGATGTGGTGGCAAGCGAAACGGTGCCGAGCGCGGCGATGCCGGTGATCGCCAGACCCATTGCCATCAGGTTGTAGACCCTGATCATATATGCGCGCAGGCCCTCGTCGATGCTCGCATCGACCCGTGTGCCGGTGGCGGCTGCGCGTGCCTGATAGTTGCGAAGGTCAGCCATGATTACCTCTTCAGTGTGCTCATGTCCCGTCGGGTGTCAGGCAAACGCCCAGGCGCCGCTGGCGGGACTCCAGCATGCCAGGAAGGAATATGCGCATTCTTGGTGTCGAGAACAAGACCTGTAATGCCCTTTAACCCTTCGTGATCGTAGGAAAAATGGTCGCGCCAACCGGCCCGTTTCCCAAGGTCAAAGATTGCGCAGCACGGGCGCGGCTTTGTGGCCGAGTACCCGCCAGGTCCCGATGAGCCCTATTCCTACCGTGACGGTTAGTGCCACCAGGATGGTGGAAACCGCGATCTCGGGGAGGAAACCATAGGGAAGGCCCATGATCCGGGCGACGACAAACCAGCCTGCGGCCCCACCCGCGGCAAGCGCGAACACAGCCGTCGCAAGGCCGATCAGCGCGTATTCCAGCGAGAATGCCGTGATCAGCGTGCGCCGCGTGGCGCCAAGCGTCTTCAGCACCACAGCGTCATGGATGCGGGCACGATTGCCGGCCGCCAGCGCTCCCGCCAGGACGAGGACCGACGCGACCAGAGCCACGGCTGCGGCGGCACGGATCGCCACGGCGAGCTGCGCGATGATGTCGTTGACGATCTCCAGCGCATCCTTGACCCGTACGCTGGTGACGGCCGGGAACGCCTGGGTGATGGCACGCAGGATCCGCGACTCGTCGGCTGTAGTGGCCTCGCGGTCGGTCAGCGTGGCCAGCCAGGCATGCGGCGCACCGGCGAAGGTGTTCGGCGAGAAGACCATCACGAAATTGATGCCCAACGTCTCCCACTGCACCTCGCGCAGATTGGCGATGGTCGCGGTGATGTTGCGGCCAAGCACATTGACGGTCACCGTATCGCCAATGCCGAGACCGATCTCCCGCGCCTCCTGCGCTGCGAACGAGACCAGCGCCTCGCCTTCGTGGTCGGGCTCCCACCAGGAGCCTTCGACCAGCAGCGAGTTCTCGGGCACGCTTCGGGCATAGGTGATGCCGCGGTCGCCCCGCAGCACCCACGCGCCTTCCGGCGGCACCTCGATCTCGCGCACGTCGATCCCGTTCAGTTCCATGATGCGCCCGCGCAGCATCGGCACGGTCGCAAGATTGCCCTCGGGAGCCTCTGCGCGCACCAGATTGGAAAACCCGTCAATGTCACGGTTCTGGATGTCGACGAAAAAGAAGTTGGGCGCCTGTGCAGGCAGGTTGCCTGCGATCTGGTTGCGCAGATTGCCCTCGATCAGCGCCAGCGTGACCAGAAGCGTCAGGCCGAGGCCAAGCGACAGCACCACCGACGGGGTCAGCGCGCCGGGGCGGTGGATGTTGCCGATGGCGAGCCTGAGCGAGGTGCTGTTCACCCGGGGAGCACGACGAGCCAGCCACTGCACCGCCAGCGACACGCCCCTCAAGACAACGAATGCAAAGATCGTCGCACCGACAAAGACCATGGCGATGCGTTGCTCGCCGGAGAACAGGACGGCAAGGCCGGCAAGCAAAGCAGCGATACCGAACGCCATGAGTACGTAGAGCAGCCGGGGAAGGCCTTGGCCCTCGAAGCCACCTGCCTCGCGAAAGAGCGAGGCGGCCGGCACGTCGCGCGCGCGTCCGAGCGGCAGCACGGCGAAGGCAAGCGTGACCAGCACCCCGAACACGGCGGCCAGCCCCAGAGCACCCGGATAGAGCCCGCCAGCTGCCGGCACCGGCAACAGTCCTTCGAGCAGCGCAGCCGTTGCAAAAGGCATCAGCGCGGCCAGCACCAGCCCGATGAGGACCGCGATCGATGCGATCAGCAGGATCTGCGTCAGGTAGATGGCGAAGACCAGCGTGCCCGATGCCCCAAGGCTCTTGAAGGTCGCGATCACGCCGCGCTTGGAATCCAGATAGGCGCGCACCGCATTGGCGACACCAACGCCGCCCACCACCAGCGCGGTGAGACCGACCAACGTCAGGAACTGCGAGAAACGTTCGATGTTGGACGTGAGTGCCGGGGCGGCGTTTGCCCGGCCGCGAATGGTCCAGCCTGCCTGCGGAAACGTCTCCAGCGCCTGCTCGCGGATTGCCTCAATGCGCTCGTCGCTGGTCCCTGCCGGCAATGCCACCTTGTAGATATGCTCGACCAGGCTGCCCTGCTGCACCAGCCCCGCGGCGCGCAGGCCCTCCAGCGAAACCAGCATCCGGGGTGCGAATCCGAAGCCGTCCGAGACTGCGTCCGGTTCGGAGATCAGTTCGGCCCGCAACTCGAACTCAGCCTCGCCAAGCCTTACCCGCTCACCCTCGGCAACGCCCAGACGCTCAAACAACAGCTGCGGCACGAGCGCACCGAAGGCTCCGTCGCGCTCGGCAAGCAACTCCCCGATCGGGGCCTCGGCACTCGTGGTGACCTCGCCATAAAGCGGAAAGGCGCCATCGACTGCCTTGACCTCGACCAGCGACTGGTCGCTGCCATCTTCCAGGCGCACCATGGAACGCAGGCTGGCACTCACCGCAACCTCGCCGAGATTGTCGATAAACGTCCGTTCCGCCGCGTCGGCTTCGCGGTGGATGAGTCTGAAGCGGATGTCGCCACCGAGCAGCACCTGCCCCTGCGACTGCACGCCGATCGTTATGGCTTGCGCGACCGAATTCACGCCACCGATGGCCGCGACACCGAGCGCGATGCAGGTCACGAAGATGAAGAAGCCCGAGAGGCCACCGCGCATCTCGCGCAGTGCGAAACGCAGGGCAAGGCCGAGCGTCCCCGTGCTGACAGGCGCCCCGGTTCGCGTTGCGGATGGCGCGTAGCCCGGACCGGTCGACACGTCGCTGCCCTGGCTCACTCGGCCGCCTCCGTCTCGCGGTTCTCGATGCGACCCGACCGCATGGCGATCTGACGGTCGCAGCGCCCGGCAAGCACAGGATCGTGCGTGACCAGCACGAGAGTGGTTCCCCGCTCACGCGCCTTGGCGAAGATAAGGTCGGCAATCTGTCGTCCGGTTTCCTGATCGAGATTGCCCGTCGGTTCGTCGGCAACAAGTATGCGCGGTGACGGCGCGAGTGCCCTGGCAATGGCAACGCGCTGCTGCTCGCCGCCCGAAAGCTCGCCCGGATAATGGGTGACACGTTCCTTCAGCCCCACGGCGGCCAGTTCTGCTTCGGCGATCGCAAAGGCGTCGCCGATACCCGCCAGTTCAAGCGGCACCGCGACATTTTCGAGGGCCGTCATGTTCGGGATGAGATGGAACGACTGGAACACGATACCGACATTCCGGCCGCGGAAAGCCGCGGTCTGGTCCTCGTTCATCGAGGTGATTGCGGCTCCCGCTATATGCACTTTGCCAGTATCGACGCGCTCCAGCCCCGCAAGCACCATCAGCAGCGTCGTCTTGCCTGAACCGGAAGGCCCAACAATGCCCACAGCTTCGCCCGGCATGATGCCGAGGTCGACTTCCCTCAACACGTCCACCTTTGAAGGACCCTGTCCAAGTGTCAG
The DNA here is from genome assembly GCA_046297455.1 of Aliihoeflea sp. Classification (GTDB taxonomy): domain Bacteria; phylum Pseudomonadota; class Alphaproteobacteria; order Rhizobiales; family Rhizobiaceae; genus ZYF759. The sequence goes on from JBKBIT010000013.1 coordinate 10,654, forward strand.
CGAAACGTCTTTGAGGCGGATGGCGGGTTCTGTCACGGGAAGAGGATCCTATATTCGGTCGGGTCGACCGGTCCCGGGCGACCGAGCAGATATGGGTAGATGATCATGCGTTTCCAACAGCTTCTGGCTCTTCTCGCGGCGCCGCTACTGGCCCTGTCGGTCGCGACGACGGCATCGGCCGACCAGATCCGCATCGTCGCTTTCGGCGACAGCCTGATGGCGGGCTATCGGCTGGCGCCAGGCGAGGCTTTTCCCGAAAAACTGGAAGATATGCTTCAAGCCCGAGGTCACGATGTCGTGATCACAAACGCAGGCGTATCCGGCGACACCACCAGCGGTGGTCTCGAGCGCCTCGACTGGTCGGTACCCGACGACACGGACATCGTACTGCTGGGCTTGGGAGCCAATGACATGCTCAGGGGTATTTCGCCTGAACTGACCGAACACAACCTCACCGCGATGATCGAGCGGCTGATCGACCGCGATATCGATGTCGTTCTCATCGGCATGGTTGCCGCGCCCAATCTCGGGACCGACTACCGCCAGTCTTTCGATTCGATCTATCCAGGCCTTGCGGAGCGCTACGCGTTGCCGTTGCTGCCCTTTTTTCTTGATGGCGTGATCACCCAGTCAGGGCTCCTCCTGGACGATGGCATGCATCCGAATGCGGCCGGCGTCGACCGCATGGTCGAGAATCTCCTGCCGCTGATCGAGCCGATACTGCGTGCTCCGGAAGGCTAGAAACCGCTTGCCGCTCGATACGATCGGTGGTTCGCTTCAATTGTCGGAATGATTCGAGGAGCTTGCCATGCCCCGTCTTTTCACCGCCCTCGAAATTCCACGAGATGCCGCCATGTCTCTGTCTCTGCTGCGCGGCGGCCTGCCCGGCGCGCGCTGGATCGACGTTGAGAACTACCACCTGACATTGCGTTTCTTCGGTGATGTCGAGGGACATGTGGCCGACGAGATCGCCGCTGCCCTGGACCGCGTTCACCGCCCCGGCTTCACGCTGTCGCTGTCTGGTGTCGGCGCCTTTGGCGGCAAGAAGCCCCACGCGCTTTGGGCCGGTGTCTCCGCTTCACCGGATCTGTCCGCCTTGCAGGCCGAGATCGAACGCAAGTGCCAACGCCTCGGCCTGCCCGCCGACCCGCGCAAATTCGTGCCTCATGTCACCATTGCCAGGCTGAAGAATGTCGCCCCGCATGAAGTCGCGGCCTATCTCTCCGCGCATGGCAGCTTCGCAACCATGCCCTTCCGGGTCTCACGCTTCGTTCTGATGTCGGCGCGCGAATCGGTCGGGGGCGGCCCCTATGTCGTAGAGGAAGCCTGGCCGCTCCAGGGTGCCGGCAAATCCTACAGCTTCGAAAGCAGTGCCTCCGAGGCGTCTCGGATCATCCGGTAGACGTTCTCGAAACCTTCCTGACCACCGTAATAGGGATCGGGTACATCGCGTTCGCCACCGCCCGCGAACTCGAGAAACAGCCGCACCCGCTCGATCGTGCCGCGGGGAGCTTGTGCGCGCAGGTCGGCAACATTCGTGGCATCCATTCCAAGGATGAGATGAAAGCGGGAAAAATCGTCAGGACGCACCTTGCGGGCCCGCTGCGCCGAGATGTCGATGCCGTGATTTGCCGCAATCTCGATGGAGCGCCGATCAGGTTGCGAACCTGCATGCCAGGCGCCCGTACCGGCCGAATCGACCAGGAAATCCCTGCCCCTGCCCGCCTTGAGCGCCGTTTCGGCAAATACGCCCTGCGCGAGCGGCGAACGGCAGATATTGCCAAGGCAGACGAACAGTATCGAAGTGGGGACTGTCACATGCGGGTTCCGGCATTATGTGAGGCTGAAACACAGTAGAACCGGTGAGGATGACATGACCAGAGAGAAACTGACTCCCGATGAGATCGCGACAAGGCTTGCCGAATTGGAAGGTTGGGTGCTCGCCGACGACAAGGCCGCCATCTCCCGCCGCTACACCTTCAAGAACTTCTCAGAGGCATTCGGCTTCATGACGCGCGCGGCCTTGGCCGCAGAAAAGCTCGACCACCATCCGGAATGGTCAAACGTCTACAAGACTGTCGACGTCAGGCTGACAACGCACGACGCCGGAGGACTTACGTCACTTGATTTTGATCTCGCCAGGAGAATGGACCGCGCTGCCAACGTCTGATCAGGCCGGTTCGCCGGTCTGATCATCTGTGTCGATCAGTTGATCGGCTTCGAGAATCTTGCGCATCCGCTGGAAGGCCAGCCTGATGCGCGATTTGACAGTGCCAAGCGGCAATCCTGACTGATCGGCGATCTGGCTGTGACTCAGCCCGAGGAAGAACGCCATCTGAACTAGTTCGTATTGTTCGGTTGGAAGTTCAGAAAGCGCCGCTCTCACCCGCTCATCACGCTGGCGGGCATCCATCTCGTGGTCCACCGGTTCAGGCTCCGAAGGCATCAGCATCGGTTCGTCCGGATCCAATACCCGCGACCTCTCCCGCCGCGCCACATCGATACGCCGATTGCGGGCGATCCGGAAAAGCCATGTGGCAAGTGACGATTTGGCAGGATCGAAGAGATGAGCCTTGTGCCAAAGCACTGCCATCACCTCCTGGGCCATATCCTCCGCGTCGCCGCGTTCCAGGCCCAGTCGCTGCAGGTAGCCATTCAGGCGCGGCGCGAAATGATCGAACAGCTCCACGAAGGCTTGTCGGTCCCGCCCCTCGGCCACACGTCGGGCCAGAGCGGCGAACTCCTCCTGCTTACCATTGCTCATGCCGACCGGACCGCTCCCAAACCGGTCGACTTCGGCGCCGACCTTGCTGACAAACTACGAATGCTTGCGAATTCACGCAACAGGCTGTTCCCAAAGTCCTATTGACCATCCGCCTTCCGCAACGGCAGCTCTTCGCATTCTGCCCGGTAACTGGTTTCCCCGCGAACAAGAGAGATCTCCAGTGAGGAAACGGCAAGCGGAGAACTGACGCTACTTATACGGCATCACGCCGGAATCAAACGGGATCGTTCCACCCACCTACCCTTGATGGCCGCTGGAGGCTGCCGGCCAAAATCTTGCCGCTTTTGACCCATTCAAACGTGGAAGGGACATGCTTGAGAACGGGTTTCGTTCGGAATGCAACGAAACGGGGCAAATTGGGGTCGATTGGGTTTGGTGAACCGTCAGCATTCACCCTTTGGTAACCCTGATTAAGTCAAAATGAATCCAATGGCTCCTCTGGGGCCATGACTCATCGAATCATGACGGCACACTCACAGGGATCACGAGACGGCCGATGCGTGCATTGATCATTACATTCGCAAGCCTAGCCATTGCCGCGACTGCGTCGCCGGCGCTGGCCCAGACGGCAACCAAGACTGGCCAGCACAACGCCTGGGCAACATACTCCTACCAGAGCGACAACGGTCCGGTCTGCTACGTTTCCAGCGTACCGACCGCGTTCAACCCCTCCGAGGGGGTGAACCATGGCGACATCTTCTTCCTGATTTCCAACAAGCCGGCGGCAAACGTACCGCTGGAGCCGAGCTTCCGTGCTGCGGGCTTCGACTTCGAGGAAGGTTCTCGCGTGCGCGTGCGCGTCGGCGACGCCAACTTCACGATGTACACGCGTGGCGGCTGGGCCTGGGTCGAGAACGCAGCCGATGAGCCGCGCCTTGTCGAAGCCATGAAAGCCGGTGCCGACATGCAGGTTTCGGCGCGCTCGGCGCGCCCGCGCGATGTGAGTTACACATTCTCGCTACGCGGCGTGACGGCTGCGCTCAACGCGATCGCAAACTGCCGCTGACAGGACCTGTTCTCGGGCAGCCGGTTTCGGGCGCCTCCCATGACGGGCGGCGCCCTTCGTGCTATGAGGCAGCCATCGCTGGCGCCAAGGCGCCGATACGCCTATATCGGACCCCATGACCATCTCGCTCGACCTGACACGACCTGAAAAACGCGCCGCTCTTCGTCCAGTCGCGACGGAGAAGCCTTCGCTCGTCGGCATGGACCGCGACGAGATGGCCGATGCACTGGGAGAGGCCGGCGTGCCCGAACGCCAGCGGCGCATGCGCGTCCAGCAGCTCTGGCACTGGCTTTATGTGCGCGGCGTTTCCGATTTCGATGACATGCGCAATGTGTCGAAGGACCTACGCGCCGCCCTCGCGGCCCGCTTCACCATCGCCCGGCCGGAAATCGTCGAGGAGCAGATCTCCAATGACGGCACCCGCAAGTGGCTGATGCGCTTTCCGTCGCGTGGCGCCGGTCGCCCGGTCGAGGTGGAGACGGTCTACATCCCAGAGGAAGGGCGAGGAACGCTCTGCATCTCCTCTCAGGTCGGCTGCACGCTGACCTGCTCCTTCTGCCATACCGGAACCCAGAAGCTGGTGCGCAACCTGACCGCCGAGGAAATCTTGGCCCAGCTCCTGATCGCGCGCGACCGGCTCGGTGACTTCCCGGATCGCGACACGCCTGCCGGTGCCATCGTGCCCGCGGAAGGCCGCAAGGTCTCCAACATCGTCATGATGGGTATGGGCGAACCTCTCTACAATTTCGAAGAGGTGAAGAAGGCCCTGCTGATTGCGGCCGACGGCGACGGGCTCTCCTTGTCGAAGCGGCGCATCACCCTGTCGACATCGGGCGTGGTCCCTGAGATGCACCGCACCGGCGCCGAGATCGGCGTCATGCTGGCGATCTCGCTGCATGCGGTGCGAGACGATCTGCGCGACATGCTGGTCCCGATCAACAAGAAATACCCGCTGAAGGCACTGCTCGACGCCTGTCGCGCCTATCCCGGATTGTCCAATGCCCGCCGCATCACCTTCGAATATGTGATGCTGAGGGACGTCAACGACTCGCTGGAAGACGCAAAGGAACTGGTCCGGCTGCTCAAGGGCATCCCGGCCAAGATCAACCTGATTCCCTTCAACCCGTGGCCCGGTTCCAACTACCAGTGCTCGGACTGGGAGACGATCGAAGCCTTCGCCGACTACGTCAACCGCGCCGGCTATGCGTCGCCCATCCGCACACCGCGTGGCCGCGACATCCTTGCTGCTTGTGGCCAGCTCAAGTCGGAATCCGAGCGTCTGCGCAAAAGCGACAGGCTGGCGCTGGAGGCCATGATGATCGCAGGGCACGGCGAGGCTTGAACCGGCTTTTCGCCTATTTCGGCCGCCTCGTCGTCATTCTGGTCGGCTTTGCCGCGGCAGCGTTTGCCGCCAGCCTGTTCATGAACGTGCTGATGTTCTCCGCATTCGATCTGCTGGCGGAGAATTACGGCGTCGTGTCGCGGCCCGGCTTCTGGGTGTCGGTGGTCTTCTTCACCTTCTTTTCGGCCTATCAGGCCTTTGTCCCGGTCTGCGTGCTCATCCTCTATTCCGAATATCTCGGTCGCCGCGACTGGCTTTTCTACGCATTGGCCGGTGCAGGCTGCGCGCTTTTCGTGCTTGCGTGGTCATGGGTCGATCCGGGCGCGCATCCCGCCACCGCAAATCCGGGTTTCGCTGCCGCCGCCCTTGCCGCCGGCATGGTGGCCGGCATCGCCTACTGGATCGTGGCCGGCCGCACGGCGGGCCTGCTTCTCAGCGGCCTGCAAAAGCAAAGGGACGGCGCAGACACGCCGTCCCCTTGAATACGCTGCATCCAGCTTGAGCCGGAGACTTACTCCGCCTGTGCCTCTTCGGCAGGAGCTTCCTCGGCGGGTGCTGCTGCCGCTGCGGCCGCCTCTTCCTCTGCCTTCTTGGCAGCTGCCAGACGCTCCTGAGCCTTCTGGCCGGGCTCGGCCTTCTTGGGGTTGGAGCGTGCAGGACGCGAAGCAATGCCGGCCTGGTCGAGGAAACGCAGCACGCGATCGGTCGGCAGCGCGCCCTGGCTCAGCCAGTGCTTGATGCGCTCTTCGTTGAGCTTCACGCGATCGCCATCCTTGGGCAGCATCGGGTTCCACGAGCCGACCTGCTCCAGGAAGCGGCCATCGCGGGGGCTGCGCACATCGGCGATGACGACGTGGTAGTAAGGCCGCTTCTTCGAGCCGGCCCGTGCCAGACGGATTTTCAGTGCCATTTCATAACTCCTTCGAATAGCTCACTGTTTCTGCGAGGCGCCGTTTTCGGCGGCGATTGCCTCGTGATGACGGATGACTTCGCGGATGATGAAGTTCAGGAACTTCTCCGCGAAATCGGGATCGAGATTGGCCTCGTCGGCCAGACGCCTGAGGCGGGCGATCTGCTCGGCCTCGCGCGAGGGATCGGCCGGCGGCAGCCCGTGCGTCGCCTTCAGCACGCCCACGGCCTGGGTGCAGCGGAAGCGCTCAGCCAGCATGTGAATCAGCGCGGCATCGATATTGTCGATCGAAGCGCGGTACTGGGCCAGCATGGCGCGCGCCTTTTCCGTGTCGCTCTGCCCGGTCAATGCACCCTCCCCCCGAGATGTTCGGCGAATGCCGCCGGCGCGAGATGGCGGAAGACCGGCAGCGTGCCATAAGGCTTGAACTCGGCCTCGCCCTCGCGCGCCGCGCCAAGCTTTTCGGCCAGCTTCATCGACGCTGTATTGTCTTCCGCGATGCAGGAGATGGCTGTCTCCCAGCCCAGCTCGTCGTAAGCGAAGCGAAGTGCCCGCGCCGCGGCCTCGTAGCCATATCCTTTGCGATGGAACGCCGGCAGGACGATCCAGGCGATCTCTGGCTCAGGCCAGCCTTCCGGGAACCAGGGCCCCACCAGGCCTGCAAGCTTGCCGCTCGCCTTCTCCTCGACCGCGAACTCGCCATAGCCGCGCAACATCCAGCATCCGGCCGACCCCGCGATGAAGCGCCAGGCCGCCACGCGGTCCATCGGCCCGCCGACGAAGCGTGCTTCATCCGTGGCGAAGAACGCAGCCAGCGGCTCATAATCCGCCTGCGTCAGCGCGCGCAGCACCAGCCGCTCGGTTTCCAGGGTAGGGATCATTTCTTGCCTTTCGGCATGCCCGGGAGCCCTGGCAGACCGCGTCCGCCAGGCAACCCGGGCAACCCGCCACCGGGAAGGCCCGGCAACCCGCCGGGCAGGCCCTTCGGCATCCCACCGCCAAGTCCGGCAGCCTCCGCCTGCTTCTTCAAGGCCTCGAGCTGTTTTGGATCCATCTTGGAAAGGTCCGGCATGCCCCCGCCGCCCATCAGGCCGCCCAGCCCCATCTTGTTGGCCATGCCGCCCATAAGGCCGCGCATCATGCCGCCGCCCTTGCCCTTGCCGCCCATGGCTTTCATCATGTCGGCCATCTGCCGGTGCATCTTCAAGAGCTTGTTGATCTGCGCGGCATCCGTTCCCGAACCGGCCGCAATGCGCTTCTTGCGGCTGTGTTTCAGGAGGTCAGGATTGGACCGCTCTTTCTGCGTCATTGACTGGATGATGGCGATCTGGCGGGCAAATGTCTTGTCGTCGAAGCCGGCCGCCGCCATCTGATCCTGCATCTTGCCCATGCCCGGCATCATGCCCATGATGCCGCCCATGCCGCCCATCTTCTGCATCTGGCGCAACTGGTCGGCGAGGTCGTTCAGGTCAAACTTGCCCGACTGCATCTTCTTGGCCATCGCCGCGGCCTTTTCCGCGTCGATGGTTTCGGCAGCCTTTTCCACGAGCGAGACGATGTCGCCCATGCCGAGAATGCGGTCGGCGATGCGCTTGGGATGAAACTCCTCCAGCGCGTCCATCTTCTCGCCGGTACCGATCAGCTTGACCGGCTTGCCTGTCACCGCACGCATCGACAGCGCGGCGCCGCCACGGCCATCGCCATCCATGCGAGTCAACACGAGGCCGGTCACGCCAACACGCTCGTCGAAGGACCGTGCCAGATTGACGGCGTCCTGACCGGTCAGCGAATCGGCGACCAGCAGCGTCTCGTGCGGATTGGCGGCGGCCTTGATCTCGGCCATCTCGACCATCAGCGGCTCGTCGATATGGGTACGGCCTGCGGTGTCGAGGATGACGACATCATGCCCGCCGAGCTTCGCGGCCTGAACCGCCCGACGGGCGATATCCACCGGCCCCTGGCCTGCGATGATCGGCAGCGTCGCGATCGAGACCTGCTCGCCGATCTGCTTCAACTGCTCTTGGGCGGCAGGCCGGCGCGTGTCGAGCGAGGCCATCAGGACCTTCTTGCCCTGGCGGTCGGTCAGTCGCTTGGCAATCTTGCCGGTCGTCGTCGTCTTGCCCGAGCCCTGCAGGCCGACCATCATCATGACCACCGGGGCCGGCGCATTGAGGTCGATCGTCTCGCCCTCGGAGCCGAGCATCTCGACGAGTTCGTCATGAACGATCTTGACGACCATCTGGCCGGGCTTGATCGACTTCAGAACCTCGGCGCCGACCGCCTTCTCCCGCACCTTGTCGGTGAAGGAACGCACCACCTCCAGCGCCACATCGGCCTCGATCAGCGCACGGCGCACTTCGCGCAACGCAGCCGAAACGTCCTGCTCCGACAGCGCACCGCGCCCGGTCAGGCCGTTCAGGATTGAGCCAAGGCGCTCTTGAAGGTTCTCGAACATCCGGTTTCCTCACGTCTCGCGTCGATCGACCCGAGAAGTAGTGGTTCTGCGCCCAGGATGAAACCCAAAGCCAAACGACACCCGGGGGCGCATCGCGCTGCCGGGTGTTGACCTCCGGGATCATGACCTTGTCGTGCAAGGCTGCCCCGGTCGGCGGCTCGGAGTTGTCACTCGTCGCTGAATTGAGCGGCTGTAGACCTCAAAAAACCTGCCAAGTCAAGGACGGCAAGGTTCGATGAGGTCGAAGAGGTTCCCGTAAAGGTCGGAAAAGACGGCGACCGTGCCATAAGGCTCCCGGCGGGGCTCCTCCTTAAACTCTACGCCCGCCGCCAGCATGGCTTGATGGTCTCGGGCAAAATCGTCGGTCTCGAGGAAGAAGCCCACTCGTCCGCCGGTCTGGTTGCCGATGCGCGAGCGCTGCATGTCGTCAGCCGCCCCGGCAAGAAGCAGCCCGGCGGAAGCGCCACCCGGCGCCACGACAACCCAGCGCTTGCCCGCGCCCAGTTCGGTATCCTCCATGAGGTCAAAACCGAGCTTGCCGGTATAGAATGCGATGGCGGTGTCATAGTCGGCGACGACGACCGTCACCAGCGCCAGCCGCCGCTTCCCCATTTCGTCAACGCGCCCCCGTCAAGGCGAAGCGACCGATCATGCGACCTTCGCCGATGTCATAGATGAAGATCGACCGCTCCCCGTTGACCTCGACGTCGAGCGTCAACCGGTTGCCGGAAAGCGCATGCGAGATCACCCTGGCACCTTGCGGCAGCGCGATGTCACCCGTCAGCATGGATCCGGGTGGCGGCGTGGGTATTTCCGAGATGACCGCCGGCACCTCCTCGCCGCCATTCGACAGGAAGGCGCGGTAGACAAGGGCGACCACCACCGCCATAAGAGCCAGAAACAGGATCCCGAGATTGATGGCCATGAAACGCACCAGCTTGCGGCGCACGCGTTCGGCGGCGGGATCGAGTTGCTCGTCGGCCTGGGCTGGCTTGCTGTCTGCCATGTCTGCGCGCATCCAGTCTGGGGTTTGCAATGAGCGCCCCTGATATCCAAGCAGACAGCTCAAGGAAAGCCCTTCAGGCAGGAGATGATGCCGCTGGCCAACGTCTCGACCAGTTTCTGGCAGCCGCGCTCGCACCCGATCTGTCACGCAGCCGCATCCAGGCGCTCATCCGCGACGGTCATGTGATCGTCGGCAAGAGCAGGATACACGAACCCAAGCACCGGCTGTCGGGAGGCGAGGAAATCGTCGTTGCCTTGCCGGCTCCGGAAGCGCCCGAACCGCAGGCAGAAAACATCCCGCTGTCGATCCTCTATGAGGATGCAGACCTCATTGTGGTCGACAAGCCTGCCGGCCTGGTGGTGCATCCAGGCGCCGGCAATCCGTCGGGCACGCTGGTCAATGCACTGATCCACCATTGCGGCGACACGCTGTCGGGCATCGGCGGCGTGAAGCGCCCCGGCATTGTCCATCGTCTTGACAAGGATACCAGCGGCGTGATGGTCGTCGCCAAGACCGACACCGCCCATCGCACCCTCTCGGAGGCGTTTGCCGACCACGGTCGAGACGGGGATCTGGAACGCGCCTATTTTGCGTTCGTGTGGGGAGAACCAGAACCGGTCACTGGGCGGGTCGACGCAGCGCTGGGGCGCGCCGGTGCCGACCGCACTATGCGTGCGGTCGTCCCCGCTGCCCGGGCCGACGCGCGCCATGCCGTCACCCATTACCGTGTTCTCGAACACTATGGCGGGACAAGGCCGGCTTTCGTGTCTCTGGTCCAATGCCGGCTGGAGACCGGCCGCACCCATCAGATCAGGGTCCATATGGCCCATATCGGTCATCCGCTGCTTGCCGACCCCGTCTATGGACGAGCCTTCGCCACCAAAGCCAACCGATTGCCGCCAACCGTTGCTGCACTGGTAAATGGGCTGGGGCGCCAGGCCCTTCATGCGGGGTTGCTAGCCTTTCGCCATCCAACGACAGGCGAAATCATGCGTTTCGAAACGGCGCTGCCAACGGATCTGTCGGAACTCCAGACAGCCCTCCGAAGTTGGACCAATTAACGATTTTCGGAAAACTGGACCATTTCGTTCAGTTTTTCGTGACAGCATGTTCAGAGCTGCTTTTGCCGGTGCATTCCCGGTCGAAAGCTCTATAATGCAAATACACTGCGACGCGTGGCATATCGGTCGCGGTTGTGCCCGCCTTGTTCAGGGGGTGCCTACTGTTATTCGAAGGAGGGTGCTTTTATGGCCCAGACATTACCGAGCATCGTATCCGGAGAGGGCGGGCTGTCCCGCTATCTGGAGGAAATCCGCCGCTTCCCCATGCTGGAGCCGCAGGAAGAGTACATGCTCGCCAAGCGCTACAGTGAGCATGCCGATCCCGATGCCGCACACAGGCTTGTAACCAGTCACCTTCGCCTCGTGGCGAAGATCGCAATGGGCTATCGAGGCTATGGCTTGCCGATCGGCGAAGTCATTTCCGAAGGCAATGTCGGCCTCATGCAGGCCGTGAAGAAATTCGAGCCCGAGCGCGGTTTCCGTCTCGCCACCTACGCCATGTGGTGGATCAAGGCGTCGATCCAGGAATACATCCTGCGGTCCTGGAGCCTGGTGAAAATGGGCACGACCGCAAACCAGAAGCGCCTGTTCTTCAACCTGCGCAAGGTGAAGGGCAAGATCCAGGCGCTGGACGATGGCGACCTGAAGCCTGATCAGATCACCGAGATTGCGACCCGCCTCAACGTGTCCGAGGAAGAGGTCGTCTCGATGAATCGCCGCTTGTCCGGTGACGCTTCGCTGAACGCGCCGATCCGTGCGTCGGAAGGCGAGTCGGGCGAGTGGCAGGACTGGCTGGTCGATGACCACCAGAGCCAGGAAGAAACCCTCATCGAGCAGGACGAGCTCGAACAGCGGCGGGCCATGCTGGGTGAGGCGCTGGACGTTCTCAATGAGCGTGAGCGGCGCATTTTCGAGGCACGCCGTCTGGCAGAGGACCCGATGACGCTTGAAGAATTGTCCGGCGAATTCGACATCAGCCGCGAACGTGTGCGGCAGATCGAGGTTCGTGCTTTCGAGAAGGTTCAGGAAGCCGTGCAGGCAAGCGCCCGTCGCCGCCAGCAGGCGATCCGCACCATCGAGGCCGACGCGCGCTGACGCGTCGGTCTGATCGATCTCATCTTTGCTGAATGTTTGAATGCAACGAGGCCGGACCGATCCGGCCTCGTGCTGCGTCAGCCGCTATCGGCTTGGCCCCAGGCTTCTATCGCCTCGTCGAACACCCGTTCTCCGCTCAGGCCCTTCTCGACCGTCATCAGGGCGCGCCGTCCGGAACGATACATGATGGGAATATCGATCCAGCTTTGCGTGCGCATCAGGTCGAGGTTCACCGCCATCTCGGATTCGGCCTCGCTCAGCGCGAACAGGAAGAAGCCATCCGCAATCTTGGCAGGGATACCGATAAGCGGCATGCCCGTCTCTTCCTCGGTCCCCTTCATCGCCACCCGCAGCACATTGTCGATGGCGCCGCCGGCAAAATTCTCCGGAGTGAGGAAAATCAGCTCCACGATATGGCCCGCCGGCAAGGTGCGGTCCGCGTTGCGGCGGATCGTCATGCGCAGCTGCAGCGCATGCCCGGGTATCGTCACCTCCGCGCGAATGGCGGGTTCGGGTGCCGCGTCTCCACCCGGAGACTCGCGAACCAGCGACCAGACGATCGAACCCGGCTCGGCCGAGCCTTCCGCCGAGGTCGTTGACTGTTCGTAGAAGATCGCCCGATGTCCCACACGCAGTTGGGAATCGGCGGCCGCGCCGGCACTTGCCGGCGGCGTATCGCTAGGCCCGGTAGCGGTAGCAACCGATGTTCCCTCGCCGATGCGGCGCTGCTCGCCGGCCGGCCCCTCATCGACCTCGCGGCCGTCTGGAAGCAGCCGCTGGGTGAATTTCTCGGCATCATCCGCCGCAGCCTCTGCGGCAGTGGGCGCTGCCTCGAGCTCAGCTGGTTCTTCCAACGCTGCCTCGGCGACTTCTGCCTCCGGCGCAGTGGGATCTTCTGCGCTGACCTGCACAGGCGCTGCGCCGCCGAACATCGCACTGATCCGGTCGCCACCGGCCCAGAAGGCGACGGCTGCTCCCGCAACCACCAGAACAGCGATCGAGGCTGCGACCAGCAGCCCTGTCCTGCCGCCGCGCTTGGCAGGGCGTTTGGGTGTCTGGGTCTTGAGCGACGCTGACGCTGCCGGTGCAGCCGCCCCACCAGCGGTCCCGGCCAGCGGCGCAGGCTCGCGCTGGAAATCGCTCGAAGCGATTTCTGGGGCCGCCCCGAAAGACGTCTCCCCCCTCTCCTCTTCGTCGTCGGCCTCGCCGTCTTCGACACTATCCTCTGCCGAGAGGGAAGAAGGCGTTTGCGCCATGGACGCGGGCATCGCTGTCGTCGACTCGGAAACAGCCTGCTCGTGCGCCTCATCCTCGTCGAAGACGCCCAGGAAATCCTCGAAATCGTCTGGCTCAGGTTCCGCGTATTCGGCGCGGATGGTCGCGATCGCGTCTTCCAGTGCCTTGCGCTGGCGATCCGCAACAACGGCCGGCGGCGGCGGCGTTATCGCCGCGAGCTTGCTCTCGATCGCTGCGCGGGCCTTGTCGAAGACCTTTTCGCGCATCTCCGGCGTGTCGCTCTCCAGAGAGGCGATGGTCTTGCGCAAGACTGCTGCAAAATCCGCCATTCAGTAATGCCCCGTTTGTGTTGCCGAAGGCGGCCTGCGTTGCAGGCCCGCCGTTCGGGCGTTGAACCTAGTCTTGAAAGGGGTCGGTCACAAGTATCGTGTCGTCCCGCTCTGGGCTGGTCGACAGCAGTGCGACCGGCGCGCCGATCAGTTCTTCGATGTGGCGTACATATTTCACCGCCTGGGCCGGCAAATCGTTCCAGGAGCGCGCTCCCGCCGTCGTCCCCGACCATCCTTCCAGCGTCTCGTAGATCGGCTCAACCCTGGCCTGGGCGCCCTGGCTGGCCGGCAGATAGTCGATGACCTCGCCGTCAAGCCTGTAGCCCGTGCAGACCTTGATCTCATCCAGCCCATCGAGCACGTCGAGCTTGGTCAGCGCGATGCCGTCAATGCCGTTAACCGCGACTGCCTGGCGAACCAGCACCGCGTCGAACCAGCCGCAGCGCCGCTTGCGACCCGTGACGGTTCCGAACTCGTGGCCACGCGTGCCCAGGAATTCGCCGACCTCGTTGTCCTGCTCTGTCGGGAACGGCCCTTCGCCCACCCGTGTCGTGTAGGCCTTGGTAATGCCCAAGACGTAGCCGATGGAACCGGGGCCGAGGCCCGAACCGGTTGCCGCCTGGCCGGCGATCGTGTTGGAGGAGGTGACGAAGGGATAGGTGCCCTGGTCGATGTCCAGCAGCGTGCCCTGCGCCCCCTCGAACAGGATGCGACGGCCGGCACGGCGCGCTTCGTCGAGCACCTTCCAGACCCGGTCGATATAGGGGGTGATCTCGCCGGCGACCGACTTCAGTTCCTCCATCAGCGTCTCGTGCGCGACCTCTTCCTGCTGGAAGCCCCGACGCAACGCGTTGTGATGGGTCAGAAGCCGGTCCACCTTGGCCGGCAGCGTGTCCATGTCAGCCAGGTCCATTACCCGAATTGCCCTTCGACCGACCTTGTCTTCATAGGCCGGGCCGATGCCGCGGCGGGTCGTGCCGATCTTTGTTCCGCTATTGGACGCCGCGTCCTCCCGCAACGCGTCCAGCTCCCGATGCACCGAGAGGATCAACGCGGTATTTTCGGCAATTTTCAGGCAGTCCGGCCCGATTTCGACGCCTTGGTCCCGCAGCCGGGAGGCTTCGGCGACAAAAGCATGCGGGTCGAAGACCACGCCATTGCCGATCACCGACAGCTTGTTCGGCCTGACGACACCGGATGGCAGCAGCGACAGCTTGTAGACCTTTCCGTCGACGACCAGCGTATGGCCGGCATTGTGGCCGCCCTGGAACCGCACCACCACATCGGCGCGCTCCGACAGCCAGTCGACGATCTTGCCCTTGCCCTCGTCACCCCATTGTGAGCCGACGACAACCACATTGGCCATGGAAATCCTTCCCTCTCAAGGAGATCGGACGCGGTTCGCCCGATTTTCGCGCCTCTATAGCGTCCCCGGCGCGCCGATGCGAGACCGTCTGCCGCAATTGGTCCAAAAGAACGCCATTTGCCGGCATTTGCCCCCGCCCACAGCGAGTTGTAAGGAGACCAGGTCCTTTTCAGCCGTCGAATGCCCCCATGCCCAAGAATGCCTATGTACTGCTGTTGCTCACCGCCCTGTTCTGGGGTGGCAATGCGGTGGCAGGCAAGTTGGCCGTCGGTCACGTCTCGCCCATGACGCTCACCGCGTTGCGCTGGGTACTGGGTCTCGCGGTGCTGGGCGCCATCGGCTGGCGCCAACTCGTCCAGGACTGGCCTGTGGTCCAGCGCCATCTGCCATTCCTCCTGTTGCTTGGCACGGTCGGCTTCACGCTGTTCAACGCCGCGCTCTACAGCGCCCTGACCATGACGTCGGCGATCAACGTCTCGATCGAGCAGGCCGCCATTCCCATGATCATCATCCTTTTCAATTTCCTGCTGTTCCGGCAGCGGGTCACATGGGTGCAGTTGCTGGGACTGGCCTTTTCTGTCGTCGGCGTGGCGCTCACGGCAAGCCATGGCGACCTGACCCGCTTGGCGGAACTCGACGTCAATTTCGGCGATGCGCTGATGATTGGCGCCGTTTTCGTCTATGCCGGCTACACGCTGGCACTCCGCTTCAGGCCCGACATTCATTGGAAGAGCTTCATGATCGTTCTGTCGGCGGCGGCATTTGTCACCTCGCTGCCGTTCCTGGCCTGGGAGATGCAGACGGACCGCTTCATTCTTCCCGACATGCGAGGCTGGCTCTTGGTGCTCTATACCGCGCTGTTCCCGTCGGTTCTGGCGCAGATCTTCTATCTGCGCGGCGTCGAGACCATCGGCCCCAACCGTGCCGGCCTGTTCGTGAATGTCGTCCCGATCTTCGGCACGCTCCTGTCGATCCTGCTGCTCGGCGAAGCCTTCATGCCGCATCACGCGGTTGCGCTGGCGCTGGTGCTGGGCGGCATCTGGATGGCCGAGGTCAGTGGGCGACGCCTTGCCGCACGTACTTCTGGCGTTTGAAGCGCCTCTTCGCCAACCCATTTGCGCTGGATCAAGGCGCCAGTCTCAAACAGTGCCCAGCGTGGACGGAATTGTTTGCGAAGGGGCAGATCAGATGGGATTTTTCGCGCGCTTGATGGAGCGTATCGACCGCCAATCGTTGCTGATGAGCGGCATGATGGAGCGGTTGGGTGTAGATGTCGGCTCACGAGCCGGGGATGCCTGCGGCCACCGTTTCGAACGCGCGGTGCGCTCTTGCACCTTCTGCAGCCATGGCGCTCAGTGCCAGGCTTGGCAGGACACCCATCCGCAAGGCGCAGAAGACGCACCGTCCTTTTGCCCCAATGCCGAGTACTGGACGTCCACCCGCTGACCCTCTCCGTTCAGACCGCAGACGAGTGTCGTCCCGCGCCGCCCAGATAGGCATCGAAGCGGCTCGCCACCAGCCGAGCGATCTCCCACTGATGGGCCGCTATCCTGACGTGGCGGCCCTCGATTTCGACCCAACCGGCCTCAACGAAATCCGCAAGTGACGCCATGTCGGCATCGAAGATCGACGCGGGCTGGCCATGCGCTTTGGCAATCTCGGCCAGATCGGCCTCGAACAGGCAAAGCAGTTCCTCGATGACGGCCGCCCGCACGAGATCCTCGCCCTCGAACGCCTTGCCACGCGCCGTCGGCAGAATTCCAGCCTCGATTGCCCGGCGCCAGGCACCTTCATCGGTCGCGTTCTGAACGAAACCTTCCGGCGTCCGGCCGATCGAGGACGCACCCAACCCGATCAGCGTTTCGGCCTGGTCGGTCGTGTAGCCCTGGAAGTTGCGCCGCAGCGAGCGTTCACCGAGCGCTACGCTCATATCATCTTCCGGCCGGGCGAAGTGGTCGATACCGACCTCGACATAGCCCGCCTCGCGCAGGAAATCGCGTGCCGCTCGCGCAAGCTCGATGCGCTCGCCCGGTCCAGGCAGGGCGGCCTCCGAAACAAGTCGCTGGTGCTTCTTCATCCAGGGCACATGCGCGTAGCCGAACAGGGCGATCCGGCTCGGCGCCAGTTCCACGACCTGCTCGGCCGTGCGCCGCACGGTATCGACCGTCTGGTAGGGCAACCCGTACATGATGTCGAAGTTCAGCGCTTCGATACCGGCCTCGCGCAGATGGTTGGCGGCCTTGCGCACCTGTTCGAACGGCTGGATGCGCCCGATCGCAATCTGCACCGCCGGATGCAGGTCCTGCACGCCCAGGCTGGCCCGGTTGATGCCGAGCCGCGCAAGCAGCCTTGCGCTGGCTTGGTCGACATGGCGCGGATCGAGTTCGATCGCGTGCTCGATGCTTTCCTGGAAGCGGAAACTGTCGGAGAGCGCTGCAACCAGTTCGTCGAAGCAATCCTCCGGGAGCAGGCTGGGGGTCCCGCCGCCCCAATGAATATGGGCAACGCGCATCGGTCCGGTCAGCGAAGCAACGAGCTTGATCTCCTGCGCCATCGTCGCTGCATAGGCGCGTATCGGCGTATCGCGCAGGGAAACACGGGTGTTGCAACCGCAATAGTGGCACATCTTGCGACAGAACGGGACATGCAGATAGATCGACGCGATACCGTCTGCAGCGCCAGCGCGCCGCAGCCATTCAGCGTGCAGCTCGGGCGAAAACGGGGCCTGGAAATGCGGCGCCGTCGGGTAGGACGTGTAACGCGGCACCGGCTGGGCGGCCAGTTGCTCCAGGCTCAGCTTTTCCTTGAGGCGGGTCATGTCTTGCTCCCATCGATGTCGCACACATCATTCCTCGTCCGCCCCGCCCGTTCATTGACCTCGCGCAAGAGGCTGCGACATTCGTCACATGTCGGCTCGGTCCGTTATCCTGGCGTTTTCCTCGATCCGATCGGCGGGATAGAGGACCACGCGATCGCCGGGTTCGAGGCCGGAAAGCAGCTCTGCCTGCAGCGCGGTCCGGCGGCCGACTTCCACCCGAACCAGCTGCGCCCGTTCCTCCACCTTGCGGTAGACTGCCCAATCCTCGCCCTGGCGAAAGAGCGCCCCAACCGGCACCTGGAGCACGTCGTCGCCTGCCCATTCGACCACCCGGACGAAAACGCGAAAATTGTCACCGAGACCGGCGCGTTCCTCCGCCGGTGTGAGCAGGTCGAGCCGCACGCGCACACGCTGCTCCTCGATGCCAAGCGCCGACACCCGTGTATGGGCCGATGGTTCGATCCGGCGCACCCGCGCCTCCAGTTCCCCTGGTCCGCCCCATCGCGCGATATGGGCCGGCGCGCCGACCGCGATGCGCACCGCATCGGCCGACAGGAGCTCTACCTCGATCTCCAGCTCGTCGGGACGACCGATCGTCAGCAGCGGTTCGCCGGCTTGCACAAGCCGTGCGCTGACATTCTCGATCGACAGCACGCTCCCCGAAGCCGGAGCAAGGATCCGCACGCAACACTCACCTGGTTCAGGAGCACCGGGAGAACCGTCGGGACCGAGCAGCTGTGCCTGCGCCCGACGCAGCGTCGCCTCCTGCCTGTCGACATCTGTCCGCGCCGCCTCCAGCGCCGATTCCACCGTGCGCAATTGCAATGCTGCGTCATCGCTCATGCGCAGCGGTATCGTTCCCTGATCCGCCAGCCTGCGTGTCCGGTCATACTGGCTTTGCGCATGCGCCAGGTCGGCCTCGGCGCGCCCGACATTTGTCTGCGCGTGACGCAGGGCGGCTGCGGCTTCTTCCACTGCGGCTTCGGCCTGCGCGCGAGCACGCGCATCGAGCAGCGCCGGCGCCGCCGGCTGGATGGTGGCGACGATGCTCTCCTCGGCGAGCACCTCGTCGCCCACTTCGACAGGCGAGCGTGTCGTCGTGCCGGAAATCGGCGCTGTCACGAGATAGGTGTCGCGGATACGGGTGACGCCGTTCGCCGAAACGGTCACTTCCATGGGGCCGCGCTCGATCGTGACCAGGTCGACCGGCACCGGTTCCGGCCAGAACGCCCATGTCAGCGCGCCGGCCGCGGCAATGGCGGCGACCGAGATCACGGCGATGCGGGTCTTCGACATCGGTCTAATCCTTCTGTTTCAGGGCGCTGGCGAGATCGATCTTGTCCAGCCGCCGCCGTACGACGAGCACCGACACCAGCGCCGATACGAAGACGAGCACGCTGGCCCAGCCATAGGTGCTTTTTGAAACCACAAGCGGAATGTTGACGAGTTCGGACGAGAGGCCCTCCGCCGACAGCGCTGCGAAGCCGTAGCCCGCCAGCCAGCCAATCGGCAGCCCGATCACCGTCAACAGCATGATCTCGCCCACGAGCACATAGCTCACCTCGCCGCGCGAGAAGCCCAGCACGCGCAGGCTGGCCAGTTCGTATGATCTTTCGGCCAACTGGATGCGGGCCGCGTTGTAGATGACGCCGACCGTGATCAGCACGCCGAGCGTTGCGTAGATCAGCACCGTCGTGAAAAGGTTCTCGTCAAGCTGCTCGTCGAACTGCCGCTGCACTTCACTCCACAGCGCCACGCCGCTGATCGCGGGCGTCTGCTTGATCTGGGCATAGAGCGCCGGCAGTTCGGCAGTATCGACCAGCAGATTGAGCTGGTTCACGCGGGGTTCCTGCCGCAGCAGGGCGTGCAGCGCTTCATCGCGCATATAGGCGGCCTCACCCAGCGTCTGCTGGACCACCGAAGCGATCGGCAGGATGTGCGTCTCCCGATGGCCGGTGAAGAACTCGACCGCCAGCAAATCGCCTTCGCGGGCCTGGAGTTCGCGCGCCAGCAGTTCTGGCAATACGAGCCCTCGACTTGGCATCGCGACGGGCTGGCGGTCGCGGTTCAGAAGGCGCACGAGTTCAGAACCATTATTGCGGGCCTGCAGCGTTTGCAGGCTTTCGCGCGACCCGTGCGAGAGGCGAACCGGCACCGCATAGCCGCCCTCCACCGCAAGGACGCCCGGCAGCGCACGCGCGTTTTCGACGGCCTGCAATGTCTGTTCGCGCGCGAGGTTCAGCGTCATCTGCTGCCGGTTCGACAGCGAAAACATCTCGTCTTTCATCACGTCGACAGCATCGAAAAAGAAGAACGAGCCCACCAGCACCGCAACGGAGGCCGACACACCGCACAGCGTCACCGCCGCCCGCCCCGGCCAGCGAATGATCGAACGCAGGATCATCATGCTCGTCTGGCGCAGCCTGAACCAGCGCCCGACCCTGTCGACAAAGCCTTGCGAGAATTTCGGCGGCGCAGGCGGCGACATGGCGACAGCCGGCCGCAACCTGACCGTTCCGCGAACGGCGCGAAAAGCGCCAGCCAGCACGGTCGCCATGGCAAGGATCCCGGAAATTGCAAAGGCAGCAGTCGATGGCGCGCTCACCAGATAGGGGAAATAGAAGTACTGGGCATAAAGCTGCGCCATGCCGTCAGCCACCCAGATACCTGCACCCCAGCCGATCGCCAGGCCCACAAGGCCGACGGCAGCGGCGAGCTTCAGATAGTGGAACGAGATTTCCGGTGTTGAATAGCCGACCGCCTTCATCAGCCCGATCTGCTGCCGTTCCATGGCAATCAGCCGGCCCAGCACCATGTTCACTAGGAACGCTGAAACGACGAAGAAGATCGGCGGCATGATCCAGGCCAGCGCCTGCAACTGCTCGAGTTCCTGTTTCAGGAAGGCGTGCGAGATCTGCCGCTCCCGATCATGGGCGCCGGTGCCGCCAAACGGGTCGAGCAGGTCGTCGATGGCGGCAATGATGGGTGCCGGATCGGCGCCCGGCGTCAACGTCAGGGTCAGGTCATTGAAGGCGCCGTCGAGATCGAAGGCGGAGGCCGCGGCATCGTGGCTCATCCAGAAAATGCCGAAGCGGCGGTCATCGGGAAACAACGTCGCCGGGCCGATCGTGTAGATATATTCCGGCGAAAGCGCGATGCCACTGACGCGCAACGTCCGCAGCTGGCCATTGACGATGGCATTGAAGCCGTGTCCCGGCCGAAGCCCATGGGCATTGGCGAAGGGTTCCGACACCGCCACCTCATCGACGCTCTGCGGGTCGGGCAACTCCCCCATGCGCAGCAGCGGTACGTTCAAGATCGGATCGCCATCGGCTGGCAGCGAGACGATCCGGCCCATGCCCGGCTCGGCCATCTCGGGCATGTCCAGCACGACATGGTCGACGATACGCGCCTCGGCTTGCGCGACTCCCTCAATGGCCGCGATCTCGGGGAGAAGATCGAGCGGAGTCCTCGTTGCCCTGGCGAATATCTCGGCGAAGCGATTGCGTTCGTAATAGGCGTCGCGGGTCTCGGTCAGGTTCTGCAGCGTACCGAAGGAGATGATCAGCACCGCCACGCCGCACGCCATGACCAGCCCGATCGCCAGGCTCTGGGCCCAGATGCGGCGCATGTCGCGCAACAGTTTGCGGTCGAGCGCGGAGATCACCAGGTAACCTCCGCAGGCGCAATGCGGCTGTTGTTCTCGATAACCTCCGACACCCTGCCGTCAGCCAGCACGATGACGCGATGCGCGATCTTCTGGATGCCGACATTGTGGGTGATCAGCGCTGTCGCCGTGCCCAGCTCGTCGTTGATCGCGACCAGCGCCTCGAGCACCGTGACACCGGTCTTGCTGTCCAGAGCGCCGGTCGGCTCATCACACAGGAGCACGTCCGGTCGCTTGGCGATGGCGCGGGCGATCGCGACGCGCTGTTGTTCGCCACCCGACAGTTCGGCCGGGAAATGGTCCATCCGGTGCGGCAGGCCGGCGCGTTCCAAAGCCTCTTCCGGCCGCATCGGGTTCTTGGCGATCTCGGTGACAAGCGCCACGTTCTCGCGCGCCGTCAGCGAGGGCACCAGGTTGTAGAACTGGAACACGAAGCCGACATGGTCGCGCCGGAACGACGTCAGCGCCGCATCGGAAAGCCGGGTCAACTCACGGTCGCGGAAGAACACCCGCCCATCGGTCGGCGTGTCGAGCGCACCCAGGATGTTCATCAGCGTCGACTTGCCGGAGCCTGAGGCCCCCAGCATGACCACCATCTCACCCTCGTTCAGCGCCAGGTCGACGCCGCGCAGCGCGTGCACGGCCGCATGGCCGCTGCCATAGACCTTGGTCACGCCTTCGGTGCGGAAGATGGGTTCGGCCACGTCCGGTTCCTCTCGTCAAGGATGTGGATAGGCCAGAATCTCGTCCGGGAGGTTGACCGAGGTCAAGCCTCGCCGGAGATCGTTGGCTGGGCCTCGGCCGTCGCCTCGACCACCTTGCGGCTCCACGGCAACAGCCGCCGGCGCGCCTTGTGCGCTTCCTCTGCGATGCGCCGCAACAGCCGCGACTGCAGGAAGGCCGCCTCCATCGGCGCCACTGCGAGCCGCCCGCGCCCGGCGTCGACGAGAAGCTCCGCCTTCAACTTCTGGTAAATCTCCTCGACGGCGGCCAATGGCGCGGCAACGTCGCTCTCGCCCGCCTCTGCGGCAGCATCGTCCAGTGGCCTGAGCGCCTCTAGCGTGCTGTCGCGCAATGCCGCCAGCATGCCCGCTTCCGGCGGCACGATCAGCTCCGGCGGCTCGACCTGGCCCGAGATGCGCAGCACCTCCTCCAGATGCTGGACGCCGCGAATGATGTCGGGCAACGCAGCCGACACCTGGTCGGGCAGCGCATGCCCGCCGAGCCGGCCGATCGCGGTGCGGATCTCCTTGCCGATCCGCAGCGCGCCGACATGCATGCCGGCCACCTCGCGCCTGGCCGCTTCGGGCTGGCCGATACGCACCCGGGCCACCTCGAAGGCGATATCCGCCATCCGGCGGGCCTCCATCACCAGGGCCCGCAATGCCAGTTCGGGCACGCTGACCAGCGTCGCGTCGAGATAGCGCGGCCGGCCGATCCGCTCTTCCTGGCTGACGAAGCGCGAGCCCAGCCAGGCGATCAGCCGGGGCGCCAGCACCCCCATCGCGGCCACGCCGATCAGGTTGAAGATCGTGTGAAACACCGCCAGCGTCGTGGTGATGCTGCCATCGCCCGATGCCCAGGCCGCAACCGCCTCGCTCGCCGCCACCAGCCACGGCAGCAGCGCCAGCGCGAGGATGGCGGTCAGCACGTTGAAGACGATATGCGCAGCCGCCACGCGCTTGGCCGGCGCGGTCGCGCCGATTGCGGCAAACGCCGCCGTCGAGGTGGTGCCGATATTGGTGCCGATCACCGCCGCCGCCGCCAGCAGGAGCGGCACCGAGCCGCCGGCGCTCGCCGTCAGCGCAATCGCTATCGCCGCGCTCGAGGACTGCGTCACGACCGTCAGCGCGAAGCCCAGCGCCACGAAGGCCGGAACAGCCAGCCACGCGCTCGCATCGAGGTCCAGCGTGGCCAGCATCGGCGTGAAATCGTCGAACCCGTCCTGCAGGAAGCCGATACCCAGGAAGAAGACGCCGAACCCGGCGATCGCCTGGCCAAGCCCGGCCATGCGCTGCCGCTTGGCGCCAATGAGCTTGAGGATCATCCCGATACCCACCAGCGGCAGCGCCATTGTCGCGGCATCGAAACCGGTGCCGGCCAGCACCACCAGCCAGGCTGTCGTCGTGGTGCCGAGATTGGTGCCGAACACAACCCAGACCGCCGGCGCCAGCGCCATCAGGCCGGCATTGACGAAACCGATCGTGGCCACCGTCACCGCGCTCGACGAGCGCACCAGGGCGGTGATGAAGATGCCCGCGGCAAGCCCGCGCAAGGGCGAACTCGTGGCGGAGGCGAGAATGCGCTGCAGGAGTCCGCCTGCAGCAAGCTTAAGGCCTTCTGTCATCATCCAGACGCCGACCAGGAACAGGCCTATGCCGCCGAGGATCGGAATCGCGAAGGACATGAGTGGGCTACCGCTGTGACGACACGGCCCCACAGGGCCGCTGGGACAAGGCTACAACCGGAAAGCCGGCAAAGGAAGCAGTTACCGGAAGGCGTGCAGGAAAGGGAGCCTGCGCAAGCGTCATTTTGGGGTCACGGTCAGCGGATCGCTTGCCGACAGATACGCGGCAACCGGCGAAGGCAATTCGCCCGAACTGACGGAGTAGACCCCGCATCTTGCAATCAGCGCGCGACGGTCTGTCTGGGTCCCATGGTGACGCCAGATCATGCGTGAGGCGTAGGGCTGGTTGTCCTTGCGCCATGACACCCCCATGGTCACGCCGCGCAGGAAGAGCCGTTGATGCACCTCGAAGGGCAT
Source organism: Aliihoeflea sp. (assembly GCA_046297455.1). Classification (GTDB taxonomy): domain Bacteria; phylum Pseudomonadota; class Alphaproteobacteria; order Rhizobiales; family Rhizobiaceae; genus ZYF759. The sequence continues at coordinate 34,494 of JBKBIT010000013.1, forward strand.
CAGAACGGTCTGCCCGAATGTGGGCGCATCGCCTCTGGTGCGCTCGGTCAGGAAGATCCGGTTTCGGCGAAAGGCGGCCAGACCGACATAGCGGGACCGCTGCTTGATGCCGCTGTCGGCGTCTTCGATCCTCTCCAGCGTGGTCACGACCACATGGCCCTCTTCCTCGCGGAGATGCGCGCAGGAACACACAATGTGCCCGGGCCAGGAGAGCGACAGATAGTAGCTCTGGTAAAACCCGAGATACCTGCGCAATGCCGGGAGATCGCCAGGGAAGGCGTCGAGCAGCGGGTGGCGCGGATCGGCCGGCGCGGGGCCGCTGGCGAGCCTGAGACGAAACTCCTCCTTTGTTACGGTGAAGTCCTCCGGCTCGAGGCCAAAGGCGGATGCGATGCGAAGCAGGTTGTGATCGGACGGTTTTGCCTGTCCGTTGATGTAGCGATTGAACTGTTGCCGGTTGAGGCCGATCTCCCGGCAGAACTGGGAGATCGAACCCCTCGTGCTGCACGCATGCTTGAGATTAGCACAGAACCTTTGTCGGGTGTGATGATCCATAGGCACAGCGTAAAGTAGCGTAAAGTCGCGTCAAGGTGCGAAATTGCCTATGGCGTCCCGCGCGTCAAGATCAGCGCGATACTCAGAAACAAGGAGAGCGTCGCCATGATCGACCTGCGCAACCCCCGTTCCCGTTTCAATCTCTCACGCCGGAGCTTTTTCCAGGGAACGGCTGCACTCGGGCTCGTGAGCGCGTCCGGCGCGCTCCTGACCATGCCGGCACATGCGGAAGAGCCGAAGCGCGGCGGAAACCTGCGGCTCGGAATTGGTGGCGGCGAATCCAGCGACACGCTCGATCCGGCGATGGCCACGGCCTCGGTCGCTTTCGTCATCGCTCATTGCTGGGGCGACACGCTGGTCGAATCCGATCCCGAGACGGGTGAGGCCGTGCCTTCGCTCGCCGAATCCTGGACGCCGTCCGCCGACGCCACGCAATGGACATTCAAGATCCGTCAGGGCGTCGAGTTCCATGACGGCTCGCCACTGACGGCCGCCGATGTTGTCGAGACGATCCGCCGTCACTCCGACGAAGGTTCCCAGTCGGGCGCGCTTGGCCTTTTGAGCTCGGTCGTGAGTGTGGAGGAAGTCGCCGGCGATGTCGTGGTGACGCTGAGCGAAGGCAGCGCCGACCTGCCGCTCGTCCTTTCCGACTACCACATCCAGATCCAGCCCAATGGCGGCCGGGACGACCCGATGGCCGCCATCGGCACAGGTCCCTACAAGCTGGTGAGCTTCGAACCGGGCATCCGCGCCACCTTCGAGAAAAACGAGAACGACTGGCGTGACGACCGCGGTTTTGTCGACAGCGTTGAACTCATCGTCATGAACGACGCGACTGCTCGTGTCAGCGCGATTTCGTCGGGCCAGGTGGACTTCATCAACACGGTTGCCCCCAATACTGTCGCTCTGCTGGAGCGCGCGCCGAATGTCGAGATCCTGCAGACCTCGGGCAAGGGCTTCTATTCCTTCCTGATGCACTGCGACACCGCGCCCTTCGACAACAATGACCTGAGGCTGGCGCTGAAATATGCCATTGACCGCGAGGCGATCCTGACCCAGGTCGTCGGCGGCTTCGGCACGATCGGGAACGATTTTCCGGTCAACGACAACTATGCGCTCGCCCCGGAAATCGAACAGCGCGAATACGACCCGGACAAGGCTGCCTTCCACTACCGCGAATCCGGCCATGAGGGTCCGATCCTGCTGCGCACCTCCGAGGCCGCCTTCCCGGGCGCCGTGGATGCCGCACAGCTCTTCCAGCAGAGCGCGGCGGCAGCGGGCATCCAGATCGATGTGCGACGGGAACCCAATGACGGCTACTGGTCCGAAGTCTGGAATGTCCAGCCGTTCTGTGCGTCCTATTGGGGCGGCCGGCCGACGCAGGATACGCGCTATGCCACGTCCTATGTCTCCAATGCGGAGTGGAACGACACGCGCTTCATGCGGTCGGACTTCGATGCCTTGGCCGCCCGGGCTCGGGCCGAACTGGACGAGGACAAGCGCCGCGAACTCTATCGCGACATGGCGCTGATGGTACGCGACGAGGGCGGCCTTATCCTGCCGGTCTTCAACGATTTCGTGAACGCATCCTCCACGCGCCTGAAGGGCTTCGTCCACGACATCGGCAACGACATCTCGAACGGCCGAATTGCGAGCCGGGTCTGGCTCGACGCCTGAGGCTCAACGCTTCAGCCAAAACTTCTGGTGCCACGGCAGCGATGGCTGCCGTCGGCACAACATGTCCTTGTGAGCGCAACATGACCGCACGCAGCTTCCACGTCATCGAAAACGATTGGATCGCGCTGGCCGATGGCACGCGTCTGGCCGCCCGTATCTGGATGCCCGACGGCGCGGAAGCCGACCCGGTACCGGCCGTGCTCGAGTTCCTGCCCTATCGAAAACGCAACGGCACGGCACCGCGCGACGAATCCACCTACCCTTCCTTTGCCGAAGCCGGCATCGCGGGCGTGCGCGTGGATATCCGTGGCTCCGGCGAGTCGGATGGCGTGATCGATGGCGAATACACGCCGCGAGAACTCGCCGATGCCGTCGAGATCATCGAATGGATCGCCAGCCAGTCCTGGTCGAATGGCAAAGTCGGCATGATGGGCATCTCTTGGGGCGGCTTCAACTGCCTGCAGGTCGCCGCACTGAAGCCGCCGGCTCTGAAGGCCGTGATCTCCATCGCTTCCACCGTCGATCGTTACAATGACGACATCCACTACAAGAACGGCACGCATCTCCAGGCACAAATGTCTTGGGCAGCAACCATGCTCGCCTACCAGTCTCGCCCGCCGGACCCGGAGATCGTCGGCGAACGCTGGATGGAAATGTGGCTCGAACGGCTGGAAAACGAGCCCTTCTTCATGGAGGAGTGGCTATCCCACCAGCGGCGAGACGCCTTCTGGGAACATGGATCGATCTGCGAGGATTTCGACGGCTTTCCGGTTCCCGCCCTGGTGATCGCCGGCTGGGCCGACGGGTATCGCAACACGCCCTTCAAGGCGGTCCAAGGCATGCCCGACAAGGCCCGGGCGCTGGTCGGGCCGTGGGTGCACAAATATCCGCACTTTGCTTATCCCAAGCCGCGCGCCGATTTCCTTGGCGAGGCGATCTCGTGGTGGAACCGATGGCTACGCGACGAGGATAATGGTGCCGACCATATTCCCCAGGTGCGGGCCTTCATCCTCGACGGCCCCCGACCGGCACTTTGGCGCGAGACCGACCCTGGCTATTGGGTAGCGAAGGACAGATGGACAGCGCCCGACCGTCTGCAGTTGAACCTGGACGGCGCCGGCCTTCTGACCTCGACACCCCAAAGCAGGGCAACTGGGTCGATGAAACTGCGGTCGCCGCTGGATACGGGTGTGGCCGCAGGCGAATGGTTCACCAGCAAGCCCGATGCCGAACTGGCCGGCGATCAGCGCATCGATGATGCCGGCTCGATCACTTTCGACAGCAAGCCGCTCGACGCGGAACTGGTCGTGCTCGGTCAGCCTGAGTTTACGGTTCGCCTGGCCAGCGACGCACCACTGGCCAATCTGTGCGTCCGCATCGTCGATGTTCACCCGGACGGCACCGCGACCCGCGTCAGCTTCGGCGTATTGAACCTGGCGCACCGGCATTCCAACGCACAACCGCAGCCGATGGTCCCGGGTGAATCGACCGACATCCGGATGACACTGGATGCCTGCGGCTACCGTTTCGCGCCCGGCCACCGTATCCGGCTGGCCGTCTCCAGCGCCTACTGGCCGACCATCCTGCCACCGCCACATCATGCCACGCTCGATATCGAGCTGGGCTCCATCGGGATCGAGCTCCCGCTGCTTGGCGAACATCGCCGCATCGAGGTCGCGCAACCGGCCAATGCCAACCCGCTGCCGCGTTACGAGCAGATCGAGCAAGGCACTGACGCACGCCGCGTCGAGCGCGATCTCGTATCGGGCCAGACCACCTACCGCATTCACGAGGATACCGGCCTCAATCGGCATCCGGGCAATGGCCTGGCGACAAGGGATGTGCGCGAGGAGACATGGACGATCCAGGTCGACGATCCGCTGTCGATGACGGGCGAATCCAGATGGACATGCGAAGCTCGGCGTGACGGGTGGTCCGTCCGCACGGAATGTGTCTCGACCTTGTCCTGCACCGAAACCGAATGGGTCATCTCCGGCAAGGTCGAGGCGTTCCACGATGGAAAGAGCGTGTTTTCGCGCACGCGTACACGAAGCACAGCTCGCGACCACATGTGAGGCGGCCGAAAGGCCGCTGCGCAAGCCCTGTCCGCAGCACCTGTCACGCTCCGGGACGGCCGGAACCAAGAAAAACACCCCGCCCCGCTTGTGCGGGACGGGGTGTCGGTGCAACCCGCTGGGAGGGCGGGATCACGTGAAAAGCGGGATCACTCGCCCGGCATGATCACAGCGTCGATGACGTGAATGACGCCGTTCGAGGCCTCGATATCGGCCTGAACGATGTTGGCGCCATCGACCATCGGGCCGTTGGACAGGTCGAAGGTGACCTGCGAGCCTTCCACGGTGGCAGCCATCATGCCGTCCTCGAGGTCGCCGGACATCACTGCGCCGGGCACCACGTGGTAGGTGAGGATGGCGATCAGCTGATCACGGTTTTCCTCGAGCAGAAGCGACTCGACAGTGCCCTCGGGCAGTGCGGCGAAGGCCTCGTCGGTCGGCGCGAAGACGGTGAACGGACCCTCGCCCTTCAGCGTCTCGACCAGGCCGGCGGCCTGGACGGCCGCGACGAGCGTCTCGAAGCTGCCGGCGGCAACCGCGGTGTCGACGATGTCGGCCTGGTGATTGCTGGCGATGGCGTAGCTGGAGATGGCGACGGCGGCAGTGGCTGCCAGAATGGTACGCTTCAACATGGTTTTGACCCTCTTGACCTGTTTTGTGTTCGGGTGACGAACCGTTGTTCGCTCGGTTCGTGAGGTCTTACGGGGTGCAGGGCTCGCTGGTTTGACCCCAGCGCTTCAACAATTCTTTATGCCGCTCGCGCGTTTGTGTGTGATCCAGACCGGTTTTGCCACATTCCCTAACGCGGTCATTAGGCTCCGGTTAATCTTAGCGGATCGTTAATTCTTCTGCCCCACATTCGGCCCCGGGAGACGCCCGCGCGCTGCGTCGCGGACGGCGTTCAGTGGCGGTTGCGCGTGCGACCGCGGGCAACAGCGGTATTGAGGGGAAAGCCTTGGCTCCTGAGACCACCTCCGACGCCACCTTGACCGGTGCCGACGAGTTTTTCCGCTTCGCGACCGATACGGCCGATCTAGCTGGTCTGGGCGCGCTCAATGTCGACTGGCTTTGGGAAACCGATGAAGACCACCGCTTCACGCGCATCAGCGACGGGTTGCGCCGCTGCACGGGCCACGAGCCAGCCCATTTCATCGGCCGCTCGCGGCTGACCGGCCTGCGCCATCAGGCCGGACGCGACCGGGCAGTGGCCGAACTCCTGCGTGCGATCGAGGCGCGTGAGCCGTTCCGCGACTGCGTGCATTTCATCGAGGACCGCCAGGGGCGCAGCCGCCCAATCGCGATTTCCGGAATGCCGCGCTTCGACGATCAGGGCCGCTTTGCCGGCTATCGCGGGACCTGCCGCGACCTGAACTCCATCATGGTGCATTTCGAGACCCGCGACACCCCAGATTCCGATTCGCTGGCGGGGCGCCTGATGACCGGCCTGGACGCGATCGAGGACGCGTTCTGCTGCTATGATTCAGCCGGCCGGTTGATGCTGCACAACGCTGCGATGCTCGATGTGTACCCGGTTCTTGAAGACGTCTTGATGCCGGGGATGACATTCAAAGCGCTGATCAGCGCTGCTCTTGAGCGCGGCGTGATGGCGCCCTCGGAAGTGTCCCTCGATACGCTAAGGGCCACATTTGCCGAGCCGAGGCTCACCGGCAACCCGGTTCAAGTGGTCTTCCAACTCGCGGATGGTCGCTGGGTGCAATGCCGGATCGTACCCACCGCCGATGGCGGATCGGTTGCCATCCACACCGACATCACCAGCCAGAAACAGTACCACGAGAGTTTGAAACAAGCACGCGATGAGGCCGAGGCGGCAAAGCAGCGCCTCCAGGCCGGCATCGACGTTCTTGATGATGGGTTCGTCATCTGGGATCAGGAAGACAGGCTCGCTGTCTTCAACGAAGCCTACCGCCAGCATTTCCCGTATCTGGAAGAAATCAAGCTCGGCTGGTCCGCTGAGGAACTGCTACGCGCATTCGCAGAATCCGGGGGCGTATCTGCCGCCATCGGACGCGAGGAGGCATGGGTCCAGGAGAACCTCGCGCGCCGTCTGGTCGAGATAGGCCAGGACATCGTGTTTCAGACCCATGGCGACCGATGGATTCTGCGCCGCGACCTGCGCACTGCAAGCGGCGAGCGGGTTGGCGTTCGCAAAGACCTGACGGAACAGAAGCAGAGGGAGCGCGAGCTTCAATCCGCAAAGGAAAGCGCCGAACAGCTTCTGGATGACATGAAGTCCATTCTCGACACCCTTCATATGGGCATTGTGGTGCTCGACGCCGACCTCAATACCACAATCATCAACCAGGCCTATTTCGATCTGTGGGGCTTCTCGCCCGACGAGGTGGAAGCAGGCATTTCCGCAAGGGACCTGTTCGAAAAAGCCAGAGAACGCGGCGTCTACGTTGTTCCCGAGGACGAATGGGAATCGTATGTCGACAAGCGGACGCAAGCACTCAGGATAGGCAACATCTCCAATCAGGAGATACAGCGGGCAGACGGCGGGACGATGATCTATGCCGTCCGCAACCTGTCGGGCGGCCGACGGTTGGTGACGTACTACGACGTCACCACCATGAAACAGCGAGAGGCCGACCTGGCAGCGGCGACCGAGCGTGCGGAACTGCTTTTGCACGACCTTGAGCGCACACTCGACGCGGTCGATCTGGGCGTCGTGTTGCTGGACCCGAACCTCAACGCCGAGATGATCAACACGGCGTTCTACCGGTTGTGGTCGCTGACGCCCGAGCAGGCGCCGCGGGGCAGCAGTTTCGACCACATCATGAACCTGAACCGCAACACCGGCGTCTACGACATAGCTGACGACCAGTGGGACGGGTTCGTCAGGTGGCGGATGGACGAGATCCGCCAAGGAAACGTGGAACCACGCGAGTTCGCACGCGCAGACGGGAAGACCGTGATCTACGCCGTCACGGAGCTTTCAGGCGGCAAGCGACTGGTGACCTATTTCGATGTCACCTCGCTGAAGCAGCGCGAGGCGGAACTCGCCGAAGCCCTTGAGCGCTCGCGCCTTGCCGAAGCGGTTCTCGATAGCCTGAGCAGCCCAGTCTTCGTTAAGGATGACGAGTTGAAATTCGTCATGGCGAACAAGGCCTTCGCAAAAATCCTGGGCACCACGTCGGAATGGATGATGGGCAAGAGGGCCGTCGATTTCGTCGACAGTGACAAGGCAGAGGAATTTGAACAAACGGAACGTGACGTCCTCGAACATGACGAACCTTTTGAAATAGAGGAAGATTATGAGGAGGACGGGCTCCCGCGCACACGGATGGTGCGCAAGAACCGAGTTTCGACGGGCGCAGGTCGCGACTACGTAGCCGGTTTCATCTTCGACGTGACTGACATGAAGCGTCGTGAGATGGACGCGGTTCAGGCCCGGCGGTATCTCGCAAACGTCCTCGACTCCTTGCCCGCGGGTGTTGTCATCTATGATACCGATAACCGCTTCGTCTTGGCCAACGGCAACGTTCACGAAGCGCTGCCCGCCATGGTGCCCGCCATGCAGCCCGACAAGCCTCTACGCGAGGCCGTCGAACGGGCGCACGCGGCCGGCTATTTCCGTCACAGCGACGATCCCGCGCTGGATGCAATCTATGACACCGATCCTGCAGCCTGGGTCGAAGCCTATCTCGCGCGCTACGATGCGAGAATGCGTGTTTTCGAGCGCAAGAATCCAGATGGCCGTTGGTTCAAGGCCTTCGACATGCGTCTCGAGGACGGCACCTATGTGGGTGTTCGCGTCGACATCTCGGAACTCAAGGCCCGCGAAGCCGAACTGAGCGAGGCCCAGCAGCAGGCGGTCCTTGCCGACCGCGCCAAATCAGAATTCCTGGCCAATATGAGCCATGAGATCCGCACGCCGATGAACGGCGTGCTGGGCATGGCCGAGCTGCTGTCGAAGTCCGAACTCGACCCCAAGCAGAAGACATTTACCGACATCATCTTGAAGTCGGGCCAGGCACTGTTGACCATCATCAACGATATCCTCGATTTCTCGAAGATCGATGCGGGCCAGATGGTTCTGGATCCCGCACCCTTCAATCTGGCGGAAGCGATCGAGGATGTAGCCGCGCTGATGTCGACCCGTGCCAAGGAAAAGGATCTAGAGATGATCGTCCGGTTCGAGCCCGGGCTTCCTCATCAGCATGTTGGCGACGTGGGCCGCATACGGCAGATCATTACCAATCTGATGGGCAACGCGGTCAAATTCACCGAAGCCGGCCATGTTCTGGTCGACGTGACGGGCAAGGAAGAAGGCGATTTCACCAGCCTAAGGATATCGGTAGCCGACACCGGTATTGGTATCCCGGCCGAAAAGCTGGACAAGGTCTTCGAGAAATTCAGTCAGGTCGATTCGTCCTCCACCCGCCGTCATGAGGGAACGGGACTTGGCCTGGCAATCACCTCCCGACTGATCGAGATGATGGGCGGCGAGATCGGCGTCGACAGCGTCGAGGGTCAGGGCTCCACCTTCTGGTTTTCCATCGACCTGCCCCGCTGCGACGACCAGGAGCAGACGCGGCTCACGCCTGTCGACGTCAGTGGGGCAAGGGTACTCGTTGTCGACGACAACGCAGTAAATCGCACGATACTTCTCGAGCAGATGGCCTCCTGGGGCTTTGATTCATGCGCCGCAAGCAGCGGCGCGGAGGGCTTGGAGGTCCTGAAGGCTGCCGCCAGTTGCGGCATCAAGGTCGATTGCATCGTCCTGGATCATCAGATGCCGGGCATGACCGGCATCGATATGGCGCGAAGGCTGCGCGTTTCGAACGGCATCAGCGAAACGCCCGTTGTCCTTCTGACATCGGTCGACCAGAACCTCGGCACAAGCGTCAATGCCGAGCTCGGGATAGATGTCCAATTGACCAAACCCGCACGATCTTCAGCATTGCTGGAAGCCATCGTGAAGACCATCCAGAAGCGCCGCCAGCATCCCCTATCGGCCGACCGCCGCACCCGGCCCGAGGACACCGGCACGAGGGACGGCGCCATCAGCCATCCCACGAGACATCCTTCTCGTGCCGCGCAGGCGTCTGCGACCCGGCAGAGAGCGGCCTCCGATGATGGTCATCAGGTCGACATCCTGGTTGCCGAGGATAACGAGGTGAACCAGCTGGTCTTCACCCAGATCCTCTCCGACACGGACTACACATTCGCTCTGGTCCGCAATGGTGCGCTTGCGCTGCAGGCGTGGCGGGACATGAACCCCCGGATGATCCTGATGGACGTATCCATGCCGGAAATGAACGGCCTTGAGGCAACCTCACGGATTCGGGAAGCCGAAGAGGAGTCCGAACGCCGCACGCCCGTTGTTGGCGTAACGGCGCACGCGCTGAAGGGCGACCGCGAACGTTGCCTTGAAGCTGGCATGGATGACTATCTATCCAAGCCCATCAGCCCAAAGGCGCTGCTGGAAAAGATCGACCACTGGATCGGCGCGACATCGAACGAGCACAGGCTCGAAGCCTGACAAGGATATGGTCCTCACGCGGCGCCCGCTTGCCGAGGCATCGTACTCGCCTGGCTGGCAAAGACGTGTTCGTCTATATGCGCCAATGCGCTATGCGCACAGCCGGCCCTGATCAGTGGCCGTTCGTCGAGTTCCAGCTCGAAACGCAGCGAACCGGCGTCCTGGCCGCCGGCCGTTCTTGCCAGCGCTTCCCGCAGGGCGGGCTCGATTATGTCGAAAGCAGCCGTACCGGGGCCCACGATCGCAACTGGCGTTGGGTCGTAAAGGGCAAAAAGGCTGCCCAGCCCGTAGCCAATGGCCCGGCCCGCAATCTGAAAGGCCTCTCGCTCGGGTCCTTCGCCTGCACGCGCATCGGCCGCCAGCGCAACCATCGCTCTTTCGTCGATATCAGCGTCGGGCTGCGTCCATCGGCTCTGCGATCGTGCATTCCGCATTATCGCGTAGTTGCCGGCATAGGCTTCTATACAGCCATGACGACCACAGCGGCACAAGGCACCATCCGGCTCGTGGGTCATGTGACCGAATTCGCCGCCGGACGATACTGAGCCGTTGAACAGGCGGCCGCCCAGGATCAAGCCCATGCCGATGCCGTTCGACAACATGATCGCCGTCAGATTGTCGCGATAGCGTTCGGGAGAGCGTTCCCGCAGGGCAACGGCGATCATGTTGCAGTCATTCTCGATCGTGACGGGAAAACCAAAGCGGTCTTCCAGCATCTGCGCAAACGGCACATGCGTATGTGGCGATATCGGCGACCAGAGCAGTTCCCTGCCATGGGCGTCGATGATCCCTTGAATGGCCATCGAGGCGCGCATCGGCAGGCTGGGCGAGGAATGAGTGGACAGAAGATCCCCGATGGCGATGATGACGGCATCGCTCAGTTCCCTGCGCCCCATCGTGGTGGTCGGCAACCGAACATTCGATTCCAGGATCGTGCCGCCGGCATAGTCAACCAAGCTGAGGGACAGCGTGTTCAGCGCCAGGACGATGGTGAGAACATGGGCGGCATCTGGGTTGAGTCCGAGCGCGACCTGCGGCCGCCCACGCTTTAGCGCGGTCACTTCCGCCCCTTTCAGCTGCAGCAGAATGCCTTCGTCGATCAGGTCGGACGATATGGCGGAAATGGTCGAGTGGCTCAGTCCGGTCATGGAGGCGATTTCGGTGCGCGACACACCGGCCGCCCGACGCACTGCCGTCAGGACCATTGCCCTGTTCTGCCTGCGCAGATCATCATGGCGAATGCCTGTGGCCATGCTAGCGTCTCCCCCAAAAACCGCATTATCGCGGCTAACGCCGTCAAGGAAACCATGTTGACATGATTTCCAAGGTGCGTCATTATTTTTTTCGAAGCTCGAAAAAAAGCTTCTGCACGTGGAACAAGCGCCTTGCGAGGCGCAGGGAGGAAATCATGAAGAGAATTGCAACCGCCATGCTGGCGGGAGCTGCCTTGTCTTTGGCGCTCTCGGCCCATGCATTCGCAGACGGCAAGGTCATCGGCGTCTCCTGGTCGAACTTCCAGGAAGAACGCTGGCAGACAGACGAGGCGGCCATGCGCGCCGCGATCGAAGCCGCAGGAAACTCCTACATCTCGGCCGACGCGCAGTCTTCTGCAGCCAAGCAGTTGACCGACGTCGAGTCTCTCATCGCGCAGGGCGCTGACGCACTCATCATCCTGTCGCAGGATGCCTCGGCAATCGTCCCCGCCGTCGAGAATGCCGTCAACGAAGGTATTCCGGTCGTCGGCTATGACCGCCTGATCGAGCACCCTGACGCTTTCTACCTCACCTTCGACAACAAGGAAGTGGGCCGCATGCAGGCCCGCGCCGTGTTCGAAGCTCAGCCAACCGGCAACTACGTGTTCATCAAGGGTTCGGCAGCTGATCCCAATGCCGACTTCCTGCATTCCGGACAGCTCGAAGTGCTGCAGGAAGCGCTCGATTCCGGCGCCATCGTGAATGTAGGCGAGGCCTACACTGATGGCTGGTTGCCGGCCAACGCGCAGCGCAACATGGAGCAGTTCCTGACCCAGAACGACAACAATGTCGACGCGGTTGTTGCCTCCAACGACGGCACCGCAGGCGGCGTTGTGGCGGCTCTTGAGGCGCAGGGCATGGCCGGTTCCGTTCCGGTCTCCGGCCAGGACGGCGACCATGCCGCATTGAACCGCGTCGCGCTCGGCACCCAGACAGTGTCGGTTTGGAAGGATGCACGCGATCTGGGCCGGGCGGCTGCCGAGATTGCAAATCAGCTGGCCGACGGTGTCTCGATGGAAGATGTCGATGGTTCTGAGAAGTGGTCCGATGGCCCGCAGGGCGTCGAGATGAATGCCGTCTTCCTGGCACCTGTTCCCATCACCCGGGATAACCTCAACCTCGTCATCGATGCCGGCTGGGTATCGAAGGACGTTGTATGTCAGGGCGTTTCCGCTGGCACGGTCGCTGCCTGCGACTGACGTCGGCTTGCCAAACCAGAGGCGTCACGGTTGATCACCACCGTGGCGCCTTTTTAGACTAGGCTCGGCGGGCCGTCGGGCGGCTTGCAGTGCGCCCTGCAGATGCCATGGCGCCGGGAGGATAGAATGACGGACAGCACGTCTCCCACCACGCTTGATACCGCTCACGCGGCCAAGGCCGGCCCGATTGGCCGCTTCATGGCAGCGACCGAACTCGACACGCGCATGCTCGGCATGATTGGCGCGCTGGGCTTGATCTGGATCGTCTTCCACATCCTGTCGAACGGCCTCTTCCTGACCCCGCGCAATCTCTGGAACCTTTCGGTGCAGTCGGCCTCGGTTGCAGTCATGGCAACGGGCATGGTTCTCGTCATCGTGACGCGAAACATCGATCTGTCCGTCGGCTCGGTGCTCGGCGTCACGGGCATGATAATCGGCGTGACGCAGGCAGAAATCCTGCCTCAGTATCTAGGTTTCGGCCATCCCGCGATCTGGATAATCGCCATTCTAGCCGGGCTTGTGGTCGGGCTGGCGATCGGTGCCCTTCACGGCTACCTCATTGCCTATCTCGGTGTTCCCGCGTTCATCGTGACGCTGGGCGGCTTGCTTGTCTGGCGCGGTGCGGCCTGGTGGATCACAAGCGGTCGAACCGTCGCCCCCATGGATCCCACCTTCCGTCTGCTTGGCGGCGGCCCCGAAGGTGCGATCGGGGCCACCTGGAGCTGGATATTCGGCGTCATCGCCTGTCTGGCGGTTGTCCTGATGATCTGGAATGGCCGGACCCAGCGCAAACGTTTCAGTTTCCCGCTACGCCCCGTCTGGGCCGAAGTCTTCCTCGCAACGGTGGCCTGCATCGTCATTCTGGGCGCCGTCGCCATTGCCAACGCCTATCCATGGCCGGTCGGCATCGTGCGCCGCTACGCCGAGGCTCAGGGCATAGACATTCCCGATGAAGGCCTCTTCATCGCGCACGGCATAGCAGTGCCGGTTCTGATCGCAATAGCGGTCGGCATCGTGATGACCTTCATCACACGTCGTACCCGCTTCGGCCGCTATGTGTTTGCGATCGGCGGCAATCCGGAAGCCGCGGAACTGGCCGGCATCAACACGCGCTGGGTGACCATGAAGATCTTCATGATCATGGGCATGCTGGCTGCCATCGGTGCGGTGATCTCCACGGCCAGGCTGAACGCCGCCACCAACGCCCAGGGCATGCTGGACGAGCTGCTTGTCATCGCAGCGGCGGTTATCGGAGGAACGTCTCTGTCAGGTGGTGTCGGCACGGTCGCCGGCGCCATGATCGGGGCCGTTCTCATGCAATCTCTGGCGACGGGCATGATCCTCATGGGAATCGACTCCCCTCTGCAGAACATCGTCGTGGGGTCAGTTCTGGTCTTTGCTGTCTTCCTCGACACGCTCTACCGCAAACGTGTGCAATAGGAGCAGGCCACGATGGAAAACACTGCGCCGCTCATCGAAATGAAGAATATCTCGATTGCTTTCGGTGGCATTCATGCGGTCGAGAACGTGTCTGTAGACCTCCACCGCGGCGAGGTCGTTGGCCTCCTGGGCCACAATGGAGCCGGCAAGTCGACCCTGATCAAGATCCTGTCGGGCGCCTACAAGCGCGATGCGGGAGATATTCTGGTCGACGGAGAAGTCGCCGCTATTGCCAATCCGCGTGATGCCAAGGCCTATGGTATCGAGACGATCTACCAGACGCTGGCGCTCGCAGACAACGTGGATGCGGCAGCTAATCTGTTTCTGGGGCGCGAACTGCGGACCCCATGGGGGACGCTCGACGACGTCGCGATGGAATCGGAAACCCGAAAGGTGATGGGTCGCCTCAATCCGCGGTTCCAGCGTTTCAAGGAACCGGTCATGAAGCTTTCAGGTGGCCAGCGCCAGTCGGTCGCCATAGCCCGCGCGATCCATTTCAACGCACGCATCCTCATCATGGACGAGCCCACGGCAGCGTTGGGGCCTCAGGAAACGGCCCAGGTCACCGAACTTGTGCGCAGCCTCAAGGAACAGGGGCTCGGGATCTTCCTGATCAGCCATGACATCCACGACGTCATGCATCTGGCCGACAGGGTGGTGGTGATGAAGAACGGACAGGTCGTCGGAACGGCGAAGGTCGGTGACGTGACTGAAGACGACATACTGGGCATGATCATTCTGGGAAAATGCCCGCCCGGCGCCATTCCGGGCCCCGGGGCCTTGGCAACGGCATGAAAAAGGGCGGATCGGAAGCCGATCCGCCCTTTTTCATTTGGTCTCGGTACCGGTCTTAGCGGTAGTGGCCCGGGCAGCGATCGTAGAAGACCGAGCCGTTCGGACGGCGATACTGGCAGTAGCCGGGGCGGTCGGAAGCACGACCCACCAGATAGCCGCCAACTGCGCCGATCAGGCTGCCAACAGCGGCGCCTTCAATCGTTCCGGTCGCAATCGCACCCACGCCAGCACCGACGCCGGCGCCAACTGCTGCAGTACGCTCGGCCGTGGTGCAGCCAGCCAGAACGGCCATGGATGCAGCCGCCACGATGATCATCTTCCTCATTACAAGCCTCCGTCATGTTGGGCAGACATGCATCTGTAGCACGGCATGTCCGCTTCTGAAAAACCCGTCCGTCAGTTCCTGTACGCCAGTGTAGATGAACCGTCTTGGCCCGCAAGAACGATTTCTTCGTCGATCACAGGCTCCAGATCCACCTCGAGACCCTTGAGAATGGAAACGTCCCATACGATCTCGATGTCAGATTGCAGCAGATCTAGGTCGAAATACGTGCAGGCCCCGAAGACGTGATCGAACCTCGCGGCATTGCCGTCGATGACGTCGTGCATGTCCTGCTCGCATTGCCGACCGGAAACGTAGTGCGTCGCGGGCACGGCGATTTCCCGGCAGTCTTCCAGACCCCCGGAGCATCCAACAACCATCAATAGAATTGCTGCAGTACCCAACGTTTTCGCGCTCCATTCGACGCATTAAACAAATTCCAGCGGCATAGGTTCCAACAAGGCAGGCTGGAACGCGTTCACTCCCCGCTTACCCAAAGGCGCTAGCCTTGCGCGCATGAACAGTTCTTCCGTCATCGAGACATTTCTGGAGATGCTGGCTGCCGAACGCGGCGCGAGCGACAACACGCTCATGGCCTATCGTCGCGATCTTGAGGATGCGAATGCATTTCTCCGGGGAGGCTTGGCCGACGCGAATGCCGATCGGCTGAGGGACTATTTGGCCGATCTGACCGCCAGGGGTTTCGCGCCAACCTCGCAGGCGCGGCGGCTTTCCGCATTGAGGCAGTTTTTTGCCTTCCTGTATGGTGAGGGCATGCGTGGCGACGATCCGACCGGCACACTGGACAGACCAAAACGGCGTTCGGGACTGCCAAAGGTGCTCGCTGAGAGCGAGGTATCGCGGCTTCTGGACTTCGCGGCCCGGGAGGCCGAGACAGGCGACCCCGCTGCAATCCGGCTTCGTGCCATGGTCGAATTTCTCTACGGTTCGGGTCTTCGCGTGTCCGAACTGGTGTCCTTGCCCTTCGCTGTCACCCATGTTCGCGAGCGGTTCTTCCTTGTACGGGGCAAGGGCGGGCGCGAGCGAATGGTGCCAATATCGGGCGAGGTCAGGGCAGCGCTTGCGGATTGGGCCTTGGCCCGCGAGGTGCTGGGAGACCTTGCCCAGAGCATCTGGCTCTTTCCGGCCCACTCCGACAGCGGTCACGTGGCACGCCAGGTCGTCGCGCGCGAATTGAAGGGGCTGGCCGCGCGCGCAGGCGTCTCGGCGAAGGCCATCTCGCCTCATGTGATGCGCCATGCCTTTGCAAGCCATCTGCTTCAAAACGGCGCGGACTTGCGTGCCGTGCAGCAATTGCTGGGCCATGCTGACATTTCAACCACACAAATCTACACCCACGTGCTCGATAGCAGGCTCGTCGAACTCGTGAGCCGACACCATCCGCTTGCCGATCAGGGTTGAGCCGTTTATGTGATGCCAGCCCGCGCCGGCCGAGGTCTGGTATTGCGTGTCGGGTGACGATACGGGTAGTGCAGGACGCATGTACAACTATCTCGACTTCGAAAAGCCCGTCGCCGATCTCGAAGGCCAAATTCTTGAATTGAAGAAACTCGCCGAAAGCGGTGAGGCCGTCGACGTCGCCGAGGAAATATCGCGCTTGGAAAAACGCGTCGCTGACGCGTTGCGCGACATCTATCGCCAGCTTACCCCGTGGCAGAAGGCGCAGGTGGCGCGCCACCCCGACCGGCCGCATTGCCTCGACTATGTGAATGCGCTGTTTACAGACTTCACGCCGCTGGCTGGCGACCGCTCGTTTGGCGAAGACAACGCCATCGTGGGCGGCTTCGCCCGCTTCCGCGGCGAACCGGTTGCCATCATCGGCCAGGAAAAAGGCTCCGACACCAAGAGCCGGCTGAAGCACAATTTCGGCATGGCCCGGCCCGAAGGCTACCGAAAGGCCGTCCGCATCATGGAACTGGCCGAACGTTTCCAACTGCCGATGGTCACGCTCGTCGACACGGCTGGCGCATATCCTGGCATCGGCGCGGAGGAGCGCGGTCAGGCGGAGGCGATAGCTCGGTCGACCTCGCAATGTCTTTCGATGTCGGTCCCGACGATATCCGTTGTCATCGGCGAGGGTGGCTCGGGCGGCGCAATCGCGATTGCCACCGCCAACAAGGTCTACATGCTGGAGCATTCGATCTACTCGGTCATTTCGCCGGAGGGTGCGGCTTCGATCCTGTGGCATGATCCAACCCGCGCGCGGGACGCAGCGACCAATATGCGCATCACCGCCCAGGATCTGCTTGAACTCAAGGTCATCGAGGGGATCATCGCCGAGCCGATCGGTGGCGCACACCGTGCTCCCGAAAAGGTGATCGCCGACGCAGGTGACCAGATAGCCGCAGGCTTTGCCGAACTGCAGGCGGGCAACATGGATTTCCGCGAACACCGGCGGGAGAAGTTCCTGGCGATCGGCCGCAGCCTCTAGGCCCCGCCGGTCAAGGAACTCTCGACCGCAAGCAGTCCAACCTGCCCGGAACCCGGGCTGCCACAGCCACAAATTTGCCGCTTACTTATGGGCAACATGTCTCGTGTGGTCATCGGGTGGGGTCCTGCTCGGCATCTTGCAGGAAATCGGTTTCAAGTTTAACGGTCTGGTTACCAGACTGGCGTCATAGCCAGAGGTCGAAAGCC
Organism: Aliihoeflea sp.; assembly: GCA_046297455.1. Lineage (GTDB taxonomy): Bacteria > Pseudomonadota > Alphaproteobacteria > Rhizobiales > Rhizobiaceae > ZYF759. Next base: position 51,974 of record JBKBIT010000013.1, read on the forward strand.
GGCTGCCGCCGGCAGGTTTAGAGCGAGCAAGACTGGGGACATGAGGGTCAAATTCGCCATTGCCGGCCTAATCGTCGCCGGCCTAGCCCTCGCCGGCTGCAACGGTTCTCTCGAGGACATTGCGCCCAAGGCGGAGCGCCAGCTTCCGCAGAACATCATCAACCAGATGCAGGCGCGCGGGATGAGCAAGTCGTCCCCCATCATGGTCCGCATCTTCAAGGAAGAAGACACGCTCGAAGTCTGGAAGCAGCGCGACAACGGCCGCTTCGACATCATCGCAACCTATGACATCTGCACTTGGTCGGGAAAGCTTGGCCCCAAGTTCACGGAAGGCGACCGGCAGGCGCCTGAAGGGTTCTACACGGTGCGTCCACACCAGATGAACCCCCGCTCAAGCTACCACCTTTCCTTCAATCTCGGCTTCCCGAATGCCTTCGATCGCGCCAATGGGCGCACCGGCCAGCATCTGATGGTGCATGGCGCGTGTTCTTCGGCGGGATGCTACTCGATGGAAGACGGCCCGATCGAGGAGATTTTTGCCTTCGCCCGAGAGGCCTTCCGCGGCGGACAGACCGAATTCCAGGTGCAGGCTTTTCCTTTCCGGATGACGGCAGCCAATTTGGCGCGCTACCGGGACGATCCGAATTTCGAATTCTGGAAGATGCTCAAGGAAGGCTACGATCATTTCGAACTGACCCGGGTGCCGCCGAAGGTTGACGTTTGCGACAGACGCTACGTGTTCAACCAGTATGCCGAAAACGGCCGCGACTTTGTTGCCACCGCCGCCTGCCCCCCGATGAACCAGCCGGAAGCGCTCCAGACTGCTTTCCGTTCGCATCAGCGCAATTTCCAGGCTGCTTTCGAAGCTGCGATCTCGGAGCCCAACGGCGTGAAGCCGCCAGCGCCGACCATTGCCGGCCTGGCCGAGGCTCGGGTCGTGGCAGACTGGTCGCGGCGTCGTGCGCGCGGCGAGCGCGTCTCGCGCGAACCGCCGAACATGTCACTTCCGGCGGAAACCGCCGTTGCTGCAGCCCCCGCTCCCGCGCCGCGCGAAACCCCTGCAGTCGCCGCAGCTTCAGCTTCACAGACGAGCCAGGTTTCAACTGAAGTCGGGGCACCTGTTCCCGCGGCCAACCCCTTGCGGGCCTCTGCCGAAGCTCCCCAGTCGGAAGGTGTACGCAGCCGCATGGGCCGCCTGCTGGGCATGTTCAGCAACTGATTCCCGGCTTCTGAACTGCCGATCTGACTCGCATGCCGACTTGCGGCGATGCTGCGCCGCAATATATGTCTCCCCAACACGACCTGTATCAGTCACCAGGGAGACTAGCCTATGCCTGCCGGAAAAACCGCCGTCATAACGGGTTCTACCTCCGGCATCGGGTTGGCTATTGCCAGTTCGCTGGCGGCCAAGGGCGCTGATGTTGTTCTGAACTCCTTCAGCGATTCCGACGCGGACCGTGAAGCGGCCAGCAAACTGGCCAAGGCGCACGGTGTGAAGGCGATCTATGTGCAGGCCGACATGTCGAAGCCGGAGGATTGTCGCCGACTCGTTTCGGATGCGGCAAGCCGGCTGGGAACGGTCGGCATTCTCGTCAACAATGCCGGCATTCAGCACGTGGCCCCCACGGAAAAATTTCCAACGGAGCGTTGGGACGCCATTATTGCCATCAATCTCTCGTCTGCCTTCCACACAATCGCAGCCGCCCTGCCGCTGATGCAGAAATCCGGCTTCGGGCGGATCGTGAACATCGCCTCGGCACACGGCCTGCGCGCTTCGATCAACAAATCGGCCTATGTCGCCGCCAAACACGGCGTTGTCGGTCTGACGAAGGTTGTCGCGCTGGAGAATGCCGAAGCCGGCATCACGTGCAACGCCGTTTGCCCCGGCTTCGTCCTCACCCCTTTGGTCGAGAAACAGATTGACGACCTGATGGAGGAAAAGGGACTTGATCGGGAAACGGTGGTTCGCGATCTCATGCTGACGAAGCAGCCGAGCCGGCAATTCGCCACTGTCGAGCAGATCGGCGATACAGTCAGCTTCCTGTGCTCCGACGCTGCTGCTCAGATTACCGGAACGACAATTTCCGTCGATGGCGGTTGGACGGCGCAGTAATCGTGGCCAAGCGCAAACCCATCAACATTGCCCTCCAGGGCGGCGGCTCCCACGGCGCCTTTACCTGGGGCGTGCTTGACCGGTTGCTCGAGGACGACCGCCTGGAGATTGCGGCCGTCTCCGGCACCAGTGCCGGTGCAATGAACGCCGTCGCCTTCACCGATGGATGGGTGGCTGGCGGCGCGGAAGGCGCGCGTGCCAAACTGACCAGTTTCTGGCGCGCTGTGGGCGCCAAGGGCCGCTTCAGCCCCGTCCAGCGGACACCCTGGGATGTTCTGTGGGGCAACTGGTCGGTGGAGAATTCTCCGGGCTTCCTGTGGTTCGATGCCATGGCACGGACTTTCTCCCCCTACATCGCCAACCCCTTTGACTACAATCCACTGCGCGATGTCGTGCGCCAGGAGATCGATTTCGAACGGGTACGCCGCTGCGGAGATCCCCGGCTCTTCATTTCCGCAACCAATGTGGAGACGGGACAGCCGAAGGTCTTCCAGACGAGTGAGATCACCGAAGATGTGGTGATGGCGTCCGCCTGCCTGCCGCACCTGTTCCAGGCCGTGGAGATCGACGGTGTCCCCTACTGGGATGGCGGCTATGGCGGTAACCCGCCGCTCTATCCGTTCTTTTACGCCTCGCCGGTCGAGGACCTTTTGCTCGTGCAGATAAATCCGGTCACCCGGCCGGGCGCGCCGAAATCCGCCCGCGAGATCCAGAATCGGATCGACGAGATCACCTTCAATTCGGGGCTGCTGCGGGAGTTTCGAGCCATTGCCTTCGTCAAGGAACTGATTGCCGCCGGTCGCATCGACGCCACGGAATACCGCGACATCCGAATGCATCGCATCGACGCCGACGAGGCTTTGCTGGAACTGTCGGCATCTTCCAAGCTCAACGCGGAATGGGCCTTCCTTGAGTATTTGCGGGATCTGGGACGTTCGGCAGCAGAAGATTGGCTGGTCGATTGTTTCGATGCTGTCGGCAATGTGGCCACGCTCGATCTGCAGGACATGGTGTCGTCAGGCATGAGGGGGCGCGTGCAGAAGTCGCTTGGATCGAAGGTGCGCGAGTTCCTCGCTAGCCGCAAGAGGCCGGCTTCGGCCTCCGACTGAGCGGATCAGCTTTTCAGTATAGCCGCCAACGCAGCGATGTATTGAGCGTGGAGAACGTCCTGCTCCTCGCGGGCCGGCCGCCGCATCTTCATGCCGTCAATCGCATCGAGCAGCATGTTGGCCAGCCCCGACGCTGAAAGGCCCGACGCCGCGAGATCGCGGCCAGATGCCCGCATTTCAACGTCAATCGCATCGGTAAACATCTGCACAAGCTGTTCACGGCCGGCACTGACGATGTCGCTCGCCAGGCTGTTCTGCATGTCGAGCAGTTCCAGACCATGCGGCGATTCCTCGACTTCGGCGAGCAGGCACGTGAAGGCGGTGGTCGCTTCGCGGATCCGCTCATCCAGAGACGTATTGGCACAGTCAAGGGTCTTCCGGGTGAGGACCACCACTTGCTCGAGAAACTCGGATGCCAGCGCTCGATAGATGTCTGTCTTGTTGCGGAAGAGAACATACAGAGCTGGCCGCGATATTTCGGCAGCACGTGCAATGTCGTCCATGGTCGTCCGCTGAAACCCGTACGCGAGGAAGACCTTGGTTGCACCGGCCAAAATCTTCGATCGGCGAGTGTCGTCTCGGAGTTCGATATGTTCGATCAGGGAGATCATTTTCCTCACTGTCCGAAGCTTGACAGAATGACAGGTTTTGTCAATATGTCACTGCCTGACCGCAGGGAAGCCCTGGGGCAGTTATTGCTTCTGGTTTTTACTAAAGACGTTTGCATGACCTAATCATTATAGTCGTTAGTGCTCGGCTTTCTGCAGGCCGCCGTCAGGGCTTCCGCGGTCGGCAGGGTGGCATATGGCAGTAATGTGTGGTCCGATCCTAGATTTGATCGTGGCCGTTAACGAATTTTGGTGTATGTGGCCATCCTCATCCGGGTTTACCGGGAAAGGTTGAAGCAGGTTCCCCCGATCCCTATGTCCTGGCGTGTCCTCCCAAGCCGCCGGCAGGGACCGGGAACCTGAACAACGGAACTGTTGGTGATGTCGAGATTTAGGTTCCACAAGGTGGCGGCCATTGCCGTCCTTGTCGCTACAGGCGCATGGATGCTGACCGGAGAGTTTTCCTCCGTTGGCAGCGCCGCACCTGACGAGGCCGATAGGGTGGTTACGGAAGCGCGCACCGAGCGGCCGCCGCGTCTTGTGGCTGTGGTGGACGCTCCCCGCGTCGTGCATGCGCGAACCATTCAGGTCTCCGGCCGCACCGAAGCCAATCAGCGCGCCGTGCTTGCCGCTCGGGTCGCCGGCATCGTTCAGGAATTGCCGGTGCGCCAGGGCGAGAACGTCGAGGCGGGCGATCTCGTGATGCGGCTTGATACGGAAGGCAAGGAAGCTGCGGTCGAAACCGCGCGCCAGCTTCTTGCGCAGCGCGAAACCGAATTTGCCGCAACCGAACGACTGGTCGACAGCGGCAATCTGCCTCGTCTGCAGCTCGACAACGCACGGTCGGCACTTGCCAGCGCACGCTCCCAGCTTGAGGCTGCCGAAGCCGAAGTCGGCCGCTTCGAAGTCCGTGCCCCCTTCCCCGGAATTGTTGATCGAGTTCGCCCGGAAGTTGGCAGCTCGGTGTCTCAGGGCGCTGAAATCGCCACCCTCATCCGTCTCGACCCGATCATTGCCGTCGGCGAGGTCAGCGAGCGCGATGTCGGCTTCGTCAGTCGTGGTCAACCCGCTTCTGTGCGTTTGGTCGACGGGCGCGTGATCGATGGCGAAATCCGTTTTGTCAGTCGCGATGCGTCTCCCCAGACCCGCACTTTCAGGGTCGAGGTCGCGATCCCCAATCCCGATGCGGAAATCCCTGCCGGCATGACTGCCGAGATAACGCTCAGGGCGCAGCCGGTTGAATCGGTGATGCTGCCCCGGTCCGTCATCACGCTGAGTGCGCAGGGCGACCTCGGCATCCGCGGTGTCGACAGTTCCGAGACGGTGGTTTTCCATCCGATCGATCTCGTCGACGATACGCCATCCGGTCTCTATCTCGCCGGCATCCCCGCAAGTGTACGCATTATCGTCGCCGGACAGGAACTCGTCACCGAGGGTGAGCGCGTGAACGCCGTTCCCGCTGACGAGGATACGATTCGCCGCCTGGTCGGCGAGTTCCGTTCCTCGGACGCGCGCTAGACGCGGAGGCGTCGTTTCGATGAACCCGATCAGCATTGCGATCAACAACGCGCGGCTCACGCTTTCGATCCTGGTATTCTTCCTCATTGCGGGCGCGCTGGCTTACCAGTCGATCCCGAAGGAGGCAGAACCCGACGTCGCCATCCCGATCATCTATGTGAGTCTCGGCTACCAGGGCATTTCGCCCGAGGATTCCGAACGCATGCTGCTGCGTCCGGTGGAGACCGCATTGAAGGGGCTCGCCGGCGTCAAGGAGATGCGATCCTCCGCCTATCAGGGCGGCGGTTTCGTGCTGATCGAGTTCCAGGCCGGCTACGACTTCTCCAATGCCCTTGAAGACGTGCGCGCAAAGGTCAACGACGCCAAACGGAACATGCCCGACGGCGCCGATGAACCTTCCGTCCACGAAGTCAACATATCGGAATTCCCAGTCCTCGTGGTGACCCTTTCGGGTGACCTGCCCGAGCGCGTGCTGTCGGCGGCTGCCCGTCAGCTGCGCGATGCGATCGAAGAAGTCCCCGGCGTGCTCGAAGGTTCACTCCAGGGCGCCCGCGATGATCTGGTCGAGGTCATCATCGACCCGGTCAAGCTAACCTCCTACGGGCTCCAGCTTGATCAGATGATCCAGGGCGTGAATGCGGGCAACAGCCTTGTTGCAGCCGGCGCGCTGGAGGGCTCGGAAGGTCGCTTCCCGGTGCGCGTGCCCTCGCTGATCGAAACGGTCGAGGACGTGGCCAATCTGCCGATCGTCGCCGGATCGGAAGCGGTCGTTCGCGCGCGCGATCTCGCCACGATCCGGCAGAGTTTCAAGGACGCCCAGACCATCACCCGGCTCAATGGCCAGCCAGCCATCGCCATCGAGGTCAAGAAGCGCGTTGGCGCCAATCTCGTCGACACGGTTGACGCCGTGAAGGTACTGGCGGCGGACTTCCAGCAACGCCTGCCGGAGGGTACCGTCATCACCTTCAGCCAGGACAAGTCGGACATCGTCCGCACTCTGCTGAGCGATTTGCAGAACCACGTTCTGATCGCCGTCATCCTGGTCTTCATCGTCATTCTCTATGCCCTGTCGGGCCGCTCCTCCATCATCATCGGCATGGCCATTCCGGCCTCGTTCCTGATGGGTATCTTTGCCTTGTCGATGGCCGGATACACGATCAACATCGTCGTCTTGTTCAGCCTGATCCTGGCGGTCGGCATGCTCGTAGACGACGCCATCATCGTGACCGAATACGCCGAAAGCCGGATGGCCGAAGGCATGCACCGCCGGGCCGCATTCGAGCTCGCCGCACACCGCATGGCTGGCCCCGTGATCGCGGCCACCGCGACCCGCATCGCCGCCTTTTCCCCGCTGCTGTTCTGGCCGGGCATCGTCGGCGAGTTCATGAAGTATCTGCCGATCACGCTGATCGTTACGCTCACCGCTTCGCTGATCTACGCGCTGCTCTTCGCACCCACGATCGGGGCCATGTTCGCAAAGGCCCATGTCGACGAGGCCCCGAAGCCTGACGGTCTCTACATGGCCATCGCGAAGAAGGCCGTCGCGTATCCCAAGACCGTCCTTCTGCTGGCGCTCGGTATTCTTGTCGGGGTTCAGTACAGCTATTCGCAATATGGCGCGGGCGTCGAGTTCTTCCCCAATGTCGAGCCGGACTACGGCCTGATGTACGTCTCTGCGCGCGGCAACCTCTCCCTGCAGGAGATGGACCGCGCCACGCGCCAGGCAGAGGAGAGACTGCTCGGCTGGCCTGGTGTCACGTCCGTCTATACGCGCGTCGGCCAGAACCGCGGCGGCGCGCAGGACATCGACGAGGACGTCGTCGGCATCATCCAGTACGAATTCGCGGATTGGCGCGAGCGCAAGCCGGCCGGCGAGATCCTCAACGATCTGCGCGAGGTCATGCGCGGCATTCCCGGCGTCGAGGTCGAGGTCCGGGTGCCCGAAGCAGGCCCGCCAACCGGACAGGCAATCCAGGCGCGTATCTCCGCCGTCGATCCCACCGGCCTGGAAGACCACGCCCGTACCGTCGCCAGCAGACTTGCCGAGATTCCGGGTGTCATCGACATTTCCGATGGCCTGCCCCCGCCCGGCATTGACTGGGCGCTGAAGGTCGATCGCGCCAAGGCCTCCCAGTACGGTATCAGTCCCGGCATGGTCGGTACGGTCGTTCAACTCGTCACAAACGGCCTGAAGCTTTCGGACTATCGGCCCGAGGGCGTCGACGACCCCGTCGACATTCGCCTTCGCTTGCCGGACGACCGGCGCACGCTGGCGGCGCTCGACCAGCTGCGTGTAGAGACCCAGCTGGGCGCGGTGCCGATCTCCAACTTCGTCTCACGCGAACCGGAGCCGCGCGTGGGAACCCTCAATCGCATCGATGGCGAACGCACTATCGTGGTCTCGGCCAACGTTGCGAGCGGCTTCCAGACATCCGCGGTCCAGGCGCAGGTGACGCAGGCCTTGTCGGAGTTGGATCTTGGCGGTGCGCGTTGGCGGCTGGCCGGATCGAGCGAAGAGAGTGACGAGGCAAGCGCCTTCCTGGGCAGCGCCTTCGGGGCGGCCATCTTCCTGATCTTCATCGTCCTGCTGGCACAGTTCAACAAGTTCACCAGCGTCTTCCTGATCCTCATGACCGTGGTCATGTCGACCATTGGCGTGTTCCTTGGCCTGCTGATCACCGGCCAGCCTTTCGGCATCGTCATGTCGGGCCTTGGCATCATCGCCCTGGCCGGCGTGGTGGTTAACAACAACATCGTCCTGATCGACACCTATGACCGCCTGCGTCGCGAAGGCTGGGCCAAACGCGATGCCGTGCTGCAGACCTGCCGCGAACGCGCCCGTCCGGTGGTGCTGACGGCGGTCTCGGCCATCCTCGGCGTGCTGCCGATCGCACTCGGCCTCGGGCTGGAACTGTTCCACCACGAGGTCACCATAGATGCGCCCTCGACCCAATGGTGGATGTCCATGTCGAGCGCCATCGTGTGGGGCTTGGCCTTCGCCACCTTGCTGACCCTGGTTGTCACCCCTGCCGCCTTGATGGTGTTCACCCGCGACAACCAGCCTGCGGGAGAACCTCGGCCAGGCTTCTTCGCGCGCATCTTCCGTCGTCGCCGCAAGGAAGACGCGGAGGCCGACACGCCTGCCGGCGCCAGCCCGCAACCGGCTGAATGAGGCAGAGCCGGCCGGCGTTTAGCCGGCCGCAGCCCTGGAGCCGTGGCGCGCCGCCGCCACGGCGAGCAGTCCCAGCATCACCGCATTCAGCACATGCCACATGAAATGCGTGCCGAGAGGCAACGCCTCGCAGACATGATGGTCCAGGGCGCGGAACGTTACCGAAGCCAGGAAGGTCAGGGCCGCGGCCAGTAGCCATCTGCCAGCCGGATGTCCGCGCAGCGCCACCCAGCCACCGAAACCGAAGAGCGCCAGAAACGCTGGCAGATACCCGACCGATCCGCTGGTCAATGCGTTGAGCCGCTCCGGAACCATCGCTGTCAGCAGACCCACCGACACATAAAACCCGACGAAGAGAAGTCCTGTGCCAAGCCAGGAAAATCCGAGATAGCGGCGGATCGCAAACACCGTGTAGGCAAGCGTGAATAGGGCGATCGGCACCACGTCGGCCAACAGGGTCAGGCGGTTGGCGAAGGTGTGAAACAGCCCCGACCCGACACCGATCACGACCACGAGCCAGCACAGCGCTGTGACGAAGCCATCTGCACGATGGTGCCGCGCCTCTCGCAAGGCCCATATCCCGGCGGCGATGAAGGCGAGATTGGTCAGCGCGTTGACCGGCTCGGCCCAGAATTCCGGACCCGTCCGCTCGCAATAGAGATCGACATGCTGCAGCATCGGCAGGCTCCGGAGACCGATTTCGGCGAGCACCATGCGCCACGACCGCTCTCACCGCAACGTGACTTCCGGTTGTCCGCCGGCTGCGCCTAGACTAAGCCTAACTGTCGCGCCGTTTGGGGCTCCGGGGACAGTCGGAAACGTAGGATCGATGACGCATCACAGCTTGACCGCACGCTTGCTGGCGGCCGCTATACTGTTTTTCGTGCCGCAGGCGATGGCCTATGGCCAGGAGGCTGCCAAGTCGCGCCCGCTTGCCGTTGTCGAGCTGTTCACGAGCCAGGGCTGCGGCTCCTGTCCGGCGGCGGACGCCATCCTTGCCGACCTGGCGCAGACCGGCGATATCGTGGCGCTGGCTTACCATGTCGACTATTGGGACTATCTCGGCTGGCGCGACACGCTGGCGACCGCCGACAATACCACCCGCCAATATGACTACAGCGCCGCATTCGGCAGCCGTTCCGTCTACACGCCGCAAGCGGTCATCAACGGCGTGGCACATGTCAACGGCGCCGACCGCAACGCGATGGACGAGGCAATAGAGCAAAGCTCGGATGGCCTCCCGGTCGAGGTCGCCTTGAGTTACAGGGGCGACACAGTGGTCATCGAGACCGGCGCCGGCGAGGTGCCGGACGGCGAAGCCCATGTCGTGCTCGTCTACTTTAACCCCGCAACCACGGTCGAGATCACCCGCGGACGCAACCAGGGCAGGTCCTTCACATTCTGGAACTCGGTATCCAGCTATCACAGCGCCGGCATGTGGCATGGCAAGGAAGCGCGTTTCGAGCTTCCTGTCAGTCAGGTGGCAAGGAAAGGCGCGGGGGGATGCGCTGTTCTGGTGCAGGCCATGCGGCCGGATGGAACACCCGGTCGCATACTTGGCGCAGCGCTGTTGCACCGCCCCAAGACCGGGGAACGAAGCTACAGATAGCAAATGGCCGGCACTGGTTACCAGCACCGGCCAAATTGGGATCGTCATTGCCGCCTTCCGGAAACCCGGAGTTGGTTCGATCCGAACATCGGCCCCGTGGGCGGGGGGCTTGGGGATTACGGAACCGCGTCGGACCGAACCGTCTCAGGCAACGTTTAGACCTTCGCCAGACAATGAGGCGCAAGGGCGGGCAAAAGACGGCGAAAAAGTGGCAGGGCCATCACCATTTCCGACAGAGTGTTGCCGCCACGTGAGGTTGCAGCGCCTTTCGCCACGCGGAGCGACTGCCGCGTTCATGCTCTTGCAGCCTGTTGCAATCGCCAGCGTTCCCCTCTATATCGACGCCATCAGCCGCGCTCCCATCGTCTAGCGGTCAGGACGCCGCCCTCTCACGGCGGAAACAGGGGTTCGATTCCCCTTGGGAGTGCCATTCTTTTCAAGCACTTAGCTGTTCTTCCGTATCGCGCACGCGATATTCGGACAATATGATCCGGTGGATTGCCATGCTGGATCATGTGGGTTGCCTGCATGCTTCGGGCCCGGCACTAGGGGTCGTAGGCTGGAAAGATCGATCTCACATCTCGCTCAAGACGTGTAAGGAACTCCCGACCGCTGAGGCCGAGCACTTCCTGCAAGCCTTGGGACTGTTAGCCACCCGTGGCAAACATCGCTTCCACCCTATCTCACCGGCACGCTGGCTCTTCTGAGAATGGCCGATGCGCTCGGCATGCCGTTGGGCTGGGGAGAAAAGGCTGCGTTGGATGCGTGCCGGAACCGTCCGGTTGTGGGAACCGGGCGTCGTGTTAGAATACCGGTATCAACCGAGGAAATGCCTTCTGCAATCCTTCGCATCGGCGCCGGCTACTCGCACGCGTCGGCAGTACACCAGAAGGGACACACGGCACCAAGGCGGAAGAATTCATGTCCACAGCGATCAAGTCAGCAAGTTCGTAGACCAGAGGTCAAACCCGAAGCGAAGTCCAATGAGAGGAAAACATGGCCTCGATCCAATCGATATTCGCATCCTCAGTTCGGTCCAGAAGCATGGGCAATTGAGCAAGAGCAAGCTGGCGGAACTTGTCAACTTGTCGCCCACACCATGTTGGGCTCGATTGAACAAACTCAAATCGGCCGGCCTCATTCGCGGTTATCGCGGCGACATCGCCCTTGATCGGATCGCCAACTTCACCCAGGTCATCGTGACTGTCGCGCTCACTTACCACCGCAAATCGGATTTCGATCGTTTCGAGGCCCATATCCGCCAACTGGACGAAGTCACCGAATGCATCGCGACCGGCGGTGGCATGGACTATGTCATGAAGGTCTTTAGCCCCAGCCTGGCGGCATTTCAGAGCCTGATGGAATCCTTGCTGGCTGCTGAGCTGGGGATCGAGCGCTACATGACCTACATCGTCACGCGCGAGGTCAAATCACAGCTTCCCAACCTCAAGAAGCTTGCCATCAAGACCGACAGTTGATGCCGCCCGCCCAAACGGTCTGCAGGAAGAACAACAACGGTCCGGCCGGACTTCCGGCCATGCATGGTCAGTCCGCACCGAGACCCGATCCGCGTTAGGTCTCTTCCCGACCGACATTCGGCAACGGATCGCGTTGCCGGTCCAGAAGGGCAAAGTCCATGACACAATCGACCGATTTCGGGTTCGGAACCCAGATCCGCAAATCCCCCTATTTCGACGCAACCGTCCGATGGGGCGCAATGGGCTTCTCGGTCTACAACCACATGTACATCCCGCGGGATTTCGGCGATCCGGAACAGAATTTCTGGAACCTGGTGAACGATGCGATCCTGTGCGACGTGGCCGTGGAGCGGCAGGTGGAGATTACCGGCCCGGACGCCGCGAAGTTCACCCAGATGCTCACGCCGCGCGATCTTTCGAAGATGGCGGTCGGGCAGTGCAAATATGTTCTCATAACCAATGCCGAAGGCGGCATCCTGAACGATCCGATCCTGCTCAGGCTCGGCGAAAACCACTTCTGGATCTCGCTGGCCGACAGCGACATCCTCCTTTGGGCGCAGGGCGTGGCCGTGCATTCGGGGATGGATGTCACGATAGTTGAGCCGGATGTCTCGCCCCTGCAACTGCAGGGTCCGAAATCCGGTGACGTGATGCGGGCGCTGTTCGGCGACAGCATCTTGGACCTGCGCTACTACTGGCTGCGCGAGGTTGAGCTCAATGGCATCCCTCTGGTCGTGTCACGCACAGGATGGTCCAGCGAACTCGGCTATGAACTCTATCTTCGGGATGGTTCTCGTGGCGACGAATTGTGGGAACTGGTGATGGCAGCGGGAGCGCCGCTCGGCCTCAAGCCCGGGCATACCTCTTCCATTCGCCGCATCGAGGGCGGGATGCTTTCCTATCACGCGGATGCGGATATCAATACCAACCCCTACGAATTGGGCCTCGACCGGCTGGTCAATCTCGACATGGAGGCCGACTTCATCGGCAAGGCCGCCTTGCAACGCATTCTAGACGGTGGCGTGACGCGCAAACAGGTCGGCCTGCGCATCGAAGGCTCGCCACTAAAGGGACCGAACACCAGATTCTGGCCGATTAGCCACGACGGGACCACCATTGGCAAAGTCACCTCTGCCATCTATTCGCCCCGGCTTGAGCAGAACATCGCCCTGGCGATGGTCTCGGTCGAGTGTGCCGAGATCGGAACGGAGGTCGAAATTGCGATGCCGTCTGGGTTGGGTCGGGCCATCGTCGTGGAGCGGCCATTCTACGACCCTGGCAAGAAGCTTGCCTCAGGCTAACCCCTGTGCACGGGCAAGAACCATGCCCGTCGACGCCTTCGCCCATCCAAGCCGTGGAGACCGGCACTCTTGATGGGCAAAAAGGATTAGAACATCATTGGAAAAAGCAAAGGAATTCAGTGACGCTTCTTGCCGGTTGGAATCAGCTAAGCCCTTGCTTTCTTGTACCGCAAGCCAGCACGAATCAGTGCCGCGACGTTGCCGACAGCGCCGCAAAGGTTGATGCGTTCGGACAGAAGCCTGCCGCGTTCGCGCGCGCGGTGCCTCGCTGAAGCTCAACCGCGCAGCGCCGCTTCGCGCCGCATTGCGAGCAAGCGATGCCCGTCTGGCGCAGCGCGCCCTGATCGGCCGCCGACAGCGTGGCAGCCGAGATGCCGAACGCCTCGATCATCCTCTCCCGCAGCCGTGCGGCGCGACGACCGGCTGCAGCAATGTTCTGGAGTGCTGCCGGGACTGTTCCCGTCTCGCGCGCCAGCGCAGCAGCGATCTGGGGCGATGTCGCGCGCAATCTCTCAATCTCGCGCGCATCGCGCCTTGCCGAGAGACCGGCTCGTATCCAGTCGATCAAATCGCGCAGCAACATCATCGCCTCCCTTGTCGTGTCAGCCGTGCTTGAGTGACGTCCAAAGATCCGCGTTGGGGCAGAATGCGGGGGCCTCGGCCGCGCCGTCCACATGGGCATCCTGCCAGGCCTGGCAGGTTTCGGTGTTCTGGCAGGAGACACAGGCGCGAACCGCACGCCCCAGCCGCTGGCCGAGCGCTATGCCGTCGCCGGCCTGGAAATCCACGTTCAGGCGCTCCATCATGCCGCCCATCAGCGTGCTCTGGCGATCCAGATGATCGGTGACTCTCTTGAAGATGCCCATGGTCGGTCCTTTCCCTCAGCCTGACAGTTTGGCAGAGGATGGCACCACATGGACGTCGCCGCTTTGCGTTTGCGCAAATTCGGTTCGAATCCTGGCATCGACCGGACAAGCACTCGGCCGGCCATCGGCGAAAGGCCTGAACGAAAGAAGGTTCTTGAGCGATAAGGAGTTCTTGGTGGAGCCGAGGGGAATCGAACCCCTGACCTCGTCATTGCGAACGACGCGCTCTCCCAACTGAGCTACGGCCCCGTTCCGCGAACGAGCGGCATTTACGAGCCGCTTGGGCCCACTGTCAAGCGATGGGTTGGAGCGGCTGCTGCCCTGGCTTGTGAGAAAACCGCCGAACGCCGAAACGCATGCTTGCCCAAGCCGCCCGCCGGAGGCTAAGGTTAACGAATTATGAAGACGAAAAGCATTGACATCAGGAAGGCAGAAGCCGGCGACGCAGAAGGCATCGCCGAGGTTCATTACGCGTCCTGGTCGGGAGCCTATTCCGGCATCATCCCGCACAAGACTCTGACCGGCATGCTGAACCGGCGTGGCTCCAAATGGTGGGCGAATGCGATTCGCAAGGCCTCGTCGATACTGATCGTGGAAATGAACGGCGAAGTCGTGGGTTATGCGACCCTCGGCCGCAACCGCTCGCGCGACCTCAAGCAGCAGGGCGAGATCTACGAGATTTATCTCAAGCCGGAGTACCAGGGCATCGGGCTGGGCTCGAAGCTCTTCGACGCCGCGCGCGACAAGCTTTCGGCGCACGGGCTCAAGGGACTCGTCGTATGGGCACTGGAAGACAATGTCGGCGCGACTGAATTCTATGCAGGCGCGGGTGGACGCGACGTGGCCGAGGGCGTCGAGATTTTCGAGCAGAAGGCCCTCAAGAAAGTAGCCTTCGTCTGGCCCTGAACGGCTGAATTCCCTTTCCACATTTGCATCGCGGGCGCGGACGGGCTATCGGCTGCCGCGGGAGGACGAACTCTTATCGCGAGGAACAGCGCCCCATGCGCATAGACGCCATTTCCATCGGCAAGAACCCACCGGACGATGTCAACGTCATCATAGAAGTGCCGGTCGGCGGGCAGCCGATCAAGTACGAGATGGACAAGGAAGCCGGCACGCTGGTGGTCGATCGCTTCCTCTACACGCCGATGACCTATCCCGGCAATTACGGTTTCGTTCCGCATACATTGTCGGACGATGGTGATCCGGTGGATGTTCTGGTGTGCAACACCCGACCGTTGGTTCCAGGCTGCGTCATCAATGTTCGCCCCATCGGCGTCCTGGTCATGGAGGACAATGCGGGGCAGGACGAGAAGATCGTTGCAGTACCCTCCCCGCATCTGACCCAGCGCTATGAAGCGGTAAACGAAATCACCGATCTGCCGGCAATCACGCTCAAGCAGATCGAGCATTTCTTCGAGCACTACAAGGATCTGGAACCCGGCAAATGGGTCAAGATCGGCGACTGGCAGGATGCCTCTACCGCCCGGCGCATGATCACCGCGGCGATCGAACGCGCGAAGTCGAAGCGCTGACGGTCTCGACGCGCTGTCTCGCCCAGGCCGATGCAGGCCTGGGCCGATAGACGCCAGGCTCCGGGACTGGAAACTGGAGACCGCTGAGGCTCAGCAAACTCGGTGATGTCGAAACCGAGCCATTTCTCATTTGTTGCACATGAACGGCGGCTGCGCGGTGTTCGCGACGCTCCGCCCGTTCACGGCGCCGGATCAGGCATCAATAGCCGAACGTGAAATTGGGCAGCGGCACCGTTCCGGACAGGATAGCCGGCTGGTCCGCACCGCAGGCGAATTCCCGTGCCTGCTCGTCCGCCACACGCCGTGCCTGCTCGTTGGCATTTGCATTGCCGGAGGCAACCACGAAGCCGACCACGCAGCCCTGACGGTCATCGAGTTGCCCGACCCTGCGCACGACCAGAACCTGTGTTTCATCTCCGGGAAATTCCGGATCGTCGACGAACCAGCGATGGATTGTCGCGAACGGCACCTCGACACCGTTGCGTGGCGCCAGCCGCCACTCGATCGTCGGTCCGACGCGATTGAAGCCGGAAAAGCTCATGAAATCCGGCACCCGGTCGAATTCCGGCGGGAACCCGTAGAAGAGCGATTCGCGCACGTCCGAATAGAACAGCAGCACCGGATAGCCCCGGTAGCCGGGACAGACGAGATCCGCCCAGTCCCCTTCATCTTCGCCCGAAGAAGCAATGGTGATGCAATCGCGCTCGGTATCGAGTTCGGTATATTGGCTGGTGATCTGGGCGGATGCGGATGCCACCATCGACATGGAGGCCGCCAGGGCAAGAATGGCGCGCAAACTGGTCTCCTTTCGGCTTTGCGGAGGACTCCAGAATAGCTCGGCATGCAGGCTGGTGCATCCATTTTGTCTGGCAGGTCCGTTGCCGATCTGTCAGGTTGCAAGGGCATCAGGCGGGATGAGGGGTGAGTCCGGCAATGTGGCAATCGCGGCATCGTTTTGCTGGCACGCTTGCGTTGCCTTTACTCTTGCTCGCGATACCAACGCAGGCCCTCGCTCACGCAGGCGACCGCGCCCACATCATGATCCTGCCGACAGGCTACTATCTCGTCGGTGGCGCGCTTGCAGTTGCAGCCAGCTTCGTCCTTCTGGCGTTGGTGCCGCCTGGCCCGCTCGATCGCTGGGTCAGGGCGCGTGCAAGGCTGTTCGCCTTGCCCGAATGGCCGCGACTGCCAGCCTCAACGCTTGTTTTCCTGTTCGTGCTGTTCCTGATCCTTGTCGGCTTCGCCGGCAGCCGCGACCCGCTGTCGAACCCCCTGCCGCTCATTGTCTGGACGGTGTTCTGGGTGGGGCTGACGCTCGTGCAGGGCGTCTTCGGCAATGTCTGGTGGTGGCTCAACCCGCTATACGCGCCGTGGCGCCTCGTTGCGCTCCTGAGGGGCAGCGATCAACCTCTCATGCAATTGCCGCAACGGCTTGCCTACTGGCCGGCGATCCTGCTCTTCCTCGGCTTTGCCTGGTTCGAGCTCGTCTATCCCGCGCCTGACGACCCCGAGCGCCTGGCCTGGGCGCTCATGGCCTATCTGGCCTTCAACACGCTGGCCACGATCATTTTCGGCTATGGCGACTGGACACGGCGCGGGGAGTGCCTTTCCGTCTTTCTCGGCATGATCGCCCGCATGGGCATCGTCGAGAAGGGAGAGCCGGATGCAACCCGTCGCCGCCCGCTGAAACTGTGCATGCCTGGCGCCAAGCTCGCCACGGCCCACCCTTTGCCGCTGACCGGGGCCGCCTTCCTGCTTCTGGCACTGTCCACGGTCTCTTTCGACGGGCTTCTCCTGACCTTCTTCTGGCTGGCCACGATCGGCGTCAATCCGCTGGAATTCCCGGGCAGAACCGACGTGATGTGGCCCAATACGCTGGGCCTCCTGCTGATGTTCGCCCTGCTGGCCGGCGCCTTCTTCTGCAGTGTGGCGATGGGCGAGAGACTGGCCGGTCCCAAGCGGCCTTTCGCCGAAGTGGCGGGGCGCCTCGTCTGGTCGATCATCCCGATTTCGCTGGTCTATCATTTCGCCCACTATCTGGGCGCCCTTCTGGTCGATGGTCAGTATGCGCTGGCCGCCCTGTCCGACCCGCTGATGCGCGGCTGGGATTTGTTCGGCACGGCCGGCATGCACGTGCAGGCAGGGCTTGTGCTCGGCGCGCGCGCCACCTGGGTCTTCTGGAACATCCAGGCCAGCGCGATCATCGTCGGCCATCTGGTGGCCATTGCGATGGCCCATGTGATTGCCTGGCGCATCCACGGCAACGCGCGGGACGCAGCCATGAGCCAGATCCTTCTGGCTGCCCTCATGGTCTTCTACACTGCGTTCGGACTGTGGCTGCTGTCCTCCCCGACGGCGGGATGAACGATTGGATGACCCTGCGTGAGCAATTTGTTGCCACCCGGCGCGATTGGTGATTTAGTTTGTACACAAGCGATTTTTCCGGCTCGCGGAGCAGACCCCCGGGCACGGAAATGCAGGCGAAAGCCGATAAAAAAAGGGGAACCGAGATGAGCAGAAATGGCAGTCCCTCCAAATCGAAATCCAGTCTGATCTCACGACGCTCCGCGCTGAAGGGCATTGGTGCGGCCGCAGCTGGTCTGGCCGCGGGTCCGGGCTTCGTGCGCTATGCGCAGGCGCAGTCATCCGAGCCGATCAAGATCGGATTCCAGTGCCACCGCACCGGCATCGGCGCCGCCTATGGCCGCTGGTACGAGCGCACCACCATGGCCGCTGCAAATCTCATCAACGAACGCGGCGGCATCAATGGCCGTCCGCTGGAAATCATCACCGAGGATGACGGCACCGATCCGCGGCGCGGCGCCGAGACGGTCGAGAAATTCGTCAACCAGCACAATGTGGATGTCGTCTACGGAACCCTTTTCAGCCACGTGGTGATCGGCTCTGCGCCGACAGCCGGCGAATTGAAAGTGCCCTATTACGTCGTGTCAGAGGGCTATCACGTCCCGTCCGGGCGCATGAATCGCTGGTGCTTCCAGCCAGGCATCACCGACGTGCGCTCGCAGATGACCGCTGTCGCTCCCTGGGTCGCGGAGAATGTCGGCAAGAAGATCACCATGATCTATCCCGACTACGCGTTCGGCCACGACCACCGCGATTATTTCCCGCCAGTTTACGAGGCAAATGGCGGCCAGGTGATCGCGAGCATCCCGATCCCGCCGACCGAAACCTCGTTCACCCGCTATTTCCCCCAGATCCCGTCCGATACCGATGCGATCTACCACATCATGATCGGACCGGCGATCCTGACCTTCGTACGTGAGTTGGGCGAGTTCTTCGGCGGCAGTGGTCCCGAACTCTTCGGCTTCATCGATTCGCTGGAGGCGATCGACGTCAACAGCCCTGGCCTCGAATTCCTGGAAGGCAGCCATTTCTGGGAAGGCATGCCGCGTTACCTGCAAGCTGACTCGCCCGATTACGAGCGCTTCTATCGTGATGCCGTCGGCATCGACGAGACCGGCGCCTCCGTGAATGATTCCAACGATGTCTCCACCGCTGCCCACATGTTCGGCTGCTGGGAGACGCTGTTCGTCATCAAGGAGGCGATGGAGGCGGCCGGCTATTCGGGTCCGCAGGATCGCGCCAAGCTGGTCGAGGCGACGGAGGAATTACAGCGCTTTGAAGCCGGCGAGGAACACCCGCAGGGAGCCAAGATCTTTGTGCCGGAAATCCACCAGTCTTTCGGCCACCAGAACATCTCGGTGCTGCGCGACGGCCGCTTGGACGTCATCCACCGCACGGCCATCGAGGATTCCATGTACGAACCGGAAGCGGACTACCGCACCGAAACACTTTAGGACCGACGACCGGCGCGCCGGCATGACCAGCGGCTGTCTCTAGCCCTGTTCGTGCCGGTGCGGCCGGCCGTTGCATTCTCGCCCGAGGTTGACGGTACGTTTCCGCATGTCCTTTTCCGCAATTCTTCTCCTGGCAACGCTCGAAGGCCTCGTCACCGCCGCCATGCTGGCGCTGATGGCGCTGGGTCTCTCGCTCGTCTTCGGTGTCATGCGGGTTGTCAATGTCGCCCATGGCGAGTTCTTCATGCTGGGCGCGATCCTGGCCTGGGCGGTCACGACTGCCATTGGCGGCCATCCGGCTCTGGGCTTCCTCGCCGCGCTGGTCGTCGCCCCGCTGCTGGTCGGCGCCGTGGCGCTGGCCTCCGAGAGATTGGTGCTGCGGCGGCTGCACTACGAACCGGAAGCCACCATCGTCGCAACGATCGGCATGCTCTATATCATCCAGCAGGTGGCCCTCACCTTCTACGGGCCCGACGCCCGCCCCGTCGTGGCGCCCTTCACCTGGCGGGTAACGCTGCCCTGGTTCGGCTATTCCGGCTACAAGCTCGCCGTGATCGGCTTCTCGATCATCATGCTGATCGCCACCTGGCTGGTGCTGACGCGCACGAAAGCCGGGCTGGTCATGCGCGCCACCCAATATGACCGCGAGACGGCACAGTCCTTCGGCATCCCGGTGGACCGTGTCTATGCCTGGGTCTTTGCACTGGGCGCCATGCTGGCGGCGGTGGCGGCCGTGCTCATCGTCCCCATTCAGCAGGCCCATTATCTGATGGGTCACGACCCGCTGCTTCTGTCCTTTATCGTCGTCATCATCGGCGGCCTCGGCTCGCTGCGCGGCACGCTGGTCGCTGCGCTCCTGATCGGCCTCAGCGACGGCATCATCTCCGTCTTCTTCTCGCCAACGCTGGCCAAGATCGTCGCCACCGCCATCGTTGCCCTGGTGCTCGTCTTCCGCCCGCAGGGTCTTTTCGGAGCAAAGCAACGATGAGGCCAGGCAACGCCGACAAGCGCGTCATCCTTCTGCACCTGGCTGTGGTCGCGGCGCTGTTCCTGCTGCAGTTCGTGCTGCCGACCTATCACCACGGCGTGTTTGCGCGTGTCATGGTGCTCGCGGTCTTTGCCATGGGCTACAATATCGTGTTCGGCTACACGGGGCTGTTAAGCCTCGGCCACGCCATGTTCTTCTGTGCCGGCCTCTATGGCGCGGGGCTGACCGTCTACCATCTCGACTGGGCCGTTCCGCCCGCTTTCCTCGCTGGACTTGTCAGCGGGTTGGTGCTTGCGGTGGGCGTTGGCGTTCTGGCATTGCGCACGACGGGCGTCGCCTTCCTGATCGTGACCCTGATGTTCGGCCAGATCTTCTATCTGCTCACCCTCTATTTTGCGGAATACACGCGCGGCGACGATGGCATCGTACTGTCACAGGCCATGCGGCGCATCCATCTGGGCGATAGCGTTGTCGATCTGACCAATCCCGCAACGCGCTATCTCGTCGCTTGGGCGCTCTTCTCCATCGTTCTCTTTGTCACGCTGGCTTTGGTGCGCCGACCCTTCGGGCGGGTACTGATCGCCATCCGCGAGAACGAGGAACGCACCCGCCTGCTCGGCTACGACACCTTCGTCTCGAAGCTGTCGGCCATGGCCGTGTCAGGCGTCATCTGTGCCGCCGCCGGTGCCGCCTATGCGCTGCTATTCGGCTATGCCGGTGCGTCATTCGCCGAAGTCCATTTCTCCATCCTGCCGCTGCTCTGGGTGCTGGTCGGCGGCGCGGCAACCGTCCTTGGCCCGATCCTCGGCACGCTCTTGATGTTCTATCTGGTCGACTTCTCCAACGATCTGCTGAATGCCTATTTCCAGGGCTGGAACCTAAGCTATCTCGGCGTCGTCGGCGTGGCGCTGGTGCTGCTTATCCTCTTCTTCCCCAAGGGCCTGCTGGGAACCGTGCGCGAAAGGTGGGTGAAATGGCTGCCGTGAAGCCGCTTCTGGCGACGGAAGGCCTTGGGCGCCATTTCGGCGGCTTGAAGGCGGTGGATGGCGTCGACTTCAGCCTGAACGAGGGCGAGATCCGCGCCATCATCGGTCCCAACGGTGCCGGCAAGACCACCTTTGTCAGTCTTGTGTGCGGCAGGGTGGCAGCCGGTTTCGGCCGCATCGTCTTTGGTGGCCAGGACATCACCAACCGCCCGCCCCACCAGCGAACGCGCGACGGCATCGCCTATACGTTCCAGATCACCAGCGTGTATCTCAACCTGTCGGCCTACGATAACGTCGCGCTGGCCGCCCAGCGCCAGGCCGGCTCGGCCTCGACGCTGGAGACAGAGGTGATGGCGGCACTCACCGCCGTCGGTCTTGCCGACCGGTCGGAGGAACTGGCGCGCAACCTCTCCTATGGCCATCAACGCTTGCTCGAAATCGCCATGGGCCTCGCCCTGAAGCCGCGCCTGCTGATCCTGGATGAGCCGACCCAGGGTCTGTCAGACGCCGAGATCACCGGTTTCATGGCGCTGGTGCGCCAGATTGCCGCCAATGCCACCGTGCTTCTGATCGAGCATAACATGCATGTGGTGATGGAACTGGCCGAACGCATCACGGTCATGAATGCCGGTCGTATCCTGGCCGAGGGCACGCCGGATGAAATACGTGCCAATGCAGCCGTGCAGGCCGCCTATCTGGGGACCGGGACCGATGGCTGAAGCGTCACGAAACGCCCTGACCGTCGAAACGGTCGATTGCTTCTATGGCAATGTGCAGGTGCTGCGCGGCCTGTCCTTCGAGCTCAGGCAGGGTGAGGTGCTGTGCCTGCTCGGGCGCAACGGCGCCGGCAAGACCACCACCCTCAAGTCTGTCATGGGGCTGGTGCCGCCGCGATCCGGCTCGATCCGGCTGGGGGATGAGGAACTCACGCGCCTCAAGCCGCACGAGGTTCCCCGCGCCGGCATCGCCTACGTCCCGCAGGGCCGGCGTCTCTTTGCCGAACTGACCGTGGCGGAGAATCTGGAGATCGGCCTGATGACGCGCGGCAAGGGCAAAGCAACGCGCGAAAGCGTGCTCGAGCTTTTCCCCCTGCTGCGAGAAAGGCTCCGGCAGATTTCCGGCACGCTGTCGGGCGGCGAGCAGCAGATGCTGGCCATGGCGCGCGCGCTTTGCATAGAGCCGCAGGTTCTGTTGCTCGATGAGCCGACTGAGGGTCTGATGCCCTCCATGATCGCGCGCATACGCGAAACGGTGGCGGCACTGCGCGCGCGGGGTGTTTCTACCGTCCTGGTCGAACAGCGCGTCGATGCGGTTCTGGCAGTTGCCGACCGTGTCTGCTTCATCGAGAACGGCCAGAACCGGGAAACCGTGGCCGTGGAAACCGTTCGCGCCGATCCGGATTTCGTTCACCGCTATGTCGGGGTAGGGTAAGGCCTTCACCCTTCACCCTTCACCCTTGGCCTTTGCGCCTTATGTGCGGAAAGCAGTTTCAGAACGAAAAGGAGTCCCTCATGGCGACACTGTCGGTCTATCTTTCCGGCGAAATTCACACGGACTGGCGCGAGCGTATCGTCACCGGCGTAACGGAAGCCGGGCTCAACATCGTCTTTTCGGCGCCCGTGACCGATCATGACGCCAGCGATGATTGCGGCGTGGCGATCCTCGGCGAGGAGCCGGACAATTTTTGGAAGGACCACAAGGGCGCGAAGCTCAATGCCATCCGCACCCGCACCCTGATCGAGAAGGCCGATGTCGTGGTGGTGCGCTTCGGCGACAAGTACAAGCAATGGAATGCCGCCTTCGATGCCGGCTATGCCGCAGCGCTCGGCAAGGCGCTGGTCGTTCTGCACGACCGTTCGCTGATCCACCCGCTCAAGGAGGTCGACGCCGCGGCGCTCGCGGTCGCCGAAACGCCCGAGCAGGTTGTCGAGATTCTCCGCTATGTCATGACCGGCGAACTGACGCGCCGGCGCAAACTTGGCCAGGCTGCCGAGTAAGCATCAGGTCGCCGGCGGCGTCAGCACTGCCAGCGCTCGGGGATGGATTTCGAGTTCGGTGATCTGCTCCAGTTCCAGCAATTCTCCGTCGATCGTGCATTCAAGCTTGCCAGAGCCCCGCATCAGCTCAAGCCTGGCACGCTTGGCCGTACTTGCTTCAATGGCCTGACCGTCCTGCCAGCGACCAAACAACATGTCGGCTGCCAGGCCGAAAGCCCCACCTGGTGCCTGCGGCTGGGCGACATAGATGCCAAGCACGCCGCCATCCGGTTGATCCGCGTAAGGCAGGTGTCCCGCACCAAACAGATTGTTGGAGATACCGAGGCTTGGTGTCGCAATTGCCATTTTCTCATTGTCGATCGTCAGTGTCCCCTTGACGCGCGGCGGGGCGATCAACGTCTTGACCGCTGCTGACAGCGACGCGCGCATCTTGCCCAGGCGTCCCGCAAATGCCTCGTCCTCGCGCAGCCGCACCATGCGCGGGTGCATGCCCACCGAGAACTGATGAACGAAAGGACGACCGTTGGCTGTCGCGATGTCCACCTTTCGGGCGTGCCCCATGGCAAAGATCTTCGCCGCCTCTTCCAGATCCAGTGGCAGGCCAAGCCCGCGTGCGAAAAGGTTCATCGTCCCGGCCGGCAGGACGGCCAGCATCTTGTCGGACTTCATCGCCTGGCCGGCCGCCGTCGACACCGTACCGTCGCCGCCGCCGACCATAACCACGTCGCAATCGTCACGCTCGAAAGCCTTCGCGAGCGCGTCGACGATTTCCTTGCCCGCCACCGTCTTTATCTCAAGCTCGTGCCCGGCCTCGACAAGGATGTCGCGGAGCCGGCGACCGAAACCGTCGAGATCGAGGTCGCGCAGGCTTCCACCTTCCTTGTTCAATACGGCAACGAAGCGCATCGGCCTCTCCTTGTCGGGTGACGTGGGGTCTGCCGCCTCCCGGTCGTCCCAGGGCGGCATCCTGCATCCAATCGTCGGAGTCTTCCGGAGTTCCCGTCGGCATGCCCCATCGAAACATCTTTTGCTGTCTGGCCCGGGGAACCAGCCTCACCAAAGCGCGTTATCTGAGGCGTGAAGGACGCGCCCCCGATCTCACCGCCAAGCTTGAACGGGGACGCGACCGTGCAAAGGAACATGCACAAGGAGAAGGTAACATGGTCCGTAATCTTTTGGCGAGTACCGCTATTGCAACCCTGGTCGCCACCGGCGCCTATGCTCAGACCACCACCACCGAGCCGGCAATGGAGCCGACCGTGGAAATGGAGCAGACGGAGCAGCAGCTCCAGCGCGCTCCCGGCCATCTGGCCTCCAACATCATCGGCGAGCGCGTCTACAACAGCATCGCGGACGATGCCGAGAACATCGGCAGCGTCAACGACATCGTGCTCGGCGTTGACGGTGAAGCTGACTACATCGTGATCGGTGTCGGCGGTTTCCTGGGTCTCGGCCAGCGTGACGTCGCCATTTCGTTCGACGAACTCGAATGGGCCGAGCGTGATGGCCAGTGGTGGCTCGTGGTCAACACGACCCGCGAGGCACTCGAGGCGCAGCCCGAATTCGACACTTCAGTCTATGACCCGGCACTGGGCCTGCCTGCCTCGCGGGACACTGCCGCCGCTCCGGCGACCGACATGGACCAGACCGCCACGGCATCTGCCGATGACATGACCGAGACGGACGATCTTGCCGCCGCCCCGGCCGACGACGAGGCCACGGCTCCGGGCGTCGACATCACTGAGACCGATATCGACCAGCCCGACCGCATCGAAACCGGCGCGATCGACCCGAACACGCTCGACGGCGTCGACATGGGCGCCATCAGCGCCGACGATCTGATCGGCACCACCGTCTATGGCGCAAACGAAGAGAACGTCGGGTCAGTCGGCGACGTGATTCTCAGCCAGGACGGCAATGTCGACGCGATCATCATCGACGTCGGCGGATTTCTCGGCATTGGCTCCAAGGAAGTTGCAGTTGGCATGGACAATCTTGAATTCATGACCGACGCCAACGGCAACATGTACCTCTACACCCAGTTCACCGAGGAGCAGCTTGAGGCGCAGCCCGAGTATGACGAGGCGACCTACGCTGAGCAGCGTGACGACCAGCTGCTGATCCAGCAGCGCTAAGCGTCGGCATCTCTTGCGAACAAGAAGCCCGCGGCACCCGCTGCGGGCTTCGTATTTTTGGGGATGGTTCCAGAATGGGCTGATGATGGGCGGGCTTCTCGACCCTCAGGTGCGACAGGCCAAGGAAGCGGCGCTCGGAGCGCGCTGCCAGCAAAAATAGAAAGTCCTTTAAGCACAATAGATGTGCATGAAATTGACGAAAATGAGCAAATCAAAGGCACATAGAATTTTGATTTTCGTCAACTTCACGGTCACGACGCCCATATTGATGGCATGTTGTTTGCATGGCGAGGAAGCATCTAACCATCCCGAAGGCTTATCATTTCTGACATTCCGCTCTATTTTCGTCCTGCAAAAGAAATTTCACAACTCCTTGCAACTCGGCAGATATCTGCCGTCGAAGTCATGAAGGTCTTTCTTGCTCGCATAGAAGAGGCCAATTCAAAGCTCAATACAATCGTCTCGCAACTGCCCGCGAGCGAGGCACTCGCACGGGCGGCAGCCGCAGACAAGGAGATCGCCGCCGGCGTGATCAGCCCGATCCACGGCCTGCCGATCGCGATAAAGGATCTGAACGCTGTCAAGGGTTTCCGAACCACCTTCGGCTCGCGCGCCCATATTGATGATCCAGTCTCCAAAACCGATCTGGCGTTCGTCGAGCGTATCCGCCGCGCAGGCGCCATCATCATCGGCAAGACCAACACACCTGAACGCGGCGTTGGCACGCTTGCCTTCAATGAAGTGTTCGGGGTCACACGCAATCCATGGGATCTGAGCAAGCACGGTGGCGGCTCAAGCGGAGCCGGAGCAGCCGTTGCTGCAGGCCTTCTCCCATTTGCCGATGGAAGCGACAGCGGCGGATCTATCCGCTACCCATCCTCCTTCTGCAATACGGTTGGGCTGCGCACGACGCCCGGCCTCGTTCCCTTTGAGGCCACGGGCGACCGTTGGTCGCCTCATCTTGTTTTCGGTCCTATGGCTCGCTCGTCCGAAGACGCAGCCCTTTTGCTGTCGGTGATGGCCGGCGCTTCGGTCGAGAGCCCGATCGCGATCGACGGCGCGCCGGACTCTTTCCTGACCCTCGACGAGGTCGACCTTTCCCAGCTCCGCATAGCCTGGAGCGCAGATGCCGGCGGATTGCCGGTTTCGAAGGAGATTCGCGATGCCTATGCGCGAGCACGAGAGACCCTCGAAGGATTGGGTTGCACCATCGACGATGTGGAACCCGACTTCTCCAACGCGGACAGAGCATGGGAGGCGGTGGAGATGTTCTGTTTTTTCATGGACGCTCCCGAGAGCATCAACACGCACCCAGATCTGTTCAGGCCGGATTATGTTAGGAACGTGAAACAGGGCGCCGCGACGGTTGCAGCTGACCTCGCGTTTGGCCTGAAGGAACGAACGGCACTGTATCTTGAAACCGCAAGGCTTCTTGAGCGCTACGACGTGTTTGTCACTCCCGCCACGCCGGTGAGCGCGCCGCCGGCAGAGGTGGAATGGGTTCGCGAGATCGACGGTCATGTCTTTGACCGCTATCTCTTCTGGCAGCGCCTCGCGTGCCGCTTGACCATGACAGGACACCCCGTTCTCGTGACACCGGGTGGCTTCACCGATACCGGGATGCCCTTCGGTCTCCAGATCACCGGGCCGATGCGCGGCGATCACAGGCTGCTTTCGATCGGAAATGCAATCGAGCTAGCGACAGGCTGGGCGGCTCGCCGCCCGACCGCTGTCTGAGACATATCGGTTTGCCTTCAGCGCCCGCGGCACCCGCCGCGGGCCTTTTTTGTCGGAAGGGCTTCCCGAAGTCGTTCACTATTGTCGAACAAACCATTCGCCAGCGGGCACTTTCTTTTGGGCAGCGCGGCACGACATATGGGCCAAGGACCAGAACGCGGCCGGAATGGTCGCCATAGGAGAACCGACATGATCGATCAGATCCGGGGCCTGCACCACGTCACGTCCATGGCCCGCGACGCCCAGCAGAACAACGCCTTCTTCACCAACGCCCTCGGCCTGCGCCGGGTTAAGAAAACCGTCAACTTCGACGCGCCCGATGTCTACCATCTCTACTATGCAGACGAGATCGGCACGCCGGGGACGGTGATGACCTATTTCCCCTTCCCTGGCATGGGGCGGGGCACCCCCGGGACAGGTGAAGTCGGCACAACCGTATTTTCCGTGCCGCAAGGGAGCCTGAGCTTCTGGGAAAAGCGTCTCGGCGACATGAGCGTCGATGGCGTCAAGCGCGAGCAGCGGCTGGACGAGAACCGCCTTGCCTTCAAGGGACCGGATGGCGACGGCTTCGCGCTGGTCGAGACGGCCGATGATCAGCGTGCGCCCTGGACCGGCAATGGCGTCGGAGCCGACGAGGCGATCCGTGGTTTCCACTCGGTCTCGATGCGCCTGCAGGACACGTCCGGCATGAACTACCTCCTCGGCCTGATGGGCTACGAGGAGATCGCCAAGGAGGGCAATGTCCATCGCTATCGCATCAAGGGCCAGGGCAATGGCGCCGATTTCGTGGATATCGACGTGCAGCCGCTGATGAACCCGGCCCGGCAGGGGGCGGGCTCGGTGCATCACGTTGCCTTTGCAGTGGACGACCGGGCAGCCCAGCTCGCCGTGCGCGAAGGTCTCACGTCAGCGGGCGTACCAATCACCCCCGTCATCGACCGCGACTATTTCTACGCCATTTATTTCCGCACGCCCGGCGGGGTACTGTTCGAAGTCGCCACCAACGAGCCTGGGTTCGACCGGGATGAGGACCGCGCCCATCTCGGCGAGGCACTCAAGCTGCCGAGCCAGCACGAGCATCTGCGTCCGCATCTGGAGCAGTCGCTGCAACCGATCGAAGCCTGAGGCAGACACATGAGCACCGATAGCTACATCCAGAAAATTTCGGAGGGCCGCGCCGGCGGCCCCCTTTTCTTCGTCTTCCACGGCACCGGCGCCGATGAGAACCAGTTGCTGGCTGTGGCCCGGCAACTAATGCCGGAAGCAACCATCGTCTCCCCACGCGGCGACGTCTCAGAGCACGGCGCGCCACGCTTCTTCCGGCGTACGGGCGAAGGTGTCTATGACATGGAGGATCTCGCTGCCCGAACTGCCAAGATGGCGGGCTACGTTCAGGCCCACAAGGAAGAGCGCCGGCCCTCGGCCGTTCTCGGCATGGGCTATTCCAACGGCGCCAACATTCTTGCCTCCGTCGTGTTCGAGCAGCCCCAACTGTTCGACGGCGTGGTGCTAATGCATCCGCTGATCCCGTTTCAGCCGGAGGTGAAGGGCACGCTCGACAATCTCTCGGTTCTCATGACCGCCGGCCGGCGAGACCCGATCTGCCCGGCACCTTTGACCGAGCAGTTGTCCGAAGCCCTTGTCAGCCATGCGGCTGCGGTCGACACTGTCTGGCATGAGGGTGGCCACGAGGTGCGCCCGGAAGAATTCGAAGCCGCGCGCCATTTCCTGTCGCGTTGGCCCTGATCGGGAGAACGGGATGAGCACTGGCCAGGACGAAATCGAACTTGAAGACGGCCCCTCCAAGGGCCGTTACGTTTTGCGAGGCCCGGATGGCGCCGAAGCCGAACTGACCTTCACCAAGGTCGGCCAAGGCCAGATCATCATCGACCATACAGGCGTGCCCGACGCCTTCAGGGGCCAGGGCGCAGGCGTGCGGCTGGTCGAGCGGGCCGTCGCCGACGCGCGCGCTGCCGGCAAGACGGTTATCCCCTTGTGTCCTTTTGCAGCAGCGCAGTTCCGTCGCCATCCGGAATGGTCGGACGTCCTGAAGAAATAGTATCAGGACTCGCTGCGGGCGAAGGCAAAGCGAAAGGCCAGGCCGGCAAGCATGGCGCTCGCCACCACGTTCCAGCCTGCAAATGACAGGCCAAGAAACCGGCCCGCCGCCTGATCGCAGGCCGGCGGAACAAAGGCATCGAGCGCATCGAGCGCGCTCATCCCGCCTGTATTGGCGGTCGCGCCCACCCCACAATCGGCAGGGCCGGCCCACCAACCCCATTCCACGCCGGAATGATAGGCGCCGAGATAAAGGCCCCAGAGCATCAGTGCCCCGCCCGCCACCATCAACCCGCGTGTCAGCAGGGCCGGCCCCTTCAGGCCAGCCGACAGGAACGCGGCCAGCATGACCGGGATGCCAAGATAGTACGGAGTACGTTGCTCAAGGCAAAGCGCGCAGGGGATGAAACCCCCAATATGCTCGAAGCCGAGCGCCGCGCCGACCGTCACGGCCATGCCGACCGCCACAAGAGCGGCGCCGAAAAGGTGACTTTGTCCGGTTCTCTCAGCAAGCATGGTCAACATTCACAACAGATAGGCGAAGGCGACGAAACCGCCAATCAGCAGCACCATGAATAGGACGAAAAGAAGATTGAGGTGCTTCTCGACGAAATGCCGTACCGGCTCGCCGATCAGGAACAGAAGCCAGGAAACGAGGAAGAAGCGCAAGCCCCGGCCCACGATCGAGACCAGCACGAAGACGATGAGATCCAGCCCGGCAAAGCCGGAGAAAATGGTCAGCACCTTGTAGGGAAACGGCGTCACGGCCGCGAAGAGGACGCCCCACCCACCCCAGACGTCATACCATTCCTGCAACCGCGCAAACGCATCCTCCGCGTGGTAGAATTCAAGGATGCGCTGACCGATCGTGTCATAGAGCACAGCACCGATCAGATAGCCCAAAAGCGCGCCAGCCACCGACGCGATGGTGCAGACGAGTGCGTATCTGAACCATTTCAAGCGGTCCGACAGCACCATCGGGATCAGAAGAACGTCCGGCGGGATGGGAAAGAACGAGCTTTCGACGAAGGAAACGCCCGCCAGAGCTCTTTCCGCATGGCGCGTACGCGCCAGCGACATGGTCCAGTCGTAAAGCCTGCGAAGCATGGATGGTCCCCGATTGCGGCGCCGACTGTCTAGAAGGATTGGCCCCTTCGCGCAATGCCGCGGTCGATACATGCGCTTGACGGAGGCATGGCTGACCGTATAGTCCGGCCCGGTTGGACCTTCGGGTCCATTGGGCCCCTGTGGCGGAATTGGTAGACGCGCTCGACTCAAAATCGAGTTCCGCAAGGAGTGCTGGTTCGAGCCCGGCCAGGGGCACCACGCTTCGCCTTCGGCTACGCGTGGCGCAGCCATGCGTAGCAGAGATAGGCGAGGCAGTGTCCGGCGTAGCCCGCTTGCCGGGCGAAGACGGACCCTGGGAGCGCGCCTTTGTGGAATGTCTACATCATCCGCAGTACGGTCTCGCCAGATCAGCATTACATGGGCGCCTCAAGCAATCTCAGGCAGCGCATCGCCGACCATAATTCGGGAAAGTCCGCTCACACGGCCAAATACGCGCCATGGGATTTGTCGTGGTATGCTGCCTTCCCCGAGAAACCGACTGCCCTGGCATTCGAGAAATATCTCAAGTCGCATTCGGGTAGAGCCTTCGCTAGGAAGAGGCTCTTGAGCTAGGAAGATTGCGTCATGGCTCCCGAAAGCCCAGATCAAGGTCACCATTCTCAAATGATGCAATCGCCCCCTTCCCGCCCATGCTGACTCGGCGTGACAGCTACGCAGCCATGTACAGGGATTTCGCGTGGGACATCCCCGCGCGTTTCAACATCGGCACCGCGGTGTCCGATGCATGGGCGACACGACAGCCGGAACGCATCGCCCTTCTCGAATACCGCGCCGACGGTGAACCGCATCGCCTCACCTATGGCGACCTTGCTTCCCGCTCGAACGCACTGGCCTCGGCGCTGCGGGCGCGCGGTGTTCGGCGCGGGGACAGGATCGCCCTCCTGCTGCCGCAGGCCTTCGAAACCGCCATCGCTCACGTCGCGATCTACAAGCTTGGTGCCATCGCCGTGCCGCTGGCGCTCCTGTTCGGCGTCGAGGCGCTGGAGTACCGTCTGCACGCCGCCGGCGTGAAGGCGGTCATCACCAACGCGGTCGGGCTGTCGAAAGTCGCCAGGCTCGCCCAGCGCCTGCCCATGCTGGAACTGCTGGTATCGATCGACGGTGCCGAGGACGGCGCGGAAGATTTCCACCGCCTGCTGGCCGAAGCATCGCCCGGTTTCGAGCCGGAGGACACCAGCCCGGACGACCCCGCGATGATGATCTTCACATCGGGCACAACTGGCCCGCCCAAGGGGGCGCTTCACGGTCATCGCGTGTTGCTCGGCCACCTACCTGGCGTCCAGATGCCGCACGAATTTCTCCCGCAGCCTGGCGACCTGTTGTGGACGCCGGCGGACTGGGCCTGGGCCGGCGGGTTGCTCAACGTGCTGTTGCCCGGCCTGCTCCTTGGCGTGCCGGTCGTCGCCGGCCGCTTCGAGCGGTTTGAGCCGGAGGCCGCTCTCGGCCTGATGGAGAAGATGCAGGTGCGAAATGCCTTCATCCCGCCGACAGCGCTGCGCATGCTCAAGACGCAGACCGACATCGCCCGTCGCTGGCAACTCGGCCTGAGAACCATCGGCTCCGGTGGCGAATCGCTCGGCCGTGAGACCTACGACTGGGCAAAGGCCGAGCTCGGCATCACCATCAACGAATTCTACGGCCAGACGGAGTGCAACCTCGTCCTGTCTTCATGCGCGGCAATCGGCGTGTCGCGCGGCGGCGCCATCGGCAAGCCGGTGCCCGGCCACGAAGTCGCGATCATCGACGCTGACGGGCATGTCCTGCGAAGCGGCAAGCCAGGCCAGATCGCCGTGCGCAGACCCAATCCGGTCATGTTCCTGGAATACTGGCAAAATCCCGAAGCCACGCGAAAGAAGTTTATCGGCGACTGGATGACGACCGGCGACCAGGGCATCCTCGATCCCGACGGCTATTTCCACTTCTTCGGCCGCGACGACGACGTCATCACCTCCTCGGGATACCGGATCGGACCGGGCGAGATCGAGGACTGCCTGACGGGACATCCGGCCGTTGCGTTGGCGGCTGCGGTCGGCAAGCCCGACCCGGTTCGCACCGAGATCGTCAAGGCTTATGTGGTCCTCAAGCAGGGCTTCGAGCCCGGCGAAGAGATGGCCTCGGAAGTCCGTACCTGGGTCAGGGAACGTCTGTCGGCGCATGAATATCCGCGCGAGGTGGAATTTGTCGATTCCATGCCTCTGACGACAACCGGCAAGGTGATCAGGCGCATCTTCCGCGAGCGCGCCAGGCGAGAAGTCGAGGCTTCTAACGGCGCCGCGTGAGGTTGCGCACCCTGTTGCGCACTTTCCGCAGAACGTTCCTCGTTTCGCTGTAGAGATGGAACTGCTGCGCGGCCTGCCTGGTAGCGCGTTCCGCATCGGGCGACAGGCCTACGATCATCGTACCGATAGGGCGTGCTTCCGACCAGATCCGGCCAACCAGCGGGTGGTTGGGTGCCGCGCAGGAATCGCTCATTTCGATATTGGGGTCTTCGAGCAGCGACTTCGTGACTTCGAGCATCAGCAGCATGCCGGGCGAAAAACGACCCAGCGCTTCATCGTAGGCGATCTTCCACGTATAGGCGATCCCGCCTTCCACGAAGACAACCAGCGCCGCAATCGGTCGACCGTCCAGGCGCAGCGTGTGCACCCGGCACATGTCGAGTTCGGCAAGTCGGTTGATGGCTTCGCGCGCAAACGCGGCGCGAAAGCGGTCGCTGGCCATCGCCGAACGCTCCCGGCCCTTCCAGCCCGAGGCTTCCAGGGCAAGGAACGCCTCGGCTGCCTCGCGCACCTCGTCTTCACCGCGCGCGACATGATAGTCGAGCTGACCCTGTTCACTCAGCCTGCGCCAAAGTCGTCGGTATTCGCCGCGATGATGCGAATTGAGTGTCTGGCCAAGATAATCTTCGCCATCGAGCGTACTCCAGAGGTAGGACCGCTCGAATTCGTTGGTCGTGGTCAGGGGCAGGTTGCCCTGCGAAGCCACCATCCGCAGAAGGCCGGCAAAAGCTCCGTCCAGCCGCACATCGGGGAAGGCGAAGACGCGCGGCAGGTTGAGGTGCGGTCGCGCCATCATGAGCAGGAAGTCTTCGAGCACGCCGGCCGGATCGTCGCGATCGAGCAGCGGGGTGCCCAGCGGCCCGAACACGTTGGACCAGGAGCGCATGACCGGCACGCCCAGCGGTACCGAAGACCTTTCGACTGTGAAGGGTGCCAGCAGGCGCAGGCGCGAACGATATTCGTCGCCGTCCCGCATGACTGCCAGCCGCACCTCGCGGTCCTCAAGGCGCGGCATCGCCGGCGCCAGGAAACGCGGGTTGAAGAAGATGTTGGGTTCGACCGTGCGGGCTGCGAGATGGTCGAGTTCTTCCACCAGCTCGAAACCCGCTGAAGCAGGGTAGATCGCCATGCGCCTCAGCGGGCGCCGGGACTCCAGCGATTCCATGAGTTCCGGCGGGGTATCGGCCTCGTCGATGCCGGCCAGATGTCCGATCATCGCACCCGAACGCGACGCACTCACTTCCTCGATCAGCGGGATAGCGGCCATCAGGTCGCCTCCCGCGCCGCCGGTTGCGGCGCCATCACGAACATCAGGATACCGAGCTTCCGCCAGATCACGAACGCCAGCAGCACCGTCTCAAGGCAGATCGCCAGCGCGGTCGCCAATGCAACGCCCCACAGCCCCAGGAAGGGAATGAGCAGTGCCGTCAGCGCGATGTTGAAGGTCAGCGCCACGCCATAGATCACCGCGCAGACCTTCTGGTGGCCACTCATCGTCAAAAGCGCCTCGGCCGGCCCGACGGAAGCACGCACCATCACCCCAGCCACCAGCGTGAAGAGCAGCGGGTAGCCGGCCTCGAAGCCCTCGCCGAACAGCATCAGCATTGGCCGACCGACGACCAGAACACCAAGCCCCATCAGCAGCGAGGGCCAGAAGGTCCAGTTGGCCGTATCGCGTGCAAAGGCGGCAAGCTGCGCCGGTTCGCCGCCATGGGCGTATTGGGCAAAACGCTGGGCAGCCCCCGCCTTCACCGCGAAATAGACGAAATGCACCAGCGCCAGCGTCTTCACCGTGGCGAAATAGATGGCCACGTCTTCGGGCTGCAGGAAAAAGCCCACGAGCAGCACGTCGGCATTGGTGAGCAGGAACAGGAAGCCCTCTGCCATGAAGATCGGCAGCGAAATGACGATCCAGTGTCCCAGCTTGACCTCGCGCGGACCGGACGGAACCTCGCGCAAGGCGTGATAGAGCGTCATGACACTCTGGTAGAACGTGGCCGCCAGCGTTGCCAGGATGGATGCCACTACCGCGGTCACCGCAGTCGGTGCAAAGCCCGCCAGAATGGCGCCCCCCATGAAGACGAGGATCAGCAGCGGACGCAGAATATAGATCGGCATCAGCGCAAGATTGCCCCAATTATGGGCGCGTGCGGTGCCTTCCGACAATTCCGACATCGCGATCATCGGCAGGCAGATCAGCCCCAGATAGAAGGGGATGACGTAGTAACTCTCCATGAAGTCCGTAGCCAGCCACACGCCGGCAATGCCGAGTGCCGCGATCGCGCTGGACGCCAGCAGCACGAAGACATGGCTGGTGACGAGAATGCCCCGCAGTTCGGCAAGCTTGCCGGACTGGCGGTATTCGGGGATGAAGCGGATGACCGAGGACTGGAAGCCAAGGCAGGCCAGGCTGCCGATGATGACCATCACCATCCAGACCAGCACGAAGATGCCGTATTCGAAACTGCCCATCCACCGCGCCAGGAGAACCTGGCTGGCGAAGGCGATGAAGGCGCTGCCTACCCGGATGAAGAAGGCGAGCAGCGACAGCCGGCTGGAAACGCCCCGATCGCTGCCTGCCAGGAGCACGCCGTCGACGCGTTCGGTATAGGGGAGCACCCGCCGGGCAAGCCACCCTGGCAGTAATGTCTCCGCCGTCCTCGTCGCTGAGAACCGCACACCGTGCTCCGTTTCTGGTCCCTGTCCGATCCTGTCTAGCAAGGAGTCTTTAAGAAACGGTTTGGCGCCGTGACAACGGCGCAAACGGAAAGGGCCCGCGTCATCCGACGCAGGCCCTTCTCTCATCTGTGTGTGCCTTGCCTCAGAACGCGCCGTGGCAGTGCTTGAACTTCTTGCCCGAGCCGCATGGGCAGGCCTCGTTGCGGCCGACCTTGCCCCATGTGGAGGGGTCGGCCGGATTACGCTCTTCCGCCGCCACAACGCGACTGTCCGGACGGGTCAATACGGCGGTGTCGCCATCCGCCATCTCGTTTTCGCCCGTGGTCGCGTCGATATGCTGTGCCTGGATGCGCTGCGGTTCCTGCGGCGGCGGCGCGTCTGCTGCCTGTCGAACAAGCTCCACCCGCATCAGCTGCGAGGTGACAACCTGGCGCAGATTGACCAGCATCGACTGGAACAGCTCGAACGCCTCGGTCTTGTACTCGTTCAGCGGATCGCGCTGGGCATAGCCGCGGAAGCCCACGACAGAGCGCAGATGGTCGAGATTCACCAGATGCTCGCGCCACAGCGAATCCAGCGTCTGCAGCACGATCGACTTCTCGACATAGGTCATGATGTCAGCACCGAACCGCTCGGCACGCTCGGTCGCCGCCTGGTTGGCTGCAGCGTGCAGCCGCTCCAGGATACCTTCTTCGTCGATGCCCTCTTCCTGCGCCCACTCTTCGACCGGCAGGTCGAGATTGAGATATTCGCGCACATCGGCGCGCAGGCCTTCCATGTCCCACTGTTCGGCATAGGCCTTCTCGGGGATGCGGCGGGCAACCATGTCTTCAATGACGTCCTCGCGCATTTCCGCGACCGTCTGGGAGATGTTTTCCCCTTCCATCAGCTGGATGCGCTGCTCGAAGACGACCTTGCGCTGGTCGTTCATCACGTCGTCGAATTTCAGCAGGTTCTTGCGGATGTCGAAATTGCGTGCCTCGACCTTCTTCTGTGCCTTTTCCAACGCCTTGTTGATCCAGGGATGGACGATCGCCTCGCCTTCCTGAAGGCCAAGCTTCTGCAGCATGCCGTCCATCCGGTCTGAACCGAAGATGCGCATCAGATCGTCCTGCAGGGACAGGAAGAACTTGGAACGGCCGGGGTCGCCCTGGCGGCCCGAACGGCCGCGAAGCTGGTTGTCGATGCGGCGGCTCTCGTGCCGCTCGGTCGCAAGGACATAGAGGCCGCCGGCGGCTTTTGCCTGTTCCTTGAGCTTCTGGACCTCCTCGCGGATCGCCTTTTCCTTCGCCTCGCGTTCGGGACCTTCCGGCATGTCGCCGAGCTCTTCGCGGATCCGCATGTCGGGATTGCCGCCAAGCTGGATGTCTGTACCGCGACCGGCCATGTTGGTGGCGATCGTCACGGCGCCTGGCTTGCCGGCCTGCGAGACGATGAAGGCTTCGCGCTCGTGGTGGCGCGCGTTCAGGACCTCGAATTCCTGGATGCCTTCCTTGCGCAGCCTTTCGGCCAGCATTTCGGATTTCTCGATGGAGGTCGTGCCGACCAGGATAGGCTGGCCCTTCTCGCGGGCCGCCTTGATCTCCTCGATGATCGCTTGATACTTCTCGTCGGTCGTCCGGTAGACCTCGTCATCCTCGTCGATACGCGAAATAGGCAGGTTGGTCGGAATTTCGGAAACGCCGAGCCCGTAGATGTTGCCGAACTCCTCGGCTTCCGTCGAAGCAGTGCCGGTCATGCCCGCCAGCTTCTTGTACATGCGGAAGTAATTCTGGAAGGTAATCGAGGCCAGCGTCTGGTTCTCGGGGTGGATCGTGACCTTCTCCTTGGCCTCCAGGGCCTGGTGCAGGCCCTCCGAGAAGCGGCGCCCCGGCATCATGCGGCCGGTGAACTCGTCGATGATGACGACCTCGCCGTTGCGCACGATGTAGTCCTTGTCGCGCTGGAACAGGCGATGGGCCTTCAGCGCGTTGTTGAGATGATGGACGATGGCCACGTTCTCGACGTCATAGAGCGATTCACCCTTCAGGAGACCGGCCTCGCGCAGCGCGTTTTCCATCTTCTCCGTGCCTTCCTCGGTGAAGGTCGCGGTACGCTGCTTCTCGTCGATCTCGTAGTCGGTCGGCTCCAGCGCGGGGATAAAGGTGTCGATCCGGTTGTAGAGCTCGGAACGGTCCTCCAGCGGGCCGGAAATGATCAGCGGCGTACGCGCTTCATCGACCAGGATGGAGTCGACCTCGTCGACGATGGCGTAGGCATGGCCTCGCTGCACCATCTGGGCACGCTCGTATTTCATGTTGTCGCGAAGATAGTCGAAGCCGAGTTCGTTGTTCGTCGCGTAGGTCACGTCGCAGGCATAGGCTGCCTTGCGTTCCTCGTCCGACAGTCCGTGTACGATGACGCCCGTGGTCAGGCCAAGAAAGCCGTAGAGCTTGCCCATCCATTCGGAGTCGCGCTGTGCCAGGTAGTCGTTGACGGTAACGACATGCACGCCCTTGCCCGTCAGCGCGTTGAGATAGACCGGAAGCGTGGCGACCAGAGTCTTGCCCTCGCCCGTCTTCATCTCCGAAATGCCGCCCTCGTGCAGCACCATGCCGCCGATGAGCTGCACGTCGAAGGGCCGCAGGCCGAGCGCGCGGCGCGAGGCCTCACGTACCGTCGCAAATGCGGGAACCAGCAGCTCGTCGAGCGATGTGCCTTCCTCGACCTGCCTGCGGAAAAGGTCGGTGCGCGCCCGCAACTCCTCATCCGATAGCGCCTGCATTTCGGGCTCGAGCGCCGAAATCGCGTCTACCTTGGGCCTGAGCCCCTTAATGTACCGGTCGTTGGATGAGCCGAAAATCTTGCGTGCGAGGGCGCCGAGGCTGACCATCGAGGGTCCTTTCAAAATGCAACTTCAGGAATGGGTCCGTCGCCGCTTCGAACGGAAGTGCGACCTAGCCCATGACTGAATGGCGCCCGGAATTGCATTCTGGACGCAAAGTCGAAGGAGAGATAAGAGGGGGCACCATCGATGTCAACGTTGGCGCCCGGGGCGGCGGGCTACGCATTTCCGCCATATTGGGCCGCTTTTGACAGCCCCCACGACCATTTTCCGGAGATTCTCGAATGCTTCATGTGTTGCGCCAGTTCTTGCCGGTCCGCGCTCTGGCCGCCGCCGCTCTTGCCGCACTCCTGGCCGGGCCTGCACTGGCCGACGACACGGAAGTCGTCGCCACGCTCAATGGCCAGCCGATCACCGCTGCGGATCTCACGCTGGCTGAAACCGAACTCGACCAGCAATTTGCGCAACTGCCGCCCGATCAGCGTCGGATCGCCGCGTTGACCGCCATTCTCGAAATCCGGCTCATGGCGCAGGGAGCCGAGGCCGAGGGTATCGCCGAGGAGCCGGAATTCCAGCGTCGTCTGGATCTGATGCGCCAGCGACTGTTGCACGCAGCCTATATCGAGCAGGCCATCGCGGGACGCATCAGCGAAGAGGATCTGCGGGCCAGGTATGAGACGGAGATCGCTGGGCTCGATCTGGACGAGGAAGTCCGGGCACGTCACATCATCGTGGAGACCGAGGAAGAGGCCGCCGAGATCATCGCGGCACTGGATGCCGGCGGCGATTTCGAGGAGCTTGCCCGCGAGCGCTCGCAGGACGGCGCAGCACAGCAGGGCGGCGATCTGGGTTATTTCTCGCGCGGCCAGATGGTACCGGAATTCGAGGAAGCCGTTTTCGCGATGGAGGTCGATTCCTACACCGCCGAACCCGTCCAGACCCAGTTTGGCTGGCACGTGATCAAGCTGGTCGACCGTCGCGAGCAGGAGCCGCCTTCATTCTCCGACGTCCAGCCCCAGTTGCGGAACCTGCTCCTTCGCGAGGCTTACTACCAGGCCGTTGACGAGTTGCGCGACGCAGCCGACATCGACATTCAGGACGAAGCCCTGCGTGCGGCCTATGAGGCGCTCGGCGAGGGCGCGGAACCCGCGGCCGAATAGGCCAGGAAGCACCACGCCCATGTCCGCATCCGCTTCCGTTTCACCACTGGCGCCCAAATCGTGGCCTGACATGCCGGAGATCCCCGGCGTTGGCATCGCCACGGCCGAGGCCGGCATCAAATATGCCGGCCGCACCGATCTTCTCGTCATGCGCTTCGACGAGGGCACGACCGTTGCCGGCGTTTTTACGCGTTCGCGCTGCCCCTCGGCACCGGTCGAGTGGTGCCGTTCCAATCTTGCCGGCGGCAAGGCGCGCATGCTGGTCGTCAATTCCGGCAACGCCAATGCCTTTACCGGCAAGCGTGGGCGCGAGACGACCGCCATGACCGGCGAGGCGGCCGCGAAAGCGGCGGGCTGCGCCCCGGACGAGGTCTTCCTGGCCTCGACCGGGGTGATCGGAGAACCGCTGGACGCGTCGCGCTTCACCCATCTTCTGGGCGAACTGGCCGGCAAGGCCCGGCCCGATGCCTGGCTTGATGCCGCGCGTGCCATCATGACCACCGACACCTATCCGAAGGTCGCCACCGAACGCGTGCGCCTTGGCGAGGTCGACGTCGTGCTCAACGGCATTGCAAAGGGCGCCGGCATGATCGCGCCCGACATGGCCACGATGCTTTCCTTCGTGGCCACGGACGCTCCGGTTTCGGCTGCAGCGCTGCAGACACTCCTGTCGGAGGCGGTCGAGCCGAGCTTCAATTCGATCACCGTCGACAGCGATACCTCGACCAGCGACACGCTGATGCTGTTTGCCACCGGCAAGGCAGCCGCGCGCGGCGCCCCATCGATCGAGGATGCCGCGGACCCAAGGCTGAAGGACTTCCGTGACGCCCTCGGGCGGCTTCTGAAGTCGCTGGCTCTGCAGGTCGTGCGCGATGGCGAGGGGGCGACCAAGCAGGTCGAGATCGAGGTGGTCGGCGCTGTTTCGAACGACTCTGCCCGCCGGATCGCGCTCTCCATCGCCAATTCGCCTCTCGTCAAGACGGCTGTGGCCGGCGAGGATGCCAATTGGGGACGTGTCGTCATGGCCGTCGGCAAGGCCGGAGAACCGGCCGACCGCGACCTTCTGTCGATCTGGTTCGGCGATCTGCGCGTCGCCCATGGCGGCGAGCGCGACCCGGATTATTCCGAAAGCGCGGCCTCTCAATATATGCAGCGCGAGGAAGTTGCCATTCGTGTCGATATCGGCCTCGGCACCGGCAGCGCCACGGTCTGGACCTGCGACCTGACCAAGGAATATGTCGCCATCAACGGCGACTACAGGAGCTGAACGGGCAATGCATGCCGGCCCTGGAGTATCGTCGCGGCTTGCCATCGTTCGTCGGTTCGAGGCGGCAGGGTTCAGAGCCTGGCCCGCTGCCTCCACCCACTATGACGGCACCTGGGCGATCAGGCTGACGGCCGGTCTCGATTCACGGCGGCTGAACTCGATCAACCCGCTCGACCCGGGCGACGATGGCAATTTGCTTGAGCGCATGGCGCGCGCCAAGCGCCGGTTCGACGCCTATGGCCGGCCGCTGACCTTCCGTATCTCGCCGCTGGCGGGCGCCGGCGTCAACGCGTTCATGGATCAGGCGGGATGGATCCGCGCCTCCGAGTCGCTTGTCATGCGGCTGGAGTTGAAGGAGGAGGTAGTCGCCGACGCCATCGCCCAGATACCGCTTCAGGACATGGGGCGCTTCATCACCGCGGCCATCGGCATTGGCAGCCTGCAGACCCAGTCGCGGCCCGGCATGTCAGAACTGATCAGCTCGATCCAGCCCGAGGCTGGCCTCTTCGTCGTCGAGGATGAGGGGCGCCCGGTCTCCACCGCGATCTGCGTGCATGACGGGCAACTGGCTGGCCTGTTCGAAATTGCCACCGAGGCGGCGCAGCGCGGCCGCGGGTTCGGCCGCCGGGCAATTCTGTCTGCGCTCGACTGGGCACATTCCCGCGGAGCGCGCTGGGCCTGGCTGCAGGTGGAGGCCGACAACGAGGCAGCGCTCGGGCTCTACCGCTCGCTC
Source organism: Aliihoeflea sp. (assembly GCA_046297455.1). GTDB lineage: Bacteria > Pseudomonadota > Alphaproteobacteria > Rhizobiales > Rhizobiaceae > ZYF759. The sequence continues at coordinate 93,072 of JBKBIT010000013.1, forward strand.
GGCTTCGAGGAATTGTACCGATATCACTATCGCCAGCCGGGGAACGGCGCGCCATGACCCCCACCGACAGGAGGATCGTGCTGGTGGCCGCCTGCGCGTTGCTCGATGCGGATGGTCGCGTCCTGGTCGCGCAGCGGCCGGCCGGCAAGGCGATGGCCGGACTCTGGGAATTTCCCGGCGGCAAGATCGAGCCCGGCGAAACGCCGGAAGAGACCGTCATCCGCGAACTGGAGGAGGAACTGGGCATCGACACGAAAACGTCCTGCCTGGCGCCGCTGACCTTCGCCAGCCATTCCTATGACGATTTCCACCTGATCATGCCGCTCTTCGTCTGCCGTCGCTTCTGGGGCGTGCCGACGCCGCGCGAGGGACAGCAGATCAGATGGGTGAGACCCAACCGGTTGCGGGAGCTCGAAATGCCGGCGGCCGACCTGCCGCTGATCCCTTTCCTGATCGACCTCGTCTAGGCACGCAGGCCCTAACTATCGTTAATCAATCCTTCAAACAGTCCTGACAACATCATGGAGCTGTTACCGGCACCCATCCGCCGGCTGGTTCATTGTTGGACGGAGTGCAACTTCCATGCGGAATGACTGGGATGATGCTGCGGCGGGTTGGCACCGGCTGTTGGGGGGCGCGGGCATGGGCGCATTGCGCATCACGCTTCTGTTCGGATCGGCTGCGGTCGCCATGGCGTTGATCCTTGCCCCCATCGCCGATCGGCATGCATCCTCATACAGGTCGCCCCAGCAGGCGATGACTCCTGGCATCGATTTCACGACGACAGGTTCGATCGGTTATCGCGGCACCTATACCGAGCGCCGCAGCGTGCTCCAGCCGTCACCCCAATCGGTCTGCGTGATCCGCGATAACGGCATGCGCAGCGGCGACTGCTGACAACGCGCCTTCAGCGCTTAACCATCCGGCAAGCCTTCCAACTCAAGCTTTCTTAACGCGCCTCGGCTATCGTGGTGCCGATGGAGACCTTCGCCATGATGCAGCTTGCCAGACGCTTTGCCCGCGAGGAGACGGGTGCAACAGCCATCGAATATGGCCTGATCGTCGCGCTCCTCTCGCTGGCGATGATCGCAGGCTTCTCCCAGTTCGGAAACGAGCTGAGCAACATGTTGGGCCATCCGCAGAGCACGCTCCAGCAGTCGCTGCAATAGAACCTCTATCCTTGCTCCGGCTTCGACCCGTCTCGAATCTCGCCAAGCGCCTCTGACAACGACATCTTTGCACTGCCAGGTTTCATTGGTTTTTGTTGGGAGGCGTCGGGCGCCCAGCCTGACAGCCATAGTGTCGAGTAAGATGCGCGGATGCGACCGTCGGGATCCGAGAAACGCTCCGCGTAGATGCGCGCGGCCTCCGCAAACAGCGCCCGCGTCGCGGGCACCCGGCTGCGCTGGACGAGACTGCTGGCGGCGCCCATGGCGCGCAGATCCTGCATCAGGTCGAACATCGTGTCATAGCGGACCGTCACCTCGTCCACATCCGTCACCGGCAGCGCAAAGCCCGCGCGCTGCAACAGCGCGCCTGCGTCGCGCACATCGGCAAAGGGCATGACGCGCGGGCTGGCCCCGCCGCGCAGCGCCGTCTCGGCGGCAAGCAGGCTCTGGCGTAACTCGGTCAGCGTACCGGCACCGGCCATGCAGCCGATGAACAGCCCGTCGGGGCGCAGCGCCCGGCGGATTTGGATCAGCATGCCAGGCAAATCGTTCATATCGTGCAGCCCGTAGATGGAGACGGCGAGATCCAGGCTTCCAGGCTCCAGCGGCAGCGTCTCGCCCGAGGCTGGCACAGCGTCCCCTACCCCTTCGGCCACCAGTGCTTCGTCGTCGATCCGAAGCACATGGTCGGCCTTGCCCGTTACCCGCAGGGCCGCGCTCGCCTCCTCCACCCCGCAATGGATTGCCGCAGCCCTGGCAAACCGCCGATTGACCGTTGCCAGCCGGTCGCCGAGATCGTCAAGCGCTCGCTCCACCAGAAAGCCCGCGCCGGGCACGCGGGCCAGGACGGCGCGCCGCTTGCGCAAGATGGCCAGTTCGCGATCGATCAATGGTTCCATTACATCCGTCTGCGCTATGGACTGCACCGCCAATGGCCGGTCCGTACGGCGTCTGATATGGTGCTGGCGGGGTGGGTTGTCTCGTGAACGATCAGGCCGGCGAGATCAAGACATTGTGGCGGCAAGCGTTGAGCTGGCCAGCCAGCCTGCTTTTCCCCGCCACATGCCCCGGCTGCCGTCGTCACGTCTCCAGGCCCGGCACATTGTGCGCCCATTGCTGGCCGCGCCTGAAGCTGCTTGAACAGCCCTGGTGTGCCGTGACCGGTACGCCCTTCACGCATGATCTGGGCGATGGCATCGTCTCGGCGGACGCGATCGCCAACCCGCCCGACTATGACCGGGCCCGCGCGGCCGTCGCCTATACCAACATTGCCAGGCGCATGGTCCAGAGCCTCAAGTTCCGCGACCGCACGGAACTGGCTCCGTGGATGGCGGAATGGATGCTGCGTGTCGGCTCCGAACTCCTCGCCGACTGCCAGACGATCGTGCCCGTGCCGCTGCACCGCCGCCGCTTCCTGTTGCGCGGCTTCAATCAGGCCGCCGAGCTGGCGCGCGCGCTTGCCGAGCGAACCGGCCTCGACTTCGCGCCCCAGGCGTTGCACCGCATCAAGCCGACGCGCCAGCAGGTCGGCCTGGGTCTTTCCCAGCGCGAGAGAAATGTGCGCGGCGCTTTCCAGGTGCCGCAGGAAGCCCGGATCGCGATTGCCGGCCGCAGGGTACTTCTCGTGGACGATGTGCTGACGACCGGTGCTACCGTCTCGGCCTGCGCGCGATCCTTGAAAAAAGCAGGTGCCAAGGGCGTCGACGTGCTCGCCTTCGCTCGTGTCCTGCCGGGGGACTTTCAGGATCGCGACGCGACCTCTATATAGGCGGCGCAATATCTTTGCGGGTGAGACCTATGGGCGAAGTCACGATCTACACGCGGATGATGTGCGGCTACTGCAGCGCCGCCAAGCGTCTGCTGCAAAACAAGGGCATCAACTTCGTCGAACACGACGCGAGTTTCTCTCCCGAATTGCGCCGCGAGATGATCGAACGCGCCGGCGGCCGTTCGACTTTCCCGCAGGTCTTTATTGGCAAAACGCATGTCGGGGGTTCCGACGAACTGCATGGGCTGGAATCGCGGGGCGAGTTGGACAAGCTGCTGGCCAGCGAAGGGATTGCCACAACATGACCAAGGTCAGGGTAGCCGCCATCCAGATGCGGTCCTGCATGGATCCGGCGCGCAACGCCGAGGATTTCGAGGCGCTGGTACGCGAGGCGGCCGGGCAAGGTGCGGCCTATGTGCAAAGCCCGGAAATGACGGGCCTGCTGGTGCGCGACAAGACAGCCCTGATGGCGCAGATCAGGGACGAGGCCGAAGAACCGCTGGTTGCCCGCTCCTCCCGGCTGGCGCGCGAACTGGGAATCCACCTGCATCTGGGTTCGACTGCCATCGCGCTGCCCGGCGGCAAGGTCGCCAACCGCGCCTTCCTGTTTGACCCGTCCGGGGAAAAACGCGTCAGCTATGACAAGATTCACATGTTCGACGTCGATCTCGACCATGGCGAGAGCTGGCGCGAATCCGCCACATACGAGCCCGGCAAGGCCACGCGGGTTGCCGAACTGCCGTTCGGCAAGCTCGGTTTCGCAGTCTGCTACGATCTGCGCTTTCCGCAGCTGTTTCGCGCCCAGGCCCTGGCCGGTGCCGAGATCCTGACCGTACCGGCCGCCTTCACCCGCCAGACCGGCGAGGCCCACTGGCACGTGCTTCTGCGCGCGCGAGCCATCGAGAACGGCGCGTTCGTCGTCGCCGCTGCGCAAGGCGGCCGGCACGAGGACGGGCGCGAGACCTTCGGCCATTCGATGATCGTCGATCCCTGGGGCCGCATCCTTGCCGAAGCGGATCACGACGAGCCCGGCGTGGTTGTGGCCGAGATAGACCTTGCCGCAGTTGCCGATGCGCGGCGCAAGGTGCCCAACCTGAAGAATGCCCGGGATTTCGAGGTGCAGACCGTGGCAGCAACGGGCGGTACCGGAGACGGCGCATGATCCGTTTTTCGCTCCATTGCGACAATGAGCACGATTTCGACGGCTGGTTCCGTAGTGGCGAGGATTTCGACACCCAGCGCAAGCGCGGTCTTGTTGCCTGCCCCACCTGCCAATCCGCCAAGGTCGAGAAGGCCCTGATGGCACCTGCCGTGACGACCGGCCGCAAGGGCGAGAAGATGGCTCTGGTGGCCAGCGACGAACAGCGCAAGATGATGGCGATGTTCAAGGAGATGGCAGAGAAGGTTCGGCAGAATGCCGACTATGTCGGCGACAAATTTGCCGATGAGGCCCGCAAGATCCATTTCGGCGAGACGGAAGCGCGCGGCATCTACGGCGAGGCGACGATCGAGGAAGCCCGTGAACTGGCCGAGGACGGCGTCGAATTCATGCCCCTGCCGGTGCTGCCCGAAGACCAGAACTAGGCCGGAGCCGGCGGCGGTCGCCTATTGCGCCGCCTCGACGCCCACATCATCGATGGCCGGCTTCTGGGCCAGAACCATGTAGTTCACGTCCAGGTCGCGCGAGCGTTGCCAGCGGTCGGCCAGCGGGTTGTAGCTGACCCCTGTGCGGTCGATAATGTGCATGTCCGCGGCGTTCAGGGCCTTTTCCAGTTCGTCGGGCCGCACGAGCTTCGAATATTCATGCGTGCCGCGCGGTAGCCAGCGCAGCACATATTCGGCGCCGAAGATCGCCAGGCCCAGCGCCTTCAGCGTGCGGTTGATGGTGGCCACGAACATGATCCCGCCAGGCCTTACCATCTGGGCGCATTTGTCGACAAAGAAGCCGACATCGGCGACGTGCTCGACCACTTCCATGTTGAGGATGACGTCGAAGGTCTCGCCGGCGTCCGCCAGTTCCTCCGCCGTGCCGGCGCGATAATCGATAGAGACGCGGCTTTCGGCCGCATGCAGGCGGGCAACCTCGATATTGGTTTGCGAGGCATCGACACCGACCACCTCGGCGCCCAGCCGTGCCATCGGCTCGCACAGAAGCCCGCCGCCGCATCCGATATCCAGGATTCTCAGACCGTCAAAAGGTCTCGCCGCATGCGGATCGCGCCCGAAATGGGCGGCCACCTGATCGCGAATATAGACGAGACGCACCGGGTTGAACTTGTGCAGCGGGCGGAACTTTCCGTTCGGGTTCCACCACTCGGCGGCGAGGGCGGAGAAACGCTCCACTTCGTCAACATCCACGGTCGTGCGCTGGGCCTGGGCCATTCGGGCTCTCCTCTCGAACCCGAATGAAGTCGTTCGCCGGGCTCGCGATGTCAAGGTGCGACGATGTCGCTTGACGGCACTGGCCAATTATGGATGGCTCCAGGCCATCATTGGAGCCTCCCCATGTCGCTCGAATTGTGGATCGCCTTCGCGCTCACCAGCGCCGCCGTCGTCGCGCTGCCGGGCCCGACAGTGCTGCTCGTGGTGGCCTATTCGCTCGGCCAGGGTCACCGTTCGGCGCGTGCCGCCGTGGCGGGTGTGGGCCTGGGCGACTTCACCGCCATGACCGCCTCTCTCCTTGGTCTCGGCGCGATCCTGGCTGCGTCGGCAACGGCCTTTACTGCCGTCAAATGGGCAGGCGCGGCCTATCTCCTTTATCTCGGCGTCAAGATGTGGCGCGCGCCGGTCTCGGCGGATGCTGCCGGCGAACCCTATCTGGCCGATATCGGGCCGAGGCCGGGTCGCGTGTTTGCCCATGCCTGGCTGGTGACGGCGCTGAACCCCAAGAGCATCGTTTTCTTCGTCGCCTTCCTGCCGCTCTTCATCGATCCCGCGCGCCCGCTCCTGCCGCAGCTTGTCGTGATGGAGACAACGTTCCTGGTGCTGGCTGTCGCCAATGCCGCCGCCTATGCGTGGCTAGCCGGCCTGGCGCGTGGCAGGATCCGCCGACCGTCCGTGCGCCGCGCCGTCAACCGTGTTGGCGGCTCGCTGATGGTCGGCGCCGCCCTTCTCGCGGTGGCTCTGCGTCGCGGCCCGGCCTGACCATCCGCTCATCACAATGCGATGAGGCGGCTTTCCTTGCCCCTGTCGTCTGCTAGTTTCGGTCTGGCGCGACGAGGAAAGGACAGACCATGCCCCCAATCCGACGCTTGTTGATGGCTACCGCGTTGTCCGCCGCCATCGCCGGTTCGGCCTTCGCCCAGGAGCTCGAAGGGATCGACGATATCGATGCCGCGCGCGCCTTCCTGGTCGAACAGGTCGTCGCCCACACGCGCGCCACGGCGGATGTAACGGGGCGCGAGGCGATCGCGGCACCCATCCTGGAAGCCATCGGTTCCATTTCTCGTCATGAATTCGTCGCGCCGGAGGCCGCACCGCTGGCCTATTTCGACCTGCCGCTGCCCGCCGCACACGATCTGCGCGAATCCCAGCCCTTCATCGTCGCCATGATGACCGATCTGGTCGCGCCGCAGAGCGACCACGACATGCTGATCCTGGGCATTGGCGGCGGCTATCATGCGGCGGTGGCAAGCCTGCTTGCCGGCAACGTCTATTGCCTCGATCTGGACGCGGCGGCTTCCGCCTCCAGCATGGAGCGCCTCGACCGCCTTGGCTTCGAGAACGTCGAGACCAGGGTCGCCGACCCCTATTACGGCTGGCCCGACAGCGGTCGCCAGTTTGATTCCATCATTGTCCGGCTGGCCGTTGACAGCGTTCCCGCCGTCCTGCTGCGGCAGCTGAAACCCGGCGGCAGATTGGTCGCGCCGGTCGGGCGAAGCGAGGAGGCCCAGGAGCTCACGCTATTTACCAAGGCCGAGGACGGCGCGATCAGCCGCCAGACCATCATGCCGGTCCGCTTCATGCGCCTGCCGGGCGGCGAACGTATCTGACGCAACGCAAGGTCCTTGCTTGCGAAGCGGGGACGATTTGGCTATGGAGGCGCTCATCTCGCCGCCCTGGTCCGCCGGGGCGCATTCGTTTGGAGGCCAGGCCGAAAGGCCGGCCTGAACCGAAGGGCCTTCCCCGCAGATGGCGCGCATCGTCATGAAGTTCGGCGGTACGTCCGTCGCCGATATCGACCGGATCCGTAACGTCGCGCGCCATGTGAAGCGCGAGGTCGATGCCGGCCACGAGGTCGCCGTCGTCGTCTCGGCCATGTCCGGCAAGACCAACGAGCTGGTCGGCTGGGTGCGCGAGGCCTCCAAGGCCGAAGGCGCCAATTTCAACATCTACGACGCGCGCGAATACGACACCGTGGTCGCCTCCGGCGAACAGGTGACCTCCGGCCTGCTGGCCCTGGTGCTGCAGGCGATGGGCGTGCACGCGCGCTCCTGGCAGGGCTGGCAGATCCCGATCCGTACCGACAGCGCCCACGGCGCGGCGCGCATCGACGATATCGACGCCGCGCTGATGATCGAGCGGTTCGGCCAGGGCCAGGTCGCCGTCATCGCCGGTTTCCAGGGCATCGGCCCCGACAACCGCATCGCCACCTTGGGCCGCGGCGGTTCCGACACCAGCGCGGTCGCGGTGGCAGCCGCGGTCGGCGCCGATCGCTGCGACATTTACACCGATGTCGACGGCGTCTACACGACCGACCCCCGCATCGAGCCCAGGGCCCGGCGGCTGGCCAGGATTTCCTTCGAGGAAATGCTGGAAATGGCTTCGCTCGGCGCCAAGGTCCTGCAGGTGCGCTCGGTCGAACTCGCCATGGTACATGGGGTACGCACCTTCGTGCGTTCCTCTTTCGAGGCTCCCGACGCGCCCGGCATGGGGGATTTCGACAACCCGCCCGGGACGCTCATTTGCGACGAGGACGAGATCGTGGAACAGCAGGTCGTGACCGGCATAGCCTATGCCAAGGACGAAGCGCAGATCACGCTGAGGCGTGTGGCCGACCGGCCGGGCGTCGCCGCCGGTATCTTCGGCCCGCTGGCCGAGGCCGGCATCAATGTCGACATGATCGTGCAGAACATGTCGGAAGACGGCGCCCGCACCGACATGACCTTCACCGTTCCCTCCGGCGATCTCGACAAGGCGCTCCTGGTTCTTGAGAACAACCGTTCGGAAATCGGCTTCGACGCCCTCCAGCATGACCAGGGTCTGGCCAAGGTTTCGGTCATCGGCATTGGCATGCGCAGCCATGCCGGCGTTGCCGCCACCGCCTTCAAGGCGCTGTCGGAAAAGTCGATCAATATCCGCGCCATCACCACGTCGGAGATCAAGATCTCGATCCTGATCGACGATCCCTACACCGAATTGGCGGTGCGGACTTTGCATTCCGTCTACGGTCTGGATAAGCAGTAGGCATCGGAAAAGCGGCGAAGTCGGCGGCGGCTCGGCGAGGGGCCGGCCGCCTGGAGCATTTTGCGGGCAGGCGGAATTGCTTGCCGGCGCACGAATGCGGCAATAACAGACGAAAGGAGCGGCAGCGCGAGCGCATGCTGCTCCGGCGGCGTTGGAGGACGACGTGAAACGCATGCGGACAGGCGATCGGACGGCGCAAGCATGGCGGGCGGCCCTGCCCGGCCCGTGCCCGTGCGCTGCTGCGTTCTTCGCCGGCCGCGGGAGCCGTGCCGCATGAGCCCCGTCACCAGCAAGGCAGCGATGCAGGGGCCGCGCGTCCTGCTCAAGCGCCTTCGTGAACTCATGGCCGAGGCGCTGGAGCCGCAGGAGCGGCTCGACCGCATCGTGCGCGAGATCGCCCAGAACATGGTCACCGAGGTCTGCTCGCTCTACGTGTTGCGCGCCGACTCCGTGCTCGAGCTCTACGCCACCGAGGGTCTGAACCCCGGTTCGGTCCACCTTGCCCAGTTGCGCCTTGGCGAAGGTCTGGTCGGCACCATCGCCGCCAGCGCGCGGCCGTTGAACCTGTCGGATGCGCAGAACCACCCCGCCTTCGCCTATCTCCCCGAGACCGGCGAGGAGATCTACCGCTCCTTCCTCGGCGTGCCGGTGCTGCGCGCCGGTCGCACGCTCGGCGTGCTGGTCGTGCAGAACCGCACCATGCGCCAGTACCGCGACGAGGAGCTGGAGGCGCTCGAGACGATCGCCATGGTGATCGCCGAGATGGTCGCCTCTGGCGAGCTCTCCCGGCTGACCCGGCCCGGCCTCGAACTGGATCTCAGCCGACCGGTCACCTTCGACGGCATGTCCTTCAACGACGGCATCGGGCTTGGCCATGTCGTCCTGCACGAGCCGCGCGTCGTCGTCACCAACCTCTTCAACGAGGACAGCGACGCCGAGCTGGAGCGCCTGGAGGAGGCACTTGGCTCGTTGCGCTTGTCCATTGACGACATGCTCTCGAGGCGCGAGATCGCCTTTGACGGCGAGCACCGCGAGGTGCTGGAAGCCTACCGGATGTTCGCCAACGATCGCGGCTGGGTGCGCCGGCTCGAGGAAGCGATCCGCAACGGCCTGACGGCCGAGGCCGCGGTCGAGAAGGTGCAGAGCGACATGCGGGCGCGTATGCTGCACATGACCGACCCCTATTTGCGCGAGCGCATGAGCGATTTCGACGATCTCGCCAACCGGCTGCTCAAGCTGCTGTTGGGCCGTGGACCTGAGGCCATGGCCGACTCGCTGCCGCGCGATGCCATCGTCGTCGCGCGCTCAATGGGCGCGGCCGAACTGCTCGACTACCCGCGCGAGCGCCTGCGCGGGCTGGTACTGGAAGAGGGTGCGGTCACCAGCCATGTCGTCATCGTCGCGCGTGCCATCGGCATACCCGTCACCGGTCAGATGGTTGGCGCCGTCTCGATGTCGGAGAACGGCGATTCTATCATCATCGATGGCGACGAGGGCGAGGTGCATCTGCGTCCCCAGCCCGATGTCGAGGCCGCCTATGCCGAAAAGGTGCGGTTCCGTGCCCGCAAGCAGCAGCTTTATCGGGAGTTGCGCGATCAGCCGGCCGAGACACTGGACGGTGTTGCCATCGGGCTGATGATGAATGCCGGCCTGGCCGTCGACCTGCCACAGCTCGAGGAATCGGGTGCCGCCGGGATCGGGCTTTTCCGCACCGAGTTGCAGTTCATGGTGGCCGCCACCTTCCCCCGCGCGGAGGCCCAGGAAAAGCTCTATCGCGAAGTCCTCAAGGCAGCGGACGACAAGCCCGTCACCTTCCGCACGATCGATATTGGCGGTGACAAGGTCCTTCCCTACTTCAAGGGTGCCGGACCGGAGGAAAATCCCGCGCTCGGCTGGCGTGCCATCCGCCTGGCCCTCGATCGTCCAGCGCTCCTTCGCACCCAGTTTAGGGCGCTGCTGAAGGCGGCCGGCGGGCGCGAGTTGCGGCTGATGCTGCCGATGATCACGGAGCTGTCGGAGATCGCCCAGGCGCGCGATCTTCTCGACCGCGAGGTACGCCATCTGTCGCGTTTTGCCGCCCATCTGCCCACCCGGCTCAAGCTTGGTGCCATGATCGAGGTGCCTGCGTTGCTGTGGCAGCTCGAAGAGTTGATGGAACTGGTGGATTTCGTCTCCGTTGGCTCCAACGACCTGTTCCAGTTCGTGGCTGCGACCGACCGTGGCAACACGCGCCTGGCAGATCGCTTCGACCCGATCTCGGTGCCGTTCATGCGGCTGCTCCGGCAGATCGCTCGCACCGGAGAGGCGACCGGCACGCCGGTGACCCTATGCGGCGAACTCGCTGGCAGGCCGCTGTCGGCAATGGCGCTTCTCGGCGCTGGCTATAGGTCGATCTCGATGTCGCCGGCCGCCATCGGCCCGGTGAAGGCAATGATCCGCGAATTGCATCTGGGCCAGCTGAGAGAGCGGATGGACGCGATCCTTGCCGGGTCGGCGACCGATTGCGATTTGCGCGCAGCATTGCAGCAATTCGCTGCCGACAACCACATACCGCTTTGAAAAGACCAGGATGAGTATCGAACTTCCCCGCGACCGCATGGACCAGGTCCTGAAACGCTTCGAAATGATCGAGGCGCAGATGGCGGCCGGGCCGGACCCGGACAAATACGTCAAGCTTGCCTCGGAATATTCGGAACTGCAGGAAGTCGCCGACGCCATCCGTGCCCTGCGCGCCGCTGAGGGCGAACTTGCCGATATCAGGGCCATGCTGGCTGACGGCGCCATCGATGCCGAGATGCGCGAGCTTGCCGAGATCGAGGAGCCTGACGTCGAGGACAGGATCGAGAAGCTGCGGGCCAATCTGCAGATCCTGCTTCTGCCGAAGGACGAGGCCGACAACAAGAACGCGATCCTCGAAATCCGTGCCGGCACTGGCGGCGACGAGGCGGCGCTTTTCGCCGGCGATCTGTTCCGCATGTATGAGCGCTACTGCGCCAAACATGGCTGGAAGATCGAGGTCGTGTCTGCGTCCGATGGCGATGCCGGCGGCTACAAGGAAATCATCGCAACGGTTTCCGGGCGGGGCGCTTTCGCGCATCTCAAGTTCGAATCCGGCGTCCATCGGGTGCAGCGCGTGCCGGAAACGGAAGCCGGCGGGCGCATCCACACCTCGGCCGCAACCGTTGCGGTGCTGCCGGAAGCAGAAGAAGTGGACATCGAGATCAGGCCCGAAGACATCCGCATCGACACGATGCGTGCCTCCGGCGCCGGCGGCCAGCACGTCAACACCACCGATTCGGCGGTGCGCATCACCCATATCCCGACGGGAATCGTGGTGCTCCAGGCGGAAAAGTCCCAGCACCAGAACCGAGCCCGCGCCATGCAGATCCTGCGCGCCCGGCTCTACGACCAGGAGCGCACCAAGGCAGCCGACGAGCGTTCGGAGGCCCGCCGGCTGCAGGTCGGTTCAGGCGACAGGTCGGAGCGCATCAGGACCTACAATTTCCCGCAGGGCCGCATCACCGACCATCGCATCAACCTGACGCTCTACAAGCTCGACAGGGTGATCGAGGGCGAACTGGACGAAATCGTCGATGCGCTCATCTCCGATCATCATTCGCGCCTCATCGCGGCCATGGACGATGGCAGCTGAAGCCGCCCCTCCTCCGCGCACGCTGGGGGAAATGCACGCGCATGCCCGGCAACGGCTGGCCTCGCTTGGGCTCGCGGAAGCTGCGCTGGAAGCACGGCTCCTCGTCGAACATGTCACCGGCACCGACAGGACGCAGGCGCTTACCCGTCCTGACGGCGTGACGTCGCCTGATGCGTTGTCGATGCTGGAGACCGCGCTCGCACGCCGCGCGGCCGGTGAACCCGTCCACCGCATCATTGGCCGCCGCGATTTTTACGGCGTTACCCTCGCCCTCTCGCCGGAGACGCTCGATCCGCGCCCAGACACCGAGGCATTGGTCGACCTCGTGCTGCCGGAACTGCGTGACATCGCCGTGCGCCAAGGCGCCTGCCGCATCCTCGATCTCGGCACCGGCACCGGCGCCATCGCGCTGGCGCTGCTCAAGGAAGTGCCGATTGCGCAGGCTACTGCCACCGATATTCAGGCCGGTGCCCTTGAAACCGCGCGTGCCAATGCCGATCTCAATGGTCTGGCCATCAGGTTCGAAACCGTCTTGTCCGACTGGTTTGAACGGGTCGACGGGCGGTTTCATGCGATCGTCGCAAATCCGCCCTATATCCGGAGCAGTGAGATCGAAACGCTGACGCGCGAAGTGCGCGAGCACGATCCGCTACAGGCGCTGGATGGCGGCGCCGACGGGCTGGATGCCTACCGGCGGATCAGCAGCACTTCGGCAGCCCATCTCGAGCCGGACGGCATCATTGCCGTTGAGATTGGCTGGGATCAGGCCGCTGATGTGACGGCGTTGTTCGAAGCCGCCGGCTTTGCTCTGCAGCATCAGGCCCGGGACTTGTCCGGACGCGATCGGGCATTGATGTTCAGAAAGAATGCAGTGCAAAAAGGACTTGGCAATACAGTTGATTGCCGCTAGTTTCCGAACACCGGATGTGACGAAGCAGGCAGTGCTGTTATCGATTCGGTTCTCTGGGAACAAGCTGCCTTCTCGCTTGAGCGATCTCGAAGCTTCGTGCGGGGATCATCCGGCAAGTGACATGAGAAAAAATAGGATTTGACTTGGCGGTAGCGCGAACGCGCGATTTTGCGCCAATCCCCAGATGCAGGTCGATCGGGCCCATGCAGGTCCCGTCGAGCATCCGTTACTTTCAACAGAAGAGAATTCGATGAGGCCACAGCAGAACAGGCGCATGCGCGGACGCGGCGGCAATAACAACAATCAGAACCGCAAAAGTCCCAATCCTCTTACCCGAAGCTACGAAAGCAACGGTCCCGACGTGAAGATCCGGGGTACTGCGCAACAGGTGGCCGAGAAATATACGACACTGGCGCGCGACGCCCAGTCGAGCGGCGATCGCGTGATGGCCGAGAATTATCTGCAGCACGCCGAGCACTACAACCGGTTGATCGCTGCCGCCATGCTGATCCAGAACCAGCAGGCTCGCCCTCGCGAGGACGAGGACGACGATCGCGATGACCAGGACGAGGTGCAGGCCCGCGACGACCAGCAGCAGGGCGACCAGTCCCAGGGCAACCAAGGCAACAGAGGCGCCGGTCCGCAACCGGTCATCGAAGGCACGCCGGCGGAAGTCGCCCATGAGCAGGCCCAGATGCCCACGGCAAAGCCCTCCCGCGCCAAGGCCGACAGTGCCGCCAAGGCGAACGGCTCGGCCGAGCACAAGCCGGCGGCCGAAGCCGGCGAGGAAGAGGCCGCGCCAAAACGCGCCCGCCGTCCGCGCCGTCCCCGTGCCAAGGCAGGCGAAGGCGAGGCCGAAGGCGGCAGCGCCGAGGCACAGCCGCAGGGTGAGATGGCTCAGGCCGTCAACGATTGATCCCCACGCCGCAAGGCGCTTTGGACACCAGATCACGGATAGCGGCGGGCACTGGCCCGCCGCTTTTTTGTGCCCGTTTGCGCCACTTGAGTGGTTGCGGCCCGATACCCATATGATTTTCGAGCAGTGGACCTGCCACAATCCTGTCCTGGCCCGGTTTGACCGATGTCATGGCGCAGAGGGGGTCCGTCACCGACAACCGACCCGGCGCCGCAAAGCGGGCCGGCGACGATCAGGAGACATTGGGTATGAACGTCGAGAAATATTCCGAGCGCGTCCGGGGTTTCATCCAGTCCGCGCAGAACATGGCGCTGTCGCGCAACCACCAGCAATTCACGCCTGAACACATCCTCAAGGTGCTGATCGACGACGAGGAAGGCATGGCCGCCTCGCTGATCGAACGCGCCGGTGGCCGGGCCAAGGATGTCCGTCTCGCCGTCGAGGCCGCGCTCGACGCGCTGCCGAAGGTCGAGGGTGCGGGCGGCCAGCTCTACCTCGCCCAGCCTCTGGCCAAGGTCTTCGCCTCCGCGGAGGAACTGGCCAAGAAGGCCGGCGACAGCTTCGTCACCGTGGAACGGCTTCTGACCGCCATGGCGATCGAGAAATCGGCCAAGACCGCCGAGATCCTGTCCAAGGCAGGCATCACCCCGCAGGCGCTCAACCGCGTCATCGAGGATCTGCGCAAGGGCCGCACCGCCGACACGGCGAGCGCCGAGCAGGGCTACGACGCACTCAAGAAATTCGCCCGCAACCTGACCGACGACGCCCGCGCCGGCCGGCTCGACCCGGTGATCGGCCGCGACGAGGAGATCCGCCGCGCCATTCAGGTCCTGTCGCGCCGCACCAAGAACAACCCTGTCCTCATCGGCGAGCCCGGCGTCGGCAAGACCGCCATCGCCGAAGGCCTGGCGCTCAGGATCGTCAATGGCGACGTGCCCGAATCGCTGAAGGACAAGGACCTGCTCGCACTCGACATGGGCGCGCTGATCGCCGGCGCCAAATATCGCGGCGAATTCGAGGAGCGGCTGAAATCCGTGCTGTCGGAAGTGACGGCGGCCGAGGGCGGCATCATCCTGTTCATCGACGAGATGCACACCCTTGTCGGCGCCGGCAAGGCCGATGGCGCGATGGACGCGTCCAACCTGCTCAAGCCCGCATTGGCGCGCGGCGAATTGCACTGCGTCGGCGCCACCACGCTCGACGAATACCGCAAGCATGTCGAAAAGGACGCGGCCCTCGCCCGCCGCTTCCAGCCGGTCTTCGTCAAGGAGCCGTCGGTCGAGGACACCATCTCCATCCTGCGCGGCCTGAAGGAAAAATACGAGCAGCACCACGAGGTGCGCATCGCCGACGCCGCGCTGGTGGCCGCGGCGATGCTCTCCGACCGCTACATCAGCGACCGCTTCATGCCCGACAAGGCCATCGACCTGGTTGATGAGGCCTCCTCGCGGGTGCGCATGCAGGCCGATTCCAAGCCCGAGGCGCTGGACGAGGTCGACCGCCGCATCATGCAGCTGAAGATCGAGCGCGAGGCGCTGAAGAAGGAAAGCGACGCGGCCTCCAAGGATCGCCTCGCCCGCATCGAGACGCAACTTGCCGGGCTCGAGGAGGAATCCGCCGCCCTGACCGCCAACTGGCAGGCCGACAAGCAGGCCCGTGGACAGGCAGCCGAGCTGAAGCGTCAGATCGACGAGGCACGCAACGAGCTGGCGATCGCCCAGCGGCGCGGCGAGTTCTCCAAGGCGGGCGAACTGGCCTATGGTCGCATTCCCGAACTGGAGAAGCGCTTGGCTGAGGCCGAGGCCCAGGAGGCGGAACTGTCCTCCGGCGGCGAGGAAGTCACCGCCAGCGAGGTTGCCCAGATCGTCTCGCGCTGGACCGGCATCCCGGTCGACAAGATGCTGGAAGGCGAGCGCGACAAGCTCCTTCGCATGGAAGACGAGATCGGCAAGCGCGTCGTCGGCCAGGGCGAGGCGGTGCAGGCCGTCTCCAAGGCCGTACGCCGTGCCCGCGCCGGCCTGCAGGATCCCAACCGCCCGATCGGCTCCTTCATGTTCCTTGGCCCTACCGGCGTCGGCAAGACGGAGCTGACCAAGGCGCTGGCCGCCTTCCTGTTCGACGACGAGAGCGCGATGGTGCGTATCGACATGTCGGAGTTCATGGAAAAGCACGCGGTTGCCCGTCTCATCGGCGCGCCTCCCGGCTATGTCGGCTACGAGGAGGGTGGCTCGCTGACCGAGGCCGTGCGCCGACGGCCTTATCAGGTGATCCTGTTCGACGAGATCGAGAAGGCCCATCCCGACGTCTTCAACGTGCTGTTGCAGGTGCTCGACGACGGCCGCCTTACCGACGGCCAGGGCCGCACCGTCGATTTCCGCAACACGCTGATCATCATGACCTCGAATCTGGGCGCCGAATATCTGGTCAATCTCGGCGAGGACCAGGATGTCGACGCTGTACGCGACGAGGTCATGTCGGTGGTCAAGGCCTCCTTCCGGCCGGAATTCCTCAACCGGCTCGACGAGATCATGCTGTTCCACCGGCTGCGCCGGCAGGACATGGGCCGCATCGTCGAAATCCAGCTCAAGCGGCTGGAGACGCTCCTGGCCGACCGGAAGATCGAGCTGGCGCTCGACGCAGAGGCGGTGGAATGGCTGGCAGAGCGCGGCTACGACCCGGCCTACGGCGCCCGCCCGCTCAAGCGCGTGATCCAGAAATACCTTCAGGATCCGC
This sequence comes from Aliihoeflea sp., assembly GCA_046297455.1. Lineage (GTDB taxonomy): Bacteria > Pseudomonadota > Alphaproteobacteria > Rhizobiales > Rhizobiaceae > ZYF759. Next base: position 109,626 of record JBKBIT010000013.1, read on the forward strand.
TCGCCGAGCAGATCCTGCAGGGCGACATCCTCGACGGCTCGACGGTCAAGGTCACGGCCGGGTCCGACCGGCTGAACATCCGCGCCAGCGGCGCGGCCGAGACGACCGAAGAGGCCGCCTGATCGAAAAGCAGACACCCCCGGCGGCATGACCGCCGGGGGTGCCCGGACTGCCCATCCACAAGCAACCAGTCAGCTTCTGCCATCCGCGAGCACCGGCGTGCCGCCGCTCAGCGCATCTCCAGCAGGCGCTCCAGATAATTGCGCTCCAGCTCCGGGCTCAGCGTGTTGCCGAGCCGTTCGCGGATCGCTTCCAGGATGCGCCGCGCCCGCTGGGCATCGATCTCGTCGGGCACCCGAACCGTATCGCCGAAATCCGGGCCGGTGGTGGCACGCGGCCGGCCAAGCGGGTCGCGGTCGGCGCCCTGCTGGCGCTGGCCGCCCATCTCGGAGCCGCCTTCGTCGCCCTGCATGGCCTGCTGCATCTGCTGCATCATGTCCTGCGCACCGCGCCGCAGCGCCTCCAGCGCCTGGCCCTGCTCGCCCACGGCGCGCTCGCCCTGCTGCTCGCCCAGCGCATCGCCGGCGCGGCCCATGGCATCGCCCGCGTCGCCGAACTGCTCGCCCGGCTCGAAGCCCATGCCCTCAAGGGCCTCCATCATCGATTGCAGATCCTGCCCCAGCTGCTGCTGCTGCTCCTGCAACTGGCGCATGGCATCGGCAAATTCCTCCGGCGACATCTGCTCGCCGCGCTGGCCGGGGCGCATCTGGTCAAGACGGTGCGTCTCGTTCATCAGCTCCTGCTGGCGGCGCAGCATCTGGCCCATTTCGTTCATCTGCTGCTGCATCTCGCTCTGCTGCCCGCCCTGCTGGTTCTGCTGGCGGCCGGCCTGGAGGTTGTTCATCATGTCCTGCAGCTGCGACAGGAGATCCTGCGCCTGGTCGCGCGCGCCGGAGCGGGCCAGATCCTCGAGCTGGTCGAGCATGTTTTCCAGGTCGCGCTGCGACAGCATCTGCCCGTCATTGGGCATCTGCATCGCCTCGTCGGGGTTCTGCTGGCTGCGCTGGGCAAATTCGCGCAGGAATTCCTGCATCGCCTCGCGCAGCTCCGCCATCAGCTCCTGCAGTTCCTCGTCGCTGGCGCCGCGTTCCAGCGCATCGCGCAGTGCTTCGGCGGCTTCCTGCAGGCGCCTTTCGGCATCCGACAGGGAACCGTCCTCGATGCGCACCGCGATCTCCCACAGATAATCGACAACCTCGCGCAGTTGATCGTCCTCGCGCGCCTGGGAAAGCCGTGATCGCGCCGAGACAACGCCGAGATAGTGGCTCAGATTGTCGATCGTCAGCTCTGGTCGCAGCGTGATGGCGTCCATCAGGTCGAGCACATACCTCCGCTGATTGGCGTCCAACGCCAGCAGACGACGCTGTTCGATCAGTGCCATGGCCAGCGGGTTGGTGAATGGCCGCTCCGGCAGGATGAAGCGTTCGGCGTCGCTGCGCCCTGCCTGTCCCGCGGCGTCGCGCGCGACCAGCCTCAGTTCGACCGCCGCGCCAGCCCACGGATGATCGGTCAGATCGCGCACCGTGCGCGCCGTCTCGTCCCGCCCGCCTCGCCGCGGCAGGGAAAGCGCCATTTCCGGCGCATCATAGAGCGGCCGCGCGCCCTCGCGTCTTTCGGCCTGCTCGAACACGGTCTCGGCCGCGACCGCACCGTAATCGTCCTCGATTTCGTAGGTCAGCTCCAGCGAGCCGTTGCGCGCGCGGCGCGGCTCTTCCGTCAGCCGGATGACGGGCGGATCGTCGGGCGTCACCAGAAAACGCCAGCTCCGCAATTCGCTCTCGTCTTCCTTCAGTCTCAACAGCCCGTCGTCGGTCAGGACCGCCTCGAACTGCGAGGCGCCCGCCTGGCTTGCGCCGGCTTCGATCGTTTCCACGTCGCCCGTATGGGCATCCATGTAGTCCAGCCCCTCGCCGCCGCTGCCACCGGTGATGCGCAACGCCAACGTGCTGCCCGATGGCACGGTGAAGATGTCTTCGCCGCGATTGGCCTCCGACGTCAGATAGACCGGGGCACGGCCAGTATAGGCAGGAGGCGTGACCCAGGCGTCGATGCGCGCCGGCACCGCTTCGGCCCCGAGTTGGGCGCGGAAAACGTCGCCGAGGCTGCCGCCAAGCGGCCCGAAGGAGAAGGCAAAGGCGACGACCAGCAGCAGGGGCGCCACGGCGCGGACCGCCCAGGGATCCCGTTCCGGCACGCGTGGATGCGGCATGTCGCTCGACAGGCGTTCGAGCTTTTGCGCCATCCGGCGGCGATGCTCGGCCCACAACGCAGCCGCAAACGGATCGTCTGGCTGGCCGGAAAGACGGTCGGTCTGGGTCAGCACCGGAGCATGGTCGAGCCGGTTGGCACGTTCGATGCGGCGGTCGATTTCCGAAGCCGAAGGAGCCCGGAAGCCTCTGAGCGGCAGCAGCGCTGCAATCGCGGCCAGCACCAGCAGGCCGCCGAGACTCACACGGCCCCAATCGGGAAGCAGGCGGAAAACGCCAAGCCATGACAGGCTGACAAAGAGACTGACCACGAACAGGATGGGCACGACCAGCGGCCACAGCCGTTCGATTGTCATGACACCGGTCGTCACCCATCTGGCGCGTGCGAGACGGGTCAGGACGGGGGGGCGGTCGTCGGCACTTCGGTTGGAAGCCATGCGGCCTTTCCGAAAGATTCGAGGTGTGGCCGGCGCGCGGCCGGTCATGTTCGTCTTTGAGGATAGCGGAAAACACGGCAAAGGCGAGGCCGGGCAAGAAATCGTGATCCGCCTTACGAAAGCTGGCTGCTCAGCTGTCGCTCAGCCACTCCGGCATGTGGTCAAGGCCGATCAGCTCGTCATAGGTCTGGCGCGGACGCACCACGGCGAAACGGTCGCCGTCGACGAGAACTTCCGGCACCAGGAGCCTTGTATTGTAGGTGCCGGCCTGCACCGCGCCATAGGCGCCGGCTGTCAGGAAGGCGATGAGGTCGCCGGAATTCATCGCCGGCAGGTCGCGATCGAGCCCCAGATAATCGCCTGTCTCACAGATCGGGCCGACGACGTCGGCGCGCATGCGCGGTCCGTCGGCTGGGGCCTCGCGCACCGGCCTGATCTCGTGCCAGGCATCGTAGAGCGTGGGCCGGATCAGGTCGTTCATGGCCGCGTCGACGACGAGGAAGTTCTTCGCCTCGCCTTCTTTCACGAACAGCACGGACGCAACCAGGATGCCGGCATTGCCGACGATCAGGCGGCCCGGCTCGAAGATGACCTTGAGCCCCAGCGGCTTCAGATGCCGGTTGACCACCGACGCATAGGCATCGGGCAAAGGCGGTGGGTTGTTGTCGAAACGATAGGGAATGCCGAGCCCGCCGCCGACATCGACATGGCTGATGGCGTGCCCGTCCTGCCGCAGCAGAGCGAGCAGGTCGACAAGCCGCGCAAGCGCATGATCGAAAGGCTCGAGTTCGACGATCTGGCTGCCGATATGCATGTCAATGCCGGTCACGCGAATGCCGGGCAATGCAGCGGCGCGGGCATAGACGCCGCGCGCGCGGTGCCATGGAATGCCGAATTTGTTCTCCGCCTTGCCGGTGGAGATCTTGTGGTGCGTGCGCGCATCCACATCGGGATTGATGCGCAATGAGACGGGCGCCGTCTTGCCCAGCGCCACCGCGCGCTGCGACAGAAGCTCCAGATCGGGTTCGGATTCGACGTTGAAGCAGTAGATGCCGGCCGCGAGCGCAAAATCCATCTCGCGCATTGTCTTGCCGACACCGGAAAAAACGATGCGTTCCGCCGGCACGCCGGCCGCGAGCGCGCGCCGCATCTCGCCCTCCGACACCACGTCGGCACCCGCACCGAGCCGTGCCAGCGTGGCGATCACTGCCTGGTTGGAATTGGCCTTCACCGCGTAGCAGACCATCGCGTCGAGATCGGAAAAAGCTTCCGAAAAAACGTGGTAGTGCCGCGTCAGCGTGGCCGTGGAATAGCAGTAGAAAGGCGTCCCGACCGCTTCCGCAATCGTCGGGATCGGCACGTCCTCGGCGAAAAGAACGCCGTCGCGATAGTCGAAATGGTTCACGTCGGTGGTGCCTGGAGCAAGAAGAGGTCAGATGAGCCCGTCAAGGATGAAGGGACGTTCGCGAACCGGCGGCGCAGGTTCCGGCGGCAGCGGCTCGATGCCATCGCGCTCCATTTGCTGGCGCCGTTCGAGCTCCGCCTGATAGGGCGTGTCGAGCGTGCCGGGCCGGCGCCCGCATGCGCTCACCACCACGGCGATCGCCGCCACGATGAGTACCGACTTCGCGAAACTGCCTGCGCGCATCTGGTCTGTCCCTGTTCTTGCAGGTTTTCTCTCTAGCGGCTTTTGGCCGCCGATGCATCCCGTTTCAGCCGCTTGCGCCAATACCTTGTCTGGCGGCGCACCTCGGCCGGTGCCGTGCCGCCAAAGGAGGTGCGGCTCTTCACCGAGGCCGCGACCGACAAGACGTCAAACACGTCCTGCGTGATCGCCTCGTGGATCGCCTTCAGCTCGTCGAGCGACAGCCGGTCGAGGCTGGTGCGCTTTTCTTCCGCCAGCGCCACGGCGCGACCCGTCACGTGATGCGCCTCGCGGAAGGGCAGCCCCGCCTCGCGCACTAGCCAGTCGGCGAGGTCGGTGGCGGTGGAATGGCCAGAGCCGGCAGCCTTCTTCATCGCCGCCTTGTCGATCGCCATGTCGCGCACCATGCCGGTCATCGCCGCGATCATCAGGTCGAGCGTCTCGGCGGCGTCGAAGACCGCCTCCTTGTCTTCCTGCATGTCCTTGGAATAGGCGAGCGGCAGGCCCTTCATGACGGTCAAAAGCCCGATCAGATGCCCGTTGACCCGGCCCGTCTTGGCACGCACCAGCTCCGCGGCATCCGGGTTCTTCTTCTGCGGCATGATCGAGGAGCCAGTCGCAAACGCATCCGACAGCTTCGCGAAGCCGAATTGCGGCGTCGACCAGATGACGATCTCTTCGGCCAGCCGCGACAGATGGGTGGCGCAGATCGCCGCCAGCGACAGGAACTCCAGCGCGAAATCGCGGTCCGAAACCGTGTCGATTGAATTGCGCGTCGGCTCGCGGAACCCGAGCGCGGCTGCCGTCATCTGCCGGTCGATCGGAAAGCCGGTGCCGGCGAGCGCGGCCGCACCCAGCGGGCTTTCGTCCATGCGCTCGATCGCGTCGCGCACCCGCGACAGGTCACGCGCAAACATCTCCACATAGGCCATGCAGTGATGGCCGAAGGTCACCGGCTGCGCCGTCTGCAGATGGGTGAAGCCAGGCATCACGGTTGCCGCATGCTCTTCCGCGCGGTCCAGGAACGCCTCGATCAGCGCCACCAGCGCCGCTTCGGTGCGCTGCAGCTCCTCCTTGACCCAGAGCCGGAAATCGGTCGCCACCTGGTCGTTGCGCGAGCGCGCCGTGTGCAGCCGCCCGGCCGCCGGACCGATCAGTTCGGCGAGCCTGGCCTCCACATTCATGTGGATGTCTTCCAGCCGGGTCGAGAACTCGAAGGTGCCGGCTTCGATCTCCGACAGGATCGTGTTCAGCCCGTGAACGATCTTTTCTTGATCCGCCGTCGAAATTATGCCGGTTTCGGCCAGCATCCGGGCATGGGCGATCGAGCCGCGAATGTCCTGCGCGTAAAGCTTCTTGTCGAAGCCGATGGAAGCGTTGATCGCTTCCATGATCGCGTCGGGACCCGAGGCAAAACGTCCGCCCCACATCTGGTTGCTGGCCTTGGTTTCGCTCATCGTGATATCGGGCCCCCGGAAAAAGTCGAATGTCGGACGGAAAGGTCCATATGTCACCCTTGCGTCTCTTTGCCATCGCCGCCATTGCCGGCATCGCCGTCGGCGCGATCGGCCTATACGTGATCGGCGCGCCTTCTGGCAACAACGCGCCGGCCGCCACCGCTGCCGCCGGCTCCACATGTGAGGGCCGCGCTGCGACGATCGCGCGCGTCGACGAGGCGATCCGTGGCGAAGTCGCGGCCATGCTGCCCGCCGATCCGTCGCGCTCTCTGGCCGACCTCGCCTTCAACGATCCGCAGGGCCAGCCCATGCAGCTCGGCGACCTGGCCGGCAAGGTGCTGCTGGTCAATCTCTGGGCGACCTGGTGCGCGCCCTGTCGCCACGAGATGCCGGCGCTGGACGCGCTCGAGCGCGAGATGGGCGGCGAGAATTTCGAGGTGGTCGCGGTCAATGTCGAGACCGGCGACGATGTGAAGCCGAAGGCGTTCCTGGACGAGATCGGCGTCGATTCGCTGGCCTTCTACCGCGACAACACGATCGGCCTGTTCAACGAGCTTCGCCGCCGCAATCTGGCGCTCGGCCTGCCGGTGACGCTGTTGATCGACGAGGAAGGCTGCCTGCTCGCCCACATGAACGGCCCCGCCGAATGGGCAAGCCCCGATGCCAAGGCGCTGATCCGCGCCGCCATGCGCCCGGCGGAGAGCTGAGCCAAAAAAGGCTGCGCCCGCCCCCGGCCTTTTCGGGCCAGGGACGGGCCGCAATGATGATCAGCTTCTTTACCAGCCGAACTGGAACGTCGCGCCGGTGCCGCCGTCGCCGTTCTGGACGACATGGCCTTCGGTGTTCTTGCCGAACTGGAACAGGCCGTGGGCGTTGTTGTTGCCGTTCTGCTGGACGGTGCCGACATGGCCGTTGCCTTCCTGGTGGACGACGCCGAGATTGCCGCCGCCGTTCTGCAGCAGGCCGGCAGCATTGCCCATGCCGTTCTGCTTGATGCCACCATTCTGGATGCCGTTGACAAGCGCATAGATGCCGAGCCCGGCGCGCATCATCTGCTCTTCCTCGGCATTTGTCGGCTGGATGGTCACGGAAATCTGGCCGTTGGCCTCTGCCTCGCCGGGCAGCGCGAAGCCGCCGATCGACAAGGCAAGCAGGGCCGCCGAAAGGGTCTTGATGGTGGTGGTCATTGTCTCTCTCCTCTCTGGTGTCCGGCCGGTGCGAGCCGATGGAGGGAGATTGCCTTCCCCAGCGTGAATGTGGCCGGAACCAGGCGTTCAGCCGGCGTTCATGGGGCAAGGAAGCTTGCCGCCCCTTGTGAGGACCTCTATGGTCGCGCCGTTCTCAGGGCGGGGTGCAATTCCCCACCGGCGGTATGCGGGATGACCCGCGAGCCCGCGAGCGCCTTGCCTGCCGGGCAAGGGTCAGCAGACCAGGTGAGAGGCCTGGGCCGACGGTTACAGTCCGGATGGAAGAGAACGTGCGACCGTGCCGCCTTTTTCGGGCGGGATGATCGCTCGTGATCGCCTTGGGTGACGTGTCCGTTGCTGGAAAGGAGATCGCGATGACACACACCCGTTACGCCTTCATCAAGGCCAATTGGCATGCCGATATCGTCGACCGCGCGCTGGACGGTTTTGGGGAACTGATCCCTGCCGGCCAGATCGACGTGTTCGACGTGCCCGGCGCCTTCGAGATGCCGCTGCTGGCGCGCGACCTTGCCGCGTCCGGTCGCTACGCGGCGGTGGCGGCCGCCGCCTTCGTCGTCGATGGCGGGATCTACCGGCACGACTTCGTCGCTCAGGCCGTGGTAGACGGGCTGATGCGGGCGGGCATGGACACCGGCGTGCCCGTGCTTTCGGTCTCACTCACCCCGCATCACTACCAGGAGACCGAGCACCACAACCGCATCTATCGGGAGCATTTCGTGGAAAAAGGCCGCGAGGCCGCCCGCGCCGCCCTCATGATCGGCAAGACCCGCGCCGCGCTGGCCGCCTAGAACCGCCGGCTGGCAAGGCCCGCGGCCAGGTCGCGGGCCTCGATGGTCGGGCCGCTAAACCGTCACCTGTAGGGCGAACGGCACTGCCGGCGTGGGCCGTTATAGGGCTGAAACGTGTTGTCGGACGCGCGGTAGGAGCGATAGCGGCCGTAGCACCACTGCACATGGGCCGAGCTGTAGCGGTGATGCGCGCGTGGCGCCACATGCCGGTACTGGCGGTAGCGCGGACGATGCGGTCGATAGACCCTGTAGCCCTGCGGTGATAATGCACCTGCTGGACCTCCGCCGCCAGCCCGCTTGCTATGGGCACCGCCGGCACGGTCGGTAGCGCTGGCACCGGCATTGCGCTGGCTGGCGTTGCAAGACCGAAGAACAAGGCAGCGATACAAGCGCCCTTGAATAGAAGTTTCACGACAACCTCCCCATGGATCGAATTTGACTGGGTATCGTGATCTTATGCAGGCTCCTGTTGTTCGGCATGCTGCATATGAATAGCCTGAACCGCCTTTTTTTCTTCGACAACCCGAACGAAAAGAGCCCCGGCAACAGGCCGAGGCTCATTCAATTTGCGCTCGATCGGCGCGCACTAGATACGCTCGGCGCATTCCAGCGTCTCGCTGCCCGCCTTGACGGAGAGCCTGGCATCGTAGCGCGCGTTGACGCCGAGCATCACGGTGCCGAGCGTGACTTCCTCGCCCGCCTTGGCCGAGAATTCGCCACCCTGGCTGATGCGCGAGGTGCCACCACCGTCGGACCCCGCCACCTGAAACCCGTAGGATCCCCTGGTGGCTAGGTCGGCACGGTAGACGCCCTCGAGCGCGACCATGCCGCCCTGGGCGATTGCCCGAATCTCGCAGCGCGGTTGTTCGTCAATGGTGGCGGTCGAGGCCGTAGCCGCGCCCGCCCCGAGGAACAGGGCGAAAAGGCCGGCAAGTGCCTGGTTGAGGATCGATAGCATGTCACGTCTCCTTGTGTGTTGGGACGACAATGGCCGGGAGGCGTCCAAGACCCCTCCCGGCCGATGAAATTCAGGCATGTCGACCGTCAGGGGCAGGTCTGGACGAAAGCCGCCACGTTGCCGGCACCAGCCTGGGACACGTTGGCGTCGCAACCATTGCCGACCTGCACGCCCGCCGCCACGTTGCCGTGTCCGTCCTGGGTGAGGATGGCGTTATGGTTGGCACCGAACTGGCCGACGCCGCCCTGGTTGAAATTGCCGTTCTGCATGAGATCGGCATTATTGTTGAAACCCTGCTGGCCGGTCACGCCGACATTGCCGATGCCGTTCTGCTGGGTGATGGAGTTATTGAAGACGCCATCCTGGAACACGCCGATCGCGTTGCCGATGCCTGCCTGGGCGCCGCCGGCGGCATTGCCGAAACCGAACTGGTCGATATTGACCGAATTGGCCATGGCCGGGGCCGAGCCGAATGCGAGAGCCGAAAGAATGGCTGTGGTCAGAAAGAACTTGCGTGTCATGTTCCCATCTCCTCTGGGGTTGTTGCGGGTTGTTCCGCGTCGAGTACGGAGACAGGTTTAGTCGGGCGGGCCGGAACCGAAGCTGAACCCGGCGTTCAGTTGTCGTTCACGAAAGTGACGTTGCGGAAATCATTGGGTTTTTTGGCGGGCGAATTAACGATCACGAAGACGTGATGATT
>JBKBIT010000014.1:0-114150 GCA_046297455.1 Aliihoeflea sp.
CGACTTTGCCCGGGACGGCCGTCACCTTCCGCTGGAACACGGGCGTGGGCGTGACCCAATACTGGCTCGAGGTCGGCACGACCGGCGTCGGCTCCAGGAACCTAGTCGATGCCAGCACCGGTACGAACACCTGGCGCAATGTCGCCGGCCTGCCCACGGCGGGCACCATCTATGTCCGCCTGTGGTCGCTGATCGGCGGTGCCTGGCAGTTCAACGACTACAGCTATACAGGCGGCGGCGCCAATATTGCCGCCATGACCGCGCCGACACCGGGGTCGACGCTGGGCGCGACCAGCGTGACCTTTGCCTGGAGCGCGGGCACCGGCGTCAGCCAGTACTGGCTCGAGATCGGCACCACGCCGGGCGGCACCAACCTCTTCAACGCCTCCACAGGCACGAACACGTCGCAGACCGTCACCGGCCTGCCCACGACCGGCACGCTGTTCGTCAGGCTGTGGTCGCTTCAAGGCGGCGTGTGGCGCGTCAACGACTATGTCTATGTCGGCATGTCAGGCGTATCCTCGGCCATCTATGAAGGGCCGGCCGAGCGCGGATCCAGAATGTAGCTCTGGCCCTGCTGAAAACATCGACCCAAAAAGGAAAAGGCGCGGTTTCCCGCGCCTTTTTTGATGCTCTCGCCCAGACCTTTGCTGACCATGGCGGCTGCAGCGGTCCGCAGCCTGCTTCAGTTGGCCAGTACCGTTACCTCGACTGCCCCCGTGTAGTCGCCGGGCGCAGCATTGCGACCGTCCCTTGTCCAGTCATGGCGTGCCACGATGTGGATCGTGCCGTGTGCGACCGAATTGCGACTGCCCACATTCGTCGTGACGGAAGGCGTTGCCGCGCCACGGGTGTAAGGCAGGCTGGCAACCCCCTGAGGCCGATGACGTCCACCATGACTGCGCTGATGGGGAAGGCCGCTATAGTTCTGTGTGGGGACTGGAAACTGGACCACCACGTCGTATCCCAGTTCCTCGCCCGAACCCCGTGCCAGAGTGGCCTGGCCCCGATAGGAGCCTTCGGCGACTTTCACGAACATGTCTGGCCGCGCGAACACGGTTGCGGATGCATTGCCGTAAACCGTAAACGGGATACGCACCGGCTGGATCGGCGCCCCATGCGCGGAGGCTTCTTCCGGCACGTTGATCTGAAAGGCGTTGCCTTCAGGGAAGGAAATGTCGGCAATGGGTCCCACGACGATGCCGATATTGACCGTCACCGGCTCCTGTGCGTGGGCCGTCCCGCCGACCACCATCCCCATGGCCAGCGTGGATATCAGCAGCGCAGCAGTTGAGCGCGATGCTCGTGCCAGCCAGCCGGCGCCCGCCTGCCCGGCCGTCTGCGCGGCGCTCTTGTTTGTGCCATTCCCTGAATAGAAGCCGAATATACGCATCGTACGCTCCAGACAATTGGGCCTCCGAACTGTATTGATTCAGCCGTTCGGATGGCCCGGAGAATTTGTTGCGTACATGCTATACAGATGACCGATAAAAATGCGGTTATCCGGGGTATTCGATTTTAGATTTTTTGATTTTACTCTTGTTTACCAACAATTTTAGCAATCTGGGAATGTTTGTTTTCGTGCCGTCTTCCCGTCAGTCTTGTGGCATTTCCTGCTCGTCCGGCTCCGTTGGATTTTCCTGATCGTCCGGCTCCGATCCGATGTCTTCTTCCGTCTCCCCGTCGACGGCCTCACCGGCCTCGGACGAGGTTGGCTGATCGGGCATCACGTCGGCGTCCGGATCGGACAGGACGACATGCAATCTCGTTTCTGACCCGCCATCTTCGTCGTCCAGCACTTCCTCGCGCAATGTGAGGACCTGTTCCGCGATGACCCGTTCGCCAGCACCGTAGTCGCTGGTTGCCCGCAACAGGTAATTGCCGGGTTCGAGATTGGAGAGATCCAGTTCGGCGGCAAAATCTCGAATGCCCATGGGAAGCAGAAGACCTGCTTCGCTGCTCATCTGCCGGGTCATGAAATGATCCTGATTGACGGACAACAACTGGAGCATCGCGGTTGGCTGCAGGTGAATGTTGCCGGCATTTATGAAGCGCAACTGCGCAAGATAGAGACCGTCCACGCCACTCTCTGCGAGGGTCAGCCGCTCGATAACGCCGTTTGGCGCGTTCTCGACCGCCTCACGGCGAACGTGAAGAAGCGATCTGGTCTCGCCCGCGCTCTGACCATCATCATAGCGACCCGCAAAGACGATATCCGCATAATAGTTTGCGTAGCCGGCACCCTCTCGTGGCAGCCGACTTGTCACCCTGATGTTACGCCGCTGACCAGGCATCAGCATGAACTCGTTCGGCCGAACGTCGGTCCACCCCGCGGCCGAAAGATTGTCTCCCAATATGTCTCCCATCGCCTTGCCCGAGAAGACATCTGGGGTACCGACCGTCACGTCGACGGAAATCGGCTGATCACTCGGATTCATGACGGTGACTGCATTGGCCCTGCTGCCACCGGGCACAGCAACGATGCTGAAGAAATCCGGTTCGAGCAAAAGACTGGTATCAAAGGCGATCCGGTCAATATCGGGATCACCCTCGAAATCTATGGTCTTCTCCAGCCGCGGGGTGCGCGTTCCATCCACCGCGAGATTGCCGACCAGTCTGTATTCTCCAGACGGCAGTCTCCGGTCGAGATCAGAGAACAGTTCGAGGGTTATGCCTGGCAAAATCTTCATTCGCGGCAACTCTGCCGTGGTGACCAGACGCCATTGGTCCCCCATCCGCCGTTCGACCCGGATGTCTCCCACGAGATCGGAATAGGTCAGGCCTTCATTGACGATTTCCATGGAAACACGGGTCGAAGGATCGGCAAACCGGTTCCCCTCATCATCGGTCCCAGCGTCATATTCCATTGATATGTCGGCCATCGAAACGTTCTGCCGTACGGCTGTTCCGCGAATGCTGTTGACGAACGGGACAAGGAAGCCGAACCGGATCGCAAAAACGGCTTCCCGTTCGGCCCCGGTGCCGGTTGGCATCTCCGGCTCGTCGGTCTGGATGCGGACGGCAGAAACGAAGGTACCGCGGCTTCTGGGTGGGACGCGAATGAGAACCGGAATCTCTTCGGAGGCGCCGGGTGAAATACTGATGCGGTTGGCCGGCAGCGCGATCCAGTCGCGGCTGGATATCTCCCGAAGGTTGTCCGCTTCTTCTTGGGACATGTCTTCCGCCAGCATCTCGTCGGTAACGATGCGCAGGGAGCCGTCCCGCGCCTGGGTCAGGTGGACGACTTCCAGGTTCACGGGTTCGGTTCGAGTAGGATGCTGGTTTCGGACATTGACCAGCACGCGCGCAACGCGGTTCGGCGGCAGTTCCGCCTCCACCTTCATCGGGCGGACGACCAGGCTTTGTTGCTGTGCCGATGCGGACGCGGGAAAGAGCAACGGGAGGGCGAGGCCGATGAGGAGCAAAAGGGCCAGGCTTGCAAGCGGGTGTCGCCAACCGATCCGCATGTCCAGCCCGACGGCAGCTTGCAATTTCCAACGGCGCTGAGCCCTGCAAGGACCCAACGGCCGATAAGCGCGCCTGCTCGCGGCAGGGATCGTCGAGGACGGGGAAAGCGTAGATATTGTCACTTCGATCCCTGCCTCTCGGGGCGTTCCGTCTCGCTGGCTGCCATCACGGGACGACTATCAGGCTCATTTCGATCTCGTAGACTCCCGGCGGCGCGAAGAGATTGCCCGAATCCTGCAACGTATTGTCCCAGCGCGTGGAAACACCAACAGCGAAGTCGTGGATGCCGTTCTGGTAGGGCGCACCCTCGGTGAAGGTCAGCACCGCATTGCCGCAATTGTGCTGTACCCGCGGGCCGAGATCTCCGATTGTGTTGATGACGCGGGCCATCTGCGGCCAGACTCCAAGAACGTGAGCTGGATTTCCGGGGTTCCCGCCCAGAAGAACCGCTTCACCGAAGAAGGTTGCCCCCGGATTGCTCTCGCTGCAGCCCCGGTTGAAGCCGTTGCGGCGAGGAAAATCCAGGTGCAGCGAACTGATCGGTACATTCGTTTCAAGCCGAACGACGGGTATGTCCGCACCAGCCTCGTTGATGTTTACCGCATCCATCTGGGTGGAGGTCGGCAGCATGAAGTTGCCGCCATTTGCGGGCGGGCTATCCACGATCATGCTGCCCTGCCCCTTCTGCACCGAAAGGACCGTCACCTGCTGTACCAAAACCTCGATAGTGACCTCGGGTAGTTCCGAGAGCACCGGCTGCGGCACCTGGGCAGAGGATGGCGCAGCCCAGCCGAGCACGGCCAGGCCAAGCATGACGACCCCCACGCGCCCGCTGGATGTCAGCGGGGCGCAAGTTATATGATCGGGGGTCGGCATGGGGTTCTGCTCGTGCATCACGACGATCTCAGGGAACGACCGTCAGCGTGATTGCCATGCTGTAGGTGTCCGGCTCTGCGAAAAGCGTCGGGCTGGATACCGGCGTGCGGCTCCAGTTGGTCGCTGCACCGATCGCCACAAGATGCGAACCCGGGCCGAAATTGCCGGCATTCGGACCATTGCGAATGAACCCGTCGACCTGGCTGCCGCCAATGTTCATCGCCATGCCGCCGCCGCCGCCAATGATGTTCATGGTGGCCTCGTCGACCAGGCCGGCACCCGGGAACACGCCGAGAATGCCGCCCGTGTTCTGGCCGATCGCTTCGCCGAACCACTCGAATGCAGTGCCGTCGAAGGTCGCGTTGGCGGCCGGGTAGTTGGGGTGGTCACGGTTACGGATGCCGTTGATCTTGGTGTAGTCACCACGTATCGCGTCGACGACGAAATTGGTGTTGAGCCGCACCAGGGCGTAATTGCCGGTCGACGCGTTGAAGACGCTGCCGCCCGAGGATGGCTGGCCCTGCATCGTGTCTTCGGTGTCGTCGATGATCATGCTGCCTGAGGCCTGCACGACCTGCAGGAAGGAAATCTCCTGCACCAGCACATTGACAGTAACCACAGCTGGATCCGGATCGTAGATCGTCTGAGCCATGGCCGTGCTGCCGAGAAGCAGCATTGCCGAGGCACCAGCGCCTGCAATGAAATATTTCCGTGCCATCATGTTCTCCTTTCCTTCGCCTCCACTGGGTCCGCCGGCGCCCATCACCGGCAAGAACCCCCGATATTCATGCGATTGCCAGATCCACGATGAACGTGCCGCGCGTTCTGCTGACGACGTAAAGCTTGGTTCCGTGCACGGCCATCATGGCCGCCACCATGTTGCCGCTGCGCACCCGCACCCCGCCCGATTCCGCAAGTGCGTTGCGAACATGGACACCGTGTCTGAGGATTTCCTCGCGGCTGAAGCCTGCCCGCAGCATCGCGTTGGCCAGTTGTTCGGCCGGGACGTCGGCGGAATCGCCCACCGTCATCGGCGTCACCGTTTCCTCGGCCAGCGCCACACCCCTGTCGGTCGACGCGCAGGCCGCAAGGAAGAGCGGGAAGAGGAGGATGACGAACGCTTTCGCCATCGGCGACGTCACGTGCTTATGCAAGGGACGGATCATGGGCGTCCCTCCATCCGGTCGAGGGCAGCCTCGAGTTCCATGCGATAGCTTCTTTCGTCGATGGTTCTGAGCGGCGGCATTACCGGCCGCGCTGCTTCCAGCTTTCCGCCCCGTTCGTTGACCAGCGTCGCGGTCACGAAAACCGCCACTTGCCGTGCCTGATGGTTGACGGTGTCGGTCCGGAACGCCCGACCCAGGAGCGGCACGCTGTGCGAGCCCGGCAACCCGGCGCGGTTCAGCTGCGAACGCGTGTCGGCAAGTCCGGCAATCGCCGCGGTGCCGCCGCTCTGGATCTGGACCGTATTGCGCGCCGTGCGGCGGCTCACCACCGGCAGGTTGCGTTCGCCACGCGACACCACATCGCTGACTTCGATATTCATATCCAGTGTGAGTTCCCCTCTTGGCCCGACTTGCGGCGTGATGCGCAGGATCGTTCCGGTTTCGATCTTCTCAAGCTCCGCGCGGATGAAGGTCCCGGAGTCGGCCGTGATCTGGAAATACTCTTCCGTGGTGACACGGATCTCCGATTCGATGCCGTCCTGCGCCAGCACCTGGGGACTGGCGATGATGGTCGCTTCGTTGTTCTGCGACAGCATGTTGAGAGTAAGCGACAGCGCGTTGGTGAAGGTCCCGTCCGGCGCATAGCCGATGCGCATTTCCCAGGGAAAGCCGGTGAGCGCCGAGCCGATCGACGCGCCCGCCTGAATGGTGGGCAGCCGCCATTCGGCACCGAAATCCAGCACGTCCGCCCGCTCCAGCACGACCACGCGTGCATCGAGCATGATATGCTGGCGCGCCACGTCGATGGTGGAAATGTCGCCCAGAATGCGATGCACCAGCGTGTCTGGGGCGCTCACGGCCAGCGTGTTGGTCGCCTCATCGGCCCGCACGAATTGCTGGACAGCCTCGGGCAGGAGATTGAGCGTGGTGCCCGCCTTGGCGTGCTGCAGTTTCACGATCCGCGTGGGATGCACGTCCGGCACGCCGAAGCTGCCGGCTGTCCTTGGCCGGTCAAGCCGCCTCAGATGCTCGATGATCGTGGCCTGCGAGGAGGCGGGCGCGCTGACAGCCAGCGTCTCGCGCTCCTCATCGACGCGGACGAATCGCTGCAGGTGTTCGGGCAGCATGGTGCGGGCGGCCGAGGCCCGGACATGGACCATCGGCACGAACTGCGTCTGCTCTGCCGGCGAATCGATCGTGCCGAGATCGGCGATGATGCGGCGCATGATGCGCTCAGGCGCGGTGATCGCAACGGCGTTGCTTGAGGGGTCCACCCGCACATAGCGCTGCAGCGGATTGGGCAACATGCTGCGCGCCGCGTCGGCGGTCACATGGCGCAGGTCGAAGACCCGCGTTTCGGACACATCCACGAAGGCGCCCGACGTCTCGTCCGGCGAAAAGACGAGGAAGTAGTTCTCGCCCCGGTAAACCTGGTATTCGGTACCCGCCAGCATCAGGTCGAGCGCCCGCTCGACCGGAACGTCCTCCAGCTCCAGCGTGACAAGGCCGCCAACCGACGGATCGGCCACGATGTTGACCCCGGCCTGCGCGGCGACGTCTTCGAGCGCCTGCCGCAGATCGGTGTCGAAGAACACGTTACTGACCAGGGGCCCGCTTTGGGATGAAGCGGAGCCTGCCCATATCAGTGCCGCCGCAAAGATCGGCAGCACGATTCCCCGCGCCTTTTCAATCACCAAGTCTCTCCTCTCCATGCATCCGATGCATGCCCAAATAGAAATTCTCGTTTCTAGATATTGTCAGCCGTCAACGTCAGAATGACCGACCCCTCATACAGTCCCGGCAGCGGCAGACCGCCATCGGGTGTGTACTCGTGACTTGTCTCCATGTGGATGACGCCTTCGCGCTCACCGCCCGTCAGCATCAGGTCGACAGTTAATGGCGGCGTCGTCGGGCCGGGCGCGAAATTGGGAAGAGCGGCGATGCCCGTGGGCGAACCAACCACGCCAAGCCGCGGGAAGCGCAGTTCGAGGTTGTAGCCCACCGATCCGGCACCCAGGATCGCTTTGCCCATCCACCCCTCGCCGGGGATCTCGATGAAGTCGTCGGGTTCGGCCACCAGGGTCGCCGACGCATTGCCCCAGACGCGGAAGCGGACGCCGTTGGAGGGAACCGTGGAACCGGCCGGCGGGATCTCCAGATAGAGCAGCGGATTGTCCAGGAATTCGAGAAACGCGGTCGGGAAGACCTGGATCGTCACGTCGGTCTGGTAGATGTTGTTGGCCAGTTGCTGGGACTGGGCGGGAACCATGGCCCCGAGCCAGGCGAGTGCGCCGAGCGCCACGACCGGACCTGTTTTTGAGCGGAAAATCGAACTCATACACATCGTCTCGTTCCTCACATCCCGGCAGAGCGTCAGTTGCTCTGCGAATTGACAGGTGCCTCAGTCATGCCCTGTGCCGATCCCTGGACATCCAGGTCCTCCCCGGCCCCGTCGCCATCCGGCGACTGGTCGGTCACATCGGTCTCGTCCAGGGTGACGACAGGATTCTCTTCAGTCGAAAAGGACAGCTCGAACTCCTCCGAAAGGCCTTCGACCGCTTCATCGTCCAGTACCGTGACCGTTTCGCCCGCGTCTCCATTCCGTTCGACAAGGAGCAGGCGCTGGAAGGCGACCGTGTGATCCTCGTCGAGCGTGGCGCGTGCACGCAGGGCATAGTAGCCAGGCTCCAGCGTGCCGAAGGTCACTTCGCCGCTGAACGTCCGCTTGCCGAGCGGCAGGAGAGGCTCGGTTTCGCCGTCGAGCGCGTAGTTGCGGATCTGCCGCCCCTGGGCATTGATCAGGAAGACACGGGCAGACGGCTCGAGATGGATCGTGCCAAGATTGGCCATGCGCATCTGCACCACGAACTGCGACGGCTCGTCGGTCTCCGCGATCGACAGTTGCTCGATCGCGCCGTCGACCCTCGATGGCAGTGCCGCATTGAAGAGGTGGATCGTGGAGTGCGACTGGCCGGCGCTCTGGCCGTCCTCATAGGTGCCTTGCACCGTCAGGTCGGCATAGTAGTTGGGGAACTGCACACCCTCGCGCGGCACGCGGCTGAGAATGCGCACGTTCTGGCGACCGCCGGGCCGCAGCGTGAACTCGGCCGGCCGCATCTCCGTCCAGGGCTCGGCGGATAGCTGGATGCCGTTCAACTCGCCCATTTCGACGCCGACCAGGCTGCGCGGCGTGTTGGCACCCAGCTTGACGGTCACCGGATAGTCGCCGGGGTTGACGATGCGCAGGCTGGAAGTGCGCGTGGCACCGGGCACGACGTCAAGCTTCACCATTTCGGGCTCGAGCATCAGGGCCGTGTCGTAGGCGAGGTTTTGCATGTTCGGGTCGCCCTCGAACTCGATCACTTCCTCGATCGGCGTCAGGCGGCGTCCATCCACATAGACCTCGCTGCGCAGGCGATAGGTGCCCGATGGCAGACGGCGCTGGAGGTCGCCGCCGAGTTCCAGTGCGACGCCTGGAATGATGGAGCGCTCATGGAAATCGAGCCGTGTCACGGGCCGCCAGCGATCGCCACCGTCGCGCTCGATCCTCAGCTGGGCGCGAATGCGGGAGAAGGTCTGCCCGTTATTCTTCACCCTGACATGGGCCAGCGTCGTCGGACGGGCATCGTCCGGATTGAAGGTCATGACCATTTCTTCCGGCTCGATTCGTTGCCGGACCGGTCGTCCCTGAATTTCGATGATCACCGGGATGAGGAAGCGGACGCGAACCGTCATGCCCTCGGCATTCTCGGGAACGGGCGTCTCGGCGATTATGCCGGCAAAATAGAAGCCACGCGCATTGGCCGGTATCTGGAAGCGCACCATGATCTCGGCCGGTTCCAGCGGCGCGATGTTGACGCGGCTGGAGCTCAGGCTGGTCCATCCGAGACTCGACGAGAGCGAGGAGGTATCTTCCCCGGAATCCGGCTCGATATGGCGCCAGTTGCCATTGGATGCCTGCGTCAGTTCGACCAGGCGAAGCTCGATCGCGCCTGCCTCGCCGCCGGCCGTGTTGCGAATCTCGAGCGGCACTTCGATGGCACGGCCCGCCTGCGCCGACACTTCGAGGCGCATCGGCTTCACCATGAAGCCCTGGGCAACGGCCGAAGCAGTCGTCACGAAAACGACCAACGCTCCGAGAACAGCCAGACGTGTCAGTTCGAGCATGCGCATTGAAAAGCTCTGCGACGGTTTCAGACCCGAAAATCGGTCGGATGTCCGGGAGGGAGGCGACCTCCCTCCCGAACTGTTGGCGACACGCTCAGGGCGTGGGCGCGATCGTCCAGACGACGGTCAGGTCGTAGTTGTTGGGCAGAGGCAGTTCGCCCGGGCTGGCCGAGGCATAGGTGATCTGCCGGTTGGAAATGCTGGTGCTCACCGGCACGGTGGCGAGATCCTGGCTGGTGCCGAGATTGCCCAGGTTCCAGACAAGCGCGCCGGCCGGGTTGTAGGCGTTGGCGGTGATTGCGCTCACAGCGCCTGCGGCGTCCTGCTGGTCGAAGATGAAGAAGTTGATGCCGCCGCCCGGAACGATCGGGGCCGGCAGCGTGCCGGTGACGGTCGCGGAAATGTCGCCGGACACGTTGTTGATGTGGCTCAGGCTCGATTCGAACGTGGCGCTGTTGTTGCCATCGTTGCCCTGCATCACCAGGTTCACATTCTGATGGCCAGCCCACATCGAGACTTCTTCAGCCACCTGGATGTTGACGTTGACCTGATACTGCTGGTTGTTCAGCTGCTGCGCCATCGCCGAACCGGCGAGGGCCGTCATGGCAAGAGCGGAAACGCCCACTGTAATCTTCTTCAACATTACTCTCTCCATTTTCTTCGCGTCCCTGTCGGACTGAAGCGGCGGAGCCCTTGAGACCCTCCCCGGCTCCAGCCTGGTTTGGGAGGCTGGGCGCAGTCTCAACATAATTTGCTTGGTTAGTGAAGAGTTAATATCAAGAAAAGGTTAATATATATTACGTTATACTTGCGATACGGACGCGTTTAACTGTGCAGATGATTAATCTGCACAGCAAATATATCAGTGATGTACGAAGACTGCCGATGCGCCGCCCCTGGCGTCTTCCCCAATTGGCAGTGTTAACGATTGCATAACCATTTTCGTCGCACATCCCCCAAACGGGATAACTGCGCAACTGGCCGACGAATCAGGGTTAATCTGTATTGGACTGTATTAGCCGGCACCTGGAATTGCCGGCCTTGGAGACCGGGTTACCCGCAAGACCAGTTCAGACTGGCGCCGTGTACCGGTCTTGGCAAAAACAGACTTGAGATGCTGCCGCACCGTGCCGATCGATATGTTCATCTTGGCCGCAATCTCGGCCAGCGAGTGCCCGTCGACGAGATGAGTCGTCACCTCCGCTTCCCGTTCTGTCAGCCCGAATACCTCGATGAGCATGTTCTTCAGAGGTCTGTCGGGCGCATCGACTACATGAAGAGTGAGCATGCCTGCAGCATTGCGCACCAGAGACTGGAAATCACGGGGGAAGGGAATCGCGTCGAGCGAGATGACGGTGCCGTGGCTGGTCGGCACAAGGACGGGCGCAGGCACACCGCCGACCAGTGCCTTGTCGGGCGCAACCGCAAAATCGACGAGGTCGCGTATGCGCTGCGACAGGGTCGGGTCGTCATGATCGAGCCGGCCGCGCCGGGCCAGGTTTCCTGCCTTGAGCAGCGCCTCGCCGCAGCTGGTCGCCGCCATGATCTTGCCAGTCCAGTCGAGAATGGCCACGCCCCGCCTGCTCGCGGCAAGAAGATCCTGGAACGACTGGATCCTGCCCTGGCCCAGCAGCGAGGCGCGCTTGACAGCCATCAACAGCGGCTCACGCAGCTTCAGGAGCGCCTCGCGGTCGGCATCGGTGAAGGCGCCCCGCTCCTGACCGGCATGAACGGTCGTGCCCCATATGTCGCCATCGATGTCGAACAGCAGTGTCCCGCACCACATGAGATCGAACTTGCGGAACTCGGCATAGAACGGGTGCCGGCGCATGGCGTCGAGCGAGATCAGATCCTGATCGCGCAGGAATCCGTGCCGCAAATGCGATTTCCAGGCCTTGTGGCGCAGGTCGTTCTTGTTCCAGCCGGTCTTCAGCGCATGCTCGAAGGCTTCTGTCAGGCTCGCCGAATGTGGCGTTGTCAGATCGTGCCGCGCGATGTCCTCGGCGATGAGCGCCGCTCCCCGCGCGTCGAAAAGCTCGGCCAGGCTATCGCAGGCATCCCGCCATGCGTTTTTGTCCACGGCCGTCTGGTCCAGAGCGGAAAGAAAGCGCGCATAGGCGTCGCTCTTCGACCTTGCCGGTTCATAGCCCCCACACAAATTCATTGCCCCCACCATCGCGCCTGACCGTGCCGCCTGCACAGTCGGTCACGAATGCAACTTCAGTCCCGTGGCCTCTCCCCAGAGTTTTTACATGCTAGTGACTGCACGTCATCGCAGGTATCCCCCAAATGGGATATACAACCGCAGACTGTCACCGCAGCGCAACCCGATCTCGCTGCTGATGCCGCAACTTTTTGCTGGCTTTGATGAATTTCCAGATACCGCAATGCTTCCCGACGCTACTTACGCAACGTAGGACTTGAGACGATGAAGCAGTCGCTCTGGCGGTTGATTGACCGAATACAGGCCGCGCCCTGTCGGTATTGGTTGTTTCTTGAGGTCGCATCAGATGCTGGGCGCAGGCCTGATAGAAGCGGCGTTGCCGCATGACCGAAACAGGCCTCCAACAAAAACAGCCCCACCAGAGGCGGGGCTGTATCTGTGGTTGGCTCGGCTCAAGCCCCGACAACCGGGGCTTGAGCAACTGGGATGAAAGGAGAGCCTTGCGGACCCTTTAGAAGTCCATGCCGCCACTCAAGCCCGCTTGACGGGCTTGAGCAACTAGGATGATGGGCGAGCTTTACGGACTTCTTAGAAGTCCATGCCGCCCATCCCGCCCATGCCGCCGGGCATGGCGGGAGCAGCGGATTCCTTCTTCGGCGCCTCGGCGATCATCGCCTCGGTGGTGACCAGCAGGCCGGCAACCGAAGCGGCGTCCTGGAGAGCCGTACGCACGACCTTGACCGGGTCGACGATACCCATGGCGATCATGTCGCCATACTCGCCGGTCTGGGCGTTGTAGCCGAAGGTGGCACCCTTGTTGTCGAGGATCTTGCCAGCCACGATGGAGGCCTCGGCACCGGCATTCGACGCGATCTGGCGGGCCGGAGCCTGCAGCGCGCGACGGATGATGTTGATGCCGGCGTCCTGGTCGGCATTGGCGCCAGTAACCTTGACCGCCGCCGAAGCGCGCAGCAGCGCGGTGCCGCCGCCGGGCACGATGCCCTCTTCAACAGCAGCGCGGGTCGCGTTGAGCGCGTCGTCGACGCGGTCCTTGCGCTCCTTGACCTCGACTTCGGTCGAGCCGCCGACGCGGATGACGGCAACGCCACCAGCGAGCTTGGCCAGACGCTCCTGCAGCTTCTCCTTGTCGTAGTCCGAGGAGGTTTCCTCGATCTGCGCCTTGATCTGGGCAACGCGGCCCTGAATCTCGCCCTTCTTGCCGGCGCCATCGACGATCGTCGTGTTCTCCTTGGTGATGGAGACCTTCTTGGCGCGGCCGAGCATGTTCAGCGAAACGTTCTCGAGCTTGATGCCGAGATCCTCGGAGATGACCTGACCGCCGGTCAGGATCGCGATGTCCTCGAGCATGGCCTTGCGGCGATCGCCGAAGCCCGGAGCCTTGACGGCAGCGATCTTCAGGCCGCCACGCAGCTTATTGACGACGAGCGTGGCCAGAGCCTCGCCCTCGACGTCCTCGGCGATGATGAGGAGCGGCTTGGACGACTGAACGACGGCCTCGAGCACCGGCAGAAGGGCCTGCAGGTTCGAGAGCTTCTTCTCATGGAGAAGGATGTAGGCGTCGTCGAGTTCGGCAACCATCTTGTCGGGGTTGGTCACGAAGTAGGGCGACAGGTAGCCGCGGTCGAACTGCATGCCTTCGACGACCTCGAGCTCGGTCTCGGCGGTCTTGGCTTCCTCGACGGTGATGACACCCTCGTTGCCGACCTTCTGCATCGCCTCGGCGATCATCTGGCCGATCTCGGACTCGCCATTGGCGGAGATGGTGCCGACCTGGGCGACTTCCTCGGAGGTCTTGATCTTCTTGGCAGCCTTGGAGAGGTGCGTGACGACCTCTGTGACGGCCAGATCGATGCCGCGCTTCAGGTCCATCGGGTTCATGCCGGCGGCAACGGCCTTGTGGCCTTCCTGAACGATGGCCTGGGCCAGAACCGTGGCGGTCGTGGTGCCGTCACCGGCGATGTCGTTGGTCTTCGAGGCCACTTCGCGCACCATCTGGGCGCCCATGTTCTCGAACTTGTCCTCGAGCTCGATCTCCTTGGCGACGGTGACGCCGTCCTTGGTGATGCGCGGTGCGCCGAAGGACTTGTCCAGCACGACGTTACGGCCCTTGGGGCCGAGCGTGACCTTGACCGCGTCGGCCAGGATGTTGACGCCGCGGAGCATGCGCTCGCGGGCGTCACGGGAAAATTTTACTTCTTTAGCAGCCATTTGTTCCTGCTCCCGGGCTCCGAGACGGAGCCGCTACGTTGAGTTCGATGAGGGTTTCGCTGGCCTCAGCCGACGATGCCCATGATGTCGGACTCCTTCATGATGAGGAGTTCTTCGCCGTTCACCTTGACCTCGGTGCCGGACCACTTGCCGAACAGCACGCGATCGCCTGCCTTGACGTCCAGCGGAACCAGCTTGCCGGCATCGTCACGCGCGCCGGGGCCCACGGCCACGACCTCGCCCTCCTGGGGCTTTTCCTTGGCGGTGTCTGGAATGATGATGCCGCCCGCGGTCTTTTCCTCGGACTCGACCCGGCGCACGACCACGCGGTCATGGAGCGGGCGAAACTTCGTCTTTGCCATGTCTGCAATCCCTGAAACGGATGAAAGTAAGAAGTCCTCCGTCCGGACCAGGCCGGACCCACTTGGTTAGCACTCACCTTGGAGGAGTGCTAACGCGAGGTCGAGATAGTGACTGGCCGCGGTGCTGTCAAGAAGTTGCCGGCGGCTGGGGCGCGCTTCATGCTTCATATGATGAACGCGGCGGACCGGCGCAATACGCATCGACCGCCGCGGGCGGACCGCGGCGGTCGATGCAAAGTTGGTCGGCTTTCCCTAGCCCACGATACGCAGGTTGGACAGCTCGTCGGCGATCTCGCGGAACTTGTCGGCCAGGTTGCTGCCATTGGCGTTCCAGAACAGCTTGGCGGGCTTGCTGGGATCGGAGGGATCGCTGCGATAGCGCGAGTCCGATGCACAGCGCCGCATCGCGTCGATCGCGTCGCGCTCATTGGCCACGCTCGAGCTCAGGTCGAGGGCCACCGTCATCACGATCACGCCGGCTGCCTTTGCGTCCGCACAGACCTTGTCGAGATGCTGGTTCATGGCCGAGGTGAAGTTGGCGTTGGAATGCGTGCTGCTGTTGACCGAGGTGTTCTGATAGAGGCGCGTGCGGTTGGCGCCGGGCGCGTTGACGCCCGTGTAGCCCTTGTTCGAATAGATCGAGCGGTTGTTGGCCAGGTCGTTATAGCCCAGCGAATTGGGCGTATAATAGGTGTTGAAGCCGTCGGTCAGGACGATCAGCACCTTGTCGTTGCCACGCTCCGTCTCTGGCCGCGCCTGGGTGAAGGGCGCGGTGCTGGTGATCGTGCGCCAGCCCCAGGCTGTACCCTCGGGGATGTCGGTCGCGCCGAGCGCACGCATGTCGGCAATGGCCTGCTTGACCGTGTTCAGACCCGCCGTGGTCGAGACATCGGTCAGCGGCGTGATCGGGGTGGTCGTGCACATCAGGTTCGGCCCCTCATCGAGCCCCATGTAAGCGGTGCCGAGTTCTGCCGGCTCGAAATATTTCGGCATGTAACGCTGGCGCGCGGCACTGTTGTTGCTTCCGCCCAGCATGTCCGCCCACCAGTTGCCCATCGCCCGTCGGGACCAGCCATCCAGAAGGTCGGTTTCGTCCAGCGCGAACATCGGGACGAACAGGGAGGACGCGTTCGCACCATTGGCCGGTGTCACGTCATAGGCGAGACTGCCTGGACGCGTCTCCACGCATCCCTGCCAGGAAGCTGCCGGCGCGGTCTCGATATCGGTGACCCACCCGTTCGAACGGCAGCGTCCGTTGTTGCGGAAATTCACACAGCGCTGGGTCTCGCCCGTGATCCTGCGCAGTTCGCCGTAGAGCGAGAACCGCGTAACGATCTCGTTCTGCTCGTTGCCCCAGCCGCTTCCGATCTTGCGGTAGATGCCGTCGACCAGTTCAATCCGCCGGTTTGCGTCCTGGGCACCCATTGTCGACCAGTCGAAATTCTCGTGGTGAATGGGCGAGCGGCCCTGCGTGTCCATCCAGGCGGCGTTGGCGTGCTGCGGGCCGACATTGACCGTCCCTGCAAAGGGCACCACCGAGAACCGAACCGGCGCGTCGACCTGCTTCATCTGCTGGGCCTGGCGGGCAATGGTCTCGACGAGTTCGGTCGCTGCCTCCTTCAACAGGTCCATGCGCTTGCGGCCCGACCCGGTGCCGTTGACGTCCATCGACCCCGAATTATCCAGGACCAGAGCGATTTCCAGCGTGTTCTTGAGCCGGATTTCCGAACTCGTGCTGAACTCCAGGCTGGCATTGGCCGATCCCTTCCCCAGCACGAAGGCGGGCAGGAAGAAGGGCTCGTAGTTAAGGTCCGCGCTCAGCTTCAGGGTTTCGCCGCCGCCGTTCTGCGCCGGCAATTGCACGTGAAGCTGTACCTTGCTTGCATCCATCCGCCCCAGATTCGCGGCGAAGAACTGTTGGGCATAGGCCTTGGCTTCGGCATCGCTCGCGCCCTCCAGGATACGCCGGGCGGTGGCGATACCCGCCGCGTCAAGCGCGTGCAGCGTGGCCTGGCGCTGCCGTGACATCTCCGTGTAATCGACACCAAGCGCCAGCGCTCCCAACAGCGGGACCATCAGGGCCGCGGTCATCATGGCATAGTTGCCACCGCGGTCCTTGAGGAAGCGAACGAAACGAACTCCGAGCATGATCGACCCTTCGGATGGAATCATCGATTGAGCGGCGATCATCGCAGCGGCGGGTTAAGTTTCTTTCCTACAGCTAGTGCGAATCTATGGTTAATTCGTAACCGATGCTTAGCCAATTCTTGGCGCATCGCCATATATGCTCACAACCCAGAGTAATCCCCGCCGGCTTCCCGCAACAATCGTCGCGGTTCGGCGAACAGGCTGCCGGTCATCCAGTCGATGCCAAGGTCAACCAGTTGGCCCGCCTGAGCTTCGCTCTCCACACCGGAGACAATCACGCAGCCACGCCTGTGCGCCCAGAAATCCGCCAGGCCGCCTGTCATTGGCTGGTGACTGGCCTCTGCTATCGCCGTCAACGCGGCCGCATCGACCTTGAGAAAGCCTATCGGTGGCAGATCCACGGCCGCAACGGCGTCTTCCGCGCCATGCTCCAGTGCCAGCACCAGACCGGTATCGAAAAGCCTGCGAACCGATGGCAGTAGATCGGACCGATACCTGGCGGACCATGGCAGCGAAATCACGATCGAACGGGCAATGGCGGGATGGACCCTCAGGATCTTGCAGATTTCTTCCAGCGCGTCCGGTTCAAGCAGCAAGGCTTCCGAGACGCCTACATGCAGCTTCGTTTGCTCGCTTGCCATGCCCAGGCGCTGCCGGGCGGTCTGGACGCTGGCGAGAAACATGGCGACGTCGAATTCGACGAGATCGACAGCATCGCCAGGCGCGATACGGCGCACATGTTCTTGTCCCTGACCTGGCAGGTCAACCGATGCAAAGGCATCGAACGCGACCGTGCGCCCTTCGGCAATCGACACGATCGGCTGAAGGCTGATGTCCAGCCGATCGTCGCGCATCGCGGCCGCGATCGCCTGAAGAACGTTCCTGTCCGAAGTCGCCGCGTCTGCCAGCGTCTGTGAAGGCTTTTCATCTGGGTCGGCAAGGGCAAGCAGTGCGTTGCAGGCGGAACTGTCATCCTGGGAATTCGCCGAGGACGGCGACGGCGGAACCTCATGGGATCCGATCTCGCGCGGTGCCGGTTCGTCCTTGTCCGAGAACGCGACCTTTGGCTGGGACGTTTCCGGGGGTCGCTGTCGCAGGACCGTCGTTACCGTCTGGACCAGTTCACGATTTTCCCGACGCAGTGCGGCAATGCGAAGCCCTGACCATCGCGCATGAAACAACAGCAGGATCGACAGGACCGCCAGCCCGACCAGAAGGACCGTCTCCAACGGAACGCCCTGTATGCGCACCATGTCTGGAAGCATTGATCAAATCGGAAGAACGCCAGGCGAAGTCGCATTCGCAATGGTGTCCCCGCCGTCCCCTTTGCTCGGCAAAAACTGAAGTCCGGCCTATACAAAACCACACAGACGTAACGAGACCGTAAGCAAAAGCTGGTGACAGGGCGAATACCTTCGGTTAATTGCGAGCGCCTCCCTTTTTGACACCCATCCCAACCGAAAGCTCCCTGCCTATGGCCCGAATGATCGATACACTGGACCAGATCGCAGACGGGTATTCGGTCATTCTGAGCGATGTCTGGGGCGTGCTCCACAATGGTGTGACTGCCTTCCCGGATGCCGTGGCGACGCTTTCGCGCATGCGCGAGCAGGGACGAACGGTTATCCTGATTACCAACGCGCCACGGCCTCACCCGTCCGTCATCGCGCAATTGCTGTCCCTTGGCGTGGACGAAAGCGCCTGGGATCGCGTCATCACCTCGGGCGACGTCACCCGCCGGCTGATCGAGGAAGGTCCACGGCGCGTTTTCCATCTGGGGCCGGATCGCGATACCATCATCTATGACGGGCTCGACGTCGAACTGGTCGATTATCCCGAGGCAGGCGCCATCGTGTGCACCGGGCCGTTTGACGACGAGACCGAGACGCCGGAAGACTACAAGGAGTTGCTGGCCACCCTGCGCGGACGCAATCTCCCCTTCATCTGCGCCAACCCGGATATCGTCGTGGAGCGTGGAGACAGGCTTATCTGGTGCGCGGGCGCCTTGGCGCGCGACTATGCCCAGCTTGGCGGTCGCACGCTTATCGCCGGCAAGCCGCACCGCCCGATCTACGAGGCAGCGCTTGCGGCCGCCAGAGAGATCGTCGGTCGCGATGTCGCGGCGAGCGAGATACTGGCCATCGGCGACGGCGTGATGACGGACGTCAAGGGCGCGGCCGACAATGGCTTCGACCTGCTCTATGTCACGGCAGGCATCCATGCTCATGAATATGCAGGCGACAACGGGCCTGACACCGCGAAGCTTGAAGCCTTCCTAGGCTCGCACGGCTATTCGCCGGTGGCTTCTATTCCGAGGCTGAAGTGACACCAGGATTAGCGGCGTCAGGGGATTTCCTGCGTATCGGCGATGCCGGCGCGCTTCCTCAGTCGTTGCGCGGCGGCGTGGCAGCGATCGGCAATTTCGATGGCGTGCATCGCGGTCATCAGGCCGTGCTGGCGCGGGCGCTGGCTGATGCCGCCACCGATGGACGGCCGGTCATTGTTCTGACATTCGAGCCGCACCCGCGTTCGCTGTTTCAGCCGGACATCACCCTGTTCCGCTTGACGCCCGCGCCCATGAAAGCGCGGATAATCTCGATGCTCGGCTTTGATGCCATCGTCGAACAAGCCTTCACCCGCGAATTCGCCGGCCATACGGCGCAGGAATTTGTCGACCGGGTGCTGGTCGGCCAACTCGGCATTTCCCATGCGGTTACCGGGTTCGATTTCCATTTCGGACGCGATCGACAGGGCGGTCCGGCCTTCCTCATGCAGGCCGGAAAGCAGCGCGGTTTCGACGTGGCCTTGGTGGACGCCTTCCGCGACGAGGGCGCGGAAGTTGTCTCGTCCAGCCGCATACGCAAGTTGCTCGCGCAAGGCGATGTAACGCAAGCTGCAGGGCAACTTGGATATCGGTACACGATCGAGGCCGAAGTGATTGGTGGTCAGAAGCTCGGCCGCACGCTCGGCTACCCGACCGCCAACATGGCGTTGCCGGAAGACACCGCACTCGCCCATGGAATCTACGCCGTCAGGTTCCGCCGACCGGATGGGTCGCTACACGATGGTGTTGCAAGCTTCGGTCGCCGCCCGACCGTTACCGAAGAAGGTGCGCCACTGCTGGAGACTTATCTGTTCGACTTCGAAGGCGATCTCTACGGCGAGACCTGCGATGTGTCTTTCTTCGCCTCTCTGCGAGGCGAAGAGAAATTCGAAGGACTCGACCCGCTGATCGAGCAGATGAAGCGCGACGAGGAGGAAGCCCGAGCTGTGCTGTCTGGCGTGCGCGCGCTATCCGAACTCGACCAGGCACTCGCCTTTTCCCCAGACCGCTGATCCAGCTGCCCCAGGGTACGTAATTCATTCAAACTTTAGATTACATGTGCTTAAATCGATAACCTGCACGGGTTCTTTGACAGCAGCTTTGGGGGAAGTTTTGTCCGTTTCGCGTAATTCCTTTGCCGCCGCGGTGATCACAATCGCGGCTTTGGCCGCCTCGTCCGCACATGCCTTCGACCAGCCCCAGTATGGGTATCAGGAGCCCAGCCGGTCCCAGGGATGGTTTTCGGGCGACTGGTATCTGAAGGTGGGTGGCGCCGTGCTCCATGCACCGCGCTTCGAGGGTGCCGCGCGCAACCAGTTTGCTTTCCAGCCGATGATCTCGTTCGGCCGCCACGGCAATGCCGCGCGCTTCACGTCGCGCAACGACAACATCTCCGTCGGCATCCTCGACAATGGCGTCTTCCGCGCCGGTGTCGCCGGCAAGTTCATCTGGGGCCGGGATGCCAGCACCCATAACGACCTCAGGGGCCTTGCACCGGTGCGCTTCGGCGGCGAACTGGGTGGCTTCGTCGATGTCTACCCCACCGATTTCGTCCGCCTGCGCGGCGAGCTCCGCCGCGGCATTCGCTCGCATGACGGCGTGGTGGCCGATTTCGCCGCCGATGCCTTCCTTGATTTCAGCGACACGATCCGCATCTCCGGCGGCCCGCGCGCCTCCTGGGCGTCCAAGGGTTATTTCGATGCCTATTACGGCGTGAATGCCGCGCAATCGGCTGCCTCGGGACTGAATACCTACAGCCCCAGCAGCGGCTTCAGGTCCTTCGGTGCCGGCGGCGCGATCACCTGGCAGGCCACCGACACGATCGAAACCAGCGTGTTCGCCGAATACTCCAGGCTGGTGGGACCGGCGGCGCAATCCTCGCTGGTGCGCCAGCGTGGCTCGCGTGATCAGTTCACGGTCGGCACCTCGGCGACCTATCGCTTCGATTTCTCTCTGCCCTGATCGGCGCATCGCCCCTTTATTATCGGTGGCGGCTCCGCTAAAAGCGCGGCCCATGTCAACGCATTGCCCGCAAATGTCGGCTTCCCTGCGAATTATGGGCCCGGCCTTCCGGTAGATCCGGAGGGTCCGGGACCTCGTGGCGCCTCGCGCCTCCGTTTTTCAAGCAATCGCCCGACAGGGCCAGGACACGGCCGCACCCATGACCGATACAGCCGACAAGCTCGACTATTCCAAGACGCTTTATCTGCCGCAGACCGAATTTCCCATGCGCGCCGGCCTCCCCGACAAGGAGCCGAAGATCGTCGCGCGCTGGGAGGAAATGGGCCTCTACCGCCGCCTGCGCGAGGATGCCGCCGGCCGCGAGAAGTTCGTCCTCCATGACGGCCCGCCCTATGCCAATGGCAACATCCATATCGGCCACGCGCTCAACAAGGTCCTGAAAGACGTCATCACCCGCTCCTTCCAGATGCGCGGCTACGATTCCAACTACGTGCCCGGCTGGGACTGCCACGGCCTGCCGATCGAATGGAAGATCGAGGAACAGTACCGCGCCAAGGGCCTCGACAAGGACCAGGTGCCGGTCAACGAGTTCCGCAAGGAATGCCGCGACTTCGCCCAGCACTGGATCGAGGTGCAGACGGAGGAATTCAAGCGGCTCGGGATCGTTGGCGATTTCGAAAAGCCCTACACGACGATGAATTTCCACGCCGAGGCACGCATCGCAGGCGAACTGCTGAAATTCGCCATGAGCGACCAGCTCTATCGCGGCTCCAAGCCGGTGATGTGGAGCGTCGTCGAGCGCACCGCACTGGCCGAGGCCGAGGTCGAGTATCAGGACTATGAGAGCGACACGATCTGGGTGAAGTTTCCGACACAGATCACGCCATCCGAGGATCTCGGCGACGCCTCCGTCGTCATCTGGACGACAACCCCATGGACCATCCCCGGCAACCGCGCGATCGCCTACTCGCCGCGCGTTTCCTATGGCCTCTATGAGGTGACCGCCGCCGAGAACGATTTCGGCCCACGGCCCGGCGAAAAACTGATCTTCGCCGACGCGCTGGCCGAAGAGTCCTTCGCCAAGGCGAAGCTCGAATACAAAAAACTGCGGGACATCTCGGCCGACGAACTCGCTGCCATCACCTGCGCCCACCCGCTGCGCGGCCTTGCCGGCGGCTATGAGTTCGACGTCCCCCTGCTCGCCGGCGACCACGTCACCGACGATGCCGGTACCGGCTTCGTGCACACCGCGCCCGGTCACGGCCGCGAGGACTTTGACGCCTGGATGGATGGGGCCAAGGATCTGGCCGCGCGCGGCATCGACACGCGCATCCCCTTTACCGTCGACGATGCCGGTTACTTCACCGCCGACGCGCCGGGGTTCGGGCCGGACCGCGAGGGCGGGCCTGCCCGCGTCATCGACGACAACGGCAAGAAGGGCGACGCCAACAAGGCCGTCATCGAGGCGCTGATCGCGAAGAACATGCTGTTTGCGCGCGGGCGGCTCAAGCACACCTATCCGCATTCCTGGCGCTCCAAGAAGCCGGTCATCTTCCGCAACACGCCGCAATGGTTCGTCCACATGGACAAGGATCTCGGCGACGCATCAACGCTGCGCACCCGCGCGCTGGCCGCCATCGACGCCACGCGTTTCGTGCCGGCGGCCGGGCAGGCACGCCTGCGCGCCATGATCGAGGACCGTCCCGACTGGGTGCTGTCGCGCCAGCGCGCCTGGGGCGTGCCGATCTGCGTCTTCGCGAACGATCAGGGCGAGGTGCTGAAGGACCAGGCCGTCAACGCCCGCATCCTCGAGGCCTTCGAGGCTGAAGGTGCGGATGCCTGGTTTGCCGAAGGCGCCAAGGAGCGGTTCCTCGGCAACGACCACGACCATGCCAAATGGCACCAGGTCACCGACATTCTCGACGTGTGGTTCGATTCGGGCTCCACCCATGCCTTCACGCTGGAAGACCGGCCCGACCTCAAATGGCCGGCCGATGTCTATCTGGAAGGCTCCGACCAGCATCGCGGCTGGTTCCATTCCTCGCTGCTGGAATCCTGCGGCACGCGCGGCCGCGCGCCCTACGACACGGTCATCACCCACGGCTTCACCATGGCCGAGGACGGCCGCAAGATGTCGAAGTCGCTCGGCAACCAGGTCTTCCCGCAGGACGTGATGAAGCAGTCGGGCGCCGACATTCTGCGGCTCTGGGTCATGACCACCGACTATTGGGAAGACCAGCGGCTCGGCAAGAACGTCATCCAGACCAATGTCGACGCCTACCGCAAGCTCCGCAACACCACGCGCTGGATGCTCGGCACGCTCGCCCATGACGAGGGCGAGGAAGTCGCGTTTGCCGACATGCCGGAGCTTGAGCGCCTGATGCTGCACCGGCTGGCCGAACTCGACGAGATCGTGCGCAAGGGCTACGACAATTTCGACTTCAAGCGTATCGCCCGCACCCTGCTCGACTTCATGGTGGTCGAGTTGTCGGCCTTCTATTTCGACATCCGCAAAGACACGCTCTACTGCGACGCGCCATCGAGCACCCGCCGCAAGGCAGCCATCGTCGTGGTGCGCCATCTTTTCGATAGGCTGGTCACGTGGCTTGCCCCAATGATGCCCTTCACCACGGAAGAAGCGTGGCTGGAGCGCTACCCGGATGCATCGTCCGTGCATCTGGAGCAGTTCCGCGAGACCCCGGCCGAATGGCGCGACGAGGCGCTCGCCGCCAAATGGCGCAAGGTGCGCCAGGTGCGCCGCGTCGTCACCGGCGCGCTGGAGATCGAACGCGCGCAAAAGACCATCGGCTCCTCGCTGGAGGCTTCTCCGATCGTCCACATCACCGATGCCGATCTGCGCGCGGCCATCGCAGACCGCGACATGGCCGAGATCTGCATCACCAGCGGGCTGACCGTGCTCGATACCCCCGCCCCCGACGGTGCCTTCACGCTCGACGAGGTCAAGGGCGTCGGTGTCGTCTTCGCGCGGGCCTCGGGTACGAAATGCGCCCGCTCCTGGCGCTATACCGACGATGTCGGCACCGACCCGGAATTCCCGGATGTCTCGGCGCGTGACGCCGAGGCGCTCAGGGAACTGAAGGCGCTCGGCCGGCTGTAAAGCCGGCCGGGATTGCCCGGCTCAACTCGTCGTTACCGCGTCATCAGCGCAAACACGCCCCAGCCCAGATATTCGCGCGTGTATTCCACGTGGCGCCTGGGTTCCGAAATAAGTCTGGCACGAACCTCCGGTGCGAACTCGTCGTCGGGATTGGCATCGAGCCAGCGGCGCATAGTCAGCCACTTGGCCGCCTCGTACCTGTCCCAGCCATCCTGGTTTGCCAGAACCATTTCCACGACGTCGCAATTCAGGTCGCCAAATGATGTCATGAGTTCGAGAAGCGGGAGAAAGTCGGATATGGACGCTGCGCCGCATCCCTTGGCGATTTCTTCTGTCGGCGGAGATTGCCGCCAGTAAGGTTCGCCGATGAGAATGATTCCATTTGGACGCAGGCTCTTCCTCAGAAGCTCGACCGTACCTGCCACGCCGCCGCCGATCCAAGTCGCTCCGACGCAGGCGGCAATATCGACCTTTTCATGGGCTACATAGCCGGCGGCATCGTCGTGGATGAACTCGAGCCGGTCGGCAACCCCGAGTTCTTCGGCGCGCAGCCTGGCCTGTTCGGTGAACAGCGGACTTTTGTCGATACCCAGGCCGGCAATCCCGTAGTCCAGCGCCCATGTACACAGCATCTCACCAGATCCGCTACCCAGATCCAGCACACGGGATCCTGGTTCAAGCCGCAACGCTGCCCCCAGCGTGGCAAATTTGTCCGGCGTGAACGGATTATGGATGCGATGGGCGCTTTCGGAGATGCTGAATATTCGAGGAATGTCCACGTAAGGTGCTCCTGGCGGGCGGGCATGGCCGAACGCACTTATCAACAGCCGATTGTGCTGGCTACTGCGGGTTCATCATCCACCGCCGTTCGACTGGTCAAAAATCCCAACTCCTGCCGACCGTTCGCAACCTCCCCGCGCGCCCGCGTTTGCGCTTGAGACTGGCCTGCGGTACAAGGCGTTCAAGGAAGCGCGCCTTTGTCTCGCCCCATTGAGCGGCGAGGTTTGGCGCGTGCCTTCGTTGCGGGTACGATACGAAGCAGGATTTTGTGATGAGCGGCAGGAATTCGATGAAGCGCACACTTTTGACCGGCGGGCTTGTAGGCCTCTCTGCCCTGGCGCTTTCGGGCTGTCTCGGACCAACCTACGGCACAGGAAAGCCCGCCAGCGAGCAATTGCTAGAGGATGTTTCCGGCGCCATCTCGTTGGCGCCCCGACGCGGCGAGCCGATTGCCTATCAGCCCCGCCCCGATCTGGTGCAGCCGCCGACCACGGCCGTCCTGCCAACCCCGCAGGCTCCAGCCGTCGAGACGTCGGCCAACTGGCCGGAATCGCCTGAAGCGCGGCTGGCGCGCATTCGTGCCGAGGCAACCGCGAACCAGGAAAACAATCTCTATCGCTCTCCGGTGCAGATGACGGGTACCAGCTCCGCTTCCGAGATGGACGCGGTGGATATGTCACAGCTCACACCCGAGCAGCAGAGGGCCGAGTATCAGCGTCGCGCCGCGATGCGCGCCGGCAGCGCCACACAGCGCCGCTATCTCAGCGAACCGCCGCTTGAATATCGGGTTCCATCTGCAAACGCGCCCGCCGATGAACTCGGCGAGGACGAGTGGCGCAAGGAGCAACAGCTTCGGCGCGCGGCCGGCAGCAGCAGCGGCTGGCGCGATTGGGTGCCGTGGCTCTAGCAGCGTCTTCTAGCGGCGGTTTCTGAAAAACTCTCTGAGAAGTTCGGCAGACCGGATTTCCCCGATGCCGGAATAGACGTCCGGCGCATGGTGGCAGGTCGACTGTGCAAAAAATCGTGGACCGTGCACCACGCCACCCGCCTTGGCATCTTCCGCACCGAAATAGAGCCGCCGCAGGCGGGCAAAGGAAATCGCCGCCGCGCACATCGCGCAGGGCTCCAGCGTCACGTAGAGATCGCAACCGGGCAGGCGTTCCGAGCCCAGCGTCGCGCAGGCCTCGCGGATCGCCAGTATCTCGGCATGCGCGGTTGGGTCTGACAGCTCGCGTGTGCGATTGCCGTGGCGCGCAATCACCGCACCTTGCGAGACGATGACCGCGCCGACGGGCACCTCGCCGCGCGCGGCTGCAGCCTCCGCCTCGGCGAAGGCCATGTCCATGAAGCCGGTCGTGTCGTCAGCAGTCACCGCCGCAATTTCCCTCGCAAGCGCCGTACCCGTTTGCTACTACCCGTCTCTAAAGCATGTCGCCCGAAAGTGGGAACCGGTTTAGGGACCACCGCGTGCGACAACACAACGAGTGAAAGCGTGTCGCGCGCGAACCTGGGCTGTTGCGACCCGCTCTGATCACGAAGGCCACTATGAGCGATACCCCTCCCAAAGGCCCCCGCAAGCCGGGCCCCCGCAAGCCAAACGACGGACCGCGCGGCAAAAAACCCTTCGGCAAAGGCGCAAGACCTGCCGGCCGACCTGGTGACGATCGGGCGGCGGGCGCGCGTACCGGTAGCGGAAAGCCCTTCTCCAAGGGACCCAGACGGTCTGAGGACAAGGATTTCGGCCTGCGTCCCGAGCGGGCGGGAGATCGCCCTGCACGCCCTGCCGGCAAAGGTTTCGGCAAGCCTGGCGGGCAATCGCGTTCGGCGGGTGGCGAATCGGCCGGCGGCGACAGGAGCTTTTCCAAGGGGCCGCGGCGGGCAGGCGGCAAGGATTTCGGCCCCCGGACGGAGCGCAGAGGCGATCGGCCCACGCGGCCGGCCGGCAAAGGTTTTTCCGGGAGTGCCGAACAATCACGCCCCGCGAGCAGCGAAACTGCCGGCGAGGCCGAACGCATTGCCAAGCGGCTGGCGCGTGCGGGCGTCGCCTCCCGCCGCGATGCTGAGGAAATGATCGCGGCAGGCCGCGTCAAGGTCAACGGCAAGGTCCTGGAAACGCCGGCGATCAACGTTACCTTTTCAGACCGTATCGAGATCGACGACAAGCCGATCCCGGCCATCGAGCGTACGCGGCTGTTCCTGTACAACAAGAAGCAGGGCACGGTGACCACGAGCCGCGACCCCCAGGGCAGGCCGACGGTCTTTGACGAACTGCCCAACGGCCTGCCTCGACTGATCTCCGTCGGGCGCCTCGACATCAACACCGAGGGGCTGCTTCTCCTGACCAATGACGGCGGCCTGGCGCGGCAGCTCGAACTGCCGGCCACGGGCTGGCTGCGTCGCTACCGCGTGCGCGTGCACGGCAAGGTCGACGAGACGGCACTTGCAGGGCTCAAGGAGGGCATTGCCGTCGAAGGCGTCTATTACGGCGCGATCGAAGCCAGTCTCGACCGTGTCCAGGGCTCCAATGCCTGGCTCACCATCGGTCTACGCGAGGGCAAGAACCGCGAGGTCAAGAACGTGCTTGGCGCGCTCGGCCTCGATGTCACGCGGCTCATTCGCGTGTCCTACGGCCCGTTCCAGCTCGGCGATCTGGCTGAAGGCGAGTTGAAGGAGATCAAGGGCGCGACCCTGCGCGAGCAGCTGGGCGAAAAGTTGGTCGAGGAGGCCGGCGCCAATTTCGACGCCCCGATCCTGCATCCTTTCTCGGGCAAGTCCCAGACTGCCGGCGCTCCGGCCAGGGCGGAGGCTCCGGCAGCTTCTGCTCCGGTGAACCGCAAGCGTGAGCGTGAGGAAGGCCGCGAGAAGGCGCTTGGCAAGCTCACCACCCGTCCGCCCCGGCCTGGCAAGCGCGAACGCGCCGAGGAACGCGGCGCGCGGCCGGCTGGCGACAAGCCCATGCGTGGCGCCAAGGGGGATGACAAGCCCATGCGCGGCGCCAAGGGCGACGACCGTGCCTCGCGCACGCGCGGCACCCACGTCTGGATGGCGCCAGGCGCCCGGCCGTTGGGCGAGAAGAAGAAGGCCGAGGAAGCCAAGCGCACCGAGGGCAGGCGCTATGCCGGCAAGCCGAGGCCCAACCCCCGAAAGCCCGGCGGTCGGGACAAATAGCCATGCGCGTCGTGGGTGGCGAATTCCGCGGCAGATCGCTCGCCGCGCCCAGATCCAACGCGATCCGGCCGACCACCGACCGCACGCGTGAAGCCGTCTTCAACGTTCTTTCCCACCGCTTCGCCGGCAGGCTGGAGGGCGCGCGCGTGCTGGACCTGTTCGCCGGAACCGGCGCACTCGGCATCGAAGCGCTGTCGCGCGGGGCTTCTTTTGCGCTCTTCATCGAGGAATCGGTCGAAGGCCGCGGGCTGATCCGCGACAATGTCGAGGCTTTCGGCCTTCAGGGTCGCTGCAAGATTTTTCGGCGCGATGCCACGCGGCTCGGCGAAGTGGGTACCATGATCCCCTTCGACATCCTGTTCGCCGATCCGCCCTATGCCAAGGGGCTCGGCGAGAAGGCGCTGGCAGCCGCGCTTGCCGGCGGCTGGCTTGCGCCTGGCGCGCTGTGCGTGGTGGAGGAGGCAGCCGACCGGCCGCTCGCCACGGTCGACGGTTTCACGCTTCTCGACCGGCGGATCTATGGCGACACCGCCACCAGCTTCCTCGAACGTGCCTGACTTTGGACACGCTCTGCTGTCAGTTGACGTAGATGTCATCTTGTAACGCTTTGCGGCGGGCCGCCGCGCCTCTATCTCTTCGCCAGACGACATTCGGGAGCATCGCATGAACGCAGTCGACACACCGCGCCTTGTCCGAACCCTGATGACGGCCGTCGCGCTGACGGTGGCGGGAACGCTGGCCGCTCTCGCCGCCGAAGTCACCGACCGACCGGAAGTGGTCGACTTCACGCTCGACAACGGGCTGGAGGTCGTCGTTATCCCCGACCGCCGCGCACCCGTTGTCACCCACATGCTTTGGTACAAGGTCGGCAGCGCGGACGAGGAGCACGGTCGCTCCGGCTACGCCCATTTCGTCGAGCACCTGCTGTTCAAGGGCACGGAAAACTATCCCGATGGCGAGTTCTCCCGCCGCATTGCGGAAGTAGGCGGTCGTGAGAACGCCTTCACCTCCTACGACTATACCGGCTATTTCCAGCAGGTCGCGCCCGACCGGCTGGCAACCATGATGCATTTCGAAGCCGACCGCATGACCAATCTGGTGCTCACCGACGATGTCGTCTTGCCAGAGCGCGACGTGGTCATCGAGGAGCGCGTGCAGCGCGTCGACAACGTTCCCGGCTCCATGCTCGGCGAGGCCATCAACGCCACGCTCTACATGAACCATCCCTATGGCCGTCCCATCATCGGCTGGATGGACGAGATCGAGCAGATGGATCTTGAAGGCTCGATGGAGTTCTACCGCCGCCATTACGGCCCCAACAACGCGGTGCTGATCGTGGCCGGCGACGTCGACCCGGACGAGGTCCGCGTCATGGCCGAGGAGGCCTACGGCCCGATCCCGCGCAATGAGGACATCGCCGAGCGCGTCCGCCCGGCCGAGCCGCCGCATCGCGCCACCCGCACCGTGACTTTGCGCGACGAGCGCGTGGGCACGCCAAGCATCAGCATGTACTGGCTGGTGCCGTCCTATTCGATGTCCGAACCGGGCGAGGGCGAGGCGCTCGACCTTCTCGCCGCCGTGCTCGGCGACGGCGTGCGCAGCCGCATGCACCAGTCGCTGATCGTGGAGCAGGGCATCGCCGCCTCCGCCGGTGCCTACTATCGCGGCTCCTCGCTCGATGCCACGCCTTTCGTCGTCTACGGCACCCCGCGCGGAGAGGCGACGATCGAGGACATGGAGGCAGCACTGCTTGCCGAGATCGAGCGCATCGTCGAGGACGGCATCACCGAAGCCGAGCTTACCGCCGTCAAGCGCCGCTTCGTGCGCCAGGCGATCTTCGCGCGCGACAGCCAGTCCGGCATGGCGCGCATGTTCGGCGTCTCGCTGACCACCGGTTCCACCGTCGAGGACGTGCTGGCCTGGCCCGAGCGCGTCTACGAGGTCACACCCGACCAGGTGCGCGAGGCCGCCATCCGCCATCTCCAGGGCGGGCCCGCCGTCACCGGCTATCTCCTTCCCGCCGAACAGGATCCGTCATGAGAAGCGACCGCGCAATGAAAGCCCGCCCGATGCCCGACCGCCTGTCCCATGCCCTGACCATTCTCGTCCTGGCGCTCGCCTTCGTCACCTTCCCGGTGGTGCTGGCCGCGCGCGCCGATGTCGAGATCCAGGAAGTCACCTCCGAGGAAGGCATCACCGCCTGGCTGGTGGAGGACTACACGGTCCCCATCGTCACCATCCGCTTCGCCTTTTCGGGCGGCAGCGCCCAGGACCCCGACGGCAAGGATGGCCTCACCAATCTGATGACCGGCCTGTTCGACGAGGGTGCGGGCGAGCTCGAATCCGCCGCCTTCCAGGAGCGCATGGACGATGCCGGCGGCGAGATGAGTTTCAACGCCGGCCGCGACGCGCTCTACGGCTCGATCCGCATGCTGGCCGAGGACCGCGAGGAGGTGCTCGACCTGTTGCGCATGGCGATCACCGAGCCGCGCTTCGACCAGGCCCCGCTCGACCGCATCCGCGCGCAGATCCTGACCGGCCTGCAGTCGCGCGAGCGCGATCCCCAGCATCAGGGAAGGCAGGCCTTCGCCCGCGCGCTTTACGGCGACCATCCCTATGCCCGCCCCGACGAAGGCACCAGCGAGACGCTGGCCTCGATCGAACCCGACGATCTGCACGAGTTGCACCGCCGCCTCTTTGCCCGCTCGCATCTCAGCGTCGCGGTGGTCGGCGCCATCGACGCTGCCACGCTTTCCGCCGAGCTCGACCGCGTCTTCGGCGGCCTGCCGGCGCAAGCCGACCTCACCGAGATCGAGCCGGTTGAGCCGGCGCTTGCCCAGGAAGTGGCCTACGAATTCGCGCTGCCGCAGACCTCGCTGCAGCTCGTCTATCCGGGCGTTGCCCGCGAGGACGAGGATTTCTTCGCCGCCTTCCTGATGAACCACGTTCTGGGCGGCGGCACGTTTTCCTCGCGCCTCTTCAGCGAGGTGCGCGAGGCGCGCGGCCTGACCTACGGCATCGGCTCCTGGCTGCGCACCGACGATTTCACCCATTCGCTCAACATCGCCACCTCGACCCGCTCCGACCGCGTCGAGGAAGCGCTGGAGGTGATCAAGGCCGAGATCGCGCGCATGGTGGAGGAAGGCCCGACCGAAGAAGAGCTGGCCGACGCCAAGCGCTACCTGATCGGCGCCTATCCGATCAACAATCTCGACACCTCGTCGTCCGTGGCGCGCACGCTGGTCGAATTGCAGCGCAACGAGATGGGCATCGACTATATCACGCGCCGCGAGGACCTGATAAACGAGGTCACGCGCGAGGACGTCCACCGGGCGGCACGCCGGCTCCTGACCGCCGATCCGGCGATCATGGTCATCGGGCCGGCCCGCCAGGG
Organism: Aliihoeflea sp.; assembly: GCA_046297455.1. Classification (GTDB taxonomy): domain Bacteria; phylum Pseudomonadota; class Alphaproteobacteria; order Rhizobiales; family Rhizobiaceae; genus ZYF759. The sequence goes on from JBKBIT010000014.1 coordinate 31,326, forward strand.
CAGCGTCCAGCCCGGCTAGAACAGGCCCGGCATCGCGCGCGTCCGCACATTCGAGGCACGTCATGCCGGCCAGGCTCGCAGAAAAGACCACCGAACCCGCGGGCGCCAGCCCGGCCGGGTCCACACCCCGGATCGGGCTTGCGCTTGGCGGCGGCGGCGCGCGTGGCCTGGCCCATATCCATGTCATCGAGGCGCTGGACGAGCTGGGCATCCGCCCGTCCATCGTCTCCGGCACCTCGATCGGCTCCATCGTCGGCGCGGGCGTTGCCGCCGGCATGAGCGGGCGCGACATCCACGCCTTCGCCGAGGAGACGCTTGGCCAGACCGCCGAGGTGCTCAGCCGCATCTGGCGCTCGCGCCCGACCAGCATTTCCGAGATGATCGACGGCGGCATGCGCATCGGCCAGTTCAATGTCGAGCGCATCCTGCGCTCCTTCCTGCCCGAAGCCGTGCCGAAAACCTTTGCCGAGCTCGCCATTCCGCTGCGCGTGGCCACGACCGACTATTTCGCCCATGACACGGTTGTGATGGAAAAGGGCGATCTGGTGCTGGCGCTGGCTGCCTCGTCCGCCATTCCCGCCATCTTCAAGCCGGTGCGCCATGGCGGCCGGATGCTGATCGATGGCGGCTTTTCCAATCCCGTCCCCTTCGACCTGGTGCGCGAGCAATCCGACATCGTGATCGCGGTCGATGTCATCGGCGCCCCGGTGCCGACGTCGGAACGCCTGCCCAACGCGATCGAGCTGTCCATCGGCGCCAGCCAGATCCTCATGCATCAGGTGGTGGCGCTGCGTGTGAAAAGCTGGCGCCCGCATATCCTGCTGCGCCCGCCCGTGTCGAAATTCAAGGTGCTCGACTTCCTCAAGATCGCCAACGTGCTCGAGGAAAGCCGCCCGATCCGCGAGGAAACCAAACGCGCCGTCGAAGCGGCGATGGAGAAGTTTGCGAAGGCGGGGTGAGGCGCGGCGGCAGGATTGCCGGGCGGCCGAGGGGTGGCTGCGGGGCGGGTTGGGGTCGGGTTAAAGCACCGCTGAGGCCCGGGATCCGGTCAGACCGCTACTGGATGAACTAAGTTCGGAAAGCAGACACATGCAGCGCTGACTTCGACCCCGATCGCTCGACTCCGATGTCGCGCTCCGGTGGGACAGGGCTAAGCCGATCAACCCCGCTCGCTGGAGAGGCGCTTGGCTGTTGCCGTGATGTGATCATCGACCGACTTCGTTAGGCCGTCGCAGATCTTCTGGACAACATGATCAACAGATTGGTTCCAGTCCATTTTGTACCATCGCCGCACTTCTTCTGTTCCAGATGAGCTGAATTGCTCCCAATCCGTTCGGGGATGAAGTGTAACAGTTTCAAATAGGTAGCAGTGATCTAGACTCGGTGCGCAACTGAGGATCAGTTTCAATCGCTGTAGAGAGCGATACTTCGGCGTCAGAGAGACGATCAGCTGTGCACGTTCGAGCGAACAGTTCAATGAGAGAGTATACTCCTCGGTCCATTGTGGGTTCACCGCCATGGCGAGGGCAGCCGCGGCCGCTCCCATATTCCATGGCGACGTCCTCTGCTTGACGTGTTCAATCTCTGCCGTCACAAGTCGATCAGGACGGGTCTCTCGCACTAGGACGCGGATCATGAACTCTTCCGCTGTCGTTTCCCTGTAGTAACTGTGCTCTGACACTTCCTTCTCGAATATGCGAGCGAACCCGCTTTCATCAAATTTTGCGATCACCCCGTCGAAGATCTGCCCGATAAACGCGTTTGCGCCCTCCGGCGACGTCATCCGTTGTTCCGCACTCTCTAAGAGTTCCTCAAATGTCGGCACCGCCGAAGGTGGGCTTGCCACTGACGACGCAAGATCTTCACTCAACGAAGTCGAGATGCCCCAATCCTTCGCCAAACGATCTTTGAAGCTCGCCAATACAGCCGCATCGGAAACCAAGGCCTCACGTCCGGTACCTTGGTTGATAAAGAATGGCGTTTGATCATCATTTTCGAGGAAGTCGTCGCGAAGCGTATTCGCGATATCGGTATAGTATACCGCGCCGTCCGTTCTCCGTACGCAGGCTTCCAAAAAAGCCTTTGTGAAAGCACTCAGACTTTCGCCAGCCCAAGAAGTTTGATCATCCTTCGAGGAGGAAAACTGCAGAACACTGCGGAATCCTTCTTTGCCAACGGGATAAGAAAGCCTTTCGCTCTTGAATAGCAAAGCACCAGAATAACAAGCATCGATAACCTTGACGAGCAGCTTGGGAGCGGAAGGTCGCAACAGATTCAACACCTCGGTATGCGACACCCCCGTCTCGTTGGGCCTCCCTCCGTCGAAAGCGGTGCCGCAATAGTAGAGCTCGCCACCTATTTGAGCCCCATGTCCGGAGAAATAGAAAAAGATTTCGTCATGTCTGGCATTAGGCGAGACAGTGTCGCGCAGCAAATCTCGCATGGCGTCTGCGTCCATGTCCGTGTGAGCATGAATGCCGTCAAAGCGTCCAGTGGCCTCCACCAGGGCGGTCATGGCCCTTACGTCTTCGGTACAGCACGCAAGGTTGTTGTCATGTTCATACGTCGCATTTCCAATCAGGACGGCTATCGATGTCAAAATAATCTCCTGTCGCCGACAACCCGAGGATGTAAATCAGCCCAACGGCGGTAGCGAGCACAAGTTCGCATGCTATGAGTGCACATATAAAGCGGTCTCAGCGCGCCCAACGCAACGAGAGGATCCAAATAGTAGGCTAAGCTCGGAATGATTGTCCGGTGTTCGAGTGGTTTTGCCTCCGAGGGACCGTACAGCAATTGGGTTGTAAGCAGAAATGGAGCCAGGACCCCGCACCAATCTGCAATTCGTTGACGGCTAATCGTCAGAGCATTATATATCGGGTCTACTCGCCAACGGCGTGCCGTTGGCTCAAAGGCCGACCAAGGCGAAAGCTGCGGCGGCCTTTGTTGTTTGTGGGGGCCAATGCGCGCTTACGTCTATGTGGACGGATTCAATCTCTATTACCGCGCGCTTCGCGGAACCACCTACAAGTGGTTGAACATCCGCGCACTGGCCGAATCACTTCTCAGCCCGGAAGACGACGTCCAAATTATCCGGTATTTCACGGCCCGTGTGAGCCCGAGAGCCGGCGATCCTGATGCCCCGCGCCGCCAGCAGATATTCTTCAGCGCACTGCGAACTTTGCCGGGCTTCCGTTTCCACTACGGCAGGTTTCTGCCCAAGCAGAAGTGGCGCCCTATCGTTCATCCACGGTGGGACCCCTCGGTTAAGGTTGAAGTTCACGACACTGAAGAAAAAGGGTCGGACGTAAACCTTGCCGCACATCTCTTGAATGACGCCTACCAGGATCGCTTCGATGTTGCCCTGGTATTGTCTCAGGATACCGACCTCTGCGAGCCGATTAGAATGGTCCGCGACAACGTGAAGAAGAACATCGGAATAGTCTGGCTGGACAACACTCAGCCCAGTGCACGGCTACGAAACGTCGCCTCATTCGTCCGACATGCCACTCCACAGCGTCTCAAAGCTGCTCAGTTCCCGCAGCAGGTCATGGGCGCGAATGGCCACATTATCGAACCCCCAGAAACATGGCGCTGACGCCGCTTCAGCTAGAACAGCGTCAAATGCCATCAACCAATCCTCTTCGCAGGTCGCGCCAGTTTTCTCCTCAAACGCATCTGTTTCTCCGCTAGATCAGAACTGGATTTCGCCCCCTCAAACCCTGTCCCTGAGCGCATACCAGTTCAGCGCCAGGTAAAGCAGCAGCGGGCGCAGGCGGGCGCCGCCCGGAAAAGGCGGGATCTTCAGTTCCTCGAACAGTTTTAGCCGGTCGCGATTGCCCGACACCGATTCCGCGTAGAGTTTTCCGGCAAAATTCGCCAGCATCACCCCGTGGCCGGAAAACCCGCCGATCGACATCACCCGCGGCTTCACCTCGCGCATGAAGGGTTTTCGCGGCATGGTGATGCCCACAAAGCCGCCCCAGGCATGGGTCAGTTCCACATCGGCAAGGCCCGGATAGACCTCCGCGATCTGCCGCCGGATCGCACCGCGAATGTCGCTGGGGCTGGCCGCGGCATAGATCTCGCGGCCGCCGAACAACAGCCTGCCATCGGCCGAACGGCGGAAATAGCGCACCACGAAACGCGAATCGTCGACGCTCTCGCCGCCCGGCAGCACGGGGCTGTCGTCGCCCAGCGGCGGCGTGGCGCCGATGAAGGAGCCGATCGGCATGATATGGGCGGCCGAGACCGGGTCGAGGTCCTTGCCGTGCGCGTTGGTGGCGATCAGCGCGCGGTCGGCCGTCACCGTGCCGGTGGCGGTCCTGATCCGCACCTTGCCGCCCTCGGCCTCGATGCCGGTCACGCTCGTCTCCTCGTGCAGGCGGGCGCCCGATTCCGCCGCCACGCGCGCGGTGCCCACCACCAGCTTCAGCGGATGGATATGGCCGGTGCCCATGTCGCGCATGCCGCCGAAATAGCGCTTCGAGCCGACGCGTTCCTCGGTTTCCGCCGCGTCCATGAAGCTGACATGCGGATAGCCGACGCGGTCGGTCAGATAGTCGCAATAGGCGCGGTAGTCCTCGACATAGCGCTTCTTGTGGGCGACCGACATGTGGCCCGCCCGATAGTCGATCTCGATGCCGTTGGCGCGGGAAAAATCGAGAAGATGCGCCTTGGCCTCTTCGGCGAGGTCGAACAGCGCCTTGGCGCGCGTCCAGCCGAGTTCCTTTTCCAGTTCGTCGATGCCCGAACGCTGGCCTGTATTCAGCTGGCCGCCATTGCGACCCGACGCCCCGTCGCCAAAACGGTGCTGCTCGACCAGCACCACGTCCACGCCGGCCTTGGCCAGATGGGCGGCCGCCGACAGGCCGGTGAAGCCCCCGCCGATGATGACGACATCGGCGCGTGTGTCGCCGGCAAGCGCGGCATAGCGCGGCCGCTCGCCGACGGAGGCTTCGTACCAGGAGATGCCGGGCGAGATGGGGGATTGGTAGGTCATGGCAGCAATCGTCGAAGGGAACGGGCAAGATGTGGCGGGCGCAACACCCTGGCTGATGTTCTGGACGATCCCGCCCCGCTTGCCAAGGCGGAGCAGGCGCGCGGGGCAAAGCGGGCGCTGCGTCAGCTCTCGGCGGAAAGCGGTTCGGAGCCGATGCGCGACAGGCGGATCACGGCCTGGGTGCGGCTGTCGACGCCCAGCTTCTGCAGGATGGCGGAGACATGCGCCTTCACGGTTGCCTCGGAGACGTTGAGCTCGTAGGCGATCTGCTTGTTGAGCAGGCCCTCGGCCAGCATCGACAGGACCCTTGTCTGTTGCGGCGTCAGCGTCTTCAGGCGCACGATCAGGTCGCGGATCTCGGCGTCGCCCTCGACGCCCAGGTCGATGTCGACCGGCTCGACGATCTCGCCTTCCAGCACCCGGCGCACGGCGGCGCGGATGTCGTCCATGCTGGCCGATTTGGAGATGAAGCCGGAGGCGCCGAGTTCGAGCGCGCGGCGGATGGTGGTCGGGTCGTCATGGGCCGAGACGATGACGATCGGCAGCGAGGGGTCGATGCCGCGCAGCGCCACCAGTCCCGACAGGCCGCTGACGCCCGGCATCGACAGGTCGAGCAGGACGAGGTCGATGTCGTTGCCCTCGGCGATATACGCCTTGACGCCGTCGAAGTCGCCGAACTCCATTATGGTGCTGTTTTCGTCGAGCCCGCCGCGCAACGCCCCTCGAAAGAGGGGGTGGTCGTCTGCAATGACGAAACTGTATCCGGTTGCCAATTCATCCCCTCCCGCAATCCCGATAGCGAAACTCGTCGCTCTTGGGGTGCGTATGGGGGGATTTTGCCCTTTGCGGTGTCATTTATCAATGCGAGGGGCTGAAGCCAGTCCCTACACGTGGACGAAGAGCCCGGAGCCCTCAGAATGAGGCTGGTGCTTCGCTTGATACTCCTGAAATCGTGAATTGCGGGAACTAATACTTTAGTCGACAGTTGCGCATTCGAGGATGCAAGCGACACATTGTCCGGGGTCCCGATTCGATGAGCAAAGTCCGCAAGATCGCAACATTCTGCATTGCGCGCGCCGTGTTCCTGGCAAGCGTACCGATCTATGTCGTCATGATCTTTCTGTCGTCCGACCCGGCTTTCGCCTTCAAGGCGGGCGCCATCCTGACCATCATGGTTGCGGGCGCGCTGGTCTGGAAGGCGGACTTCGTGCAGCGGCAGGAACCGAGCAGTACCGAGGTCTGGCTCTATCTCGACAACGGTTCGCGTCCACGCAGTGAACAAGCCAAGCGCGAGTTCGCGGAGGCCTTGCGTCAGGTCTATGGCCGATTTGCGCAACATGCGACGGCCATTGCCTGCATCATGTTCGCGATATCGACGGGCCTCCTGCCCATCGCCGACCTGACCGGCGCGGCGCCGGTTCAAATGGCAGGGGGGCACTGAAGCGTCGACTAGGCCTTGCCGAGCTCGACCGAACGCGCGCGGGCCGCTTCCACCGCGTCCTGCATGAGGCGCGCTAGGCGTTCCTCACCCATCAGGACATCCAGTGCCGCCTGCGTGGTGCCGTTTGGGCTCGTCACCTGGCGCCGCAATTCGGCCGGATCCTCTCCCGTTTCGACGATCAGGCTTGCCGCGCCGAAAGCGGTCTGGCGGGCAAGCTGCGCCGCCACATCCGCCGGCAGGCCAGCCTTCTCGCCTGCGCGGGCCAGGCATTCGACGAAATGGAAGAGATAGGCCGGGCCGGAACCCGAGACCGCGGTTACCGCATCCATCAACGCTTCGTCCGCAACTCTGGCGACTTCTCCACTGGCCGATAGAAGATCGGCAACGAAGCGCTCGGTGGGCGAATCGACATTGGCGTTGCCGACCGTAACCATCATGCCGGAACCGATCGCGGCAGGGGTGTTGGGCATGCAACGGATCACCGCCGTATCGGAGCCGAGCAGTACCTCGAAGGTCGCGATCGGCGTTCCGGCGGCAACGCTCAGGAATGCGCTGCCGGTCTGCGCGTAGCCGCTATAGGCGGGCACCACCTCATTGACCGATTGCGGCTTCATGGCCAGCACGATCAGTTCCGGGCGCAGGTCTGGTGCCAGTGATCCAGCCTCGGCCACCACCGTGACACCGAGCTTGCGGGCACGTTCGGCATTGTCGGCCGACGGTTCGACCACCGCCACGTCCTCTGGTGCCAGCCTGCCAGCCGTCAGCCAGCCCGACAGCATGGCGCGGCCCATATTGCCGCAACCGACGAGAATAACCCTGACACCCATGATCAACTCCCCGAAAACTGCTTGCTTGAACGTCTGTTTGGACCGAATGCCGCCGCCGTGCAATGCGCCATCGGCAGGCGTTCTGCGTTGAAATGACGGTCACCCGGCAGTTGTTGTGGGGGCGGCCTTTGCCTTTCCAAGCCAACCGCTCTATATATGGTGAGCGAAATTGGGAACGTGTTTCCCTCGCGGCGCATATGCGCTGTGGTTGTGCCGATTATCGGCCTTATCAATCGTGTCACGCGGTGTTCGCCAGCCTCCCAGAGGAGGCGTCCGGCATTTGCGCCGTCGAGCACAAGAGATGAAGAAGGAAGAACATTGCAGGTATTCGTTCGCGACAACAATGTCGACCAGGCCCTGAAGGCGCTCAAGAAAAAGATGCAGCGCGAGGGTATTTTCCGTGAGATGAAGGCGAGGCGCTCCTATGAGAAGCCCTCGGAGAAGCGTGCCCGCGAGAAGGCTGAAGCCGTTCGCCGCTCCCGCAAGCTGGCGCGCAAGCAGGCCCAGCGCGAAGGCCTCCTGCCCGGCAAGAAGAAGCCGGTCCGTCCGACGGGCCGTCCGGCCGCTCCCTCCGCACAGCGCGCCTGACCTACCCACGAATTCAGTTCGTCATTTGATGTGAAACCGCTCCTCCCTTCGGGAAGAGCGGTTTTTTTGTCGTCGGCCGCGCCTCAGCCCTGGCTCAAGGCCGGCTTGCGGAAACGCTGGATACCCCAGGCTAGGTGGCCGGCGTCTGCCGCGTTTACCCAGCTCTCCAGACCCTTAATCATCTTGTCGAGATATTCCTTCGACGCTGAAGCAGCCAGCTTGTCATAATTGGCGACGAGCTCTTCGCGTACGCGATCATAGTGGTTGCGCAGATGCGCAGTCAGGTCGACCTGATCGAGAACCTGGAATCCCTGTGACAGCGCAGCCTCCCGATAGAAACGGAAGGAACCGAGACTGGTCAGGCTGAGGCGGTCATAGACCGGCTGCAGGACGCCTTCGGGACAGTCGTCAGCCTGCATCGGATCGGTGAAGATGAACTCGCCACCAGGCTTGAGCACCCGGAACACCTCGGCCAGCACCTGCGGACGCGCATCGGAGTGAAGGATCGCATCCTGCGACCACACCACGTCGAAGCTTCCGTCCGGCTCGGGAATGTCCTCGAACACGCCGTGGACGACCGATACCTTTTCGGCCAGGCCCTGTCGGCTGCTCTTGTGGCGGTTCGTGTCGTTCTGGATCTCGGAAATGTTCAGGCAGCGCACGCTAGCGCCGAACTTCTTCGCGATCCTGCGCGCTGAGCCACCATAACCCGCACCAATATCGAGAACCTTCGCATCGGCGTCGAGCCGCTCGAGCATGCCGGCCATGCGGTCGACGGTCTCCGCACTGGCTTCTCGGATATCGTTGGTCGTGTCGTAGATGCCGATATGCAGATCCTCTCCGCCCCACACCGTGGAATAGAAGACATCGGCGTCCTCGCTGTCGTAATAGGACTCGGTGACCTCGCGCACATCCGGCTGGTCGTCGATTCTTGTGACACCGCCCCAGCGCTTCACCTGCAGGGCCGACTTCTCGGCAACATGCACGAAGAAATCCGGTTCGGCTTCCTGGTAGGTTTCCTGGAAATCCCCATAGGTCCGCACACGCTGGAAGCCCGCTTCCTGAAGCAGCTTGCGGACGTAGTTCTTGCGGATGGGGCACAGGTTCAGCGTATATTCAGAGCCGTCGTCAAAGGTATATTTGAAGCGAACAAGCCCTTCGTCGACATGTTCGGGCTCGGCCGACACGCGATCCCCGCAATAGTAGTATTTATGCTTCGACGAGAAGCCGTGATCGAGGATCGAATCGTAATTGCGCTGGTCGAGGATCAGGATCCCGTCATGTTTCAGCGCGGCGTAGAACTCCGCCAGCGCGCGGCGGCGATCCATCTCCTCGTGCATGTGGGTGAAGGAGTTGCCCAGACAGATGATCGCGTCGTATTTGCCCTGGATGTCGCGATTCAGCCAACGCCAGTCGGCCTGCACCGTCTTCAACACGAGACCGCGCGCCTGCCCGTTGGCGAATGCCTGGGCCAACATCTCGCCCGAACCGTCGGCACTCGTGACGTTGAAACCGGCCTGCGTCAGCCGGACCGAGTGAAAACCCGTTCCAGTCGCGACATCGAGCACGGTCTCCTTGCCGCGGGCACGCAGCACGTCGATGAAGAACTGACCCTCGCTTCTGGCCCGCGCGTCCCAGTCAATCAGCTCATCCCATTTCTCGACGAAGCTCTTGACGTACTCACCCACATATTTGTCGGTCTCGCGCACGGCGAGTGGATCGTCGCCATAATCCTGTATGTCCAACGACTTCGCTGTTGCTGCTTGAGAACTCATTACGATCACATCCCTCCTGGTCTGATCTCTTCCGCTGAAGATTGACCCTCGCCCGCCATGCGGGCTTCAGGTCGCAGGCAGCCGGGTGCCCTTGCGGACCGGACAAACGAGGATCGCTCCATCCACCTAATTGGGGGAGTCGGAACGTTCGACGATGATAATTGACTGCCGACCTTAAGGATAATCGCTTATCGTGAGACGTCAAATTTCCAATTTTTCCCATTTTTTGAGTTTTACTCATGCATTAATATAGATTATTTTGCCGAATTTAATATAAAAATACATAATTAAAATTCGCTCTTTGGCAGATGAAAGATCTCATAATTCTATTATTTGATGAAGTTTTTTTTGGACTACTGGTTCATGAATTGCCTGCGGTATCGTCTAAACTTCAGCACCAGGCGAAGATGAAAAGGCTGTATACAGGCCCGCCTCAGAAACCCGGCTAGGTCCTGTCGAGCCAAGGAATCATTGCACCGGCCGGCGCCGTGCCATATGAGATCGCTCGGAAAAAGGAGGCACAGGCTTCATGACGACGACCCGTACCGAGACCGACACTTTCGGCCCCATCGAGGTTCCCGCAGACCGCTATTGGGGCGCCCAGACCCAGCGTTCCCTGCAGAATTTCAGGATCGGCACCGACCGCATGCCGGTTCCGGTGGTGCACGCTCTAGGCATCGTCAAACAGGCCGCAGCCGACACCAACATGGCGCTTGGCCTTCTCGACAAGGAACTTGGCGCCAAGATCGTGGCTGCTGCCGCCGAAGTCGCCGAAGGCAAGCTGGACGATCACTTCCCGCTGGTCGTCTGGCAGACGGGTTCTGGCACGCAGTCCAACATGAATTCAAACGAGGTTATCTCCAACCGGGCGATCGAGATGCTGGGCGGACAGATGGGCTCCAAGAAGCCGGTCCACCCGAACGACCACGTCAACATGAGCCAGTCCTCGAACGACACGTTCCCGACTGCGATCCATATTGCGGTGGTTATGGAAACGCACCGCGTGCTGCTGCCTGCTCTCGACCACCTGATCGGTGCACTGTCGGAAAAGGAGAAAGCCTTCGCCGACATCGTCAAGATCGGCCGCACCCACACGCAGGATGCCACCCCGCTGACGCTCGGCCAGGAATTTTCCGGCTATGTCGCGGCACTCACCTATGGCCGCCGCCGGCTGGTCGAGAGCCTTCACGACGTGCACGCGCTGGCACAGGGCGGCACCGCGGTCGGCACCGGGTTGAATTCGCCGGAAGGTTTCGACACGGGCTTTGCAGCGCGCGTCGCGGAACTGACCGGCCTTCCCTTCCGGACGGCTGAAAACAAGTTCGAGGCGCTGGCCAGCCACGGCGCGCTGACCTATTTCCACGGCGCGCTCTCGGCACTTGCCGCCGACCTGTTCAAGATCGCCAACGACATCCGCTTTCTGGGTTCGGGCCCGCGTTCGGGTCTGGGCGAATTGGTGCTACCGGAAAACGAGCCTGGCTCCTCGATCATGCCTGGCAAGGTCAACCCTACCCAGGCCGAGGCGCTGACAATGGTGGCGACCCGCGTCATGGGGAACCAGACGACTGTCGAAATGGCAGCATCACAGGGCCATTTCGAGCTCAACGTGTTCAAGCCGGCCATTGCCGACGCAGTGCTGCAGTCGGTGCGGCTCGCAGGCGACGCCATGCGCTCCTTTGCCGACAATTGCGTGGTCGGCATCGAGGCAAACGAACGCCGCATTTCCGAACTGATGCAGCAATCGCTGATGCTGGTTACCGCGCTAGCGCCGAAGATCGGCTATGACAACGCTGCCAAAATCGCCAAGACGGCCCACAAGAATGGCACGACTTTGCGCGAAGAAGCCTTGGCAACTGGTCTGGTCAGCGAAGCCGAATACGACGCCATCGTGCGGCCGGAAAAGATGGTTCGTCCCGGCTGAATTTCCGAACATCGGTAAACGCCTGCGCATCGTTCGTTCAATGAGAGCGAACGATGCGTCTTCATATTGGCGGCTTCCGCAACGGCGGCTGATGCGGCATCTGGTGCTTCCCAAGACACCAAACCATCAACCCGCAGGGAAGTCATGTCCAACAATCTCTTTCTCCTCGTCGCCCGCGTTTTTCTGGCAACGCTCTTCATCGTCTCAGGCCTCGGCATCCTCGCCGACCCGTCCGGCTTTGCCGGCTACATGGGCTTCATCGGCCTGCCCTTCCCCACGCTCGTCGCCTGGCTGGTGATTGCGCTCAAGGTCCTCGGCGGCCTCGCCATCCTTGTCGGCTTCCAGACGCGCTATGCCGCCTATGCCATCGCTGCCTTCACCGTCGGCTCGGCCTTCCTCGGTCACATGGACTTCTCCGACCAGATGGAAATGACCGCCTTCATGAAGAACTTTGCCATTGCAGGCGGCTTCCTGGCACTCTCGGTTGCTGGCCCGGGCGCATGGTCGGTCGATGCCCGTCGCGGCCATGCAACGCTGGCACACGCCTGACACAACAGAAATCTCCTCCGAGTGTATTCGGCCCGGGTCTCACGATCCGGGCCTTTTTTGTGAAATGCCGATTAGTGGGCGTTCAGCCTGCCGACGAGGCCGGCAATGGCGGCTTCGTCAGCCTGTGGCCTGTCCTTGCGTGCGACAGCCAGGCAGGCCTCGGAGCGCAGGATGACGCCATCCGACAAGACCTTCAGATGGTTTGCCCTCAGCGTCGACCCGGTGGTGGTGATGTCAACGATCACGTCGGCCGAGCCTGCCGCAGGCGCGCCCTCGGTCGCCCCCAGGCTCTCGACAATGCGATAGACCTGTATGCCATGCTGCGCGGAGAAGAATTTTTGGGTCAACCGCCAGTATTTGGTGGCGATCCGAAGCCTGCGCCCGTGGCGTTGGCGGAACTCCGCGGCGACGTCGTCCAGATCGCCCATCGTATCGACGTCGAGCCAGCATTCGGGCACCGCCACAACCACGTCGGCGCGTCCGAAGCCGAGCCGCGCCGCGATCTCGAAGCGTCCGTCGGCATCACCGAAGCTTTCACTCAACAGATCTTCACCCGTGATGCCGAGATCGACCTTGCCCAGCCCGACTTCGCGCGCGATCTCGCCGGCCGAGAGCAGCGCGATCTCGATGTCGTCGCGGCCTTTCACGACGGCGCGATAGCGACGGTCGTCGCCGGGTTGTACGATTTCGAGCCCGGCCTTGGCCAGCCGCTCCAGCGCCGCTTCCTTGAGCCTGCCCTTCGAAGGGATCGCCAGGGTGACAGCCATCAGACCTCTCCCCGCAGTGACGAAAGGCGGTCAAGCCAGACGGAGAAGCCGACGCCCGGAATGGGCGTTTCGGCGCCGAGCAGCGTCAACAGCCGGTCGTAGCGGCCGCCGCCGGCCAGTGGCCTGTCCTCGCCGGCGGCCGATATCTCGAAGACCAGGCCTGTATAGTAGTCGAGCGGGCGACCGAAACCGGCATCGTAGGTCATGACGTCGTCGGGCAGACCGTTTTCGGACAATGCACGGGCCCGCCGTCCGAACGCCTCGAGTGCCGCGCCCAGCGAGATACCGGCATCGCCGGCAAAGCCGCGCAGCGCATCTCCTGCCTTGCGCAGTGGCGCGCGGATCGAGAGGAAGGACTCCAGCGCCGATAGCGCATCGGGCGCCAGGCGCACACTGGAGAGCTGGGTCTTCTCGATCAGCCTTGCGGCGATTTCGTCCGGTTCGCGCCCGGCATGGGCCGAAATGCCTGCCTCTCCCATGCGTTCGGCCACGTGGGCCGACAGCGCAGCATGGTTGCCGGCGGCCACCAGTTCGGAGACATCTTCGGGCAGGGGCGCCTTCCTGGGCGGATCGGCGAGATCGGCCAAAGCCGATTTCAGCAATTCCGGTGAGCCGAAGGCGCGCGCCAGCCGCTTCTGCCAGCCGCGTGGCAGGCCGAGGGCGGCCAGTACGGCCTCGAAGACGCGTTGGTCGCCCAGCGTCACCGAAATGGCGGCGCCCGGCAGCAGCCCGTCGATCAGCGCATGGGCATCGGCGATCGAGCGCGCGTCGGCTTCCGCCATGTCGGGCGAGCCCAGATCCTCGATGCCGGCCTGGAAGAACTCGGCCCCGCCCTCGCGGCGCTGGCGGAACACCTCGCCCAGATAGGCGTAGCGGCGTGGCGTGCCGGCGCGGTTGGCGATGTGATCGCGGCAGACGGGAATGGTGAATTCCGGCCGCAGGCACAGCGTTTCGCCAGTCTCGCTCTCGGTAAGAAAAATGCGCCGGCGCAGATCCTCGCCCGCCATGTCAAGAAACGGGTCGGCAGGCTGGATGACCGGCACGTCGACCAATTCCGTGCCACGCGCAGCAAAATGCGCAAGGATATCCTCGGCGAATTCGGGATAGCGGGCAGTCATCCCCGCTCCGCCGCCTGCGCGTCGATCACGCCGCGAACCGCGGCCACCAGTTCCTCTTCCTTTACGGAAAACTGAGCCGGGCGGCTTTCACGCCATTCGGTGTTGTCGGTAATCTCGGCAGCCGCCTTGGCGCCGGCGACCAGATCCTTGATCTGCACCTCGCCGCTGGCGCGCTCGTCGGCGCCCTGAATGACGACGCAAGGCGCCCCACGCCGGTCGGCATATTTCATCTGCGCCTTCATGCCCGAGCCGCCGAGATACATCTCGGCGCGGATGCCGGCATCGCGCAGGCTTGCGACCATCTTCTGGTAGCGGCCGAGGCTTTCCGTGTCGCGGTCCATGACCAGCACGACGACAGGCGAGGTGGTTCCGGTATCGTCCAGCTTGCCGAGATTCTTCAAGGCCGTCATCAGGCGCGAGACGCCGATGGAAAAGCCCGTGGCCGGCACGTCCTGGCCGGTGAAGCGCTTGACCAGTCCGTCATAGCGCCCGCCACCGGCGACGGAGCCGAAGCGGACCGTCTCGCCCTTTTCGTTGGTGACCGGGAAGGTCAGCTCCGCCTCGTAGACCGGTCCGGTGTAATATTCGAGGCCGCGCACGACAGAGGGGTCGATTCGGATGCGGTCGGGGCCATATCCGGCAGAGCGAACAAGCAGCCCAATATCGCGCAGTTCTTCCGCGCCCTCGACTGTGGCTTTGTAGAAAGCGGGGTTCCTGCTGAGAATATCCCAGCCCCGGTGCTCGCGACTGAAGTTCGCAGGTAAGGGCATTCCTGCGTATTTGCCCGATTGGATTTCCTCAAGGTAGTTGGGATCAGTCAGCAGGCCCAATACGCCTTCCACTTGCTCCTCATCCAGCCCCGCGCCCTTGGTAAAATCCCCGCTCTCGTCCAGCCGGCCCTTGCCGAGCAGATCGCGCACACCTTCCGGACCGAACTTGTCCAGCTTGTCGATCGCGCGCAGAACGCCGAGCCGCCTGCCGGCATTTTCCTCGCCGCCAAGCCCGATTGCCTCCAGCACCCCGTCGAGCACCTTGCGATTGTTCACCCGGATCACATAGTCGCCGCGCGCAATACCGACAGCCTCCAGCGTATCGGCCATCATCATCGCCATCTCGGCATCGGCCACGACGCCCGGCGAACCGACGATATCGGCATCGAACTGCATGAACTGGCGGAAGCGGCCCGGCCCCGGCTTCTCATTGCGGAACACCCAGCCCTGGCGGTAGCTGCGATAGGGTTTCGGCAGTTGCTCGAAATTCTCGGCCACGAAGCGGGCGAGCGGCGCGGTCAGGTCGTAGCGCAGCGACAGCCACTGCTCGTCGTCGTCCTGGAACGAGAAAACGCCTTCATTGGGCCGGTCCTGGTCGGGCAGGAACTTGCCCAGCGCATCGGTATATTCGATCATCGGCTGCTCGACCGGCTCGAAGCCGTAGAGCTCGTAGACGGCGCGGATCTTGCGCGTCATCTCCTCGCTGGCGCGGATGTCTTCGGCCATGCGGTCGACGAAGCCGCGCGGCAGTCTTGCCTTCGTGCGTTCAGCCTTGTCCGCCATGTGAAAATTCCGCCTGCGAAAATGAGAAAACCGGCGCCCGCGAAGGGCGCCGGTGTCCTAACCGATCAGGCCGGAAGCGGCAAGGGCGGGCCCTGCCAAGTAGTCCGAGCTATTCCGCTGCAGGGCCGCGACGATGATGCCAGCCGCCCCGGCGCGGGCGCTCGCCTTGCTCCATCCGCTCCATGCGGGCAAAAACCCGCTCGGCCCGCTGGTCGACAGATGCCAGAAACTCGTCGCGCGTGATCTGACCATCCTCATTCGCGTCAAGGCGATCGAAGCGGGCGGCTGCACGTGTCTCCAGGTGGCCGGCAAAGTCTTCGAGGCTCATGCCTTCGCGCATCATCTCACGAAGCTCGGCGTGCGGCCCGCGCATGCCGCGATGGCGTCCTTCGCCCCGCCCTTCGACGCGCTGCTCCATGCGCTCGCCGCGGTTCTGTCGCCGCTCGGCAAAGCGCTCCACGCGCGCCTGCAGGCCAGCCTCGAACTCTTCCAGCGAAATCACCCCGTCGCCATCGGTGTCGAGCCGGGCAAACTCCTCGGCTGCACGCTCGCTCAGCCGCTCGGCCCGTTGTTCAGAATCCATACCGCGCATCGAACGGCCATGGTCGCCGCGCGGCCCGCGATTATGCCGACCGAAACCGCCGCGCTCGCGGGCGGAGCGGGTTACCACACCATCCTCGTTCGGCCCCATGCGCTGGAACATTGTCTCGGCGCGTTCGCCGGTAGCTGCCAGGAATTCCTCGCGCGAGATCGTGCCGTCACCATCGGCGTCCAGCCGATCGAAGCGCTCTCCGGCACGTTCGCGCATCAGTTCGGCAAAACTCTCCGGCCCGAGTTGAAGCATCTGGCTTCGCATTTCGCCACGGTTGGCACGCTCGCCATCGGGAGTGCTCGCGGCCTCGGCATGAGCCTGTCCGGCGACAGCCACTGTGGCCAACAATGTCGCAACAATGATTTTCCGCATCTTTGTCGTCCTTGTCCTGGGATCGGGCCAATCGCCCAGTGCCACAGTGGCGATGCTGACATTACGGCGCGCTTGCCAGCGCATTACATGTCGGTAATGGGTGGCCGACGGCTCGCTTCTTCTTTCGTGCGATATCGTGCTGGCACCGCTGGACAGGCGCAAAACTCGTGATATAACCCGACCGCTTTCGGTGGCCGGCCAACGCCACCGACCGGGCCCACTTAGGCGGCTTCCGGTTCACGGCATGCCCAGGTAGCTCAGTTGGTAGAGCATGCGACTGAAAATCGCAGTGTCGGCAGTTCGATTCTGTCCCTGGGCACCATTTTCTTTTTCAAGGCAATATCGACCTTGGCGGCCTTTTTCCGCGCCATGGGTCCGTACGGCAATGCCGGCAGGAATGCCGTGCCCGACATTGCTCCGCCCTATACTCAGCATGACAGCTTCCCTTTATAACGCTGCCATGTCCAAGCGAATCGCCGGCCCCGAGATCGAACGCGTCATCCAGCTTCTGGCCAAGGTGCCAGGGCTCGGACCCCGCTCTGCGCGACGTGCAGCACTTCATCTCATCAAGAAGAAGGAGCAGCTGATGGGGCCGCTCGCGGCAGCCCTGGGGGAAGCGGTCGAAAAAGTGCGCGTGTGCTCCACCTGCGGTAATGTCGACACGACCGACCCCTGCACGATCTGCACCGATCCGCGCCGTGACAACGCAACGCTGATCGTCGTCGAGGACGTTTCCGACCTGTGGGCGCTGGAGCGCGCGGCGGCGATGAATGTGCGCTACCACGTGCTTGGCGGCACGCTGTCGCCGCTCGATGGCGTCGGACCGGACGACCTCAATATCGCCTCCCTCGTTTCGCGCGTCGCACAAGGCGGGATCAGCGAGATCATCCTGGCAGTAAACGCCACCGTCGAGGGGCAAACGACCGCCCACTACATCACCGACCAGCTTTCGGAACTGGAGGTGAAGGTGACGCGGCTTGCCCATGGCGTGCCGGTTGGCGGCGAGCTCGACTATCTCGATGAAGGTACACTGACGGCGGCGCTGAAATCGCGCACCGCATTTTGACTTCAATCCGGTGAGAGGAGAGACGGATGAGCCATTCTTCGCCAAATCGAATGCCATTCGCTGCTACCATTGTGCTCCTGCTGGCCGCTCTCCTGGCCGCTCCAGCCGCACATGCGGATATCAACCGCCAGTTCGCCGACTGGCTCCGCAACGATCTCTGGCCTGATGCTTCTCGCAATGGCGTCTCTGCCAATACGTTCAACGCAGCCTTCACCGGCATTTCACCAAATCTGAGACTGCCGGATCTCGTGATGCCGGGCGAAGAGGCACGGATCCCGCAGGCACAGCATCAGGCCGAGTTCGGCCAGCCTTCGGCCTACTTCGCCGAGAACATTGTCGCGGGCATCGTCAATGGCGGGCGCCAGCGGGTCCAGCGTCACGCCGCCGCGCTTCAGTCGCTGGAACAGCGTTTCGGTGTCCCGCGGGGCATATTGCTGGCCGTCTGGGGCCGCGAATCTGCTTTTGGCAATGCCTCGATTCCCCACAACGCGATCGAGGTGCTCGGCACCAAGGCCTTCATGGCAAGACGCAAGGAGATGTACAGGGCCGAGGTTATCGCCGCCCTCGTCATGCTCGAACGTGGCTACGCAACCGTGGACCGCATGAAGTCTTCCTGGGCCGGCGCGCTCGGCCAGCCGCAGTTCCTGCCAACCTCCTATCTCGAATATGCGATCGGTTTCGATGGCAGCCGACGGGCGGATATCTGGGGGTCGGAGACCGATACGCTGGCTTCGATTGCCAATTATCTTGCGAGTCACGGCTGGGTGCGCGGGCGTGACTGGGGTTTCGAAGTGACGGTACCAGAAACCGTTTCCTGCGCGCTGGAGGGACCGGATCGCGGCCGGCCGATCTCGGAATGGGTGTCCATGGGCGTCAGCCGTGTCGGTGGACGCGCTTTCCCCGATCACGAATTGCGCGGCCAGGGTTTCCTGATGATGCCTGCCGGACGTTATGGGCCAGCCTTTATCGTCACGCCTAATTTCTATGTGCTCAAGGAATATAACGAGAGCGATCTCTATGCGCTGTTCGTGGGACACGCCGGCGACCGCATCATGTATGGCGACATCCGTTTCAACAATTCCTGGCGCAACGTGGCCGGCCTCTATCGCTCCGATATCGCCGCCATGCAGCGCGGGCTGGAGCGCTTCGGCTACGATGTCGGCGGGGCCGACGGGCTGGTCGGTTTCCGTACCCGCCGTTCGATCGGCGACTGGCAACAGCGCAACGGACGCGCGCCCACCTGCTGGCCCGACGCCGAACTGGTGAGAGCCCTGCGCTGAGCCTGGCAGAGCGTTTGCCGTGCTTCTGGCCGAAACATTCGGTTGCGGCGCATCGGCGATGGCACTAACCCTTGTTTCAGGGGACGCGCTTATTGAGAGAGGAATACCCGCATGAGGATCGTTGGTCTTTCGGCCTTGCCCGCCATGTTTCTTTTGACCTCATGCGTGGTCGTGGAATCCGACCGTCCCGGTCCACCGCCGCGCGATCGTGACGCCTGCCTGATGATCTACGAACCGGTCTGCGCCGAACGGCGTGGCGAGGTTCGTACCTATGGAAATGCCTGCGAGGCGGGTCAGTCGCGCGCGCGCATCCTCTATCCAGGCGAATGCCGTCCGCAGTCGGAACAGCGGCCGGGACCTGGTCCTCGTCCTGGTCCAAGTCCGCGCCCGGGACCCGATCAGCTTTCCTGCCCGATGGTCTTTGAGCCGGTTTGCGGCGAGCTGAATGGCCAGGGAAGGACATATGGCAATTCATGCGAGGCCGGGCTGGCAGGCGCGCGGGTGCTCTATGAGGGCGAATGCCGCCCAGACAGAGGCCGCCGCGACCGCGTGGGCGACTTGCGTCCCTACTGAGCCGCCAGCGCGTTGGCTCCTATGCCCACGATTTCGGCCAGTATCTCGTAGGAGCGCCGGCGCGCGGCGTGGTCATGGATCTGAGCTGTTACGATCAGTTCGTCCGCGCCCGTGCGGGCGACAAAATCGGCAATGCCCCGCCGTACCGTGTCAGGTGAGCCAACAACCGCGCAGGACAAGGTGTGTGCTAGCATGGCGCGTGCGGCAGGCTCCAACTGCTCGGCATAGCCCTCCACCGGCGGCGGCAGCTTTCCCGGGCGTCCCGAGCGCAGGTTGACGAAGGCCTGCTGCATCGACGTATGCAGGAACCGGGCCTCTTCATCCGTCGGTGCGGCAACGACGCTCAGAGCTGGCATGGCATACGGCCTGGCAAGCTGTACGGAAGGCTGGAACCGCGCGCGGTAGATCTCCAGCGCGCTGTCGAGCTCGGCCGGTGCGAAATGCGAGGCGAAAGCATAGGGCAGTCCCAGCGCGGCCGCGAGCTGGGCGCCATACAGGCTCGATCCCAACATCCAAACCGGCACTCCGGTTCCCTCGCCCGGGATGGCGTGAACGCGCCCTTCCGGCCCCTCCTGGCTGAGATAGGCCATCAGTTCGATCACGTCGTTCGGGAAAGAATCCACGTCCATGTTCATGTGGCGGCGCAACGCGCGCGCCGTCGCCATGTCGGTGCCGGGCGCCCGGCCCAGACCGAGATCGATGCGCCCCGGATAGAGCGTGGCCAGCGTACCGAACTGCTCGGCGATGACGAGCGGCGAATGGTTGGGCAGCATGATGCCCCCTGCCCCGACCCGGATGGTCGAGGTCGCGGCCGCAACGTGGCCGATTACCACCGAGGTCGCCGCACTCGCGATGCCGGGCATGTTGTGGTGCTCCGCCAGCCAATAGCGCGTGTAGCCGAGCGATTCGCCGAGACGCGCCAGATCTGCCGTGTTGGCAAGCGATTCGGCGGCCGTGCCGCCTTCGACGATAGGCGAGAGATCGAGGATGGAGAGCTTGGTCATGACTTGCATATAGGCACGCTGTCCTGCCTCGCCAAAGCCTGTCTCACTCCGCCGCTTCCGACGCCTTGGCGCCGACGGCCCTGCGCACTTCAGGCGCCACCTTCGTCCCGAATATCTCGATCGCCTTCATGAGCTTCGAATGCTCCATCACCCCGATCGCCATCTGGATGACGAAGCGGTCGAAGCCGAAGATCTCGTGATGGGCCAGAATCTTGTCGACCATCTCCGAGGGGCCGCCGACGAAATTCGCGCCGCGCGGTCCGATGGAGGCGTCGAACTGGGCACGATTTGTCGGCGGCCAACCACGCTCTCGGCCGATCCGGTTCATCACCTCGGCCTGGGCGGGATAGAAGATGTCTGCAGCCTCCTGCTTGGTCTCGGCCACGAAGCCGTGGACATTGATGGACCGCTTGATGGAGGCGGGATCATGCCCAGCCTTCTCGGCGGCCTGGCGGTGAAGCTGGAAGAAGGGCGCAAAGCGCGCCGGCTCGCCACCGATGATGGCAAGCGCCAATGGCAGGCCAAGAGTCGCCGCCCGCACGACCGATTGCGGCGTGCCGCCGACTGCGATCCACAGCGGAAGCTTGTCATTGACCGGACGCGGATAGATGCCGCGATCGTTGACGGCCGGCGTGTGCTGGCCACCCGGCCAGGAGAAGCGTTCGCCCTCGTTCAGCTTCATCAGCATGGCGAGCTTTTCGGCAAACAGCGTGTCGTAATCGTTCAGATCATAACCGAAGAGCGGGAAGGACTCGATGAAGGAGCCCCTGCCCGCCATGATCTCGGCGCGCCCGCCGGTGAGATTGTCGAGCGTGGAATATTGCTGGTAGACGCGGACGGGATCGTCCGAACTGAGCACCGTCACGGCGCTCGACAGCTTGATGCGCTTGGTGCGCTGCGAGGCGGCTGCGAGTGCCACTGCAGGCGCGGAGACCGCGTAGTCTGGGCGATGATGCTCGCCGAGCCCGAACAGGTCCAGACCGACCTCGTCGGCCAGCGCGATTTCCTCGACAAGCTGCGTCAGCCGCTCGGCCGGCCCGGTATGGCGCCCTGTGACCGGATCGGTGCCGACATCGCCGAAAGTGTAGAGTCCGAGTTCCATGGTCTGCATCTCCGCTTTCGATCCAGCTAAGGGTTCGGACGCGACGATGCCAGTTCAGCAATGTTGAACAGGCTGTTCGCTACCACCATACACCGCCGCGACGGATGCGCAGCCGCGGGCGGCCGTCCGTCTGCGGCAGCTTGTCCGTACCGGCCGGCCTGTCGCCTGCGCCGCCCTCGTGGATGGGGCGGATGCCGGCGCGCTTGAGCATCTCGGCCAGCCTGCGCAGTTCTTCCTCGCGCCGGCGCCCGAGCCTGCGCGGCACGCTGGGCACCGACGGGCCGATGCTGGCGCGGCTTGGCCGGGCCTCACGGACAGCGGGCTCCGGTAGGTCGTCGGGCCGCTTCTTCAGCGCCATCAGCCGGGCGACGCGCTGGTCGGTCGGCGGGTGGCTCCTCAAGAGCGACGGGTCGGGAATGCGGCCGCCAGGCAGCATCATTGCCTCCCAGTGCCGCCTTTGCGCGGTCTCCAGTTTGACCAGCGCGGAGGCCAAGCCGTCCGGGTCGCCCGTCAGCATGGCGGCGCCCAGATCGGCGTCGAATTCGCGTGTGCGCGACAGCGCCAGTTGCAGGAGGCCGCCAATCGTCGGTGACAGTACCAGGATCAGCACCGCCAGCCACGGCACCTGAACCTGATAGCCACCGGCCATGAAGCCGATATTGATGAACAGCGTCACGATGCCCACGGTCGACATGAAGGAGGTGTAGCGCGAGACCATATCGGCGAATGCCATCACCCGCAGGTCCTCGTGCGCGATGTGGCTGACCTCGTGCGCCAGCACGCCGGCCAGTTCCCGCAGCGACAGCGCGCGGATAAGCCCATCCGTGATGGCGATCGCCGAATCCTCGCGTCTTCCAACCGCAAACGCGTTGAGCACGCGCGAAGGCACCACGTGCAGCTTCGGCACCGAGGGCAGGCTCGCCCGCCCGGCCAGTTCATCCATGATCGCATGGCCCTCGGGGAACTGATGTCGCGGGATCGCCCGCGCTTCGTACATCGACAGGACCATCTTCGGGCCCACGCGCCCGACCATGGCAACGGTTACGCCGCCCAGCACCAGCGCCATCACCACGCCGACCGGCCCGGCGAAGACATAGGCAGTCAAGGCCAGCAGGGCCAGGCTGCCGCCGGCCAGAAGCCAGGTATGGACGAGGTTGAGCGTCCGATGGCCGCGGAGCAGGGGATGGTCTTTATCGCGAAGGTTCATGATCGAGATATGGGATGAATACGGTCCGTTGCCAGCCGTCTGGCGGCCCGCCGACGCTGTTGGTGGATTTTAGCCCGGCATCCCGGCTTGCGAGACATTTTGCCTGTTCTTATATACGCGCCAACCAAGCGCGCCGCTCGGAATCAGCTGCGGCACGCCGTATTTCGCGACAACCAAGGGGTCGTCGTCGGGAACGCCTCGCAAGGGTCCAGGACGGCCTGCTAGACGGAGAGAGAAGAAACATGGCGAAAGTAATCGGTATCGATCTTGGAACCACCAATTCCTGCGTCGCCGTCATGGACGGCAAGGACGCCAAGGTCATCGAGAACTCCGAAGGCGCGCGCACCACGCCGTCGATCGTGGCATTCACCGATTCCGACGAGCGTCTCGTTGGCCAGCCGGCCAAGCGCCAGGCGGTCACCAACCCCGAAAACACCATCTTCGCGGTCAAGCGCCTGATCGGTCGCCGCTATGACGACCCGATCACCGACAAGGACAAGAAGCTTGTCCCCTACAAGATCGTCAATGGCGACAATGGCGATGCCTGGGTCGAGGCCAGCGGCAAGAAATATTCGCCCTCGCAGATCTCGGCGATGGTCCTTCAGAAGATGAAGGAAACCGCTGAGGCCTATCTCGGCGAGAAGGTCGAGAAGGCGGTCATTACCGTGCCGGCCTACTTCAACGACGCCCAGCGCCAGGCCACCAAGGATGCCGGCAAGATCGCCGGGCTTGAGGTACTGCGCATCATCAACGAGCCGACGGCGGCGGCGCTGGCCTACGGTCTCGACAAGAAGGATGGCAAGACCATCGCTGTCTACGATCTTGGCGGCGGCACCTTCGACATCTCGATCCTCGAGATCGGCGATGGCGTGTTCGAGGTGAAGTCGACCAATGGCGACACCTTCCTCGGCGGCGAGGATTTCGACATGAGGCTCGTCAGCTACCTGGCAGATGAGTTCAAGAAGGAACAGGGCATCGACCTCAAGAACGACAAGCTCGCCCTTCAGCGCCTCAAGGAGGCTGCCGAGAAGGCCAAGATCGAGCTGTCCTCGGCTGCCCAGACCGAGATCAACCTGCCCTTTATCACCGCCGACCAGTCCGGACCCAAGCACCTTACCATGAAGCTCACCCGCGCCAAGCTGGAGAGCCTGGTCGACGATCTGGTGCAGCGGACCATCGGACCCTGCAAGGCAGCGCTCAAGGACGCCGGTCTCAATGCTGGCGAGATCGACGAAGTGGTCCTGGTCGGTGGCATGACGCGCATGCCCAAGATCCAGGAAGCCGTGAAGCAGTTCTTCGGCAAGGAGCCACACAAGGGCGTCAATCCGGATGAGGTCGTCGCCATGGGTGCCGCGATCCAGGCCGGCGTGCTGCAGGGCGACGTCAAGGACGTATTGCTGCTCGACGTGACTCCGCTGTCGCTCGGCATCGAGACGCTGGGCGGTGTCTTCACCCGCCTGATCGACCGCAACACGACGATCCCGACCAAGAAGAGCCAGACCTTCTCGACGGCCGAGGACAGCCAGTCCGCCGTCACGATCCGCGTGTTCCAGGGCGAGCGCGAGATGGCGGCCGACAACAAGATGCTGGGCCAGTTCGATCTGGTCGGCATCCCGCCCGCACCGCGCGGCGTGCCGCAGATCGAGGTCACCTTCGACATCGACGCCAACGGCATCGTGAACGTGTCGGCCAAGGACAAGGGCACCGGCAAGGAGCACCAGATCCGCATTCAGGCCTCGGGCGGTCTGTCGGATGACGAGATCGAGAAGATGGTCAAGGATGCCGAGGCCAATGCCGAGGCCGACAAGAAGCGCCGCGCATTGGTGGAGGCACGCAATCAGGCCGAAGCTCTCGTCCACTCGTCCGAGAAGTCGCTGAAAGAATATGGCGACAAGGTCTCGGAAGAGGACCGCAAAGCGATCGAGGACGCCATTGCCGCTCTGAAGACTTCGTCTGAAGGCGACGATCCGGACGACATCCAGGCCAAGTCGCAGACGCTTGCCGAAGTCTCCATGAAGCTCGGCCAGGCGATGTATGAGGCCAGCCAGGCGGAGGCCGCCAACGCCGACGCCAAGGCCGACGCGGAAGCAGCCGGCGAGGATGTGGTCGACGCCGATTTCGAGGAAATCGACGAAGACAACGACAAGAAGAAGAGCGCCTGAGCAGGCATTTAGTTGATATCGAAACCCGGCCTCAGCGCCGGGTTTCGACTTCCGAGTTCCCCGCAAGGCCCGTCTGAACGTAACCGTATGTCGAAATACGAAGACGGGTGATCGTTCATCCCGGACGATCCGTCTGAAGCATTGGGGACTCGGATGGCAAGGGCATTTGAGCGGGACAGCCAGCCTGGAGCGAGCATGAAGGCCGACTTCTATTCCACACTCGGGGTGTCGAAGGGCGCGAGCGACGCGGAGCTGAAAAGCGCCTATCGCAAGCTAGCCATGCAGTTCCACCCCGACCGCAATCCCGGCAACGAGGAAGCCGAGCACAAGTTCAAGGAAATCAACGAGGCCTACGAAGCCTTGAAGGACCCCCAGAAGCGCGCCGCCTACGACCGCTTCGGCCATGCAGCCTTTGAAAACGGTGGCATGGGCGGTGCCAACGGTTTTGGCGGCGGCGGCTTTGCCGACATCTTCGAGGAATTCTTCGGCGACATGATGGGCGGCCGACGCCGATCCGGCGGTCGCGACCGTGGCGCCGACCTTCGCTACAATATGGAGATCGGGCTGGACGAGGCCTTTGCAGGCAAGACAGCTGAAATCCGCGTGCCAGCTTCCATGACGTGCGAGGACTGCACAGGGTCCGGCGCCAAGCCTGGAACCCAGCCGGTTACCTGCTCGATGTGCTCGGGCACCGGACGCGTTCGCGCCACACAAGGCTTCTTCTCCATCGAACGCGGCTGCCCGCAATGCCACGGGCGCGGCCAGACGATCGAGGACCCTTGCCCCAAATGTGCAGGCCAGGGCCGCGTCATCGAAGAGCGCTCGCTGTCGGTCAATATCCCTGCCGGCATCGAAGACGGCACGCGCATCAGGCTTGCCGGCGAGGGCGAGGCCGGAATGCGCGGCGGACCATCCGGCGATCTCTATATATTCCTGTCGGTCAGGCCCCACGAATTCTTCCAGCGAGACGGCGCCGATCTCTATTGCAAGGTGCCCATCTCGATGACGACCGCGGCACTTGGCGGCGCGTTCGAAGTGACCACGCTCGACGGCACCCAGACCCGCGTCAAGGTTCCGGAAGGCACCCAGAATGGCAAGCAATTCCGGCTCAAGGGCAAAGGCATGCCTGTGCTGCGCCAGGCTGCATTGGGCGATCTCTACATCCAGGTCGCCGTCGAGACACCGCAAAGCCTGACCAAGCGGCAGCGTGAACTGCTCGAGGAATTCGAGCAGATTTCATCGAAGGAAAACAGCCCGCAATCGGCTGGCTTCTTCAGCCGCATGAAGGACTTCTTCGAGTCGTTCGGCGATCGTTAGGGACGTAGAAGCCTCCTTCCGTATACACGGTGATCCATGGCGCATCTGGCGTGCTTGACCATATCGGCTGCTGCAAACGCGTGAACGCCCTGTCCAGCATGGGTTATGGCGTGATGCCAATTTCGAAAATGACATTGCGCGCTGTGATGTAGCAATGTACGAAATGTATACAAAAATTGCCGAGAGTGGTCGGATATGGCGTCCGGCCCCTTTCGAATGTTGTCCTTAGGGATGTGATTTCAAAAAGAAGCTGAGGGAGGTGACCAGCATGGCGCCAAGGAATCTGGAAGAACTGTTGAAGGCTAGCGGCGATACCGTCAGCCATCTGCGCAACTCGAAGATCGGAATGTATGTGTATCCGGTGGTCGCGCCGGAATTCACCAACTGGCGTGACGAACAGCGCGCCTGGCGCCATTCGGCGGTGCTCTTCGACCAGACCCACCACATGGACGAATTGATCGTGGAGGGACCGCAGGCGGCCGAGTTCCTGAGCCATGTCGGCATCAACTCGTTTGCCAATTTCGACGAGAACCGGGCCAAGCACTTCGTGCCGGTGACGCCTGCCGGCCATGTCATCGGCGACATGATCATCTTCCGCGAGCGCGAGGACAAGTTCGTGCTGGTGGGCCGCGCGCCGACCGCCAACTGGGTCCAGTTCCAGCAGGCCTTCGGCAAGTGGAACGTGCGCACGCATCGCGACCCGCGCTCCGATTCCCGGCCTGACGGCAAGGCGATCTACCGGACCCATTACCGCTTCCAGATCCAGGGTCCTGATGCCGACAAGGTGCTGGCCAAGATGAATGGCGGGCCGGTCCAGGAGATCAAGTTCTTCCATGTCGACTGGATCAATGTCGGCTCCAAGAAGGTGCGCGCGCTGCGCCACGGCATGGCCGGCGCGCCGGGCCTCGAGATCTGGGGTCCCTACGAGGACAAGGCCTACATCCAGTCGGTCATTCTGCAGGCGGGTATCGACGCCGGCGTAGACCTGCGTCGCGTCGGTTCGCGCGCCTACTCCACCAACACGCTGGAATCTGGCTGGATTCCCTCGCCGCTGCCCGGCATCTACACCGGCGACGGCATGATGTCGGAATACCGCCAGTGGCTCGGTACCGATTCCTATGAGGCGGGCGGCTCGATCGGCGGCAGTTTCGTATCGAAGAACATCGAGGACTACTACACCACGCCGTTCGAACTGGGTTATGGCTTCTATATCGGCTGGAAGAAGGACGGCTTCATCGGCAAGGACGCGCTGGTCGCCATGAAGGACAAGCCGACCCGCAAGAAGGTAACCTTCGAATGGAACGACGAGGACCTGATGAAGGTCATCCATTCCTCCTTCAAGCCGGGCGGTGAGAACTACAAGTGGATCGACCTGCCGCAGCCCAACTATGCCTCGTCGAGCTTCGACAAGGTAATGATGGGTGACAAGCATGTCGGCCTGTCGATGTTCAACGGCTATTCCTTCAACGAGCGCTGCATGCTCTCGCTTGGTGTCGTCGACGCCAGCGTGAACGAAGGCGACGTGCTGACCCTTATCTGGGGCGAGCCGGATGGCGGCACCGAGAAGACCTCGACCGAGCGCCACAAGCAGGCCGAAATCCGCGTTCGCGTCTCTCCGACGCCCTATGCGAGCGAGGCCCGCGAGAACTATGCGGACAGCTGGCGCACCCGCAAGGACTGAGACACGGCATAGGTCGTTCGACATTCGTACCCGGCCATCGTGCCGGGTACTTTCCGTTGACGGTTCAACATAGAGCGTAGCGCGAAAGGCCAGAAGCCATCGGCTTGCTTGTCTATTCCAACGCTCCGTTCTCAAGCGTAGAAGGTTGGCATGAATGCTTATCCGAACCTGCGCCACATCAGGCTTCTCAAGCACGTCATCGCCCTGAACTCCCTGTCGAAGGCGGCTGACGCTGTCGGCATTTCGCAACCTGCCGCTTCGCAGGCCATCGCCGGGCTTGAAGAGCATTTCGGCGGCCAGCTGTTCGAGCGCCGCTCCGGCGGCGTCTATGTCACGGAGCGCGGTCGTATTGCTGCTGCCCGGGCTGTCCGGGTGGCAGACCTTCTGGGGGAAGCCATTGCCGACCTTGGGCGCAACAGCCGCACGGCACGCGGTTCTGGACCCGAGCTTCTGGAGACGCATGCCACGATCGCTCATCTGCGGGCTTTATCCGCCTTTGCCAGGACCGGAAGCTTCGCTGCGGCAGCACGACAACTCGACCAGGCAGAACCGTCCGTCCAGCGGGCGGCGCGCGAGATTGAACGCATTGCCGGCGTGCCGCTCTTCGAGGGGCGCCCACGCACGATCCAGTTGACGCCCGCCGGCATGGCGCTTGCCGGCTCGGCTAGCCTTGCGCTCAAGGAACTGGAGAGCGCGGCCGAAGAGGTCGCGGAACTGGACGGGCGTTTCGACGGTCATGTCGCGATCGGCACCCTGCCGATGGTGCGTACCCGCATCATTCCCGATACGCTGGCCTCCTGGTGCGCGCGACGACCGCATGCCTCGGTAGAGATGATCGACGGGCCTTATGATCTCCTGATCCACAGCCTCGCGCTCGGCGAAATTGATATACTGGTCGGCGCCTTGCGGGAGAGCCCTGCGCCGCGCGGTTTCGTGCAGGAGAAACTGTTCGACGATGGGCTGGCCATCGTTGCCCGTGCGGGCCATCCGCTTACCGGCTGGTCTTCGCTGGAACCTCGAGATCTGGCGCCCTACCCTTGGGTGTTGCCCAGAAAGGGCACACCCACCCGAGCCATTTTCGACAGCTTCGCTGCCCGGGCGGAATTGACCAACAGCCGTGGCCTGGTCGAGACCGGCTCGCTGGTCACCATACGTGGTCTGCTGCTTCAGACCGACCGGCTGACCGTGGTGTCGCCGCGCCAGATCGAATTCGAATGCGCGGCGGGCTTGCTGGCCGTCTTGCCAATCGAGCTGCCCGGCACGGCGCGCCCGATCGGGGTAACGACCAGGCAGGGATGGATGCCCACCGCCTTGCAGGCGGAATTCCTGGAAGAGCTCCGCCGGGCTGCTGCGCCCGGCGTCTCGACGGCCTAGCCGCTAGCGACCCATCATCGTCTGGGGCAGGAACAGCGCGATGTCCGGGAACATGATGAGCAGCATCACGCAAACGCCCATGGCCAGCCAGAACGGCACGATGCCGGCATAGATCCGGCTGAGCGGAACATGCTCGGCCACGCCCTTCACGATGAACACATTTATCCCGACGGGCGGACTTATCAGCCCCATCTCCAGCACGATCACCATGATAATGCCGAACCAGATCGGGTCGTAGCCGAGTGTAATGATGATCGGCAGGACGATCGGCACCGTCAGCACCATCATGGCGAAGCCTTCCATGAAGGTGCCGAGGATGATGTAGCCGACGAGTATCACCAGCAGGATGACGAGGGCAGGCACAGCGAGGTCGCCGACCATGGCGGCCAGTTCGACCGGGATGCGCGTCAGCGCCAAGAACGGCGCGAAGAAATGCGCTCCGATCAGGATAAGGAACACCATGGCCGTGGTGCGGATCGTGTCGAGCAGCGCCGCTGAAAGTGTCGTCAAATTCAGGCGGCCGCGTCTGAGCGCGTCAAGGAAGGTCAGAAAGGCGCCGACAGCGGCGGCCTCCGTCACGGTGAAGATGCCGAGATAAATGCCGCCCAGGACGATGAGCACGATGAACAGCAAGGCACCCGAATGGATAAGAACCTTGAAGCGCTCGACAAGCGTTGGCTTCTCTCCGGGCGGCCCGGCTTCGGGCCGCAGAATGGCGATGATGAAGACCGTGATGACAAACAGCAGGGTCAAGAGCACACCGGGCAGGAAACCTGCCAGAAACAATCGCCCGACGGATTGTTCCGTCAGGAGTCCGTATACGATCAGCACGGTCGATGGTGGGATCAGAATGCCAAGCGTGCCGCCGGCGGCGATAGCGCCGGTGGCAAGCCGGTTGTCATATTTGTATCGCTCCATTTCCGGCAGCGCGACCTTGCCCATCGTAGCGGCAGCCGCGATGGATGAACCGGAAAGAGCCGCAAAGCCTGCGCAAGCCAGGATGGTGGCAGCCGCCAATCCTCCGCGCCGATGTCCGATCCAGGTATATGCCGTCCGATAGAGGTCCGTGCCCATGCCGGAAACGCTTGCGAATGAGCCCATCAGGACAAAGAGCGGGATGACGCTGAGCGTAAATACGGCCGAATAGGAATAGGGAAACTGCCCCATCACATTCAAGGCAGCAGCAGGCGAGTTCAGGATCGCGATGCCACCGGCCCCAACCAGCATCATCGAAAGTCCGATCGGCATCCGAAGCGCCAGCAGCACGAAGAGCGCCACCAGGCCGACGATCCCGGCCATTGTCGGTGTCATGTCGATTCCTGTCCGGTGTCGAATTTGGCCCGCAATGCCTTGGCCGCTTCGAGCAGCATGACCAGCGAGAACAGCCCGGCCGAAATGGCGATGGCGAGTTGGAACGGGAACTTCGGGATGCGCATCATGTTGGTTGCGTCGCCGAAGCGCAGGCCATTGAAAGCATGGATGCCGCTGCGCCAGGCCACCATGGCAAGCAGCACCGCCGCTGTGAGCAAGACCAGGAAATTGAGCCAGCGCATATATGGCCGATCCAGCCAACGCGAGAAGATGTCGACTGACACATGGCCCTTGGTGATTGCGGTGTAGGGTAGCCCGAATGCCACGATAATGGCCATGATCAGTTCGGTCATTTCGTAGCCGCCCCGGAAGGGGCGGCCATAGAAATAGCGCATGAAAATCTCATAAACGATCAGGAACATGAGACCGAGGAGGACCACGCCTCCGGCATAAGCCAGATAGCGCAATCCTCTTTCGAGCCAGACTTCCATGCGGTCGAGCATCTGAACCTGCTATTCGTCGAGCTCGAACCCGGCAACCGCGAGGAGTTCACGGCCATCGATACCCTGGCCTTCCATGCTCTCTGCCCATGCCTCGATGATCGGCCGCAATCTCTCACGGATTCGATCCTGCTCTTCCTCGGAAAGCTCGATGACTTCCTTGCCATCGACGCCACGGGCAAACTCGACGGCTTCTTCGGCGCGATCGAGATAGGCCTGGGTGGCCCGATTGCTCATCTCGATGCCCGTCGTGCGGTCGATGATCTCCTGCAGGTCCGGAGACAGATTGTCGTAGCTGGCCTGGTTCATCACCACCGTGAACTGCGAACGGCCGAATACGGGGCCGGTGATGGTGAAGTAGTTGGCCACTTCGTGCAGGCTGAAGTCCAGGATCGTCGTGAACGGAACCATCGCGCCGTCGATGACGCTACGCTCGAGTTGCGGATAGACCTCGGTAATGGCCATGGCCACGGGGGTGGCGCCCATGTGCTCGATCTGGTTCGCCTGACCCGCCGAAGGAGAGCGCAAAAGCATGCCTTCGATATCGTCCAGGCTGCGGATCGGGCGCTGGTTCGTCATGATGCCGGCGTCGTCGGCTGCCCACAGTGCGAGAATCTTCAGGTTCTGATACTCGGGCTCGAGATGGCCACCCTCGATCAGATCCCACATGACTCTGGTCGCGGCGATGCCGTCTTCTGCGAGGCCGGGCAGTTCCAGCATCTGGGTGCGCGGGAACTGGGCCGAGGTGTAGCCCGGCAGAGAGAAGGCCATATCCCATGTGCCTTCCTGCGTGCCACGAATGAGTTCGGGCGCGCCGCCGCCAAGCTGCATGGACGGATAAAGGGTGATCTTCAGCTCACCACCGCTCTCTTCCTCGACCTGCGCAGCCCAAGGCTGCAGGATCTCGCGGAAGATGATGTGGCCTGGGCCAACGAAGGTGTGAAGGCGTAGTTCCGTCTGCGCTTCTGCAGACGTGGTCATCAACGCCGTTCCAGCCAGCAGCGCACCAGTCATGGCGAGCGCGCCGGCCTTGAATCCGGATCTCATAAACATGGGCAGTCCTCCCTGTCAGTCGCCTTTAGAGGCTAAATCGCACCTTCATAACCTAGGTTAAGGCTCATGAAGGAGCAACAGATTGCATAAAACAGGCATGCCATGTTGCCCTATTCGAAATCCGCGACCGCCCATAAGAAGTCTCACGATGCGCAGCCCTATTGCCCGAACAGTCGATCGAGCGCTGCCAGCAGTCGCGATCGCTCCTCGGGAGCGGCCGTGGTGGGGATCACATAGCGATTCAGAAAGGTACGCGCTTCGTCGAAAGTAGAGATGTTTGCACGGCGTAGGATCGAAATGGTCGACAGCAGCGCGTTTCCGTCGCACTGATCCGGCGCATACTGCCAGGCACCGTCTCCATCCACCATGCCACATCGGACAGAAGGCGCGGCGTCACGCCAGAACAGCGACAGGATGTCGGTCAATGCCGACGGATTGTTGGCGTAGTAGCTGTGCATCAACATGTCCTCGCCAATGCTGGTCATGTCGATAGAATCAATCATCGGCGTGCGCAGAATATGCTGTCCTCCCTCCCCTGCACGGGGAGCGTCTCCATGCAGACGGCGCGAGACAGCCAACGCCCAGTCCGCGTCCGACGCATAAAGGGTCAGACGGTTGGCCATCGGTCGGATGGTCTCCACCATCGCAGCAAAAAGGCCGGCATCCAGGTCGGGTGCCGTGAACAATATCTGGTCGAAATGCGGCCCGGCGTCCTGATGGCGCAGCGCATACAACTCAAGCGCATCGGTGAGCGCCCGGTTACCCATCGAATGCGCGACCAGATGGATGCGGGTGGCACCCGAACTGCGCACCACGTCTTCCAGGAAACGTGTCAGATGTCGGCCGCTGTGGTTCACCACTGCGGTGTCGGCAATGTAGCTCAACACCGAGCCGCGCGATGGCCATGAGTAAAGAATGGGCAGGCCGTCGAAATTCATATCGTAGGCCATTTGGGCCGTGCGATGCGCAGCGGCCTCAAAGGTAACGTTGAAGCCGTGAACGAAGACAAATGCCGTATCGCTGCCAGTCTCGCCCAGATGCGACTGCATGGTGGAAAAGAACTCGTCGGGCTCCTTCGGAGTCACGGAATGCAAGACGACGTGACGCGCGGGGTTCTCGCGGAATTCGAACGACCAGATCGACGGCCGTTCGATCGCCCCGGGCAGATGTCGCGGCGGGATGCTGACCTCCGCAACGCCCATCTCCATTTCACCCCGCAGGCCGCCGTAGAAGATGGCTGGCTCGTCTTCCCCGGTCCGTTGACGATCGGTGGCGTAGTAGATGCGAACGGTAGCGAAACCTTCTTCCGGATCGACATTGAAAACGCGCCGCTCCGTCCGACTGAGCCGGTCCCAGGCGCGGTCGGCAATCTCTTCTGCCCGCGTGTACTCGGGCCCTTCGCCCGCCCTTGCGATTTCATAGGCACGAAACGCATATTCCTGGGCGCGCTGCTGCTGGCCAAGCGCCACCAGAACATCGATGAGCCGATCAAGCGCCTCGACGGCAGCAACCGGATTCCCCGACGCTTCAAAAGCCGTCGCCGCCTGCTCCAGAACCGGCACAAGCGCTGGCGACCCGGGTTCATCGCGGGCCTCTATGAGACCTGCCAGCCGGATCTGTGCCTCGGCGGCTTCCTCATATCGGCCGGCGACGTAGAGCAACTCTCCGCGACGGGCCAGCAGGTCCGCCTCGATGCGTGCGTCGTCAGCTTCTTCAATCGCCTCGTCGACCAAGGCCAGGGCGAGCGGCATGTCGCCTTCGGCCAGTGCCTCGCCGATCCTCACATCCAGAAGGGGATCGAAGCTCAATGCACGCGCGGGTGCTGAAAGCAGAACAAGCAGAGCCACCGAAACGATGGCTGCCGTCGCACGCCATCTCACGGATGAGTGCCCTGCAACGAATGGCTGGCGGAATGACATGGGCCCGACTTCTCCTCTCAAACACATGCGCCCGTGGCCTCCCGTTAGTCACGCGACCTGGCGGAAATGTGGTTGCAGACCGGCGACCATAGAATGCCAAGCACGCGCGATGAAAGACATATGACCTCAAAATCACAAACTGCGCTTGCACGGCCAGCTTACATGTTGCTATGTCATGCGCATCAACAGGGGTGCTCCGAACTGCCGGGGCTGAGATGAGAGGCGGCATGCCTCCGGACCCTAAAGCTGATCTGGGTAATGCCAGCGGAGCGAGGTGACGATGTTTTCCGGCGCACAGATTTCCCTTTATCCAATGTCCGACGGCTTCGTGGACGTCATCCTTGGGTCTCTTTCGGCACTCGATCCCTACCGGGACGAGTTCCGCATCGAAACCGACGACATCTCGACGCTGATCGTCGGGCCGCCCGAGAAGCTGTTCCCGGCCATGCGCGATCTGTTCGTGGCGGCTGCCGGCAGCGGCGTTCACTGCGTGTTGTCGGCTACCGTATCACGCGGCTGCCCTGGCGAGCCTGACGACCCGATCTGCACGCCGATCCATGGCAGCGTCCATGCGGGCAGCCTCGAAGACAGGATAACCGCGGCAGGCAAAGCGGTCGCCGATGCGCCGGCCACAGGTCAGGAGGTGGCGGCCCAGTTCTCGCTCTATCCGCTCGGCGCGGACCATCACATGGACGAGATCTACGGCTGTATCGATTTCCTGAAATCGTCGGGCGTCTTTGAGAAATCGAAGAATTTCTGCACCAAGCTGAGGGGCGATGCCGGCGCGGTCTTCGCAACGCTTAGCGAGGCGTATCTGCGCTTCGGATCGCCTCAAGGCCATGTCGCGCTCGACCTCACGGTCTCTGCAAACAGCCCCAGCCCGCGCGGCTGAACTGCTCCTTCGTGGCACGCGCAAGCTGCTGCTCATCTCCATCCGGGAAAGCCATCATGGACATTCAATACAAATGGACTCTGCGTGAAATCCTCATCTGCGCGGTGCTCGGTGCCGTCTTCGGCGTCCTCTATCTCGCGTGGGTACAGGTCTGGCTGATCGCCCAGGCGATCTTCGGCGCCGTGACGATGGACGTCGTCATGGGCTTCTGGTTCATCGTCTCCATCATCGCCGCTGCCATTATTCGCAAGCCAGGCGCAGCGCTGTTCTCGGAGGTTCTGGCCGCGGCCGTCCAGGTCCTGCTCGGCAGCCCGGCCGGTCTGCTTCTGCTGCTGACGGGTTTCATCCAGGGCGCCGGCGCGGAGGTCGTGTTCGCGGCACGCAGATGGCGCGACTATCGCCTGCCGGTGCTCATGGCCGCCGGCGTCGGGGCGGCGATCTTCTCCTTCATCTATACCTGGATCCGCTTCGACTACGGCGCGCTGGCGCCGGGCCTGCTGATCGTCATGTTCGTTCTGCGTTGCCTGAGCGGCGCGCTGCTCGGCGGTCTGCTCGGCCACTGGGTAACCGAAGCCCTGTACAAGACCGGCGTCCTGTCGGGCCTGCCCATCGACCGGGCCAGGCGCGGCGCCCATGCCTGACGGCGAACCCGTTGCCGCCTGGCAGCAGGCTAGCGTCCGCTACCCGTACCAGCAACGGGCGGCGGTCGGCCCGGTGACGATCGTTCAGCGGCAGGGGGAGCGACTGCTCCTGCTGGGGGCATCGGGATCCGGCAAATCGACCCTGCTGAACACGCTGACAGGGTTGGTGCCCGCAACGATACCTGCCGAGGTTACGGGCGGGATCAGGCTGTTCGGGGAGCCGGTCGAGGAACGCTCTCCGGCCGAATGGGCAGCTCATGTCGCCCAACTCTTCCAGGATGCCGACCAGACCCTTTGCGGGATGACGGTGGAAGACGAGATCGCGTTTGCGCTGGAGAACATGGCGCTGCCGGAACCGGAGATCAGGGTTCGGGTTGCTCGCGCGATCGAGGCCGTTGGCCTTCCCTTGGAAGCAGCATCCCGCAGAACGATGCGGCTTTCGGGCGGGGAAAAGCAGCTCGTTGCCATGGCTGCAGCATTGGCCCAGGAAGCGCCGATCTTTGTTGCCGACGAACCCACCGCGCATCTCTCGCCGGCCGCCGCCGCGCGACTGCGCGCGCTGATGTTGCACGAGAACAGGCCGCAATCCCTCCTGCTCGTCGATCACCGGCTGGACGGGCTCATCGAACATGTCGACCGCATCGTCGTGCTGGGTCCCGACGGAATGGTGGTGGCCGAGGGCGACCCCGCCGAAACGTTTCGCGCCCATGGGCGCCGGCTGGACGATCTTGGCGTGTGGCGGCCGCTGGCCAGCCAGCTTGACGCAGAACTTGCCGTGGCGGGTCTGGCACCTGTCGATCCGCCACTTTGTATCGCCGACATGCTTGCTCATCTCGACAGGCTGTCGGAGGAGGCAAAATCATTTGCGGCCGCCATCGTCGACGGCTTCGTCGCGCGGCGCCTGCGCCACGGTACCGAGGTCGGGCCTCTGCTGGCGCGGCTGGAAGACGCCGCCTGCGCGCCGCTGTTCGGTCCAGTGGTGCTGAACGGCGTATCGCTTGAAGTCCGCGCTGGCGAAGTGCTCGGCCTTGTGGGTTCCAACGGGGCGGGCAAGTCGACACTTGGCGCGAGCCTTGCCGGCCTGTTGCGGCTGAAGGGCGGCAGACGGGAGGGGCCGGCTGGTGGCATGGCCTTTCAGAACCCGGAAAACCAGTTCGTCACCGGTACGGTGGCAGACGAGTTGCAAGCTGCGGTCTCACCCTCCACCGGACCGGAAGCGCAGCAAAAGGCGGCGGAACTCATTAGCCGCTGGCGGTTGCAGGGGCTGGAACAGCACCACCCCTACGAATTGTCGCAAGGACAGAAGCGTCGGCTGGCGCTTGCCACGCTGACCGCAACCGAACGCTGGCCCTTTCTGGTTCTTGACGAACCGACTGCCGGGCTCGATGCGGCCGGCGCACGAGCAGTGGTAGCCCAGATCGAGAGCCTCACAGAGACCGGCCACGGTATCGTCGTCATCACCCATGACATGGATTTCGCGCTCGCGGTTTGCGACCAGGTGGCAATCGTTGGTGAAGGCGGCATCATGGCCCAAGGCCCGGTCCGGCAGCTTCTCGGCGGCCGCCCTCTTCTGAGCCGGGCCGGGCTGGAGCCTCCAGCCCTCATGCCGGTGATCGAATGGCGGGCGCGGGTCTCATGCTGAGCACGGTCCATCCATTGACGAAGCTCGTCATCTGCCTTTTGTGGGTGGTGGCATCGATCCTCGTCTTCAGCGCCAGCCTACAACTCTTCATCATCGGAACGGCCGTGTTCGTCCTGGTCCTGCTGGAACGCCGTTCACCGCTGATGGTGATGGCGCTGATGGTTCCCTTCGCGCTGTTCGGCTTAGGCTTTCTGACCACCAGCGTCCTGTTCCGCCAGGAAAGCGATTTCGCGCTTCAGATGGCGCGCGAGACGCCGCTTGGTTCCGAAGCGCTTTCGGCGGGTGTGGTCCTGTTCCTGCGGGCGATTGCATGCGGCATGGCTTCCGCCGTCTTCGTGCTGACCACCGACCCCGGCGCCTTTGTCAAGGCGCTGATGGTCAACTGGCGCCTTTCGCCGCGCATTGGCTATGCGCTGTTTTCGGCTCTTCAACTCGTTCCCGATCTTGCTGCCGAGGCACAGCAGGTCAGGCTGGCGCGCTCCATGAAGGCGGGGCGGCCGCCGCGCCGGGTGCCCGGTCCACTGGAAACGGCTTCGCTGGTCATTCCGCTGCTCGCCTTTGCGATCCGGCGGGCATCGAGGGCTGCCGTCGCGCTGGAGGCGCGAGGCCTGACAGCCGGACGTCCCCGCACGGTGATCGGGGCGCCGGTCTTCGGACGTTCCGACATCGCGTTTGCCGCCTTGGCGCTTGTCCTGCTGGTCGTCGCGCTTGCCGTCGTCGCATGACCGGTTCCGGTTGACGCACCCGATGCGCCTGCTTACTGCCAAAGCCATATGAATGAGAAAGAGCCACTCTCACCGCTGATCGACCCCCGTGCAGGCGACGTTGAGGACGACGTCTCCAGCCTGAAGGACCGTTCGCTCATTCTCGTGGCGAGTTCGATGCTGGTCGAGGTCAGCCTGCCGAAGCTGCTGATCTCGGCCCTCATCATGATCCTGCTGCCCGCGGTGCTTCTCGGCCTGGCGCCGCTTCTCGTCACGGCCTGGTTTTCCATTCTGCCGCGAGAGACGGCTGCGCTTCTGGGCGGCACCGGCACGGTGGCGCTGGTCGTGGTTGCCCCGCTCGTCGCCTGGTGGGGCGGCCCCTCGCTCTATCGCGCAGCAGAGCGCAGCTTCTGGTCCCTCAATTCGCTCGTGGTGCAGCCATTCTATGCTTTCGTTCGTGAGGCGCTGCGGCATCTGGCGGAGCGGTCGCTCGCTGCAAATGTCGGGCCGCGCCGGCGCGCGCGGCTGCGCACGCTGGCCACCGCCGGAGCGGGCGTGGTGTTGTGCTGCCTCGCCACCTGGATCGTGATGGCGGCATGGCCGAGCACGCGGTGGGCCGGGGTACTGGCCGACCTGGTAAATCCCCAACGTCTTATCCTGCCGGCACTGGCCAACACGGTGGTGGTGATCGGCGGGTTCCTGGCGGGCGCTTCCGT
Organism: Aliihoeflea sp.; assembly: GCA_046297455.1. Taxonomy (GTDB): domain Bacteria; phylum Pseudomonadota; class Alphaproteobacteria; order Rhizobiales; family Rhizobiaceae; genus ZYF759. The sequence goes on from JBKBIT010000014.1 coordinate 69,975, forward strand.
GGTGTGGGCGGTGGCGGACTCGACCATGGATCAGCCGCGCGACCTGGAAGCCTTCGACATTCCCGGCGACGATGCCAAGAGGTGGCGCGTGGCGCATCTCTCCGATCTTCATGCCGTGGGCGGCGCCTACGAATTTCGCGTGGAGAGCGGAAGGGCAGGACCGCGCGGCAATGACCGTATTGCCGAGGTTCTGGACCGGCTCGCAGCCATACATGCTGCCGATCCGCTGGACGTCGTGCTGATAAGCGGCGATCTCACGGATGCCGGACGCTCGACCGAATGGGCGCAGATCATGGATAAGCTGTCGCGCCATCCGGCACTGCTTGAACGGATGCTTGTCCTTCCTGGCAACCACGATCTCAACGTGGTGGACCGTACCAATCCCGCCCGGTTGGAACTGCCCCAGAGCGTCGGCCGTCGTCTGCGCCAGATCCGCATGTTATCGGCGATGGAAGCGATCCAGGGAAACCGGGTCCGCGTGATGGACCGCGAACGCGGCAAGCTCGGGCGGACCCTTTCCGAGGTGCTGGACCCGCATCGCGACGCGATCCGCGAATTCGCCGATCGCGGCAGCCAGCGGCTTTCCTGGCGGCTGGCAGAGCTCTGGGACGATTGCTTTCCAATGGTGGTGCCGCCGCAAATCCCCGGCGGCATGGGGGTTATCCTGCTCAACTCCAACGCCGAGACCCACTTCTCCTTCACCAACGCGCTCGGCCTGGTCCCGGCGATGCAGATCAACGATCTCAAGAACGCAGTGCGGCAATATCCGAAATCACGCTGGATCGTCGCGCTGCACCACCATCTGGTCGAGTACCCGACGCCGGTGAAGAAATTCTCCGCCCGCATCGGCACCGCACTGATCAACGGCAGTTCCTTCGTGCGGCTGCTGCAGCGTTTCGGCGGGCGGATGGTGGTCATGCATGGCCACCGCCATGTCGACTGGGTGGGCGAATCGGGTCGCGTGCGCATCGTGTCGGCGCCCTCGCCGGTGATGTCGACGCCCGAGACGGCGCATTTCTACATTCACACGCTGGCGATGGGGCCGCGCAACCGGCTTGAACTCGCGCAGCCGCAGCGGATCGATCTTCATGCAAGCGTCTCCACGAGCTGAAGTCGGTCCTCGGCGGGCTGGCAATGGCGTTTCAGCGGCCCATAGAAAGGCGCTCGCGTTCGTCGTCCCTCGCCCGCTTCAGTGACTCGATCGTCAACTGCACGTCCCTGAACTGTTCCCAGATGTTGGTCCTTTGCCCCGTCGCCGCGAGCTTCTCCGTCAGTTCCCGGCGAACGGCGGTCAGCGTTTCGATCGCCTGCTGTGCCGTTGCGACATGTTGCTGTGCCATGTTTTCTCCCAATACGCGGCCAAATGTCCGAAGGTCCGCAAGCGTGGGGCCGAAAGGGCCTGCGCGGCTCGTTATCGCAGACTGCAGCGGCCCCGGATACGACCATTATTGCGGCCGTCAGATGGCGCCGGCGTCGTCCCTACCGGCAAGGCCGTCGATGATCGGGCAGTCGGGGCGGTGATCGCCCTGGCAGCTGGCGACGAGATGGGAAAGCGTCTTGCGCAGGCCCTTCAGCTCCTCGATCTTGCGGTCGATCTCGTTCAGCTTGGTCGTTGCCAAGGCCTTCACGTCGGCGCTCTCGCGCCCCTTGTCGCCATAGAGCGACAGAAGCTGGCGACACTCCTCGACCGAGAAGCCCAAGCCCCGGGCGCGCTGCACGAAACGCAGACGGTGCACGTCGTCGAGCGAATAATCGCGATATCCGTTCTCCGCCCGGTCGGCCTTCAACAGGCCGATCTCTTCATAATAGCGAATGGTCTTTGCCGGCAGTCCGGATTGCCGCGCGGCGCTACCGATATTCATCGCATTCTCCCTGGGCGCTCAGCGTTTCCATATAGGCAATGCTTCCAGCAACTGGAAGCTCAAGTTTGTGCACGGCCTTGACCTTCCAGCGGCTGGAAACCCTATCTGGAGGAGGAACAGCTGGAAAGCCGAAGATGAACATACGCAACCATCCTCCATCCACCGATCGTTCCTTGCGCCTGCCGATCGAAGGCATGAATTGCGGGTCATGCGTGCGGCGCGTGGAAACGGCGATCGCCGCAGCGCCGGGTGTGGCGAGCGCCTCGGTGAACCTCGCCACCGGCGGTGCCACGGTCTCGCTTGCGCCGGGTGGCGAGGCGGGCGCCGTTATCGGCGCGATCGAGAAGGCCGGCTATGCGGTGCCGCTGCAGCGCTTCGAACTGGGCGTGGACGGCATGACATGCGCGTCCTGCGTGGCAAGGGTGGAGCGTGCGGTCGCGGCCGTGCCCGGCGTGATCCGGGCCAATGTCAATCTTGCCACCGAACGCGCGGCGGTCGAGGCCGTGGCCGGGGCCGATACGCTGGCTGCGGTCGAGGCCGCGATCCGGTCGGCAGGTTACGAGCCGCGCCGCACCGAGGCGACAGCCGAAGGTACGGACGCCCACCAGGAGGCGAAGGACCGCGAGCTGTCCAGCTTGAAGCGCGATCTTGCCATCGCCGCCATTTTCACCCTGCCGCTCTTCGTGCTGGAAATGGGCTCGCATCTCTATGCGCCGATGCACCACTGGCTGATGAATGCGGTCGGCCACCAGCCGCTCTACATCCTCTATTTCGTGCTGGCGACGGTGGTCCAGTTCGGCCCCGGACTGCGCTTCTACCGCAAGGGTTTTCCCACGCTGCTGCGCGGCGCGCCCGACATGAACGCGCTGGTTCTGATCGGGACCAGCGCGGCCTGGGGCTATTCGGTGGTAGCCACCTTCGTGCCCGGCATCCTGCCGGCCGGCACCGCGAATGTCTATTTCGAGGCTTCCGCCGTCATCATCACGCTGGTGCTTCTCGGCCGCTTCCTGGAGGCGCGCGCCAAGGGCCGCACCAGTGAGGCGATCAAGCGCCTGATTGGCCTCCAGCCGAAGACGGCGCGCGTGCGGCGCGGCGAGGACTGGGCGGATGTGGCCATTGCCGAAGTCGTTGCAGGCGACGTGATCCAGGTCAGGCCAGGTGAACGCCTGCCCGTCGACGGTGCAGTTCTGTCCGGCTCTTCCTATGTCGACGAGGCGATGATTTCCGGCGAGCCGGTACCCGTCGCCAAGAGCGAGGGCGACGAGGTGGTCGGCGGCACGATCAACAAGACCGGCAGCTTTACCTATCGCGCCACGAAGGTCGGCGCCGACACGCTGCTGGCCCAGATCATCCGCATGGTGGAGGAGGCGCAAGGCTCCAAACTGCCGATCCAGGCCATGGTCGACAAGGTGACGGCCTGGTTCGTGCCGGCGGTGATCGCCGCGGCGATCCTGACCTTTCTGGTCTGGCTCACCTTCGGTCCTGCACCGGCGCTGACCTTCGGCCTCGTCAATGCGGTTGCAGTGCTGATCATCGCCTGCCCCTGCGCGATGGGGCTCGCTACCCCGACTTCGATCATGGTCGGAACGGGCCGCGCCGCCGAGATGGGCGTGCTGTTTCGCCATGGCGCGGCGCTGCAGACGCTGCGCGCGGCTTCCGTCGTTGCCTTCGACAAGACCGGCACGCTTACCGAGGGGCGGCCGGAACTGACCGATCTGGAGCTTGTGGAAGGCTTCGACCGCGCCGAGGTTCTGGCGCTGGTGGCGGCTGCCGAGGTCCAGTCGGAACATCCGCTGGCCGAAGCCATCGTCCGCGCCGCGCGGAAAGAAGGCCTGACGGTCGCCGAGACGACGGGCTTCCAGTCGATCACCGGCCACGGCGTCGAGGCGACGGTCGAGGGCTGCAGCATCGCCGTCGGCGCAGACCGGCATATGGCAAAGCTCGGCATCGACGTCTCGGTTTTCGCCGACAGCGCACAGCGCTTGGGCGAGGAAGCAAAGACCCCGCTTTATGCGGCCATTGACGGCAGGCTCGCCGCCATCATCGCGGTTGCCGATCCGATCAAGCCCCGCGCGGCGGAGGCGGTGCGCGCCCTGCACGATATCGGGCTGAAGGTTGCAATGGTGACCGGCGACAACGCCCTTACCGCCCGGGCCATCGCCGACAAGCTCGGCATCGACGAGGTCGAGGCGGAGGTTCTGCCGGAGGGCAAGGTGGCGGCAGTGCGCCGGCTGAAGGAAGGCGGACGAACGGTCGCCTTCGTCGGCGACGGGATCAACGACGCGCCGGCGCTATCGGAAGCCGATATCGGCATCGCCATCGGCACGGGCACCGACATCGCCATCGAGAGCGCCGACGTGGTGCTGATGTCGGGCGACGTGGCGGGCGTGATCAAGGCGATTGCCATTTCACGCGCCACGATCCGCAACATCCGCCAGAACCTGTTCTGGGCCTTCGCCTACAACACGGCCCTGATCCCGGTTGCGGCAGGCCTGCTGTGGCCGGCCTTCGGCATCCTCCTGTCGCCAATGCTCGCGGCCGGCGCCATGGCGATGTCGAGCGTCTTCGTGGTGGGCAATGCGCTGAGGTTGAGGACGGTGAGGCTGGCGACGGCTGGGTGAATGCTGCCCCCTCCACCATGCTTCGCATGGTCCCCCTCCCCCGCTTCGCAGGGGAGGATAGAGGGCGCGGCCGGCCTCGACCTTGATCCTCCCCCGTTTACGGGGGAGGGGGACCGCCGAAGGCCGTGGAGGGGGCGCTGGAGAAGAGCCGAACTATCTCGCGGCCTACCACATCGTCCTTGCCGCGCGTGCTGGCCATTCGGCATCATAGGCTTGGCCGTCGATCTTCATCCGGCTGGTAACGGCGAGGATCTGGCCGGGCGTCGGAAGGCTCGAGACATCGCCCCAGCTTTCCGAATCCCACAGAAGCGAGCGCTTGATGGCGCGGGCGCACTGGAAATAGACTTGGCCGATTTCGATCACCATGACCGAACGCGGGGCCTTTTCCTCCACCGCGAAGGAGGCGAGCAGGTCCGGCTCGACGGAGAGAAACGCACGGCCGTTGACCCGCAGCGTGGTGCCGGAACCGGGCACCAGGAAAAGCAGGCCGACGCGGCCATCCTCGACAACGTTTCTGAGCGAATCGACCCGGTTGTTGCCATGCCGGTCGGGCATCATAAGCGTCCGGTCGTCGTGGACACGAACAAAGCCGGGCCGGTCGCCGCGCGGCGAGCAATCGAGCCCGCCAGGTCCGGCCGTCGACAAAGCCACGAAGGGCGAAGCGGCAATGAAGGCAGCATATTCCGGGATTACGCGATCGGTCACCTTGACCAGCGCAGCCTCGCCGGGCGAACCGTAAAGCGCTTCGAGTTCCTCAATGGTCGAGACCCTGCTCATGCTCCCCGCGCCCTTCCAGTTGCGACATGCCGGCTTCTTCCCGCAGTGGAAGGCGCTTGGCAAGCCGGGCAGTGCGCATGACTGACCGGACCATCCTCCTGGTCGGCGGCGGGCATGCCCATGTCCATGTGATGCGGGCGCTGTCGGACAGGCTGCCACAGGGCTGGCGCGTGCGTCTTGTTTCGCCCGGACGGTTCACGCCCTATTCCGGCATGCTGCCTGGATTCATCGCCGGCCATTATCGCTTCGGGGACATGCATATCGACCTCGAATGGCTGGCGGCAGAGACCGGCACGGAATTCGTCCAGGCATCCGCCATCGGGCTCGACCACGAAAGGCGCCGGGTTCTGACCGATGACGGCCAAGAAATCGGCTACGATATTCTGTCGCTCGACATCGGCATCACGCCGGCGCTGGACGCCATCGACGGTGCGGCCGAAAATGCGATCGCGGTGAAGCCGATCTCGGATTTCGTCGAGAAGTTTCAGGCCTTGCGGCAGGCTGCGCTCGCCCCCGACGGGCCAAGAAGAATTACCGTGATCGGCGGCGGGGCCGGCGGTGTGGAACTGCTGCTGTCGCTGCAGACGCGGTTCTCGCAGGAGGGGCAGAGCCGGCTGGCCTTCTGCCTCGTCACCTCGGGCGAGATCCTGTCGGCGCATAATCGCCGGGTCCGCGCTGCCTTCCGCAAAGTGCTGGGCGACCGCGGCGTCGCGTTGCGCGAGCAGGCGCGGGTGGCGGCCGTCGAACCGGGGGAGCTGGTGCTTTCCAATGGCGAGCGGATTGCGGCCGATGCGGTGCTCGTGACCACGAATGCAAGGGCTGCGGGCTGGCTCGGCGAAACAGGGCTGCAGCTCGACGCAGGCGGCTTCGTCGCGGTCGGGCCGACATTGCAGAGCCTGAACGATCCGAATGTCCTCGCCGTCGGCGATTGCGCATCGCTGGTCGAGACCCCGCGCGAAAAGGCCGGCGTCTATGCGGTGCGGGCAGGACCGCCGCTGGCGCGCAACCTGATCGCCATGGCCGAGGGACGGAAGCCTGCACCCTGGCGCCCGCAATCGCGCCATCTGGCGCTGATCTCGACGGGCGACAAATATGCCGTCGCCTCGCGCGGGGCGTTCAAGGCCGAAGGCAAATGGCTCTGGCAGCTCAAGGACTGGATCGACCGCAGCTGGATGCGCCAATACAAGGCATAACCCGGCGCCGGAGGGCGTCGACCCGCAATGGCTGGGCACGCATCTCGCCTGGTGAACGTTAGTCTGCAATGACGATCCGCGCGCGCTGCCTTTTTCAGGTGATCGGTGCCGTTTCCAGCCGAAAGCACCCAATCCGATTTGCTCGGGCGGTGGATTCGGTCCACCCTGTCGCGACCTTCCATGCAGTATTTGGATGGTGGTTCGATGACAGAAGATGGAGAAAGGAACGAGATGTACCAAAAGATCGCCGTTCCGGTGGATTTGTTCCATGTCGGAGACATCCCCAAGGCTCTTAATGTTGCCGCTGATCTGGCGAAACATTATGGTGCCTCGCTGCATTTCATTGGCATTACGGCCGAAACCCCGACAGCGGTCGCCCATAATCCACAAGAATTCGCACAGAAGCTGGATGCCTTCGCCAACAAGCTGGCGGAGAGTCATGGCGTCATGGTCTCCACTGGTGCGCATGCAAGTACCGACCCGGCGATCGATCTCGACAAGGTGCTGCTCAGCGCCGTTGTCGAAAGCGGCGCAGATCTCGTGGTGATGCAGTCGCATGTTCCGGGGATCAGCGACTACCTCTGGGGATCGCATGGCGGACATCTGGCCGCGCATGCCGAGATCTCAGTATTCGTGGTGCGCTGAACAGAATTCAAGCCAAGCAGCCGCGAGCGCCTGGGCAGGCGCAAGGCGGCCGGGGCCACAAGCAGATAATTGGAGAATGAAATGAACGGCAACCAACCCGACGACGACGTTGAGGACATCCCCCCTCCGGAGGGAAGTTCGGACATCATCGAAACAGACTATGAAATCGGCCAGGACAACATAACCCCCCGCATCGGCCCCTTCGGGCTGGACATCCACAATCCGGTATTCCTGGTCTCAGGACTGGTAACGTTCGCCTTCGTAATCCTCACACTGGCCTTCCAGGCTCAGGTCGAGCCGCTGTTTTCGGATATGCGCGGATTCCTCACCTCGACATTCGACTGGTTCTTCCTGATGGCGGGCAACATATTCGTGCTGATCTGTCTGGGAATCCTCGTCTCGCCGCTGGGCAAGGTGCGCATCGGCGGCGCGGAGGCCACACCAGACTACGGCTATCTCGGCTGGTTCGCCATGCTGTTTGCCGCCGGCATGGGCATCGGGCTGATGTTCTTCGGCGTGCTGGAGCCAGTCTATTATTTCGCCACACCCTGGGGCGACCAGCCGCTGGCGCGCGATCTCGGCATCGTCGACGGCGAGTTGGCCGATCCGGCCACAATGGAAGCTGCGCGCCGCATGGCCATGGCGGCGACCATCTATCACTGGGGGCTGCACCCCTGGGCCATCTATGCGGTGGTGGCGCTGTCGCTCGCGCTCTTTGCCTACAACAAGGGGCTTCCGCTGACGGTCCGGTCGATCTTCTACCCGATCTTCGGCGAGCGTATCTGGGGTTGGCCCGGCCATGTCATCGACATTCTCGCCGTCTTTGCCACGCTCTTCGGGCTGGCCACTTCGCTCGGCTTCGGGGCGCAGCAGGCCGCAGCCGGCATCGGATTCGTGTTCGGAATCGAGGGCGTGTCGGACAGCGTCACCGTGGCGGTCGTGCTGATCGGCGTGATAACGATGCTGGCGCTGATCTCCGTGCTGCGTGGCCTCGACGGGGGCGTCAAACGGCTTTCCGAGATCAACCTGGTGCTCGCCGTGGTGCTGATGCTGTTCGTGATCCTCGTGGGTCCGACAGCGACACTGGTGACGCAGTTCTTCGGCAATGTCGGAGCCTATTTCACGGAGATGCTTGCATTGTCGAACCCCGTGGGACGCGACGATGACGGCTTCCGGCAAGGCTGGACGGCCTTCTACTGGGCCTGGTGGATCAGCTGGTCGCCTTTCGTCGGCATGTTCATCGCTCGGGTCAGCCGCGGCCGGACAGTGCGCGAATTCATTATCTGCGTGCTGTTGATCCCGACCGTCGCTTCGGCGATCTGGATGACGACCTTTGGTGGCACGGCGATCAACCAGATCATCGAGCGGGCCGCCGAGAGCGCGGTCTATGGCTATGTCATCACGGCCTATGTACCCGAACTGTCGCTGTTCAGCATGCTGTCGGAACTGCCGTTGGCGACGATCTCGTCGATCGTCGGCATCGTCCTGGTAATCGTGTTCTTCGTCACCTCGTCGGATTCAGGCTCGCTGGTGATCGACACGATTACGGCCGGTGGCAAGATCAACGCGCCGGTGAGCCAACGCGTGTTCTGGGTGATCTTCGAGGGGCTGGTGGCCGCAGCGCTGCTGCTCGGCGGCGGGCTGATAGCACTGCAGGCGGCCGCGGTGTCGACGGGCCTACCCTTCGCCATCGTACTGCTGCTGGCGTGCTATGCACTGATCCGCGGGCTGATGAGCGAACCGCGCTGAACGCGCAAGATCGATAAACATGCAAGGGCGCGGCGGGTTACCCGCCGCGCCCTTGTCTTTCCTGAGATCACCAACTCGGCATGAAAAAGCGCACGAGTCGGACGGACGCGACAGACGAACCGTCGTGCCGTTTCATTGAGCGAGGCCGATGAAGCGAATGGAAGGCGGTGGTGCACGGGTTTGACCCGAGACAACGCTCGGTCGAAACCGCTGTCGCCTGAATGGTGGGAAAAGCGTCGGCATGGATGTCGCAATTCTACCTTGTCCAAGGTTTAGGCCGCGACGATGAAAGCTCACCCTGCTTTCCCGGCACCGGTCCTCCCGGCCGGCGCCAGGCATTGCAATCGTACGACGCCTTCCGGAGAGGATCGTCATGCCCGCCGATCCAACAGTCCGGATCGGACCAAGGCAGGCCGGAGATCGTGTCTGCCCCGCAGCGCGGTCCAGCGCCCCGGCCAGAGCGCGCAGGGAAGCGGCAAGACGGATCGCCTCGGCTGTGCCACCTGCTGCTGCCTGCAGCGGCAGCGTCGTCGGATCCCGACGCCAAAACATGCCGTCGACGAACCCCTGAGCGGCGATCTCGGCCCGAGACAGGAGCCAGATCACGAAGCAGCGAAGCGCAACGGGCTTTTCGGCAGCGCGTTCCGCAAGGACGGCCAAGGCGACGAGCAGCGCCGCGATGCGCCCCAGTGCCTGCCTCTCCTCTTGCATCGCCGCGTCCATCCAAATCTCCCGCAAATCGCGAGACCATCATGCGGCAGGGCGCAGGATTCGTGGATGAAAAAAGTAGCACGAAAAGTGCAAGTCGTTGATCTTGCTCGGAATAATTTCCGAGATGCCCCGAAAACGTGCCGATTTATTCACGCAAGCCTGGCGGAACGGCAATGGCCTGACCAAGAGGCAGGACGACGGATGCGATGATCTCAGCCGCCCAGATCCTTACGGGGCAGCACGTCCTGGAACTCGCCCGGGCTCCTGGCAAGCTTGGCCTGTATGGCGGCCATGACATCGCTGGTGCGCAGCATGCCGCCGTTCCAGGTGGCCACGTAATCCAGGCCGGCCGCCACGGTGTGGTCGCGCGAGAACAGCAGGTTGCGCTTGATGCCCGTCACGGCCAGCGGCGAGCGCGCGGCAATCGCCTCGGCGACGGCAAAGGCTTCCCGCATCATGTCTTCGCGGCTGTCGAGGACCTGGGAGAGAAGGCCGTACTGGCGCGCCTCCTCGGCCGAAAAGGACCGCCCCGTATAGGCGAGTTCGGCAGCAACGGACGGGGAGATGAGCCGCGGCAGGCGCTGGAGCGTGCCCACATCCGCCGCCATGCCGACGCTGATCTCCTCGACGGCGAAACGTGCGTCCGCCGAGGCCAGTCTGATGTCGCAGGCGGTGATGAGGTCGATCGCGCCGCCCAGGCAGGCGCCATGGATGGCGGCGATAACCGGGAAGCGCACCCGCTCGATGGAAGACAGGCTGGCCTGCAGTTCCAGGATGAGATCGCGCATGGCCAGCGCCGCGCGGCCGTCTTCTTCCTCGAACAGGCTGACGATGCCGGAGAAGACGGCGAGATCCATGCCGCTGGAGAAATGCTTGCCCTCGCCAGAAACGATGGCCGCGCGTACCGAGTTGTCGGCTTCGAGTTCAGACAGTAGACGCGGCAGATCATGCCAGAAATCGGCATTCATGCTGTTGGCCTTGTCGGGCCTTGCCATGCGCAGGTGAGCCACCGCGCCGTGGCGTTGGACATCGAAAAAGCGGCTGTCGAGATTCATGAAGTCCCTCCCAATGCGTGAACCCGACCGTAGCGCCAGACGCGGCCGGATCGAAACGGTTTGCCGGGGCCTTCGACGGCGCAGTGAACCGCCGGGAAGGTTGTTGGCAGCACGCCGCCGTTCAGACCACGAAGGGAGCGGAGGCCCCATCCATGCTGATCGACACGCCGGTCACATAGCTGGCCTTGCCGGAAGCCAGGAAGAGGACGGCATTGGCGATTTCCTCCGGCTCGGCAAAGCGACCCATCGGTAGTTTCGACAGCGCGCGGCCTCTCGCCTCCTCTTCCGAGATCGCGGCAAGCCTGGCATCCGCGCGGAAACCTTCCACGACGCGCGAGGTTTCTGTCAGGCCCGGATTGACGGCCAGCACGCGCACGCCCTTGTCGGCATAGGCGGTGGCCAGGCCGGCGGTTACCAGCATCAGGGCGGCGTTTGCCGCACCGCCCGGCACGTGGACGGGTGAAGCCATCTTGCCGCCATTGCCGATCACGCTGACGACGACGCCACTGCCGCGCGCCGCCATGCGCTTCACCAGCGGATCGATGACGTTGACGTAGCTGAAGAACTTGGCGTCCATCGCCGCACGGTAATGCGCCGGGCTCAACTCGCCGGGTGGCGTCCGGCGGGCCGCGCCGGCGCTGTTGACGAGGATATCGACAGGACCGAGCGCGGCCTCGACCTTGCCGATTGCCGCCAGCGCGGCGTCGGCATCCGACAGATCGGCCGCGATGCCGACGGCGCCGTCGAGTTCTGCCCGTGCACTGTCCACATTGTCGGGCGAGCGCGAGATGACGGCGACCTTTGCACCCTCGGCCACAAACGCCTTCGCGCAGGCCAGACCAATGCCCCTGGTGCCGCCCGTGACCAGAACGACCTTATCCTTCAACCCGAGTTCCATGCACGACCTCCCTGCAGCGATCCCCCTGGCAGACAGGACACGAGGCGATCCGTCAAGGGGAAGCGCCGCCCCGCCCCCGGTTCGGCGACGACCGGATCGTCAGGAAGTCCAGTGGACCATGGGCAGGCCGGCCACCGGACTGTGGAAGAAGGGAATGCGGGTGCCGCGCAAGGAGCCGATATAGAGCGTCTTCAGATCCGGTCCGCCAAAGGTGACGGAGGCGAACCAGGGCGCGATCTCGCCGCCGCAGGCCAGCATCAGTTCGGGCGTCGCCTCGTCGCGCTCGAAGGCTTCGTAGAGCGCCTTGGAGGGACCCGGATTGTCGTCGTCGAGAATGACGCGGAAATCGCCTTGCGGCGTGATCGCGAAGATGCGGTCCGACATGACATGGGTGCCCCAGAGATTGCCGTATTCATCAAAGGCGATGCCGTCGATGAAGCCGCCCGTATCCGCAGGCCCGAAGATTTCGCGCGCCACCGCCTCGCCCCTGTCGTCGATCCTGAGGCGCGTGATGCAGCGGCCGGTGGTTTCCACCACATAGAGCCATTCCTCATTGGCATCGAAACGGATCTCGTTGGTGAAGCGGAAGCCGTCGGCGACGATGCGCGCGCCCTTGTCATCCAGCACCGCCACATAGCCATCGGCGATCTTCGGGCTGACCGCCGCCATCCAGTTGACGATGCGGGTGGAGATGGTGAGCCAGATGCGGCCTTTGGAATCGCGCAGGACAAAATTGACCTTGCCGATCGGCGAACCGTCGATCGTGTCGAGCATCACCGTCGTCTCGCCGGTGCGGCTCATGCGCTCAAGCCGGTCGGTGCCGAAATTGGAGATCAGGATCGAGCCGTCGGCATCGAAGGCCAGACCGTTGGGCAGCGTGCCCTTGGTGAAACGGTCCGCCTCGTCGGCCGTGGCGCCGAAGGTCGTGTCGAGCGACTGGGCGACCAGCTGCTGGCTGCCGTCGGGGCGGATATGCACCACCCCGCCGCGGGCATCGGCCGACCACAGCGAGCCGTCCTTCTCGGCCAGGATGCATTCGGGGCGCTGCAGATCCTGGCCGACATAGGAAATGTCGGCCAGGGTTACGGTGAAGCCGTCGATGGGGTTCGACAATTCAGACCTCCTTCCAGCCATCTTGGGTGCGGATGCGATGCCGGATGCTATTCGTCCGACCCAGAGTCTGTTCGATGAAGCAGCCTTTCCTGGCAGCAGCGACAAGGCTCTCGACCCGTGCGAGCGGATCTGGACTTTCGAGAAAGATATCGATCTCGAAGCCGCGCGGAGCCGTCTCGTATACCCGGCCCTTCGCTTCCCAGTCCCATTGCACGCGTGTCTCGACGCGAAGGCTCTCGATGCTAACGTCCATGCGTTTCGCGAAGGCGCGCAGCTGCGTCATGATACATCCCGTCAGCCCGCCGACGAAGAGCGCCAGCGGCGGCGGCGCGCTTGCGTCCCCACCGTGGAAACTCCCCTCATCGGTGGCCAGCTCGAACGGACCCTCCTCGAACGGGAGACGCATGTGCACGGCAAGGTCGTTGCGCATCTTGCCGGCAGCCGTACCGATGCAGTCAAACTGCACCACGGCACGCTCCATCGCGGCGGCCATCAGAACGCGACCCTGTCGCCGCCCTTCAACGCCAGCATCTCGCGGGCCTCGGCGGGCGAAGCAACCTCGAGATCGAGCGATTCGATGATGGTGCGGATCTTGGCCACCTGCTCGGCATTGCTGGTCGCCAGCTTGCCGGGGCCGATATAGAGGCTGTCCTCCAGACCGACGCGGACATTGCCGCCCAAGACCAGCGCCTGGGTGAGCGTCGGCATCTGGTGACGGCCGGCGGCCAGTACCGACCACTGATAGCTGTCGCGACCGAACAGCTTGTCGGCCGTGTTGCGCATGAAGGCGACATTGTCGGGGTCGGCGCCGATGCCGCCCAGAATGCCGAAAATGGTCTGGATCAGGAAAGGCGGCTTGACCAGGCCCCGGTCGACGAAATGAGCCAGATTGTAGAGGTGGCCGACATCGTAGCACTCATATTCGAAGCGCGTGCCGTGGCCCTCGCCGAGTTCCTTGATGACATATTCGATGTCGCGGAACGTGTTGCGGAAGATGAAATCGTCGGAGGCGAGCAGGAAGGGCTTTTCCCATTCGTGCTTCCACTCCTTGTATTTCGCCGCCATCGGGAAGATGCCGAAATTGATCGAGCCCATGTTGAGCGAGCACATTTCGGGCGAGGCGCGGAGCGCGGCGGCCAGGCGCTGCTCGAGCGTCATGCCGAGCCCGCCGCCGGTGGTGATGTTCACCACGGCATCGGTCTGCTGCTTGATGATCGGCAGGAACTGCATGAAGACGTCCGGGTCGGGCGAGGGGCGCCCGTCCTTGGGGTCGCGCGCATGCAGATGCAGGATCGAGGCGCCGGCCTTGGCCGCGTCGACGGCCTGTTCGGCGATCTCGGAGGGGGTGATGGGCAGCCCGTCGGACATTGTGGGCGTGTGGATGCCGCCCGTGACGGCGCATGTGATGATGACCTTGCGCGCTTCCTTAGCCATTGCTGGCCTCCTTGTTCTTGTTTGTCAGTCTTCGAAAATGGCGACGGCGCGGATGAAGCCCGCCGAGGCCGCCCGGATCTTGAAGGGGAAGCAGGAGATCCTGAATCCCGTGGGCGGCAATTGATCCAGATTGGTCAGCTTTTCCATGTGGCAGTAGCCGATATCCATGCTGGCGCGGTGGCCCTCCCAGACGATCGAGCCGTCGCCGGTCTCGGCATAGCGCCGGCTGGTGAAGGAAAACGGCGCGTCCCAGCTCCAGCCGTCGGTGCCGGTGATGCGCACGCCGCGCTCCAGTAGCCACAGCGTCGCCTCGCGGCCCATGCCGCAACCCTTGTTGATATAGTCCGGCTGGCCGTAGGCGGCGCCCGCGGCGGTGTTGACGACGACGATTTCCAGCGGTTGCAGCTCGTGGCCGATGCGCGCCAGTTCGTCCTCGACATCCTTCGCCGTGACCAGATAGCCGTCGTCGAAATGGCGGAAGTCGAGCTTCACGCCGGGCTGGAAGCACCATTCCAGCGGCACCTCGTCGATGGTGATCGCCCGCTTGCCGCCATCCATGGTGGAATGGTGGTGATAAGGCGCGTCGAGATGGGTGCCGTTATGGGTGATCATTTCCAGCTTCTCGATCGCCCAGCCCTCGCGGCCCGGCAATTCGTCGGGCTGCATGCCCGGGAAGAAGCTCAGCACCTGGTGCGCGGTCGACTGGTGGTCGAGATAGGTGATCTTGGGCTCGAAGCCGGGCGGGTCGGATGCGATGCCGGATTCGAGCGGCACGGAAAGATCGACGATGCGCATAGAGTCTATCCTCGTATGGGTCAGAGCAGTCCCGTCGCGATCCAGGGGAAGGCGACGATCAGAATCAGGATCAGGAGCATGATCAGGGCGAAGGGTGCAGCGCCGACAAAGACGTCGTTGAGGCTGATCGACCGGTCGTCGAGCGCGCCCTTGATGACATAGACGGAGAGGCCGAGCGGCGGGGTGAGCAGGCCGATCTCCACCGCCAGCACGGTGATGATGCCGAACCAGATCAGGTCCATCTGCAGCGCTGCCGCGACCGGCAGCACCAGCGGCAGGGTGATGAGCATGATCGAGGAGGAATCCAGGATCGTGCCGAGCAGGATCAGGACGGCGATGTAGAAGAGCAGGAAGCCGTAGACGCCGACATCCATGCCGATGATCCACTGCGTCATGAAGACGGGCAGGCCCGACAGCGCCAGGAAGCGGCTGTACATGGTGGCGGCGATGATCAGGAAGCAGATGGCGGCGGTGATGTGGCCGGTCTCCAGCGTCACGCCCCAGAGCGCGCGCGGGCCGAAGCGGCGCTTGGCGACCGCGATGATGATGGCGCCGAGCGCGCCGATGGCGCCGGCCTCGGTCGGGGTGAAGACGCCGCCATAGATGCCGCCCAGCACCAGCACGACCAGCGCCACGATGGGCAGGAGCTTGGAGGCGGTGTCGCGGGCGGCCGCGCCGGCGCTCATCTGGCGCTCCTCGACCGGCTGCGGGGTGCCGGTGAAGCCGGCGAAGTAGCGCACCATCACCCAGATGCCGACGCAGAAGGCGACCGAGAGCAGGATGCCCGGCCCGATGCCGGCAATGAAGAGGCGGCCGACCGACTGCTCGGCGATGATGCCGTAGAGGATCAGGAGCAGGCTCGGAGGGATCATCATGCCAAGGATCGAACTGCCCGCGACCACGCCGGCGGCGAAGCGGCGCGAATAGCCGATGCGCACCATTTCCGGCACTGCAACCTTGGAGAAGACAGCCGCCGAGGCGATCGAGATGCCGGTGATGGCGGCGAAGATCGAGTTGGCGCCGACGGTTGCCATGCCAAGCCCGCCGCGGATGCGCCGGAAGGCCCGGTTGGCGACGTCGAACGTGTCGCGGCCGATATCCGCACGGCTGACAACGAGGCCCATCAGGACGAAGAGCGGCACGACGCCGAACAGGTAGCTGGAGATGCTTTCGCGCGCGGCAAGCGACAGGATGCGGGCCGCCTGTTCGGGGTTGTCGCGCAGGAGCCAGATGCCGACGAAGCTGACCAGCGCCAGCGCGATCGCCACATGCAGGCCGGTGTAGATGAGGATAAGGATGGCCGCCAGCGAGGCAAGCCCGATCTCGATGCCGCTCATGGCCGGGCCTCCGCATCAGGCCGTGCGGCCAGGACAAGCAGCGAGATGGCGCGTTGCACAAAGACGAGGAAGAGCAGAGTCGAGCCGACCAGCACGATCAGGTGGACCGGCCAGATCGGCGCGATGAACTGGCCAACCGTGCCCACTGTCTCGCCGCGGCCATAGCTGCGCAGGAACAGGGGGTAGAAGGCGGTGATGAGAATGCCGACCAGCACCGCGCCGGCCACGTGCATCAGCGCGTCGAGAAGATCCGACACGCGCCGGTAGCGGCGGCGCAGGAAGCCGAGCAGCGCGTCGGAACGGGTCAGCTTGCCCCGCGCCAGCGTGTTGGCAATTTGCAGGAAGACGATGGCCAGGATCGACATGGCGACCATCTCGGGCACCCCGGCAATCGGACGGCCGAAGACGAAGCGCCCGATCACGTCGGTTGAGATCAGCAGCATGATCGCCAGGATGCCAACCGTACCGATCGTGCTGGCGAAGGCGGTCACCCGCTCAAGCAGGCCTGCGGCAAAGTCGAGCGGACGGTATCCCGTCTCGTGTTCGCTGGGCGAAATCATGCTGTCGCAATCCGTTAGGGTTGGCGCCCGCCCCGGCCGATCCGGGGCGGGCGGGAAGTCGGCTGGCGATCAGCGATCCGACCAGTCGCGCGGCAGGTCGACGCCGGCCGCCCTCAGCGCGGCGATATAGGCGTCGAGCACCTCGGAGCCCGGCAGGCCGCGGCCGTCGGCATTCTCCGCCCAGGCATTGGCGACCTGCGGCAGCGCATTCGCCCAACGGGCGCGCTCCTCGTCGGAGAGTTCGGTGACCTCGCCGCCACCCTCGGCAAGCGCGTTCATGGACGCCTCGATGCGCTGAGCCTGCTCCGCCAGATAGGCGGCCGAGAAGGCGCGGGCGCCCTCGCGCATCGCTTCCTGGACGGTTTCGGACTGGGCGTCGAACCAGCTCTTGTTGGCAACGATCGAGCCGGCATACTGGGCACCGAAATTGGTGATGGTGATGTTGGGCGCCACTTCCTGCAGGCGGGCGGGCGCTGCCGCCGTCGGGAAGACGATCACGCCATCGAACACGCCGGTCTGGAGGTCATTGTAATAGGTGGTCAGATTGCCGGCGACGCCGACCGCGCCGGTGCCTTCCAGCCAGTTGACGGCCGGTCCGGGCGCAGCGATCCGACGGCCTTCGAGGTCGTCGATCGAGTTCACCGGGAAGTTGGTCATCAGCAGGTAGTTGTCGAGCGCGAAGCCGCCGCCGAGATACTCAACGTCGAAGGCGTGCCAGCTTTCGGCCATGCCGGGGATCTCGGCGTGGAGATTGTCGATGATCTCCAGGATCAGGGCGGCATCGGGCGTGCCGAAGGGGGTGAAATAGGTGACGTTCTGCAACGGCAGGTTGGTCGGCTCGAAAACGGTCGGCACGCCGCCGATCTCGGCCAGGCCATCCTCGATGGCTTCCAGTTCGCCGCCGACTGCAGCCAGCGTGCCGCCATAGGCCTCGGTCCAGTCGACCGAATAGTCGGTGCCTTCCAGTGCCGCGTTGACGGTGGGAATGAAGGTCTCGCTCAGATGCTTCACCCACAAGAAGATCGGCGGGTGGCCGTTCACCACGGTGATGTTGAGCGTCTCGGCCTTGGCCGGCAATGCGGCGCCGACCAACAGGGTGGAGGCGAGAAGTGTGGATTTCAGAACATGTCTCATATGGTCGTTTCCTCTTTCTGGTCTGGTTTTCTTGTTGTTGTCTTTTCCGGGTCGGCCAGCGCGCGAATGCCGGCCGCGATGAAGGTGCGCGCCCGGGCGATCACCTCCTCGACGTCATCGTCCCTACATTCGCCCGCCGACAGGTCGGCGGCACGACCGGTGCGCGCCATCAGGATGACGCCGACCGATACTCCCTGCAGGTAGCCCCACACCGCCAGTTCGCGGGTCAGGCCCGGCACGATCTTCAGGATCGCGTCGACGAATTCGATGGCGATGGCGTCATATTGCTGGCCGGTCATGCGCCGCGAGCGCTCGTCGGTACCGGTCGCCACGTGCACCAGAAGCCGCGTGTAGTTGTGGCCGCCATGCTCCTCGTCGCGCCCAAGCTCGATGGTCGGTCGCAGGAAGGCGTCGAGCAGCTCTTCGAGCGCCGGCGTGCCGCCCCTGGCGAAGAGCGCGTCCTTCAAGCGCCGGCGGCGGTCGTTGATCGCGCCCGAGCGGCGCGCGAACACGGCCTCGAACAGGCGCTCCTTGCTGCGGAAATAGTAATGGATGAGCGCGGAATTGACGCCGGCCTCATCGGCGATGGCGCGCGTCGTCGCGCCGTCGAAGCCGTTATTGGCGAAGACCGCCTCGGCCGCATCGAGAATGAGTTGCTGGGTGTCCTGCCGTTCGGAGACGGCGGTCTGCGCCTGCGTCACGATCGCCTCCTCCCTGCGCTCGTTGGTCAACTGATTTAATCAGATGATTAAACACAGGATGAATTCTGTCAAGCGCCCGCAAGGGAGCAGCCCGCCGAAAGGCGAAGGCGATGTCAGGGCTGGTTCTGGAGCAACGGCCTCGACCGTCGTGAGGCCTGCTTGTTCAGGCTGCAGTCTCGTCTGCCATGAGACGGCACATCGCACTCACCGCAGTCTCGTAGCCTGGCGCTCCCAATCCGGCGATCACCGCCGTCGCCGCCTTCGAGACCAGCGAGTTGTGGTAGATCGCCTCGCGGCGATGAATATTGGAGATATGCAGTTCGATGATCGGGCCGTCGAACTGCTTCAGCGCGTCGAGGATGGCAATCGACGTGAAGGTGAAAGCTGCCGGGTTGATGATGATCCCTGCGCCTTCGTCGATCGCTTCGTGGATCCAGCCGATGATCTCATGTTCGGCGTTCGACTGGCGGAACACGACGTCACGCTCGCCGGCGGCAGCGCGGCACATCTCCTCCACCTCGGCCAGAGTGGTGCTTCCGTAGATTTCGGGTTCCCGCTTTCCGAGGCGATTCAGGTTCGGGCCGTTGAGGATGTAGATCGGCTTGCTCATCGTAATTCTTCTGTTGGAGGTCTAGCCCGAATAGCCAAACTGCCGGGGCAGCCACAGCACGAGATCGGGGAACAGGGTGATGATGGCGAGGGCGGCCAGCAGCGTTGCGATGAACGGGATCAGGTCTCGGAAGATCGCCCTCAGCGGCGCGCGCGTTATGCTCTGCATCACGAAGATGAGCAGGCCATAGGGTGGGGTCACGAGGCCGATCATGATGTTGACCACGGCAACGACGCCGAAATGGACCGGGTCGATGCCAAGCGCATTGGCAGTCGGCAGGAAGACCGGCACGATGATCAAGAGGATGGCCGTTCCCTCAAGCAGCGCACCGAGCAGAAGCAGGATGACGTTGACCAAGAGCAGGAACTGCAGGGGCGTCAGGTTGTAGTCGGCCAGGAACAGCCGCAGCGTCTGCGGGATGTTTTCCGCGGTGACCACGTAATTGAACACCAGCGCTCCGGCGATCAGCATGCCGATGGCAATGGACGAGCGCGTGCCCCGCACCAGGCCGGCATAGAGCGTGCCCAGGCTGACGGCGCGGTACAGGACGACGGAGATCAGCAGAGCATAGGCTGCGGCGACGGCTGCCGCCTCGGTGGGGGTAACGATCCCGGAATAGATCCCGCCCAGAAGGACGACCGGCATCATCAGGGCCGGAAACGAGCGGAACGTCAGGCCGGGGATTTCGCGCAGCGGCACGGGCTCTTCGACCGGGAAGCCGCGCCGTCGCGACATGACCACGACGACGACCATCAGCATCAGGCCCATCAGCAGTCCCGGGACGATGCCGGCGAGGAACAGATAGCCAATGGAAGCACCCGAGACGAGCGCATAGAGTACCATGGGGATGGATGGCGGGATGATCGGGCCGATCACGGCCGCCCCGGCGGTGAGCGCGGCGGCAAAGCTGCGCGTGTAGCGGCCGTCCTTCGTCATCATGTTGGCGATGATGCGACCCGACCCGGCGGCATCGGCGAGCGCGGATCCCGACATGCCGGAGAAGATGATCGATTGCACGATGTTGACATGGGCCAGCCCGCCGCGGAAGCGCCCGACCAGCGCGTTGCAGAAGCGCAGGAGCCGGTCGGTCATGGTGCCCATGTTCATGATTTCGGCGGCGAGGATGAAAAGCGGCACGGCGAGGATCACGTAGCCGGTGAACATGGAGTTCAGCAGCCGCTCGGCGACCAGGCCCATGTCCTGGCCGCGCAGGAAGAGATACATGATCGAGCCCGAGATCATCGAAAGCCCGATCGGCAGGCCGAGCAGCGCCAGTGCGGCGATCACCAGAATGGCGACGGTAAACGGGTCCATCATCGGTTCTCCGGTTCGGACGCGACTTCCGGCTCGTCGGAGATCGGGTCATGTCCCCGTGCCACCAGCGATGCCAGCCAGCCGTAGCGGATGACGATCGCGACGGCGAAGAGGACATAGATGGAAAACAGCCAGTCGTAGCGGATGCGCAGATAGGCCGTGCGCTGAACCCGCATGAAGGTCACGTAGTCCCACACCGCCGGCAACGACAGCAGAAAGAGACCGATCAGGGACAGGGCGAAGATGAGGAACATGACACGACGGGCGGCGGGCGGCACCGCCCCGTAGAAGATATCGAAACGTATCTCCTCGCGCTCCCTGATGACGAAGGCAGCGCCCCACAGGACCAGCCACATCCACATCACCGTCGAGAGTTCGGATGCCCATCCCGCCGGCCAGTTCAACACGTAGCGAAATAGGATGGTGATCAGGAACGACAGGAACATGACGGCCAGCATCATCGCCGCCACGAACTCGGCGCCGCGTGCGAGCCACCCCGCCATCATGTTCAATCGCTGCCGCATTGCGCACCCCTCCGGTCCCGCCGCCACGGAGGCGGCGGGTGCATCGACAATGCTCAGAGCGCGTTGATCCGCTCCAGCACACCCTCGGGCCAATCGGCCGACAGGGGCGATTCAAGATAGCGCTGCTGGGCGTGTTCGCGGAAGGCGTCGATATTGGGCGTGTAGACCTCAAGCCCCTCGTTGCGGATGAACTCGGCCAGTTCCTCCTCGCGGCGCTGATGTTCGGCCGCGCTCCAGGCCATTGCCTCGTCGGCTGCCGCCTCGAAGGCCGCCTGCTGTTCTGCGCTCATCGCATCCCAGGCGGTCTTGGAAATGGTCAGGAGATCGAAAGCGACCAGATGCGACGTCAGCGCGATCTGGGACATGACCTCGTAGAAACGCATGTTCTCGACATTGGGCAGCGGGTTGTCCTGGCCGTCAATGGCGCCGGTCTGCATGCCGGTATAGACCTCGGCATAGGCCATGGCGGTCGGGTTGGCTCCCAGCGACTCGCCCAGGAACTGCCAAGCTTCGCCGGGCGGCATGCGCAGGCGGATGCCGGCCATGTCCTCGGGCGTCTCGATCCTGCGGTCGGGCACGAGACCGACATGCCGGGTGCCGAAGAAGGTCGGCCCGAGGATGTGGATGCCAAGCTGATCCTCGGCCATTGCCTTCATCTCAGCACCCACCTCGCTGTCGAAGAAGGTCATGAGGTGATCGGCGTCGCGGAACAGATAGGCCGAGGTCAGGATGGACCAGGCGGGAATCTGGTTGGCGATGTCCTGCGGGGCGATGTTGCCCATCTCGAGATTGCCGCGCTGCAGCGCCACGAGTTCGGTGCCCTGGCTGAACAGCGTGCCGCCATAATGGACCTCGAGCTGGAAATCGTCGGCAACCGCCTCGGCAAGCCTCTCCATCATCCGAGCGCGAATGTCCTGTTCGGAAAACACGGCCGAGAAGCGGAGTGTCTGGCTGTCCTGGGCATGGCCCGAAGTGGCGATGCCGGTTGCAAGCAAAGCCGCGCCCGCGACCATCAAAGTACGCCTGGTGAAATTCTTCATGTCATCCTCCCTGTCGATGTCGTCGTCAGCCGGGACCCTGCGGACCCTTGCTGCTGTCGAATTCTTGACACTAGACAGAGCTCAATTCAATAGGTGAAACGAAAAATATCCGATATTATGTGTTCCATCATTTGTCTGCTCCTGGCTGTGAGTTTGCCTTGCGGCAGCAGTGATGGCATGACGCCAGTTCCCGAGGACCAGTTCATGACCATGCTCGATACCCCTGGTGAGTCTGCCTACCGGCGAATCCGCCACGACATCATTTTCGGGCAACTGGCGCCGCGATCCCGGCTGAAGCTGGATCGGCTCAAGGGGCCCTACAACGCCAGCATCAGCACGCTCCGGGAGATCCTGTTCAGGCTTTCGGCCGAAGGCCTGGTCATTGCCGAAGGCCAGCGGGGCTTCGAGGTTGCACCCGTATCCCAGCAGGATTTCCGGGAAATCGCCGCGATGCGGCAGTTGCTGGAAATCCATGCCATGCGTGAATCATTCCAGCGCGGCGACGTGGACTGGGAAGGAGAGGTGATGGCGGCCCATCACAAGCTCGCGCGCATGGAAGAACACATGCTCACTGGCGACCGCACCGGCGCGGAGACCTGGAAGCGCTATGACTGGGAGTTCCACCACGCCCTTATCGCCGCATGCGGGTCGACGACCCTGCTGGCCGCCCATGCGCGCATCTTCGACCAGTATCTGCGCTACCAGATCATTGCCGTGATCTTCCGCGGCAAGGAGGCCGCCGACGAGCACCGCCGCCTGCTGCAGCATGCAATGGATCGCGACCACGAGGCTGCCACCATCGTGCTTGCGCAGCATATCGGGGCCTGCGTCCAGCACACGCTCGAAAACGGCCTGCTTTCCGCCTAGGCGGGCCTGCCGCCATTGCATTGAAATCTATCCGACAATATCACTTTCATATGACCAATATCGAAGCGGATGAGCAGGCCGGCACTCTGCTGACGATCGGAGAGAACGCTTACCGTCGGATTCGGTCCGACATCATTTTCGGCCGCCTTAGGCCGGGGCAGAAGCTGAAGCTCGACAGGTTGCGCGAGCCCTATGGCGCCAGCATCAGCACCTTGCGCGAGATACTCAACCGGCTTTCTTCGGAGGGCCTGGTGATCGCGGAAGGCCAGCGCGGCTTCGAGGTTGCGCCTGTCTCGGTGGAAAACCTCAAGGAGATCGCGGGGCTGCGTCTTCTTCTGGAAACCCACGCGCTGGAGGAATCCTTCGCCGCCGGTGACATGGAGTGGGAAGGGCGCGTGGTCTCCGCTCATCACAAGCTTGCCCGCCTCGAAGCCCGGATGCGCGAGGGAGACCGGAGCGAAACCGAGCTCTGGAAGCGCTACGACTGGGAATTCCACCAGGCGTTGATCTCGGCCTGCGGATCGAAGGTGCTGATGGATACCCACGCGGGCGTCTTCGACAAATATCTCCGCTACCAGATGATCGCGCTGTCTTTTCGCGGCGACATCGCGGCCGAAGAACACCGGATCATGCATGAGGCGGCGCTGGCGCGTGATGCCGCCACGGCACGCGAGGTTCTCAAACGCCACGTGGAAGGCGGAGTCGAGCATGCCCTTGCCACAGGATCAATCAAATGATGCCATATAAATGCTGAAATATCCGATATTCCGAAGGATATGTGTTGAAATAGGGAAGCGGCGGGTCTACCCTTCAGCCGTCGGCAAGGTGCCGGCAGGCTTGCGGAGTATGCCCAGTGACCCCGACCCGGCTCGGACTTATCGGCGACAACATTGCGCGCTCCCAATCCCCTCGTCTGCATGTCGAGGCGGGGCGTTTATGTGGGCTGAAGCTGACCTATGAGCGCCTGATCCCGCACGATCTGGGTCGCAGCTTCAACGAGGTGTTCGAGCATTGCCTCGATGAGGGCTTTCGCGGCATCAACGTCACCTATCCCTACAAGGAGGAGGTGGTGCCGCGCCTGACGGTGCCCGATCCCGCGACCGCCGTAATCGGTGCCTGCAACACGGTACTGTTTGGCCAGGGGCAACCTGAAGGCCACAACACCGATTATTCCGGCTTCATCGCCGCTTTCCGCGAGAGATTTCCTTCGGCTGCGCCGGGGCGCGTGGCGATGGCCGGCGCCGGTGGCGTGGGCAAGGCGGTGGCTTTCGCGCTGGCCAGGCTGGGGGCGGACGAGCTGCGGATCTTCGATCGAGATCGCGACAGGGCAGACAGGCTGGCCACCGCGGTGTCCGAAAGCGGCAGCTTCACGCGGGTCGTCGTTTCCAGCACCATCGAGGAGGCAGCCGCCGGCGCCGACGGTTTCGTCAACTGCACCCCTTTGGGCATGGTGGGATATGCCGGCAGCGCGGTGCCTGCGCCGCTGCTTGCAGGCGCCTCGTGGGCCTTCGATGCCGTCTACACGCCAGTCGAGACGGACTTCCTCAGGGATGCCGAGACGGCGGGGCTGGAGGTGATGAGCGGCTACGAGCTGTTCTTCCACCAGGGGATAGACGCCTTCCGGCTGTTCACCGGGATGGAAGTGGATGCTGCCGCTTTGCGGCAGGTGCTCTCGACCTCTGGCGAACCGGTCGGGGCCAGATAGGAATCGCGATGACCTCGGCTCGACCGGCGGCGATCCTGCCGAACAGCCGGTCGACGGGTCAGGTCAGCGATGCGGACCTAGCGTTGCTGGGGAACCAGACTGTCCAGCCGCGTATCTGGCGCGTGAAGCATCCACAGCGGCGCGGATACATTCGACGCTATCCTGTCGGGGTCCATGGGAAGATGCCAGTCCTGCTGGTCGGCATCATCCAACGACATGATGGTGTATTCGTAGAAGGCAACGTTCCTGTCGCGATACCATTCCGTCACCCACCCCTCTTCCGATTCGTTCAGGCGCGGATAGCCGGAAGGGTCCGGGACGAGAAACTCGGTCCGGCAGGCGAATCCCTGCGGGCCGGATCCCCGCCACCGCAGCGCGTAACCGGTCACATAGCCGATCACACGATCGCCATCTCGCTCGAGCGTCACGCCGCGATATTCCGCCTCCCAGGGTTTCTCTTCGCCCTCGACAGATTCGCCATAAACGGGCTCATGCCGCAGCCGCGCGTAGGCATCCAGCGCATCGCCCTCGGGCAGCCGCGCCTGCAGGGGCGCCTGCGTCAGCCAGGCGCTGTCGCACAGATTGACGACGTGGGCCTCGGTGATCTCGGCAGGCATGGTAACGACGCCCAGATGGATATCCGCAAGCACTGCGTCGGCGATACGGTCGATCCGATACATGTCATCGGATGGGGTTTCCAGGATCCGGGCGTAGAGATACTCATTGAACGACCGCCACTCGTCCTCTTCCTGCAGGCTCGCGCGGTAGTAGAGTGCGGCGGCCCTGATCGCCACATCGAAGCCGGCGGCGACCTGTTCTGCCGAGAAACTGCCGCCACCGGACGGCAGCAGGCTCGGCGCGTGAAAGCCAAGGATCCCGCCAGGTTCGAGCTGGTTGCCACGATAGGTGACCGGAACCCCCACCCCCGTCTGGACGCTGCCGGCCATGAAGACGGTGGCGCAACTCGATTCACAACGCCAACCGTTTGGCACGCGTGTCAGGATGTTGCGCCCGGCGATCTCACGGAACATTTCCATCGCTTCGCCGACCGATCCTCCCGGGCTGTCCATGCACAGGATGAAACCGTCATAGGAGGGCGGAATCCGGTCGAGCAGCGCCGCATCACCGGGCACGATCTCGCCCCGGAAGGCATAGTCGCAATCGGGCCGATCCGATTCCGTCAAGGTGCCCGCCTGCGCGCCTGGAGCCAGCAACAGCCAGGCCGCGAGGGCGCAGCACGAACCCGTCAGCCAGCGCGCCGCTCCAGAAGAAAAATGGCCGGGCAGGCGCGATCCGGCCTTGCCATCGTCCTGTGTCATTGCTGTTGTCATGGGGCGACCAGCCTGTCAGTCATCCGGGTGCTTCATCGGCTTGATGAGAGGGTGCCGTTTTTCATCGATCTGGCCATCGTGCAGGTCGAAGGCGCCCGACGTCCCGCGCATCTGATCGGCCAGGTCGTCTTGCAAATCGCCCCACGTGCCCAGCGCGGCGCCGCAACTGCTGCATCTGATCAGCGTGTCGTCAGTGGCGCTCTGGGGAATGTCCAGATAGATGGTCCCGCAGGTCTTGCAGTCGAGTTTCTGGTCGAGTCGCTTGGCCATGGCGGCAGAATGGCCGTTTTTGACGTGAATGGCGAATCCGGCGGCGTCAAAACGCGGCAGCCATGCCATCACATCGGCCTAGCGCAAGGTTTGCCGGCTATCTGCGCATGGCGTCCCCGCCAAAAGGCGCATCGGCCCGGCATCATCCCGCCTGATGGTGTCGGGCCATCAGCTTGCGATCCTGCTTTGGCTTCCCTGAAGAATGCGAGGCGCAACCCTTGGCCAATCGGGCGCGTTTCTGAAGAGGTTCGGCACCAGTCGCGAAAGCAGGATCACGACAGGTGCTCAACCGTTGCCGACGAAAAGCTCCGTCTTCTTGAACTGCGTCACATCGATCAGGCCAAGATCGGAAATCCGAAGTTCGGGGATGACGACAAGCGCCAGCAGCGAATGCTGCATGAACGCATTGTTCAGACGGCATCCGCTGGCCTGCATCTCCTGCCCCAGCGCTTCTGCCTGCCGGGCAACTTCCGCCGCCGGGCTGTCGGACATCAGCCCCGCAATCGGCAGGGCGACATGCGCGCGCTCCAGCCCATCGCGCCACAAGGTGACGCCGCCGCCCAGCTCGCCAAGCCGGTTGGCCGCCAGCGCCATCTGTTCGCGGCAAGTGCCGACGACGATCATGTGATGGCTGTCATGGGCGACGGTCGAGGCCAGCGCTACGCGTTCTCCGTAGCCAAAGCCCGACACCAGTGCATTGACCACGCCGCCCGTGCCTTTGTGCCGTTCGACCAGAGCGATCTGGGCGATGTCGCGCGCGGGGTCTGCGTCGATGCGGCCATCCCTGACGGGCATGGTGGCGGTCAGCGCGCGGGTTGGGGCCTGGTTCTCGACCACGCCGATAATGCGTGCCACCACCTCGGCCGCATCCTCCGGCGCCGGGATGATAAAGTCGCCTGCGCCCAACACCTTGCCCAGATGCACGGTTTGGCGCGCATCCTGCGGCCAGGCGAGATGTGGACACTCGGCCAACAAGCGCCCCGCTTCGGCGACCAGCGTGCCGCGCGCCCATACCTGCTCGATCGGCAGGGACTGCAGGTCCGAGGTCAGGATCAGATCCGCCCGCCGCCCCGGCGCAATACTGCCCAGTTCGCGCTCCAGACCGAAATGGCTGGCCGTGTTGATCGTGGCCATCTGAAGCGCGACCAACGGGTCTGCACCACATTCGATTGCATGCCGGACGACGCGGTTCATGTGGCCATCGTTGACCAGCGTGCCGGAATGGCAATCATCGGTGCACAGGATCATGTTGCGCGGGTCGAGCCCGCGCTGCGTGACAGCCGTGATCTGGGATTCCACGTCGTACCAGGCAGATCCGAGCCGCAACATGGCGCGCATGCCCTGTCTCATACGCGCGATGGCGTCTTCCTCGCGGGTGCCTTCATGGTCGTCTGCCGGACCGCCGGCCGCGTAGGCGTGAAAGTCACGCCCGAGATCGGGCGAGGCATAATGGCCGCCGACGGTCTTGCCGGCGGCCTGGGTCGCGGCGATCTCGGCCAGCATTTTCGGATCGGCATGAATCACACCCGGGAAATTCATCATTTCGCCCAGGCCCACGATGCCCGGCCAAGACATGGCCTCGACCACATCTTCGGGGGTGATCTCAAATCCCGTGGTTTCCAACCCTGGCGCAGACGGCGCACAGGACGGCATCTGCACGTAGATATTGACGGGCTGCATCAGCGCCTCGTCATGCATGAGCCGCACGCCGCGCAGACCCATCACATTGGCGATCTCATGCGGGTCGACGAACATGGTCGTCGTTCCATGCGGGATCACGGCTGCGGCGAACTCGGCCGGCGTCAGCATCCCGGACTCGATATGCATGTGCCCGTCGCAAAGGCCCGGAATCAGGTAGCGCCCCTTCGCGTCCACGACCCTGGTTTGCGGACCGATGCAGTGGCTTGCATCGGGGCCGACATAGGCGAAACGGCCGGCCACCATGGCGACCTGCCATCCGTCCAGGACCTCGCGGGTCTGGACGTTGACGAGTTGGCCACCGACGATGACGGTATCGGCCGCCGATCGCCCAGCAGCGACCGCGACGAGTTGGGCGGCGACATCCGCCCAGGATGGAAAAGGCTCTTTGGTCATGCGGCCACTCTGCTATCAAGGCGACGTCTGCACAAGTGCACCTGGCGAGCTTTGCGTTGTACAATTCGATCATCGCGGCAGGAGCCTGCCCGTGATCCGCGCCGGGCAGAAAGGCGACGCCGCGAGGGGCATCATCATCGGCAAGCCCGATCTGGCCACACAGCCGATGGCGACTGTGAAGCCGGGGGGCAAAACCAGCCCCGTCGCCGCGAGCGAAAGACTTCAAATCCCTGGAAAGACTGGAGCGGGCGATGGGAATCGAACCCACGACATCAAGCTTGGGAAGCTTGCGTTCTACCTCTGAACTACACCCGCTTGCAGGTCGATAATCCTTGAGCGCCCGAGGCGCGTCAAGAAGAGAATGAGCCAGGCGGCGGGTGCCTCAATCGATAAGACGCAAGCCGCCT
Source organism: Aliihoeflea sp. (assembly GCA_046297455.1). Taxonomy (GTDB): domain Bacteria; phylum Pseudomonadota; class Alphaproteobacteria; order Rhizobiales; family Rhizobiaceae; genus ZYF759. The sequence goes on from JBKBIT010000014.1 coordinate 98,722, forward strand.
TCATGCATCTCGTATCGTTCGCCGCTGCGCGGACAGACGAGATCCGCGCCCAGTATCTCGCCAGCCCGCGATACCCAGCCCATGCGCCTTGCCGGCACGCCGGCCATGAGAGCGTGCGGAGGCACCGCCTTGGTGACCACCGCGCCCGCCGCGATCATGCAGTATTCGCCGAGCTCGTTGCCGCAGATGATGGTCGCATTGGCACCGATGGTCGCGCCGCGGCGCACCACGGTCTCGCGAAACTCATCCTTGCGCTCGACCGTGGCGCGCGGATTGAGGACATTGGTGAACACGCAGGACGGACCGCAAAATACGCCGTCCTCGAGCCTCACCCCCTTGTAGAGCGAGACGTTGTTCTGGACCTTACACTGGTCGCCGACACTCACATCCGGCCCGATCATCACGTTCTGCCCGATTGAGCACTCCCGGCCGATCCTGCTGCCGGGCAGGATGTGGCTGAAGTGCCAGACCTTGGTGCCTTCGCCAAGCTCGACGCCGTCATCGACATAGGCGCTTTCGTGAACAAATGTCCTGCTCATGCCGACACCCCCATGCTCCCCTGCCCCGCCGTGCGGTGCTCCTGCAGCATGCGCTCCGCCGCATCGAGCACACGCAGCACCCGCAGGCCCTCGCGGCCATCGGTGCGCGGCCGCGTGCCATGGGCGACGCAGTCCGCGAAATGGCGGCATTCCTCCTTGAGCGGTTCGGCGCGCTCGACCGCGATGCGCTCGGCTTCCGCCTTCGAGGGGATGGGGACCGGGCCGGAGCGATCGATCGCGTGGCGGTAGAGGAGCAGCTTGTCTTCCCAGGCGGGCTGGCTGTCCTCGAACACCGCCATCGCCTCCTCGCCGATGACGACGAGACGCTGTTCCTTGAAGGGATGCATCCAGGAGGTCAGCACATGGCCGGCGGCGCCACCTGCAAAGCGCATCTGCAAGGTGACGATATCGGCCACATGCGCCGACAGCGACGTCGTGCCCTGCGCGGTGACCTGGACGGGTTCCTCGCCGGCCAGGCCGAGGATCATCGAAATGTCGTGCGGCGCAAACGACCACATGACGTTCTCCTCGGCCCGGAACTTGCCGAGCGAAAGCCGGTTCGAATAGACGTAGCGCAGCTTCCCCAGCGTGCCTTGCGCGACCATCTCGCGAAGCCGCAGATAGACGGGGTGGTATTGCAGCAGATGGCCGACCATCAGCACCAGCCCGCGCGTTTCGGCAAGCTCGCAGAGCTGTTCCGCCTCGCCGACATCGAGCGCCAGCGGCTTTTCCACGAAGACATGCTTGCCTGCCTCAAGGGCGGCGCGGGCCTGGGCAAAATGCAGTTCGGCCGGCGAGGCAAGCGAAACCGCGTCGATGGCCGGATCGCCAAGCACGGCGTCGAGGCTGGCCGCCTTCACGCCGTAGCCCGTGGCCGCGGCCTGGGCCGCGCCGGCATCGGCGTCGACGATGGCGGCCAGATGGCCGAGCTCGTGCAGGTTGCGGGCGATGTTGCGGCCCCAGTAGCCGTGGCCGACATGAGCGATGGCGGGCATCATTCTTCCTTTGCGTGGCTTTCGCTTCGAGGGTGGCCGTTGGGTATCATTGCGCGGGGCAATCAGCCTTGCGCCAGCGTCGCGGCGATGGTTCTGGCGGCGTGGCCGTCGCCATAGGGCCTGGCTTCCTGCCCGCGCGTGCCGAGCGCGGCAAGGATGGCGGCGCCGACATCGCCCTTGCCGGGCGAGGCAAGCCGATTCCACCCCAGCTCCACCAGTTCCACCCACTCGGTCTCGTCGCGCAGCGTCACGCAGGGCACGGCATAGAAGAAGGCCTCCTTCTGGACGCCGCCGGAATCGGTGGCGACCAAGGCGGCGCGGCTTTCGAGCGCGACCATGTCGAGATAGCCGACGGGATCGATCAGGCGCACCTTTTCGAAGGCAAGGCCCTGTGCGGCCATGCTGGCGCGGGTGCGCGGGTGCAGCGGCAGCACCACCGGCATGCGGGCGGCGACTTCTTCCAGCCCCGTCACGATCGCCTCGAGCCTGGAGCGGGAATCGGTGTTTTCGGCGCGGTGAACCGTTGCCAGCACGTAGCCGCCGGGCTCCAGCCCGAGTTCGGCGAGCAGGCCGCCACGCCTCCCCGCAACCTCGGCGAATTGCAGCGCGGCATCATACATGACGTCGCCGACCTCATGGATGCTCTCGCGGGCGAAGCCCTCGCGCAGAAGATTCTGCGTGGCGGTCGCGGTCGAGCTGAACAGGATGTCCGACATCTGGTCGGCAACGATGCGGTTCATCTCCTCCGGCATGGCGCGGTTGAAGGACCGCAGGCCGGCTTCGACATGGGCGACCGGAATATGGAGCTTGGCGGCCACGAGCGCGCCGGCCAAGGTCGAGTTGGTGTCGCCATAGACCATCACCCTGTCGGGCGCGATCTCCTGCAACAGCGGCTCCAGCGCCTGCATCATGGCACCCGTCATGGCGCCATGGCCGCCGCCGTGAATGCCGAGGTGATGGTCGGGCGGAGCGATCTCCAGTTCCTCGAAGAAGATCTCAGACATGCCCGCATCGTGATGCTGGCCGGTGTGGATCAGCACCTCGCGAATGGTGCCGGTCTGCGACAGCGCCCGGCTCACCGGCGCGACCTTGATGAATTGCGGTCGCGCGCCGACGATGGTTGCGATTGTCTTCACGTGCATTCCTTCCGGTCGTGTCTCGAGCGCAGGTCGCCCTCAGGCCTTCACCACATTGGCCGCCGGCTGCCGGTACTTGCCGCGGGTGTCGATCAGAAGCTTCGAGTGCTTCAGGATCAGCTCGTAGTCGAAATCGGAGTGATCGGTGAGCAGGACCACGCAGTCGTAGGAGGCGATCGACTGGGGCGTGAGCTCGACCGACGACAGGTCGAAATGATGTTCGCGCATGCGCGGGAAGACCGGCACGTTGGGGTCGGAATAGTCCACGATGGCGCCGCGGTCGCGCAGGATCTCCATGACGAAGACCGACGGCGATTCGCGCATGTCGTCGACGTCGCGCTTATAGGCAATGCCAAGCGCCAGGACGCGGCTGCCCTTGAGCGATTTCTCGCGCTCGTTGAGCGCGTCGGCGATCTTGCTGGCAACCCATTCGGGCATGTCCCGGTTGATCTCGCCGGCCAGCTCGATGAAATGTGTGGAAAGCCCGTATTCCCGCGCCTTCCAGGTGAGATAGAATGGATCGATGGGAATGCAGTGGCCGCCAAGACCGGGTCCGGGATAATAGGGGGTGAAGCCGAAAGGCTTGGTGGCGGCGGCGTCGATCACCTCGTAGATGTCGATGCCCATGCGGTCGGCGATCAGCTTCATCTCGTTGACGAGACCAATATTGACCGAGCGGTGGATGTTTTCCAAAAGCTTGGTCAGTTCCGCGACCTGGGTGGAGGACACCGGCACGACCTTGTCGACGGCTGCCGCGTAAAGCTTCTCACCCATGGCGAGACATTCGGGCGTGGCGCCGCCGACCACTTTCGGGATCGTGCGCGTCTCGAAATTCGGGTTGCCGGGATCCTCGCGTTCCGGCGAGTAGACCAGGTAGAAATCCTGCCCGATCGTCAGGTCCCGCTTGAGGATGAAGGGCTTGACGACCTCGTCCGTTGTGCCGGGATAGGTGGTGCTTTCCAACGACAGCAGCTGGCCCGCGCGCAGATGGGGCGTGATCTGCTCCATCGTGCCGACGATGAAGGACAGGTCGGGTTCGCGATGCTTACTGAGCGGCGTGGGCACGCAGATGATGATCGCGTCCACCTCGCCGATCCGGCCGAATTCGGTGGTTGCCTCGAAACCCGCTTCTGCCATGGCCGCGATGCTGGCGCTGGCGATGTGGCGGATCGGGCTACGGCCCTGGTTCAGCGCGGTGACCCGATCGGGGTCGATGTCGAATCCGAGAACACGAAAGCCGGCATCGCTGAAGCGCAGCGCCAAGGGAATGCCGACATAGCCCAGCCCGACTATGCCGATGACGGCTTCTCGCGCCGACAGCTTTTCGCCTAGCTTCATGAGAGGGTCCCGTGTCGAGGAATTGTTCTGGCCGTGGGCTTCTACTCGCAACGGACCCGAAACCGCAATAGCCGTCGCCAGCCGCACACGGCAGGAGAAGCCGGACCGGCTTCCTTTGTCTGCCGCAGGCGGGCTGTTGTCATTGCGCCGTCACGCGGATCCGTTTTCATCGTGAGATGGAACCGGCCTCAGGCCCGGCCGTTCAGAGGGGGCGTCGTTGCCACGGCCCCGACGTTGTAATATCCTGCATGCCGCATGTCTGGCGGTTTTGCGTGGGCAGCGGCATGCGCATCTTGAAAGGATGGGGGCGATATGCGAGGCGGGCAGCTATTGCAAGCTACGCCGATTTGTAGTGTGGGACGGCGATGACCAAGCATCCTCTCGATCGACTGTCCGGCAACTCGTCCACACAACGCTGGATACGAAACCTTTCCATCTGCTGCCTGGATACCACCATCGCGGCCGGCGCCTTCGCGGCTGCCTCGCTGACGACGCTCGGACTGCCCGGCAGCTACAGCGGCGGGCCATTGCTGGAGCACATGGCCGGGTTCGCGATCGTCTCGGCGCTGTCCTTCATGGTCTTTGGCACCTATCGCGGCGCATGGCGATACACGTCGTTGCACGACGTGGTGACGATGCTGAAGTCGACGGGCGCCGCCGTCGTCTTCTTCACGGTTGCCGTCTTCCTGTTGACGCGCGGGCAGAACATTCCCCGGTCGGTACCGGTGCTCACCTTCATCTTCATGATGACGGGTCTTGTCGGCGTGCGGCTGGGCTATCGCATCATGGCGGAGCGGCTGCTGTTCGGCCCGCGTCGCCGCCGCGCGCGGCAGGACCGGCGACGGGTGATCCTGCTCGGCTTGACCGACAAAGCGGAGGGCTTCATCCGGTCGGTGCGCCGCGATCCCGAATCGGATCTCGATATTGTCGGCATCCTCGACGATTCCACCATCAATGCCGGCCGCTCCGTGCAGGGCATCCGCGTGCTGGGAAGGCTGGACGATCTGCATGGGCTTGCGACCCGCATGGCCGATCTTGGCCGGCATATCGCCGAAGTGGTGGTCACCGAGAACGCCCCAGGGCGCAAGCGGCTCGCCTACATCGTCGAACAGGCGAATGCCAGTTCGCTGAGAGTGTCGCGCATTCCGGATCTTTCGGAAATCTCGTCGGTAACGGAAGCGACGCTCGTCAAGCCGAGGCCCGTGGAGATCGGCGACCTGCTGGAACGTCCGGAAGTGGCCTCGGATACCGGGGAAGTGGCCGCGCTCGTCGCCGGCAAGGTCGTTCTGGCGACCGGCGCGGGCGGTTCTATCGGTTCGGAGCTTTGCCGGCAGATCGCGGGTTTCGAGCCGAAGCTGCTTGTCATCACCGACGCTTCGGAGTTCCTCCTCTACACGCTCGATACCGAGTTGCGCGACACGTTCCCGGGGCTGGAGATAATGACCCGGATCGTCGACGTGCGCGACCGGCACCGCGTCTCTTCCGTCTTCGAGGAATTCAAGCCGGAGATCGTCGTCCACGCGGCCGCCCTGAAGCATGTGCCGATGATGGAGCAGAACCCGCTCGAGGCGCTGAAGACCAATGTCATCGGCACGCGCAACGTTGCCGATGCTGCCCTTGCCGCCGCCGCGTCGACCTTCATCATGATCTCGACCGACAAGGTGGTGAACCCGACCAATGTCATGGGCGCCTCGAAGCGCGCAGCCGAAAGCTATTGCCAGGCGCTGGACGTCAACTCCACCACGACGCGGTTCAAGACAGTGCGCTTCGGCAATGTGCTGGGGTCCAACGGCTCCGTGGTTCCGCGCTTCCGCAAGCAGATCGAGGCCGGCGGACCGGTGACCGTCACGCATCCCAACATGATGCGCTTCTTCATGACCATACCCGAAGCGGTGCGGCTGGTGCTGCACGCCTGCGCACATCGCGAGACGCAGGAGACGGGCCGCGGCAAGATCATGGTGCTGGACATGGGCAAGCCGGTTCGCATCGCCGACCTGGCCGAGCGCATGATCCAGCTGGCCGGCCTTAGGCCGGGCGTCGACATCGAGATCGTCTATTCGGGATTGCGGCCGGGCGAAAAGCTGGTCGAGGAACTGTTCGATCCGAGCGAAATCCCCAGCGGGCGCACCGAAGAGGGCTACATGCTGGCTTCGCCGCGGTTTGCCGATCGCAAGCTTCTGGCCGAGTCATTCAAGCGGATCGAGGACTTGGCCCGCGACGAACAGGCGGAGCGCGCCATGCAGCTTCTGGCGCACGTGGTGCCGGAGTTCCGCCCGCTATCCGCGAACGGCACCCCGGCGGCGGCCCCTTCGGCTTCGACATTCAAGCCGGCGAAAGGCGAGGCCGTCGATGTCGGGAAGCCGACCAACCTCGCCTGACCCGGGTAGCGACGGCCGTTGATCAGGTTTCCAAGGCGGCGACCCTGGATTCCAGCGCCGCGTTCAAGGCGCCCAACTCCTGTATCGCACGGATGAGTATCGGCACGAACTGGTCGTAGCGCAGGCCCTGCTCGCTGTCGGGGTCACCGCTGTCGGCCAGCGTCCAGCCGCCGAAATCGTCGATGCCGAAGGCGTCGAGCGTCTGCTTCACCTGTTGGGCGACAAGGCCGTAATGGACGCGTTGCCCGGCACGCGGCACCGGGATGTCGATCAGCACCCTTGCTGGTGTTCCGTCAGCGCCAGGCTTGCCGGCCGGATCGTCGCTCCATTCCTGCAGGATGTCGTGTCCGCCCACCTTCCAACTGTAGGCCACCGGTGAAAGCGCCTTGCAGAAATCCAGTCCGAGCGGCACGATTCCCTCGATTTCCTTCAGCCGTGCGTCGGACGTGTTGATGGTGCCTGTGGCGGCCCACACGACCGACCAGCGGAAGCCGGATGCGCCAAGCGAATAGGCATTGTCCACGGAAGGTCGAAACGGTCGCGACGACATGACCGCACCATCCGATATGGTGAAGGCCACCGTGCCGGTGTTGTTCGTGGTCGGATTGTAGGCGGAGGCATAGAATGTATGCGCGGTCGCATCCGGCACGCCCCAGCCGCCGCCGCCATAATAGATCTGGTGTACGCCCGCCGTGGCCCACGGACCCAGAACCATGAACGGGTTGTTGGCATTGGCATAGGGTGCCCCAACCAGCACCGCGCCGCCCTTTGCGGTGTTGTCGGCACTTGTCTGCGTCACGCAGATGCCGAACCAGCTGTTGCCGGTTCCGGTCAGGGCGCGACCCTGGATGTTGAGTGTCGCGTAGTTCATGAACGGATCGCCGCCGAGCTTCAGCTTGCCGTCGGCGCTGCCGGCCTTGAGGCTGGTCATGAAGCTCGTGCCATCCGGGGAGGTCTTGAGCTCGAAATCGCTGTTGCCGAGCAGGCCGAAAAGCGCGCGTGTCGACCAATCGTTCTGGAAGACGAAGCCCGCATCCTTGCCGGGAGCGCTCTTGTTGAGGGTGACCTGCATGTCGCCCGTGCCCGGCGTGACATCGTCGTGGCTGAAGACGACGGCATTGGATTTAACGGCCAGCCGGTTGTGCCCGTCGGCGGCGGTGCCAATGCCGACATAGGCAAATTCGGCCTCGCTTTCGGCAAGGGATCGCCATTCGCTGCCGGTCCAGACGACAAAACGTTCCTCGTCGGCAATCCAGGCGCGCCAGCCCGGCTTCGGCTGGAACCGGGTCCAAGCCCCGTCGATGAAGGCGGCGATGCTGCCTTCCCAGCCCGCCCATGCGCCCCCAGGGGCGGGACCGACCAGATAGCGAACACCATCAACCGGTTCCGCGGGTGGCGCAGACAGCGCGGCCGACTGCAGGGTGAGCTGCAACAGGGCGTCCACCATCTGCAAAGCTTCGTTGTGAGTGACGTGCTTCTGTGCCTGCGAAGGCATGATGTAGGGTAGTTCGAGGTTGTGTGTGGCGTTCATTCGTCCAGGCCCTTCGTTCGTTGAGGCCGACGAGTATGTGGCCGGTCAACAAGGGCGTGGACAAATTGCCGACCGCCAGCAGCGCTGCGGCCAGTCGCGAACCAGCAACCGGGGGTCAACGAAGTGGGACAGTCGGCTCGTCAGGTTCAACCGGGCCGGCGAAGGGCGGCTGGCGCATCACCATGGCGGACAATATGCCTCCCACGCCGTCGGAGGACGCGGTCATCTCGATCGCAAGCTGGCAGACGGGATCCGCCTCGATGCGCCGCTTGAGGCCGCTGATGGCGTTGACCTCGATGAGATATTCCACCAGCCGCGTCCTGGTGCGCGCCGGGTGGACCTTGAAATCCGCATAGAGCCGATGGAAATCCAGGCTGGCGCGGTCCGGTTCCAGAGGCGCGAGGAACGGGCGCAGCCTTTCGAGACAGGAATGGGCAAAAACACGCTCGCGGTACCGCTCAACCAGCCCATGAACGCTGGCAATCTCTTCCGCGCAGCATGCAAGCATGTAGGCTGGACGGCTGCACGGGCCGTTTTCCAACCGGCTGAAATCGTCCGGACTGCCGCCCGCATGGACGATCGCGGTTGCAATCGATTGCACCGTTGCGGAAAAGCCGGTTCGTGCCCGCGCCGTCAATTCACGGACGAACAGTTCGACATCCGGAAGCGTTGCCTGCCCCACCCCAAGCGCCTCTCTTGCGATACCGCCCTTTTCAAAAATACCAGCACCCTGAAGCGTTCACTCCGACCATACTGGGCGCAAGTCGCGAACAATACCAATCACGAAGTAGCGTTCTCGCCGTTTTCACTGCGCTGAGACGCTATTGTTTGGAATCTAAATCTCTTTTCGACCAATTCCATTATCGATATTGATGAGGCAGGCGCCCAGATGACATGTATTTCGCCGGAACCGAATGATGCGGGAGCCGCCTTCAGCGTGCGCAGGGTTCCTGTATCGCCCAACTGCCTTGGTTTTGGGCACTCCGGTTTGGCTCGCAACGGGGCACAGGAACAGGCTTAGTCGTCTCAGTCTAGCCCTGCCCGCGACAAGAAAAATGTGAACAGAGACGGCTCGATTAGCGATTGCCATGCCATGCCCGGTCGCATAACCTTTGGTAAACCTTGGATTGATGGGTGGGGGTTGCACCATGGTAATGTCTCGTCTGCGCGGCTTTCTCGCTGCCGCTGCTTTCGTATGTTCTATCTCGACAGGGGCCTTGGCCGGGGACGCGCTGCCCCAGGCGGTTGTGCAGAAACTGTCGGATCCGGCAGCGATTGCTGCGGCGCTGGCCGATGAAGAGGCTCCGTTCGTTCGGGTTATCGTCGACGTCGCCATGCCGGCCATGCCGGACATTGGCACTTATGCCAGCGAAGACGAAGCCGATGCGGCGCTCATTACTGCCTCCCACCGTGCGCAGAACCAGGTGATCGGACGCGTCTTCGCGCTCGAAGGCGGCGTCCAGGGCGTGATGGGCAGCGGGGAAGCGGCAGAGCGCCTCAACATTCGCCAGATGGATTTCCTTAGCCGCTTCGCCATCAACGCCGATGCCGAGATGCTGGCGCGGCTTGCGGCAGACCCGGACGTGCTGCGGATCGATCCAGATCGGGAGGTGGGGCTCTATCTGAACCAGGGCAACCCGAACTCGCTCGATGTGATCCAGATGCCGACGGCATGGGCGGCGGGCGCCACGGGCGCCGGCCAGAACGTCGCTATCCTCGACACAGGCGGGCGCCGGACGCACAAGTTCCTCAATGCCAGGATCGTTTCGGCCGCGTGCTACAGCGTGCACAATCCCGGCGACAACAGGTTCAGCATCTGTCCGGGCAGCGTTCAGGAATCCACCGCGCTGGATTCAGCGAACGACTGCGACAACACCACGATCGCCGGCTGCGGCCACGGCACCCATGTGGCCGGCACCGCGGCCGGGTTCAACAACGCGCCTCTTGCCGGCGAGCCACTGTTTGGCGTCGCGCGCAATGCGGGCATCATCTCGATCAACGTGTTCCACCGCCGGCCCTCGGCCTTCTGCAACAACCCTCTTTCCAATGGCTGCGTGCTGGCATCCAGCTTCGACATCGACAAGGGGCTGGAGCGGGTCTTCGCCTTGCGTAACACCTACAACATCGCCGCCGTCAACATGAGCCTGGGCGGCGGTCTGCACAGCACCAGCTGTGACTCGCTCAATCCGTCGACCACGACGCTGATCACGAATCTGCGCAATGCGGGCATTGCGACGGTGATTGCCGCGGGCAATGACGGCCGCGACACGCAGGTCGGCTGGCCCGCATGCATTTCCAATGCGGTGACCGTTGCCTCGACGACGAAGGCCGATGGCCTTTCGGGCTTCTCCAACTGGGGCAGCCTGATCGATCTGGTCGCGCCCGGTTCGAGCATCTATGCGTCCGACGTCTCCGGTCCGTCGGGCAACACCTGGAGCACCAAGAGCGGCACATCGATGGCTGCGCCGCATGTGGCCGGCGCCTTTGCCGCGCTCAAGTCGGTCGCGACCTCTGCCTCGGTGACGCAGATCGAGAATGCGCTGAAGAACACCGGCGTCGGCATCACATGGGCCGGCTTCACAAAGCCGCGCATCCGGGTGAACAACGCGCTGACGTCGCTGGGCGGCGCAGGTACCAAGGCGGCGATCACCTCGCCTTCGCCAAATTCGACATTGGCGGGTTCCACCGTGACCTTCCAGTGGAGTGCCGGCGCGCAAGCCCAGGCCTACTGGCTCTATGTCGGCAACACCGTCGGCGGCACGCAGTATCATGACAGCGGTCAGCTTGCGACCGGAACGCTGTCGCGCCAGGTCACCGGCCTGCCGACCAACGGGTCTACCGTTCGCGTGCGCCTTTTCACGCGACTGGCCGGATCGTGGCAGTTCAACGATTACACCTACACCGCATCGGCGGGTGCCGGCACCAAGGCGGTGATGACCTCTCCGACGCCCAGCTCGACACTGGCGAGTTCGACGGTGACGTTCCAGTGGAACGCGGGTTCCGGCGCGCAGGCCTACTGGCTCTATGTCGGCAACACGGTCGGCGGCTTCCAGTATCACAATAGCGGCCAGCTCGGGACCGGCACGCTGTCGCGCCAGGTAACCGGCCTGCCGACCAACGGGTCCACGGTGCGCGTGCGGCTCTACACGATGCTGGCGGGCGTGTGGCAGTTCAACGACTACACCTACACGGCCACGGCCGGCTCTCCTGTCAAGGCGGCGATCACCTCGCCATCGCCGGGCTCGACGCTTGCCGGATCGTCCGTGACCTTCCAGTGGAACACCGGTTCCGGCGCGCAGGCCTACTGGCTCTATGTCGGCAATACCGTCGGCGGCGCGCAGTACCATGACAGCGGCCAGCTCGGTACGGGCACGCTGTCGCGTTCGGTCTCAACGCTGCCGACCAACGGGTCCACCGTGCGGGTGCGTCTGTGGACGCGGCTGTCTGGCGCCTGGCAGTTCAACGACTACACCTACACCGCTGCGACCGGCGCTGGCGTCAAGGCGGCGATCACGTCGCCATCGCCGGGCTCGACGCTCGCGGGTTCGTCGGTCACCTTCCAGTGGAACACCGGTTCGCAGGCGCAGGCCTATTGGCTCTATGTCGGCAACACGGTGGGCGGTGCGCAGTACCATGACAGCGGCCAGCTCGGTACGGGCACGCTGTCGCGTATGGTCTCAACGCTGCCGACCAACGGGTCCACCGTGCGGGTGCGTCTGTGGACGCGGCTGGCCGGCGCCTGGCAGTTCAACGACTACACCTACACGGCGGCAACCAGCGCTGGCACCAAGGCGGTGATGACATCGCCCTCGCCGGGAACGTCGCTGCCGGGTTCGACCGTCACCTTCCAGTGGAGTGCCGGTTCCGGGGCGCAGTCCTACTGGCTTTATGTCGGCAATACCGTCGGCGGCAGCCAGTTCTTCGACAGCGGCAGCATTGCCGCCGGGACACTCTCGCGCCAGGTGACCGGCCTGCCCACCAACGGCTCCACCGTGCGGGTGCGTCTGTGGACAATGCTCGGTGGCGCCTGGCAGTTCAACGACTACACCTACACGGCCAGTACCGGCCCGGTGTCGACGCTGATCACGCCGGCGAACGGCACGACCATCTCCAACCCACAGACATTCTTGTGGACTTCGGTCAGCGGGGCCACCGAATACTGGGTGGATTTCGGCGCAACGCAGGGTGGCACCAACTACTATACGGGCAGCCGCGGCCTCGGGACATCGATGATCGTCGAGTGGCTGGGATCTGGTGGCCTGCCGCTGCACATGCGGCTGTGGACCCGCCATGGCGGCACCTGGCGCTTCGTCGACTACCAGTTCGTCACACCCGCAGGGGACCCCGGTCCAGCTTCGATGGATGTGAGTGGGCTGAGCGTGGGCGGACCGATTGTGGCGGTCAGCGACAGTCCGCGCTGAACAGCACAGATAGGCTAAACCGAAGAGAGGCGCGGGAAACCGCGCCTCTTCTCTTGTTTTGTGGAAGGCAGCGGCCAGACCCTGCCGTCTAACTTCCTGTCGACTTCTGCACAGAACACAGGAAACACCGCAGTCAACATCGATATCGATTAGTATCCCGCAGTTTATGTCGATTGCCTTTCCGTTCGGAATCGACAAAATCTGCGGGTGGGGACGGTCTTGCCGGGGGATAGGAAAGCAATGGACAGGCACACGATTTCGGGTCTCAGTCAGACGAAACAGGCCTGGTTCCAGTGCTCGCGGCCGCCTGCCCTACCAGGACTGGCAGGCGTTCACGCTCGGCGGTGCATCCCGTTCCTGTCGTTCGTTCTCACGCTTCTGCTGGTTTCACTGCCTTTTGCCGGCACCGCACTCGCGCAGACCAATCAGCTCTTCAGTTTCCTTGACGGTGCAGCTGCCGCGTCCCTGTCGCAGGAACAGGAGCACCGCGTCGCAGCGGTTACGGCAGACAAGACCCTCGGCCCCGCGCAGCTGATCGTCGCCAACGCCCAGGCGCTCGCGCACGATGCGGTTCGCGTGCCGCTCCCGTCCGACGGGACGCTGTCGCTTCGTCTCGAACATCGCCTCCACCGCGGGCCGGACGACTTCACCTGGATCGGCAGGCCGGAGAGCGCGGGAGGCCAGTCGGTGCTCGTTGTGCGCAACGGGGAAATAACAGGCATCATCCATGACGGGCTCGACCAGTACAGCATCACGCCGCTCGGCGGCGGGCTGCACGCGATCGCCAAGATCGACCAGAGCGCCTTTCCGGCCGACCACCCGCCGGGACCCCTGCCCCGCGCGCCGCGCGATGCCAACGAACAGCGCGGTGATGTGTCCGGCTCCAGCGCCATCGAAATCGATTTCCTCGGCGCCTACACGCCCGAAGCACTGGCGGCGAACGGCAATATCGTCAACACGATCCAGCTTGCCGTCGACATGGCGAACGCGGCCTATCTTGCCAGCAATGCGAATGTCCAGCTGCGGCTTGTCGGCACCATGCTGACGACCGGCTACAGCGAAGCCGGCAAATCCTACTACGACCTCCTCGACGACGTTACGGATGGCGCTGGGACGTTGAGTGCTGTCCATACCCAACGCAACGCGCTGGGCGCCGATCTGGTCGGGCTGTTCGTCAACCATCTTTCCTTTTGCGGGCTGGCCTGGGTTAACTCGACCAACGACTATGCCTATTCCGTCACGACCCATGTCTGCGTCAACGGGCATACATTCGCCCATGAGCTGGGGCACAATTTCGGGGCGTTGCACGACATCGCCAATAGCGGCGGCGGCACGCCCCCCTTTCTCTACGGCTATGGCTACATCCACCCGCAGAACCAGTGGCGCACGATCCAATCCTATGGAGCGCCTTGCGGCAATTGTCCCCGGATCGGTCATTTCTCCAATCCGAACGTCAACTACAATGGCGACCCGACCGGCACGATCACACAGCATGATGTGGCGCGCGTGCATCGGGAACGCGCCGCAACCATCGCCGCCTTCCGGGCCAGCGTGTCCGGCACGAAGGCAGCGGTCACCTCGCCGGCACCGGGCGCCACCCTTGCCGGCTCGACCGTCACCTTCCAGTGGAGCGCGGGCACGGGCGCCCAGGCCTACTGGCTCTATGTCGGCAACACGGTCGGCGGCTTCCAGTATCACGACAGCGGCCAACTCTCGACGGCAACACTCTCGCGTTATGTGAGCGGTCTGCCCATCGATGGCTCCACCGTGCGGGTGCGGCTCTTCACACGGCTGGCCGGCGTGTGGGAATTCAACGACTACACCTATACGGCGGTAACGCTTGCCGGCACGAAGGCAGCGATGACCTCGCCGACGCCGGGGTCCACCCTTGCAAGTTCGACCGTCTCCTTCCAGTGGAGCGCAGGGTCGCAGGCACAGGCCTACTGGCTCTATGTCGGCAGCTCGGTCGCCGGTGTGCAGTACCATGACAGCGGCCAGCTCTCGACCGCAACGCTCTCGCGCCAGGTAACCAACCTGCCCACCAACGGGTCGACCGTCTATGTACGGCTCTACACGAGGCTCGCCGGCGTGTGGCAATTCAACGATTACACCTACACCGCGGCGCCCAGCGGCGGCACGAAGGCCGTGATGGCCTCTCCAGCGCCCGGTTCGACATTGCCGGGATCGACCGTCACCTTCGAGTGGCATGCCGGCTCGCAGGCCGAGGCCTACATAATTTATGTCGGCGCCGTGACAGGCGGCTCCCAGTTTCTCCACAGCGGCCAACTCTCGAACGCCACGTTTTCGCGGCAGGTCACCGGCCTGCCCACCGATGGCTCCACCGTGTATGTCCGGCTCTATACGAGGCTCGCCGGCAATTGGCAGTTCAACGATTACACATATACGGCTGCGGCAGGTGCAGCGGGCAGGGCGGCGATGACCTCGCCGGCCCAGGGTTCCACCCTTGCCGGCTCCACCGTCACCTTCCAGTGGAGCGCGGGCACGGGCGCCCAAGCCTACTGGCTCTATGTCGGCAACACGGTCGGCGGCTTCCAGTATCACGACAGCGGCCAGCTCTCGACCGGCACGCTCTCGCGCCAGGTCACCGGCCTGCCCACCCACGGCTTAACCGTGCGGGTGCGGCTCTTCACCAGGCTTGCCGGCGTGTGGGAGTTCAACGACTATGTCTACACGGCTGTCAACATTCCCGGCACGAAAGCAGCGATCACGTCGCCGACACCGGGTTCGACGCTTGCAGGCTCAACCGTCACCTTCCAGTGGAATACAGGCACAAGCGCCATTGCCTACATGATTCATGTCGGCAGCACGGTCGGCGGTACGCAGTACCATGACAGTGGCACACTCTCGACCGCCACGCTGTCGCGCCAGGTCACCGGCCTGCCCACAGACGGTTCGAACGTCCACGTACGACTTTTCACCGTACTTGCCGGGGTGTGGCAGTTCAACGATTACAGCTACACCGCCGCTGCCGGCGGCGGCACGAAGGCGGCGATCACCTCGCCGACGCCAAATTCGACCTTGTCGGGATCGACGGTGACGTTCCAGTGGAACGCAGGCTCGCAGGCACAGT
>JBKBIT010000015.1:0-114064 GCA_046297455.1 Aliihoeflea sp.
CCTTTCCCATGGTTCGTCTCCTCGTGTATGGGGCTCTGCTCCGTGCCGTACGGGCAATCCCCGGCATAACACGACGGAGACGGGCCACCCCAAAACGAACATTGGGTCCTTCCTTGCTGGGATTTTGGCGATCAACCTGCTGGGCTTCACGCTCAACATCGTCGTGCTGTTCGGTCTGATCCTGGTCATCGGCATGCTGGTGGACGGGGCGATCGTGGTCGTGGAACTGGCCGAGCGCTACCGCGCCGAAGGCGCCTCGCGCCGCGATGCCTTCCTGCGCGCTGCCCAGCGCATGTCCTGGCCGATCACCGCCTCGACCGCGACAACGCTGGCCGTTTTCCTGCCGCTGCTCTTCTGGCCGGGCACGGCAGGCCAGTTCATGATGTATCTGCCGGCCACGGTGATCGTTACGCTCTTCGCATCGCTCCTGATGGCGCTGATCTTCGTGCCCATCATCGGCACGCTGTTTGCGGGGGGACGCTCGCCACTGACAGGCCACGACACGGCCTCAAGGCCCGCCTTCTACGACCGGCTCTTGACGGGCGCGATCGGGCGGCCCGGGCTGGCTGTCGGGCTGAGCCTGCTGGTCCTGATCGGCTCCTTCATGGTCTATGGCGCCTTCGGGCGCGGCGTGGACTTCTTTCCAGCAGTCGAACCGGAGCGGGCGCAGGTCCAGGTCCAGGCCGACGGCAACCTTTCCGTCCATGAGGCGGACCGGCTGGTCCGCATGGTGGAGAGCC
The DNA here is from genome assembly GCA_046297455.1 of Aliihoeflea sp. Taxonomy (GTDB): domain Bacteria; phylum Pseudomonadota; class Alphaproteobacteria; order Rhizobiales; family Rhizobiaceae; genus ZYF759. The sequence goes on from JBKBIT010000015.1 coordinate 741, forward strand.
GGGTCATGGGCGCGCCAGGCATCGAACGTGCCTATTCGCGCACCATCGGCTCGGTCCAGGAGCGCATCCGCTCGAACCTCGCGCCCGATGTCATCGGCACTATCCAGATCGATTTTTCCGACTGGCGGCTGCGTCCGCCTGCCACCGCCATCATCGACACGATGCGCCAGGCGACCGCCGAACTTCCCGGCATCAACGTCCAGGTCGAGGAGGCGCAGGCCGGTCCCGGCGAGGCAAGGCCGGTCCAGGTGGAGATTTCGGCAACCGACCGGACCCTGCTGCCCGAAGCGGCCGAGCAGTTGCGAGAACTGATGGATGCCCAGGGCTCCTTCGTCGACATATCCAGCGACGTGCCCATTCCCACCGCCGAGGTTCGGCTGCAGGTCGACCGCGAGCAGGCGGCGCGCTACGGCGTCGACATCGACACGCTCGGAACCGCCGTCAGGCTCCTGACCAATGGCGTGGTGCTCGGCACCTACGTTCCCGATTTCGCCGATGACGAGGTCGACATCACGCTGCGCTATCCGGCCGAGGAACGTACCTTCGCCCAGCTGGCCGATCTGCGCATCTCGACCCCGGCCGGCATGGTGCCAATCGCCAATTTCGTCGAACTGGTCGCCAGCCCGGCCCCGAGCGTCATCAACCGGGTCGACGCGCGCAACGTCCAGACCATGTCGGCTGGCATCGCGGACGGCACCACCGTCGGTGCGGAACTAAACACGCTGCGCCAGGCGGTCGAGGAGACCCAGTTTGCGGAAGGGATAGACATCACCTTCGCCGGCGAGATCGAGGAACAGGAGGAAGCCATAACCTTCCTTTTGTCCGCCTTCGTCGTGGCAGTGTTCCTGATGTTCATCATTTTGCTGACGCAGCTCAACAGCTTCTTCCAGAGCCTGTTGGTCCTGTCGGCGATCGTCTTCTCGGTGGCTGGCGTGCTGCTCGGGCTGGTGGTGCGCCAGGAGGCATTCTCGATCGTCATGAGCGGCATCGGGATCGTTGCGTTGGCCGGCATCGTGGTCAACAACAACATCGTGCTGATCGACAGCTACAACGAGCATATCGGCAATGGTCTCACGCCCGACGAAGCGGCGTTCCGTGCCGGCGCGGAGCGCTTCCGCCCGGTGCTGCTGACGGCGGTCACAACCATCGTGGGACTGATGCCGATGGTGCTGGGCATGACGATCGACTTCTTCGGCCGGGACCTCTTTTTCGGCGCGCCGTCGGGTCAGTTCTGGGTGCAGCTGTCAACCGCCATCGTGGGCGGGCTGGCCTTCGCCACCTTCATCACGGTGTTGCTCACGCCGGCATTGCTGGCATGGGACGGCAATCGCCGCAGACGCTGGGCAGGAGCGGGTCTAACGGCAACGTCTCAGGCGTAATCCGTTCGAGCCAGCAGCGAAATCATTGGGCGTGGCAAGCACTCCAACGGCTTCGCGGTGGCAGCCGGACCGCATTGCAGCGCCGGCGCCAGCTGGACCATGCGGTGACGGCCTGAAACGCCGTCACCGCCTTGGGACCGATACGGATCAGGCTGCCTGCTTGGCGTGATCATTGACCTGGGTGTCGGCGAGCTTGGTCAGCGACTCGTCCGTCTTGGACTCCTCCTTCAACGTTTCCTCGAGCAGCTTCACTGCTTCGGGCAGTTCGAGCGCCTGGGCCCAGCGGCGCAGCGTGCCGTAGCGTGCGATTTCGTAATGCTCGACTGCCTGCGCGGCCGCCAGCAGGCCGGCATCGAGGGCAGGCGCAGCCGACGCATTCTGTCCAAGCGCGACGCGTTCTGGACGGCTGTCCTGCGGCGCACGCGCGGCCCGGTCCGGCTCGGGATCGCGATACTGGCAGTTGCCCTCGTGCTCAACGCCGTGACGCTTCCCAACCGCGAGCTGGCGCTGATCCAACACGGCCTGACCATTGCCTTCATCGTCTGTGCAATCTGGGTGTTTCGTACCGCGCTCGACATCTGGATCACCCTGCACCTGCGCCGCTTCCGGATCGACGTCGAAGACAATCTGCTGGCTCGAAAACACGTCACCCAGTCCCGCATCCTGCAGCGCGTCGGCGACGTGACGATCCTGCTCATCGGCCTGGGCGCGATCCTGATGACCTTCGAGGGCGTGCGCCAACATGGCGTCAGCCTGCTGGCTTCCGCGGGCGCGGCCGGCATCGTCGTCGGTCTGGCGCTCCAGCCGATCCTGCGCAATCTCTTTGCCGGCATCCAGCTCGCGCTGACCCAGCCGATCAGGCTTGACGATGCGGTGATCGTGGAAGGCGAGTGGGGCAACATCGAAGAGATAACCGCGACCTATGTGGTGGTGCGCTTCTGGGACCGCCGCCGGCTCGTGGTGCCTTTGACCTATTTCATGGAACAGCCATTCCAGAACTGGACCCGCGAGCAGGCCTCCCTGCTCGGCAGCGTCATGACCTATCTCGACTACACCGTCCCGATCGAAGCCATCCGAACCGAAGTTCAGCGCATCGTTGAGCAAAGCGCCCTTTGGGACAAAGAGGTCGTGGTGGTCCAGGTGACGGATTTCCACCGCGATGTGATGGAGGTGCGCATTCTGGCGAGTGCTTCGAATTCCGGCCGCGCCTTCGACCTGCGCTGCGAAATCCGCGAGAAACTGGCCGCCTTCCTCCAGGAAAACCACGCCTCGTCCCTGCCCCGGTTCCGAACCGAATTTTTGGGGCAAGAGCGGACGACAGCACTGGCTGCTGGAATACCGCAATCCGATCTCGACCACCCGCAAAATGGAGGACGAGCGCGATGAACACCGCAAATCTGCAAATCGAGGGCCTGTTGCTGGCGATAGGCTCCCTGCTGAGAACCCTGAAGGACAAGGGTCTAGTCTCCCAGGAAGAGATCGAACGCATGCTTCAGGAAGCCGAAAACCGCGCCAGCCGCCCCGAAGGACTTTCGCCTGCCAATGTCAATGCCGTCATGTTCCCGATCCGGTTTCACGGCCGCGACCTGCGCGACAAAAATCCCGATGGCTACACCTCTGTAACGGCAGCCGGCGGGCGGGACCGGCATGGGTGATGCTGCTGGAACATGAGGTGCGGCGCTGGGGTTCTGGGTAAACACACGCCAAGAGAGGAACCCATGGCTCCCAACCCCAAGCGTCCGCCGACCGGACGAACCGAACGCAAATATCTTCTGGTGGCGCTGGCCATCATCGTGGCGGCAACTGTCGTCTATGTGGCCTCACAGATGTTCGCACCGGAACCGGTCGCATCGCCAGACCACGGTGGCCCCAGCATCGAACACGGCGCTCCGCCCACCGAGGAACCGCAATTGCCGGAAGAACGCGGCGTGGTTGACTAGATCCAATTTGAGGAGCGCCCCGCCAGTTGGCGGGGCGCGCCAGATCAGCCTTCGGCGGGAGTCAGCCGCAGGACTTCGCCGTCCTCGTGATCGGTCAGCAGCCAGATGGAGCCATCGGGATGCATCTGCACGTCGCGAACACGGCGGCCGACCTCGATCCATTCCTCGTCCTGGACAGCCATGTCGGCGATGGTCAGGCGGACGATGCCCTGAGCCATCAGCCCGCCGACGAGCATGTCTCCATTCCATTCTGCGAACATGTCGCCCTCGACAAAGGCCTTGCCGGAAGGCGCCACTGTCTCGTCGAAGACATGGAAAGGCGAGATCATGCCCTCGTTTGCAAGCCCGACGCCGATTGGCGCGCCGGAATAGTCTTCTCCGCCGGTGATGTAGGGCCAGCCGTAGTTCTGCCCGGCCTCGATCAGGTTGATCTCGTCACCGCCTTCCGGACCATGCTCGTTGACCCACAGGTCGCCGGTTTGCGGATTGAAGGCGAGGCCCTGCGGATTGCGCTTGCCCATGGCAAAGATGTACGCGTTCGCCTCGCCCTCATCGGCCATGACGTCGTCGATGAACGGTGCATCGGCGTGCGGTTCGCCCTCGTCCGTCATGCGCAGCACGCTGCCGGCCTGGTCGGCCGCGTCCTGCGAGCGCGAGATGTTGCGGCGGTCGCCGATGGTTAGGTAGATGCTGTTGTCGTCGGGATCGAATGCCATGCGCCCGCCGAAATGCAGGCCGCTGGAATCCTGATCGCTTTCCTGCATCTCGAAGATGGTTTCGACATCCTGGAGTTCGGCCTGATCGCCGTCGAAGACCAGCCGCGCCCGGTCAATGGCAAGAGCGGCGCCACGCTCGGTGGGCTTGGAATAGCTGAGATAGACATATTCGTTGTCATCGAAATCGGGATGGAGCTTGACGTCGAAGAGACCCGCCTGGCTCCGTTCGGTTTCTCCTTCGTAGCGGAAGATCTCGGGAGCACCCTCGATGGGATCGGACAGGTCGCCTTCCACCGTGGCGATGCGGATCTGGCCTGTATCGCGCTCGGTCACGATGAACCGCTCCTCGTCGATGAAGGCCAGCGCCCAAGGGTGTTCGAGGCCATCGACGATGGTCTCCACCGAGATCTGATAGGCCGGCGTGTCAACGGTTTCAGCCACCTCCGCAGCGGCCGGCAAAGCCAGGGTTAGTGCAAGCGCGGAAACGCTCGATGCGATCATGAACTTCTTCATGGCGTCCTCTTTCTGTTGGGGGATAACTCGAACCCAACTCGTCGATGGTCCGCACGTTCCGGGGTTTTTTGCCGTTTAGATTCACAGTCTCCCCTTGAATCGCTGGTGACGAAGACCTCGTTTGCCTGCCTTCAAATGCAGCAAAGCGGGCGGGGGTTGGCTCCCCCGCCCGCTCAGCAAGCCTTTGCGGCTAACTGGTGATTACTCGTCGATCCAGGCGCAGAGCTGCTCGATGGAGGCTTCGATCTGGGCATCCATCATTCCATCGCCAGCGCCCTCATCCAGATCCTGGGAGAATTCGGTTTCCGTTTCGAATTCGTCGTCCATTCCCGGTGTGGTCGCGCCAGTCTCGATGTCGGTATCGACGCCGGCGTCACCGGTATCGAACTCGTCGTCCAACTCGGGCGTCGTGCCGGGGGCCGCCGCGCCAGTCTCGATTTCCGTGTCCATCTCAAGATCAGAGGCGACATCACCCGACTCATCGTCGAGGTCGAGATCCTGGGCGGCGTCGGACGCAGGTGCCGTGTCGAGATCGGCGTCGAAGTCGGCGGCGGCCATGTCGACCTGGGCGCAATGCGCGCGCACCATGGCCTGCTGTTCGATCGTCAGCTTATCGAAATTGGAGCGGATGTCCGACTCTGCGCGCAGGACGCCGCGTTCACCGTCTTCGAAGAAGGCTTCTCCGATCTCGCCGTCCCACTCCATGGGCATGCCCGTTCCGGCCTGCAGATCGGATTGGGCATCCATCGTGGTCTGCGCGAAGGCGGCTGTGCCCAGGCTGAGCGAAAAGGCCAATGCGGTAATTGTCGTGGTTTTCATTGTATGTTCTCCTCGTCATGTATGCTCGGTAACGCGGACCCGCTCCGGGTCGTCTCGCAAACCTCCTCCCTTGGTGAAATGTTCCACTTGGGCAATCCGGTCGGACGATGGCGTGGGTCCAAGCCCCTCCGCCGCGCCCGCGCCGTGTTCCACCGGGGACTGGCGACATCGAAGAACGGCGCGAACAATCGGGGTGCCGACGACGTTTGCATGGTCACAAGCAAAGATCAGGAGAGCAGCCATGCCCGCAAAATCGAAATCACAGCAGAAAGCCGCCGGCGCAGCGCTTGCCGCAAAGCGAGGCGAAACAAAGAAGAGCGAACTTCAGGGCACCTCCCGCAGCATGGCAGACAGCATGAGCGAGAAGCAGCTGCGTGACATGGCCGCGACGCCTCGAAAGGGCAAGAAGGAGCATGCAGCCAAGTCCGATTAGGGGACAGCGGCGCTGCTCATCCGGATCAAATATTGCAGTATACTGCCCAGGAAGGCTCCGCCGCCCCGCAAAAAACGCCCATACCCTCTTGCGGGAGGGCGATCCAAGAACGATAGCTGTGCGTAGGGGACTTACAAATGTTAAGTGGGCGCCATGAAAACCAGCCAGATGACGGCGGCAGATCCGATCTTCACTGAGGATGACACCGCCCAGTTGCGCCGCCTGCTTGACGAGATCGAGCGCGAAGACGTGCCCGAGCGGTTGCTGAAGCTGGCCAGGGAGCTACAGGATGAGCTTGTGGCCCGCCGCGCAAACGCCGGCTGACACCTCTATCCAGCTGCTGGTGGCATTTGCGCCCGTGAGCTTAAGTCACCTTCCCCCGACGCCAGCCGATCCGGCAGCAGACGCCCTCAATGCGCGTCAGAAGCCAACTCTCCCCTACCACCGGTGGAAGAATGCTTCGCATCCGTGATAGCGTGCCGCAGAATTGAACAGTTAGCTGGTTCGGCTCGATGGCATGACGCAGCCACCTCCCAATCGAGGAAGGGTCGCATCGCGCAGGGAATGCTGATGCAAATATCCAATCCTTTGTCGCTCTGTCTGCTCGCGCGTGACCAACTGTCCCAGAGGGAACTGGACATCGTGGAGGACATGGTTGCGGCGGACCGTCGGCAGGTCGCAGCCGGCGCGGCACTGGTCCGCGAAGGAGACGTGCCCACCGCAAGCTGCCTGATGCTGAGTGGCTATGCGGTACGCCAGCATCTGCTGCGCGACGGAAAGCGCAACATAAGTGCCATCCACGTTCCCGGCGACTTTGTCGATCTGCATTCCCTGATGCTGCAACCGATGGATCATGGCGTGGCAACGCTGACCAATGCCGTAGTGGTGCACGTTCCACATACACGGCTGAGGGAACTCACGGAAACGGAACCGCATCTGAGCAGGCTGCTCTGGCTCAGCACCCTGGTCGATGCCGCCATGCACCGTCGATGGCTGGTGGCATCGGGACGGCTGTCCCCCGTCGGGCGCGTGGCCCATCTCCTCTGCGAGCTCTATGTCCGGCTTCGTACCGTACGCCAGGCAGATGAATACCGCTTCTGGCTGCCCATGACACAGGCTCAACTGAGCGACGCCATGGGACTCTCATCCGTTCACGTCAACCGGACGCTGCAGGAGATGCGCCAGCGCCAGATGATCAACTGGTCCGGCAGCAATGTCGAGCTGTTGGACTGGGATGCCCTGATCGCGGCGGCCGAGTTCGACCCCGGCTATCTCAATCTGGAACCGCGGCCGCGCTGAGCCCCTCTCGGCCTCGCATCATTCAAACGTGACCGCATAGCCCTGCTCGATCGCGTGCCGGGCCAACAGCTCGGTCAGTTCTCGATCGTCCAACGGACACGCAGGCATCAGGGTTCGAATCGCCCGAATCGCAGTGCGCGTATAGACGACCGAGGACGAACGTGATTCGACGTAGTGCTTCACAACCTGATCGATCGACATCCGGCACCTCGCTTGACGCCCCCGCCAACTCCATGCGCCAAGCTATTCGAATTCACCGGTTGCCGGAATCACATAGGTTAACCGTCCGTCGTCCGCTCGAGAGCGTCGAGGGACGCCTGATGACCTGGCTGCAGCGCCGACGGCTCGAACATGAACCCCAGATAGCTGGCGTCGAATTCGGCCAGTCTGGCCAGTTCATGCCACTCGATGATGGTCAGTATCTGGTTCTGGAGCGAAATGAGCTGCTGGCGCCTGAGCCCCTTGAGAACGCGGTTCACATGAACCACCGAAAGCCCCAGCGTATCGGCAATATCAACCTGCGTCAGCGGGAAGGCGAAGGAGTTGCCATCCACCTTGTCGGCAGCCTTCAAGCGGAAGAAGACCTCGCACAGAAAATGTGCCAGCCTGCTCGGCGCGTTTCGGCGCCCCATCGCGACCAGCCATTCACGCGCCACTTCGGCTTCCATCAGCGCCTCGGCCTTCAGCAGCCTGCCCAGATCGGGCATATCTGCCGCCGTGGAGCGCAGCGCCTCGTTGTCGATCAGGATCAGCTGACAGGCCGACAGCGTGACGATGCCCTGTACGGTCTGCCCGAGCAGGAAATCATGAAGCCCGACAATATCGCCTGCCACGTAGAGTGCGGTGATCTGCCGTCGTCCGTTGGACAGCAGCTTGTAGCGGGCCGCATACCCCTGATGAAGGAACATGCAACTGCGTGGCAAGGCGTCGGCCTCCAACAGATGCTCGCCAGGACTGGCGCCACGACGCCTGCCCAGATCTCGTAGCATGTACCGGAGCTTGTCTTCGTCCAAGCCTAAACGCCGGTTCCATTTTGCAACCAGAGCTGATTCCAATGCAAATGCCCGCTTCCGCCGCCCCGGCTTCTTAGCGCCGGCGCGAATCCGGTACAGCAGATCGAGGGGGCGCGCGCTGTCATTTGTTAGTCGCGTCACCCTCATTGGCGCATCATCCAATAGATCGGTGCAAAAGCGGCCGCGAGAAAGTGGGATCGCTAGCCGCGCAGGGCGCGGGCGGTGTGCACGGGATGGCGCTCGGAACTCGCTAGTGCTGAAGCGACCGTGTCTTCGCCCATCTCGCGCAGGAGCCGCAGCCGAGCACGGTTGAGCCGGCTCTTCACCGTGCCCATCGCGCAACCACAGATTTCGGCAGCCTCTTCGTAGCTTTGGCCAAGTACGCCAACGAGAAGCAGGATCTCGCGCTGCTCGAGCGGCAGGCGCTGTATCGCCTCGGCGATCTCGCGACCACGGGTCGACCATTCCTGCGTCTGGTTTCCCGCCGGGCGATTCGACACGCATTCCGCCGCGCCGGGCATCTCGCGCTGTGACCGCTTGATGCGCGTGTAGAACGTGTTGCGCATGATCGTGAACAGCCAGGACTTCATGCTGGTGCCCGGCTGGAACTGGTGGAGATTTGCGAGCCCCTTGGTCAGGGTCTCCTGCACAAGATCATCGGCTTCGTCCCGATCCCGATGAAATGTCCTCGCGAAAGCCCGCAGGGCAGGAAGCATCTCAACGATTTCCTGACTGTCGGACCTCTTGTCCTGACTATGGCTACTGGCAGTCATGAAAAATCCCTGGTTGCGGAAACCCGCCGAGGGAGCAATGCGCCTCTCCCCCAAAGGTTCCTCTTGCTGGGGGACAATCTCGTCGTGCCGCAACCGCCGGTTGGAACAATGGGCGAGCTGTGCGCTTCGACCCGCAAGGCGGCGGGCTTTTTGCCCAAAAACACCAAACAGGCGGGAATCATCATGTCACGCAACACGCAGCGCACCGTGGAAGAGCAACACCGCATCCAGAACGAGGTTGACCGAATGGACAGTCAGCACGGTGATGCACAACCCGATGGTGCCATGCAGGCGGGCGCACGCGCCTATCCCGTGCCTCCCTTTCCGCGCCAGCATCAGGCCAAGCCCGGCAGCGAGGCCACGCTGGAGCCTGCCCCGCTTTACGATGCGCCCTACTGGCGGGGGTCAGGCAAGCTGGAGGGCAAGGTCGCCCTCATTACCGGCGGCGATTCGGGGATCGGTCGTGCCGTCGCGGTTCTATTCGCCCGCGAGGGAGCGGATGTCGCCATCTCGTTCCTGAGCGAGAGCGAGGACGCCGAGACGACACGCTTGGCGGTAGAAGATGAAGGGCGCCGCTGCCTTTTGCTGAAGGGCGACGTCTGCAGCGAGCAGCATTGCCGCCAGATGGTGGAACGCGTGGTCGACGAATTCGGCAGGCTGGACGTGCTGGTCAACAATGCAGCGTTCCAGTACCACGCTGCCTCGCTCGAGGAGCTGACCCCGGAGCATTTCGACGCGACCATCAAGACCAATCTCTACGGCTACTATTTCATGGCGCGGGAGGCCGTCAGGCACATGGGCCCTGGCAGCGCCATCATCAATTCCGGGTCCGTGACCGGGATCGATGGCAGCAAGCAGCTGATCGATTATTCGATGACGAAGGGCGGCATCCATGCCTTTACGCGAGCCTTGTCGTCCAGCCTGATCCCCAGGGGCATCCGCGTGAACTGCGTTGCACCGGGACCGGTGTGGACACCGCTCAACCCGTCCGAGCGGCCGCCTGAGGAAGTCGCCCAGTTCGGCGCCCAAACGCCGATGAAGCGACCGGCACAGCCCGAAGAGATTGCTCCGGCCTATGTGTTTTTCGCGTCTTCTCAATGTTCTAGCTACATCACCGGCGAAATCCTGCCGATCATTGGCGGCTACTGAGCCGCGACGCGTCATTTGCGGCTACTGAGCCGCGACGGGCGCAGCACCTATTCGGCGGGAAATGCCTTGGCCAGATAGACGAGCCCCGCGCCCAGCGTCGCGACAATGCTCGTGGAAAAGGCTTCGCTGCCCATGCTCAGTATGTATGCGACCGACATATCTTGGTTCCTGTCTTCTGGTTAAGACACCCCAACATCCGAGGTAGCGCGGTGTTCCGCGCTGCCGAGATGGTGTTATCTGCGTATCGCACGTGCCAGTGCAATCACGATGCAGGCGCCGATGAAGCCAGCGATCAGATAGCCCAGCCAGCCGGCAAACTGGATCCCGATGATCCCGAACAGGAAACTGGCGACTGCGGCGCCGACGATACCCAGCACGATATTCGCCAACATGCCCATGCTGCTCTTCATGAACATCTCGGCAAGCCAGCCGGCGATGCCGCCGATGATAATCGCGGCAATCCAGCCTATTCCTTCCATGACGATTTCTCCCCTTTGTCGAGTAGCCGTCCTTCGCGCGCCTCTGTGAACGCGCCACGCCAAAACTCCTCGATGGGAAGATTGTTCCCCGATGCCCGCAGGTGCCGCCAGCTAGCTGTTGTGCGCCCAGGTCAGGGCTGTGGCCAGATAGCCGCCCCCGAAGCTCGCGCCCATTGCATAGGCGAAAAGCCAGGCGGCGAACTGAGCATTGGCGGAAGCGGCAACCACCGCCCCCGGCCCAACCTGCGCCGCGACAAGCCACATGGCAAGGCCGGCACCCAGCGCGGCACCAATGGTGAAATTGACGATAATGAACTGGATCAGGGCTGGCATGGCTGCATCTCCGTGTCGTCGATCCAACCAGCAATCGCTGCTCATTGTTCCGGGGGGCCTCAAGCAAAGGAGCGGAACATCGAAGGCCCACGCCTCGTTGAGGCACCATGAACACGCAAGCGGAGAACAAGTCGTGGAAATGATGTGGCCCGTCCTGGCGATAATGCTTCCGCTCTTTGCCGGAGGTCTCCTGGCTGTCTTCATGTACTGGTGGAATGATCCCGTAGGGACGGATCACCCTGCAGGCGGCCAAGGCCGCCTGGCCGAGACCCGTGCCACGCGCAACCCGCAGCGCAGGCCACGGTTCACGCCGATCACCATGACTCTTGGTTTTGCAGGCCTGGCGGTCGCGATTATGCTTGCGCTCACCATCGGCTTTCCGCTCGTGCGAACGGTACTGATGGCGCTCCACGTGCAGATCGATCCGGGCTGACGCTCAAGGCACCTCAGGAGCAAAGCCGGCTTCAGATGGATCGGCGACAGTTTTTGGCAGGGAACATTCGCGCCATTCGATCGTTCGCAACTTACCGGTGGCCTGAGCGGCCGGCGATTTTGCGAGGGACGCCGCTTGAAAACCGAACGATTGACGCGACGCAGCCTCATCACTCACGCGCTCTCGGCGGGTACGGCACTGGCGCTCTATCCGACACTGCTTTCAGCGCGCGAATATCGGGGCGGCGATGCGCCGCCATGGTCGCCGAATGTGGCCGACCAGCCCTATTACGGGACCGAATACGGTCATTTCTTCACTCCGGCCGAGCGGCGCGCTGCCGATGCCATGACAGCGCGCATCATTCCCACCGACGATAGCGGGCCAGGCGCCCGAGAAGCCGATGTCGTCATCTTCATCGATCGACAACTGGCCGGCTTCTATGGCCGCGGCCAGCGCTGGTACATGCGCGGCCCCTTCCCCGATCCTCTTGAGACGCAAGGCTACCAGTCCGAGCACACGCCCGCCGGCCTTTGGCGGCATGGACTCGCTGCGCTCGACGCCCATTGCCGAGAGACTTACGACGGACGCGATTTCGTCGACCTCTCCGAGCAGGAGCAGGATGCGGTGCTCAAGGCCATGGATGAAGAGGAAATCGAGTTCGAGACCGTCTCTGCTAAGCAGTTCTTCGACTTCGCCAAGGAGATGACCATCGAAGGGTTCTTCTGCGACCCGGTCTATGGCGGCAATCGCGACATGGCCGGCTGGCGCTATGTGGGCTTTCCCGGCGCGCGTTACGACTATCGCGATTTCATCCATCACAATGGGGCTCCCGTCGAGCTCCCGCCGGTGGGGCTGCTCGGCGCGCCCTACTGGACACGCTGAACCATATCCGGAGGGAACCGCAGAATGGCCGAAAGACGATCTCCCGTTGACGTGGTGCTGGTTGGCTTCGGCTGGACGGCAGCGCTGATGGCGCAGGAACTGACGGAAGAGGGTCTCGAGGTTCTGGCGCTCGAACGGGGTGGCTGGCGCGACACGGGGACCGACTTCCCCACCACGCATGCGCCTGACGAGCTCCGCTATTACTGGCGCCATGACATGTTTCTGGAAACGGCGCGCGAGACCCAGACATTCCGCAACAATCGAAACCAGATCGCCCTGCCGATCCGGCGCTGGGGTTCCTACCTGCCGGGTGTCGGCGTTGGTGGAGCCGGCGTGCACTGGAACGGCCAGACATTCCGCTTCCTGCCTTCGGATTTCGTGGCCAAAACCCACAACGAGGAGCGCTACGGCCCCCTGCCCGAGGAAATGACGGTCCAGGATTACGGTGTCACCTATGACGAGCTGGAACCGCATTTCGACTGGTTCGAAAAGATCTGCGGCATTTCCGGCAAGGCCGGCAACATTCGTGGCGACATTGTCGAAGGCGGCAATCCCTTCGAGGGCTGGCGCAGCGACGAGTACCCCAATCCGCCGCTGGAAATGACCTTTGCCCAGCACCGTTTCGAGGCGGCTGCCAACGGCATGGGCCTGCACCCCTTCCCTGCTCCGGCTGCAAACATGAGTCGTGGCTACACCAACCCGCTGGGCGTGCAGATGGCTCCCTGCACCTATTGCGGCTTCTGCGAGAAATTCGGGTGCGGCAACTTTTCGAAATCGAGCCCGCAAACCACCATCATCCCCGTTCTGATGAAGAAGCCCAACTTCACCGTCAGGACGCATTGCGAGGTGATGCAGGTGCTGAAGGACCGCAATGGCGAACGGGCGACCGGCGTCACCTACATGGATGCGCACGGCAAGCTGTGGGAACAGCCGGCCGAACTGGTGATCCTCTGCGGCTACCAGCTGTCCAACACCAGGCTGATGATGCTTTCAGGGATCGGTGAGATCTACAATCCCCGTACCGGCGAAGGCCTGGTGGGCAAGAACTACGCCTATCAGGTCATGTCAGGCGTCGACATTTTCTACGAGGAGGAATTCACCAACGAATTCATCGGCGCGGGCTCGCTTGGCATGGTCGTCGACGACTATAACGGCGACAATTTCGACCATTCCGGTCTCGGCTTCATCGGCGGCGCCTATATCGCGTCCTGGACCACACACCAGCGGCCGATCGAATCCCACCCGACACCGGAAGGTACACCGGGATGGGGGCTCGAATGGAAACGGGCCATGCGCAAGAACTTCCTCAAGCACACCTCGCTCTCGATACACGGCGCCTCGATGGCGCACCGCGAGAACTATCTCGACCTCGACCCCAACTACACCGACCAGTGGGGTAGGCCCCTGATGCGCATGACCTTCGACTTCACCGAGAACGATCGCCGGCTCTCCGACTACATCACGCCGATCGCCGAGGAGATTGCCCGCAACATGGGCGGCCGCGAGGTGAACGTCTCCCAGTTCACCGACGACAATTACGATATCAAACCCTACCAGACGACGCACAACACCGGCGGCACGATCATGGGACAGACGCCCGCCGACAGCGTGGTCAACCGCTATCTGCAGAGCTGGGAGCTTCACAACCTCTTCGTCATGGGCGCCGGCGTATTCCCCCAGAATGCCGGCTACAACCCGACCGACACGGTGGCCGCGCTGACGCTGTGGTCGGCGCGCGCCATCCGCGAGCAGTATCTTCGCAATCCCGGCCCGTTGGTGCAGGCATGATGCGCAACGCCATTATCGCAGCATCCGTCGCCATCCTGTCGAGTGGTGCCGCCGTCGCCCAGGAGATTTCCTCCTCGCAGATCGAGCGGGGGCGCTATCTCGCCATCGCGTCCAACTGCGTGAGCTGCCACACCGATATCGACAATGACGGAATCCCCTGGGCCGGCGGGCGCGAACTCGACACTCCGTTTGGCGTCATCATCACGCCCAACATCACATTCGACGAGGAGACCGGGATCGGGCGCTATACGCGCGACGATTTCTGGCGTGCGATGCATGAAGGCATCCGCCGCGACGGCGCGCAACTCTATCCGGCCTTCCCCTACCCTTATTTCACCCGCATGCCGCGGCAGGACGTGGATGCCATCTATGAATATCTGCGGACAATCGAGCCGATCCGCAACGATGTTGTCCCCGAGGCGGAGCTGGCGGCGCCGTTCCAGCTGCGCCAGGCCGTGCGTGGCTGGAAGCTCCTGAATTTCGACCAGGGCGTCTTTGTACCCGACCCGGCGCAGTCGGAAGAGTGGAACCGTGGCGCCTATCTGGTACGCGGGCCGGGCCATTGCGCCGCCTGCCATACGGAAAAGACGCTCACCGGCGGCGATGCGGCCGACGAGGATCTGCGGGGCGGCGTGCTTGAAAACTGGCACGCGCCCAATATCCGCGGCGGCGAGCATGGCGGCATTGCCGATTGGAGCGAAGACGACATCGTCGACTATTTGGGAACAGGCCGCGCAGCACACACGATGGCGATGTCGCGCATGGGCGAGGTCGTCGAATTTTCCACCCAGCATCTGCGCGAAGACGATCTGCGCGCCATTGCCGTCTATCTGAAAGATCTCGACGACGAGGAACGTCAGGTGGAGGCTGGACCGGACGACGATGCAATGCGGATCGGCGCATGGCTGTATTTCGACAATTGTGCCGCTTGCCACCGCAGCGATGGCGGCGGCGTCGACCACATCTTCGCCAGGCTGGACGGCTCCAACAAGGTCAATTCCGACGATCCGACCACCATCATCCGGATCACGCTGGAGGGCGCCCGCGCGCACCCCACGGAGCGTTGGCCTCACGGGCTGGCCATGCCGGCCTTCTCATGGAAGCTCACCGACGAGCAGATCGCCGACGTGTTGAACTATGTCCGCCACGCCTGGGGCAACAACGCGCGGCTGATCGATCCCTCGGAAGTCGCCGATCTGCGCGAGTATCTTGCCGAGTAGGCAGATCGCAATTGTCAGCCCTTGGGCGAGACCAGTATGCCGACGCCGTGGTGGAAGACGAGTTTGCCGCCGTGATAGCCGGCAAGGCCGGTGAAGATGCTGGCCAGCACCGAAAGCAGGAGGCCGTGCGGCAGCACGGCCGTTTCATCGACCAGCCGCAAACCCCAGTTCATGCCCATGATCGCGATCAGCGTCATCGCGGCGATCGCATGGGTCCAGCTCGCCACCCGGCTGCGGATGCCCGGCACCAGAAGTAATTCGGCCGTGCCGACGATGCCGGCCGCAATCCCGGTCACGAAGGCAAAGCCGGCCGCCCAGAGACCGGCGCGCACGAAGAACTCGTCCCCGAACCACCAGTAGAGGACATCGCATCCCAAGGTGGCGATGACCAGCGCGATGGGAAAATGCACCGCCATCGCATGGATGGGATGCCCGGCGACCGCAACGGCAGAGCCGATGTCCTTTTCCGCGACTGCTTCCATCACCGGATTGTCGCGGCTGCCATTCTCGCTCATTACCGCCTCTGTGTTTGCCGCCGATAAAACCTCTCAGGGTTGAAGATAGTTCCGCTCAAAACTGTGTCCAGTCTGCGACGCGCTCGCTTCAGCCGCGGTCGGACCGGAAAAGGCAATCGACAACGCCTTCATTGAGGATCGGCGGATGAACCCGCCACGGGCCCGACCATGTCTGGCCGATGGCGGCGCTGGAGCAGCCAGTATGTGGCAACGCTGAGCCCGAAGGCGATGGGCGCGGCCGAGTTCACATCCACCGTGGTCAGCAACAGGCTTGCCGTGACGCCGGCGATCATCGAGGCGATGGCAGCCTCCGCCCTGGGCTGGCGCAGGAACAGCGCGCCGTACACAGCCGGCAGGAACACGGCCAGGCTGTTGAAGGCGGAGATGATGTTGGTGAGAAGATCGCCCATGACGGCGGTCAACAGCGCCACCAGCGTGAAAAGCGCGACCACCAGATATCGCAACTGGCGCAGCGACAGCCCCCGGCGAGCAAAGGTCGTGGTCAGCGGCACCATGAATGTATCGATGGTGGACATGATCGCGCAGGCAAACAGCACGTCTGCGAGCCATGGCGCGCCGGTGGGCATCAAGGCGCGGAAACTGTCGAGCACATCGCCCCCATTGCCCGGCAGCAATGCCACGGCCGCGATGGTGGCGTAGCTGAGGCCGCAGACCACGGCGCCGATGAGATAGGCCTTGCGCGCCGTCGCTGCGCTTTCGGCGGTCGCGATGCGCTGCCAGTTATCGATGCCCAAGACGGCGCTGAACGGCAGGAACAGGAAGATGCCCACCAAGAGGACAGGCGTGTAGGGCCCTAGATCCAGTATGTCTCGGGTCGTGCCGACCCCGGCCGGCATGGTGACGGCCACGAACAGAAGCAGCGACAGAATGATGGCCGCGTGGAAGATGTCCGTCTCGGTGGCGGCGCGGTAGCCTCCGATCACCACGTAACAACCTGAAAAGACGGTCGCCACCGCAAGCGCTCCCAGCCAGGAAAGGCCGAAGGCTTCAGCCAGGATGAGCGCCAGCGCCGCAAGCTGCACCATGATGCGCAGGATGAACACGACGGCGACCGGCAGCCAGACCAGCAGCGGATGGCGCACGCCGTGGGTAACGACGATGAGATCGACCAGGCCGTGGGCACCTGCCCCGGCGGAGGCGGCGTGGATGCGTCGGGCAAAGGCCGCGCACAGGATCAGCCCGAATGCGTAGGCCCCGGCAATCGACAGGCCGATGACGGGGCTGGCCCGCGTGAACAGGAAGATGGCCACGAACGTGCCGATGCCGATATTGCCGCAAATTACGCTGGCCGTGATCTGGGCAAGCGAATTGCGTCCGGCATTGAAGACGAAGGAAGGAACGTCCATTCGCCGGGCACGCGCCAGGGCGATCACGACCGGCAAGCCCAGCATGACGAGAAGCACCAGTCCGGACAACGTCTCTTCCCGCCCTCACAACACGACCGAATTCATCTACGGGTGCTGAAGGGCCGGGGATCAACCCCGAAATCGCTTTACCTGTGTTTTTCCACGCTCATGCGCTCAGCCAGCCCACGGGGCCGCCCATGATGCGCGCGGCAAGTTCCGTCTGCCCCTGAACGCCGACCTTGTCGTAGCTTCGCTTCAGGTGGGTCCGCACAGTGTGGATGGACAGCCCGAGATCCGTGCATATCTCTTCAGGCGAACGGCCAGCGGCAATCCGCAGCGCAACATTGGCCTCCTGCTGGGTCAGTCCATAGGCAAGCTGCAGCAGCGCGGAGCGCGCGTCCTCGCCGTCGCTGGCGTCCTGTTCGGTCTTGCGCAGCACAAGGACGCCCGAAGGCCCCCCGCGCAGCAACCCGGTCTGACGCAGCGCGCGCGACCGGAAGTGGATGCCGATCGGTTCGCCATCCACCACCAGCACCGTCTCGCTGCGCCCACGTTCGACCTCGGAACGGAACTGCTGGCTGGCAAGCGTTTTCAATGCGGCTTCGATCGCCTGCCGGTCGTCGGCAATGGCCCCGTTGCCCAGGCAGCGCTCCAGCGTTTCCCTGAAGGCGGCATTGCAATGGACGACCCCGAGGCTGTTGGTCACCAGCCCGATGCCGATCGAGAAGCGCTCGATGACATCCTGCAGGACAACGCCGAGCGCAGCATTGGTCATGATCTGGCGGTTCAGTTCATAGGCCCGGTCCCAATGCGGCATCAGCGTCGAGACCAGGATCTCGAGCTGCTGCGAACTGCCTCGTTCACCGCGCGCGATGGCCAGGGCGATGCGATAGAGCATCTCGGTCCAGCGCTCCTCGTCCTGGATCGCGTTGTAGCAGAGCTCGACCAGCGTATCGGCACTCAATTCGCCGTCAAAATCCAGATTGCCCAGCTTGGACAGCATCCGCGAGGAGATGTCTTCTATGTTCGACGTCTCTCCCTCGGTTGCCTGACCGGGCAGCTCCCCGTCGCGGAACCATCGGACGATGGCATCCGAAACCTTCAGCTGGCGCTCGTCGAGGAAGACGGCCGAGCGGGCACCCTCGACGCGGTAGGACTGGACGTCGACCACGCCATGCGCGGCGAACCACTCGCGCATCGGCGCCACGAAACCGCCCTTGCCCATCATCGGGTCTTCGCCGCCATACATCAGAAGGATGCGCGTCCCCTCGCTGATCAGTGCCTTGCGCGGCCATTCCCACGCCTGCTGAAAGCCCCGGAAGATCGAAATCCAGTAGGAAAGAGTGGGAGTCGGCCAGGCCGCCGGGTCCTCCACAAGAGCGTCGATGATCGCGCGATTGGCGGAGGTTACATCGGCCAGATGCTTCCGGTTTTCCAGCTGGGCGCCCAGAAATGTGTACAGGTGATGCAGCGTCTGTTCGTCCGGCAGATCGGGATCTCGGATCAGCGCCCGCGCCTTCACGAAGGACCGCGCCAGCAACCACATCGCCTTCTGGTTCGGCGGCGGCGAGATCAACACGATGTTGCGTGCCAGATCGGGTTCGGTCTTGAGCAGTTCAAGCGTCAGGAGGCCGGTAATGTTGGGCGCGATGATGAGCCGGTCTTCCCACGGCACGCCATCGAAGGCGATCGACGTGAACTGCCGCATGTCATCGATCAGCCGTTCCCATCCTTCTTCCCGGTCCAGATGGCCAAGCGGCTGGCGCGCTGAAACGGATGCACCGTGCCCGCGCAGATCGCCCGCATGCACATTGAATCCTAGACGGCACAGCGCCTCGGCGAGATCCACCACGTTGCCCGAATGGGTCGGCTGGCTGTGACCGACAAAAACCGCAGGCGCTCCGGCACCGGCACGCCACGAGCGATGCAACAGCAATTCGTTGCCGGCGCCAACCACATATTTCGATGTCGCTTCAACAACCTGCATCGTCTTTTCCAAGCCTGTACGCACTATCTGCCCTAACGGCATGAACTGCAAATGAACGATTCAGGTCTGGGCGTCTTCGGCCATCACTCAAATGGGTGACGCGCCTTGTCCGGCCGCACTGCCAATTCCCCAACATGGCCATCCTTTTTGGGCGAAAAACATGACACAGCTGCAGAACGCGTCCGCCACCCCCATCACGATGCGACAGGTGTGGGATCCTTTTGCCGGCACGCTGCCGTTTCAACGCCAGCATGTCGCCGAAGCGGAAGAAGGCCGCGACCTGCCCGGCTGGCTGAACACGGCACTCGGTCTTCTGTCGATTGCGGGCGCGCTGGCGATCCTGGTCGCTTTTGTCTGGGCGCCGGCCGCCTGGTTCGGAATTCCCGCCCTGGCTGTTTCCGTCGGCGGCCTGATCCTCGGCAATTTCCTGTCCAGAAGCAGCGAGAAGCGTGCCAGGATGTTCTTCCTGCTCGCGGAGAAGAACGACTGGGCATTCCGGTTGATCGAGGGACCGGTGCAATATGAGAGTGGTGGACGCAAGTTCCGCGCCGTCGACCCCTTTGCGGCCCGCGCCTACGAAAAGATACAGGAACTGTGCCGTCCCCGCCCGGGACAGCTCATCCCGCTTCAGCTGGAGGCGATGTTCTGGGGCAACACACGGCAGGGCATCCCCTTCTGGCTGGGTCTCCAGCAATTCGACGTGGATGCCAGCCTCGCGGTGGAGGCGATCAAGAAGGACAGTTTCGGCGGGCGAGCTCTGCGGGGCAAGCTCTTCAACATGGCTGTCGCCTACAATCTCGAGCGCGACACCGGCATTCGTGCCCATCTTCTGGCCGAGGCGTTCAACCGCGACGGTTGGCACGACCTCAAGACGGAATCGGTAGAATTCAACCGGCGCTTCAACATCGCCATCGCCGACGATCGTTCCGACGACGGTGGCGAGCTGGCGCTGCTGCGCGCGCTCACGCCGGCAACCCAGGCCGTGCTGATCGACCTGCGCGACCGCTACCACGCGCAGCTCATCATCGATGGACCCACCATCTATCTTGCCGGCCATGACCGGATCATGACCGAGGAAAACGACGTTATCGCCGCCCGCTTCGACGCGCTCGTCGAACAGTTTGCCGAGGCGGCCGTGTCTTTCAAACATTTCGCGGAGTAGGAGACGACATGACGGGCCTTATCCTGACCCTGCTGCTGGTGGCGGTACTGGGCATCTACATACTTGTCTATAACGGTCTCGGCCAAGCGGTGACGCAAGTCGAACAGGGCTGGTCAGGCATTGAGGTGCAGCTCAAGCGCCGACACGATCTGGTGCCGGATCTGGTGACCGCAGTGAAATCGGCGATGCGGCACGAGAACACGATCTTCGAGCGGATCCTTGAAGCCCGCACGGAAGCGATCAAGGCGATGGCCGGCCACGATCCTGAGGCAATGGGAGTGGCCGAAGCAGCCCTTGCGGGTTCGCTCAAGGGTCTGATCGCCTATGTCGAGGACAACCCCGAGATCACCGCGACCGGCAACATCGCCACATTCCAGCGGCAACTGGAGGAAACCGAAGACCAGATTGCTGCGGCCAGGCGGCTCTACAACGGCAACGTTCAAAGCCTGAATGCGCGCATCGTCACGTTTCCCGGCAATGTCGTCGCTGCCGTTCACCGGTTCCAGCCCGCCAAGTCGTTCGAGAATTCGCCAGCCGATCGTGCTGCCATCGAAAGCCGGCGCCCGATCGATCTCTGAACCCCTCCGGCAACACCCACCGGCTGCGGCGGCCGTGCGAGAGGCACGGCCGCTTTTTTTGATCTGCTATTGCCTGACAGTATCCTGGAACAGGCGGCTGGCGGGCGCTGCGATCTTCGCCGGCGCATGCCCGCCAGGAGATAGTGCTTCGGGCACGACGCCAACCCCCGGCAGACGGCGCCTCCTATCACTGTGGCGCCGTCCCCGTCGGCAAGCGGTTGAAACCGACGAAGCTCCCGTCTGCGCCGAAATTGATCTCCACGCGCAGATTGTCGAAGACCTCGAATTCCAGCGAGCGCATGAAATCGTCCTCGTCCACAAGCCGATAGGTCCCGGGTTGCAGCGTGATCGCCTCACCGGCGGCAATACGGGCAACGAAATCGCCCAGAGCGGAGAACACGGCAAAACTGGCCAGCCCCTCGGGCACCGGCGGCACGACGACTTCGGCACTGGCCTGCAGGGCCGCCGCCAGGCTGTCGAAATCATCCGTGTCGAAATAGGTACCACCACCGATCGCCGCCCATTCTTCTAGCGTGGCCACCAGTTCGGCGTCATCCAGCGCAAAGCCGACAATATTCAGCACGATGTCGATGCCGGCGCGTTGTGCCCGCCTCAGAACCTGCTCAACGTCGCCGTCGCATGTTTCCTCGCCGTCGGTCATCAAGACGATGGTCCGCGGCCCGCCATGATCGGCCATTTGGGAGATCATGCGATCAAGACTGTGGCCAAGCGGCGTCTTCGAGCGGTTGATGGCCGGGATCTGTTGAACGGCATCGATTGCCGCGCGCCGATCGAGCGGCGCGAGCCGCACCAGGTCTCTGATGTCGCAGGCGTCGGCCGTGTAGCCGAAAGCGGTGAGCGCAAAGAATGTGCCTTCCGGCACGATGTCGGCGATCAGACGCGCCGTTGCGTTGCGCGCGATCTCGATACGCCGTTGACCCTCAATGCGCTGCAGCATTGAACCGGAGGCATCGAAGATGATGCCAAGTGCCTTCTCGTCCTTCCAATCATACATGCCGGTATCGGTATTTCCGCCGGCTTGGTGGGCATGATCGGATCGGCCATCGTCTTCGACCAGCACGACCACAGCGCCCATCCGAACGACGTCGGGCAGCGGCTCGGGCTCAGGCTCGGGTTCTGGCTCCGGCTCGGGCTTAGGTTCTGGCTCAGGCTCGGGTTCTGGCTCCGGCTCGGGCTCTGGTTCTGGCTCCGGCTCCGGTTCTGGTTCTGGTTCCGGATCGCGGACGGCCGATACCAGAGTGGCGCTCAGTTGCAGCTCCTTCCAGCCCTCGAGCCGGCTTCGCGTGCGCAGCAGCGCTTCTTCCGGAGCCAGTGGCGTATCGAACCGGTAGAGCAGACCGCCATTCAGGCCGGCGGCATCGGTGGCGCGATGCTCATTGTCTGCATGGGACTGGCAATGCAGGATCTCGTCGCAATAGCTCATCAGCACGTCGACCGTGGGCGAGGACTGGCCTTCCGCCGGCAACCAGCTCTTGGACAGATGCGTGCCGGAACCGGCAAACACCACGGCCTTGGCGCCTTCCAGGAACTCCAGCCGCTCGGCCTCGCGGCGCATGGCAATGTCGAACCTGTCGCCATCGCCGCGCTGGCGCGGCATCCCCAGCGCCCTCAATGCCTCAATACGACCTGTGTGCCAGCCACTGGCTTCCGGTGGCCGGGCGCCATCGGGAAAAGACGCCAGCCCGTCCTCGCCCAGCATGTCGGCAAATCCCCTGAACCCGCGCCGCAGGCCCGGTACCGCGTCGGCGATATAAGGCGACTGCTCCCGAAAGACGGTGATTGCCGGCGGTCCCTCGAAAAGCCGCAAGCTGTATTGCCGCCCGGGCTCGACGGCGGCCACCAGATCGTAGCCGGTGCCGGTATGGCGCGGCCACCCGTCGAGCCAGCCGCTTGCGGGCAGTTGTTGGCCCTCCGGGATGGGGAACAAGTCGGGGAGGTCGCCGCGGCGGCTTTCGACGGGTTCCAGCGCGACGTCGCCGCCATCCGCGTGATAGAGCCGAATACCCGCCTCGACCATACGCGGATGCGCCAGCCGAAGACGGAGAAAGACCGGCGCGGCCGCATCGGCAGGAATGTCCACCCGCCACCAGTCCTCGCGCGCGCCGCGCCTGACGGCCGTCTCGACCGGATCGTCCAGGTCGAGCGCCACCGCCGCCTCGCGACTTGCGCCGCCGCGCGCTTGCGGCGCCTGCGCCGCAGCGACATTGCCTGCATGTTCGAAGGGCCCCGCAAAGCTGTCCTCGTCCCAAAGCCCGAGCGCGGAAGGGTTTTCGCGGGTCGCTGGCGCCTCGAAGACCTGGATCGCATCCGGCGCGGACACCCTGTCCATGACCGTGCCGAGGTCGACCTCGACATATCGCATCCAGCGAGGCTCGGCGAAACGTATCTCGCTCTCGCCGGCTCCCGGTCGCGCCAACGTGCCGATGTTCTCGAAGCCGGTCGGCGAACGCTCCGCACTGGCGCCGATACGGGCCGTTTCGGCCTGGTTGTCTGCCGTTTCGCCTGCCCAGACGATGCGCTCGACCCTGGCAAGCCGCCCGCCCGCGACGGGCAGCACCCAGCGCAACCTGCGGGGTTCGTCTGCATCCGGCCGGAATTCATAGGGGCCGAGCGGCAGGAACAGAAGCCGTGCGGCATAGCGGTCCTGCTCGCCTTCGCCCTCGCCGGCAGCCACGCGGCCACCATAGACGGCATCGGCAAGATTGGCCGCCGGCACACCCGCCGGATGCGTGCCGGGCGTGGCGATCGCCATGAGTTCGCCGATGAAGGAGACACATTGCGCCGCGCCGATGCAGTCGCGGTCGACGACGCGCAGATACCGGGCCATGCGCGGCCGGTCGAAGACGATGTGCTGGCGTTCGCGGATCGCTTCCAGCCGACCCTCGGCGGCCGTCTCGAAGACCGACCCGTCAAGCGATGTCTCGATGCGATAGTTGCGCAGGCCACCGATCGGTTCCCGTTCCCACCGCAGCGATATCGCAGCGCCCGCGAGTTCCACCGGCCCCTCGCCGGCCAGCCTGACGGTGGGCTCGGCATATCCCGGACCGCCGCCGTCGCGGCGGCCGATCGGCGCCATGCCATCGAGCAGGGCTTCAAGCTTCCAGTTCGGCCAATTGGCCGCTCGGCCGCTGAGAAGGAAGGCATAGGGGTCGGTTTCCAGCGACTTGGCTTCCCGTTCCGCGATCGCCACGACCCGGCCGCCCAGATAGAAGCTGGCGACATTCAGCCCGCCACGCAGTTCGGGTGGCGTGGCAAAGAACACATGCGCGCCAACGGCCGGCGCGTCGCCCGAAACGGTGACCTGCCGATGCGCCACGACCGGCGCAGCCGCACCTTCCGCTTCGGCGGCGATTTCCAGCACGGCGTCCTCGAGCGGGGTCAGTTGACCGGGCGCGACCAGGGTTACCGTCCATTCGCGTCCCTCGCCCGGTGCCAGCTCGACGACCGGCGGCAGACCTTCAACCCGCCACAGCCGCCCCGGTGGCGAGGCATGCAGCGTCAGGTTTTGGGGCTCTTGGGACAGGTTCACGACGCTGACGCCCACCTCGGCGCGCTGGCCGTCGGGGGAGAAGGCGGCAAACCCGTCGGGCATCCCAACAATATCGATCGCCACCGGCGCGTCCTCGGCCACCAGCGGGCTGGACAGCGACACGCGGTAGAGATCGCCATGCGTCTCTTCGGCGGGTGTCAGCGAGATCAGATAGTCGCCCGGCTCGAAACGGTCCTCGATGACCAGTCTTTCGCCATCGATCCGGGCGGAGTTGCGCACCGACTGACCGTTGCGCGACAGTGCGACATTGATGTTGCCGGCCTTCGGCCGTTCGACCTCGATGCGCAGATGCCTCTGGCGCGGAACGTAGAAGCGATGGGTGTCTCCTGGTTCGCCCTTTGAGATCAGGCCGCGGCGCGTTTCGCCATGGCGCAGGCTGTTGGCATATTCGCGGGTATCGTTCGGCTCGCGCTCGAAATCGTCCGGCAATACGCCGAGATTGCGCACCAGCAACTGGTAGTCGCCTTCGCCTTCCGATACCCGGATACGGTACTGGCCGGGCAGCAGATCCAGGCCCTCCGCACGCACATAGGCGCCGTTGCGGGTGGGCGTGAGCGCCGTCAGCGTGCCCCCTTCCGCGTCGAGCACCGCCATCTTGGCGCGTCCGGTCAGCTGTATGCGCCAATACTGGTCCGGCTCGGCCACGTCGAGCAGGTAGAAATCGACGTCGTCCTTCTCCAGCGACCCGGCGATCGCGCTGCCCGTGATCGGCGTGGCGAGCGCGGGAATGTCGTTGGGCTCGATCTCCGTCCCCTCCTCGACGCTGGCGCCCGGCGCCACCGTCACCATGTAGCGGCGCGGTGCGGTGCGCTTGTCGGTACGAACGATCTCGATACCGAACTCGCCTTCGCCGAGTTGCTGGCCCTTCAACTCGGCGCGGCCGGCAATGGCCCGGCGGCGCGCGATGCGCTCGGTCTTCGTTCCATCCAGAAGGCTGACGACGAAAAGGTCGAAGGCGGTTTCGGCGTCGTCGGCCTGGACCACGATATCGACCGGCGAACCGTCGAGCGCCCCCAGACGAACCTCGTCCGTGTCCGGTCCCGGACCGAGCACGCCACGAAAGGCACGTTCGGTGGAAACCGTTCCAGCCTGCAGCCAGCCGCTCTCGCGCTCGTCGATGTCCGGCACCAGGTCGCGCACGATACGCGCCATCATGGGCCGGCCCGTGCCGGCGCGGTGGGGTGACAGGGACACGGTCAGGTTCGGCGCATCCGCCGCGAAGGGTCCGAAAGACGCGCTTCTGGTAAAGCGTTCCATCGCGGCACCCCGCATCTCGCCGGATGGCGGCGCGCCAGGCGGGCCGATGATCTCCACCCACACATCGCCGGTCTGCGCGTCGTCGAGTTCGAGCGGCAGCGCGGCGGTCCTCTCGGCAAAGGTGTGAAGCAGCCCCTCCTGCAACACCTTGGCAGCTTCCTCGGCGGCAGGCATGTCGATGCGCTCGAGCCTGACGCTGACCGCAGCCGCCCCCCGCACGGCAACGCGGTAGGGACGTCCCGGCTCGAGCACATAAGGACCGATCACGGCAGGCGAAACGAGGGCCACCTCGGTATCCGCAGGCACTGCCCTTTCGTCGCCGACGGGCTTGCCGTCCTCTGTCGGCAAGTGGCCAAGCGCGAGCGTCACCGGGCCATCCTCGAACTCGGCAACGATGCGATAGGCGCCCAGCGCGGGCGCCATCAGGTCAAAGGTTTCCTGCTCCATCGCCCCGTTGAACGCGATCGACAGCGGCTGGTCCGGGGCAAGCAGGCGGTCCGTGGCGGATGCGGTCGCTGCCAGAAACAGCGCCGCCAGCATGATCAGCCCGCGCATCATTGGTGAGCCAGGCTGCAAAGGCCAAAATCGCCCGGAATAGTAGACGTTCCGAGATTGGCGACGAGATCGAGCTGGGCCGATGCGACGATCTGCACGCCGGCCGCGACCGCACCCGTCGCGCTGGCCATGGCTCGGCTGATCAGCGCCCCGATGCCGAAGCCGACAAAACCGCCAATGATGACTCCAGAGGCAACGGTCGCCAGTGTGCAACAGTCTACCATCTCCTGGGACATACTGGGATCGTTGCAGCCCTGAACACCCGTGTAGGTGAACACAAGCCCCATGCTAACGCTTATCAAGGTGCTGACATATTCGGTAAGTTCGCCGGCACCGCCATTCTCGTTCATGCCAATGACGAGACCTGTTCGTGGATCTACGGACCACCACGCGACCGCAACTTCACCCGCCGCGCTGGCAAGAACCACGCGGTTTCCCCGTGCCAGATCGGCCGCCATGGCCGCATTGCGAGGCTCGTTCGTCCGCTCGAGAGCCAGTTCGGAACTGTCCAGAGTTGCCCAGGCCGATGTGCCACGGGCGAAACCCTCGGAAAGCAATTCGGCGGATTCCTGAACCAGCTCCGCCTCGGCAAGCGTAGCCGCAGCCCCGAACCCGGCAAGACGCGCAGGGGCCAGCATCAGCGTATCGGCAAGATCATCGGGACGGTTCCAGATCGACCAGTCGATCGAGACGATATCGACCACGGTTTGTATGGACAGCTGACCACCAGTCTGGACGGGAGATGTCGAAATCGCCACGATGGAGGGACCGTTTGGCGCGGCCAGGACCTCGTCGCGAGGAAAAGACAGCTCCGGATTGCCAAGGCTCGAAAACGCCGTTCCCAGCATGCCGGGGGTCGCGAAATCGTCGCCCGCCACCGCCGCGCGGTCTTTCCATAGTGCAACCCCGGCGGGGCGGTTCCAGTTGCGGATATCGAACTGGGTCACGGCAAGGCGGCGATCGAGATCGTCGAACATGCTGCGCAACTGCCTGGATGGCGCAGCGAATCCGGCGTCGGCGATGAACGCGAAGTGTCGGTAGAGCGATTCAGCCAGTGAAAACTGGCTGCGTGGCAGAATGCTGCCGTCGGCCAACTCGCGATTGAAAAGCACACGCTCGTGCGTCTTCCTGCCCGTTGGCCCCTCGGTGGTGACGGTCACCACCACGCGGAGCAGCTCACTGCTTTCTTGCCCATCAGGCACGGCCGTCTCTTCTGCCCCAAAATCGACAGCCGCCAGCAGGTTTGCTGCCGCCGCGCCCTTCTCACCGAAGGTCATGATCAGATCGACCATCGAACCGGGTGCCCCCATGTCCAGAAGACTCATGTCGACGGCATTGCCCTTCAGGTCGAACATGCTTGCACCGGGCGCTCGGTATGAATTGATGAACGGCGCGAAAACCTTGGCACCTTCCATGTCCTCGCCTTCAGGTGGGTCCAGCGGCACGATGGTGAAGGTTAAAGGCCTGCCTTCCAGGGTCGATACCGCAGCCGTCCAGGCACTGGTGATCGGCGCCCGCACGACCTTGTCGCCAAGAAGGCGGTCGATGTGGCCCTGCATGGTGATGCGATGCGTCAACGCGTCCGGCAGCACCCCGGTGAAATAGGCCACTGGTTCGGGCGCTTCCCCATCGCCGAAACCTTCGGCGCCGAAAGCTGGATGCAGATCGACCCAGTCCGAGAATGGCGCGTCGCGGTACTGCACCCAGTGATAGTCGGAAACGGTCTTCAGCAGCGCAGCACGTGTGTCGCGCGGTGAGAGGTCAACGCCCGCCGCAGCAGCCGCCGAAAGTGCATAGCCGTAGCCTCTTTCCCGAGCGGCTTCGACGCGCGCAATATTTGCGTTCGTCTCCTTGACCTGTTCGCTCAAGGCCGCGCCGGCACCCACCATGCTTTGTGCGCTGGGCGTGCCGTGCCTGTAAGGGAGGAGTTCCGCGGGACGGTTCGACAACCAGTGCGCATAGAGGCGTTCTGCCTTGTCATCAGGTAGCGCAGCGCCAACGATGCGGGCCTCGTAGCCGGATCGATTGAGCAGGGTGGCGAGCAGCACCGACTGATCGAGAGCGTTGCCACGCCTCGTTGCGACCACGCCGCCAGACCCAAGCATCGATCCCAGATAAGGAGCAAAGGCGACGTCATTGGCGACCAAGGCGGCAATCTCCTCGGCCTCGGTGCCCGTCTGCCTCAGCACCCAGTCCACATCAAGCAAGGCGGGATCCAGGTCACCACGAAGCCCTGCTAGTGCCGCTCGCACCCGGTCCAGCGGTTCCAACAATTGTTGGATGCGCGCTGAGGGTTGTGCGGAGACCATGGCCGGCTGAAGTCCGACGGCAACCGCGAGCACGCACAGAAGGCCGCACCTGAAGACAAGTGCTGCCCTGGCAACAAAACTGCTCATGACGATGGCTCTCCTCACTATCGCGGCCTCAAAAAGCGGCTGCTGACCCAACCGACCATTTCGGCCGGCCCGAGAATGGGGCACCAGTCTCCGGTGCATTCGTGCAGGATGGTGATGTTGCACTCGCCCCGCGCCAGCACGGCGATCTGGGCGTAGTCGGAACCGGGCCCGACGCGCACGTTCAACCAGCTGCCCTCGGCCACGCCCGTCGTGCACATCCGCTCGCCGCCAACCAGGTTGCTTGTGCCTTGCACGGGCCGCGGCGCAGGCTGGGCGCCTGCAACCGGCATGAAGATCAGGTTGGCGTCGCCATTGTCGTACACATTGTCGATGATGGCGCAGTTCGATCCCAGCACAGGCGCCGCACCTGCCAGCTTGAATGGCTGGCCGGGCTTGAAGTCGCCATAGACATAGTAGTCGGTGCCACCGCAATTGGATCTGTATAGCCACGCCATGCCCTCGGCATAGTCGTTGCGGTCGATCGTGCCGGTGAACAGTTCGCTGCCGGCAGCGACGCCTTCGGCGCGGCGCTGCGCGGAAGGCTCGACATAGGCGATAAAGAGCTGCTGGCCCTCGCGCACGACCGTGACGATCGAGCCGCGTTGCTCGTAGCGCCATTCGCCGCGTGTCTGCGCGGCGGCGAGATACGGCATCGCAAGCAGCACGCCAAGGAGGATGGAAAAGCATCTGAACTTCATGGCGGGTCCCTCAATCCAGCGGGCGCAGATGGAAGCCGGGCAGGAAACCGGACTGGCTCGCCTGCTCCACCTCGCACCAGGACCCCGACAGGAGCCGCATCCGACCGCTCAGGTCTGCTGTCTCGAAATCCTCGGTGTCGATCTCGGGCGTGCATTGCCGAGCCCAGATTGCCCGCGCGCCGGCCGGCAGCGTCCCGATGATCTGGCTGTTGCGCTCGGGCTGCGCGCGCAGTGGCACGCTGCCGCCCGGCGGCACGTTGACGATCTCGTATTCCGGGCGCCAGATGCCGATCGCGGGGTAGTCGTCGATCAGCACCTCGTCATCCCCATCTTCATCCGAATAGCCGGCACCGGCGCCGATCCAGCGCAATGTGACGGGTTGCGCGCGCTCGCTGGTGCCGAACAGCGAGCCCCGGGCCTGCCCGCCCTGTGGTCGGCCAAACAGCAGCCGCGCCTTTGCGTCTCTGGCCAGTTGCAGGTTTGTGGGACTCAGGATCACGTCGAATGCTTCGGCGCTGGTCGAGAACGGTTCGACGAATACCGGGCCGGGACCGCCGCCAGGCTGGCTGTCCTCGATGTCGCCGCCCCCCATCCGCGCCGCATCCATGGTCAGGATGCCGAGCTGGTTGCCGGCTGTGTCGAGGATCTGCCATTCGCCTGCCGGCGACAGGATGTCGGCAGCCGCCACCGCCGGAACCAGGCAGATCGCCATCGCCAGGCTTCGAAAGGCAGATGGAACAAGCAGTCGCTTCATCGGGGAACCTCGCAATCGGCGCACGTCGTTGGCTAGCGTGCGCGATGGCGGCGTGACGTCACCCATATGAGTGATGCCGGGCGGCAAGCGGCGCGACTAGCTTCGCCGCATCTCACCGCGAACCGGAGTTCCCCATGCGAAAACCCGCCCGTGCCATCGCCTTTGCGACCGGCCTTCTGTTCAGCCAGCCCTTGGCCGCCGACGACTTGGACGCGCAGATCACGGATGAGATCGCCAGGGCACCCGGCGTCACGCTTGGCGACCTTCTGCCGGCGGCGCTGAACGAGGCCGTCGAAAACCCGGTCGACAAACGCCCGAGCGACGTCAGAAATGCAGATGGCGAGCCCTTCGAGGTGACCTTCGAAATCCCCAGCCCCGACCATGGCTGGACCATCCTGACATTCTTCGTCAGCGAGCGGGAATTCGCCACGCGGACGATCGGTCAGATCTTCGACTGGGCCGCAGGCGGGATCGCGCCTGCGGGGCTCGAACTCGACAGCGCCTATCCGGAAGGCTTCGACTGCATAGGCGATGTCGGCAACAAGCTGATCTCGTGCCGCTTCGGCAGTGTCGGGGTGCAGTTCTCGGCCACCTCGCTGACCGACGATGACGGCATGAGCTACGAGGACCTCAAGGACATGTTGCTGACCCTCCCCGTCGACACCTACGCCACCTTGTTCGGCGTGTAGGAACTGATCGCCGGCGGCCACCGCGTGGGAACGGCCGCCAGCGATCCAGATCATTCGGGGGTCGGCGCTACGATCTCGGCGCCCTTCAGGCCGCTGCCGCCCGCCAGCACGATCGGCGGGCATGCCATCTTCTGCCGTTCCTCGTTCTCGCATTCGAACTCGTCCCAGACCACGGTCATTTCGGCACAGGCAGCCACGTGATTGTGGAGCGAGATCGACCGCCCTCTCTTCACGTTGCTGGATTGATGCAGAACCTCGCCGGTCGGGATGCGGGTCCTGTCCGCCTCGCCCGGACCGGTCATCGTGATCCGGTAATTGACGAGCCGCAGCTCGTGATCCTTACCGATGGAAAACTCCGCCACCGGACGGCAGGCACCGTCGGAAACCTCGGTGGATACGGAAATGGTCAGACTGTTGGGGTCAGGGGCGGGCTCGCTGCTGCTGCATCCGGCAAGTCCAGCCAGCCCTGCAATAACGATCGCGCTGCTCTTCGTGAATCTCATCTCATCGCTCCCGGCATGATGTCATGCGACGTCATTGCCGTTCGCATACATCCGATGCGTCACTCATTTGGGTGACGCGACTTCGAAAGCGATCGCGCGAGATGGTGCAGGACAGCCGGTCGGACCGGTTGGCCCCTGTTGGCCGAAGGATCGACGATGCACGACACCACGTCCCGCAACGCTTTCGGGAAAGGCGGCATGAAACTGCTGGCCAGCCTTCTGGTCGCGCCAGCCATGCCGGCAACGATCAGCCCTGCCCTGGCGATGATGCCGCCATGGGTCTACGAGGCCGCGCTGGAAAGCGCGGCGGCAATGGCCGAGTTGCAGGAACTCGAGGTCAGCTTCGACGCCGAGAGGGCGACGTGCCACGTTTCCGGCACGGTCGCCGCGCTGCTCCCACGCCAGGCACAGTGGCGGGAGAGCCTTCCAAGCCGCCGCAAGCGAGAGCAACCGAACGCCGAAGCCCTCCCGGCGATCGGCACCCGGCTGTCGCTGACGGTTGCCTGCTTCAGTGCCGACGGCCCGGGGCCCATGTTTGGCGCCTATTTCCAGTTTGTCGCCGAACAACTCCAGATGGCCAGGACGCTGACTGTCCCGGTCGATGCGAGGGGCGCTGTGGTCGAAGCCTATGGAGCCGGCATGTACATAGGCGATTAGTTGCCTTTGTGGGTGGGGCCAGGCGCCACAAGACGCCTGATCCCCCACTCACGCCTAGCAGGCGCGTTTGGCATAGGCATCGGGCACATGGCGGCGGATGGCGCGGACCTCGCCCGTTGCAGGCCGGTGCGCATAGGGGCCAACCGCAGCGCAATACCAGCCGGGATTGAGCAGCCGGTAGTCGCTGGTGCGCAGCACGGCCAGGCCGTTGCCGGCATGGCGCAACGCGCCTTCATAGCTGCGGGAACAGCCCACGAAGATGTACCAGCCACAGCCTTGCGCGACCTGCATTGCGCCTGCCGGAGAGGAAATTGAGCTGCCGCCACGATCGTCTGCCAGTGCGGCTGTGGCGGCCAGGGCGATGGCCGCGGTAATGAGAAGTCGTTTCATGGTGACAAGGTCTCCGCTTTCTGCCGCAAGACCTTCTTCTTTGCCGCCCTTGCGCGTCGTCACCCATTTGGATGACAACGCGCCAGCCGCCAGACCTTACCTGCTTTCGTCGCGCTGCCTCTCGCAAGCCGCGATGGCGGTATCGACATCATGATCAGGCCGCATCAGCACCTGCCGATAGCGCTGCCGAAACGATGTCAGGGGCGTGGTGAGATCGCCCTGTTCCTCGTAGCGCATGCCAAATCCTGTCATCAGTGACAGCGGCAGCGCCCTCAACCCGTCGGGTTCGACGAGAACCCAGGCATGAGCCAGTTCCGAGCAGGGGACACGCGCGAGGGCCCGAGCGGCCATCGCATCGCTGCCGGGATAGCCGCCAATGATCCAGGGAAGGCCAACTGCTTTGGCATCCAGCGCGTAGGCCGCGCCGGGATAGTGCCCGGTCAGGTCCACCAGTGGCGTTCCGGAACGAAAGCCCCCTTCCGACGCCAACAACTCAAGCTGCTCCAGATAGGCTGCCATATCCCACGACAGCATGATCTGGCGCCTTGCCGGTCCCACCACGGCGCTTGTCGCGGCCATATGGAGCGGCTGCAATTGGCGATAGGGCATGTTCTGGCCGGCAAGCAGGATGGCGGTGACCACAACTGTGCTGGCGGCGAGCGCGGGAAGGATGATCGGCCGGGGTGCCTTGCTGGCGGAGACTGCACGCCACAAAACGAGCGCCGAGGCCACCCAGAAGACCCCTGCCCCGGCGGCCTGTCGCCAGTAGTCGTTGTTGGTGCCGAAAGCATAGACATAGGGCAGCATCGCCAGCAGGAGCGACAGAACGATCAGTTCGCGCGAAGGCTTCACCCCTCGGCCGAGAGCCGAAGACAGCGCAAGAGCCAGCAGGATGCCCAGCGGCACGGCCAGGATCTGCATTGCCAGCAGCGGCGACCAGGCGACGACCGGCATCGTGCCCGTGGAAAGCGCCATCGCCGGACCCAGAAGAACCAGGACGAACACGACCAGAAAGCCAATCCAGCGCCACCCGGCCGAGACGGCGCCGTAGGCCGTCAGCACGACGAAAATAACGAGCGTCGCCATCAACAGGTACTGCTCGCCATCGGCACCGAAGCGGGGAAAATCGAGACGAAAAAGATTCAGGATCTCATAACGCTGGTCCAGTTCGGTCGCCACCGACGCGGCATAGGACATGCGGTCGGCAAAACCCTGTATCGACCCGTCGGTCACCAGCGCGGTCAATACGAGCAGCCCCGCCGACGTGCCGGCCGCAACCACCAGCCCCTTCAGTTGAGCCTTGCCCTGCACAAAGAGGTAGGCGAGCGCCGTGACCGCGAGAAGCGCGGCGCTGGGAGGCTTGCCGAGAAAGCAGAGCAAGCCCCCGAACGCCAGCAGGACATAGGGCCAGAACGCAACCCTAGCACCCTCACGGGACAACGCTACCATCGCGGTCGCAGCCAGAAGCAGCCCTGCCAGTGTCAACGAGTTGTAGTTTGGGGTCGGCAGCCAGTTGTCGATCGGCAGCATAGCCACAAATGCCAGCGCCAAGGCCGCTGATGCCAGGACCAGCCTGCTCCCGAAGCCTCGGATTTCGATATCGGGTCGCAGCAGAAACAGACCGAAAACCCAGCCGACCCCGAGCGTTGTCAAGATGTTGGCCACCCGCAAGGCCACCACGTCATCGTGAAAGGGGTAAAAGAGGTAATGATACAGAAAACCGAACTGCGATGCCGAAAAGTCGTAGAGATGCGGGTGCCTGATCCAGTTGAGATAGAAAGACTCGTCCGTCAGATCGAGCCCGTGTCCGCTCCACGACAAGAACCAGGCTGTCATGAAAAGGACCGACAGCCCCAACAGGCTATAGAGTGCCGTTTCCGGCGCGGACAAGGTCTTCGGCGCGACGGGCGCCCCGGCGGTCAACATGCCATCACGAACGCCCATCGCTGCCGCCGGGCATTTCGGGATCCTTGCCGTAGATTTCCTGAACGATCGTCCGGGGCCGGTCCTTCACCTCGTCGAAGATCAGCTTCACGTAGAGACCGAGCACGCCCGTGAACAGGGCATTGAGGCTGAAGAAGAAGATGATCGCCGCCATCAGCGAGGACCAGCCATCCTGTACCGGTCCCAGCATGGCACGCACGACAACCGCAATGCCGACCAGAAACCCGCCAGCCGACAGGAACAGGCTGAGCCAGAACATCAACGCGAGCGGTCTTGCGGTGAAACTGGTGACAGCAAGCAGCAGCAGTGAAAAGCGGCGAGACAGCGAATAGGTGGTTTCGCTGTGGCTCTTCTTGACGAACGAGAACGGCTCCTGCCGGTAGCCGGTGATCAGCGTCAGGGGCACGAGAACCGGGTTGTGGTCGCGGAACAGAAGCAGCGACCGGACATAGCGTGCGCTCATCACCCGCATGGTCGACACGTTGCGCGGCAGCTTGATCTCGCTGAGAGCATTAAAGACATCGTAAAAGAGCTGCCCCGCAACACGTTCGAGCATGTTGCCCTTGCGATGTTTCTGCACGCCATAGACCGCATCCGCGACGGCATCGCGCATAAGAGAGAACATGTCGCCGAAATGCTCAGGCTCCTCCTCCAGGTCGCTGTCGATCAGGAAGATGAGATCGCCCTTCGCCCTCTCGAGGCCGGCTATGAGTGCACGGTGATGGCCGAAATTGCGGCTCAGCTGCACCAAGGTGACACGCGGGTCGCGATCCACGATGTCGCGAACGATCTCGGCCGAGCGATCGGGGCTCCCGTCGTCGACCACGATGACATTCACATCGGCGGCAAAGGGCGAAACGGCCGCGAGTGCGCGCTCGACGAAAGCCCCGATGGTCGCCTCCGAACGATAGATCGACGTTACAACCGTGATCGAGGGGACGGACCTGCCGTTTTCAGTTTTTTCGAGCACGCGAGGCGAACCATTCGTCGACGGATCTGAATTCATTGAGGCCAAATCCGAGTATCTTTCTTTGCCATTCGCTGAAAATCCCCTCCTCGCCGGCAATCGAGGGCAGATGGACCTGTTGGCGCAGCATAGGGATCGTGAAGACATGGGTCACAGCACGACTTTCCGCTCCCAAAGCCGAATTCAACTAACGACAGCGCTGGTAGAAACTGCATGCCATTCTGCTCACGGGCGGTTTTGATGTGGCCCGCATATTGTTTGGCTCTCAGCAAGTCCGCGCTGACATCCCGAAGCCCCACATCGTAATCGGCGTCGTAGAACCCATCCCGTTCTTCGGCCGTTGGCGGCTGTAGTTGAAAGCCGTGGCCGCAAGCGTTGCAGGAAGCCTTGCGCAGAGCCGAAGGCAGCACCCGCCCGTCGCTCACCATGGAGCGACCCGCATGGGGCGCCTTGAGGGCAACAATCTCCCTGCTGCGACAGATCGGGCAAGACGGCTCGAATGCCAATGGCACGGCTCCCGTGACAAACTGCGTTCCCCTACCATTCATGGATTGCGTCTGCTAGGGCAGCTTCGCGTGAGAAACAGAGGCAACCGATCCCCTATGGACCTGAAGGAGCTTTTGGCATGACGATTCTCGTCACCGGTGGCGCAGGCTTCATCGGGTCGAATTTCGTCCTGGAATGGCTGGCGGGGCACGACGAAGCCCTGGTCAATGTCGACAAGCTCACCTATGCGGGCAACATGGCCAACCTGGCGGACGTGGCTTCGCATCCAGGCCACATCTTCATCGAAGCCGATATCTGTGACGGCGCAGTGATGGCCTCCCTGCTGGAGCGGCACCGTCCCAGGGCGCTGATCAACTTCGCCGCGGAATCGCATGTGGATCGATCCATCGCCGGCCCTTCGATGTTCATCCAGACGAACATCGTCGGCACGTTCGAGCTTCTTGAGGCGTCGCGACGATATCTGGCCTCAGGCAAGGCCGATGCCGGCTTCCGGTTCCTTCACGTCTCCACGGACGAGGTGTACGGCTCGCTCGACGAGCAGGACGAGGCCGCCACCGAGCGAACCGCCTATGCCCCGCGCAGTCCCTATTCGGCGTCGAAGGCGGCCTCCGATCATCTGGTGCGCGCCTACCAGCATACCTACGGATTGCCGGCCTTGATCACCAATTGCTCCAACAATTACGGCCCGCGCCAGCATCCCGAAAAGCTGATCCCCCTTGCCATCTGCAATGCCCTGGCGGGACGCGACATTCCCGTCTATGGCCAGGGCCAGAACATCCGCGACTGGCTGTTCGTCTCGGATCATTGCGCCGCCATCCGCGCGGTTCTGGCCAATGGCGTCATCGGGGAAACCTACAATGTCGGCGGCTCCAGCCAGGAGTGCAACATCGATGTGGTGCGCGAGATCTGCACCATACTCGACAGGATGGCGCCTCGTGCCGATGCTGAGTCGCATGCAAGCCTGATCACCTTTGTCGAGGACAGGCCGGGACACGATTTCCGCTATGCGCTCGATACCTCGAAGATCGCCAGCGACCTCGGCTGGTCGCCGCGCGAGAGCTTCTCCAGCGGGCTGGAGCGAACGGTGGCCTGGTATCTCGACAACCAGGACTGGGTGTCCGGCTCGCTGGCGGCCGGCAGGGTCGGGGCCACGTGAAGAAGGTCGCCATCGTCCAGTCGAACTACATCCCGTGGAAGGGATATTTCGATCTGATCACCTCGGTCGACGAGTTCGTCCTCTACGACGACATGCAGTTCACCAGGCGCGACTGGCGCAACCGCAACCTGATCAAGACCGCGCAGGGCCTCAAATGGCTCACGGTTCCCGTCGTCGTGAAAGGCAGGTTCGAGCAGCCGATCCGGGAAACGCGGATCCAGGAGGGCGACTGGGCCAGGATCCACCTGAATTCGTTCCGGTCCAACTATGCCCGGGCGGCGTGTTTTTCCGAGGTGTTCGACCTTCTGAAACCCGCCTACGAGGAGCGCCACGACACCATCTCGACGCTCAACCGCCGGCTCATCGAACTCGTCTGCAGCTATCTGGGCATCACCACCCGGATCAGCCATTCATGGGACTATGCATCCGCAGCCGGCCGGAGCGAGCGCCTGGCCGATATCTGCGCGCAGGCAGGCGCCGCCGTCTATGTCTCGGGCCCCGCGGCCCGCGCCTATCTCGATGAGGGTGTCTTTGCCGCGAGGGGCATCAAGGTCGAGTGGTTCGACTATGACGGGTATCCGCAGTATCCTCAATTGTGGACAGGCTTCGAGCATGGCGTCAGCATTGTCGACCTCCTGTTCAATTGCGGCCGCGAGGCGCCGCGTTTCATGAAGCATGTCGCCGGACATGCAGAACAGGGGACATGAGGACGTGACCGGACCAGTCGCACAACCCACGTCGCCTTCCATCCTGGACGACGTCGAACGCTATTATGCCAGCCGGCTGGCAGAGCACGGCGCCACGCCGCAAGGGGTCGACTGGAACGGCGACGAAAGCCAGTTGCTGCGCTTCCGCCAGTTCCTCAAGCTGCTGCCCGAAGCCGGCCAGGTGTCGATCAACGACATTGGCTGCGGCTACGGCGCATTGCTGCCATTCCTGCACGCCGAGCGCGGCTCGGTCGACTATCACGGCTGCGACATCTCGCCGGCAATGATCGAGGCGGCGCGCCAGCTGCATGACGATCAGCCCGCCGCACGCTTTGCGGTCGAGGATACCCCGTCACGCATCGCCGATTACGGTTTCGCCAGCGGCATCTTCAACGTGCGGCTGGATCGCGCCGACGCGGCCTGGCACGACTACATGGTGGAGGTTCTCGACGCGATCAACCGGACCAGCCGGCTCGGCTTTGCCTTCAATTGCCTGACCAGCTATTCCGATCCGCACCGGATGCGGTCGCACCTCTATTACGCCGACCCGGGTGCGACATTCGATCTGTGCAAGCGGCGCTATGCCCGCAATGTGGCCCTCCTTCACGATTATGGCCTCTATGAATTCACGATCCTGATCCGGAAGGACCCATGAACAGACCTCTCGTCATCTTCGGCGCCGGCGACATCGCCGAGCTGGCACATCATTACTTCTCGACCGACTCGGACCATGAGGTCGCGGCTTTCACGGTCGACGCCGCCTATCGAACCGAAGACAGCTTCAAGGGCCTGCCACTGGTCGCGTTCGAGGACGTGGCTGCGCTCTACCCTCCCGCCGACCACGATCTCTTCGTGGCGCTGAGCTACACGAAGCTCAACGCGCTGCGCCGCGAGAAATACCTTGCCGCCAGGTCGATGGGCTATCGCATGGCAAGCTATGTCAGCACGCGCGCCAGCATCCTCAACGGGGGTGCCATCGGCGACAATTGCTTCATCCTCGAGGACAACACCGTTCAGCCCTTCGTCACCATCGGCAACAACGTGACCTTGTGGAGCGGCAACCATATCGGTCACCATTCCACCATCGCCGACCACAGTTTCATCTCCTCGCATGTGGTCGTGTCGGGAGGCTGCACGATCGGTGAGGCCTGTTTCATCGGGGTCAACGCGACGTTGCGCGACCACATCACGATCGGCGAGCGTTGCGTCATCGGTGCCGGGGCGCTGATGCTGGGCGACGCGGAAGCGGAGGGCGTCTACCTCGCCACGGGAAGCGAGCGATCGCGCGTGCCGTCGAACAGGTTGAGAAAGATCTGAGATCGTGGCCACCCGCTGGACAAAGCTCGGGTTGGTCTACGAGCCGCAGCCCGTGCACGACAAGCTGGCCTCGCACGCCGCCAATCCGCTTGCCGTCCACCTTCACGGCGACATCTTCAGGGTCTTTTTCAGTGGCCGCGACGCATCCAACCGGTCATCGGTTGGCCATTTCGATCTCGATGTCGCCAAGCAACAGATCGTCAGGGTCTGCGATGCTCCGGATTTCGTGCACGGCCCGCCCGGCAGCTTCTATTCGCACGGCGTCAGCATCGGCAATTGCTACCGCGCAGACGGTTCCCGCTACATCCTCTTCATGGGCTGGCAGGTTCCCGACAAGGGGCACTGGCGTGGCGAGATCGGCAGGCTGCTTCTTGCCGACGACCTGTCGCTGAGCCTGGATGGCAGCATCCCGTTCATCGGGCTGTCGGCAGAGAACCCGGTCAGCCTTTCTTATCCCTGGGTCGAGGCGCTCGCCACGGGAGGTTTCCGCATGTGGTACGGTTCCACCGTCACCTGGGATGCGGGCAATGGCGAGATGCTCCACGTCATCCGCCAGGCACGTTCCGATGATGGCCATGGCTGGCAATTCGAGGGCGATGCCCTGCCCGCACCGCTTGGCATCGCGCAGGCCTTTTCGCGACCGACGGTCGACCGGGGCCCGAATGGGGTGTGGCGCATGTGGTTTTCCTACCGCAGCGGGACGGGCCAAACCTACAGGATCGGAGAAGCGCGAAGCGACGACGGGCGGCTATGGGACCTTGCCCTCGATCCACCACCGCTCGAGGTTTCCGATGCCGGCTGGGACAGCGAAATGATCGAGTACCCCTTCGTCTTTCGCCATCGGGGGCGGCTCTACATGCTCTACAACGGCAACGGCTACGGCCGTTCCGGGATCGGCCTTGCCGTGGCGGAGGCCTCTTGAGGAACCACCTGAACCGCTTGTCGCGATATGGCGTCGTTGGTATCGCCACCAACGTTGCCGGCTATCTGGTCTATCTGCTTGTCACGTGGCTGGGCATCGGCCCCAAATCGGCGATGACCGGCATGTACGCGCTGGGCGTGGTGCTGGGATATCTGGGCCAGCGCCGCTTCACCTTCTCCTATGAAGGCGGCCATGCGGCCGGCTTCAGCCGCTTCGTTGCAGCGCATATCTGCGGGTACTGGCTGAATTTCACGCTGCTTTACGTTTTCGTCGACCTCATGGGATTTGCGCACCAGATCGTCCAGGCCGTTGCGATTGTCATCGTAGCCGGGTTCCTGTTCATCGCCTTCAGCCTCTTCGTCTTTCCCACCGGAGGCAGGCAGCTTCGACGCTGACTTCAGTTGCGGCTGCATTGGTGCCAAAGCGTAATGACCTGTTGATGGCCATGGCGCCAATGGACGAGGCCGCTCAAATGACCTATCGATCCTCCTCACGTGATGTCAGCGCGAGATCGTCAATGGCTGCAGAAACCCGCGACGACGCTCTGCCGGAATTTCTGGTGAGGGTGGCAAGTCCCGAGTGCGTGGACTGGTGCGCCGCGCGCATCGACGCAGACCCGGAGATCGTCGCGGAAAAGATTCGCCAATATTCGGGAGAGGTTCCGGTGGCGCTATCGCTGCTCGACGGCATTCCTCTCGAGGGTCGCAGGATACTGGACGTCGGGGCGGGCATCGGACTGGCAACGTTCTACCTGCATCGGAGAGGCTTCGATGTCACCGCACTGGAGCCCGGGGGTATCGGCTTCGCCATCAACGAAACACTCTTTCTGGCGCTTCGAGAATTCCTGGACTGCCGCGACGTGGTTCTGCTTCAGATCGGCGCGGAGGAACTGGACAGCAACAAGCATGGTCAGTTCGACATCATGTTCTCGGCCAATGTGCTCGAGCATGTCGCCGATCTCGACTCCGTCATTTCAGCCATGGCCGCGACGCTCGCGCCCGGTGGCGTGATGGCGCATACCTGCGCGAACTACACTGTGCCCTACGAACCGCACTACCGGCTGATGCTTCTGCCCTTCGCGCCGGCAGCCACCCCCTGGGCGGGCAAGCGGAAAACTGAGGAGTTGTGGCACAGTCTCAATTTCATCACCGCCAGAGGTGTTGGCCGTCTCATGCGTGAGGCTGGCCTTTCTCCGTCATTTGCGCCCGGCGTCATGGCCCGTTCCTTCGAGCGATTGCTGGAGGACCCGGTCTTTGCAGGACGCCACGATGGGTGGTTGATGACCGTTGCCAGGCTGTTGAAGGCTACCGGGGGCATCGCATTGCTGCGCGCCTGGCCTGCCTCTCTCGCCACCCCCATGGAGTTCAGGGCAACGAAGCATCGCAGCGCGACTCCATGCCAGATTGCAGAGCGGACAGGAGCAGGCGTTTCATGAGCCAGACCGCCAGTCCTGCAGGCCGCATCTCCGCCGACTGGCGGTTTCGCGTCAAGGCATTCGCGGCAATCGTCGCCTCCTATCTGTTCGTGCTCGTCGTGGCGACACTGATGGGCGGCGGCTGGTATCTCAGGCGGCTGGATGCCTTCTATATCTGCCTCCTGATTGCCTTCGCCGCCTATGCGGTCGATCCGGTCCGGGAACGGGTCAATGCGACCCTCAACGGTTTTGCCGAATTCCTGTCTCGAAGAGGTGCCTTCAAATCTGACACGGCGATCGAAGCGCCGAAATTTGCGCTGATCCGCATCCTGTTTGGTGTGTTTCTCGTCGAACGGGCGATCTGGGTGCTGATCTATCTCCAACCCTCGGACTGGACGCGACCTGAAGTCTGGTTGGTCGCATGTGTGTCGCTGATCGCCGGAGCCATGGTGCTGGTCGGCTTCTTCACGCAATTTGCGCTTGCCTACCTCGTCCTCGTGCAGTGGCAACTCGGCGACTGGGCGCTCGCCACCAGCACGCTGGGGAACTATGTGGGCGCGATGCTGGCTTTCCTGCTGGCCTTCGCCAACGCCGGCGCGCATTTCTCGCTGGACCGCTTGCTGATGAAGCGCGGCGGCAGGATCGGCGCCGTGGTAGCCGCCTTCTACTATCGCGACGGCCTGCCGGCGGCGGCAGTGCTGCAACTGGCAAAATTCCTCACGCTGTTCGGCTACTGGCTGGTCTGCGTCTATTCGCTGTCGATGCATCTCAACGAACCGGCCTGGATGACCGGGACAGCCGGGCCGCTGGTGCTCAGCAACAATTTCATGTCGCGCTACGACGAAGCCTTTGTCGCCTTCTTCTCGATGGGGGAATGGGCGGTCTGGATCGGGCGCTTGGCGCTCTGGTCTATGCTCCCGTGGTATGCCGTCGTGATGCCCTTCGTGCTCCTCGGCGGCATTTTCCGGACATATGTGATCGTCTGGGCCGTGCTCTTTTTCCTGCTCAGCCTGTTTGTTCTGCAGCTGGGCTGGCTGGCCCATTTCGAGTTCCTGCTGCTTGCCGGCTGGTTCTGGCAAAGCTGGCTAATGACCGGCCCCAGAACACTGCATGTCGCCTATGATGACCGCTGCAACCTGTGCGATCGCACGGTCAATTTCGTCAAGCGGGTCGACCTGTTCGGCCGGGTCGAGCTGCGTCCGCTTTCGAAAAACGAGGCGTGGCTTCGCGAGACGGGCATCGCACCCGAGGATGCCCAGAAAGACCTCTATGGCGTCGACATTTCCTCCGGCAAGATCGGCAAGGGCTACGAATTCTATGTCATGCTGTCGCGCAATGTCGTGCTGCTGTTGCCACTTTTCCCGCTACTGGTCATCGGCCGCTACCTCGGCGGTCGCACGATCTATCGCTTTGTTGCGGAACGACGCACGCGGTTGTTCGGGGTCTGTGAACTGCCGACCCCCAAGCCCTCATATGAGGTGGTGCCCTCCGGCGCGGTACTGAAGCGCGGCCTTTCCGGCGAGGATGCGATTGCTCCCTTCTCCTTGCAGTTTCTCGTACTCGGGCTGGCCTACATGCTGGCCGTCCCCTCTCCCTATCTCGGCTGGAGTGGTGTTCCCATGCCGGGCAATATCGCCCAGACCATGCGGGACGCTGGCGCCGCCTCGGCGCGCGTCTACGGCATCGGCCCCATAGACGTTTTCAACGAGACCGACCTGCGTATGGCCGAGAACTGGTTCGTGGTATCGGGCGTCAGGCCGGATGGGGAAGAGGTGCTGTTGCCGATCTTTGCCGAACGCGGCACCCGTCTTGCCATGCACCGCTCGGATCGCGTCTATTTCGGGCACACGATCAGGTTCCGTCGTTCGACGATCGGTCTCGAAGGCTGTTTCTTCGAAAGTCACGGCAACGGCGTTCGCTACCTGGCGGAGCGCTACCGAACATCCGGCGCCTTCGACAGGCTGATTTACCGCCAATATCTCCAGTTGCTGCCGCCATCGGAGCAGATCCTGCAGGGCCGGATGGAGGCGCAGTCCGTCGTCAAAATATGCGAAATTGAGTTCTAGCGGCGGGCGGCCGTCGCCACCCATGGAACGTTTGGGATGGTGCACGGCTTGACCGGAACCCGGCAAAAAGAAGAATTGCAGCCATGAAAGCAATCATACTCGCAGGCGGCAACGGCTCGCGGCTCTATCCGCTCACGCAGATTTCGAGCAAGCAGCTGCAGGCTGTCTACAACAAGCCGATGATCTACTACCCCCTGACGGTGTTAATGTCGTCCGGCATTCGTGAATTCTGCCTGATCTCGACGCCTCATGACCTGCCCCGCTTTGAAAGCCTGCTCGGCGATGGGTCGCAATGGGGCATATCCATCGAATACCGGGTGCAGCCGCGGCCGGAAGGCATCGCGCAGGCGCTGCTGATCGCCGATGATTTCATCGCCGGCGACAATGTCGTCCTGATGCTGGGCGACAACATCTTCTTCGGTGGCGACGCCTTTCCCCGTGCGGTGGCCGAATTCCAGTCGGGAGCGACGATTTTTGCCTATCACGTGAAGGACCCGGAGCGTTACGGCGTCGTGGAATTCGACGCAGACAACCTGGCCCTGTCGATCGAGGAAAAACCGCAGACGCCGAGATCGAGTTTCGCCGTACCCGGCATCTATCTGTACGATGGCGGCGTGGTGGAGATTGCCCGCCGGCTTCAGCCTTCTGCGCGCGGAGAGCTGGAGATCACCGACGTGAACCGCGCCTATCTGGCGGCCGGCACTTTGCGGGTCCGTCGCCTGAGTC
Source organism: Aliihoeflea sp. (assembly GCA_046297455.1). GTDB lineage: Bacteria > Pseudomonadota > Alphaproteobacteria > Rhizobiales > Rhizobiaceae > ZYF759. The sequence goes on from JBKBIT010000015.1 coordinate 44,715, forward strand.
GCGGCTTCGTCTGGCTAGATGCCGGCACCAGCAGTGCGCTGCAGGAGGCATCCTCCTATGTCGAGACGATCGAGCGCCGGCAAGGCGTCAAGCTTGGTTGTCCGGAGGAGGCGGCTTTGGTGCGCGGTTTCCTGTCGCTCGGCGCGTTCAAGGACCTGGTCGAAAGGATGCCGGACTGCGAGTATCGCCATTATCTGGAAGGCGTGGCCAGGGAGGCCGAGCGGCACAAATGGTATCCGGAGAAGGCGGCGCGTCATGGCTAGGCAGACCGCCAGCATTCCCTTCAACGGGATCGACCTGACCGGCGACGAACTGACCTATATCGCCGAGGCCTGCCGGGAAAAACTGTCCGGCGATGGCCGCTTTACCCGCTACTGCCATGAATGGATCGAACAGCGAACCGGCACGGCCCGCGCTTTACTGACCCATTCCTGCACCGCAGCGCTCGAAATGGCGGCCATGCTGCTCGACGTCCGGCCGGGCGACGAGATCATCATGCCGTCTTATACATTCGTGTCCACGGCCAATGCCTTCGTTCTGCGCGGCGGCGTGCCCGTCTTCGTGGACATCCGGCCCGATACGCTCAACATCGACGAGACGCTGATCGAAGCGGCCATAACACCGCGCACCATGGCCATTGTTCCGGTGCACTATGCGGGCACCCCCTGCGAAATGGACAAAATAGCGGGTATTGCGGATCGATCGGGACTGGCCATCGTCGAAGACGCCGCCCAAGCGGTTGGCTCCACCTATCGGGGCAAGGCGCTGGGCGCCATTGGCACTCTGGGGGCCTACAGTTTCCACGAAACGAAGAACATTATCTCCGGAGAAGGCGGGGCCCTTCTTGTTAACGATCCCGGCCTCGCCGCGCGCGCCGAGATCATCCGCGAGAAGGGAACCAATCGCAGCAGCTTTGTGCGTGGCGAAGTGGACAAGTACAGCTGGCACGACATCGGTTCGTCCTACTTGCCCAGCGAGATCGTTGCCGCCTTCCTCTGGGCACAGCTGCAGCAGGCCGAACACATCAACCAACAGAGGCTGGCCCGCTGGCGCCGCTATCATGAAGCATTGGAGCCGTTCGAGAAGGCAGGACGCCTCACGAGACCCCAGGTGCCGGCAGACTGTACCCATAACGGCCATATCTACCATGTGGTGTTTCAAGATCCGGCCGACCGGGAGCGTGTGACCGAGAGGCTCGCCGCGGCCGGGGTCCAGACGGCCCTGCATTATGTGCCGCTGCATTCGTCCCCGGCAGGTCTCAAATTCGGAAGGCCGGCGGGAGACCTGCCGGTGACCGACTGGGTTTGGCGAAGGATGCTGCGGCTGCCGATGAGCAATGCCCTGACGGAAGACATGCTGGACAGGGTGATCGACGAGTTTGCAAAGATCTGAATGCTAACGCGACATCTCTCGATGGCTGCGCTTGCGGGCCGGCCCCGGGAAACCGAGGCAAGAAGAAAGACATGACAGGCATGATCGACGACCAGGAACTCTCGGTGCTGACTGCGTTGCGCAGAGACCTCCACGCGCACCCCGAACTTGGTTTCGAGGAAGTGCGCACAGCCGGTATCGTGGCCAGGCAACTCGAGGACGCGGGTATCGCGGTTCACCGTGGCCTTGGCAAAACAGGTGTCGTCGGCACGCTGAAGGTGGGCGACAGCGGACGCGCAATCGCGCTCCGCGCCGACATGGACGCGCTGGCCATGCCTGAACTGGCGGACCGACCCTATCGCTCCCAGGTGGCCAACACGATGCACGCTTGCGGCCATGACGGACACACGACCCTGCTGCTGGGTGCGGCACGAGATCTGGCACGCACGCGCAATTTCGATGGCACGGTTCATTTCATCTTCCAGCCGGCCGAAGAAGGGCGCGGCGGCGCAAAGGCGATGGTCGAGGATGGCTTCTTCGACCTGTTCCCGGCGGACGCGGTCTATGGTCTGCACAACATGCCGGGACTTGCAACCGACGAGATGGCCGTTGTGACGGGTCCGCAGCTGGCCTCCTCCGATTCCTGGGAGGTTGTCTTCAGGGGTATCGGCACCCATGGCGCCAAACCCCATCTTGGCCGTGACGCCGTTACGGCGGCGGGGCATTTCCTTGCTGCGATTCACAGCATAGTGGCGCGGGTGGTCGACCCCCTGCAGCCGGCGGTGGTCAGCGCGTGCGCAATCGAGGGCGGGGACTTCCGGGCGCTGAACGTCATACCGGACGAGGTCAGGATCGGCGGAACGGCAAGGGCGTACTCTGCCGAAACACGCGACCAGCTAGAAGCCGAAATCGGTCGGCTCGCCCAAGGCGTGGCGGCAACCTTCGGTATCGAGGCACGGTACGAATTCCTCAGGCGGATCCCGCCAGTGGTAAACAGCAAGCAAGCCACGGAAGCCGCATATCGCGCAGCCTGTGCCGTCGTCGGCGCCGAGAAGGTGCGGACCGACTTCCCGCCCTCCACGGCGGGTGACGACTTTGCCTATTTCGGCGCAGAAGTGCCGGGCTGCTATGTCTGGCTGGGCAACGGCCCGGCTGTCGACGGCGCCCTGCACCACAATTCGCGCTACGACTTCAACGACGCGGCGATCGAAACCGGTGTCCGTTTCTGGACGGCTCTGGTCGAGCAGGAACTGCCGCGAGGCAACTGAGCGCCGCCAGGCGACATTCGATCAGGCTTCGGCAGTACCGGCCAGCGTGGTTGCCAGAAGCTCCAGCGCCCCGGATGTATCGACATCCATGGCAACGCCGATCTCCGCCGCCGAAGCCGACGGCAGGAGGGTCCCGCGATCCTCGCTGCCGCCGCAGTCGACGTCGAGGCGAAGTCGCCTGATCGAAAACAGATCCTGCCGCACGGCCTGCAGCATGACGCATGGGTCGTGCAAAGGCCGGCTGGTTCGATCTGCGTCCCCGGCAAAATAGGCCGCGATCAAGTCGGCTGCGATGATGCCAGATGTCGTACCGGATGCCCGCAACCGTTCACGATAAACCGCGTCTGCCCGGACCTTGCGGGTGACGTCGAGCGGGATCAGCGTCACTTCGAGCCCGGATGAGAAGACGCGGGCAGCCGCCTCCGGATCGCAGGCGATGTTGAATTCCGATCGCGGACCGACATTTCCATGCACCTCAACCGCACCACCCATTGCGATGATCCTGCCCAGCCGACTGGCTGCTTCAGGGAACTCGGCCAGGAGCAGCGCGACATTGGTCAAAGGACCGAGCGCCAGTATGTCCAGACTGCCTCCCGGATGATCGTCCAGCAATTGCGCCATCAGATGATGCGCGGGCAGTTCTGCCGGCGCGCGCACCGGCTCCGGCAAAAAAATCCCTCCGAGTCCGTCTTCGCCGTGAATGGCCTCTTCGGTGATACCCTGCCCGTCGAGCGGACGGTCGGCACCGGCCGCCACGGGTATCGCCTCATGTCCCGTGGCCGCCAACAGCCGACCGGCATTAGCGGTCGTGCGGGTCAGGCCGATATTGCCGGCGACCGTCGTGATCGCAGCAACCGAAAGCGCCGGCGAGGCTAGCGCGAAGAGTATCGCGATGGCGTCGTCGAGCCCCGGGTCGGTGTCGATGATGACACGGCGCGCATTCATGGTCACTTGGCCAACGCGGCCAGGATGCGAACCCAGGAGCGGATGCCCTTGTGGAAGCTCGACAGGTCGTATTTCTCGTTGGGGCTGTGGATCCGGTTGTCAAACCGGGCGAAGCCTACGAACAGCGAATCCATGCCGAGACGCTCCTTGAACACCGTCGCGATGGGGATGGAACCGCCAGTACCGGCCACCGCAGCCTCGCAGCCCCATTCTTCCGAGAGCGCGGCAAGCGCGATCTGCAGGTAGGCGCTGTCCATCGGCATGACCGTGGCGGCGCTGCGTCCATACTGCGTGAAGCTGACGCTGCAATCGGCAGGAACCCTTACCGAGATGTGGCGACGGAAGGCCTCGGCGATCCGCTCGGGGTCCTGTCCGGCGACAAGGCGGAAGGAGATCTTCGCGCTGGCCTCGGCAGGGATCACCGTCTTGAAGCCCTCGCCGGTGTACCCGCCCCACATGCCGTTGATTTCGCATGAGGGGCGTGCCCAGACCTGTTCGAGGACGCTGCGTCCTGCCTCCCCGGCCGGGATTTCCAGGCCGATATCCTTCAGGAATTTTGCCTGGTCGAATGGCAGGCGCTTCCAGCGTTCGGCGACTTCGGAGGGCAATTCTGCAACGCCATCGTAGAAGCCTTCGATTGCCACCCCGCCATCAGATGTGCGCAGGCTGGCGACTATCTCTGACAGAAGCTGCAGCGGGTTGCGCGCCGCATTGCCGAACATGCCGGAATGCAGGTCCCGATCGGCGCAACGGATCGTGACTTCCTCGGAGACCATCCCGCGAAGCATCGTGGTGATCGCAGGCGTCCGCTCGTCCCACATGTCGGTATCGCAGACCAACATGATGTCGGCCTTAAGTTCCTCGGCGGCAGTTTCGAGGAAACCCGGAAGGCTGGCGCTGCCCGCCTCCTCCTCTCCTTCGAAGAGTATCGAGACGCGAACCGGCAGCGTGCCGGTAACGGCCTTCCAGGCGCGGCATGCTTCGACAAAGGTCATGAGCTGCCCCTTGTCGTCGGAAGCGCCGCGCCCCACGATCCAAGTATCGCCAGAAGGCTGTGGCACCAGTGTCGGTTCGAACGGCGGCGTTTTCCAGAGCCCCAGCGGATCCACCGGTTGCACGTCGTAGTGGCCATAGAACAGGACATGCGGCCCGTCAGTCGCATGGTCGTGACCAACCACCATGGGGTGGCCGGTCGTGTCGCGCACCGAGGCGTCGAAGCCCAGTCCGGCAAGGTCGCTGGCAAGCCATTCAGCGGTGCGGCGGCACTCCGCGGCATAGGCAGGATCGGTAGAGACTGATGGCATGCGGATCAGGTCGCAGAGCCGCGCCACGCTATCATCCAGATTGGCATCGACATGGGCCAGAACGGCATCGAGATTGCTATCGGGGCGGGACATCAGGGTCTTCCTTCTTGGTGTGGGTTTCCGGTGCTTGACCGGCGTTCCCCTTGCAAGTGCCTGCCTCACAAGAGGGCTGGGCCAGCTCAGCCTGCGGCGTCAATCGTCGCGATTTCCAGGCGGAAGCGGTCGGCCAGCTGAAGTGCATCGCTCATGACCCTGTGCCGCTCGAGAGTAAGGACCTCGCGGTCGCGCAGGATCCACGCGCCCGCCACCATGACGTCGCGGACATCCGTCGGCATGGTCGAGAAAACGAGCATGGCATAGGGGTCGTAGATCGGGTGGAGCCTTGCCGCCGACAGATCGATCCGGATCAGGTCGGCTTGCTTGCCCGCCTCAAGCGAACCGATGGTCGAATCCATACCGAGAACGCGGGCGCCCTCCATGGTAGCCATGCGGATGACGTCGCGGGCCGGCATCGGCTTGCGCGAACCGCCGCGGATCTTGGCGAAGATCGACACCACGCCGAATTGCGAGAAGAGGTCGAGCGTGTTGCCGCTCATGGCGCCGTCCGTGGCGATGCCGACCGGAATGCCAGCCGCGCGCATGTCTTCCACGCGCGCCATGCCGCGGCCGCCCTTGCCGTTGGATCGGGCATTGTGCGCCACGCCCGCCCCGCTCTCGGCCAGGATGTCGATGTCGGCATCGTCCACGAGCAGGAAATGCGCGCAGATCGTTTTCGGGCGCAGGATGCCCGTGGCGAGCGCGAGGTCGACGGTGGACACGCCATGTTCCTTGCGCGCCCAGGCAATCTCGGCTTCGGTCTCGGCAAGGTGGATCTGGATCGGCAAATCGCCATGATCCGAGGCCCAGAGCGCTGCCTTTTCCATGACGGCGGCTCCGGTCGAATAAGGGGCGTGCGGCGCGATCGAGGCTGTGACACGCGGGTGGCCGGCGAATGTCTCGGCCAGTTCCTCGGCCAGCGCAAAGCCTTCCTCGAAGCTGGCATGGTCGGGTGGATTGAAGTCGGCCAGCGTCTGGCCCATCACCCCCCGCATGCCCGCCTCATCCACCACCCGGCCGATCTCGGTCTCGTGGTAGTACATGTCGGCGACCGTGGTGACGCCACCGGCGATCATCTCGTAGGCCGCGAGCCGCGCGCCAATGCGCACCATCTCGGGGGAGACGAACTTGCGCTCAAGCGGGAGCATGTAGCGGAAGAGCCGGTCGTCAACATCCTCGCCCAGCCCCCGGAAGAGGCTCATCGGCATGTGGCAGTGCGGATTGACCATGCCGGGCATGACGATGTCACCCTCGACATCGATGATTTCAGCACCGGCCAATTCGGGTGCCGACCCGCCGCCCAGCGCGACGATCCGGTCCGCCTCGACATGGATCCAGCCCGGGCGGAACTCGCTCATCGCCGCGTCGAGGGCGATCACCCAGGCATTGACGATAAGCGTGGCGCTCATTCGGGCGCCAGGATCGTGCACTGGTCCGGAACCGGCAGCAGCCACGCCTTTTCGCCGATGGAAAGCGGCTGCGAGAGCGGCCCATTGGCGATGAGATGGCCGGCGCCGGTCTCGCACTGGTACTGGTAGGCCCGGCCGAGATAGGTGCGCAGACCCAGCGTGGCCGGAATGCCTCCGGCTGACGGATCGCTCGTCACCTGCAGGCCTTCCGGGCGCGTGGCGAGCACGAAATCGTTGGGGATCTCGCCATAGCGCCCGCCTCGCAGTTCGAGCTTCGCGCCATCGGTGGTGCGGGCAAGAACCGACCCACCGTCGCGGCTTTCGACCTTCATCGGAATCAGGTTCTCGAACCCGACAAATCGTGCCACGAAGGCATTGGCCGGACGCTGGTAGAGCGTTTCGGGCGTGTCCAGCTGCATGATTCGGCCCTCGCTCATGATCGCCACGCGGTCGGAAATCGAGAACGCCTCTTCCTGATCGTGGGTCACATAGACAGAGGTCGTGCCGTTGGCGCGCTGCAACTGGCGGATCTCCACCCGCATGTCGACGCGCAGCTTGGCGTCCAGGTTGGAGAGCGGCTCGTCGAACATCAGGAGCGGCGGCTCGATGACGAGCGCGCGCGCCAGCGCTACGCGCTGCTTCTGGCCGCCCGAGAGCGCGGCTGGCAGTCGGTCGGCGAGATGGGCAAGTCCCACGCGCTCCAGCATTTCCAGCGATTTCCTGTTGCGTTCGGTCGACGTGACCCCGCGCTGCTTGAGGCCGAAACCGACATTGTCGCGCACACTCAGATGCGGAAACAATGCATAGTTCTGGAAGACGAGGCCGATATTGCGGGCATGGGCCGGCAGGCGGGTCAGATCCTTGTCGCCAAGCCGGATCGAGCCCGAGGTCGGCTCCAGGAAGCCGGCCACCAGGCGCAGCGTCGTCGTCTTTCCGCAGCCAGACGCGCCGAGAAGCGAGACGAGTTCGCCTTCGCCGATGTCGAGCGACAGATCCTCAAGCACCTTCGTGGTGCCGTAATGGGCCGTGACGGATTGGATGGAGAGGGGAAGGCTCACGGGAATTGTCCCTTATTTCGCGACGATGGTGAGGCCAAGCGTACGCTCGACAATGGCCATCACGATGACTGTCAGGACCATCAGCAGCACCGAGACCGATGCGATGGTCGGATCGAAGAACTGCTCGACATGGGCCAGGATCTGGATCGGCAGCGTGGAGATGCCGGGCCCGGTCAGGAAGAGCGAGACCGACACGTCGTTGATCGACGTGATGAAGGCCAGGATAAAGGCGGCGATCACACCCGACCGGACGTTGGGCAGGACGATGGTGAAGAATGTCTTGGCGGGCGGGCTGCCCAGACTGATGGCGGCCTCCTCGATGCTGAAATCGAAAGAGGACAGCGCTGCCGAAATGACGCGAACGACATAGGGAAGCACCAACAGCGTGTGGCCGATGAGCAGCGTCATGAAGATCGGAAAACCGGCGCCGACATTCACCGATCGCAGCAGCGAGAAGCCGAGCACGATTTCCGGAACCAGGATTGGCAGGATGAACAGCGTCGACAGCCATCCCGGCAGCTGGATCCGGTAGCGGTTGAGCGCATAGGCGGCCGGAATGCCGATGATCAGCGCCAGCCCTGTGGCCAGAAACGCGATCTGCAACGAGGTCACGATGGTCCGCCGGAAGGCACTGATGTTCCAGATGTTCTCGAACCAGTGCAGGGTGAAACCCTGGGGCGGGAAGGTCAGGTAGCTGGTATCGCTGATCGATGCGCCGAAAATGATGACCAGCGGACCCAGCAGGAAGAGATAGACGAGCGCGGCGAAGGCGATCAGGAAGGGGCTGACACGTGTCGTCATGATCACACCGCCATCGGGTTGAGACGCCGCGCGATGCGCGTCATGACGAGAACGGTGACGATCGTCACCACCACCATAATGGCGGCAATGGTCGAGGCGCCGGCCCAGTCGAAGGCGACCATCGCCCGCTGATGCAGGAAGGTGCCCATCACCATCTGCTGGTCGCCGCCAAGCAGATGCGGCGTCGCATAAGAGGTGAAGCTCGCGGTGAAGACCAGCACAGCCCCGACGATCAGGCCGGGCGTCGCCAGCGGCAGGATCACCTGCCGGAAAGTGCCGGCAGGGGTCGCGCCCAGCGATGACGAAGCCTGGATGAGGTCGTCGGGAATGTTGTCGAGGACGCCGACGAGCACGAGGACCATCAGCGGCACGAAGAGATAGACCATCGCCACGATGACCGCGCCCTGGGTGTAGAGCATGGTCACCGGCGCGTCGGTGATGCCGATCCACTGCATGAAATTGTTCAGGATGCCGTTGCGGCCGAGCACGATCAGCCACGCGAACGAACGCACCACCACGCCTGTCAACAGCGGGAATACGGCCAGCACGATCAGGATCGATTTCAGCCAGGGCGGGCTCTTGGAAACGACATAGGCTGTCAGAAAGCCCACGAAGAGCGAGATGACGGTCGTAGCAAAGGCGATCTCGAAGGTGCGCCAGAGAACGGTGCGGCGAAAGCCGGATTCGAAATACCAGATATAGGGGCCCAACAGCCCGCGCGGGTCGGTGAAGGTAACGCTGATCGTTGCCGCCACCGGCAAGATCAGGAATATCACCACCGCAAGCGTCGCCGGCGACGCCATGATCCAGCCTGCGAAGCGTTTCATGTTGTTCTATCTCTTCGAAGGTGCCGCCATGGGGCGGTCATGCAAACGGGGCGGCGAGCGCCGCCCCGACAGTGATGGCTTCGGAGCCCTCGGGCTTACATGCCGAAAGTTTCGTTCCAGCTGTCGATCCAGTCGCCCTTTGCGGCGTTCATCTTCGTGTAGTCGACGCGCTGCAGGCTCGAGATCATGTCGTCGCCATAGGTCCACAGGGCAGCCTGCTCGTCGGTGAGCTCAACGGCGGTGTGAACGGGCGCGTCGATGCCTTCCTCGGCCAGACGCTGCTGGATTTCCGGCGACAGCACGAAGTTGATGTACTGATGCGCCAGCTCGACCTCGGTTGCACCGGCCGGGATGTTGATCGTGTTCAGCGTCGCGATCGAACCTTCCTCGAGCTCGGCCCAGACAACGGTCGGCACCGCAGCCTTGATCTGTGCGAGCGCGAAGTCCTGTGCGATCGAGGTCGTGATCTCGCCGGTCGAGAACAGGTTGATCATTTCCGAACCGGTATTGTAGTTCTTCACGACATTGGCGCGCAGCTCTTCCAGTGCGGCGAAGGCCGGCGCGGAATCCTCGAAGGCGTCGGTACCGGCATATTCACCGGCCTTCAGCACGACCATCGGGCCTGCCGTGGTGGTGATGCCGGGAAGCGACACCGACGACGCGAGGTCTTCGCGCCACAGATGGTTCCACGACGTGATCGGCTCTTCCACCTGCGCGGTATCGTAGACGATACCGACGCGCCCGATCGTGTAGGCCGGGCCAAACTCGTCCTGCGGGGCCTGGGCCAGGTCGTAGAGACCTTCGATGTTCGGGACCTTGGAACGGTCGACAGGCTGGAACAATCCAAGCTCGATACCCGTCTGCGAGAAACTGTCGGTCAGGTAAATGATATCGACGCCGCCACCCTGGCGCATCTGGACGCGATTGAGACGGTCGGCATTGTTGCCGGTCTCGATCACGATTTCGCATTCGCAGATTTCCTGGAACGGATCGAGAATGATTTCCTGCAGCTTGTCGCCATTGAATCCCCACCAGGAGATGGTGAGGGTCTTCGACATGGCCGGCGTGGCTGCCAGTGCCGCTGCCATGGCCAGGACGGAGAGCGCCGTACCCCTTGCGATTGTCATGAAGGTTTTCCTTTCTGTTTGTCCGCCGCGACTTCTAGCGAAGAGCGGGGCTGCGTGAAGCCTATTTTTTGTCCATCCACAGGGCAAGCCCAATAATGAGGCACAATCTCAGCGAGCAGTCACCGCTCACGACACAACCGGATGAGATTGACCAGTCTGTACGTTGACGAAGCCATGGGGAAAGGCCTCCGTCGGGGGCAACAAGCACCCAGCGCCAGGGAGCGCAGATCAGTGTTGCGAACGCGAGGCGTTCGGGAAAGCCTGGAAACCATCGGGAGTTGAAGGTCGGTTCATACATCCTCGCCGCCTTCTCACCTTCGATCTAGAGACGCTTCATCTCGGCGTCGAGTTCCACCGGCGGCCGAAAGGTCATCAGTCCACCGATTTCGTAGCGCACGGCGCCACGAGCGCCAGAATCTGGCTGATGAGCATCCCATCGCTTGCCGTTGTCAGGAGATATTCTGGAAGGCTTCTGGAGAGGACACGGTTCCCCGCCACGGCATCATGCACCGTTGACTACAAGAGCAGCGCCGTTTGTCAAAGCGCACGCCCGGGATTTTGACGGTTGTCCCACACTGGCCGATGACAGACCTTTCGGCTCGGGCTATCCCGCACGAGCAACCGAAAAGGAATCGCCCCCCAGATGACCAACAGATTGATCCTCGACACAGATGGTGGCGTCGACGACGCGCAGGCGCTGATGATGCTGGTGGCGAACGGGCGCGCGCCGGAGGCGATCACCACGACTTTCGGAAATGTCGGCGTGGATCAGGCGACCCGCAACATGCTCGACACGCTGCGCATCCTCGGCCGAGATATTCCGGTTCACCAGGGCGCGGCGCAGCCGCTCGTCCAGCCGATCGTCAATGCAACCGCCATTCACGGAACCGACGGGCTTGGCGGCGCGCAACGGCCTTCCGATCCGATGTCACCAGCCGGCGGCGATGCCGTGGGCTTCCTGCGGACGCTCCTGCGTGAGGCCGCCGCAAAAGGCGAAACGGTCGACATCCTCGCCATCGGCCCCCTTACCAACATTGCACTGATACTGAGGACCGATCCGGACTGCGCAGTTGCCATCGGACAACTCACCATCATGGGCGGCACCGTGAACGGGCGCGGCAACATCACGCCGGCGGCGGAGTTCAACATATATGCCGATCCCGAGGCCGCCGAAATCGTCTTCTCCGGCAGCCTCGACATCGTCCTTGTCCCCTGGGAAACCTGTGCGGCGCATTTCATCGGAGGAGATGCCGTCGACGACCTTCTGTCCGGCAGCGACTCCACCTTGCTCGGCCGGTTCGCAAAGGCGCTCGCCGATCATGCGAGACGTGTGACCATTTCATACGGAAACGGCGACATCTTCCGCTATGTGGATCCGCTGGCGGCTGCGGTCATCATTGATCCTGCGGTCGTGACCGGCTCGCTGGAAGCCGCCGTATCGGTTGCGCTTGCACCGGGCTTGACGCGCGGCATGACGGTTGTAGACCCGAGCGGTAGGCTGGGTGCCAAGTCGGTTCGCATTGTCACGACTGCAGATCTGGACCGCTTGACAGCACTCTTCGCGCGTTCACTAACATCCGCCTAGCCGGCTATTGGGCCAGGAAGGCTCTTGCCGGCCATCCCGCGCGGCTTTTGTCTGGTGGTGGAACAGAATTCCTGTTTTGAGCGCCAAGTGGGATGGCGTTTCCATTCCCGGCAGTGCATTTGGCCGCCGCGAGCCTGCGGTCAAGGCTCATTCCAACTAGTCTCATGGCGAAACGGCACCTGAGAGGAAGAGCCATGAAACGAATTGCCATTATCGGCGCTGCCATGGCCGCGCTGACCGCCACCGCCCCTGCGCATGCGCAGAACCAGATCCTGAACGCCTCCTACGACATCGCACGCGAACTCTTCGCGGCCGTCAATGCAGCCTTCGTGCCGGCCTACGAGGCAGAGACCGGCGTCGCCGTCACGGTCGACCAGTCGCATGGCGGCACGTCACGGCAGGCCCGGTCGATCGCAGAAGGTCTCGAGGCCGACGTGGTGACCTTCAACCAGGTCACGGACATCGATTTCCTCGTCCAGCAGGGCTTCGTTGCCGCAGACTGGCAGGGAGCTTTCGACAACAATGCGTCCCCCTATTACTCCCTGCCCGCCTTTCTCGTGCGCGCCGGCAATCCGAAGAACATCCAGGACTGGAACGATCTGGTGCGCGACGACGTCCAGGTGATCTTCCCCAACCCGAAAACCTCGGGCAATGCGCGCTACACCTATCTGGCCGCACGCGCCTTCGCGCTGGAGGCCTTTGAGGGCGACGAAGACGAGGTCGATGCCTTCATCACGAAGATCTTCGACAATGTGCCGGTCTTCGACACCGGTGGACGCGGTGCCACGACCACGTTCGTCGAACGCCAGATCGGCGACGTGATCATCACGTTCGAAGCCGAAACCATGGGAATCGCCCGGGAATTCGGCGAGGACAATTTCGAGACCGTCATCCCGTCTCTGTCCCTGCTGGCCGAGTTTCCGGTGGCCGTGGTCAACCGGGTCGCGGAGCGGCGCGGCACGCAGGAACTGGCGCGTGCCTATCTGGAATTCCTCTATTCCGAGGACGGCCAGCGCATCATCGCAGGGCATGGCAACCGCGTTCACCACGAGACCGTGGCCGCCGAGTTCGCCGACCAGTTCCCGGATGTCAGGCTGGTAACGGTCGAGGATGTTTTCGGCGGCTGGGACCAGGTCCAGGAAGAACATTTCGCCGCCGGCGCCCGACTCGACCAGCTGTTCGGCGAGCGTTGATCCCATCGACTTTCCGATGACGGACCGGCGGATGAACATCCGCCGGTCCTTCCCTTCGAAGACATGTGAGCATCGTGGCCCGTAAACCCGTCATTCCCGGCCTCAAATTGTCGCTCGGCATCACGCTCTTCTATGTCGGGCTGATCATAGCGCTGCCGATCGGCGCGCTGATCTTCAAGGCGGCGAGTCTTGGTCCGGCAGACTACTGGCAGATCGTATCCTCGCCGCGGGCGGTCGCCAGCTATCGCGTCACCGTGCTTTCGGCACTTGCTGCCACCGCCTTCAATCTTGTCTTCGGTCTTGCGCTTGCCTGGGTGCTGGTTCGCTACGATTTCCCCGGGCGGCGCATCGTGGATGCCATCGTGGACCTGCCTTTTGCGCTTCCCACGGCGGTCGCCGGCATCGCCCTGACGGCGCTGTTCGCGCCGAATGGCTGGTTTGGCGCGATCCTCATGGATTGGGGTATCCGCGTCGCCTACACGCCGCTCGGCATCATGATCGCGATGTCCTTTACCAGCCTGCCCTTCATCGTGCGCACGGTGCAGCCGGTGCTGGAGGATCTCGATCCGGCGCTGGAAGAAGCTGCCCAATCGCTCGGCGGCAGCGACGCCTCGATCTTCGCCAGGGTCATCCTGCCGCTGCTGGCGCCTGCACTGATGGCGGGTGTGTCGCTCTCCTTCGCGCGCAGCCTCGGCGAATTCGGCGCCATCATCTTCATCGCCGGCAACCAGCCGATGCAGACAGAGATCACCGCACTTCTGGCTTACATCCGGCTTGAAGAGTTCAACTATCCGGCCGCCGCCGCGATAGCCTCGGTCCTGCTCTTCACCGCCTTCGTCATGCTGGCGATCACCAATGCCGCGCAGGCTTGGGCGCTGCGCTACACGAGGAGAGGCTGAAATGGCGTCTCACGGACACGCAAAGCCGCCCCGTGTCGGCGATGGCCCGCTTTTCCGGCGCATTCTCATCGCGCTTGTGCTGATCACCGGCGCGCTGCTCATCGTTGCCCCGCTCGCCGTCATCGGCGTTCAGGCATTTTCGCTCGGCACACGCCATTTCGCCGAGACCATCGCCCATCCCGACACCCGCCATGCCATCTTCCTGACGGTCATAACGGCGCTGATCGCCGTGCCGCTCAACACCGCCTTCGGCGTCGCGGCCGCCTGGGCGATCACCAAATACGAATTCTGGGGCAAGCGGCTGCTGCTGATCGTTATCGAGATCCCGTTCTCGGTGTCCCCGATCGTGGCGGGCGTGGCCTATCTCTTCGTCTACGGGCTGCAGGGCCTGTTCGGCCCCGCGCTTCAGGATGCCGGCATCCGCATCATGTTCGCGCTACCGGGCATCGTTCTGGCATCGATGTTCGTGACCGCCCCCTTCGTCGCGCGCGAGCTGATCCCGCTGATGCAGGCGCAGGGCCGCGACCAGGAGGAAGCCGCGACCTCGCTCGGTGCATCCGGCTGGCGGACCTTCTTCACCGTCACGATCCCCAACATCCGTTGGGCGCTGCTCTACGGCGTGGTGCTCTGCAACGCCCGCGTCATGGGCGAGTTCGGCGCCGTTTCGATCGTCTCCGGCAACATCCGGGGCCAGACCAACACGCTGCCACTGCATATCGAGCTGCTCTACCACGACTACAACACCGTCGGTGCCTTTGCCGCCGCTTCCATTCTTGCCGTGCTCGCCGTGGTCACCATCATCGCCAAGGTCTGGCTGGAACGCCAGGGCGCTGGCCGCCGTTCGAGACCGGCACTCGCCGCACCCCAGACCGCCATCACGGAGAAAATCCCATGAAGATCGTGCTCGACAATGTCGCGAAGACCTTCGAAAACTTCCGTGCCGTCCACGGTGTCTCGCTGGAGATCGAGAGCGGCGAGCTGGTTGCCCTGCTTGGACCGTCCGGTTCGGGCAAGACCACCATCCTGCGGATGGTAGCGGGCCTCGAATATACCGATGGCGGCCACATCTTCTTCGGCGAACAGGACGCCACCGACATCGCCGTGCGCGAGCGCGGCGTGGGCTTCGTCTTTCAGCATTATGCGCTGTTTCCGCACATGACGGTCGCCCAGAATATTGGCTTCGGCATGAAGGTCTCGAAAGTCAGGCGTTCCCGGGCGGAGATCGCCAGCAGGGTGGAAGAGCTGCTGAGGCTGATGCAGCTCGAAGGCCTCGGCGACCGGTTTCCGGCACAGATCTCGGGCGGTCAGCGGCAGCGTGTCGCGCTTGCCCGCGCACTCGCCGTCGACCCCAAGGTGTTGCTGCTCGACGAACCGTTCGGTGCACTCGATGCCAATGTGCGCCGCGACCTGCGCCGCTGGTTGCGGGAGATCCACGACGAGCTTGGCATCACGACCATCTTCGTGACCCACGACCAGGAAGAGGCACTGGATCTGGCCGACCGGGTCGTCATCCTCGACCAGGGCCGCATCGTCCAGCAGGGCACGCCCCAGGAGGTCTGCCGCAATCCGGGCTCTGCCTTCGTCATGCGCTTTCTGGGCGACGCCAATCGCTTTGATGCCGACGTCTCCAAAGGCGAGGCCGCACTGGCAGGCCTGCGTCTGCCGGCGCCCGGCGTCCCGGACGGCAAGGCGCATGTGTTCGTGCGGCCGACAGACCTTGACTGGGCGGGCCAAGGCGATGGGCTGCCAGCGCGCGTATTGCGCGTCATCGACCGCCCCGACAGCCGCCGCATCCTTGCGCTGACTGAGCAGGATGAGCCCGTCGAGCTCGACGTGGATGTGGAAACGCAGGTCACGGCAAGCCAGCAGGGTGTCTTGCGCATCAGGCGCGCGAGCGTCTTCGCTGCCTGACGCCAAAAGCAAAAGCCATGCTGCGCAGCGTCGCCCCAGCAAGCGATCTGACCGTCCGAGTGCGCGGATATTGAGACTGCCCTGCTCGAATTTTCGACCTTGTGCGGCGGGTCCGTTCCCGATTTGCTGACCGCTTCAATGCGGAGATGTCGATGCCGGGAACTATCCTCCTCAAGAACGCCTCGCACCTCGTCACCATGGACGACGACCGACGCGAACTGTCCGATGTGGACATCCTGATCGACGGCAACAGGATCGCACATGTCGGGCGCGTCGAAGCCGACAGGGCCGTGGGCGAGACCATCGACATGTCCGGCAAGATTGTCCTGCCCGGTCTCGTCAACACGCATCATCACATGTACCAGAGCCTGACCCGCGCGGTGCCTGCCGCGCAGGATGTCGAGCTGTTCGGCTGGCTGAAGCGGCTTTATGGCATCTGGGCAGGGCTAACGCCCGAGATGGTGCGCGTTTCCACCCAGACGGCCATGGCAGAGCTTATCCTTTCGGGCTGCACGACCAGCTCGGACCATCTCTACATCTTTCCAAATGGCTGCCGCCTGGACGACTCGATCGAGGGCGCCCACGAGATCGGCATGCGTTTTCACGCCAGCCGAGGCTCCATGAGCGTCGGCGAGAGCGATGGCGGCTTGCCGCCCGATGCACTGACGGAAAACGAGCAGGCTATCCTCGCTGACAGCCAGCGTTTGGTCGAAGAGTTTCACGACCCGCAGGACGGGGCCATGCTGCGCATCGCACTGGCGCCCTGCTCACCTTTCTCGGTCTCCCGGGACCTGATGCGCGAAGCCGCGCATATGGCGCGTCACTATGGCGTCAGCCTGCACACGCATCTGGCGGAGAATGACAACGACGTTGCCTATTCGTTGGAAAAGTTCGGCATGACGCCGGCTCAGTATGCCGAGGATCTTGGATGGGTAGGGCACGATGTGTGGCATGCGCATTGTGTCAAGCTTGACCGGCCCGGCATCTCGCTTTTCGCGCGCACCGGTACGGGTGTGGCCCACTGCCCTTGCTCCAACATGCGGCTGGCGTCGGGCATCGCGCCGATCCGCGCCATGCTGGCAGAAGGGGTACCCGTCGGTCTGGGTGTCGATGGATCTGCTTCCAACGACAGTGGCCACATGCTCGACGAGGTACGCCAGGCGATGCTGCTGCAGCGCGTCGGTCATGGCCCCGACGCCATGAGTGCCCGCACCGCGCTGGAACTGGCCACGCGTGGCGGGGCAAGGGTGTTGAACCGGAGCGACATCGGCCAGATCGCCGAAGGCAAGTGTGCAGATATCGTGGCCTTCGACCTGGAGGCGATCGGTCTCGCCGGCGCACTCCACGATCCCGTGGCAGGTCTCGTATTCGGCAAGCCGGACCGGGTTTCCTTTTCGATGATCAACGGCCGCGTCGTCGTCTCCAATGGCCAACTGGCAACGCTTGATCTTCCAAGCCTCGTTCGCCGTCACAACGCGCTGGCGGCTCAATTGCTGGGAGCCTGAGCTGCAAAGCCCGGCTGCTTGGCAGCAAAATCCGAAAGATGGAGCTTCAGCAGTTCGAGCAGTGCCATGGTCGACAGCGGTGGAATCTGTCCGCGCGGCACCATCACCGAAATCGTTGCCGGATTGATGATGCCTCGTGCCAGCGGAACCCAGGCAAGGCGCCCCTCCTCGACGTCGCGCTCGACACCCAGATGGGTGAGAAAGGCGATGCCCACGCCCGCCTTTACCAAGGCCTTGAGCATTCCGGGCCGTTCGGCCCGTGCCACGATCTGGGTCATGCCGGTATATTCGGCCAGGAGATGCTGCAGTCCGGAATGCTTGAGCCAGGACTCGCCTGGAATGACCAGCGGATACTGGGCGCATTCCCCCACCGTGACCGTCTTGAAGCGGGCTATCGGATGATCGAGAGGGCAGATCACGCCGAGCGGCGAACGCACCGTGTGCACCACGTCGGCGCGGATCGAATTTGCGACGTCGAAGGCGATGACGACATCGGCTTCCTTGGCGAAGAGTTCCGTCGTGATGCGGTGGTTGTCACCCGATATCAGCGAATATTCCACCAGCGGAAACCTCAAATGCAACTCGCTGAGTGCGCGCGGAAGGATATCTTCGGTAATGCTTTCGGCAGCCGCGATGCGGATCGTGCCACGCACGCCGCCCCGCAACTCGCCGACCTTCTGCCGCATCGCGGCAACCTCGCGGTTCCATCGACGGATGTAGGAGAGCAGCAGCTCGCCCGCCGCAGTCGGGCGAATGCCCCGCGGCAGCCGTTCGAACAGCTCGACCCCCATCTCGTCTTCCAGTTGCAGCAACTGCCGATTGATTGCCGACGAAGCGATGTTCAGCGTTTCAGCAGCCTTCCGGATGGAGCCGTCACGCACCGCCTGATCAAAATAGAGCAGCCCTGTTCGCAGCATCGCCATTGATCTCTCCCGCCTGTAAACTGATGCCGAAATTAGCGCGCAAAGTTGCAAATTTGCTGCTGGTGCCAACGATGGAGCGGTGTTTAGCTGTCTCACGTACCATGTATTGGTACATCCCGTTGCGCAAGCGCCCACTTGTCGCGAGCAGTAATCCTGACAGCTCAAGGGGTCGGACAGATGAATGCAATGACCGGTCCGGGACACCGTGACCTCATGCAGCGATCGGCGAAACCAGCCATTTCGCTGTCCGGCATCGACATGGCCTTTCCGGGCAAGTCCGGCACGGTCGTGGCGCTGTCGGGCGTCACGATCGACCTCGAACGCAACAGCTTCGTGTCCATCATCGGCCGCAGCGGCTGCGGCAAGTCGACCTTGCTGCGCATCATTTCCGGCCTCATTGCCCAGACGGCCGGGACGGTCTCGGTCATGGGCAAGTCGACGACGGACTACCAGCGCGAACGCAGGTTCGGCTTCGTCTTTCAGGACGCCAGCCTGTTTCCCTGGAAGACTGCCGCCGAAAACATTCGCCTCCCTCTTGATATCCTGAAGATAGGCTCGCCTTCCGACCGCCGGAAAAAGGTGAAGGAACTCCTTCGCCTGGTGCGGCTGGAAGGGTTCGGGGATCACTACCCGGCGCAATTGTCGGGCGGCATGCGCCAGCGCGTCGCCATTGCCCGCGCGCTCGCCTACGAGCCGGAAATTCTCCTGATGGACGAACCCTTCGGCGCGCTTGACGAATTCACCCGCCGGGAGATGCACGAAGAACTGATCCGAATCTGGCGTCACCGCCCGATGACGGTGCTGTTCGTCACCCATTCGCTGACCGAGGCCCTGTCGCTGTCGGATCGGATCGTGGTCATGGCACCGCGTCCTGGCCGCATCCAGGCTGTGGTCGATGTCGCCGAACCGCGCCTGCCCGGCCGCGAAGCGCGGACCAGCGCCGCTCATTTGCGGCAACTCTCCGAACTCGAGGCTCTACTCGATGAGCAGTGACGCCATTTCCGCGACCGATCGCCCGCGATCCAACAGGTTGAACAAGGCTATCAGCCGACTGCTAGACCTCGCACCGGCCATCGGTCTTTTCCTGGCCGTGGGCATCGCTTGGGAAGCCGCTGTCCGCATCCTTGCGATCCCGGCCTTTCTCCTGCCTGCTCCGAGCGTGATCGTCGCCCGCATGTTCGAGATGCGCGCGCTGCTGGGCGCAAATCTCGGCTCCACCATGCTGGCGGCCGTTCTGGGCTTTTTGATCGGCACCAGTTTCGCGGTCGCGCTTGCGATCCTGTTTCTTTATTCCCGCACGGCCGAGCGCGCCTTGTTTCCCTGGGCGATTACCATCAAGACCATACCGATTCTGGCCATCGCACCCCTGCTGACGATCTGGCTCGGCTACGGGCTTGCCCCGAAAGTCGCCATCGCCGCGCTGATCTGCTTCTTCCCGACCCTCGTCAACACGGTCAAGGGGTTGAAGATGGTGGACCGCCAGGCACTGGAATTCCTCCAGGTGGTAGGAGCGAGCAAGGGCCAGACCTTTCGCCATGCCCGCATCTTCGCGGCACTGCCCTACACTTTTGCCGCTGCCAAGATCAGTTCCAGCGCTGCCGTGATCGGCGCGATCGTAGCGGAATTCACCGGTGCCAATGTCGGCATCGGCACGCTGATCGTCACCGCCGGCTACCAGATGGATGCCACCATGCTGTTTGCGGCCATCATCACGTCCTCAGTGGCCACCGTGATCCTTTTCTACCTTGTCGTCCTTGCCGAACGCTTCTGCCTCTTCTGGCCGGAAGCGCGAATGGACGTCTGAACACCGCGTCAAACGACCAAAAGAAAAGAGGAGAACTCGTCATGAATAATCGGATTACCCGTTTCGCATCGACACTGGCCATCGGCGTCTCGATGTTCGCAACCGGCGCCATGGCCGACACCACGGACATCAGCCTGCGCCTGCCGTGGCTGCTCAACGTGCAAGGCGCCGGCTATGTGATGGCGAAGGAAAAGGGCTTCTACGAAGAGGTTGGACTCAACGTCGAGATCGTGCCGGGTGGACCAAACCTCAATTCCACGGCCTTGGTGGCCACGGGCGCCAACACGTTCGGCACCAACGACGTGAACGGCATCATCATGGGCCAGAATCAGGGCATGGATCTGGTCATGGTGGCAGCCTGCTTCCAGCGCCATCCGGCGGGCGTGATCTCGCTGGCAGAGGACAACATCAACGAGCCTGCCGATCTCGTCGGCAAGACGCTCGCCTATACCGAGGGTGGCCCCTGGACGCTCACCAAGGCCATGCTGGCAAAAGCCGGCGTCTCGCTGGAAGACATCGAACTCGTCGTCTCGCCCAGCACCGAACTGCTGATCAACCGGAACGTCGATGCCAAGACCGGCTTCACCGTGAACGAGCCGATCGCCGTCGAACTCGCGGGACTCCCTACTTCGGTCATGCTGCCTTCGGATTTCGGCATCGAGACCTACGCCGAAGTGATCTTCACCACCCGCGACTTCGCCGAGAACAATCCCGAGATCGTGGCGGCATTCGTCGAAGCTTCGATCCGCGGGTATGAATATGCCTATGCCAACAAGGAAGAGACGGTCCAGACCGTCACCAGCATCAACAACCAGCTCGATCCGGTGCAGCAGACGGAACAGCTGTCTCGGCAGGAGTCCTACGTATTCACGGACGCCCCCTTGTGCGATCTCGATGGCGCCGTCGTTGCCAGCACCATGGACGTCCTGAAGGAATTTGCCGGCCTCGAAACCGACCTCGACCCTTCGACGCTCTACACAACAGAGTTCCTGCCCCAGCGCTGACCCAAAACAAGGAGCCCGCCCTGCGACGGGCTCCACCCGGAGGATATCATGAAGGATCAACACACGCCCATTCATCCGGGTGGCGTGCAAATGCACTTGAAGATCAAGCCAGGCGACGTGCCCCGCTACGTCTTGACGCCTGGCGACCCTGGCCGCGTTCCTGTCATCGGCGAAGCATGGGATTCGTTTGAGGAAGTCGCGCATTTCCGCGAGTACCGTACGATCCGCGGATCGATCGATGGCGTGGATATTTCCGCCTGCTCGCACGGCGTGGGCGGCCCCTCGACCGATATTGCCATCGTCGAATTGTCCAATTGCGGGGCCGACACGTTCATCCGCGTCGGCTCCTGCGCGGCATTGCAGCCTGAGATGAAGCCCGGAGACCTGATCATCGCGACCGGCGCGCTGCGGCTGACAGGCACGGTCGATGCCTATGTCGACAAATCCTACCCTGCAGTCGCTGACTACGAGGTCTTGTCGGCGCTGATACAGGCCGCCGAGGAAATGGGGGAGACCTACCATGTAGGTCTGGCAGCCAGCGTCGACAGTTTCTATGCGGGCGAGGTCAATCCCATGCCCGGCGGCTTCTGGCAGTCGAAGATGGACACTGTTCTGGAAGATCTGACCCGCGCAAGGGTTGCCAATTTCGAGATGGAAGCGGCCACGATCTTCACGTTGTGCCAGCTCTTCGGCTTCAGGGGCGGCATGATCTGCTCGGTGGGTGCGAACCGCGTCACGCGGGAGCGCGCGGATTCGGCGGAATCGATCAAGCGTTGCTGTGCGGTCGCCAGTCGCGCCGTCGTCATCCTCGCTGGCTGGGACGCCAAGAAGCAGCAAAAAGGCAAACGCCATTTCTATCCGGCGCTCGCAAGCGCCTAGTCCGGAAGGGTTCCATGGCACACAAGATCATCATCGACACCGATCCGGGCGTCGATGACGCGGCGGCACTTCTGTTCGCTCACAATCATCCCGACATCGATCTCCTCGGGATCACCACCATATTCGGCAATGCCGATATCGATCAGGTGACCGCCAACGCGCTGTTTCTGAAAAACCGTTTCGGCATCGCGGCTCCCGTTGCTCGGGGCGCCGGGCGCGCTCTCACCCGGCCCAATGGCCCAAGCCCGGCGCATGTTCATGGAACCAACGGACTGGGAGACATCGACAGGAACGGGGACGATGCCGGCGAGGTCGACCCGCGCCCCGCGCACCAGTTTCTGACAGACCATATCCGTGCGCATCCGGGAGAAGTCACATTGGTCGCGATCGGCCGACTGACCAATCTTGCAATGGCGCTCAGTCACGCCCCCGACATCGCGGCCAAAGCCAAGGGGGTGATCCTCATGGGCGGGGCTTTTGCATTCGCAGGCCCCAACGGCAACGTCACGCCGGCCGCCGAGGCGAACATCATCGGCGATCCAGAAGCCGCGGACCAGGTGTTCGGTGCCGAGTGGCCAGTGGCCGCGATCGGATTGGACGTCACCCGCAAGACAATCCTGACCCGCTCCGACTTCGATCGGCTTGCTGAGGCCGGACCCCGGCAAGCGCTGCTGTCACGCCTGTCGCAGGGCTATCTCGACTATCACGGGCAGTATGGTGTCGATGGCTGCTACACCCACGATTCCTCGGCTCTCGGTTACCTGCTCAGGCCGGATCTTTTCACGACGCGTTCGGGGCCGGTGCGGGTCGCCTGCGATGGCATCGCCGCCGGGCAGACCATACTGGCCGACCCCGCCGTGCCCTATCCGCCCAACGGCTGGGACACCCGGCCACATGCGGTGGTCGCCTTCGACGTCGATCACGTGGCCCTGCAGTCCTTGGTGCTTGAAACACTCATGACCAACTAGGCCGAAACCCGAAACGGCTACAGCGCAACCCGCAGCCTGCCACCCGGCGCCTTTGCGCGCGAACAGCACAGGACAATACGTTTCTCGCGTTCGGCGGCCGAAAGCACATAATCCCGATGCTCGATCTCGTCGCCGAGATGTTCGCACGCGCAGACCCCGCAAATGCCGTCCGAGCATTTGGTGGAGATGTGGATGCCGGCTTCCGCCAGCACGTCGGTGGCCGATTTCTCCGCCGGCACCTCGATCATGCGGCCCGAGTTGACCAGTTCCAAAAGGAAGGGATGGTTCACGTAGTCCGGCGGCTCCGGCACGGTGAAATATTCCTTCGACAGGGCCTCTTCCGGCCAGCCCTTGCCGCGCGCGGCCTCAAATACGGCATCCATGTAGCGGTCGCCGCCGCAGGTATAGAGTTTCAGGCCGGGCCGATAGTCGGGAATGAGCGCTGACAGATCGCCACGTCCACCTTCCTTCGAGAAATGAAACCGCGCCTTGTTGGCCCAGGGCTGCGCCTCGATCTCCTCCACGAAGCCGCATTCGGCGCGCGTCCGGGCCGAATAATGCAGGGCGAAATCCCTGCCCAGCGCATGCAGCCTGTGGGCCATGGTCACAAGCGGCGTGACCCCGATGCCGCCGCCCATCAGCACGGAGAATTCCGCCTCCTCGTCGAGCGGGAAATGGTTGCGCGGTTCGGAGATGAAGACACGCCGTCCCTCGCGAAAAACGCGATGCATGAGCAGCGAACCACCGCGTCCGGCCTTCTCACGCTGGATGCCAAGCACATATTTTGAATTGTCGGCCGGATCGCCGGCCAATGAATACTGGCGCTGGTATTCGGGCGCGATCACCACGTCGATATGCGCACCCGCCGTGAAGAGCGGCAGCTTCGCGCCATCCGGGTTCGTCAACTCGAAGCGCACGACGTCTTCCGACAAATCCTCGCGCTTCGACACCACGACGGGAAAGACCGGCGGTTTCTCCTCGTGATGCCGCGGACCGGGCGCCAGCCCCTCGGTCTCGCCTTTCGAAAGACGTTCGCGATAGGCCTGCGGCGTGAGCATCGAGCGATAGCGCGCGATCCCCTCCTCGCGGTTCAGAGGCTGGATGATGGGATAGGGCGCGGGCATCGTGTCGGCCGGATAGACGGCCAGCGTCTGGTCCTCGTATTTCAGGTCGATCTCTGTCGACAGGCCACGCATGTTGACCGCGCCCGCTGCAACGTAGCGGCCTGCCTTGGGATCGAGTTCGATGTCCCACCACCATTTCTTCACCGGATTGATGGTGCCCCGTCCCAACCGGTCGTCGAGCCTTGCCAGCGTCGGCGCCATCTGCGGGAAGTTCATGGCCACCGAGCGGAAGGCGGCATCGGCAAACAGACCCTCCAGGTTCCACGGGCAGGTCTTCATGCAGCGACCGCACATGCCGCCGGCCGTGTTGGTCAGCCGGTAGCGGGCGCATTTCTCTGCATCCGACTTCCAGATTTCATAGCCATTATACATGAGCTTCGGGCCGGCGGTGATCGCACCGGAAGGACACTCGCGAGCACATTTGTTGCAGTTCGAGCAGAAGGTCTGCAGCCCGAAATCGATCGGCTTGTCATGCGCCATCGGCATAGAGGTGGTGACCACGCCGGATTTGAGCCTCGGCCCCAGATAGGGGTTGAGTATGACCTCGCCGATGCGGCTAACCTCGCCCAGCCCGGACAGCAGCAGGAGTGGCGGCTGCAACACGTCGCCATCGAGTACCGAATGCACCCGCGCGGAGTAGCCCAGCCGGCGCACCTGCTCGGCGATCACCCCGCCCAGCAAGGAGAAGCGCAAATAGGCGCGCATGGACTGGGCAACGGAAATCCAGTCGTCGCCGCTGGCCCCTTCCATCGTCTCGTGGCCCTGATCGATCAGGATCGAGATGCCGTTGTCGTGATAAGCGTCGAGGGGATTGCCGCCAGCGTCATGCGAGTAGTAGGCCCATTGCGGCACACGCGACAGGCCGACCGCGTCGCTGGAGAGGTAGTAGGCCGCGGCTTTCAGGTTTTCCGCATTGCGTTTGGGATCGGCCGCCTCGGGCGCCACTGGCCCGCGCGCCTCGCCGAACTGCAACAGGAGCAGCGCGCCGAGCGCACGGCGCGCACAGGCGCCGATCGGGCTCTTCATCACATACATGCCGCCCTTGGCGGCTTCCTGAACGGACTTGCCCATGTCGCCGAACAGGGCGCGGGCGAAGAAATCGGCACGCTTGGGAAAGCGCGGCACCCGCTCCTCGTCGATGAAGGTTGTCGGCTCCTCGCGCCGCTTCAGTTTCTCGAACGGATGCGGGCCCATCCGGAATTCACGGTCGCGATAAGGCTCGGCCGTGGCGGCCTTGCGTGCCGTTCCCTTCCCCAGCCACCAGGCCGGCCCGTGCGAGGCAAGCCCGTCGCGGCCGAGATCCGGCCCGAGTGGCAGGTCGGGCTCCAGCTCCATCGTGGTGCTGATTGCAGCAAGCCCGAAGCGGCGCCCGACATAGGGATTCTCGATCGCTGCCCCGTCGTCCTCCTCCACCACGCCCGCCAGCCCAGCCGAGACGGCGAGCCGCCTGAGATCGATCTCGGAGGTGGTGGCGCTATGGGCGCGCGCCTCGAAACCCAGCATGCGCAGATAGTTGGCGAGCAAGACGGCGGTATTGGCCGTCAACAGCGAGGCGCGCTGGGCCTGTGTGCCGTGAAGCCAGTCCGTGCCCGGCTCGTCCGGCCGGGGATCGCGCGCATATTCAACGAGGAAGACAAGCGCATGCGTGTGGTGACGTGCAGGCTGGAGTGTGGTTCTAGCCGACTCCAGTATGTCGGCATAGATCATGTCGACCCCTGCCGCATAGCTCTTCGGCTGACCGGCTTCGAGTTCTTCCTTGATCTGCTCGATAACCGGATTGCGGAAGGGTTGGGCGAGGAAGTGTCCGTCTTCCAGCCGCGCCATACCGACCATCGAGGCATCGAAATAATAGCCCGCGGCCTTCAGGTGCCGGGTGCGCTCCCCCGGATCGGCCGGCACTTCAGCCTCCCCATGCACAATGGCGCCGTCGCGCACCGTGTCGAACATGCCCATGAAACGGGCCATGGCATGGGTCAGCGACTGCGGATCGTCGGAATGGAAGGAAAGCGGCTCCATCTCCGGCAAACGATCGATCGCCGGTGCCTGCTGGCTGCGCCGCAGGCGCTCCAGCGGAAAGGGGCCGAGATGGACCGGCCTGTCCTTGTAGGAAAAGAAACGCATGGCTTTCAAAACTCCTCCCGGCCGCACTCTCGCCGGCCAAACGCCTCAAAGACGCGTGATCCTCTCGTCCTCGCCGGCGACAAGACGCTCGATGCAGGCATGCAGCATCGCGAGTTCGTCCGGCTCCAGCTTCGATGTGAAATGTGTGTTGACGTCTTCGACCGAAGGACGCGCCGCCTCCAGCAATTGCCGGCCATAGGGCGTCAGCACCACGGTCCGGCCGCGTCCGTCGGCGTCGCTGCCGTTGCGGGCAACCATGTTCCTGGCCTCCATGTCGCGCAGCAGCCGCGAGGTGGCCGGACGCGTGATACCGATATAGTCGGCAAGCTCCGACGGCGTGATCACGCCTTCTTCCCCCACCCCGGTCAGCACGCACCACATCAGCCGCGTCAGCCCGAGTTCGGCGATCATCCGCTCAAGCCGCGACTGCATGATCCTCGACAGGACCGAGACCCGATAGCCCAGCCTCCTGTGCAACTCGTAATCCGGCATCGGGCTCCTCCCCGCTTCTGCGCCGAGACTAGCCAGATGATTACCAATGTCAATTATCTCCGTCGTCTGGCCGGCCATCTTGATGCCGATCAAGGAAGCGCATCCGCCGACACCTATCCTCACCGGGCCGTCATGGGGGGAAGTGCAAACCACAACCGTCCTTGCGGTCAGCGGCATCGATCCCATCTGGATGGCTGGTGTGGCCGGCGCGCCCGCTGCGGGACGAGCCACGACCGGAAGCAGAACGGCAATGAAAAGGAAGAGGAGCGTGACATGAAGGCTGGCGACGTGATGACGACGGGCGCTGCGACCGTCCACCCCTGGGACACGGTTGCCGAGGCTGCCCGCACCATGGCGAATTACGGCGTCAGCGGCCTGCCGGTGATCGATGGCGAAGGCGGCGTCGTGGGCATGCTGACCGAGCGCGATCTTCTGCGCCGCGTCGAGCTCGGCACCGAGCATCGCCGGCCCCGCTGGCTCGATCTGTGGTTCGACCCGGGCGACCTTGCCGAGGAATATTCGCGCGCCCATGGCCGCAAGGTGGAAGACGTCATGTCCCGCGAGGTTGCCTCCATCGACACCGAAATGCCGTTGGACGAGGTTGTCGGCCTGATGGAGGAGAAAGGCTACAAGCGCCTGCCGGTGGTTCGCGAAGGCAAGCTGGTCGGGATCGTCAGCCGCGCCAATCTCCTGACGGCGCTGTCACGCAGGCTGGACCCGCCGGGCGCAGTCGATCGGGACGATCTCGCGCTGCGGCGGCAGATACTCGACGAACTCGCCAACAAGGCGTGGAGCAAGGGCGCCGCCATCGACGTCCAGGTACGGGAAGGCAAAATCATCCTGCGCGGTACCGTCGAGGACGAACGCGTCGCCAGCGCCATGCAGGTGGCTGCTGAAAACACACCGGGCGCAAAGAACGTGCTGTCCCTGATCCGCGTCGCATCGACAAAGCGCTGACTGCGTCCTGTCGCGCTCGGCCGCGCTGGACGCTCGCGCCGGGCGGCGTCTTGCGCTAGACCGTCGGGCATGCCCCAGCTGTCCGAAGACGGAATGAAGAAACCTCCCTGCGTCATCCTCGCGGGCGGCCTTGCCACCCGAATGGGTGGCGTCGACAAATGCCTGCTCCCGCTCGGCCGCAGCCGCATCATCGATCACATGCTGGCCCGGCTGCAGCCTCAATGCGCCGCGATCGCGCTCAATGCAAACGGGCCGGTTTCCCGCCTGGCCGAGTTCGACCTGCCCGTATTGCCCGACAGTGTCGCGGACCATCCCGGTCCTCTGGCCGGCATCCTTGCCGCCCTCGATTGGGCAGCAGCGCGCGACGCGGATGCGGTCCTGACCGTGGCAGGCGACACACCGTTCCTGCCCGCAGACCTGGTTTCTCGGCTGCAACGGGCCACAACACCGGGCGGCATGGCGATCGCGGCTTCGCCAGACGAAGACGGTACGCTGCGGCGTCACCCGACCGTCGGATTGTGGCCCGTAACGTTGCGGGAGGATCTGCGCAGGGCGCTGGCAGACGGTGTGCGCAAGGTTGGCGCCTGGGCAGGTCGGCATGAACCCGGAATAGCTGTATTCGAGGCGACGCCCTTCGACCCCTTCTTCAACGTCAATGCGCCGGAAGACCTTGCTAGGGCCGAGCAATTCGCGCGAGATCTGATCTAGTCGTTTTCGGCAGCCGCCACCGCCGTCCGCC
Source organism: Aliihoeflea sp. (assembly GCA_046297455.1). Lineage (GTDB taxonomy): Bacteria > Pseudomonadota > Alphaproteobacteria > Rhizobiales > Rhizobiaceae > ZYF759. The sequence goes on from JBKBIT010000015.1 coordinate 73,025, forward strand.
GGATCAGCCACACATGGCCATCGGCAACGACCTCGCGCGAGATCAGCTCATGTCCCGCTTCCGCGCAGAAATGCGGCACATCGATTACCGCCATGGGGTCCGTCGTCGTCAGGCGCAGGACAGCACCGGGCTGCATCCCGTTCAGCCGCTTGCGCGCCTTCAATACCGGTAGCGGGCACTTCATGCCGGTCGTGTCGAGGTCTTCGTCCAATGCCATGACAGGGCTATGGTTCGAATTGGGGCCGGAGGCAAGACTCCCTACGGCCTGCGACATCGACGTCACCGCGCGGCAAGCGCCGCCTTGAGCGCGCGCGAAAGCTTGTCGACGAGTTCGCCGATCTGATCCTGTTCGATGATGAACGGTGGCGCGATCAGTATGTGGTCACCGGCACGCCCGTCGGCGGTGCCACCGCTCGGATAGACCATGAGGCCTTGATCCATCGCCGCTGCCTTCACGTGGGCATGCAGCCTCCGGCCGGCATCGAAAGGTCTTTTTGACACCCTGTCCTCGACCAGTTCAAGTGCCAGGAACAGCCCTCTGCCCCGGATGTCGCCGACATGCGGATGCTCACCAAACTGCGCAGCAAGCGCCGTGCGAAGGCTGCTCCCCAGCTCCCGGCATCGGGCCAGAAGATCCCGTTCGTCGATCACCCGTTGCACCGCGAGCGCGCCGGCCGCAGCGGCGGCGTGGGCAACATAGGTGAACCCGTGCTGGAAGGCGCCCGATCCGCCCACGATCGCATCGTGAATCTCGCGCGACAGCAGGCAGGCGCCGATCGGCTGATAGCCGGCACCCAGCCCCTTGGCGCATGTCAGGATGTCGGGTGCGACACCGTCCTGTTCGCAGGCATGAAGCGTGCCCGTGCGGCCCATACCGCACATCACCTCATCGAGGATCAAGAGAACTCCGTAACGGTCGCAGATGTCACGGATGCGTTGGAGATACCCGGCAACTGGCGGGACGGCTCCCGCCGTCGCACCCACCACGGTCTCGGCAATGAAGGCGATCACGGTTTCCGGTCCGAGCCGCAAGATCTCGGCTTCCAGTTCGTCCGCGGCGCGAATGCCGTAGGCCTCTTCGCTCTCCTCCTCGCCGCGGTAGCGATAGGCATAACACGGGGCAATGTGGGAGGCAGGCATCAGGATGGGTTCATAGATCGCGCGACGGCCGGCATTGCCGCCGACTGACAGCGTCGCGATCGTCTTGCCGTGATAGCTCTGCCGTCGCGCGATGAAATGGCGTCGCCCGGTTTCGCCGCGTTCCCAGAAATATTGTCGTGCCAGTTTCATGGCAGTCTCGTTCGCTTCGGAGCCGCCGGAAGCGAAATAGACATGGCCCAACCCCTTGGGCGCGCGCGAAATCAGCTGCGCGGCCAGTTCCTCGGCGGGCTCGTTGGTGAAGAAGCCCGTATGGGCATAGGGCAGCCGGTCGAGCTGCGCCTTGATCGCATCGATCACACGTCGATCGGTATGTCCCAGACACGAAACGCCGGCACCGCCGGAAGCATCGAGATAGCGCTTGCCGTGGCCGTCGACGATATAAGGACCGTCCCCCGCAACGGCGACTGGCAGCACGTGGCCCGGCTGGCGGTGGAAAATGCGTGTGGATGTCACCCTGCCCCCTACTCCACGAAAACCCGCACGCTGGCTGCCCGACCTGCGGCATCGATGACGGTCAGCGTCGAATGGCCGATGCCATCGGGCTGCCACTGGCTGGTGCGGGCGCGGGAGAGCTCGGACAGCGGACGACCGTTCGCCAGCCAGCGGAACGGTGCGCGCCCGCCCTGCAGTTTCAGCACCAGCGGCGAAGGACGTGCCGCGCCGCCGGCAAGCTCCACCCGTGCACCGTCGGGCGGAAACACGATTTCGGGCGGCGGCTCCACCGCCAGTCTTGCCCCCGGTGCCTCACGCGCCGAAGTGAAGCGGCGCAGCGTGACAGGAAGCTCGTCGCGCACAAGCCGCACCGCGCCAGCCGGCGCGCGCGGCAATGGCGCACCAGCAACGCCCGAGCGCTGAAAAGCCTCGAACAGGATCGGCGCGGCAGTCGTGTAGCCCGAAATGCCTGGCACAGGTGCAGCATCCGCGCGCCCGACCCACACACCGATCACGTGGCGCCCGTCGAAACCAACTGACCACGCGTCGCGATAGCCATAGGAAGTGCCGGTCTTGTAGGCGATGCCGCGACGTGCCGCGCCTTCAGGTGGATTGACGCCGGCCAGCATGTCCGCGACATGCCAGGCAGCGCGCGGTGCCAGCATCTCGCGCGGCACCGGGCGCTGGCCGGGATGCTCCGTCAGCCTCACGACACGGCCGCCATTGGCCAGACCCGTGTAAAGCTGCACAAGACCGGAAAGGGACATGCCTGCTCCGCCCAGTGCGATGGCCAGCCCTGCCGCCTCGCCGCGTGGCAGGACGGGGGTGATACCCGCCCGACGGAAACGGGCCGACAGGCGTGCCGGGCCGACCGCGTCTAGCAACCGCACGGCCGGCACGTTGAGAGAAAGCTGAAGCGCGGTGCGCACGCTGACATCGCCCTGATAAGCCATGTCGAAATTGCGCGGCCGGTAGCCGGAAAAATTGGCAGGCCGATCCTCGATCAGGGTTTCCTGCGCGACCAGTCCTTCCTCGATCGCCAGCCCATAGATGAAGGGCTTGAGCGTGGACCCTGGCGATCGGACCGCGCGTGTCATGTCGATCCAGCCGGAACGGCGGTCGTCGAGATACCCGGCAGAACCGACGCTTGCCAGGATCTGTCCCGTTACCGCATCCGCCATCAGGATCGCGACCGAGACGCGTGGCCCCAGCCTCTGCGCAGCTTCGCGTGCAACGGTCTCCAGGTGCGCCTGGATGGGACGGCTCAGCGTCAGGCGGTGGACACGATCGCCCGGTGCGGCCCGAACCGTCTCGTCGGCCGTATGGGCTGCAAGTGCCGGCATTGGCAGGCGGCGATCCGGCACCCTCGAATGGGCCGCGCGGGCCGCCTCGCTTTCCGGCAACAACCCGGCCACGACCATGCGCGCCAGCACCCGATCACGCGCAGCCTCGGCAGCAAGCGGGTTTCGGTCTGGCCGCCTGCGCTCCGGCAGTTGAGGCAGGGCGACCAGAAGGGCGGCTTCGCCGATTTCGAGCCGCTGCGGCTCCTTGCCGAACCATGCCAGCGAGGCCGCCCGCACCCCCTCGATATTGCCGCCATAGGGCGCCAGGGCGAGGTAGAGCTCCAGGATTTCATCCTTGGAAAGCCGCCGCTCGATCTGCAGCGCACGGACCATCTGCCGCAACTTCGCGCCCATGGACCGGGCGTCCCTGGGTTCGATCAGGCGGGCCAGCTGCATGGTGATGGTCGACCCGCCGGAAACGATGCGGCCGTTGGTCACGAACTGACCCGCTGCCCGCAGCAGTGCCAGCGGATCGATGCCGGCATGGCTTCTGAACCGCCTGTCCTCATAGGCGATCAGCATCTCGACAAAGGTCGGATCGACAGCAGCCAGATCGGCCGCGAGCCGCCATCGGCCGTCCGCGACCGCATAGGCCCGCAGAAGGCTACCGTCGCGGTCCACCACCTCGATCGAGCGCTCTCCATGGCCGTCCAGCGGCGGCGGGAAGGCATGGTCCAGCCGATCGAGCAGGACAACGCACAGGGACAGCGCCAGGAAGAGGCCGGCCGACCACAGCGTGGCTTTGCGCCAACGGGGCATTCGCATCGTCACCTCGGGGCCGCGACCTCCATGACGCCGGTCGCCGTGCGCGCGGAGAATTGCGGCCGGTACATGTCCTCCACGATGGCGGCCGGATGCGCGTAGACGCCCGGGCTGACAGCGCGGACCACATAGGCGGCCAGCTGTTCGCGCGGGCTGTTTTCCGTGCGCTCGAAGGCGGCAGTGAAACGGTCGTAGCGAAACTCGACATGGGCCGCGTCCGCTTCCCCGAGCCAGCCGAAATTGGACAGTTCCGCCGAACCGACGATACGCGGATTGTCGATCTCGAAGCCTGCCGGCAAGAGATCCGTCATCACCACCTGCGAAGGCCACTGGTTCAGTTCGGTGAAGCGCAGCACGACCACGTAGCGCTCGTTCTGCACCACCTCGCTGACGTTCACCGGCACGCCATCGAGACTGAAATAGCTCCGCTCGATCTCGAAGCCATTGCCGCCGGCCGGCAGCGGCTGGGCTGGCGCGGCTACCGTGGTCAGCATCAGGTCGACTTCTTCCTGCGAACGGTTGACCAGCGTGATGGGGTTTTCCATCAGGTCGCGGCCTTCCACACGGTGGGCGAAATTGCCCCGATGCTCGGCGCCATCGACCTCAAGCCGGATCTCGGCATCGGCCATGCGCATGGCGCGCGCGGCCAGCAGCATCCAGGCCTGTTCCTGCGTGCTGGTGTGGCTGCGGCGCTTGCGGGCGCCTTCGACCATTTCCATCATCGCCGGGATTGCCGCAGGCGCCGGCGAGGTTTCAGCTGCCAGCGCCAGCATCGCGGCCCCGTCCCTGAGCGCCGACCCGAAATCCGAGCGCCACGGATTGTCCGACTGGGCCTGGGCACGCGCCTGTCGCAAGGCCGAAGCGAAGGCGCGATCGGCCCGCTCCGCATCGCCGTAGAGGCCCAGCGCCGCGCCAAGCTGGGCACGCGCCATCGGGCTTGCGAACTCGTCGAGCCGGGTGTCGGCATAGTATCGCAAATCGCCGATCGAGGCGCGCCGGTTGCGCGCCAGCACGTAGAGCGCATAGGCGATCTCGGTGCCCTTTTCGCCGACATCCGTCGTGTAGGAGAGCTGATTCTGAAGGTTCTGGATCACCCGAGCGAGGCCCTGCGCGGGCACCGGGTGGCCAAGTTCCGACGCCCTGGTGAGGAACTCGCCAACATAGGCATCGAGCCACAGATTGCCCCAGCCCGGCCCCCACAGGCCGAAACTGCCGGTCGAGGTCTGGAAGTCGAGCACGCCGGCAATCGCCTTCGCGATGCGTTCGTCGAGGCCCGGATCGACCGGCATTCCGGCCAGCCGCGACAACTCGGCGGCATAGAGCAGCGGCATCGCGCGGCTGGTGATCTGTTCGGCACACCCATAGGGGTAGAGGTCGAGCGCCATCAGCGCCGATGGGATGTCGAAGGCCGAAAGCGGCGATACGCCGATACTGACAAAGGCACCATCCAGCAGGCTGTCGCCCAGCAGGCCTTCGTCGATGCGTATCGAACCCCCATTGGCAGCAAGCGTGAGGATGCGTGGCGTGGTCACCGGCATCGCCGCCGGGCGCACGGTCATGAAGACGTTGCGCTCGATCCTTGTGCCCTCGCCGTTTTCCAGAGACACGGTGATGACCGCCTCGCCTGTGCGGCTGGCGGTCACGGGAAGGGTCAGCGTTTCCTGCGCGCCCTGCCCGAGCCATACCGAGGCCGGCGGGCTGGCGATCTCGACATCGGCTGTACCTTCCGACCGGACCGACAGCGCGTAGTCGCCCGCCGGAGCATCGGTGTTGGCGATGTCCAACCGCATCATGGTGCGATCTCCGGGTGTGAGGAACCTCGGAGCACTTGCCGTGACGACCACGGGATCGCGCACGATGATGTCTGACGTCGCTTGTCCAACGCCGTCCTTCGACCAGGCGACAGCCATAATGCGCGCCGTACCATTGAACTCGGGAAGGTCGAAATGCACCTCGGCACGGCCATCGGAGTCGAGTTCGACAGGCCCCGAGAAGAAGGCGAGCAGACGCTCGGTTGGCGGCCGGCCCTGCATCATGATGCCGCCGTCGCCGCCCGTGCGAAGCCGCCCGGCTGCACCCAACGAGCCATCGATCAGACGCCCGTAGAGATCCCGGATTTCCAGGCCGAGGCCGCGCTGCCCGAAATACCAGCCCTCAGGATCAGGTGGGGTATAGTTGGTCAGGTTGAGGATACCGACATCCACCGCCGCCACGGTGACGTAGGCACGCTTGCCGGCAGGCAGATTGGCCACCGACACGGGAATTGTCAGCTGTTCGCGCGGCGCGGCCTGCTCGGGCGTGTCGAGGGCAAGCTCAAGGCTGCGATGGCCAGGGTCGATGGAGAGCCACTTCACCCCAATGGCGCGAGACGGCATGCGCGTGTCGCTGGCCTCGCCGGGACGGTAGAGCGTCGCGGTGACGTAAGCACCTGCGCCCCAGTCGCCGCCGACGGGAATATCGATTTCGCCGCCCTCTTCGGGAATTGAGGCGGTGATTGTTTCCAGCAGCCGCTCGTTGCCGACCGTGACCAGCACCTCGCCAGCGAAGCGGGGTGACACTTTCAATCTCGCCGTCTCCCCCGACTGATAGGTTTCCTTGTCGAGAGCGATCTCCAGCGCATCGGGCGTCTCGGTGGAGGTCGCCTCGACGAACCACCCAGCATCGAACTCAAGGCTCGTCATCGGACCTAACGGATCGGCGGTCTCCACCTCCAGCCGATAGCGGCCCCATTGCACCTGCATGGAAATGCGGCCCGCATCGTGGAGATCGGCATCGACTGAACCGCTCGCCACTTCGCTGGTGTAGGTGATGGGCTCGTAGTTCCATCCGCCACCGGTGCGGTACCATTGGTAGCTTCGTTCGATCTTCTTCAGGGACCAGCGCAGTCCCGGAAGTTCTTCACGCTGACCATCCGGGCCGGCAACGATCACGGAAAAGGAAGCAGTCGTATTCTCCGGCAGCGTGTCTCCGGTAAAATCCGGCCTGATGCCGATCATTGTCGTTTCAGGCACGACCGGCAGGGAAAGCCGTCTCTCAACGGCCCGTCCGCCCGGCTCGCGCATGCGCACTGCAACGGTGGCTTCCAGAAGCCGCGTGGTCGACGGCACGTCGTTCAGCGCGACGTCGAACGTGGCGCGTCCCTCCGCATCGGTATCCGGCAGTTCGTCCAGCGTAACGATCGTGGCGCCCAGATCCTCTTCGTCTGCCATGCCAAAGCGATAGCCGGGAAAGGCGGACCAAGTGCGCGTCGTCGAAACCAGCACCTCGCCTTCAAGGCGCATTCCCTCGGCCGGCGCGCCATAGAGGAAACGCCCGTCGACCTGCATGGCCACGGCACCATAGGGCTCAATGCTCTCGGCATCCGTGGTGAGATCGAATTCGATCCGGTCGGGCACGAAATCCTCGACCAGGAAGGACGCATCTGCGAGTGCCGGCCCATTGGCATCGGCATGGATGGAAAGCGACCAGGTACCGCGCATGGCCGTTTGTGATAGCGCCATCTCAAGTGCATGGCCGCCAAGCCAGCGCCCGTCGCTGGCGATGCGGCGATCCTCAACGCCATCCGGGCGCGACAGGATGAAGGTGAGCGGAAGGTTCTCCACCGCTTCGCCGGCGTCGTCACGCGCCAGCGCTGCCACGTGAACCGTCTCGCCTGCCCTATAGATGCCGCGCTCGGTCCAGGCAAAGACGTCGAGAGCGCCAGGGGCCGGCCGCCCTTCCACGCCGCGATCGGAGAGATCGAAACCGCCCCGTCCCAGATCGAGGAAGACGAAATCGCCATTCGTACCGTTTGCCAGCAGGGCAACGGGCGCCATGGCAGCCGTTCCGCGCATCAGGCCCGGGTCGAGGCGAGCCATGCCGTCCGGCCCGCTTGTGGCCGTGCCGAGGATTTCGTTGTTGCGCGCCAGGAGCTGGACCTCGACCCCTTCGATGGGAGCGGCCGATCCAAGGCTGCGCGTGACGACGGAAAGGCCGTCCTCCCCGGCAAAAGTCGTCAGCCCGATGTCGGAAACGACGAACCATTGCGTGGCGCGCGACGTCCAAGGTTCAGACGTATCGCCTTCGGGCAGAGCCACCAGCACATAGACGCCAGGCCGCCGCTCAGGCAGCGCTTCATCGACCGGGAAGGAGGTGACGACCTCTCGATTGAGCTCGCTTGCCACCTCCAGCCTTCCCTGCCAGACCGGTTGACCCAGATCGTTGGCAAGGTTTTCGGCCTCCCAGCCGCCAAGCTGGCGCAGGAACTGATAGCCAGACATCAGCTGCGCCAGGGCGCGGTCACCGACCCGGTAGAGACTGATCTCGGCACTGTCGGTATTGACGCTGACCAGCGGAATACCGCGCCGCATGGTCGACGGCAGCACGAAATTGTCGCCGGTGAAGCGGATCGACGGGGACCGGTCGCGCACATAGATCGACAGCGACACATCCTGCAGAAGCGTCTCGCCAAGCGCCGAAGGCAGGCCGCGACGCAGCGTGACGCCATAGTGACGACCATGCTGCAGGCCCTCTACGCAGATCTGCTGGCCCGAGGCGTCCACCGCAGGCGCCGGCGCGCCATCGAGCGTGACGAACGAGGCGAAATCGACACCGGAGCGGGGTAGATCTTCGGAAAGCTGGACGCAGATGCGCGGCTCGGCAGCCTCGGTATCGACCGTGTGATCCATCACGCGGAAACCGCGCCGGTTGCGCAGTTCGACCTGTTCGAAGCGGATGCCTTCGTCATCGACGATTTCGAGGCTCGCGTCGTAGGCCGCCATTGCCGGACGATAGAGGTCGCGACCATCCAGAGCACGCGCAAGCCATGCAAGCGCCTCCGCGCGATCGGAAACAGTCCGGCTCGTCTGGTAGGCCATGATGGCGGCGGAGGAAGCGTCACGCGGGAGGCTGGTGCGCTCGCGCCAATCTGCCGGCGTCGCGGCCAGAAGCGCCGACGTCAGTCCGCTCCACAGGCCGGCCTCTTCGGGAGAAAGCGCCAAGGCGGAACGAAAGGCAGCGATTGCGCCCCGCGCATCTCCGGATTGAAGGGAACTCCACCCCGCCGAGGCCAGTATCGTCGCGCCGAGTGCGGGGTCAGTTGGTTCCATGGCCACGGCAGCCCGATACTGCCGCGCCTCGTCCATCAGTCCAGCCGACAGGAATTCCAGCGGCGGCGGCGCACCGATATCGGCCTCGCCTGCCTCCACAATCCGCCCCGCAACCGCGCCCTGGAAAGGGTTCAGCGGACCGAAATCCGATTTGAGAAAACACCATTCGGCGCGGACATTATAGGTGAAGGCCCGGCACTGGCTGTCGGCGATGCAGGCGGCCTCGCACTGTTCGAGGCTCACATCGCGTTCGGTTCGCAAATCGAAGCCGAAATAGTCGGCATCGACCGTCGTCTCGACCGTTCGCCCGCCCTGTGCCAGCGACGCTGTCGGCAAGACCAGAAGCATGGAAAGAAAAACGACGACGACACGAGCCACGTGCTGCGACATGGCGCCCTCCATATTGTCCACCGTCCCTTGAGAGATGACACTGCGCCTCTTCCGGGGAGGTTGTCAATTCGGTTGCATGACGCAAGGTGATGCGAGTGTTTCAGCCAGCCGAAATGGCTTCATCCAGTATCGTGAGCGCGGTCATCATCTCCTGCTCGGACACCGTCAGCGGCGGCGTCAGGGTGAGCACGTTGCCCATCGTCGTCTTGAAGGAGAGGCCACGGTCCAGCGCCCGATAGAGCACCCTTTCGGCAAGCGAGCGCGCAGGCTGCCTAGACTGCCTGTCTTCCACGAGGTCGATGCCTATCAGCAGGCCCCTGCCCCGCACGTCGCCAATAGCGGGCAGCCGATGCTTCATCTCCTCAAGTCTGGCCATGGCGGCCTCGCCAACACGGCGGGCATTCTCGACCAGCCCTTCGTCCTCGATTATCTCGATCGTGGTCAGCGCGGCACGGGCTGTCACCGGGTTCTTCTCATGCGTGTAGTGGCCGAAAGCCCAGTCGCCACCGACATCCAGCCCAGACCGCGCGATGACCGCGGCGATGGGCAGGATGCCCCCGCCAAGAGCCTTGCCCAGAACAAGGATGTCCGGCACCACCCCATCCGGCCCACAGGCAAACATCGCACCGGTCTTGCCGAGGCCGGTGGGTATCTCGTCGAAGACAAGCAGCGCGCCGCGCCGGTCACATGCCTCGCGAACCGCCTGCCAGAACCCGGGCGGCGGCACATAGGGCACCGCGCGCAATGGTTCGGCGATCACTGCCGCGACGTCGCCTTCGCGCTCCAGAACGTAGTCGACCATTCTTGCGCAGGCCAGTTTGCAGGCATCCAGGTCGGGATGCCCGTCCGCATCGACCGGATGCCCGTAAGGGCAGCGGTAGCACGCAAACGGCGCGACATGGCTGGTACCCGGCATCAAAGGTGCGGCCGGGCCCGAGCGGAACAACGCCTCGCCGGACAACGAGCCAGCGCCGAGTCCCGCCCCGTGGAAAGCATCCCAAAAGGAAACCACCTTGAACCGGCCGGTCGCCGCGCGCGCGATCTTGACCGCGACCTCGACGGCGTCGGACCCGCCGGTGGTGAACAGAACCTTGGACAGGTCGCCCGGCGTGATCTCGCCGAGCTTGCGGGCCAAAGCCGTTGCGGGCTCGTTGGCATAGCGGCGCGGCGCGAAGGGCAGCGCATCCATCTGGTCCGCGATCGCCTTCTTCAGGCGCGGATGGCCGTAGCCTATGTGATGGACATTGTTGCCGTGGAAATCCATGTAGCGGCGACCGGCGATATCCTCGATCCAGATTCCCTCCGCCCTGGCAATGGCATTCAGGCATGGCGTGGAAACCGACTGGCGCAGGAAATGGCGCTCGTCCTCGGCGAGTACCGCGCGCGTGGCCTCGTCATGAGCCCGCGCGCTCCATTCGGCGCGCAGGTTCGTCAGGTTCGTGTCGCCCTCCGACTGGGCGATACCGCCTGTCATCTGCGCCGCCAGTTCTGCAACCGGCCGAGCAGGTAGCGATCGAGCAGGATATGCAGCACCTTCACGCCGATTGCCGTTGCGACGATCATCGTGGCCATGGCGGCGGCGCCGGCGATGAAGCCGGCCTCGTCCATGTGGACGATGGAAATCGAGGCGAGCTTGGTATGCGCGCCATAAAGGAAGATCACCGCCGAGACGGTCGTCATTGAATTGATGAAGAGATAGACCGCAATGTCGAGGATCGCCGGCATGCAAATCGGCACTGTGACCCTCCGGAACGTATTCCAGAACGGCACTTTCAGCGATGCAGAGACCGACTCGAATTCGCGGTCGATCTGCTTCAAAGACGTCAGCGCGGTAATGTGCGAGACGGTGAAGAAATGCGTGATCGTGTTGACCACCAGAATGGTCAGCGTCGCGTAGAAGATGTTGAGCGGGTTCCAGGGCGCGTTGAAGAAGAACACGTAGCCAAGCCCCAGCACCAGTCCCGGCACGGCGACCGGCAGCATGGCGAGGAAATGGGCAAAGCCGCGGGCCATCGGAAAGGCCTTCGTCTTTTCGATCAGATAGGCGCCGGTGAAGATGATCGCGGTGCCGATCACTGCGGCAAGCGCGGCCATCTTGACCGAGGTGAAATAGGGATTCCAACCGGCTGGCTCGAAGCGTGGGAAATTGTAGTTCGCGGTCGTCAGCGAGAGATTATAGGGCCAGTACTGGATGAAGGATGCCCAGACTGCCACGCCGAGCGCCGCCGCCACGAGCACACCGACGACGATGCAGTACATCGCAAAGCCGACATCCCGGCCGGTCTTGGGCGCAGGCTGGTAAGGCACGGCTCGCGCCGACAGCAGCGCCACCTGGCGCCGGTTGACGATCCGGTCGACCAGGAAGGCGAGCACGGCCGGCACCAGCAGGATCATGCCGACGACGGCGCCCATCTCGAAATTCTGCTGCCCGACCACAGCGCGGTAGACGTCGGTCGCCAGCACGTTGAACTGGCCGCCAATCACCTTGGGAATACCGAAATCGGTGATGACGAGGGTGAACACGACGAATGACGCGCTGACCAGCCCGTATTGCGCGCCTGGCAGCGTCACCGTCCAGAAAATCCGCCGCTTCGAAGTGCCGAGCGCGTCGGCCACCTCGTAAAGCCGGCCGTCGGAGAGGCCCAGCGCCGTGACCAGGATGAGAACGGCATGCGGGAAGGTGTACGTCACCTGTGCAATCACGATGCCGATCGGCCCGTAGATCGTGTTGCCGAACAGAAGCCAGCGCAGGAAACCCTGATTGCCGAAGATATAGACCAGCGACAGGGCCGACATCAGCGAGGGCGCAAATAGCGGCAGGAGCGCCAGCGCATAGAAGAACGGCTTGCCCGGCATGCAGGTGCGGGTCAGCGCATAGGCATAGGTAAAGGCAAGCGGAATGACGATGACCGTCGACAGGACTGCCACGAACACGCTGTTGAAGAGCGAATCGACCAGGATCGGATTGGCGAAATAGGCTGCATAATTGGCCAGCCCGACGAACTCTCCCTGTGCGTTGAGGAAGCTCTTCGACAGAAGCGCCCAGAGCGGCAGCGCGATCGAGACGAGCAGGAACGCACAGAGCAGCGCAACCAGTGCCCCGGCCACGAAATTCTCACTCGGCCAGCCAAGAGCACGCCTGGAGCCGACCTCTACAGGCCGGTCGCGTGATGCCAAAACGCTCATCACGCAGCCTCTTCGGCTTCGAGCGCTTCAATCGGCGTAGCAAACACATGCAGTGCCGAAGGCGGCAGGACGACAGGCAAAACCTTGCCTTCCACAATCTCCATGTCACGCATCAGATTGGCGGAGAAATCCGCAAGGATCGGCACGTCGCCACCCACCGTCAGAAGCCGCGCGCGGCAGAACGCCCCCAGAAACTCCAGATCGTCTACCCGGACGTCGACCGCATTGGGCTGGCCCCGTTCGACGCCGCGAACCTTGACCTCCTCCGGCCGCAGACCGACCGTCACCGACGTGCCGGCGGCAAGCCCACGATCATCAGCACAATCCAGTTCGATGCCAGCAACCGACAGTCTATTGGGTCCAGCCAGCCTGCCCTCGAAGAAACTCATCTTGCCGACAAAGTCGGCGACGAAGGCGGTCGCCGGCTTGCCGTAGACTTCGGCTGGCGTACCGACCTGTTCGATGACCCCGTGGTTCATGACCACGATCCGGTCGGCCATGGTCAGCGCCTCTTCCTGGTCGTGGGTCACCATGATGGTGGTCACGCCAAGGCGACGCTGCAGATCCTTGATCTGTTCGCGCAGCCGCACCCGCACGCGTGCGTCCAGCGCCGACAGAGGCTCGTCGAGCAGAAGAAGACCGGGCGACGTGGCAAGGGCCCGCGCCAGCGCCACGCGCTGCTGCTGCCCGCCCGAAAGCTGGACGGGATATTTCGTCCCCTGCTCCGGCAGGCCTACCAGCTCGAGAAGTTCGGCGACACGCTCCTCCACCTTCCGGCGCGGCCAGCGGCGATTGACCAGTCCGTAGCCGACATTGGCCGCGACTGTCAGGTTGGGAAACAGCGCATAAGATTGGAAAACAATACCGAAATCGCGCGCGGCTGGCGGCGCCTTCGAGACGTCCCTGCCCTCCATCTCGATCCGGCCAGCGTCCTGGATGTCCAGCCCGGCAATCGCCCGCAGGAGCGTGGTCTTGCCACAGCCGGATGGCCCGAGGAAGCAGACGAATTCGCCCGAACTCACCTCAAGCGAAATCTGGTCAAGCGCGGTGAACTGTCCGAAGCGCTTCGTCAAATCTCGAATTCTCAGAAAGGTCCGATCGGCCTTCCCATGCATTTGTGATGCGTTCATCCCACCGCCCGTTACTGTCCGCTGAATAGAGTGCGTCGAGCCGGCCGCCGAAGCAATCGCGATCGGCGGCCGGTGACTGTCGACGCACGGGCGTCAGTTGCGGGGGGCGGCCTTTGCCTCGTAGCGGCTGGACCATTCGGCAAGGATGCGCTCACGATTGGCGGCCATCCAGCCGAAATCGTTGTCGATCAGCGCTTCCTGCACGCCCTCAGGGTAGCCGTCCGGATAGGCGGTGGCATCCGGATGCGCCACGATGGCATAGGTCTGCTGATAGAGGTCATTGGCCTCGCGGGTGACGACCCAGTCCATCACCTTCTGGGCAAGTTCCAGATTGTCGGTGCCCTTGACGATCGCCGAGGCTTCCATCTCCCAGCCCACACCTTCCGAGGGAACGACGACCTCAAGCGGCGCACCCTGTGCCTTTTCCTGCACGCCGCGCATGTCGAGCGCGATACCGGCAACCCGCTCACCGCGCGCCGCCTGCACGCAGGGCGCGGAACCGGAATGCAGATAGGCGGCCATGTTCGCGTGTAGGGCGTCCATGAAGGCCCAGCCATCTTCCTCGCCCATCATCTGCAGCCAGGCGGCAACCGTCAGATAACCGGTACCGGAGGAAGCAGGATGCGGCATGACGATCTTGCCCTCGAACTCGGGGGCCAGCAGGTCCTGCCAGGATGTCGGGGTTTCGATGCCGGCGGCACTTCCTTCGGCGGTGTTGTAGCATATAACGCCCACATAGGCATCCATGCCTGCCCAGGTCGGCTCCGCGCGGTTGTCGCGGAACTGCTCCTTCAGCGCATCGGCGCCAGCCGGCGCATAGGACTCCAGAAGCCCGCGATCGTCGAACATCATCAAGCTGGACACGGCAAGACCCACGACCATGTCGGCCTGGGGGTTTTCGGCTTCGGCAAGGAAGCGGGCGGTGATGACGCCGGTGGAGTCGCGCACCCATACCACCTCGACTTCCGGAACAGCTGCTTCGATGGCTTCCTTGAAGGGGCCCAGCTGGTCGTTTTCCAAAGCCGTGTAGACGGTCAGTGCCGTGCGCGATTGCGCATTGGCTGCAGTCAGTGCCAGCGCGAGCGCGGCCGTGGCCACACCAAGTTTCAATCCAATCTTCATCTGACAAACCTCCGTTTCTGTAGTTCCCCTGGGTACCTTTTTCTTGAAGCGATCCGGCGGATACCCTCGCCAGTCTGCTCCCACTTCCAGATACCGGCTTCCCTTGGGACCGGTTCACACTTGGCACAGTCCGATATCAGTCTCGTGACATGGCAAGAGAAAACGGGGTACGAAGCAAGCATCTGAAAACAAGGAGTATTTTGGAAAGCCGGCTTGGCGATATTCATATACGAGCGTCGCAACGCGGCTTGCAATGAGCGCGGTTTGCCGGAAATCAGGCGGCCGCCAGAGCCACCACGCCCAGGGCCACGATCAGCGCCGCGGCCATGCGCTTTTTCCAAGGTCGTTCGCCCAGCAGAACCACGCCGATCAGCGCCGCAATGACCACGCTCGATTCCCGCACTGCCGAGACCACGCCGATGGGCGCAATCGTCTTCGCATAGAGCACCAGCCCATAGGCGGCGACCGCAAAGATGCCGCCCATGAGACCGAGAGAGAAGGTCTTCGGGTCGATCCGGCTGCGTCGCAGGATACGCGGTCCCAGCACCGCAAACACGATCGGCGCTTCGAGCAAGAACAGCCAGCCCATATAGCCCGTCGGACTGCCGGACAGACGGACGCCGATACCGTCGGCTACGGAATAGGTCGCGATGGTCAGGCCAAGCAGCACCGCCACAAGGACGGCTGGCCGGTTGACCTCCACCGAGCGGGACCGGAGCGAAAGAAGCCAGATGCCGAAGGAAACGGTCACGATCCCGCCCCACGCTATGGGCGGCAGACTCTCGCCCGCCAGAAACAGCGCGCCAATCGCCACCAGCATCGGCGCCAGACCCCGAGAGATCGGATAGACCTGGCTGAGGTCTCCCAGCCGATAGGCTTGGTAAAGAAGCCAGTAGTAGCCGTAGTGAACCAGGGTGGAGACCGTCAAAGCCGGCCAGCTCTCGATCGAAGGTGGCGCTGACACCAGGATCAGGAGAATGCCGACCAAAGCGTGCGACAGCGCCACGCCAGCGAGGATCAATGCCCGGTCGCCGCCCGCCTTGACCATCGCATTCCAGCTCGCATGGAGCACGGCGGCGAACAGCACGATGGAAAGGGCGAAGAGAGACAAGGCGCGCTCGAGACGAAGCCGGCAAAGAACCTGCCGGTTGTGGATGAAGTACAGGCTGACTGCAAGAGGAGGTCGCTGCCGCGGAAACCAGCGGCAAGACCAAATCGTTTCCTATCTGGTCACGTCCAGGGCAGCGAGAAGGTTTTGACATTGGTATAGCTCTTCATCGCCTCGATGACGCCTTCCTTGTAGCCATTGCCGGAATCCTTGATGCCGCCAAACGGCGACATCTCGATCCGGTAGCCGGGCACCTCCCATATGTTGACCGTTCCGACCCTCAGGCCGGAGATGTATTTCTGCATCCGCCGGAAATCGTTGGTGCAGACACCTGAAGACAGTCCAAAGGCCGTCGAATTGGAAAGCGGGATCATGTCATCGTCGCTGCCCGCAACCCGCAGGATGGGGATCACCGGGCCGAAGGTCTCCTCCACCACTAGTTCTGCGGAGTGGGGCACATTGTCGATGACGATGGGCGGCAGCAATGCTCCCTGGCGTCCCGGATTGTAGAGCACGTCTCCGCCGGCTTCCGCCGCTCGCTCCACCCGCGCTTCGAAAAGCCTCGCGGCTCTCTCGTCGACAACCGTTCCCAGTTCCGTCGCGCGGTCCATCGGATCGCCAAAGCGAAGCTTCTTCGCCCGTTCCAGAACCAGTGGCACGAACCTGTCGGCCACCCTTTCCTGCACCATGATGCGCTTCACGGCCGTGCAGCGCTGGCCCGAATTCTTCGTCGCGCCTGCAACGGCAAGGTCAGCGGCCCTGGCAAGATCCTCGTCGGACAGATCGTCCAGTACGATCAGCGGGTCATTGCCGCCCAGTTCAAGCACCTGGCGCCTGTAACCCGCCGTTGCGGCGATCAGCTTGCCGGTAGCCACGCCACCGGTGAATGTGATCAGCTCGGCATGCTGGTTGACGATCATTTCCTCGCCGATATCGGCCGGCCAGCCAGTCACCACCGAGAGCATCTCCGGTGGCAGACCCGCTTCATAGAGGATGTCGGCCAGGATCAGGGCCGTCATTGGCGTCAGTTCGGTCGGCTTCACGACGATGCAGTTGTTGGTGGCAATCGCCGGCGCCACCTTGTGGGCCACCATGTTGAGCGGGTGGTTGAAGGGCGTGATTGCCGAAATCGCGGTCAGCGGCTCGCGCAGCGTGAAGATCTTGCGGGCCTTGCCGTGGGGGGTCAGATCGCAGGAGAATATCTCGCCATCATCGTGCAGGCACAGCTGGCCGGCCAGCGTGAAGACATCGAAGGCGCGGCCGACTTCATAAAGCGAGTCCTGCTTGGAGATGCCCAGTTCCAGCGTCACGAGATCGGAGATCGCCTCCTTTCGCGCGTCCAGCAGTTCCGCCGCCTTGAGCAGGATCCGCTGGCGATCGTAGCGCGTCAGCGTCGACCGAAAGGAGGCCGCAATGTCGAAGGCTTCGCGCGCATGCACCGCCTGCCCGGCCGGCACGGTCCCCACCACGGCATTGTTCCAAGGATACCGCACCTCGATGACGCCATCGGCATCCACCTTGCGCCCCGCGATGCGCATCGGTTCGTGCCTCACGGTCAGCCCTGTTTCCGGCCTGCCCATCCTCAACCCCGCGCCGCGGCCATGGTGGCATAGTAGAAGGCGTCGAAATTGCGCAAATCTGGCGCGTCCGGCAGATCCGGCATCGGCCGATTGACGATGAAGGGCACCGCCTGCTCCGTCAGGCCGCCATGCGAACGCAGCGGCTCCTTGAGCGCTGCGAGATCGTGCCGGTCCGCACTTGTGCCGATCGTCTTGTTTTCCGAAGACACCATGACGATGTCGCCGATACGGTCGCCTGGCAGCTCGAAACGCTCGCAGGCCTCCTCACGCGTGAGCACCACGTCAATGCCTTCGATCGCGCGCAGCCTCTCGATCAGGTCCTGGCGATCGGCATCCTCCGGCAGATAGGCGGTGGCAAAGGAGCCGAGGGCTCCATGGTGGACGACATAGGGATCGGTGATTGGCAGGATCACCCTGGCGGCGGCTTCGCCCAGCCAGTCATCGAGCAGATCCTGAACATAGACCACATCCGGCTCGCCATTTGCCTTGTGCTTCGGCTTCATGCCGTGATCGGCAGTGATGACAATCGCCGCACCCAGCGCGTCGAGTTCCCCAAGATAGCGGTCGAACATGGCATGGAACGCATTGGCGACAGGATCGCCGGGCGCGTGCTTGTGCTGGATATAGTCGGTCGTTGTCAGATACATGACGTCAGGCCGGAACTCCTTGAGCAGCTTGACGCCAGCGGCGAAGACGAATTCGGAAAGCTCGGCAGAATAGACTTCTGGGACCGGACGGCCGAGCCAGGCCGAAGCGTTTTCGATGCCGTTCTCGGCCTCGGTGGTCTGGTCGGACTTCTCGGACGAGAAGCACACGGCCCTGTCCTGATCGAAACTAAGTCCGTGGCCAAGCAGCGCCCGCAGCTTGTCCTTGGCCGTGACCACCGCAACCTTTGCGCCGGCGTCGAAGAAGGCCTTGAAGATGGTCGGCGCACGCAGGAAGCGCGCATCGTTCATCATCACCTCGCGGCCGGTCTCCGGTTCATAGAGATAGTTGCCGCAAATGCCATGAACCGAGGGCGGACGGCCGGTCGCAATCGACAGATTGTTGGGATTGGTGAAGCTGGGAATGACGCTGTGTGCGGTGCGCGACGTCCCTCGAGCCAAAATGCGCTCCAGAGTCGGCATGTGCCCCGCCTTCAGCGCCTCCTCCAGATAGGCCGGCTCGCAACCATCGAGACAGATCGCTACCGCCGGTACGCCGGGCCAGCGATAGGTACGATCGTTCACATTCACGTCGACGCTGGAAATCTTGTTCATCCTTGTCCTTCGTACGTCTCAGGCAGCCAGCCTGGCGCGTTCCTGCATCGCATCGGCCGGCGGTGTGGCCGATGCGACTCCCATTTCCTCTAGCGACTGCCTCGCTGCCTCGACCACGCGGCGCATGACATGCTCGTCCATGTGTCCGATACAACCGACACGGAAACTGTCGACCACCGTCAGCTTGCCGGGATAGATGATGAAGCCGCGCTTCTTCATTGCCTCGTAGAAGGCATCGAAACGGAAAGCTGGATCGGCCGGGTTGAAGAAGGTTACGATGATCGGCGAAAGCCAGCTGTCGGAGAGCAGGGTCTCGAAGCCCAGTCCCCTCATGCCTTCCACCAACACCTCGCGATTGCGGGCATAGCGCCCGCCACGCCCGGCCACGCCGCCCTCGTCGGCATGCAGCCGCAGCGCTTCCATGAAAGCGGCTATGGCATGTGTCGGCGGCGTGAAGCGCCACTGCCCGGTCTTCTCCATGTAGTCCCACTGCGCAAACACATCGAGGCTGAGCGAATGGCTGCGCCCCTTGGCGGCCTCCAGTTCGCTCCGCCTCGCGATGACAAAGCCGAAGCCCGGCACGCCCTCGATGCACTTGTTGGCCGAGGACACCATGGCCTCGAAGCGGATTTTGGTCACCTCGAGAGGTATTGCGCCGAACGCGCTCATGGAATCGACCAGAAGCTTGCGACCGCGAGCGTAGACGGCCTCGGAAATCTCGGCCACGGGATTGAGGATGCCCGAGCTTGTTTCGCAGTGCACGACAACGACATGGGTGATGTCGGGATCTGCATCCAGCAGCTCGCCGACCTCCGCCCCGCGCGGCGGCAGGTAGTCGCCCTTGTCGAGCACGACGTGTTCGCGACCCAGACAGGCAAGCGTTTGCGCGGCCCGCAGACCATAGGCGCCATTTGCCAGCACCAGCACTTTGCCGTCCTTCGGCACGAACGAACCGAGCATCGCCTCTACCGCGAAAGTGCCGCTGCCCTGCAGCGGAACGCACTCGAAGTCCCCGGCGGCGGCACCGGCCAGTTCGAGCAGGCGACGGCGGAGTTCGGCAGTCATCGAGCGGAAATCGCCGTCCCATGAGCCCCAGTCGCGCAGCATGGCCTGCTTGACGGACAGGGCCGTGGTCAGCGGTCCCGGCGTCAAGAGATAGGGCTCTCCCAGTGCGGGCGGTGAGAAGATTTCGGCTGACGGCGAGAGCGGCGCGTTCATGGGAAGGGTTCCGTTTCGACCCGATACTTCCCCAAGTGGAGACATTTGAAAAATCGTTAAATTGAATTTTCTCATAAGCCTGATCTATAGTTCCGCGATCCAGGAGTAATGGTGATGAGATACGTTCAGCTTCGCGCCTTCCACCATGTCGCCATCCATGGCGGCTTCTCGCGAGCGGCGGAGCAGTTGCACCTCACCCAACCGGCCATCTCCGACCAGGTGCGCAAGCTCGAAGAGGAATACGACATCCTGCTGTTCGACCGGCAGCGCCGGCAGGTACGGCTGACGCTCGCGGGCGAGCGGCTGCTGGAGATCACGCGCAAACTCTTCGACACCGAACAGCAGGCCCTGGAACTCCTCTCGGAATCGCGCGCCCTGCGCGCCGGCCATCTGCGCATTGTGGCCGACGCTGCTCATCACCTGCTCGCCATCCTGGCTGCCTTTCGTGAAAAGCACCCGGGTGTTCGCGTCTCGGTCAGGGCAGGCAACACCGAAAGCGTGGTCGCCAACCTGCACAGCTACGAGGCGGATATCGGGGTTCTGGGCGAGGTGCCCGAAGGACGGGAATTCGAGGTCGTCAGGCTGAACTCGACACCGATCATTGCCTTTGCTGCACGGGGACACCCGGCAGCGCGGCTGAACAGCATGAGCTTCCAGGAACTTCTGCGCTTTCCGCTGGTGCTGCGTGAAACAGGCTCCAAGACACGAAAGAAGCTCGAAGAAGGCGCCACCGAGGCCGGCGTGGTGCTGCTGCCTGCTATCGAGGCCGAAGGACGCGAGGCAGTGAGGGAAATCGTGGCGTCGGGTGCGGGCATCGGCTTCGTATCGCGGGCCGAATTCGGCGATGATCCACGCCTGGTGCCCATCGAAATCAAGGGACCGGTCATGCTGATGGAAGAAGCCATGATCTGTCTCAAGGAACGCGCCGGCGGAAAGCTGGTTCGCGCCTTCTTCGACATGGCCGGATGAAACCTAACGACCGATGACAGGCACGAAAGGCAGGTCGGTAGACTTCGTTCCGGCTTGCAGCGCCCCGCTGGGCACAATATGAGCGAAAGACCGGGCACGAAAAGCCGAACAAAGCGGAGACCGGCACCGATGGGGGACACAACAAACCAGACGCATGCGATGCGCGCCTTGATCGAGTTGCGCAAGCAGATCCTGAGCGGCAAGCTGGCTGCCGGAACGCGTCTGTTCGAAGTAGCCGTTGCGGATATGCTCGAAATCTCCCGCACGCCTGTGCGCGAGGCGATGTCTAGGCTTGCCGAAGAAGGCTTGATCGAGCGCGTGCGCAGCGGCTTCGTGGTCCGCAAGTTCGGCATTGGCGACGTAGTTGACGCCATAGAGCTTCGTGGCCTCTTGGAAGGCATGGCTGCGCGTCTGGCTGCCGAGAGAGGTTACTGCCCCGATATCATGGCCGGCATGAAGGAAGCAGCCAGGCAACTGGACGCCTGTTTTTCTCCAGAGGGCGATGTCGATTTCGCCGCCTATGCCGAGCACAACGCAACCTTCCATGGCCTCCTGGCCCGACTGGCAGGCAGCGAGACGGTCCAGCGAGAGCTGGAACGCGTCGGTCGACTGCCTTTTGCGTCTCCCTCGGCCTTCCTCAGTTCGAGGATGGAGCGCTACGGGCGCTCGCTGCTGGTCGCACAGGACCAGCATGTCAACCTGATCGAAGCAATCGAGGCCCGCGCCAGCCTTCGGGCGGAGTTCATCGCTCGGGAACACGCACGCAGCGCGCTGCGCAACCTCGAACAGATGAACGATGACGAAGATCGCGGCATCATTGAACAGATATCCGCAATGACGATGGCTGTCGCCTAAGCGACGGCCTTGGCATGGGATGCGTCCCGGCCTGCGTCTACGATCTTACCCCCTGCCCCACCAGCCCGAGGACGGCATCTTGCAGCCGCGCCTGGGCACAAAGCGTCGCGCAACCACTTAGCAGGTGAACTTTTCGCCTTGATGATACGTTCATTATTGTATACATCCCATCTCTCTAGTGGAGGTATACATTATGGCGCTTCTCGGCTTTCTCGATCGCGGGGGCACCCGTGAAGAACCTTCTTCTGCAACGCTCTCAGAAGCGCTTGAAGGCTTCTCCCTTGAGGTGATGCCAAGGACAGCCGCCAAGGTCGAAAGCTTCTCCGACCTTCTACCCGGCGGAACGCGTGTATACATCGCCCATATTGAAGGTACGCCGATTGAGGACATGGTAGACACGGCTCGCCGGCTGTCAGCCGAGGGCATGTCGGTGATGCCGCATTTCCCGGCGCGCATCATCAAGGATCGTGCGCAGCTGGAGGACTGGATCCTCAGATATCGCGAAGAAGCTGGCGTCGAGCAGGCGCTTCTTCTTGCAGGCGGCGTGGCAAAGCCGGTGGGCGAGCTCACAAGCTCCATCGACCTGATGGAGACGGGTCTGTTCGACAAGCACGGATTCAAGCGGCTTCATGTCGCCGGTCATCCCGAGGGCAACAAGGACATCGACCCCGATGGCTCGACCCGTGCTGTCGATGAAGCGCTGGTCTGGAAGCAGGGTTTCTCGGAGCATACCGATGCCGAGATGGCGATCGTCACGCAGTTCGTGTTCCAGGCACAGCCAATCATCGATTGGGCAAACCGTATTCAGGCCGCCGGCGTGAAATTGCCGATCCATGTTGGTATAGCCGGACCGGCCAAGTTGCAGACGATGATCAAGTTCGCGATGGCTTGCGGTGTCGGCCCCTCGCTGAAGGTACTGCAGAAGCGGGCCATGGATCTGACCAAGCTCATGCTGCCCTATGAGCCGACGGAAGTCGCCGAGGGGCTTGCTGACCACATGGCGGCCAATCCCGACAGCCTGATCAAGAAGCTCCACATTTTCCCGCTGGGCGGCATCAAGGCCAGCATCGAGTGGGCGGACCGCTACCGCAACTGAGCCCGCGGGCCGCAGGGACGAGCAATCGCGTCGTCGGGTTAGCCCGGCGACGCCAGCGGCCCCAGAAGTAGCAGCGAAATAACCACTGCAAGTGTCGCCAGACCCACGACAGTCGCGACGACAAGTGCAGCTGCGCCCATCTTTCCCTCGCCGAAGCGCCCGGCCAGAAGCGGGTAGATGGTGATCATCGATACACAGGAAAACAGGATCCCGGCTGCCATGAGTTCAGCCGGAATTCCCGGCGTCGCAACCATGAAGGCGGTCACGGCCGCCGGATGCAGGACGAGTTTGCCGGCGGCGACCCAGAGGGCATCGCCCGACACGTCGCCGCGCTTCAGTTCCGCGATGATGCCGCCAACAGCGATCAGCGCGCACGGTGCCGACGCCGCCGCCAGCAGTTCCAGCGTAGACAGGGCGGGGCCCGGCAGCGACACACCACTCAGCGCGAGCGCGGAGCCGACGACAACCGCGATCAGGATTGGCATCCGGGACAACCGGACGACCGTCTGACGAAGCACGCGCGCCAGCGAAGTCTCCTTGCTTGTGCCGAATTCGGCGAGCGCGAGCGCGAGGGGGATGATCAGCAGGTTCTCCACCAGCATGGTGAAGGGAAGCGCGATCATCGCGGTCGGCCCGATCACGAGCGCAGTCACCGGATAGCCAATGAAGCCGCTGTTGGAGGCGGAACCGCCCATGGCGCCGATGGCCGCGCGTGCCAGCGAACGGCGAAGCGCGACCTTCAGGATGGCGAAGGTGCCAAGGAAGGCCACGAGCGATCCGCCACCATAGGCGAACACGTAGCCCGGATTGAACTCAGCCATCATTTCGGGACGTGAAAACCCCAGAATGATCACCGCAGGCAGCGCGAAATTGAGCACGAAGGCGGCAAGCCCGGCATTCTGCGCGCCGGTCACCATCCCTGTCCGCAAGGCGATGAACCCGATGCCGATCAGCAGGAAGATCGGCAGGATGAGCAGGACGATATCGATCATGCTCGGCCTCTGCTTGGCCACAACGTCATATGCGGGTACGTCATGCTGCTGGCCTTGCTCGGGCAAGTCTCATTGGATTGCAACGCACCGTTTCCTCAAACCAGATACAATGAACCGTCGACGAGGCAACGGCACATCCGATCGCGCTGCAATCAATAAATCAATTTATGGATTTTGCTACCGCGCGCCGGCGGCACGCGCCTGCTCGGCCGGCTCCTTCTGAAGGAAGACACCTTGCGCGCGCAGCGTCGCCTGCAATTCACTGACATCAACCGCGCGCGGCTGGACGCCCCGGTTGGCAGCGATACCGGCAGCAGCACCGGCGGCCTGCCCCGTCAGCCAGCATTGCGGGATCTCGCGCATGAATCCGTGGGAATTGGCGTCGCAGGAGATATGCCGGCCGGCGGCCAGCAACCCGTCGAGCCGCACCGGCACGAGGCAGCCATAGGGTACCGAGATGACCGGGAATTTCGGCGACGGCGAGGGACTGACGCCGACCTCGTCTGCCAATGCCTCGCCACTTTTCCATTGCGAGCGTTCGATACGCCCCACGCCAGCAAGACGGCGCGTGTGACGAACGCCAAGCTGCGGCGCGCTGAGCAGCATATAGGCGTTCTCGAAGCCAGGTGCGTGCCGGCGGAAGAACTCGCAATGCATCTGCATGAAGCGATGGGAGCGGATTTCCGTCTCGGTGATGTCGTCGATATGAAGCGCTGACAGGCCAGACTGGCGCGGCCCCAGAAACAGCGCGATATCGTTGCGCCAGGAGACATAGGGCGTCTGGAAGAAGCGAAGCTCGTCACGCCCGCGCTGCGTCAACTGTGCGAACTGCTCAGGCTGGCCGCCACGAAATTCCAGCCAGCGGTCCATGTCGACACCGCCGATCATGAAGCCGGTATTCATGCTGTGGTGGACGTCACCTTCCTCGATATCCATGTCGAAGCCGGCACCGGCGCGTGCGAACACGTCGCCGTCGCCGGTGCAATCGACCACGACCTTCGCTTTGAGGGCCATCCGGCCTTCCTTGCTTTCGAAGATCACGCCCTTGACCGTGCCCTCCTCGACGATGGGCAGTGCCATCCACGAATGGAGCACGATGCGCACGCCGGCCTCGATCAGGATTTCCTGCGACAGAAGCTTCAACCGCTCCGGATCGAGTGTCGGCGCCCAGGTCACGATCCCGTGGAAGGCGGAGGTACGCAGCGACCAGTGTTTGGCCTTGGCCGGATCGCGCGATCCCCAATCCTCCCGAGCGGGACCGGCCACGCCCTCGCGCGGCATGCGGGAGAACACGTCATTTGCAAAGCCCTGGATGACCGGCCTGCCCTCCCAATCAGTCATCCGGTCGATCCAGATCACCACGCCACCGGTCGAGAGGCCGCCCAGATGGTTGTAGCGTTCCAGAACCACGACATCGGCACCGGTGCGCGCGGCCGTCAGTGCCGCTGCGGTACCAGCAGGTCCTCCCCCGACTACCAGGACATCGCATTCATGATAGACAGGTATCTTGCGCGCCGGCTCTTCATGCTCGCCAGTGCCGTTGCGCGGCGGGAAGACCCTGCTCCCATGTTCGAAAATATCTGACCCGAGGAAGCGATCCTCGCTCCTGCGGATTTCTACGACCTTGGGCGCGTCGTTGGTCATGCCTGTCTCCGGTCTACCGTCTGTGTGTTCATTCCTGGACTTATCGCCGCTTCATTGTCGGGTCGAGCAGCACCCGCATCGACTCGCCAAGCGTGTTGAAGGCAAGAGCGGTGAAGAGGATGGCAAAGCCTGGCGCGTACATCTGTGCCGGCGCCATCTCGACATAGTGATAGGCACGCGCCAGCATGCCGCCCCAGCTCGCCTCAGGCGGCTGCACGCCGAGCGACAGGAAGCTGAGCCCGGCTTCCGCCAGCAGGGCGACCGCCAGCATGAGCGTCACCTCGACGATGACCGGCTGGATCGCGTTCGGCAGGATATGGCGCGTGATCAGATGCGGTCGTGACGCGCCGAATCCGGTCGCCGCTTCCACGTAAAGCGCGTTCTTCACCACCAGCGTCTGCGCGCGCATGGTTCGCGCCAGCACGGGCGCAAAGGCCAGGCCGACAGCGATCATGGCATTGGTCAACCCGATGCCCAAAGCCCCCGTCACGGCGACGGCGAGGACCAGCGGTGGGAAGGCCAGCACGCCGTCGATGACACGGCTCACCACCTCGTCGATCCATCCGCCGACGAAGCCGATGAAGACACCTACGGGTACGCCGATCACAACCGCGATCCCCACGGCGAGGAAAGCCGCGTAAAGCGCGTTGTAGGAGCCGTAGATCAGGCGGCTCAACGTGTCACGGCCGAGGTCGTCGGTTCCCAGCCAGTGCTCCCAGCTCGGCGGAGCCAGCATGTTCATAAGGTTCTGCTGGTTGGGAGCGTAGGGTGCGATGACGGGTGCCAGGACCGCGCAAAACAGCAGCAGCGAAAGATAGGCAAGGCTGATCGCAGCCCGCTTGTCCGAGCGCATCCAGGTCCAGAGGTTGAAGCGGATCGGCGGCGGCAAACCTTCGCGCGCCGTGGCGGGGCGCCGCGTGGGAGTCTGGGCCGAGGTCATTTGGGTATCGCTCATGTCGACGCCGCCACTCTTGGATCGAGGATGGCGTTGAGCACGTCGACCAGCAGGTTCACCAGGATAACGAACACGACCAGCGCGAGCGCAACCCCCTGAACGATCGGGAAATCCTTGTTGAGAGCGGAATAGGTGATCAGGCTCCCAAGCCCCGGTATGGCGAAGACGGCTTCGAGAATGACCGCGCCGGAAAACAGCTGGTTCACCTGCAGCCCGGTGATGGTCAGCATGGTGGCGGCGACATTGCGCAGTCCATGCTTCCACAGAATTGAGCCGGAGCTAAGCCCCTTGGCGCGCAGCGTTCGGATATGCTGCGAGTTGAGCACCTCCAGCAGCGCACTGCGCACCTGGCGTGCCAGAACCGCAATGACGCTGGTCGAAAGCGCCAGTGCAGGCAGTGTCATGAAATAGATGGCCCGACCGGGGTCCTCGAAGATGGAGGTGGCGCCGGTGGCAGGAAACCATCTCAGGCTGAGCGCGAAGGTCGCCACCAGGATGATGCCGAGCCAGAAATTGGGCACAGCCACGCCAAGCGAGGCGATGCTGGTAATGACCTTGTCGAGGGTGGTGCCCTGGCGCGTCGCGGCGAGAATGCCGAACGGAATGCCGATCAGGGCACCTATAACCAGGGCGTAAAGCACCAGCAGAAGCGTATGCGGCATGCGGTCGATGATGAGGCGCGACACCTGCTCATAGGAAAACAGTGAGCGCCCAAGGTCACCGGTCACGACATTGCCGAGCCAGGTGAAATACTGGAGGATCATCGGCCGGTCGAAGCCGTAGATGGCCCGGATCTCGGCAATACGTTCGTCGGAAGCGTACTCGCCGGCAATCGCAATGGCCGGATCGCCAGGCATCAGATAGACGAGCGAGAACACCACGAAGGTCGATACGACCATCACGGGCAGGAGTTGCACGAGTCTTCGTGCGATCATCCCTGGCACACCCTGCATCCGGTCAAGCTCCAGTCAGTTTTGTGCGGCCCTGCAAATCGGGCCTACAAGAATTGCGATAGGACGAGGCATTTCCGCCTCGGTCTTCGGCGAAGGACGGGCGACGCCGCCCTTCGCGATCCACCTTCGTCGCTAACCGCGTCCCCGAACGGGAACGGGAACGGGGGTAGCGCATGGGCGCTAGGCTTCCAGCCACACCTTGTGGAACCGCGGACGTTGCGGCAGGCCCATGGCAAAGCCGTGAACCTTGGGCGACCTGACGATGATCGAGGCTGCAACGAATTGCGGCAGGTGCAGCGCGTTCTCGAGCACGAAACGCTGAAGTTCGAACAGGTACCGTTGACGGTCCGCCTGTTCGAAGTTTTCCAGCGCGCCATCCATCAGCGGCCGATACCCATCGAGTTCGATCTTCCCTGGATTGCGGAAGGCAGTGGCTGAAAACTGTCGGTCATAGGCAGTGGCAGGGTCTGGCAGACCTCCGGTCGGGGTCAGCAGCATATGCCCGCGCCTTTCGGTGAGCAGGTTCTGCATTGCCTGTGCCGGCGGCACCGGCGTGACACGCAGCCGAATGCCGGCTTCCTCCAACTGGGCGCTGATGACCTCCTGCCGCTGCACCGCGGCCTGATCCGGCCAGGTCCAGGTCTCGATCTCGACGCCGTTTGACAACCCTGCTTCGGCCAAAAGGGAACGCGCGCGGTCGGGATCGTGGGTGTAGTAGTTCTCGGTCTCCGGATCGTTGGCCCAGAACCCGGTCGGGAACATCGAACAATGTCCTCCGCCGACGCCGCCCCACAGAACCTGGTTCAGCACCTGCCTGTCCAGTGCCCAGTTCATCGCCTGACGCACGCGCACATCCTGCATCGGTCCTTCGGCGTAGTTCATGAAGGCGCTGTAGTAGATCAGGGAGGGCGCGGCCTCCGACACCACGTTCGGGTCTCTCTGTGCAACGGCCATCTGCTGCGGGGTGACATTCGTGACGAGGTCGGCTTCGCCTGCGATCACCGCGCGCACCGCCGTGTTGAGCTCGTTGATGATGCGCATGTCGACGCCATCGAGATAGGGCTCGTCACCCCAGTAGTTCGTGTTCTTCTCGACCCGGATAAGATCGTTGTCGCGCCATTCGACGAATTTGAACGGCCCGGTACCGACAGGGTTGCGATCCACGTTGCCATCTTCCGCCGCCTGCACGGACGCGGGCGAGACGATACAGCCGGCACGATCGGTCAATACCGCCAGCATGGTTGCATCGGGGCGCTTCAGCCGGATCGAGACCTCGTAGGGACCAGTCGCCTCGACCGTTTCGACAACGGCAAGATCGGAGCGCACGTTCGAGCGTTCCGAATCGATGCCGCGCTGAATGTGGAACACCACGGCGTCAGCATTGAAAGGTTCGCCGTCATGGAACTCGACACCCTCGCGAAGCTGCAGAACAAGCGTCGTGGAATCGGTGAACTCCCAAGACGTTGCCAGCATCGGCTCATATTCGAGCGTCTCAGGATCAAAGCCGATCAGTGCATCGAACATCAGGTAGAGCGTGTTGAAGTCGGGGTTGTTGCGCCCGGTCAGCGGGTCGAGCGCGGCAGGGTTGAAAGGCACCACTGCCCGCAGCGTGCCCCCGCGTGTGGGTTCGCTGCTCTGGGCCCGCACCTGGGCTGGCAGCAGGAGTGCGCCTCCGAGCGCAGCCGTACCCTTGAGCATCGAACGGCGACTCAGTCCACGCGTCTTCGGAACGATCAGTCTGTTCATCTTCACTCCTCCTACATTTATGGTCGGGCTCTTGCGGCCCGTTTTCGTGGTTTCGACTACTCGGCCGCCGAGACCTCTTCCTTGCTCCGTTGTACGCCGCCAGACCGCCGCAGCATGTCCTCGGCAAAATGACAGGCAACATGCCGGCCCGGGATGAGTTCGCGCCAGGCCGGTTCCTCCGACCGGCAGCGATCCACCGCCATGGGACAGCGTGTATGAAAGCGGCATCCGCTCGGGGGAGCGATGGCGCTGGGAATCTCGCCTTCGAGAACGATGCGTTGTCGCGCGTCGGCAGGTGCGACCGAAATCTCCGGCTCGGCCGAATGCAGCGCCTCGGTATAGGGGTGCAGAGGCTTTTGCAGGACCTCCCGAGCAGGGCCAACCTCGACGATCTTGCCGAAATACATGACCGCGATGCGATCGCTGATGTGACCCACGACCCGCAGATCATGGCTGATGAAGACATAGGTCAGGTCGAATTCCTGCCGCAGCTTCCAGAACAGGTTCAGCATGCCCGCCTGGATCGACACATCAAGCGCGGCAACGACCTCGTCGCAGACGAGAACCGTGGGGTCGAGAACAAGGGCCCGCGCAATGTTGGCCCGTTGCTTCTGTCCGCCCGAAAGCTCGTGCGGATAGCGATTGGCCAGTTCGGGTGCCAGCGCCACGCGGTTCAGCATCTCGAGAGCGCGTTCCCGACGCTCCGCGCGCGAACCGATACCGGCGATCTCGAGCGGCTCGCAGACGCTTTGCAGCATCGTCATGCGCGGATTGAAGGCCGCGTTGGGGTCTTGCGCAATGATCTGATACTTGCGCCGATGTTCGTTGAAGGCATGCCGCGGCATCGCAAATGGATCGATGTCGCCGTGCCGGACCGTTCCGGACGACGGCTCGATCAATCCCACGATGCAGCGACCAAGCGTCGACTTCCCCGATCCGGATTCGCCGATGACCCCGAAGATCTCGCCGCGCGGAACGTCGAAACTGACCCCATCGACAGCGCGGATGCGCACGCTGCCACGTTTGCGGCCGAAGGTGACGTGCAGATCGTCGACAGCGACGGCAGGACGAGTTTCTGTCAAGCCGGCGCTCCCTTGAGTTCGAGCTCCTTCCAGCGGTGGCAACGGATTTCGTGCAGGTCGACCAGTTCCAGTGCCGGAGGTTGTTCGCAGACCCGAACGGCATGGCCGCATCGGGGACCGAAACGACAGCCTTCGGGCATGGCGCGCAGAGATGGCACCCGCCCCGCGATCGAGTGCAACGTTCCGCGCTCGCGCAGGCCGTCGGGTATCGAGTGTAGTAGGCCGGCCGTGTAGGGATGGCGAGGCTGGCGCAGTGTTTCGGCAACCGGCCCGCCTTCGATCACCTGTCCGGCATACATGGTGATCATGCGGTCGCAACTCTGCGAGACAAGACCGAGATTGTGGGTGATGAACATGATCGCGGTGCCGGTCTTGTCGGCCAGCCCTAGCAGCAGGTCCATGATCTGGGCCTGGATCGTGACGTCCAGCGCCGTGGTCGGCTCGTCGGCGATCAGAAGACGCGGCTCGCACACCAGCGCCATCGCAATCATGACGCGCTGGCGCATGCCACCTGAAAGGCTCATCGGATAGAGCGAGGCGACATGGCGAGGCCCCGCGATGCCCACCGAGTCCAGCGCCTCCACGGCCCGCTCGTTGGCCTCGTTGGTGCTGAGCTTGAAATGGCGCTGTACCGTTTCCGCGATCTGGTGACCGACTGTGAAGACGGGATCGAGCGCGCTCATCGGCTCCTGAAAGATCATGCTGATGTGGCGGCCACGGATCGCTGTCATCTCGCGCTCGCTGGCCGCGATAAGATCCTTGCCGCCGAAAAGAATGCGGCCGCCGAGGCGGGACGTGCGGGGTGACAAGAGGCGCAGGATCGACAGTGCGGTCATCGACTTGCCGCACCCGCTCTCGCCGACAACGCCGAGTATTTCTTGAGGCTTCACCGACAGCGAAACGCCGCTGAGGACCTGGACCCAGCCGAGCTCGTCACGCAGCGAGAGTGTCAGGTCTTGGATGTCCAGAAGGGCATCCCGGCTCGCCGACGTTGGTCTAACGCCAACTTGTTGCATCGGCTCCTCCCTGATGCACAAGAACAAATCCTCCAGTGGCGATTAACGCATGAAGCTCCACGGCACGCAAGCCACAAAACCCAGAAATGTATACATCCAGAAACGCAACCTGCAGCTTTCGCTGGCGTGATTGCCAATCACCCCGAGGCACTGAGATACATTGTGTACATATTGACCGGCGATACGCCGGCCATGCTGCTTGTTGAGACGAACCGGGCCCTATACCTCGATGACGACGTACCGGTCCTCGACGGCGACCTTGTAGACTTCGGCCTCATAGGGGCCTTCGACAAGCCGGGCACCGCTTTCCACTGCCACGTCATAGCTCTTGACGCGCGTTCTGGTGGGATCGCACCAGGATTTCCCGGTCCTGATATCGAACTCCCAGCCATGCCAGGGACAGCGCACAAGTTCGCCGTGTCGCGACAGGCGCACAACGCCGGGTTCATCCGATTCGATCAGGGCAACGATCTTGCCCTTGCACAGATCGGCGCCCTCGTGAGGGCAGCGATTGGCGATGGCGAAGAACTCGCCCTTCACGTTGAACAGGGCGATGGCCCTGCCCTCGACATGGACCAACTTGGACGCGCCATCCGCGATCTCGTCTACACGGGCGACGACGTGCCTTCCTTTTTGGCGGCCTCGGCCGGCGGGATTCGTTTGAGCGCTCATGACAGCTTGAACAGCGAAATGGCGTTGTCGCGGAAGATGGCCGACTTCTCCGCCGGCTCAAGCGGCACCTTGAAGGCGTAGCGCGGGTCGTCGAAATCCCAGTGCGGATAATCGGTCGAGAACATCAACCGATCGGTGCCGATCCAGCGCAAGATATCGTAGAGGTGGCGGTTGTTTTCCGGCTCCTCGATCGGCTGGGTCGTGTACCAGAAATTCTCGCGCATATACTCGCTGGGCAGCAGCTTCACATGCGGGACCTCGTCGCGCATGCGCTTCCACTCCCGATCCATGCGCCAGCCGAGCGAGGGCACCCAGGAAAAGCCGCCCTCGACGAGCACGATCTTGAGTTTCGGAAAGGCCTCGAAAGCCCCCTCCATGATCATGCTGGCCATCACGGTCTGCAGACTGTTGGACGCGGCGAAATGCTCCTCGATATAGAAGGAAGACCAACCCGCCGGCGTGTTCGGGCGGTATCCAAAGGCCCCCGTGTGCAGACCGATGGGCAGGTCGTAATGCTGCGCAACCTCGTAGATCGGCCAGTAGCGCTTGCGCCCGGCAGGCTCCAGCGTGCGCGGGGGCATCGCGATCTGAACGAAACGGTTGTCACCGATCCGGCTTTCGATTTCGGCAATGGAAGCCTTCACGTCTTCCTGCGGAATGCAGATCGAGGCACGAAGGCGCGGCTCGGGCTCGGCCCATTTATCGAGCTGCCAGTCGTTGATCGCGGTGCAGAGGGCAGCGCCCAGTTCCTGGTTGAACGCCATGCTGCCAGCCGCCAGCGGCTGCAATATGCCGAACTCGATATTGCATTCTTCCAGCAGCTGTTCGCGCAGGAAATCGAGGTCGGAGGCCGGCGGGCCTCCATTAGGCGGCCATGAATCGCGGCGCATGCCGTTGCCGGGCGAGATCCTGGGATAGGGCAAGGTGCCGAGCAGCGGGTTGCCGGAGCGGGCGGCATAGTCCCGCACATGCGCCTTCCATCGTGCCGGCAGGTAGTTGGCGAGTTCGGTCGGCGTGCTGAAGGCGGGATGGACATCGCAATCCACCACTCCCAGCTGCTGGTCAGCCTGTTGCGGGCGTTCGATGACGGGAGCTTCCATGTCAGCCTCCTAACCGAGGGTAGGTTGAAAGGGCATTGGTTCGCAACACTTTCTCGAGCAGCGCCTCCGGGAATCCGGCCGGCAGCGCCTCGAGACCTTCGAAATGCCAATGCGGATAGTCCGTCGAGAAGAGAAGCATCTCGTCGCTCAACAAATGAGCCAAGGCCTTCTCCATCTCGTCCGGCTCGTCTGGAATGTCCATCGGCTGGGTTGTCACCCTGAGATGCTTGCGGATGATGTCGGCCGGCTGTTCCTTGATCCACGGCACCTCGATGCGCGATCCGCGCCAGTCCTTGGTCATGCGCCACATCAAGGGCGGCACCCAGGTGACGCCGGATTCGATCGCCACCACCTTGAGCTGCGGGTATTTGACGAACACCCCTTCGGCGATGAGGCTAGCCATCTGCGTAGCAAAGCCTTGCGTGTGGGCAATGTGATCCTCGATCAGGAACGAGTGGAAGCCGCTATGGCTCGGCGCATTGCGATAGGTTCCACCGGCATGGATACCGAGTGGCAGACCGTGCCGCGCCGCCGCCTCATAGATGGGCCAGTAGATGCGCCGGCCGGCCGGCAATTCGCCGCCGACAACGGTCAGCACCTGCACGAAGCGCTTGTCGTCCGCACGCCGTTCGATCTCCGCCACTGCCGCTTCGGCATTCTGGAAAGGCACAAGCATCGAGGCCCGCAAACGTGGATCGCGGTCGAGCCATTTGTCCGCGAGCCAGTCATTCGTCGCCCGGCAGATCGCCGCCGAAAGATACGGATCGAAAATCGCGTGCGCGCCCGACACCACGTTGAGGATGGCATGTCGCAGGTCGAGCGGGTCGAGCAGGTTCTTCTGCATCGCCTCCAACGGATCGCCCATGCTCTTCCAGTCGGGACGCATATAGGGCTTGGTCCGCTCGGGGAATGACATGAGCTCCAGAACATCGACCTCGCGCGAGATGGATATCTCGCTCCAATATTCGTCCAGATAGGGCAAGAGATCGTCGCGGCGCGGCGAAGGCGGGTGGACATCGCAATCGATGGCGCCGGCCAACGAGGCGACGGCCTTTGTTGCTTCGAGCACGCTCACGACCGCATCATCCCGCAGACAAAGAGTCCAAAACCGCCACGAATGTATACAGCAGGCTCAAATTCACCAGCAGCGTAGATCACAGATTTCCTCCTCAAGGATCGACCGACTTCCTGCTATCGCAATGCAATAAACGGGATAACGGCATACTCGACCGAAGTCGTCCTCCACGCCGATCCTATCTCAATGTATGCAGCAAAGGCTCTCTTTCGCAAGCCCGCAGACCGAAAATCTGCCTCTCGGCTCACATCACAAGATTGCGGGCCACAAATGGCCGTGATTATCGCTGGTGGCGGCAGGGGCTGCCCGCGAGGCGGCACGTCGCCTCAGGAAGAAGATGCTGCGCCGCCCGGCTTGAGATGCTCACGGAGTTCGGTCTTGAGCACCTTGCCGTAATTATTCTTGGGCAGTTCATCGAGAAAGACATAGCGCTTCGGCCTCTTGAAGCGGGCGATCAGCTCACGGCAGTGCGCGTCGAGTTCATCCTCCAGCCTTCCCTCCCCGACCGCCACGACGAAGGCCACGACCTCCTCTCCCCATTCCGCATTGGGAGCGCCGACCACCGACACCTCGCGCACGCGGGGATGGGCGAGCAGCGCCTCCTCGACCTCGCGCGGGTAGATGTTGGTTCCGCCTGAGATGATGACATCCTTGGAACGGTCCTGCAGTGTCACGAAGCCGTCCGCGTCCATCGTTCCGA
This sequence comes from Aliihoeflea sp., assembly GCA_046297455.1. Classification (GTDB taxonomy): domain Bacteria; phylum Pseudomonadota; class Alphaproteobacteria; order Rhizobiales; family Rhizobiaceae; genus ZYF759. The sequence continues at coordinate 107,658 of JBKBIT010000015.1, forward strand.
TGTCGCCCGTCCACAGCCAGCCATCCTTCAGCGCGGCGGCCGTGGCATCTGGGTTGTTCCAGTAGCCGCGCATGACCGCATCGCCACGGGCCAGGATCTCGCCGGCCTCGCCGGCAGGCAGGGCACGTCCCTCACCATCGGCAATCCGAACCTCAATGGGGCTTTGCGCCGTGCCGACGGAAGCCAGCCGTTCGCGCCAGCGCGGATGCAGGCGGTCGGCAACCCGATCGCGCGACAAGGCCGTGATCGTCATCGGCGATTCACCCTGACCATAGATCTGCACGAAGCGCGGACCCATGACATCCACAGCCTCGATGATATCGGGGAGATACATCGGACCGCCGCCATAGACGATGGTTCGGATTCCCTCGCCCGCCCACGCCGACTTCCGGGCGTGATCGACCAGTCGGCGAACCATGGTCGGTGCGGCAAACATCGAGACGTCGCCGATCGTTCGCGCGAGCCGCGCGATTTCCTCCGGTTCGAAGCCGCCGCTTTCGGGCACGACATGACGCACGCCCCGCATGACATGCATGAAATTGTAAAGCCCGGCGCCATGAGAAAGCGGTGCAGCGTAGAGGGCCGCGTCAGCAGGATAGACCTGATCGACATCGGCGAAATAGGCCAGTGCCATCGTCTGGATATTGCGGGCGGTGATCATAACCCCCTTGGGCCGACCCGTCGTACCCGACGTATAGAACAGCCACGCCACGTCATCGCCTGCCATGGCGATGGGGGCCGCCATCGGCGCGGCAGCCAGCAGGGCCTCAAAATCATCGCTGTCAGGCTCGATCATCGCCTTGACACAATCGGGCGCGACACCGCCGAGACCCGCGGACAGTGATTTCTCGGTGAACACGACGCTCGCCCCGGCGTTCTCGATAATCCAGGACGCCTCGCGGGGATGCAGCTTTGCATTGATGGGGACAGCAACCGCACCAACGAACCAGATGCCGTAGAGCATCGGAAGATAGACTGCTCGGTTGCCCATGAAGAGCGCGACGCGATCACCCGGCCTGATGCCGAGCCGTTCGCGCAACCCGCCGCCAATCGAAGCCGCATGGCGGGCGAAGGTACGATAGTCGGCGATGGTGCGTCCACCGAGCGCCAGCGCGTCGTTCAGCGGGTGCAGCCGGGCCGTGCGGGCCAGCCATTCAGCAGGGTTCAACGCGTATACCCCCTCCCCTTCGCGCCTGCCCGCAGCAGCGGGAGCCTCAAGCGTCTTCCCAGATCACGCCTGGAAGGATCAGGTTAGAACGAGCTTGGGCGCGCCACAATCGCAGAGATGACAAAGGAGTGCAGGCGCCTGGGGAGAAGATCACTCAGGCGCCAGATGCACAGGAAGAATGACATTCATCCCTTGCCAGACGGTGGAGCACCGCCGAACGGCCTCAACACCAACGCAAACAGCGTCAGTCCCATCCATGCCGAAGCATGGAACCGCCTTGCTTACAAACCTGGTTCCTTCTCGTTACCAGCCACATCCGTTTCACCCTTGGAACCTGAACGGCACCTGCCCGTTTGAACAACGTCGCCAGCGGCTCCCCGCTTGCGACGTCGGCAAGGGACGGCCGCCATCGCGGGAGAGGCAGTATGGCAGACAACAAGAACGGGCAGGAAGATGCCCGGATCGGCTCGCAGCTTGATGAAGACCAGTCCCTAGCTTCCTCGGACCCGGAAGATACCCAGCCGGATGCCGGCTTCTCCGAAAGCCGCCAGGCACTGTCGAGCTTCGTCCGCGCGGTGCCGCGCGAAACGCTGGGCAGCCTTGCCGCCGCAGGACGTGCGTTCCGGAGCAGTTTTCGACGCGGTCGACCGGCCGCCCCTGCCCCCGCGGCGGATGACGAACGGCGGGGACCGGCACAACCCACGCCAACACGGCGCAGTGGCGCGGGTCGATGGATGGCCGGTCTTGCCGTGGCGCTGATGATCTGGATCGTTGCTGCCGGCGCAATAATGTGGTGGGCCCTTCGAGACGTGCCCTGGCAGCAGATTGCGGAGGGAACCTTGTCCCCGGTGGCCCTGCTGGAAGACGCAAGCGGCAATCCCCTGGTGCAGAGCGGTCCCTACCAGGGCGCGCACGCCTCACTCGATCGCTATCCCGACCACCTGATCGACGCCGTCATCGCCATCGAAGATCGACGTTTCTACCAGCACTACGGGATCGACCTGCGGGGCATTGCCCGTGCGATCATCCGCAATGTCGGGGCAGGCCAAGTGATCGAAGGCGGCAGCACCATTACCCAGCAACTGGTCAAGGTGCTCTATCTGGAGCGTGAGCGGACGATGCGCCGCAAGATTCAGGAAGCGACCGTCGCCTTCTGGCTTGAGTGGCGGCTCGGCAAGGATGAGATCCTCACCCGCTATCTCAACAGTATCTATCTTGGCGCGGGTGCCACCGGCGTGCGGGCCGCAGCGCTGGTCTATTTCGACAAGGATGTCGAAGACCTGACGCTCGCTGACTCCGCGCTTCTCGCAGGGCTCATCCGTGCGCCCTCCGTGCTTAATCCACGACGCAACCCCGAAGGCGCGCGCCAACGCGCCGGCACGGTGATCCAAGCCATGCTGGCCGACGGCAGGTTGACCGAAGAGGAGGCCGATTCGGTCGAACTCGACACCACGGCGATTGCCAGTACGCCTTCGCCGGAGCGGTCCGGTAACTGGTTTGCCGACTGGGCCATGCAGGAAGCTCGCGAGATCGCCGGCCCCTATCGCGGCACGATCCGGGTCCAGACAACCCACGTTCCGGAACTCCAGGAGATCGCGACCGAGGTTGTGCGCTCTACGCTGGATGAAGACGGCGAACAGGCAGGCGCCTCGCAGGCCGCGCTGGTGGCGATGTCGCCGGACGGGGCCGTCCTGGCGATGGTGGGTGGCCGCGACTACGCCGACAGCAGTTTCAACCGCGCCGTCCAGGCGATGCGACAGCCCGGATCCACCTTCAAGCTGTTCGTCTACTACGCGGCGATGAAGGCGGGCATCGATCCCCGGGATCTCGTTATCGACGAGCCGGTGGAGGTGGCGGGATGGTCGCCCGAAAATTTCGGCCGCCAGTACCACGGACGGGTGACGGTCGAGGAAGCCTTTGCGCGGTCGCTTAATGCCGCGACCGTCTCCATTGCCGAGACGGTGGGCATCGAGGCGGTTGCCGAGGCAGCGCGAGAACTGGGCATCGATACACCCCTGATGGAGACCCCCTCGCTGGCCCTCGGGACGTCGGAGGTTTCGCTGCTCGACCTGACCGGCGCCTATGCCTCGATCCGTTCCGGCATTGCACCCACAGAGCCGTGGGGCATCGCTTCGTTCAGGGCGGAGGAAACCGGCCGCCCGCTGCGCGTCGGTCCCGCCCGCGTGCGGACGGTGCAATTGGGAGACCCCCGCGACCGCATGGTGGAGATGCTCAACCTCGTGGTCGAGAACGGCACCGGCCGGCGAGCCGCCATCGATGGCTTTTCCGCTGGCAAGACGGGAACCAGCCAGAATTTCCGCGACGCATGGTTCGTCGGCTTCAGCCAGAACTGGGTCGTCGGTGTCTGGGTCGGCAACGACGACGGCACGCCGATGAACGACGTGACCGGCGGCGGCCTGCCTGCCTCCATCTGGCAGGCTTTCGTTTCACAGGCCGACCGGATTTTCCCTGACGGGGTAGATCCTTCCGATCACCGGCCGACGCCTGCAGATCGCCTGGACACGGAGAGCGAGGAGAACATGCCTGACCTGGTTGCCCAGGCCGCCCCCGCCTGCGATGTGCAGGCCTGTTCGCGCAGGTACCGGTCCTTCCGGGCGTCCGATTGCACCTACCAGCCCTATAGCGGCCCGCGCCGCATGTGCGACATCGGCGAGCCGACGGCAGCTCAGTCCCAGCCCCGATCCAACGGCACGGAGATCCTCACGCCCGGTGCGCAGCGGGAGATGGCCAGGGTGCAACAGCGCAGGGAGCGCGGCGGCAGGCAGGAGCCTGCCGCCCGGACCTGCAACGTGCAGGCCTGCGCCCGCCAGTACCGCTCCTTCCGCGCGTCGGACTGCACGTTCCAGCCCTACCGGGGACCGCGCAGGATCTGCGAGCGATGAGCAGCGGCGGCCTGCCCTATTCCGGCAGTTGCCGCACCGCGCCCTTGTCGGCGGAAGCCGCGAAGGCCGCATAGGCCTTCAACGCCGTGGTGACGTTGCGCTTGCGCTTCTCGGCAGGCTGCCAGCCCTTGGCATCCTGTTCCGCGCGCCGGCGCTCCAGCTCCGCCGCCTCGACGGCCAGATTGATGGTGCGGTTCGGAATGTCGATCTCGATGATGTCGCCATCGCGCACCAGACCGATGGCGCCGCCCTGGGCCGCCTCCGGCGAGGCATGGCCGATCGACAGCCCCGAGGTGCCGCCGGAGAACCGGCCATCGGTGACCAGCGCACAGGCCTTCCCGAGGCCCTTCGACTTGAGATAGCTCGTCGGATAGAGCATCTCCTGCATGCCGGGTCCGCCCTTGGGACCCTCGTAGCGGATGACAACGACGTCGCCGGCGACGACATGGTTGGAGAGGATAGCCTTCACTGCCGCATCCTGGCTCTCATAGACCTTGGCCGGACCGCTGAAGACCAGGATCGATTCGTCGACGCCGGCCGTCTTCACGATGCAGCCGTCCAGCGCGATGTTACCCTTCAGGACCGCGAGCCCGCCATCCTTCGAGAAGGCATGCTCGACCGAGCGGATGACGCCGTCCTTGCCGTCGGTGTCGAGGTCGTCCCAGCGCGAAGCCTGCGAGAAGGCCTGGGTGGTACGCACGCCACCCGGAGCGGCCTTGAAGAACTCGCGTACGTTTTCCGAATTGGTGCGGGTGATGTCCCAGCGGTCGATCGCATGGCCGATCGTCTCGGCATGAACGGTCGGGCAATCTCGGTTGATCAGGCCGCCACGGTCGAGCTCGCCGAGAATGCGCATGATGCCGCCGGCGCGATGGACGTCTTCCATGTGGACGTCGGACTTGGCAGGCGCGACCTTCGACAGGCAGGGCACGCGCCGAGAAAGCCGGTCGATGTCGTCCATGGCGAAATCGATCTCGCCTTCATGGGCGGCGGCCAGGATGTGCAGGACCGTGTTGGTCGAACCGCCCATGGCAATGTCGAGCGCCATCGCATTTTCGAAGGCGGCCTTGGAAGCGATGTTACGCGGCAGCACGCTTTCGTCGTCCTGCTCGTAATAACGCTGGGCCAGATCGACGATCAGGTGACCGGCCTCGACGAAGAGGCGCTTGCGGTCTGCGTGGGTGGCGAGCGTCGAGCCGTTGCCGGGCAGCGACAGGCCGAGCGCCTCGGTCAGGCAGTTCATGGAATTGGCGGTGAACATGCCCGAGCACGAGCCGCAGGTCGGACAGGCGGCCCTTTCGATCTCCGAGACATCCTCGTCGGAGACATTGTCGTCGGCAGCCGCGACCATGGCATCGACCAGATCGAGTGCGACCTTGCGGCCCTGCAGGATCGCCTTGCCGGCTTCCATCGGGCCGCCGGAGACGAACACCGCGGGAATGTTGAGGCGCATGGCGGCCGACAGCATGCCGGGGGTGATCTTGTCGCAATTGGAGATGCAGACCATCGCGTCGGCGCAATGGGCGTTGACCATGTACTCGACGGAATCCGAAATGATCTCGCGCGACGGCAGCGAATAGAGCATGCCGTCATGGCCCATGGCGATGCCGTCGTCGACAGCGATCGTATTGAATTCCTTCGCCACGCCGCCGGCGGCCTCGATCTCGCGCGCCACCAGCTGGCCGAGATCCTTCAGGTGAACATGGCCGGGCACGAACTGGGTGAAGGAATTGACCACGGCAATAATGGGTTTGCCGAAATCGCCATCCTTCATGCCGGTGGCGCGCCAGAGGCCGCGCGCGCCTGCCATGTTGCGTCCGTGGGTGGTGGTGCGTGAGCGATAGGGAGGCATGCCTTCAACTTCGTCCTTGGTGTCGCAAAAAACCGATGCTCCCTAGCAGAGATTGCTCGCCATGCCTAATTCTTCTGATTGAAGCGAGACATTCCGAATTCAAAAAAAACCATGGCTGGCGCGTTCGGCCGGCCATCAGCGAGGACCCCATGAACCAGCACGATCCGATCGCCACCGCATTCGACCGCCAGCGCGCCGACACAGCCAGAAGGCGGGTCGAGTTCGGGCTTGCCGAGCGCAGGCAGGCGCTCGCCCGGCTGAAGGAGACGATCGATCGCCGCGAGCGCGACATCGTGGCCGCCCTTGCCGCCGATTTCTCCAAGCCGGAGGCCGAGACGATCTTTTCCGAGATCATGCCGGTAAGCATGGATATCGCGCATGCCAGGAGCCATCTGCGCAGCTGGATGAAGCCGCAAAGGGTGATGCCCACCCTTGCCACGCTGGGCACGAGCGCCAGGATCCGCCCCGAACCGCGCGGCGTCTG